>CAWAKG010000042.1:0-126667 GCA_963782505.1 uncultured Acidobacteriaceae bacterium | reverse complement strand
CCCGGCGGCGGCTTTCCGCTTTGACGAACCCCACTGCTATCCATATACTGTTTGAGAAACCATGATTTGCACCGCCCGAAATCATCGGGCGCGCACACTCCTCAGTAGCTCAATGGCAGAGCATCCGGCTGTTAACCGGAGGGTTGTAGGTTCGAGTCCTACCTGAGGAGCCATTCTTTTCAGTGACTTACCCAACATCCTCGCCCTCCAAGGACAGTTACCTACTGCAACGGCGGCGGTCGCCGGCGCCAAGGCAAGCGCGGCGCTGGCTCTCCTCCTCTGCTCGGGCACGCGCGGTTTTCACGTAGACCACCAGCCGATGGTGTTCGTCGCGCGTACTGTCCATCGACATGCTTCCACAGGATTTCTCCGGTGTGTCGGGATGGCGTGTCACTGATGAAAGATTAGCGATGGACATGGCCGCCGAAGTCGGCCAGAGAGGCACTTTGTTATTCAAAGGCGACCAAAATTTGATTCGGTTTTACCGCATCTCCAGGCGTCACCGCAATCGACTTGATTGTCCCCGCTGCCTGAGCCGTTATTTTGATTTCCATCTTCATGGCGTCAAGGACAAGGAGCAGTTCGTTCTTCTTTACTTGCTGTCCGGGATTGGTATGCAGGCGTGCCACTACACCAGCCAGGGGGCTACGGCACACCTTGGCCTCATCAATACCCGAGGAATCGCCCGGTTTGGAAAACGGAGGAAGTACAGATGATTGAACCGTCGCCCTGGCCGACGTTGGAGAATGTGGCCCGAGTCCTGGTTCAGTAGCCTCAACCTCGACTTCATAGGGCCTGCCGTCGATAACGATCGTTAGTTTCAAGAATCACATCTTCAAGATGAAATTGGCCGCGGTGAGGGGTCTAAGGCCGAAAGATCAGTGCCCACGCTGCACCAGGTTGTGCGATGCGTGAACAATGTCGCGGCCTCGGCCGGCCCAGGAACCGGAATCCTGCTCCGACTCGGACTCCAACTCCGACAAAATCCTAACCGAAAGGATGCGTATGCTCGTCCCAACGAACGCGGTTGCAGCCGCCTCGATGACCGCCACGATCTCCGGGGTGATTCCCGTGGACACAGTCTCGAGGGAGGCAGACTCAGACGCAGAATGGGAAGCCCAGGCGGTGAGAGCTTCGGCCACCGCCGCTGGATCGACACTACCTCGTACAAAAGTACTCATTCCAAACCTCATCTTCCTAGAGCGGAGTCAAACCATGCTTCTTGGGTGGTCGAAACTCACGCTTCGTGTGCAGGCTTTCCAGAGCTTGCGCCAAATATTTTCGAGTTTCGGCGGGCTCAATGATGTCATCCACCAGCCTGCGGCCCGCCGCCACAAAGGGATTGGAGAAGGTATTTCGGTACAAGTCGATCAGTTCCTGGCGGCGCTGTTGACGGTCCTCCGCGGCATCGATTTCTTTGCGGAACACGATCTCGGCGGCTCCCTCGGCGCCCATCACGGCGATTTCGGCGGTGGGCCAGGCTACCACCCGGTCAGCTCCCAAATCCTTGCAGCACATCGCAATGTAGGCGCCGCCATAGGCTTTGCGCAGCACAATCGTTAACTTCGGCACGGTCGCGGCCGAGTAGGCAAATAATATCTTCGCACCGTGGCGAATAATTCCGCCATATTCCTGATCAACTCCCGGAAGGAAACCGGGAACATCGACGAACGTCAGCAATGGAATGTTGAACGCATTACAGAAGCGCACAAACCATGCGACTTTGTCCGAGGCGTCGATGTCCAACACTCCCGCCAGGACTGCAGGCTGACTCGCCACAATTCCCACCGACCGGCCCTGCAACCGCGCGAACCCGATCACAACATTGGCAGCGAAGCCGGGCTGCAACTCGAAGAAATCCTGGTAGTCCACCACTCGCCGGATCACTTCGCGCACGTCGTAGCTTATCTTGGGCTCGACCGGGACCAGATGGTTCAGCTCAGGATCGTCTTCGATAGAGGTTTCACACGGCATTCGCGGCGGGTCTTCCAGGTTGTTTGACGGCAAAAAACTCAACAGGCGACGGCACAGCAACATCGCTCCCTCGTCATCCTCCGCAATGAGGTGTATGACGCCGGAGCAATTCATTTGCGCGGCAGGCCCCCCCAACTGGTCGGCTGTGACCACCTCACCGGTTACCTGTTTAATGACCTGAGGCCCGGTGATAAACATCTGCGCGCCCCTGGTCTGAATAATGAAGTCGGTGAGAGCCGGACTGTAAGCAGCGCCACCGGCGCACGGGCCACAAATGATGGAAATTTGCGGAACCGTCCCTGAGAGCATCACGTTGTGGTAGAACACTCGGCCGTATCCCGCGAGGCTGTCTATTCCTTCCTGAACCCGGGCCCCTCCGGAATCGTTGATGAAGATGAAAGGGCTGCCCGTATTGAGGGAAAGCTGCATCGTGTCCGCAATCTTCGAGCAGTGAACTTCTCCGGCTGCGCCGCCTAGCACGGTAAAGTCCTGGCTGGCCAGATGTACGGTCCTGCGATCAACCTTGGCACACCCTGTCACCACTCCGTCTGCGGGAACTTCCTTTTCCGCCATGCCAAAGTAGGTGGAGCGGTGTTGGGCGAAGAGGCCTACTTCCTGGAAGCTTCCTTGATCTACCAAGCGATCAATGCGCTCTCGGGCCGTGAGCTTGCCGGCAGCATGCTGCTTGTCGATTCGCTCTTTCCCGCCGCCCATGGCGATTTTGGAGCGCTTTCGACGGAGGTTTTCGATCTGGTCTTCGATAGAACTCGGTGCCGGTTTGGCAGCTTCAGTTGCCATGAATACGCACTCCCACTTCGTCACTCATCAAGTATCGGCGGAATGCAGATACTGCTTCTCGTGGCTCCAACCTACATGTGATACCCACCGTTCACGTTCAACTCCTGGCCGGTGATGTAGTCCCCATCGGCAGCCAGGAAGGCGGCGGCCTTAGCAATTTCCTCTGGCGTGGCAAAGCGTCCAAGTGGAATCTTCGCCTTGATCTGGGCCGCAATCTCTTCCGGAATTGCATCGACCATTTCCGTCGAAGTAAAGCCTGGCGCAATAGCGTTGGCGGTAACGTTGAACTTGGCCAGTTCCAGCGCCAGCGTCTTGGTGAACGCGATGATGCCACCTTTACTGGCTGAGTAGTTCGCCTGCCCGAAGGCTCCCATCTGCCCTACTACCGAGCTGATGTTTATGATCCGTCCGAACCGTTGGTTCATCATCGCGGGCACTGCGGCGCTGGTGCAGTAGAAGGTACCGTTCAGATTGACATTGATAACCGATACCCAGTCTTCGTCGGTCATCTTGCGCATGGAGCGGTCGCGGGTAATGCCGGCGTTATTCACCAGGATGTCGAGCCGCTGCCACTTGTCGAGTACTTCCTTGACGATGCGCGCCGCTTCGCCTTTCTTCGCCACATCGCCCTGAACCAGCAGGCACTCGCCGCCGATTTCAGCGATCTCCTCGGCTGCATTCTCGGCATGTTTGACCTCCGATCGAAAGTTCAGGGCAACTTTGGCCCCGCGCCGCGCCAGTTCAAAGGCGATCGCCCGCCCGATGCCGCGCGAAGCGCCGGTAACAAGTGCCACGCGCCCGGCGAGAGATGTCGGCTGAAAGTTTCCGCTTTCTGAGGTAGCGTTCGCCATTTCTAAGCTCCTGTCTTCCACACTGATGTCTACAACCGCGGGATCGACCCGCATGACTAGATAGCCCCCCACCGCACCCGCGCCGAATCCCGGCGCGAAGATCCGCATGGGGCGGTCAATTCTTCCCTCGCGCACAGCGTCATACACCGCCATGAGAATGCTGGCCGAGGAAGTGTTGCCGACACGTTCGATGTTGAAGAAAATTCGGTCGCCCGGAATTCCGGCGGCTTCCGCCAGCGTGAGGACCATGTTTTTGTTCGCCTGGTGCGGCACCACCAGATCGATGTCATCGATGAGCGACGCGCCCTTTCCGCTGGCACTCGGCAGCTTCGCCAGCTCGCCCATCATCTCCTTCAGATACCGGGTTACCAGGGCCTTGACCTCCGGCCCATAGACCGTGATGTTGTTATCGAACTCGGGATTTGGCCAGATGATCGAGTTCACCTCCGACCACGGGCCGCTGGCGTAGGTCTGGAAAAATTCGATATCCGAGGGCACTCCCTCGGGCGCAGGGGCAATCACCATGGCTGCGGCGCCATCGCCAAAGATCATCCGTGAAGTGCGGACGGTCCCTATCTTGTCAGAAAACTTTTCCGCGCAGACGACCAGGACAGGCCGCTCAATCTCCTGCAGCTGGCGCACCGCCTCGGCAACGCCGTAGGACATGCCGGCGCAGGCCGCCACAATGTCGCTGGAGTTATGGGTCTGCAGCAGCCCCAGTTCGCCTGAAAGCCATGTGGCCACCGAAGGTATCAGTTTGGTGCTGGTGCAAGTGCAAAACAGAAGCGCGCCAATCTCAGCCGGCTTCCGCCCCGACTTGGCCAGCGCCCTCTTGGCGGCAAGCAGGGCCATCTCCTCCAGCGGCAACTGGGTATAGCAGCGCCGCTCGATGCCGGTCTTGTCGGAGATTTCTTGAGCGCTCATGCGTGACCAGCAGTACGCATGATTGCGGATGAGGTCAGCATTACTACACTCAACTTCGCCTTCGTAGACGGCGATGGCCTCGACCCTCGGTAGAATTTTGAACCGCTTGCTCACCTCCACGGGCGGGTAGGGCCTAATGGGTTCACTCAGGGCCAGGGTGTCGGGCCGGGAAGGACGTCGCGGCGCCTGCCGGATCCTGGGACCCCAATGCTCATCATGCTTCACCCGGCGAATGAACTGGTACACCTCGTGGCTTCGCGGGTAGAACGCCACCATATAATCGTCGTCTTTCAGGCTTCCAATTTCGACCTGGGTGCTGCTTGCCGGGTCCCATGGGTACTGGTTATGAAGAATCATGCACTGCCGCATCAGTGCTTCCAGTTCCGGAACGGGATGCAGACAATCGATCACATCGTTGTAGTTGTACCGCAGGTAGTCGGGATCGTAATTCGTCAGATGGCGCGTACGGTTCGCAGGGTTCGACAGCGCCTCTTCCACCGTGGGCCGGACCGGCCGCAGCTCCCCACCAGTGCTGATCGAGTTACGAAGCACGTTCGTCAAAATTTGGAATGCTCTGTCCTCTATATCCTCGTCCCACGAGGACGGTAGCTCCTGATAACCAGCCTCGATTGCGGTGGCCACTCCAGATACGTCGCGAGCCTTATAGATCGGCAGAAACACATCGTCCCTGTGCCGTGGAAGGTCACGCCAGCGGATCGGCCGCTTTTCGTACATGGTTAGCGTGTACCGATTCACCCAGAAGCGGTTCAACACCAGGTCCCGGCAAACTTCGTAGCGGTTCCGATATTCGCCCGCTTTTAGACGCCCGGCAATTTCCATGTCGGTCGGCGCCTTCTCGCCGAAGTCCCTGCGGATGACCGCCGCGAATTGCTTTTGCCCTTTGAATACGGAAAAGTCCAGCTCAGGAAAGAAGTTCCCGGGAAAGACGATGCGTCCATGCGAGTTGATGACGAAGGGCTTTAACAACATTGCCTACCTCTGATTCCCATTGCTGGCTGCCACCAGCTCCTGTGGCTGTTCAATTTGGGGAGCGGCTTAATACTGTTTGAGCCTCGCGGGAGACCTGGGTCCCAAGCGATTGATAACAGCTTAACCGGGCTACTCACATGCGACTGTGACAGAAGCCGCTGCCCGGAGTGATTCGCGTCACAGTATAATCGACGGCGAAATTTCTGGTGGGGTTTCTGGTGGTGGGTTGGGCTGGGCGGCGCGGTTTGGTCCGGTTGCACATTGAAGTGAGAAGGAAGAGGGGACCATCCTCGTGCTGCGGCGCATGCTTGGAGTTTCAGGCACGCGGGGGATGTTAGTTTCGAGGAATTCGAATCGGATTTTTGCCGGCGATCAATCAGGCAGCGATGCGAAGCATAGGGTCCCGTTATCGCGACCGAGGGGCAAGCCACCCGTTGATGTGAGGCCAGGTGTATTTGGCTGCGCCGCTGCCCGCCATGATACCGATGTGTCCACCCGCAATCCGGAACAGCTCCTTGTCCTCGCTGCTGACCTTCGACATGATGGACTCGGATTGGCAACCCGGCGTTATGTGGTCGCCCTCCGCGATCACTGTCAACAGGTTTGCCTTGATCCGGCTGACGTCAACCCGCTCACCGCGAATCATCAGCTCGCCGCGCATCAATCGGTCATTCCGGTACAAATCGACAATCAGTTGACGAAAGACCCCGCCTGCCAGCGGAACGTTGTCAGTCACCCAAGTGTTCATCGCGTGCCACGCCTCAACGACTTGCGGGTCATCCAGGTTGTCCCATAGCTTGACGTAGTTGCCGATGTAGTTCTCCACCGGTTTCAGCGCCTTGGCGCCGTAGTCGATCATTTCTCCGGGCATGTTGCCGAATGTGCCCAGCACTTTCTCGACGTCAAAATAACGCTCGTCCGTCCAGCGCGCGAACGTGATCCCCTGCTTGTTGGAAAAGTCCAGCGGTGCCGTCAGCAGAATCAGGTTTCGCAAGCCTTCATCGCCTCGCAAGGAGGCATAAATCGTCGTGAGGATCGCCCCGATGCACCATCCCAGCAGGCTGAATTGCTCGCTTCCCGAGGCTGCCTTCATTTTGCGGATCGCCCGCGGCATATAGTCCAGCGTGTAGTCGTCAAACTTCAGGTTCTTATCTTCCGGTCCGGGCGCTCCCCAATCGAGCAGGTACAGATCGTAGCCCTGGCTAACCATGTACTCGACAAAGCTGTGGCCGGGTCGCAAATCAAGAATGTAAGGCCGATTCATCAGCGCAAACACCAGTAACAAGGGAACCGGGTGGAGCTTTTCTTTGGGGACAACCGGAATATAGCGATAGAGCTTTGCCTTATTCAGCGTCCAGATCAATTCCTTCGGCGTCTGCGCAATGGCCGCCTTGGTGGTCATGACTTTGGTGAGTCGCTTCAGCTGTTCAACTGCATCAGTCACCGGATCGGTCATCACCGAAGTCTCCGCCATTTATTTCTTCCCCTTTTTCGCCGTTTTCGCCGTTTTCTTGACGACCGTACTCCGCGCCGTCCGCGTCCTCATCTCGGGTTCCGGGCGAGAACTAAACCCGACCGACGCAATCAAATTACGGATCGCATCGAGCTTCGCATCCAGGTCGTCGAGCCGCATCTCGATATTCGTCATACGCTCGGCAATCGAGACTACGTCCGCCCGCGTGGGCATGGCCAGTTGTTCCAGCGTCTTCAGCATCGCTTTTTCCACGGCCTCGCGGAAGGGAGCAGAAGCTGTGAGATAGGTATCGAGCATGGTCCCTGTCGCTTGAGCGTACGCCTCGGTGTTGACCATATCCACCATGGTCTTCGCCCAGGCGTCCAAATACACGTCGCGCATCCCACGCCAAGGCTCCATGGGATCAAACGGCTTGGCGCCCTTGGTCTCGTCGCTCATTATCGGCTCCTTTGCAACACGACAATACACCCTGAGACAGTCACGAGGATAGCCTTCGGCGAGTCCTCGTTAGCCCTGGCTCATCCTGCGTGACTGCCTCGTCTGTGCTCGGCATGTGCCTACCCGTTGGATACAGCCGCGAACGATTTGGCCGTCGCCTCCAGAAAGGACTTCTGCGCTTCAATCAGGGTCTCGGCTCCCTGCTGGAAGCTGTCAACGATCATGGTAGCGGGTCCGCCTATCGGGGCCAGCTGTTTCTTAGTGGTCTCGCAGATGGTCTTGTTCTGCTGCGCTGCAAATTCCAGAACCTTCTTCTGGGCTTCGACGGAGCGCTCAACTGACGTCCGGAAGGCGGCGGTAGCTTCGCCGGCAATCTTCGAATACGCCTCGGCCCGCTCTTGGCCGATCTTCGCCACAGAATTGCTCTGCTCAACTACCATGTCGATTGCCTTCTTCTGGGTCTCGACGTAGGTCTGGACTGCTTGGCCGGCGATGTCGAAAATGACGGTCGGCGGGGTTACGGGAAAGAAGCTGTAGGCCTTCTTCCAGGCGTCGATCCATTCGGCGGTCTGCTCGGCGGCCACGTCCAACGACTTCTTCTGCAACTCGGCCATCCGCTCGACTCCGTTCAGGTAAAGAGGAGTGAAAGCGTCTACGAATTCAGTCACCGCGGCGCCATTGGCCGTCGGGTCCTTCTTGCTTGACTTTGAGGTATTCGGCATGGTTTGCTCCTTCTTGATAGCGATCGTTTAGGTTCGATGTTGCATTTTATGCTGCACTGCAACATAACGATTATTGCTCTTCTCGGCATGCTTGTAAAGCCCCAAATGAAAAATAAAGCGTCTCAGCCCCTGATCATCAAAAAGTACGAGAACCGGAGGCTGTATAACACGTTGACAAGCCAGTACATTAACCAGGACCAGGTGGCTCAACTGGTACGGGATGGCCACGACGTGCAAGTGGTCGATGCGTCGACTGGCGAGGACATTACGCGGCTCATCCTGGCACAGATTGTGCTGGAAGACGCCAAGGCGCCCGGCTCTGTTTTTCCCCTGGATGTGCTGCGGCAGATGATCGTCGCCTCCGGCAAAGCGACCCAGGAAACGGCGCTCCGCTACATGAAATTCATGATGGAGATCTACCAGAATGCCTACCGGGCCATGCCTCCGACGATGAACCCCTTCGAGATGATGGGCGGTGGTCGGGCGCAGCCGCCGACGGGAGCCGTTGTGCCGCCGGATCCCGGGCCTATCGAGCCAGTGGCGGAGCCCAAGACACGCAGCTCTGCCGGAAGAAAAGTCAACAGCGATGCAGAGGCCGAGGTGGGCGATCTGAAGAAACGCATCGCGGAACTGGAGGCCGCACTCTCGCGCAGCCAACCGGCAAAAAAGCCCCGAAAAGCAAAGCTTCGCCGCAGAACTTGACGCACTGCGGCAGACAGGACTAATCTCTTACGCGGCGCCCCCCAGTTGCAGCTCGATCAACGCGAACACTACGCTTCGCGGAAATAACCGAACCAACAGGTGCTCCAATGCCTCTTACTGAGAAGGATTCTGCCACCGAAAACGCTCTCCAAACCACGGAAGCCACACCCGCCAGTCATATTAACCAATCACTCGAAACTCCAATCCCTGACCCAACCACCTTTCACGACAGCCGCCGCAAGGCGAGACAGGAGGGTATGCGCGGGAAGGTCGCCATCATCACCGGCGCCGGCGCCGGCATCGGCCGCGCCACGGCGTTGCGCTTGGCCGAAGACGGCGCGTGCATCGCGGCTTGGGATGTTTTCGATCAGGCAGCCACGCAACTTGAATCGGCGATCAAATGGGCTGGAGGCGAGGGGCATTTTCAAACAGTAAACGTAACCAGTGCAGACGCGGTCGAGTCTGCCGTCGCCGCGGTTGTGGAGCGCTGGGGCCGAATCGATATCCTCATCAACAATGCCGGTATTGTTCGCGATGCTCAGTTGGTGAAGTGGAATGGCAACGGTCCTCTGGCCACCATGACCGACGAAATGTGGGACTCCGTGATCGGGGTCAATCTCAAAGGCGTTTTCCTTTGCACCCGCGCCGTCGTTCCGCACATGATTAAGGCCGGAGGTGGAGTAATTCTGTGCGCTGCCTCGGTTGTCGGACTGCTGGGAAACTTTGGCCAGACCAACTACGTCGCCTCCAAGGCGGGAGTCATCGGAATGACTCGCACCTGGGCCCGTGAACTCGGGAAGCACAAGATTCGAGTGAATGCTGTCGCTCCGGGGTTCATTGCAACGGCCATGGTGAAAGCGATGCCCGAAAAAGTCCTCGATTCGATGGTGGCTCACACCCCAATTGGGCGCATGGGAACACCTGAAGACGTTGCCAACGCATATGCCTGGCTGGCATCCGACCAGGCAAGCTTTATCCACGGGGCCGTGATCTCTGTTGATGGCGGAGTAGTGATCGGAACCTGACACCGCGAGGGAGCCTCTCGGTTAGGAATCGGGGACATGTTTCGTTGCCGGCGCTCTCAAAGCCGGAAAGATGGCTGCGCGAGACTCGAACCAGCGGGTCTGAAGACGGCTGGTCGAAGGCCAAGCAACATACAACACCCTACGCCCCTGAGATAGGCAGCTTCGGCAGCTGCCGCGGTCGGAAAAAGACCCCTACGATCACATCGTCCGAAAACCCGCCGCAGCTCCATGAAGCCGAAAAAGGGAATCAGCATGACAAATACCAGGAACGAAACCGTCAAGTTTCCGGTCAGACTCCCGCCACCGACTTCAAAGCTTTGATGAAACGACTTGCCATGCAGCCCGCCGATTGCGACTTCTTCGGCCACCGCCGAACCCGCGAGCACAACGGTGAACGCAAACGACTTTATCAGTGTCGGATAGATTAGCGGCGCATCGTTGAACTGATCTCCCAAATTCAACTCCCGGGCAACGAGCATGACCTTGGCAAGAGCCAAGGCGTTCAGCAGCGCAAATCCGTGGCGCGCGAAGGAGATGTGATGCTGCGCGAGAATCATCGATTTGTACATGATGAGCAGGGAGAAAACGACAAAGAGGTACAGCGAGATCACCACATACTCTCTCACTTCACTGACGGCCCTTTGTCTCAGAGCTCACGTGACATTGCTCATGGCGTCTTCTCCTGAAGGGTCCCGATGGAGCGTTCCGGATGCGGCGTAACCCGCCCGATACCGATTTCAAAGGCGCCCCGCTAACATTGCCTATGCGATATGCAGTTTAGAACGTGACCTCAATTGATTCAGCGCCGCATACGGAGATGCAGGAGCTTAGGCTTTTGGGATACGCATTTCCTCGTCCGTTTTCGGACGCCCCACTCTCACTGCGGACGCTCACCGCCGCCGTCTCGCGCCTATCCTACTGAAAACCAGTAACATACGTTGGCGGGTAAATTGCGATTTGCCGATGATCATGTATTTCTCTGGAGCCGTTCAATGCTGCTGAAGCTGTGGCATGACTTTCGTTTTGCCTTGCGCCAGATCGCAAAAGCCCCGGGCTTTGTGCTCACCACGGTGCTGACGCTGGCCTTGGGCATCGGCGCGACCACCACGATGTTCAGCGTGGTCAATGCGGTATTGCTTCGGCCCCTTCCCTTCCCCGAGTCGGATCGTCTGGTCTCCGTCGGATCGCTGAATGATCGCCGTCCGGCGCCAGCCAACTCGCCCGGCGCCATGAGCTATCCCGATTTCTTCGACTGGCGCGCGCAGAACCATTCCTTCAGCGGACTCGCCGCCTATCACGACACGGACGTCACCCTGACGGGAGTCGGCGACCCGAAGCACCTCGACGCTGAGATGGTCTCTGCCGATTTCTTCGAGGTCCTTGGCGTCGAGCCTGCGATCAGCCGGGGTGTGACCCTGGATGACGAAAAAGCCGGCACTCACATCGCGGTGTTGAGCCACGAGCTGTGGCAGTCGGCGTTCGGTTCGGCGCGCGACATTGTAGGACGCTCCATCACGCTCGACAACAACAGCTACACGGTGATTGGCGTCACGCCGCGCGGCTTCGAGTTTCCCATTCAGAATCCCGCGCCGATGCTCTGGACCTCGATTGCCGACGACACCTACGATCCTTCTGGCGATCCCATGACTGGCCAGCGTGGAGCGCACCTGCTGAACCTGGTTGGCAGATTGAAGCCCGGTGTCTCCATCGAGCAGGCCACAGCGGACCTCACAGTGATCGCGCGCAGGCTAGCCTCCGAGTATCCGACTACCAATGTGCACTTCACAGCGGGGACGGTCATTCCTCAGATTGACGCTCTTGTAGGCGACACCCGCCCTGCGTTGCGCATCCTGTTCGCTGCCGTCGCATTGGTATTGCTAATCGCGTGCGCGAACGTTGCCGGATTGCTCCTGGCTCGCGGCTCGCGCCGACGCTGGGAGGTCGCAGTGCGCTCGGCACTGGGCGCCAGCCGGACGCAGATCGTGCGTCAGATGCTGGTGGAGTCCCTCGTCCTGTCGCTATTGGGCGGCTTCGCAGGCATCGTATTGTCCCGATTTCTGTTGCACGCCGTCGTGGGCCTGCTTCCCTCCGACCTTCCTCGCTCCGGCGACATCTCGATCGACGCAACTGTGCTCGCATTTGCCGTGGGGGTGTCTGTCCTGACCGGGCCGCTCTTTGGAGTACTGCCTGCATTGCGTGTGGCGCGGGTCGATCCATCCACCGCGTTACGTGACGGAACGCGCACAGCGACCACAGGACGGGGACAGCATCGGCTCCAGAACGCGTTGGTTATCGCCGAGATCGCCGTTGGGCTTGTGCTGCTGATCGGCTCAGGCCTGCTGATCCGCAGCTTCGTGCACGTTCTAGAGGTCGATCCCGGCTTCGATGGCCGCAATGTACTGACCGCAAGTGTGGCCCTCCCGGACAGCCGGTATCCTCACGACCAGCAACTCCAGTTCTACGAGCAGCTCTTGACGCGCCTGCGCAGCCTGCCCGGCGTAGTGTCCGTCAGCACCGGATGGCCGCTGCCGCTGTCGCCCGACGGCATGACGATTTCCTTCGATATCGAAGGCCACCCTTTGCCTGAAGGGGAGCGCAATACGGCGCGCGCGTCTATCGCGGCCCCCGATTACTTCAAGACGCTGCGAATCCCGGTCCTGCGAGGCCGCGAGTTCCAGGAGACCGACAGCGACAAATCGATGCCCGTCGTCATCGTGAACCAGGCCTTCGCCAAGACGTTCTTCCCCGGCGAAGATCCCATCGGCAAACACATCGCCCCAGGCCTGAACGATAGCGTCGTCAAGGAGGTGCCGCGTGAGATCATCGCCGTCGTCGGCGACGTTAAGTCCACTCGGCTCACCGCTGAACCCGCTCCCGAATACTACCTGCCCTTCACGCAGGCGGCGATCCTTCCCCCGCGCCTGATGATTCGAACCGCACTTGACCCCGGTAGCGTTGATTCCGGCGGTCCGTGCTCAAGTGGCGCAACTCGACAAGAACCTTCCGCTATTCGACGTGCACACGCTCGAGGACAACGTAACTCGCTCCGCGGCACAGCAGCGATTCCAAGCCTTGCTTTTGTCATCCTTCGCAGGGGTCGCGCTTCTTCTCGGTGTCGTCGGCCTGTATGGCTTACTGTCGTACCTGGTAGCCCAGAGAACGCTGGAAATTGGAGTGCGCATCGCGCTCGGCGCTCAGCGGGGAAACGTGCTTCGCATGATCCTCAGCAGGGGCATGAGCCTGGCATGCATCGGGCTGGGGATCGGGCTGGTTGCCTCGGTCGCAATGACCGGTCTCATGCGCAGGATGCTCTATGGCGTGCGACCGCTCGACACCGTGACGTTCGTCGCAGTCTCGTTGGTGCTATTGCTGGTGGCGCTGGCGGCTTGCAGTGCGCCTGCCTATCGCGCGGCAAGACTTGATCCGGTGAAGACGCTGCGGGACCAGTAGGAGGAGGGGGCTTTGCGTACCCAAGGTTTGCATGAGTAAGGTGACGATCGTCCCCCGAAAGGCTAATGACACACTCTGCGTCCGGGTTTGAACTATCATCGGCTGCGAGTCCCATTCACATTGCAGCTGCGGAGGTGAAATTTGCCGTGGATTTATCTGGTCGTTGCTGGACTGCTTGAAATCGGCTGGCCGCTCGGAATCAAGATGGCCGAGAACCCTGATCGGCGAATGCAAGGTGCAGTTATGGCCGTGTTGTTCATGGCTGCCAGCGGTAGCTTCCTCTGGCTTGCGCAGAGAAACATTCCCATGGGAACTGCTTATGCAGTGTGGACCGGAATCGGTGCGGTGGGCACATTGATCGTCGGCATCCTGATGTACGGTGAGCCGGCCACTCTCGCGCGCCTGGGCTCCGCGTCCCTGATTGTCATGGGCATTATTGGACTGAAGCTAGCGCACGGATAAACGTACTGCCAGGTTCAGTGCATCAGTCACGCGCGCCTGTCAGGCGACAACTCTCACGCTGTGCAAGGCATGAGGCTGGGTCTGACGCGATTTCTCCAGGCCACCGAGCGGCAGGAACAAAACGCGTTACGCGCGGGTAGCTCTGCCGCCTGAGAGGGTGTTTTCACAGGTTGGCCAAAAGACGACGAACCTGTTACACCCGGACCCAGCTTCGGCTTTGTGCGAAGAACCGCGTCAGGGCACGACCTCGATCGTGCCGAACTGCCGTTAAACTCCATACGCCGAGCCGACTTTAGTCGGCGGCACGATTCCAGCCCGCGGAGGAAGCTCTGGGCATCTTCCGCAACAACGACTCGGAGCCACGTCAGCGGCGGCAGGCGACGCCGAACCTGGCGTATGACATCCGACAACGGAAGTAATGTCCGATAATGCGCGGAATCACGTAAAAAAATGGTATACCACCTCGTGCAAATTATTGATTCCATGATGCTTACATGCAAATCAACACGCACTTTCGCCGCAAATTCTTGATTCCAAAAGACTTATAGACCATATTATAGATTTCAAAGAGCTTAGCGGATTCCGCGATTCCGCGATCTGCCAGTTCGCCCGCAGGGACACACGTATGGCGTCCTCGAGGGCAGTTTACGGGGTGCTTAAGTCACCTGCACGGGAAAAGTGCGGCGCAGAGGTTACGGAGGTGGTAAGAGATTCCCGAAATGGGAATTTGTCATGTAGGAGAGGAAGGCGCGGCGGTGAAGCCGCGCCCTGCCGAAAACACTAATTACAGTTGGACCGGGGCATCTATCGTGTCCTTGAATTACTGCAAGCTCGGTCCGGCGACGGATTCCGAGTCATCGTCGCACGGGGTCCGCAGGAAGCCGTGTGAGACGTAGCTGCTGTCGACGTACGTTCCCGCGACTGCGCCGGACGGGTTGTTAGCGCTCAAGAAACCGGTGCCCTGTCCAGCACCCGTACCAGCTCCCGGAGCATCGAAGGTCGTTATCCTGCCGCTCGGAGCGCGGGTGAAACCGTGGCTGACATTCTCCGCGTCGACGTAGTAGCCCGCTACGGCGCCCCCGTCCGCGATGCTATCGGCAATGGTTCCCTGCCCGCTGCCGGTGCCCGCACCCGGAACGTTGATGTCAGTGAAGTGGCCCTGCTTGGCGCGTATATACCCATGATTCACGCCGTCCGAATCGATATAGGATCCGGACACGTCGCCCCCCGCATTGATGCCCGACTGGAAGGTATTAGCGGAGCCCGGAGGGTCAAACAGGGTGAAATCTCCGTCCCTGCTGCGGACGAAGCCGTGGGAAACGTTCGTCGCATCAATGGAGCCTCCGGCAGTCGCTCCTGACGCATTCAGACAATCGGCGGTACAGAGGTCTGTGCCCTGTCCGGGTCCCGTGCCAGCTCCCGGGGCATCAAATTCCGTGATCACGCCATCAGCAGCGCGGAAAAACCCATGCCATACCTGGGTGTTCTGGAGATTATTGCCTTGGTTAATGTATTCTCCCGAGGCGTCTCCCAGGTCATTGATGTTGAATAGAAACGTACCCTGCCCTGTCCCCGTACCCGCATCTGGAGCGTCGAAGACCGTGTACTTGCCTCGCGGAGTGAGCAGGAAAGCGTGCAAGATGTTGTTCGAATCGAGGAATGTCCCGCCCATTGCTCCGAGCACGTTGATGCTGAGCAACTCTGTGCCCTGATACGGTCCTGTGCCCGCTCCTGGCGCGTCGTACGAGGTGAACTTGCCGTCGGGTGTGCGCCGGAAACCGTGAACTACATAGTTTGCGTCGAGGTACCATCCGACGATCGTTCCCGAGGGGTTTATATCGTAAACGCTTGTATACACAGATCCCGGCGGATCGAAAGTGATAATCGTGGGTTGTTTAGCTGCAGCGAAACTGCAAAGCCCCAGGATGCACGCACCAAGTACGAGCGTCTTAAGCAGTTTCCGGTGACGAGTCAATGCAAAGAATTGGTTCATAGTCTGCCTTCCTTTCTTTAAGGCCGGATCCACGTTGAAATCAGTACTGCCACGTTGCGGAGTATCGTCCGAAGCGGCAAGGCAGGTCGATGCACAGGAGCTAACATCTAGCTAATTTCTTCATGAGCGAGGCAAGCGACAGCAACAGAAGCCTTTAGGGATGGAACATCGCTGCGCAAAAGTACCTTTAATCAGCCCGAGTCCGAGAGTAATATTGCGCCCTAAGGTCAGACATGGAAGGGACGCAGGCCAGGCGCGCGCGCTTCGCGGGCTTCGAGTTGGATCTGCAAGCGGGTGAGCTGCGCGCGAACGGCGGGTCGACGCTACTGCCTGAACAGGTATTTCAGGTTCTTCGCCTTCTGGCTGAGCGTCAAGGGGATGTGGTCACCCGCGATGAGCTCAAGAAGAAACTCTGGCCCAATGACACCGTGGTCGAATTCGACCACGGCATCAATAACACAATCAAGCGCTTGCGGAAGGTGCTCGGTGACTCTCCGGAAGAGCCGAAGTACATCGAAACCATTCCTCGCCGCGGCTACCGGCTGATGGTGCCGGTCGAGTGGGTTGGGCCGGTCGATAGCGCAACCTCGCAGTCATTGTCATCCCGAGCAGACCCCGAGTCCGCCCTTGGCGGACGAGGGGGAGGCGAGGGACCTGCTCTTGATTCCCTTGAAGAAGCTCTTCCCAAAGCCAGACTGCAAGTCGGTCGTCTGACCGGCAAGATCGTGTCGCATTATCGCGTGCTGGAGGTGATCGGCGGCGGTGGCATGGGGCTGGTCTATCGCGCCGAGGACTTGAAGCTGGGCCGCGCGGTGGCGCTGAAGTTCCTGCCGGAAGAGGTCGGCGACGATCCCAAAGCACGCGAGCGCTTCGAACGCGAAGCGCACGCCGTCTCCGCGCTGAATCATCACAACATCTGCACGATTTACGACTTCGACGAACACGAAGGCCATCCCTTCATCGCGATGGAATTGTTGAAGGGCAAGACCCTGCGCGATCACCTTGCCGACGGCCGCTTCCGGCTGACGCAGCCGGAAGGGCTGGAGGTCGCCATCCAGATTGCCGCTGGGCTGGGGGCCGCGCATGAGAAGGGGATCATCCATCGCGATATCAAGCCCGCCAACATCTTCATCACTGAGAAGGGCGTGGCGAAGATTCTGGACTTCGGGGTGGCGAAGGTGATGGCGATCGACGCCCATGAATCCCACTCAACCCAAAGATGGTTGAGTGGGGCACCCGAAAAGCCCCACCCCGGCAACCGAAGCCGGGATGGGGCACCCGCTGTGGATGGGGCACGCGCCGAGGTAGTGCCGGACTTCAGTCCGGCGAATGGCGATGAGAAGGGGCGCGGCTTCAGCCGCGCCGATGAGGCTTCGCTCGAAGATGAGCGGGGGAATCAATCCCCATCGGGATTGATTCCCCCGCAAGATCAGATCAACAGCCCCGATGGCGCACCTAAAGGTGCGCCCCTTCAAAACAGTGAAGAGGCCGCTGATTGCAGGCCTGAAGGCGTACTCCACCCAAGCGGAGCCCCGGCAGGGGCTCTGGGTCCAGCCAAAGAAACCACCCTCACCCGCACGGGCATGAAGCTGGGCACTGCAGGATACATGTCTCCCGAGCAGGTGCGCGGCGAGCCGCTCGACGCGCGCACCGACATCTTCTCCTTCGGCCTGGTTCTCTATGAGATGGCCACTGGCGAGCGCGCCTTCACCGGCGAAACCGAAGCCATCGTGCACGACGCCATCCAGTACCGCGAGCCAAAACCCATACGCGAGTTGGCTCCGGAGATCTCGCCTGAACTTGAATCAATCGTTGGCAGGTGTTTAGAGAAACAGCCTGAAAGGAGATACCAAACCGCGGTCGATCTTCAGAACAGTTTGGAGCAGGTACAGACAACGACCGTGGAAGAGATTAAGACTCCCCGCGAGCGATGGAAGTACGCGGTCGCAGTAACCGCTGTTATTGCCATCCTCGCAGGAGGACTCTATTACCAGAGAATACGCAATGCTCGTAAACTAACCAACACCGACACCATTGTCGTCGCCGACTTCGAAAACCATACTGGTGACGCGGTGCTGGACGACGCGCTTAACACCGCCCTTACTGTAGAATTGCAGCAGTCGCCCTTCCTGAACCTGCTAGCGCCTGACAAGATTCGCGCCACGTTGAAGCAGATGAACCTGCCGGAAACCGAGAAGATGACACCGGCGATTGCGCTGGAAGTCTGCCGGCAAACGAAGAGCGCAGTACTGGTCACAGGCTCCATCGTTGACTTGGGCAATCGTTACAAGATTTCGCTTAAGGCGACGAATTGCCAGACGGGCAAAGAGTGGACGAAGGCGGACGTCGAAGCTGATTCTCGCAACCAAATCGTACATGCTCTGGGCGAAGCGGGGCACAGATTGCGCGGCAAACTGGGCGAGCCAAAGGCTTCGCTGCGAGATTTCAACCAGCCGTTGGATATAGCCACAAGTGCGTCAGTGGAGGCGCTCCAGGCCTACACCTTGGGATCGAGAGAAAAGGAAAGAAACGGAGAAGCTGCGGCCATTCCTTATCTCAGGCGAGCGGTCGACCTTGATCCCGACTTCGCTAAAGCCCACGCTGTACTGGCGCAGATGTACGCGAATTTCGGTGACGGTCCCACTTCCCGCCAAAGTTCGAAGAGGGCTTTCGATCTCCGCGATCGGGCAACTCAGCGTGATCGCTTCTACATTGAGGGAAACTATTACGGCTTTGTCACTGGCGAAGTCGAGAAATCAACGGGCGCCTGGAGAAAATTGGCGAGAGCCTATCCGCGAGACTCGGTAGCGCACAATAATCTCAGCGCCTATCTTCGAGAACAAGGGGAGTATCGGAACTCAATTGCCGAAGCTCGCGAGTCGCTCCGGATTAATCCAGACAATTACGCGCCATATTACAACCTCATGCGGTCGGAAATGGCGATGGAGCAGCCCGAGGAGGCGAAAGCAGCTTACGACGAGGCGCGCTCGCGTAATGTGGACACTGTATTGTTGCGAGACGCGCGCTATCTCCTGGCATTTCTTCAGCGCGACGAAGCGGCTATGCAGGAGCAGGTAACCTGGGCGGAGGGCAAGCCTGGAGCTGCACCATTACTTGGTGCTCAGTCGGTTACCGAAACTTACTTCGGTCGCCGCGCAAAAGCCCGTGAGCTTGCCCAGCGCGCCATGCAGGCAGCCAGGCGGGACAATACTGAGGACATGGCTGCGTACTGGATTGCTTCTGAGGCCCTAGTAGAAGCGGATATTGGCAATTTACATAGAGCAGACGAGTTGATGGGACATCTGGTCTGGCTGGATAAGGGACAGAATATACAGGTGCCGGTGGCCATGACAATGGCACGTGTCAACCGCGTGACCGAGGCTGAGGACGTCGCAGCCCACCTAAGTCAACAGTTTCCCCTAAGCACAGGTGTAAGTACGGTTAGTCTTCCTTCGATCAGAGCTGCAATTGAACTCGAAAGAGGCAATCCGGGCGGAGCTATCACGGCGTTGCAACCAGAGGCTCGGCTCGGCTACTTCACCCCTTTGCCCCTCCTGTATCCAGCGTACTTGCGCGGTCTCGCATATCTACAACTTGCCGAGCCGCTCAAAGCGCAAACGGAATTTCAGAAGATCATCGATCATCCAGGGATAGTCGTAAATTCTCTCATCGGCGCCCTCGCTCACCTCCAGCTTGCCCGCGCGCAGGTGATGATGGGCGACAAGAACGCGGCGCGCAAGTCGTATCAGGACTTTCTCACTCTCTGGAAAGATGCCGATCCCGACATTCCCATCTACCGCCAGGCCAAGGCGGAGTATGCGAAGCTGAAGTAACACAATATGCAGGCGTTAGGACACGACCCGAAGGATCAATCGTTGTTAACAGGCCTTAGCACAAGCTTGCGCGACTTGTTCGCCCCAATTGTCAACGATCGGCCCACATCGGCACCGAAGCGTGTGTACGGGAGATTGAGTCAGGGCTTCGACAGCCTCTACTTCTCCACAATATTCACCAGCCGGCCCTTCACCACCAGCACCTTCACCACTTCCTTGCCTTCGATGGCGGCTTTGACCTTTTCGTCGGCGAGGGCGAGTTCGCGGACGGTGGCTTCGTCGGCGTCGGCGGGGACGGTGATGCGCGCCTTGATTTTGCCGTTGACCTGAACCGCGATCTCGACCTCTTCTTCCTTCGCCAGTTCCGGGTCGTACTTCGGCCAGGGCGCGCGGAGAAGTTCGCTGGTTTGGCCGAGCATCTCCCATAGCTCGTGCGCGAGGTAAGGCGCGAAGGGAGCGAGCATCAAGACAAGGTCGCGTTGCACGTCAGCCATGAGCGCGGCGGGCGCAGCCTGGCTGGGGTTCTGCTGCACGGCGTCTTCGCAGGCGTAGAGTTCGTTGACCAGCTCCATGATGGCCGCGATGGAGGTGTTGAAGTGCCAGCGTCCACC
Source organism: uncultured Acidobacteriaceae bacterium (assembly GCA_963782505.1). Lineage (GTDB taxonomy): Bacteria > Acidobacteriota > Terriglobia > Terriglobales > Acidobacteriaceae > CAVVDY01. The sequence continues at coordinate 106,420 of CAWAKG010000042.1, read as the reverse complement.
GAAGTCGTCGGTGATGCGCTTGATGGTCTGGTGCAGCTTGCGCTGAATCTTTCTGGCAGCGGGAGAAAGAGCAGATCCCTCGGCTGCGCCTCGTGATGACGAATCAGAAACTGATGACAAATCAGAGGGTGCGTTCCTCGCGACGAAGCGATACACCCTGCCAAGGAAGCGGCTGACACCTTCGACGCCGGCATCCTGCCAGTCGAGATCGCGGTCAGGTGGCGCGGCGAACAGCGTGTACATGCGCGTAGCGTCGGCGCCGTAGCGCGTCACCATGTCGTCGGGCGAGACCGTGTTGCCCAGGCTCTTTGACATCTTGGCGCCGTTCTTGATCACCATGCCCTGGGTGAACAGGCGCGCAGCGGGCTCGTCGTTTTTCACCACGCCGATGTCGCGCATGAACTTCGTCCAGAAGCGCGAATAGATAAGGTGCAGGATGGCGTGCTCGACTCCGCCGATATACTGGTCGATGGGAAACCAATACGCGACGGTGTCGGTGTCGAGCGGCCTGGTGTCGAGCGCCGGGTTGGTGTAGCGGTAGAAGTACCAGGACGAGTCGACGAACGTGTCCATGGTGTCGGTCTCGCGCCGGGCAGGGCCGCCGCACTTGGGGCACGCGACGTTGACGAACTCGGGCACGTCTTTCAGCGGCGAGCCGCCGGCTAAAGTTATGTGCACATTCTCCGGCAAGAGCACTGGCAAGTCGCTCTCCGGCACCGGAACAATGCCGTCGGTCGGGCAGTAGATCATCGGGATGGGCGTACCCCAATAGCGCTGACGGCTGATGCCCCAATCCTTCAAGCGGAAGGTTATAGTTGCCTTGCCAAAGCCGTGCTCTTCGGCATACTTCGACATCTTTGCAATGGCTTCTTCGCAAGGCAAGCCTTCGAAGGGGCCGGAGTTTATGAGCAAGCTATTGGTCTCGGTAAACGGCAAAATCGGCTCGTCGGGCGCGCCTTCTTCTCGCGGCGGATCGTGCTCGCGGCGCGGCAGGATCACCACGCGGATATCGAGACCGTACTTCTTCGCGAACTCGTAGTCGCGCTCGTCGTGCGCGGGCACGGACATGATGGCGCCGGTGCCGTAGTCGAGCAGGACGTAGTTCGCCACCCAGATAGGAACCTTCTCGCCATTGAACGGATTGATGGCGTAGCGCTCGGTCGCCACGCCGTGTTTCTCGATGGCGCCAACATCTCCTGCTTCTTTGGCACGGCGCTGCTCGTTCATTAATCCTTCGACCTTGGCTTGCAGCTCGGGATCGTCGGCGATGATATCGGCGATCATCGGATGTTCCGGTGCAAGCTGCAACGACGTCGCGCCGAAGATCGTATCGATGCGCGTGGTGAAGACGGTAATCTTGTCGCCGGCGGGCCCGGCTGGGCCATCGAGCTTGAAGTCGATCAGCGCTCCTTCGCTGCGGCCGATCCAGTTACGCTGCATGGTCTTGACCTTTTCGGGCCAGCCCTCCAGCGTGTCGAGGCCCTGCAGTAACTCGTCGGCGTAGTCGGTGATGCGCAGGAACCACTGCTCCAGCTCGCGCTGCTCGACGACCGTTGTCTCGTGGCGCCAGCAGCAGCCGTTGGGCAACACCTGCTCGTTGGCAAGGACCGTCTGGCACTCGGGACACCAGTTAACCTTGCTGCTCTTGCGATAGGCCAGGCCGCGCTCGAAGAACTTCAGGAAGAACCACTGGTTCCAGCGGTAGTAGTCGGGCAGGCAAGTGGCCAGCTCTTTCGACCAGTCGTAGGCGAAGCCGAGGCGCTTCATCTGCGCCTTCATGGCGGCGATGTTGTGCAGCGTCCACTGGCGCGGCGGAGTGTTGTTCTTCAGCGCGGCGTTCTCGGCGGGCAGGCCGAAGGCGTCCCAGCCCATGGGATGGAGCACATTGTGGCCCTGCATCCACATATAACGCGCCAGTGCGTCGCCGATGGAGTAGTTGCGCACGTGTCCCATGTGCAGCGCGCCGGAGGGATAAGGCAGCATCTCGAGGACGTAGTACTTCTTGCGCTCGGAGGTAGGCGGCTCGGCGCGGTATAGGTCAGGGTTCTCGGCCCAGCGCTGGAGCCATTTCTGCTCGATGGTTTGCGGCTCGTAGCGCTCGGGACGAGAGGGAGCTTCGGATTGCGGCTCTGTATTCGGCTCTTGGGTCTTGGAGTCGGACATAAGAATCGGTTTGGCTCGTGAGGATAATCTTCGATTGTAAACGGTCGTAAAGGTCTTTTTCTGCCGCCCCTACGAGACTCCCTTGCTCAATTAACACGTATTCTCGCCGCTGAAGCGGTGGGCTAAGCTCTCCCGTCCCGCTAAACGGGACGGGCTCCATGCCGCTACGCGGTCTGAAAGGTTGTATTGCCCACTCATCCCAGGCTCGCGCCTGGGGCTAACGGCCCAGTCGCTGCTTCGCAGCTCGTTTGTCGAAAGCAGTGGCGGACGATTCCTTCTCAGGCAGCCTGATTCCAGGTTTGCCGGGTTGTACCAGGCTTTTCAGCGCGTTCACGTTCATCAGGTCATCCAGCGGCTCGTCGATGGGCGTTTCGGCGATGAAGGCGGCGTGGGCGAGACGGTGGTCGTTGAGCAGGCGGCGAAAGGGCTCCAGGCCGATGCTTCCCTTGCCGATATGCTGATGGCGATCAAGCTTCGAGCCGCGCGCAGCTTTGGCGTCGTTGCAGTGGAAGACGTGTACGTTCTTCAGGCCGACGGTCTGGTCGAGATCGGCGAGCGTCTGTTCAAATCCTTTATTGCTCACGATGTCGTAGCCGCTGACGTGGGTGTGGCAAGTATCGATGCAGGCTCCGGCAGAAACAACTTTGCGCAATAACTGAACTAATTCGCCAACCTGCTCGAAGCTGCCGCCGAGAGAGAATTCGGAGCCGGCAGTGTTCTCGATCAGCACGCGCAGCTCGGCCTTGTTGAGATCGAGAGCTTGCGAAGCCTGTGCGATGGCTCCCGCCGCATGGCGCAATCCTTGCTCTCGACTCAAGTCCGCGATACGACCCGGGATGCACCACCAGGAATTCAGCACCCAGGGCCAGCGCACGCTCCAGCTCTCCGCGAAACGCCGCAATCGACTTGGCATGAAATTCCGGATTGCCGCCCGCGAGGTTGATCAGGTAGTTGGCATGAATGACCAGCGGCTTCAGGTTGTAACGCTCGCGCAGGCGGGCTCATCTCGGCGCATTGCGAAGCACCCAACCGGTACGGCGCCCATTGGCGCGGACTCGAAGAGAAGATCTGGAACGCGTTGCATCCCAGCCGATAGGCGCGTTCGGCTGCGGTTTCCACGCCACCGGCGGTTGAGGTGTGAATCCCGATACGTCGCGAAGTCAGCTTCAGCGCCTCTTTCGGCGGAGGAATCAGCTTGAGAATGTCTTTTTCGACTTTTGGGCCGTCGTGAGGCATGGGTGATTGTAATTGGATGTGGGAGACATACCAATTAGGATTGGCATTGCTCGGTTTGTGTTTTGGGCTTACTCTGGCGCTATGGAAGTACATTTCACGCCAGAACAGGAAGCGCAATTGGCAGAAATTGCTGGCCAGAGGGGTACGAACCCCGAGAGCCTGTTGAAGGACGCAGCTCTAAATCTTCTGGAGCAAGACGCGCGGTTTCGCGCGGCCGTGCGCGAAGGAATCGCCCAGGCTGACCGGGGAGAGTTCATTGAAGAAGAAGAAATGAACTCTCGGTTCGAGAAGATGCTTCGGTCATAGATGCGCATTCGCTGGACGCCAGCCGCCGCCGCCGACTTGGAACCGATAAACGATTATCTGAGAGCTCACCACCCGCAATATCGCGATGCCACCATTCGCAAGTTGTATACCGCCGCACGGTCCTTGCGGGAATGGCCACACCGTGGTCGACGTGGATCGGAGCCGGGCACACGCGAGGTTGTGTTTCCACCGATGCCGTACGTTCTCGTATATCGCGTGAGGGAGAACGCGATCGAAGTTGTTCGGATCTTCCATGGCGCTCAGGATCGGCCTTAAGGCTGGGTGGCGGACTAAAGTCCGCTCGTTATTCAATGGGGGGCCTGTTCGGCACGACTGCAAGTCGTGCCCTGACGCGGATCTTTCCGACCCACATGGTGCCCTGACGCGATCTTCACCGGCCCTCCCGAGGCTCGCCATCATCTATCTGCTTTCGACGCTAAACCGTCCCTGCTATCGCGGTTTAGCCTGAATTTGGAACGCACAGGAGCGCACTTGCATCCAATGACACAGAACGAGCTACTGCGAGTGGTCAACCTGAAAAAGGCATTCCGTTCAGGAGGCTCGGAGTTGGTGCTCTTTGACAATCTGTCATTTGAAGTGAACGCGGGCGAGATGCTGGCGATCGTTGGCGAGTCGGGCGCGGGGAAGAGTACCTTATTGCACATCCTCGGAGTTCTTGATCGTGCTTCCGCTGGTGACGTATACTTCGCGCAATCCGATTTGGGGAAGTTGTCGGAAGAAGATGCCGCTGAATTTCGGGGTCGCGAACTTGGATTCGTCTGGCAGTTTCACTACCTGCTGCCGGAGTTTACCGCGCTTGAGAACGTCGCCATGCCCCTGCTGATGCGCGGCGAGGCGAGACGGAAGGCGGAGCAGAACGCACTGCGTTGGTTGCAAGAGGTCGGGTTAGCGGACCGTGCGAGTCACCGGTCCGGCGAGTTGTCTGGGGGAGAACAGCAGCGGGTGGCGCTGGCTCGTGCGCTGGTAAGCAGCCCCAAACTCCTGATGGCGGACGAGCCAACGGGGGACCTCGACAACCGGACAGCGGAATCGGTATTTGAGTTGATCTCCAGGTTACATCGCGACTACAGTCTCACCTCGATCATCGTCACCCACAATCTTGCTTTTGCGCGTCGCTGCCACCGGGTTTTGCAACTGGAGCGCGGGAAGTTGACCGAGGTGTCGCCAGAATCGCTAATGACTTAGGAACGAAAAAAGTCGGAACGGGTTTTCGATACGTAATGAGGAACCATGAGGTTCCAAAACGACCCTCACGGGAGGGCGAATCAACGCGAGAGAGCAAATTAGGGTTTCCAAGGACTGGGTTCGGCGTCACAATGTAAGGATACGGCCCCGGAAGCTCCGGAGAGGTTAAATGTTCGAACGGTACACGGAAAAGGCCCGACGCGTCATTTTCTTTGCTCGCTATGAAGCCAGTCAGTTTGGCTCTCCGTACATCGAGACGGAGCACCTGCTGCTGGGACTGCTGCGCGAAGACAAGGCGCTCACTAATCGATTTCTTCGCTCCCATGCTTCGGTCGAGTCCATTCGCAAGCAGATCGAAGGACACACCACCATTCGTGAGAAGGTGTCTACTTCCGTGGACCTGCCTTTAAGCAACGAGTGCAAGCGCGTGCTGGCATACGCGGCTGAAGAGGCTGAGCGGCTCTCGCACAAGCACATTGGGACTGAGCACTTGCTGTTGGGCCTGTTGCGCGAGGAGAAGTGCTTCGCCGCCGAGATCCTGCACGAGCGCGGGTTGCGTCTTTCCTCCATTCGGGAAGAACTGGCCCGCACTTCACAGGAGAAGGCCCAGCCTGCACAGCGTTCGCGCGAGTCTTCCCTACTGTCGGAGTTTTCTCGTGACCTTACACAGTCCGCCATGGACAGCCAGCTCGATCCGCTGGTCGGGCGTGATGCTGAACTGGAACGCGTGATACAGATTCTCTGCCGCCGCACCAAAAATAATCCGGTGCTGATCGGCGAGCCGGGTGTTGGCAAGACCGCGATTGTCGAGGGCCTAGCGCAGCGCATCGCTGATGGCGAGGTGCCGTCGTTCCTGGCTGACAAGCGCATTCTGGCGCTGGACCTCTCTCTGATCGTTGCGGGCACCAAGTACCGCGGCCAGTTCGAGGAGCGCCTCAAGACCATCATGAAGGAGCTGATGGAATCGCAGAACTCCATCATCTTCATCGACGAGTTGCACACTCTGGTTGGCGCGGGATCGGCAGAAGGCTCGCTCGACGCCGCCAACATCCTGAAGCCCGCGCTTTCACGTGGCGAGATTCAGTGCATCGGGGCAACCACGCCGTCGGAATACCGCAAATCGATCGAGAAGGACCGCTCACTCGAGCGCCGCTTCCAGGCGGTCAAGGTTCCTCCTCCGAACGAGGTGGACGCGACCAAGATCCTGTTTGGCATCAAGGAGCGCTACGAGAAGTTCCACGCAGTCAGCTACACCGATGAGGCGATCAACTACTCGGTGTCGCACTCCAACCGGTACCTGCCGGACCGCTTCCTGCCGGACAAGGCCATCGATTTGATCGACGAGGCCGGCGCCCGGGTGAAGCTGCGTCAGACTTCGCTGCCCGATGACATCACGGAAGTGCAGAAGCGGATCAAGTTCATCGTGCACCGCATGGAGAACGCCATCGCGAACCACGAGTTCGAGAAGGCACGCTTCTACTCCGATGAGGAGCGCAAGGAACGCGAGAACCTGCGCGCCCTGCGAGAGAAGTACCACCTCGACGAGTCGGCAACTGGTGTCGTCAGCCGCGAGGATATCGAAGATGTGGTTTCGCGCTGGACCGGGGTACCCATCGCATCGATCAAGGAAGAAGAAAGTCAGAAGCTGCTTCGCATCGAGGAAGAGCTGCACAGGCGTGTCATCTCGCAGGACCGCGCGATATCTGCGCTGGCCCGGGCGATTCGCCGCTCGCGTGCCGGGTTGAAGAGCCCGAATCGGCCCATTGGCTCCTTCCTGTTCCTCGGACCGACCGGCGTAGGCAAAACTGAAGTGGCGCGCACCCTGGCGCAGTTCATGTTCGGCAGCGAGAAGGCGCTGGTGCGCTTCGACATGTCGGAGTTCATGGAAAAACACTCCGTCTCCAAACTCATCGGCTCGCCTCCGGGATACGTGGGCTACGAAGAGGGCGGCCAGTTGACGGAGCGCGTGAAGCGCGCGCCTTATTCTGTTGTGCTCCTCGACGAAGTGGAGAAGGCGCATCCTGACCTGTTCAACATCCTGTTGCAGGTGTTCGAAGACGGCCAGCTCACCGACGGCCTGGGTAACACGGTCGACTTCAAGAACACCATCATCATCATGACCTCAAATATCGGCGCGCGCCACTTGCAGAAGCGCACCGGGTTGGGCTTCCAGACCGATCAGGAAGACATGGTGGCCGGCAAAGTTGAGGACATGGTGAAGAGCGAGGTGAAGCGTACCTTCAATCCCGAGTTCCTCAATCGTCTCGACGAGGTCATCATCTTCAACGCGCTCAGCGAAGCCGACCTGATTCAGATCGTTGAGCTGATGGTGAACCAGTTGAATCAGCACCTCGCGCAACGTTCCATCACGGTGACCGTTACAGAAGAGGCGCGCAAGTGGATCCTGAACAAAACAGTCGCTGACCGCACCTATGGTGCGCGGCCGCTGCGCCGCGCGCTGCAGAAGTACATTGAAGACCCGCTGTCGGAGGCGCTTATCCTCGGCACCTTCCAGCAGCGCCCAGCCTTCATCGAGGTGTACCTCGAGAACGATCAGCTCTTCTACCGCCCTGTCGGCGAGGAGAAGAATGAGGGTGTGCTGCTGTACAGCAACTAGAGACTCCCGAATGAGTAACAATACGGCGGTGCAACAACCGAGAGGGTCTGTGCTGCGCAATTATTGGCCCACAAAAGTTGTGCCGACACACCACTTTACGTTGACTTCGCGGCAAACCCATGTTAACGTTTGCTCACTTGTGTAGGTCGAAGGGCAGTGGGATCCTAGGTCACAATGAAAATAAAACCGTCTTTGCTCGGGTGCTTTCTCCTTTGTCTCGTGTAAGCTGGCCAGTCTCCTGCTTCAGCCGAAAGTGTATTGACACCAGCCACTTTCAGGCATAGTATACGCTCGCTTAAGTGTTGGCTAATGGGGCGGAAAGGTACAGGTTCTGCGATGAAGCTGCGTTGTTTCACTTTGACGTGTGGTTTGCTTTTCGCTGTTGCATGTCTCTCGACCGAGGCTTTTGCCGATGCTTTTTGCAGCGACCCGCCACCGTACCAGTACCAAAGTTGCGGTGTGGTCGCGCCGACAAATACATTTACCGCTAATGTTCTCGGGTTCGGCGTCAACATGCTTTTCTATGGCTATCACGCCGATTTCTCCAGCTCCATGAACGCGCTTGTCTACCGAGACGGCTCACTCGTCTACACCGGCGCTACTACACCTTTGAACACACAAATGCACGAATTCCAGTTCTTCAATCTGGTTCCGGCTGGTGAATTGGAGACCGGCGATCAGATTGAACTCGTCTTCCACGTGAATGACCCGAATGGGGAGCACGATTTCTACTCGGATCCCACTAAGAACATGGATGGGCTGAACCACGTTTGGGCCGAACCGTTGGATAACGGTCAGTGTATTATCATCGTCGGTCCGTGTACCTTTGTGGGATTGGAGGACTTGCCGCTGCAGGAGGGCAGTGATTTCGACTACAACGATTTCATGGCGTTTATTTTCGGGATGCATATCGATAACGGGGTCGCTAACGTGAACTCAGTGCCCGAACCCTCTACGATCGTCCTTTTCACTGGCGCGCCCCTGGCGTTTCTGGTAAGCAAGCTGAGACGTCGGCTGTAGTCAGCCGATTCGTCGCCAGGCATCTTACGCCGAAAGAGACTCCTCTTTCGGCGTTGCGCTTGTTGGCCCATTGCCGCTGAGCGGGGAGCGGCGATATCTCAGACTTAGGCCGTGCGAAAAATAGCATCTAGGGACGGTAAACGGTGACTGAACCAACCTATGAAGAACTGAAAGCAAAACTGGCGGCCGCAGAGGAACAGCTCAAAGGCCGCAAACGTGGATCGATTGACTTCAAAGTCAGCGAGAAGGGCGCGGTCAGCGTCTATGGACTGGGCCGCTTTCCCGTCACCCTGTACTACGAGCAATGGGTGCGGCTGCTGGAAAATTCCGACGCCTTACGCCAGTTCATGGAGCAGAACAAATCCAGCCTCAAGCTTAAGACTGCCGAGCCCGCTTCGGGAGACGGTGGCCAAAGCTAACAGCGCGAACCTTCCCGCGCAGTTGCGAGCGCCGGCGAGCCTCAGTGCCCGGTCGGCGGACTGGAGCTTTCGTTCGCTGCCGTCGCCGGACACGCGGGCGGCTCGAACAGGCTCATGTTCTCCTTCTTCCATTGCATTGCGCGGTGGATGCGATTGTAGCCGCTGGGATGATCGAAGAAGATGAACTCCTCGATCGGCCCCGGCTGCATCTTGCGATATTCCCCCAGGTGCAGTGCGGCCCGCGCAAACCCGTCCGGCTGACGGCCGGCATTCAGTCCGAACATGTCCGCCTCGGCCTCTTGAGTACGGGTCTGGGTATTTTGGATGGGCGTCAGCACGAAGAAAAAGATCGAGGCAAGCAGTACCACCAACGGAAGCACCGCAGGGTCGCCAATCCCGCGGATCTGCCACTTCTCACCCCAGTGTGCCAGACTCCAGTCCAACGACCACTTCAGAAATCCGAAGAAGCAGACAGCACCAATCAGCATGAACATGATCGTCTTGGGAATGTGGTTGAGAACGTAGTGCCCCATCTCGTGCCCCATCACCGCCTCAATCTCTTGCGGCGACCCGCGCCGCAGGAGATTGTCGTTCAGCGTGATGCGCATGGTCTGGCCGAAGCCGCTGACATTGGCGCTCATGCGCGTCGACTGTCGTGAGGCGTCCACCTCATAGACGTCGTGCGCGGGAATGCCGTTTGCCCGCGCCATGCTGAGAATCGGCTGTGTGATCTTCGGATCGTCCAGCCGGGTGTACTTGTTAAACAGCGGCATGATGTAAACCGGAGCGATCATCACCGTGAATGCGGTGAAAACGACGGTCACCACGGCGCCCCATATCCACCAGGTACGCGGCAGCCGGCGGACGATGGCGAACAGCCCAACCACCAGCAAACCGCCGAGCACCAAATTGACGGCCAGGCCCTTCAGTTGATCGCCCAGCCACGGCCCGAAAGTCTGGGTCGCAAGACCGTACTGGTGCTCGCGGATGTAGCCTTCGTAAATCGCCAGCGGAGCCGTGAGAAGGCTCACAATGACCAAATATTCCACCCAGTAAATGAAGGTCTGCACCGCGCGAAAACGGGTGATACGCTCGGCCAGGTTGCGGATGGCGGCCGACCAGCGGAGGTTCAGCAGCAGCAATGCGACCACCGCGCCATAGAGAAAATCCCAGAGAATGAGCCAGTAGCCGCCCTCAAAATAGGCGTCGGACCGCGCTCGCGCCGACGCCGGCATCTCAGCCAAGTAGGCCTCCGTGGCTGCATCAACGTCGAAATAATCGGAAGCCTGCGCAGCGGCCGGAATCGTCGTGGGGATATCGATCTGGCTCTGATCGAGCTTGGGCGAAGCGCCGGATTGCGCGAAGGCGCCGCAGGTCAGCAATAGAAGCAACGCTGCGGAGGCTCCTACAGAGCGGAGAAAACTGGTCATGTGGTTTCCTGTGATGCTGAATTAGGATCTTAGCCCAAGTTAATTGGATTTACGCTGTGACAGCGTGAAAGGTTCCCCATCATCGCGCTGTGCGGCCTCCGGCGCGGACGACTTCAATTTCTCCGTGCCTCCGTTTTCATTTAGCCTTCTGTCGAGATGCCATAATCAAAACGTGCGCATCTTTCTCTCCGCCGGCGAAGCTTCGGGCGATATGTATGGCGCGTGGCTCATGGAAGCGCTACGGGAGGAATTGCGCCAGTCCGACCACCCAGACGAACCTGAGTTCTTTGGCGTTGGCGGCGAGGCCATGCGGGCCGCCGGATGTGACCTGGTTGTCAATGCTCACCAAATCGCCGTGGTGGGGCTCGCTGAAGTCGTCCGGCATCTTCCGCGAATCTACGGGCTGTTCCGCAAGGTCGTACGTGAGGTGGAACGCCGGCCTCCTGATATTGCCGTACTCATCGATTTCCCCGACTTCAACTTGCGGCTCGCGCGCCAGCTTCACCGCCGAGGTATTCGCGTTGTCTATTACGTCAGTCCGCAGCTTTGGGCGTGGCGTCAGGCACGGGTTGAGACAGTCCGAAAATACGTGGCCAAGATGCTGGTGATCTTCCCTTTTGAAAAAAAGTTCTATGCGGACCATGGCGTCGACGCCGAGTTTGTTGGTCATCCGCTCGCTGATGTCGCGCTGCCGGCAATCACGCGCGAAGAGTTCGCTAAGCGTTACGGTCTCAAGCCATCAGACACGTGGCTCGCGCTTCTGCCGGGAAGCAGGCAGGGAGAAGTCAGCCGCATTTTTCCGACACTGCTGGAAGCAGCACAACTTCTAGGCGCGAAATACGTTTATTTAGTGCCGGTGGCTTCGACCCTCAGCAGGGAGAGGATGCGGGCGTTTCTGCCGCATGACCCGCGTGTGAATCTCGTCTTCACCGATGACGCGCAGGCAACGCTGGCTCATGCGCGCGTTGCTGCTGTCGCGAGCGGGACTTCGACCGTGCAGGCGGCGCTGATTGGTACGCCATTTGTGATGGTCTACCGCGTCGCTGCGCTATCGTGGAAGTTCGGACGACGCCTGGTTAAGGTCGACCGCTTCGCCATGCCAAACTTGATCGCCGAACGCGACATCGTCCCTGAACTCGTACAGAGTGGATTCACGGCTGAGCGAGTCGCCTCTGCGGTCAGGCGCCTGCTTCCTGACGGCAGCGAACGAAGCTCCATGATCGAGGCATTCAGCGACGTCCGTCACCGTTTAAGCGGCGGCGCGTCTAACCTGCAGGCAAGCCGCCGGGCAGCTGCTGCCGTTCTCTCCGCAATGGGACGGAGAGCGTGAGTACCCGAAGCGCATCTTCCCACGTTGATTTTTCATCATTTATAGTGAACCAACAGAGCAGGAGCCTTCTCCAGAATGCATAGCGCAGCGCGGGTTTTCCAGCGCAGGTTCTTCCCTATCGCGATTCTTGCCTTGTTGGCGTCGGCCGCGTTTGGCGCGGAACGCCCGCGGCTGCAGGTTGATGACTACCAGATTCAGGCTGTGGTAACGCCGCAGACTCATCAACTGCAAGCCATCGCACGCGTGAAGTTCACTGCGCTCGACGACATCGCGATTGCCGTCTTCACCCTGCACAACGGATTAAAGCCCACGCAAGTACTTGACGCCACGGGTCAGCCGCTGACGGCCGAGCGCGTCAGCCAGGACGCCACCGTACGCGTGTCGCTCCCAGGGACTTTGAGCAAAGGCTCTAGCACCAGCCTGACCTTCGTGTACCAAGGCGCAGTGCAGTCGGCCGACGACAGCCCGGTACCAGGCTTGAAGCTGGCCTACGTAGGCGACCCCTACACCTATTTGCTGTATGCCGGCGGCTGGTTCCCCATGTCGGGTTACGGCACCAATCGCTTCACCTCGACGATCAGCATCAGTGTGCCCGCGGGGTATTCGGTAATCGGCAGCGGCAAGCAGAGCATGGGAGAATTCACATCGTTCGGCGAGGCGCCGTCCGCTGAAGGACCGGCCCGCAAAGGCGCGTCACGCACCGCCCTGCGACTCACTTCCCCGGCCGGCAATAAAATTTACACCTTCACCTACGACAAGCCGAGCTTCCCGGGGACGATCCTCATGGGCAAATATGTAGAGACAAAGAGCACCGAAGGCGGCCTCGACGTCACGGTCTACACTTCCGAACAGAACAAGCCTTACGCGACGCAGTACGCTGATTCCGCCTCCAAGGCGTTCTTCTTTTACACCTCCAGCTTCGGCCCTGCCTACAGCAACAAGCTGAGCCTGGTTGAGTTGCCCAACGACACGGTTCCTTCGGCCTGGGCGCCGGAGATCGCGGCTATGTCGTCGCGAGCGTTCACCCAAAAAGTGAACTATCGCCTGGTGGCCAACACGGTCGCCCATCAGTGGTGGGGGACGATGGTCAGCCCGGCGACGCGCAACGACTGGTGGATCAGCGACGGCTTTGCGCGCTACTCCGAGGCGCTTTACGTTGAGCATGTCGCCGGCGCGGCGGCTTTGGACGAAGTGACCAAAGACATGGAGGTCGGCGCTCTCGCCTATCAGACTGTGCCGCTCGCTGATGTGGGCAAGCTCGATCCCTTTTCTCCCGAGTTCCAGTCGCTAACCAGCGACAAGGGCGCCGTGATCCTGAACATGTTGCGCTGGGTCATCGGAGAGCAGGCTTTCGACAAGACCATGCGCAACTTCCTGACTCAGTACTCCGGCAAATCCGCCACGGTCCAGGACTTTCGCAAGCTGGCCGAGCAGGATTCGGGCCAGCAACTCACATGGTTCTTCACCCAGTGGCTCGACTCCACCGGCGCTCCCGAATTCAAAGACAAGTACACCATTTATCGGGTACAGAAGGGCTTCCGCGTGGTGGGAGAGATCCAGCAGGACATGGACCTGTTCCGTATGCCTGTGGAGCTGAGAATCGATACCGACGGCAAGACGGAAACCAAGCGCATCGAGGTGTCGGGTACCGACTCGGCCTATGAGGTCGAAACCTTCGGCAAGCCACGCAAGATCACCATCGATCCTGACAACCGGGTGCTGAAGAACTCACCTGAGTTGCGGGTACGCGCCTCCATCGTGCGGGGACAGGCCGACGTTGAACAGGGCGACCTGACCGAGGCGCTGAAGGAATTCCAGAAGGCGCTGGATACCAACCGCAACAGTTCGCTGGCGCATTACCGCATCGCGGAAGTCTTCTTCCTCCAGCACAATTATCAGGCTGCGGCCAACGCCTACCGCGAGGCGCTCAACGGAAACGGCGATCCACGCTGGACCGAGGTCTGGAGTCACATCCGGCTGGGCAACATCTTCGACCTGACCGGCCAGCGCGAGCGCGCCACCAACGAGTATCGCCAGGCCTTGCAGACCAACGACAACACCGCGAACGCCTTGGATGAAGCACGCAAATACCTGCAAAGCCCCTATCAGCCGCAGAACAACAGCAACGGGATGTAGGGCGAGCGAAGCGCGCCCCATTACGCGATCGTCTGCACTTCTACCGACAACACTGCCGGCAGGTCGCGCACAATGGGATTCCAGCTATCGCCCGCATCGGCTGAGGCGTACACCTGTCCGCCGGTAGTGCCGAAGTAGATGCCACACTTGTCGAGCGAATCGACCGCCATCGCATCGCGCAGGACGTTCACGTAACAATTCGCCTGCGGCAGGCCTTTAGTCAGCGCCTCCCAGTCGTTGCCGCCGCTGCGGCTGCGGTACACCCGCAGCTTGCCATCCAGCGGATAGTGCTCGCTATCGCTCTTGATGGGCACAACGTAAATGGTTTCCGGCTCGTGCGCGTGTACATCGATGACGAACCCGAAATCCGTCGGCAGATTGCCGCTGACCTCGTGCCAGTTGTCGCCCGCGTCGTCGCTGCGCATCACGTCCCAGTGCTTCTGCATGAAGAGCGTACCCGGCTTCTTCGGGCTCATGGCAATGTGATGCACGCAGTGGCCGACCTCGGCGTTAGGGTCAGGAATGAACTGCGAGTGGAGCCCTTTGTTGATCGGCTTCCATGTCGCACCGCCGTCATCAGTGCGAAAAGCGCCGGCAGCGGAAATGGCGATGTACATCCGCAGCGGGTCGCTCGGGTCGAGGATGATGCTGTGAAGACACATGCCGCCCGCGCCCGGCTGCCATTGGGGGCCGGTGCCATGGCCGCGCAGGCCAGGCATCTCCTGCCAGGTGGTCGCGCCATCCGTGGTGCGGAAGATAGCGGCGTCTTCCACGCCGGCGTAGACCGTGTCGGGATCAGTGAGCGAGGGCTCGAGATGCCAGACGCGCTTGAACTCCCAGGGATGCTGCTTGCCGTCGTAGAACTGGTGGGTGGTAAGCGGCTTGCCGGTTTCCGCGGTGGTGTCATAGACGAACTTGTTGCTCTGGCCTTTTTGAAAGCCCATCGCGTCTTTTTCCGGTGCGCCGCCCGGCGTCTCCCAGGTCTTGCCGCCATCGTTGGAGCGCTGAATGATCTGCCCGAACCAGCCGCTGGTCTGCGAGACAAAGATGCGGCCGGGATCAACCGGCGATCCCTTCATGTGATAAATCTCCCAGCCGGCGAAATGGGGGCCGCTCACCTCCCAGTTGTCGCGCTTGCCGTCAGAGGTGAGAGTGAATGCGCCTTTCTTGGTGCCCACCAGGACGCGAACCTTGCTCATGGGTACTCCTTGGAGGGAGGACGAGGTGAAACTCGCCTCCGGGACGTGAATTAAGTCCGAACAGTTTACCGCGAAAAAGGGCCGAGGCTGGTGAAGAATATCCCGCGTATGGAGCGGTTCGCCCCAGTGGCCGCCAGGCCTATTTCTTCTCCGCCGTTGACCCGGCTGGCTGCGCATTGGCCTCGCCGCTCCGTCCCGGTTCCTGTGCTGGATACTCGTACACACCCCGTCCGGCCTTCCGGCCAAGGCGCCCCGCCTTCACGTACTGCACCATCAACGGCGCAGGGCGGAACTTTTCGCCCAGCGTCTTATGCAGATATTCGAGGATGTGCAGGCGCGTGTCGAGGCCAACCAGATCAACCATTTCGAACGGGCCCATGGGATGGTTGAGCCCCAGCTTCAGCGCCTTGTCGATGTCCTCGGCCGAGGCGACGCCCTCCTGCAGCATGTAGAAGGCTTCATTGCCGATCATGGCGTTGATGCGGCTGGTGATGAAACCCGGCGACTCGCGGATGACGACAACTTCCTTGCCCATGCGCTTGCCCACTTCGACCGCGGCCGCCAGCGTCTCTTCGCTGGTTTCCAGCGCGCGCACCACCTCCAGCAGCTTCATCTTGTGCACGGGATTAAAGAAGTGCATCCCCACGCACTTTGGGGCGCGATAAGTGACGCTGGAGATTTCCGTCACGCTAAGCGAAGACGTGTTCGAAGCCAAAATGGTCGTCGGCCGGCAGATCTTGTCGAGCAGGGTGAAGATCTCGATCTTCGACTCCATCTCTTCGGGAACAGCTTCGATCACGAGATCGGCCTCGCGCGCTGCCTGCTCGACCGAGGAGGCATACTCCAGGCGCTCCAGAGCCCCACCGGCTGCATCTTTCGTGACCTTGCCCAGCTCGACGGCCTTGTCCAGGTTGGCGCGGATTTCGGTCTCGGCCTTGCGCAATGCGTTAGGAAGTACATCTTCCAATATGGTGCGATAGCCGCCGAGGGCCGCGGCATGCGCAATACCACGCCCCATGATGCCGGCGCCGATGACCCCAACAGTCCGGATTTCAGCCATCCGCTACTCCTCCCGCTCCAGAAGTTCGACCATGACTAAAAAGTTCGGATCCGACTTGCGCATATATTCCGCAAGCCGCCGCTTCTCCTCGGTCGAAAGCAGATACCGGCTGGCATTGACGCGGCGCAGCGTGGCGGCGATGTCGTCGATGTAATTCATCATGCGAATGAGTTCACCACTGGCAGACATGACAGGTCCCCTTCCCGATGGATCGGAAACAATGAGTTAGCTAGCGACCGAGCGGCTCCGTCGGCCGCTGGGCAAACATTCATTGTCGCTGCTCCGGTCGGACTTCGTAAAGCAACCCGCAGCAATCGCGCAGTTGACTGGGCCGAACAGCGACGCCTACGCCATGTGACGGTCGAGTTAAATTTCCGGACTGGCTTCGGCCCGGGACCTCAAAAAGCCGTCCCGTTCCCCGGTTATTACGCTTTTTGGAAAAAACGTCACGATACTTGCTGCACAAAATCGCCAGTTCGTTGCACAATAGAAGTTAAAGCCGCGTCTTTTGGGGGAGAAGAATGCAGCTCGGCCACAATAATCGAACTGAGCGGACGGCGATGGAGCTCCGTCCGGCGCAACGCATGAAGCTTTTGTTTTTTGGCGCCGTGGTGGTGTTCGCGTCGTTAGGTGCGGGTGAGGCCGTTTATCGGCTGCTGTTCCTCGACTTTGACGGCGCCAAGGACCGCCTGCCCATCGAAGTGTGCTTCGGCCTGGCCTTCGCCTGGATCGGCATGAAGATCGCACGCCGCATCTACGAGCACCGCGCCACCACCCGGACCGGCATCAGCTTCATCTCCGACCGCAATCACAAGATTCGCCACGCTGTGGATGCACTGGTTCCAGTGCCCTTCCCCAGCAATCAGCAGGCAATCCGCGTAATCCGCGAAGAGGTCGAACGCATCAACGGCGTATTGGAAGAATTGCAACCGCGTTAGGACCGGGTGATCGCGATCACCCGCCGCCCCCTCGATTGTGCCAAACCTCGCGCGACGCGCTAATATGTTGGGCACGACTCTCCGCGGGGGTGAAGCATGTTCATCAGGCGGTTTTCGAGCTGTTTTCTTCTTTGCTTGATGCTCTGGTCAGCCGGGGCGCTCACGCCGGCACTTGCTCAGTTGGACGACGCAGTACAACGCATTCCTATTCCGAACTCTGACTTCCCCATCTCCGCCGCCGTCATTGTTCCGCCCGACTACGACACCATCTACGTCAGCGGAAACATTCCGAAGGTCGCCGATCCCAAGGCACCCAAGGGGAGCGTGCAGAGCTACGGCGATACCAAGACCCAGACTATTTCGGTGTTGCAGCAGATCGAAGCGACTCTCAAAGGGCAAAACCTTTCCATGGGCGATGTCGTGATGATGCACGTCTACCTGGCAGGTGATCCCGGCAAGGGCGGGAAGATGGATTTCGCCGGGATGATGGAAGGGTATAAACAATTCTTCGGCACCGCTGAACAGCCTAACAAGCCGGCGCGTAGCGCCATGCAGGTGGCCGGGCTGGCAGCCCCGGGAGCGCTGGTTGAGATCGAGGTCATTGCCGTGCGCAAGCACGGGCCCAATGTACGGCCAGCCGCCGCCGTTCTAGAGGAGTCCCACAATGTACAGTGAATCGTCGAACGGTTTCTCGCGCCGCAGCTTCCTGAATCTGGCTCTGGCAGCATCAGCGACCGCCGCTTGCACCACCATCCTTACGGAAAGGATGCTGGCGCTCCCGCACAATCACCACTACCAGGCGGGGGCTGTTGCCATCGATTCCAACGAGAACCCGCTCGGCCCGTCGCAGGCTGCCCGCGACGCGATAACGGCGATCATCCCCAACGGGGGGCGATATTCCGACTGGCTCACCGATGACCTGATCGCTACCTTCTCAGGGATCGAAGGCCTGCCTGCCGATCACATCGCCGCTTATGCCGGCTCCAGCGAGCCTCTGCATTACACGGTGCTCGCATTTACCTCGCCCGCCAGGAGCTACGTCACGGCCGACCCCGGCTACGAGGCCGGAATGTTCGCCGCCGGGATCTCGGGCGCGCGGGTGGTGAGGACCCCGCTGACCCGCAACTATGCCCACGATGTCAAAGCCATGCTGGCGCAGGCTCCTGACGCTGGGCTGTTCTACGTCTGCACGCCGAACAATCCGACAGGCACGCTCACCAGCCACTCCGACATCGAGTATCTCGTCGAGCACAAGCCGGAAGGCTCGGTCATCATGGTCGACGAGGCGTACATCCACTTCGCCGACGGTGCAACCTCAGCTATCGACATGGTGAAGGCCGGCAAGGATGTCGTCGTGCTTCGCACTTTCTCCAAGATCTACGGCATGGCGGGACTGCGCTGCGGATTCTCTATCGCGCGCCCCGACCTGCAGAAGAAAATCGGCCAGTTTCACGGATTCAACCCCATGCCAATCACCGCCGTGGTTGCCGCCAACGCCAGCCTCAAGGATTCCAGCCTCGTGCCGGAGCGCAAACAGATCAACAGCGCAACGCGCGAGCGGGTCTTCGACTGGCTGCGGACGAACGGATATTCGTTCATTCCGTCGCAGTCGAACTGCTTTATGCTTGATACGCAACGCGACGGCAAAGCCGTGATCGAGTCCATGCGCCAGCAGAACGTCTACGTCGGGCGCATCTGGCCGGTCATGCCGACCTACGTGCGAGTGACTGTGGGCACGCCCGCGGAAATGGACCAGTTCCAGACCGCGTTCGCGCGCGTCATGAAAGGTGCGATTGTGGGCAAGGCGCCGAGCCCGCCAGCCAAGACGAGCAAGATTGAAGGTCTGCATCCCAGCGGCTACAGGTTCGCCTAACGGGAGGTGATCGTTGGAAAGCACGCGCCGTAAGTTTCTCGCCCAGAGCGCTGGCGCCGTTGGCCTGTTGTTTCTTGATTCATTGACACCGCAACTGGTCGCGCAAGCATCGCAACATGCTCAGGCGGCTGCTTCGGCGGGGACCCACACATTCAAGTTCCTCACCCAACAGGAAGCTGCTGACCTCGAGGCCTTCGCGGCGCAGATCATACCCAGCACTGACGGCACGCCGGGTGCGCGCGAAGCCGGAGCCGTCTACTTCGCCGACTACGTTCTCAGCACCATCAATCCCGAGCAGCAGTCCGACTTTCGGGGTGCTTTGAGGCAATTGCGTGAAGCCGCCGCCCGTGCCCAGCCTGGCGCGTCCTTCGCATCGCTACCCGTCGACAAGCAGATTGCCGTCATGAAAAGCATGGACAAGCCGGCCTCCAGCGAGGCAAACAACAGCGTTGCCGCCGAAACCAGCGCCGGCAACAAAGAGGCGGAGGCCTTTGGGACATTGCGCACCGTTGTCCTGATGGGCACGTTCTGCGATCCGTCGCTGCACGGAAACCATCTCAAAATCGGCTGGAACCTCATCGGCTTCAACGACCAGGCCTATTGGGCGCCGCCCTTCGGTTACTATGACGCGCACGCGGAGGAGAAGGCATGAGCACCACTCCTCATCCGCAAAAACAATTTCCGCTGAGCGAGGTGGTCGATTTCGTCATCGTTGGCTGCGGCGCCTCCGGCGGTGTGCTGGCGCGCGAGCTGTCGCGTAACGGCTTCAGCGTGGTCGTACTGGAGCACGGGCCGTGGAAGTCGGCGAAGGAGTTCGGCCATAACGAATACCTGAACTGGAGCAACTCCGAGATGACGAACGACTGGCGTAAACAGCCCCAGACCTTCCGCCGCACTCCGCAGGACAAGGCGCAGAAGCAACCCAGCATCATGTATGGGCAGTTGGTGGGCGGCGGCGCGGTACACTTCACTGCTAATTACTGGCGCTTTCACGAGATCGACTTCATCGAGGCAAGCAAGAAGGGCACCATCGCCGGCACGGGCTTCGCCGACTGGCCCATCACCTACGCCGATCTCGAACCGTA
This sequence comes from uncultured Acidobacteriaceae bacterium, assembly GCA_963782505.1. Classification (GTDB taxonomy): domain Bacteria; phylum Acidobacteriota; class Terriglobia; order Terriglobales; family Acidobacteriaceae; genus CAVVDY01. The sequence continues at coordinate 86,402 of CAWAKG010000042.1, read as the reverse complement.
CTACACGAAGGCCGAGTGGGACCTTGGAGTCTCCGGATTGGCAGGCGCGAGCCCGTTCGATCCGCCGCGCTCCAAGCCGTATCCGTTGCCACCGATGCCCGTGAAGCCCGACGGCATTGTCTTCGAACAAGGCGCACGCAAGCTGGGCTATCATCCCTTCCCTGCTCCGGTCGCCGTCATCTCCAAAGCCTACCAGGGCCGCATGGCTTGCCAGCATTGCGGCTGGTGCGAAGGCTTTGGCTGCGAGCACGGCGCGAAGTCCAGCCCCTTGCCTTCGATGGTTCCCCAGGCCGTCGCAACCGGGCGTTGCGAAATCAGACCGCACAGCTACGTTCGCAAGCTGGAAACGGATTCCAGCGGCCGCGTTACCGCAGCCATCTACTTCGACGAGCACAAGGTCGAGAAGCGGCAGCGGGCCAAGGCGTTCATCGTCTCCGCCAATGGCGCCGAGACCCCGCGCCTGCTGCTCATTTCAAAGTCGAACCGCTTTCCCGACGGGCTGGCCAACTCCAGCGGGCTGGTGGGCAAGTACCTGATGTTCAACACCGATTCGATGGCCGGCGGGCTGTTCGAGCACGAGCTCAACGGCTACAAGAGCATCGAGGTCACACGCATCCTGATGGACTTCTACGAGATCGATCCCAAGCTTGGTTTCTACGGCGGCGGCGGCATCAGCGCGCGCTTCCAGCAGTATCCCATCTCGTTTGCGTTAGGCGGTCTCCCACAGAATCTCCCACAATGGGGTACAGAGTACAAGAAGGCACTCGCAAAGTACTTTAACCGCAGCATGGCGCTGATGGGACACGGCACCTCGCTGCCGCTAGAAGATAACAGCATCTCGCTCGACGACACGCTGAAGGATGACTGGGGCCTGCCCGCGATGCGCGTCACTTACAAAGATCATCCTGACGATCTGAAATTTGCGAAATATCTGCAAGATCGCTCCATGGAGATTCTGGAAGCCGCGGGAGCGCAGGATCGCTGGCGCTATCCGGTTACCGAGTCCAGCTTCGCCGTACATCTGCTGGGAACGTGCCGCATGGGCAACGATGCGAAGTCCTCGGTGATTAACGCCGACCATCGTGCGCACGACGTGCCGAACCTTTTCCTGTGCGATGGATCGAGCTTCGTCACCAGCGGCCGCGGCCAGCCGACTGAAACCATTCAGACACTGGCGTTTCGGGCAGGCGATCGAATAACGGCGCTGGCGAAGAAGGGCGAAATTTAGCGCACGATTTACGATGGCCCCGGAAGGCAGCAGTCTTCGTTGTCTCGGTAAGAACTTGCTCCTTTTGGGGGCCAACCGGTCGGACCACTGCTAACCGGCAGGCCGCAGCCGCGCCACTTTTACATTGCTCAAATGGACTTCGATCAACTGGAAACGTTTCTGGAAGTAGCGCGGCTGAGCAGCTTCTCGCGCGCGGCCGAACGCCGTTTCCGCACGCAGCCGGCGATCTCTTCGCAAATTCGTGCGATCGAGGAGGAAGTGGGGGCCAGACTCCTGGACCGCAGCGGCGGACGTGTCACGCTCACCGCCGCCGGCAAGGTCTTCCAGCAGTATGCGCAGGAGATGCTGGAAGCGCGGCGGACCATGTTAGCTACTATCGCTGAGACCCATCATGTTCCTCGCGGCGAGCTCGTGGTCTCCGCCAACGAGGGCACCTGCTTGCACATCCTGCCCGAGGTCTTTGCGCAGTTCAAGCGAGAGTACCCGGCAGTAGCTGTGAATGTAAAGCGCTCCGAGCGCGGCCGCATTCTGGAAGCCATTCTCGACAACGCCTGCGACTTCGGCGTCGTATCCATGCCGGTGAACGACAAACGTTTCACTGTGGTTCCAATTCATCGCGATGAGTTGGTGGTCATCACGGCGGCGGGACATCATCTTGCCGGGCATAAGAGCGTGACCTTGGCCGACGTTTGCGAGTATCCCTTGCTGCTGCCCAAGATCGGCCGCACGCGCGACATGCTGAACGCGCTGTTTGAAGAGCGCCAGCTTCGGCCGGCGATCTCCATGGAACTGGATTCCAGCGAACTGCTGAAGCATTTTGTCGCCGCCGACGTTGGTCTCGGCTTCATACCGCATTCGAATATCACCGAGGAGCTGCGAGCCAAGGCCCTCGCCGCACTCAATATCGCCGACGCCACTATTCAACGGGATTTAGCGCTGGTCTACCGCAAGGAGAAGTCGCTCAGCCGGGCCGCCCTGGCGTTCATCGATATTGCCGTCAAGCTGAAGACCGCAGGGCCGGCCAAAGGAAAGCTCTAGATCAGCCTGCTCGTCGAAGCACGGTGTGTTGCCCCGCAAGGTCGTCATTGCGGTGTTCCATGCATAAAGTCTGCCCGTCCGGAGACAATGACCAGTAATCGCATAGGTGCAACTCCCGGCCGCTGGCATCCGGCCATATCTCGATGACGAGTTCGTCTCCTTCCCACCTGGCGCCGCCACGCACTGCCTCGCCCTCAAGCCAGCTCTGCCCATCTCCTCCGTCAGTCCTGCATTGTAGGATGGCGTTTTGCTCTTGCCCGTCGGCTCGCAATACGACGACTGTCTCCTTCAACTCAGGATCGTGGTGTTCGATTATTATCGTTATGGCCATGGGCTGAGGTCCCAGGAGCCTGCTCGCCCTCAGGTCTGCGGTCCAGGCACCGCTGAAGTCAACGCTCATTTCCTGCAACCCTTACTTTGTAGCACTGTTCGTGCCCGTGAACAATCAGTTGCCTACTTTTGAGGTGATCTCGCCTGCGTGTCCACCTGTGTGCTATGGTTTCAATTCGACACCCGTCATTCATCGCTCTCCGGGAGAATTCATATTGGCCAAGGACATGGTTCCCAAGCGCATCTTCCTCACCAAAGGGGTGGGGAAACACAGGGAGCGCCTGACCTCATTCGAGCTGGCGCTGCGCGACGCCGGCATTGCCGCGCAAAATCTGGTGCGGGTTTCTTCCATTTTTCCACCCAATTGCAAACTCATCCCGCGCAAGGAGGGGTTGCCTTACCTGTCGCACGGCGAGGTGACCTTCGCGGTCGTGGCTGAGAACTCGACGCGCGAGCCGCACCGGTTGACGGCGGCCAGCATCGGCCTGGCGATTCCTGCCGATCGCAGCACTTACGGCTACCTAAGTGAGCACCACTCCTTCGGCGAAACCGACGATGTGGCCGGCGATTACGCCGAAGAACTGGCCGCCGAAATGCTCGCTACGACGCTCGATGTGGAATTCGACGCTGACAAGTCCTGGGACGAAAAGAAGCAGATCTATCGCCTGTCGAACAAAATCGTGCGCACGATGAACATCACGCAGTCAGCCGTGGGCGACAAGCGCGGCCTGTGGACGACGGTGATCGCAGCCGCGATTCTGATCTTCGAATAGACCCCGACCGGCACCAGGCGCAGGGTCTTCCGACTTTGGAGGCCCTTGGCGCTCTTATTTCTGCGCCTGTCGCTCCGCGATGTGGGATAGCGCCAATGTCATCGCGGCCCCACCCAGCGTTTTGACCAGCGTGGAGTGCTGGGCATAAAACTGGCTGGCTGTGTCGATGATCGACGGGTCATGTTTCTCAGCGCTGGCCGCGAGCTGCTGCACCGCCTCGGGACTGATCTGCTGCGCCTGTTCAGGAGTGATGTTAGCACCCCCACTCTGTAGGAGGCTGGCCAGCGTTCCGCTCACGGCACCCGAGCCGAGCAGGGACTGAACTGCGCCCGGCGGCATGGAAGCTATGAGCTGATTCAGCAATCCCGCCTTCTGGTCTCCGTTCGATTGGCTGAACAGGCTGCTCACCATCTCTCCGAATGGCGGCGTCTGGTTGGATCGAAATGCCGCGGCCAGTCCCTCAGCCACAGAGGATTGCGGGGCCGCGGCGGCCACCTGGCCGAAGTGCTGCTCCACGTCCTGCGCGTTCTGAGGAGCACTGGCGTTCCCGGCGACATACTGAGTTAAGACACTCTGTAACTCATCGAATAGGGCCATTGAAGCCTCCCATGTAGCTGTGGTTTCTGGGGATGAGGAAGTATAAACCGCAGCGCGCTGAAGGCACACGTTAAAGCTCGGTGAGACGAAAAGATCACGCCCGCGTGTCTTACTGGTGGGGGCTGGTTGGACGCGATCTGGCGAACGGGCGCGGGACCTAGCGAGTAATTACGACATCGTTCCCTGCCGGTTGGACCAGTTGCTCCGGGTTGGCAAAATTGGCCTGGGCGATGCGAATCTGCCGCTTGAAATCGTCGACCATATCTTGCTTCAGCCGAACTTCCGTCGGCTTCTTAGCGATGCTCATCTGGTCGATTTTGTCCTGCAGGCGCAGCAGGCCGTAAAAAAGATTTTCCGGACGCGGCGGGCAGCCGACGATGTACACATCCACAGGCACGATGCGGTCCACTCCCTGCAAAACCGCATAGGTGTTGAACGGGCCACCGACGGATGAGCAGGCGCCCATCGAGATCACCCACTTGGGATCGGGCATCTGGTCGTAGATGCGCTTTACCACCGGCGCCATCTTCAAGGTGACGGTGCCGGCGACAATCATCAGATCGCTCTGGCGCGGGCTGGGACGAAAGACCTCGGAGCCGAAACGCGCTATGTCGAAGCGCGCGGTCGAGGCGGCAATCATCTCGATGGCGCAGCAGGCCAGCCCGAAGGTCATGGGCCAGATCGCCGATTTGCGCGCCCAGTTGAAAACGTAATCAACCGTGGTTACCAGGAAGTTCTTCTCAAAGCGGTTGTAAATCCAGCCCATGCGAAACCTCGCGATCAGTCACTACCCGAAATACTATCCTGAGCCATCACTTTCTCCAATGGCTGTGATCAGGGTCACAGGAGTCTATAAAACGCTATCCCTGCCGACTCGGGTGCTATAGCGGGCCCATGCCTCTAGACGGCATGCGAGTGGCCGGTTGGTCAATTTGCTTGACACCGGATGGCAATCAACCCCAGAATTCCTGCAAGTAAGAAAGCCCTCAGCCTCGGCCGAGACAATGTCCTCCCCTGAGCCAGGCAGGCTCCGGCGACGGAGTCAGAATCCAGGCGTCCTGCAACGGACGAGATAAGGAAACGCAACTCATGCACTTGGTAAAGCTGTCGAAACTCCCAATTCTTGTGGTGGTTTTGTTTCTGATTGCCTCCGCCGCCGCCCAGCAGATACGGTATGAAGATTTCTCCCAGAACCTAAACCTTCTCAACATGAATGGCACGGTCCATTCGGACACCTGGAATAGCCTGGCGGTATTGCGTCTGACGGATGGTCCCAGCGCTAAGCGTCCCGACCAGGGCGTCCCGGCAAGTTCCGTGTGGTTCAGTATTCCGCAGCCGTTGTCATCCGGATTTACCTCTTATTTCAGGTTCGTCATTCACAATCCCGTCACCTGCTGCGCGCCCGGTGACGGTCTGGCTTTCGTCATGCAGAGCGCTTCGTCCACCGACGCCAGTTTGTGTGCTTCGGGAGCGCAGGGCACCGCGATCAGCTATGCTCCGGGCGGACTCGGATACACCGGTATTCCCAATAGCGTTGCCATCGAGTTGGACACCCATCAGGATGCATGGGACCCGAACGCCAACCACGTTGCCCTGCAAAGTTGCGGCGCGAATCCCAATAATCCCGTGCACGACTCAGGGGTGTACACCATCTGCTCAAACAACCAGGTAACTAGCTGCTCCTTCAACGTCATGGGCACCGCGATTCCGCCGCTCGGAGTGGCCTGCGGCAACGGGGGATGCATCGACGGCATCCCGGTGACGGTGGTCGTTGAATACACGGGAACCTCGAAGACAGACCCGCACCATCTGTACGTCTACGTCGATCCCTTATTAATCCCGGGCACCCATACGCCGGTTGCCAATGCCACTCCACAAATCGACGTGCCGGGGTTCATGATCGAGAAGGAAATTCCGATAAGCCCCACCGCAGCCGGCGTAACTGCTTTGGTAGGCCTCACCGCCAGCCAGGCCAGCAACAGCCAGACGACCGACCTGATCGCATGGGAGTTCACCCCGCACACGCCAACCCAAATCCAGCAGCAAATTCAGAACGGCGGCACAGAAACCCCGTTCAACTTTGGGGACCATGTTTATGGGGTAACCTATCCGCCTCCATACATGAACATGGACGGAACTCAGATGACGGTGAATGCCATCCCAGTTAACCAAACGGACTTCTATAACATGCGGTTGAAGAACAATACCCTGTTTAACAACGAGCAGTGCGTCAGATACTACAGCACGGGCCAGGACAACTGCATCTTCTACGAAGTGACTTGCCAGAATGCTCAGAATCAGAATATCCCCTGTCCCAACCCGTTCGACCAGAACAACAATGAATTACCTATCGCGACGCGTACCACTTACAGTACGCCGGACAACGTCAACGCAGGGAACGCTGATTACATCAAAGCGCCGATCGGCACCAACACCTGGTGCTCCATCTTCACGTCGTTTCAACAGAACGAGATTGATCCCACAACGTCAGGTCACGGCAACAACTTCTCCGACTTCGTGGCCACCTTCAAAACGGGGCCCGGGCAAGATCCGGCGTGCCCGCCACCGGGAAATTCAAGCAACATGTTCCGCAAGCTACCGCAGACCAATGCTGCTGCGCCGGCAAGCAACTCACAGCAGGAGCCCGGCCCGGCGGGCTCAAACAAGTAGATCAGCTAGAGCTGAATGCTAAGCTGCTGTTCAACCCAAACACAAAAGCCCCGGACCTCCGGGGCTTCCTTATTGACCTCAGAACTGTTGCTTATGTCCCGCCCTGATAGGACTTCACCGCGTCCTGATAGATTCCCTTAATGTCGGCACGGTCCAGCAGGTGTCCTACCCCCGGCTCCTTACTGATCGATTCCAGCAGCTTCACTGTATCGCGAAACTGGAAGCCGTACTGCTTCTCTTTGCCGCTGACCGTAGCCACTTGTCCCATAAGGTAGTGTGCTTGGGCCTGCTCGATGATCAGGCCCAGCTTGTCAGCGCGGTTCAAAGCGCGATCCAGTTCCTGCTGGGCCGGTCCCGGCTTATTGGCTGCGATCTGCGCCTGGGCCAGGTACGCGGAAGCCTGCACAGAAAGCGCCTTCAATCCCATCGCGTCGGTTTCGTCGGCCAGCTTCTGCAACACCGGAATGGCGACATTGCCACGGCCTTGCAGCACGTCAAGGCGGGCCAGTCCGAAGCGTGAATTGGCGGCCTGCTCGCGGCTCTTGGATTTTGCTGCTACGGTCGCGGCCTTCTCGTACTGTGCCCGGGCGTCACTGTAGGCGCCCGCATACATGTAACTGTCGCCCAGCCAGTTCAGAATCTCGGCGACGTACGTATCACTATTTGCGTCGGTGGCAATCTTCAGGGCATCCTGAAGGTTCTGCCGGCCTTCTTCTTCCTTCCCCACCATGGAGAGAACGTTGCCATAACCACCCTGCGCTACGGCCATCAGATACGTATGGTCATTGAGCGCCTGGAAACCCTTCACCGCATCCTGGTACGACTGCAGCGCTCTACCATATTGTCCCTGCGTGGCGAACAACTCGCCCAGGCTCGTCGATTCTAGCGCTACGCGGTGCCGATCGCCTGACGCGCGCGCCGTGTCGATCGCCTTCAGGTACTGGGTGATCGCGACATCATACTGGCCCAGCTTGACGTTGGTATCTGCCAGATTGTGCAGCGCCTCGGCGATTCCGTCCGACACTTTCAGCTTTTCGTTGATATCGAGCGCTTGCTGGTAGTAAGTCAGCGCCGCCTGAAAGTTACCCAGCTCAAACTCAGCGGTGCCAATGTTGTTCAAACAAGTGGCCTGCGAGGGCTGGTCACCCAGGTCGCGGAATTGGGTCAAAGCGTCGTTCAACGCTTTCAGTGCGTCTTCATACCTCGCGTGATCATTGTAGAACGTACCCAGATCGAGCAGACCGAACGCCGTGCCACTCTTGTCGCCAATCTTTCTGCGGATTTCCAACGAATCCTCGAAGCTGGCGAGCGCCGCGTTGCCGTCGCCCAGTTGGTCCTGCATTTGACCAATTTCATTCAAGCTCGCGGCCATGGCGCGCTGCAGATTCAGCGGGCGGCTGATGGCCAGCGACTCCTGGAAGTTCTTTAGCGCCTCCTTCGGCTGATGCAGCAACTTGTAGGCAATGCCCTCGGCCTGCAGGATCGAGGCTTTCAGAACGTCGTTGCTGGTTTGTGTCGCCAGGTTGTAGGCCGAGCCCAGGTACTCCAGACCAGCCTGAGGATTGCCGGCCTTGATTTCCACTCGCCCGCTGGCCAGAAGAACGTCAGGGTTGTTCTTGTCCGCGGCCCTCACGATGGCAAGGTGCTTGCGCGCGGCGTCATAATTGGCCGCTTTTTCGTAAAGCTGCGCGAGCTCAAATTGTGCATCGGTGTCATCGGGATTGACCGCCGTCAACTTCTCATAGGCGGCGATGCCTTTGTTCGTATCGTTGGTGACAATCGCGTTATTGGCCTGGATCAGAAACTTCTCGTTGTCCGGTAGGTTGTCGCTCAGGGTCACCGCCCGCCGCGATGCCAGCTCGGCCTTATCGTCAAAGCCCAGCGCGTGATACGCCAGCCCTAGTTGGGAAAACGCTAGCGCGAAGGTCGGATCATCCGCGGTGGATTCCTCGAACTTCTTGGCCGCGTCGCTGTACTTGTTGGCGCTCGCGATTTGCAAGCCCTCGTTATAGGCGCGCAATGCCGGAATCGACTGCGTCAGTACAAAGGGCGTCTTCGATTGCAGTTCCTTGAGCATTTCCGGACTGGAGGCCAGCTTCTCGCGCACTTCCTGCGACAATTTCGAAATCGACGCCAGCAACTCTTTGTCCCCGGCGACATTGGTTACGATCTCGAACTGGCGGTCGTGCTTCAAGTCATCAACCGTTGAATTGATCTGAATCTGGTCGCCGATTTTCACGTACTTGCCCGTGACCACCGTGTCGGCGTTGACAAAATCGGCAATGCGCCGCAGCGTGGACAAATCAAGCTGCTGCTGGGGCGAAATGTTCAGGTCGCGCAACACCTGCTGCAGGCGGCTCTGCGAAATCTGGCGGATCGCCGAGGAAGATCCCACATCCGTGCTCAGCGTCTCCGACAAACTGGACGACAGCCAGTCCAGGCTGGTGTCGCCTGAGTCGTTGTAGTACGGAATGATGGCCAGCGACATCACTGCCGCCGGCACAGTCGCGTTCTGGCCTTGCGGGCGCTTGCTGAGCGCGAAGTAGCCGCCCACGCCCAGCACAGCGACCAGGACGGCCGCGGCCGCCACCAGCCACTTGCGCGGCATGGGTCCTAGCCCGCGAATCGCCGGCTGCGGGACCGCGGGTGAGGGCGTCTCCAGCGTCTGAGCGTCGCTGGCACCTGCCCGAAGCGCCGAAAGCCCAGCCGCGCTCGACCGCGGCCGCTTGCCCTGCGCAATATCGAGATCGTCAAGCAGTTCCTGAACTGACGAATAACGATTCTTGGGGTCACGCTCCAGGCACTTGGCGACGATGTGGCTGATCGCCGCCGGCACCGTCGGATCCACCTCATGCAGCGGGACTGCCCTCTCCTGTGTTCGCTTCACCAGGCTGGCAATCGCGCTGTCCGCCCGATAGGGCATGTTGCCGGTGATCAGCTCGTAGAAAATCAGGCCCATGGCGAATATGTCGGAGCGCGCGTCCAACTCGGAGCCCATGGCCTGTTCCGGCGACATGTACTCCATGGTGCCAATCATCATGCCGGTCTGGGTCATGCCGTCGCTTTGCACCGTCTTCGCCAGCCCGAAGTCCATGATGACCACGCGGCCCGCGGCATCGCGCATGATGTTGCTCGGCTTCAGGTCGCGGTGAATCACGCCCTCAACGTGCGCCGCCTGAAGTCCCGCACACGATTGGCGTATGATGCCGGCAGCCTCGTTGGGAGCGAGCTTGCCATCTCGCGTGAGGATGGTGCGCAAGTCCTCACCCTCAATGAACTCCATGGTGATGAACTTCACACCCTCGGCTTCACTCAGGTCGTAAATGCGGATGATGTTCTTGTGCGTGACCTGGCGCGCGAGAATTAGCTCCTGCTTGAAGCGCGCCAGAATCGCCGGATTACCGGCCAGGTCAGGACGAATGACCTTCAGCCCCACGGCGCGGTCGACCTCCATGTCGTGCGCTTTGTAGACCGCGCCCATGCCGCCCATTCCCAACAGTTTCTGGATCTCGTAGCGTCCCCCCAGAATGCTGCCAACTTCAAAAATCGTGGCGCCAATCGAGGCCAAAACCTGTTGCGTGGTGCCGGAGCTGGCATCGCGAGGCTTGCGCACCTCGGCTATCGTGAGGTCGTTGGAGGGATCGCTCTGGATCTGAGAAGGTGACTGTTGTGCCGGTGACTTTGGTGGCACATGGTCGCGTGGAACCGGCGAAACGGCACCTTCCGGCAGTGTGGCTTCCAGATCCGAATCAGTGCGAGGCAATCCCTCAGAGTTCAACGCAGCCGGTCGCTGCGCCGCCGAGCTCTCACCGCTGGAAACGGCAGTGCCCTCGCCGCCCGGACGAGGCACGCCCTCTGGATCAAATTTCATGGCTCCGCCAGTACCTTGCGGGGCGCTGACAGAATTAGACTCTACCGCCTTCGCCTCACCGCCAGCTACGTAAGTATACCCAGCTTTGGGAGTTGCTGGACAGTGCTCACAATGGTGTCGGTTTTCAGGTGGCAGGCGTTTGACAGGTTCTGGTGGTAACTCGTCGCGCGGAGGCTAAGCGGCTTAGAGTTATCTCAATTGGCCCCATTCGGCGCCTGCGCTCGAAATCCCCTAAAATTGAAACGTGCCCAGGACCAACTTTGAACTGAATTTTCACGCGCGCCGCCAGCTCGGCTACGAGCTGATCGACCTCATCAACGATTACTTCGAGTCCCTGCCCACTCGGTCCGTCCAAGCTCCACTGGAAAGCCGCTCATTCGATCCTTTGCGTGACCCAATGCCGGAGGTCGGCGTGCTCGACCAACTCGCGCCTGCCGGCGGTCTGAATGGCAACTCCCACGACAAGCTGACCGCTTTCCTGCGCAAGACCACACAAGACATGATCCACCGCGGCTTTCACGTGGGCGCGGCGAATTACTTTGGCCTGATGAACCCCACGCCGACGTTTGCCGGAGTACTGGCGGAGGCGCTGGTCGCCGCTCTGAATCCGCAACTGGCCACCACGGGACGGTCGCAGCTTGCCACCAGGATCGAAGCCGAAACGATTCGTTGGATCGGCGAGCGCTTCGGCTGGCGGCAACCATTCGACGGCACCTTCACCAGCGGCGGCAACGAAGCCAACTTCAGCGCCCTGGCCTTGGCGCTGGCCGCCCGCTTCCCTACTGTGATTGAAGACGGCGTCGCGTCCATCGGAGCGCAGCCGGTGGTCTATGCCTCGGCTGAGTCGCACCATTCACTCGACAAATCCGTCGGCCTGCTCGGACTGGGACGCAGGGCCCTGCAACGCATTTCCCTGAATGAGCGCTGCGCCATGGATGCAAGGGCGCTCGAGCTGGCAATTGCCGCCGACCGTCGCGCCGGGAAAAAGCCCTTTTGCGTCGTGGCCACTGCGGGAACGACCAACTCCGGCATCATTGACGACATTCCCGCGATCGCAGACCTTTGCCAACGCGAAGGCCTGTGGCTTCATCTTGACGGCGCCTACGGCGCGGCTGTCACCTTCAGCGACACGTATCGGCATTTGGTAGAGGGCATCGACCGCTGCGATTCGGTGACCATCGACCCGCACAAGTGGCTGGCCGTGCCCTTCGTTGCTGGAGTCCTCCTCACGCGTCGTCCGCAGGCGATGCAGGCAGCTTTTGGAGTGACTACTCCCTACATGCCTAAAGCCATCGCCGGCGTGCCTCTCGACAACTTCAAGGTCTCGATGCAGTGGACCCGCCGCATGAACTCGCTGAAGCTCTGGCTCACGCTGCAGATACACGGGCGGGCAGGGTATCAGGCCTTCATCGACGAGCAAATGCAGCTTGCGCGCGAGTTCGCGGCCTGGGTGGAATCCAGCGAATACTTCGCGCTGGCAACGCCGCAGGTGTTGCCCATTCTCAATCTGCGGCTCAAGCACGCGGGCGAGAGCGACCAGCTCACACAAGCCCACATCGACCTGGTCGAGCGCGTGACGCGGGACGGCCGGCGCTGGATTTCAGAAACACGCGTTGCCGGCCAGAGCGTAATCCGCATCATGATTGTCAGCTATCTGACCGGCAAGCCGGAGATCGCAGAGCTCCAGCGCGCTCTGATCGAGGCCATAAAAATGCCCCTCTTTCGAGGGGCATGCGTCCGTTCAGGAGAGAGAGAACAATGAGAAGCTCTACGACAACAACAGTTCGCGCAGGCGCAGTCGGGCCTGGTGCAAGCCCAGGCGTGATTCGCGTTCGGTAATCTCAACCAGCCGCGCAATGTAACTGTGGTCGTAGCCTTCCACGTCGTGCAGGAGGAAAATCAGCTTTTCTGTAGCCGGCAACTGCAATACCGCGGCCTCCAGATCGGTCCGAAGAATATTTTGGCGTAGGTTGCGAACTTCGTTGCAGGGGACACCATGCAGGGTGAAGAGAGGGATGCCGAACAGCTTGCGTAGCTCGCCGGCCAACGCACGATCGATCTCTTGCGCGTTGGGAGCCGCGTGGCGGGAAAGTGCAACTTGAAAAACGTCAACCATCAGTGCCTCCGCCGCCAGTTCGTTGCCGGTCATCCAGAAAGCAATGGCATACACGCGGTGGCGATTGCGTTCGAAAGTTTGACGCCCCTGGGATGAAGCCAGCGGGCCATTTGCCGAGTTCCCAATCCGCGTCCGGTTCTGAATCGTTTCCAACATTCGCGCCTTTCCTATTCTGAATTTGTCGGCGGTAGATGCGCTGCTTCATAACCGAAAATTTCAGCAACTCTCTGCAATCCAGCGCATCACCTTTACACTCCCGTACATTGCAATCGGCTTTCCGACCTGGCAAGTCCGGCCTGGAAATCCGGCGAACTGACGCAAGTACCTGAAACGATGCGTGGATAGAAACCGGAGGGTCTGGACCCGCCGAGCAGCCGCTCTAAGGTAAAGCCGGTAATTCGGTCCAGGGGCGGCGACAATCGGCAGCCCTATACTCTAAGTTAGTACTCGCGTACCATCCACAAACTTCTTTGTCGAGCGACACTCTAGAAGGCGGGTTGGTGGCCATCAAGGAACAACCTTGGGAAGTCATCTCGTATTTAGCCGGTGTGGATGCTGAGAGCCGAGAGTAGAATGCACGTCAGAACGGTATCTGGAACGGTGTCGATGGCGGACCGGATTTTGGTAGTCGACGACGAAGCAGGAGTTCGTCAGGCGCTGGCGCTTGCCCTGGAGTCTGTCGGCTACGCTGTGGAAGAAACGTCCTCCGTCGATGCGGCGATCCCCATGCTGGGGACTAGCGTCGGCTGGGCGCTGCTGCTCACTGACCTGCTCATGCCTGGTACGGACGGCTGGGCCCTCCTGGAATACGCTCACCAGCATCACCCTCATATGCCAGTCGTCATGGTGACGGGCGTTCATGACATCTCCGTGGCCCTGGAAGCGATCCGCCTCGGTGCCTATGATTATTTGTTGAAGCCGTTCCAGCGAGAGCAACTCCTGGCGGTTGTGGCGCGGGCTTTGGAAAAGCGCCGCCTGGAGCTGGAAAATCTCGCCTACAAGAACGAGCTGGAAGCCCAGGTCAAGGCGAGAACCGATCTGCTCGATTCCGCCATGGCCGACTTGCAACGCGCGCTGGCAGACCGGGAGCGCGCCATCACCGAACTGGAGCGCTCGTACGACATTACGCTTGAAGCCCTGGGGAATGCGCTCGACCTGAAGGATGCCGAGACCGAAGGCCACTCAAAACGGGTGACGGCATTCACCATGGCTATCGCCCACAAGCTGGGATTGTCCGATGAACGGCGCAAGGTCATTGGACGCGGCGCCTTCCTGCACGATATAGGTAAGATGGCCATACCGGATGCAATCTTACGTAAGCCGGGCCGGTTGACCGCCGAAGAGCAGACGGTCATGCGCGACCACTGTCTGCTTGGCTACCAGATGCTGCGCAAGATCCCCTTTCTGCATGAGCCGGCCGAGATCGTGTACTCCCATCAGGAGCATTTCGACGGCAGCGGCTACCCGCGGGGCCTGCGGGGCGAGCAGATTCACCTCGGAGCCCGCGTGTTCGCCGTGGCGGATGCCTTCGACGCCATTACCTCGGACCGCCCTTATCGCGCTGCCCAGTCGATTTCCTCCGCACGCCGGGAGATTGAAAGAAATTCGGGGACCCAATTCGATCCAGCGGTGGTGAAGATTTTCCTCTCTCTCCCGGAAGAATTCTGGATCACGTTACGGGACCAGATCGCCAACAGCCGCGGTCGGCGCAACTAACCGCCGATTTCCAGGTTTCGTAATTGACAACGGCTCCGAGGCCGTCTTCCGGTATGATTCCTGTTCTGGAGAGGGACATGAGCAATGTTCTGACAGGAGCGGAGCTGCTCCAGGCCGTGCACAACCTTGCCGGCTGGAACGTGAATGGCAATGCCATTGAGCGGGTCTTTGAGTTTTCCAACTTCGTGGAAGCGATGGGCTTCGTCAACCGGATTGCCGAGGCCGCCGAGGCCGTCAATCATCATCCCGACATCACCATCAACTACAACAAGGTGAAGCTTTCCCTGACGTCCCACGATTCTGGAGGGGTGACGCAGCGAGACTTACGCATGGCAGGCAAGATCAACGAGATCAGCGCAACGTGAGCATTGCCCCCACACTGCCCCGCGAAAGGAACTTTCAGCGAGGAAGTCCAGTGCGCGGCTGCAATGAGTCGGCTAACGCGCTCAACGCTGCTTGCAGGCGTTGCAGCTCCGACTCCGCACGCTCGTTCCACTCCGACATCCCTTGCGAGTTCCAGCGGGCACAGCGTCCAATCCCCTGCAGGGCCCTGCGCCCCGATTCGCTGAGCAGGAACGCTCCCAGTCCGCCAACCCCAACGATCGTCAACGGCACATACCATTTGCGCATAGCACACTCCTTGCCGGGCATCGCGCTCGACCTTCAACAGCAACTTACCTTGCAGCCAGGAGTTTTCCAATCGCTAGATCGTGCCTGCCCCATAACGAATCAGAGTCCTTAACCGATCCGGGACTAGATTCCATTGCAGGAACAGGCGAGGTGGAAAATTAGCATCTGCCCAGCTATGATGCCTCCGAGGCGGAGGGGCGGCGATATCGCTAACTGTCGTACGGCGGGCCCGTCTGAGAAGAGCATGCGTGAACACAATCTCTGGTTAATTCTTTCGTGCGCGCTGATGCTCACCGTCGGTGTAGCGTCAGGAATGGCTCAGGACCGCGCGAGCGCCCCAACTCCGAACACGGTGTTGGTCGGTGCGGACGGCAAGTATGAAGCCGATCCCGATACCGTGCTGGTGCAGTTCAATATTTCCGTGCAGAACGAATCCCTTCAGACTGCCAACCAGCAAGCTAAACAGGCGGCGGAGCAGGTTCGGGAATTGCTGCGCAAGAACGGCCTCGATCCCAAGCTGGCGCAGATTGGCCAGTTTGTGGTGTCGCCCGTATACGACTACAAGAACCCCAAGCGCAAGCTGGTGGGCTATCGCGTCAACAGCAGCATCAGCGTCAAGTTCAAGGACTTCAGCAAAGTTGGCCCGCTCACCGAGGACCTCTTCAATCTCGACGTCACCGACAGCCAGTCTGTGAGCTACATCCTGGAAGACATGGATGCCGCCAAGGTGAAGGCGGTGCAGGATGCGATGCGCAAAACCAAGGAGCTGGCAAACGCAGTGGCGGAATTGAGCGGCCACACTTTGGGAAGTTTGTCGTACGCTTCTGTTGACGTCACCGAGCCGATGCCGGTCATCCGGCCGATGATGCGAGCTGCCCCGATGGCAGTTGGGGCCGCGGCGCCACCTCCTCCCACCGAGGAATTCACGCCGCAGAAGATCACCGTAACGGCCCACGTAAATGCTCTCTACAACCTCAGGTAAACGCGACTTAGTCGCTGTAATTGCGTTTTAGGTTGTCAGGGAAAGATTTCATTCAGGGGGAGTTATGAAGTGTAGGCTGGCGCTGCTGCTGACGCTCGCTGTGGGTTCCATCGCTGTTTTCGCGCAAGACCAGCCGGTGATAACGCCGCGTATAGCGCCCACTGCCGAGCAGTCGCGCCTTGACCAGACCACGGCCTCGGCACCCACCCCAGCGCACTTGCTGGTGGTGCCCGCGGGGACGAAAATTCCCCTGGCGTTGAAACAAGGCATCAGCACCCGGAACGCGCGCGTGGGCGATCCGGTTTACGCTCAAACGACCTTTCCGATCATTGAGAACAACACCATCGTCATTCCTACCGGAACCTTCGTTCAGGGGACAATTCGCAGCGTCGTGCGGCCGGGGCGCGTAAAAGGACGCGCACAGATTCAGATGACCTTCACTTCGCTGATTTTTCCCAACGGGTACACCGTTGTTTTGCCCGGAGCGGTTGAGGGAACGCCGGGGTCGAAGGACACCGAGATGAAGGGCACCGAAGGCACCATTCAGCAGACCGGATCGGAAGGCAAGGACGCGCAGACTATCGCCGTCATGACAATACCGGGTGCCGGAATTGGAGCGATTGCGGACGGCGGCAAGGGAGCGGGCATCGGCGCGGCCGCTGGCGGCGCTGTGGGATTGGCGACCGTGCTGCTCACGCGCGGCCCCGACATTCAGCTCAGCCAGGGCGCGTCGATAGAGATGACCCTGGAGCGCACCATCGAAATCGACCGCGCCCAGACCAGGCAGCAGATGGAGTGAACGGATACGGAGCATCGATTGCTAATCGGTACTTAACACCCGGATCAATACATCAGGTACTTCGTCCTCAACAGCATGAACTGGTCCAACCCGCCGCGCCAATCGTCGGCGATGCGCCGCGGGTCTTCTCCGTTTTGCAAGGCTCTGAATGCCGCCTGGTTGGCAAGCATGTCGGCGGCATGAGCAATCTCGAAGTCCTTGGGATAAAGAGTGTGCAGAGCGGCGATCAGCTCAATGCCCAGCTCGGCGGCGTCGATTGTCTCGCGATCGGTGATCACGATGTTCACTCCGCCGCACAACTGACGCGCATGCGCACCGCTTGCCGGCGTGAGCTGCACGGGTACAAAACGAACCCCAGACACCTTGCGCTCATTGAGATAGGCCGTCAGATCAACCGCCTTCACCCATGGCGCGCCTACGAACCGAAACGGGGAATCGGTTCCCCTGCCGACGGAGACGTTCGTCCCGTCCAGCAGCCCCACAGCCGGATAGAGTATCGCCTCCTCCAGAGTTCGGAGATCCGGCTGAGGATTTCCCCACATCAGCCCGGTCGAATCAAACCAGTCGCCGCGCATCCAGCCGCGCATTGGCACGACGGTGAGTTTCGCGTTGATGTTCCGTTCGCCATTGAATAACTTCGCCAGTTCGCCGACGGTTAAACCGTGGCGCAAAGGCAGCGGTTGGTAGTTGAAGACGCTCTCGCGGCCCGCATCCGACACCGGACCCTGCACGTAGGCCCCATTCAGCAGGTCCGGCCGGTCCAGCACGATAATCTGCTTCCCTGCCTTGGCCGTCGCCTCGAGAATATATCCGAGTGCGGCGGTGGAAGTTGCAAACCGCGTTCCCGTGTCTTGCAAGTCAACAACGATCGCGTCGAGATTGCGCAACACGTCGGCGGATGGCTGCGCCTCCGTTTTGCCGCCAATGTTGTAAACAGGAACGCCGGTGGGGCCGTCCTTCGTCGCCGCGGTGTCTGAACTCGCCCCGCCATCTGGGCTGAAAATCGCCGCCAGCTTTAATCCATTCGCGTGCGCCAGAACATCGATCGTGCGATGCCCCAGGCTGTCGACGACAGCCTGATTCGTCACCAGCCCAATGCGCGGATGGCCCACTCCGGGCAGACGCAGGGCCTCAAAATTGTTGGCTTCGATCTGGTCGATTCCCGGCAAGACATGGCCGTTACGGGTAACAATCAGCCGTCCGGCGGCGGCGGCCTCGTTGTATCCCGTGATGCGCGAGAGCCGGTATTTTTCCTCCTGCGATGGATTCAGGTTAAGAATCGAAGCGACGGCGGTCGCCACTTCGGTACGCAGCGCGATGACGGTTCCCTCTTTCAGGTGCGCCGCGTTGGTCAGCAGCACGATGTAGCTATTAGTGGTAGGGTCGATCCACAGCGAAGTTCCGGTGAAGCCCGTGTGACCAAACGAGCCGACCGGCAACAACTCGCCACGATTCGAGGAGAACGGGCTGTCGATGTCCCAGCCCAGGCCGCGCAGGATGGTGTAGTTAGGAGGCTGCTGTGGCGTCGTCATTTTCTCCAGGATCGGGCGGGACCAGACCGGCGAGCCGCCGTCCAGAATGGCTTGCGCGAACTTGGCCGTGTCCTCCGCGGTGGAAAAAAGTCCTGCATGGCCGGCGACTCCACCCATGGCGCGCGCCGTCGGATCATGTACTACCGCGCGCAAGACCTCGCCCGTCTTCTCGTTGACCACCGTAGGTGCGGTGCGCGGCAGCCACTCCATAGGGGGAAGAAACTGGGTTGTCTTCATCCCCAGCGGCTCAAAGATGAAGGTCTTGGCGTACTGATCGAGCGGCACTCCGCTGACTTTCTGCACCAGCTCGCCGAGCACGATGAAGTCGATGTCGCTATAGAGAAATGTCGAGCCCGGCGGATTGATCAGCTTCTCGGCGTTGGCGAGACGATAGCCCTCCTCGCGGCCGCTCCACGCCGGCCGCATATCAAGATCGGCACGCAATCCCGAGTAATGTGTTAGCAGTTGCCGAATGGTGACGTCTTCCTTGCCGTTCTGGGCGAACTCGGGAATGTACTTGGCGACAGGGTCGTTCAGCTTGATCTGCCCCAGTTGCACCATGCGCATGATCGATCCGGTGGTTGCCATGACCTTGGTCAGTGACGCCATGTCAAAAATGGTGTCGATCGTCATGGGCTCCGGCTTGGGATTGACCGACCGGTTCCCGAAGGCCTTGCGATAAACGAAGATTCCGTTGTGTCCGACGATGCAAACCGCTCCCGGCGTCAGTCCCTTGTCCACCGCGTTCTGAATAATCGCGTCCAGCGGCGCAAAGCGGTCCGGCGCAGCCTTCGATGCCAGGGTCCCTCGCTGGCAATCACCCGGCAACGAACCCAGCAAAAAGAGACCGGTCAGAGCAAAGTGGGATAAGAACCTAATGTGTCGAGTCAAGATGAATCAAATTCCTGTGTAATGTGGCTGAAAAGCGCGCGGCATGGCTCGTCGCATCGTGCAAGCTATTATAAGTTCTGGATTTATATTGCGATGATCGCACTCCAGTGACCGCCTTGGACCAAAACCCGCAAGCTCCGCTCGCGCTGCTCCCGGCCTACGACGAGCAGCAAAAGCGATTTGCAAGGGCCTTTGCCATTCTGCGCGACGCCATTGAGGAGCGGGCATTCCCCGGGGCCGCCCTTGCAGTTGGCCACCAGGGACGCCTCGTCGCCTCGCACGGATTCGGCCGTTTCACCTACGACGAGGAAGCACCGCCGGTCGCGCTTGAGACCGTATTCGACATAGCCTCCATCACGAAAGCCGTCGCGACGACCACCATGGCGATGATCCTGTTTGAGCGTGGATCGCTCAGGCTCGAAGCTGCCTGTCGCCCAGTTGCTGCCCGAATTCGTCACCCTGAGCCCCCCGCACCAGAGAGCAAAGCGCGAAGCCGTGACCCTCCGCATGTTGCTGGCGCACTCCAGCGGACTGCCGGCCTACGAAAAGCTCTTCGAATTCGCGCAGAACCGGCAAGAGTTGCTGCGAGCAGCGATGACCACTCCGCTTGCCACCGCGCCCGGCACTCGCGCCGACTACAGCGACATCGGGTTCATTCTGCTGGGCGAAATCCTGGAGCGCATCGCCGGAGAGCCGCTGGATCAATTTGTGCAGCGCGAGATCTTCGACCGCCTCGGCCTGACCCGCACCTGGTTCATACCGCCGCTGGATATGCGGCCGCAGATCCCGCCGACCGAAGACGACCGCACTTTCCGCAAGCGTGTCGATCCAAGGCGAGGTCAACGACGAAAATGCCTGGGTGATGGGCGGCGTCAGCGGCCATGCCGGCGTGTTCGCCTCAGCCCCTGACCTGGCTCTGTTCGCGGAGTGCCTGCTCAAGGGCGGTACTCCTCTGGTGAAGCCCGCGACCGTGGCGCTCTTTACTCGCCGCGAAGAGACGCCGCGGGGGACCTCACGTGCCCTGGGATGGGACACGCCATCGCAGCCATCATCCTCGGGAACGCGTTTTTCGTCCTCGTCATTCGGCCATCTGGGGTTTACCGGCACCTCGCTTTGGATCGACCCGAAACGCCACCTGTCCGTGACCCTGCTGACCAACCGCACCTGGCCCGACCGTAGCGCGCAGCGTATTCGCGAGATTCGGCCACTGCTGCACGACGCCCTCGTTGAGGCAATCGAAAGCAGGTAGTACTGGGTGCCAAAAAAACCCTTCTGCGCAATTCATCGCGGCAGGGCACGACCTTCATCGTCCCGGCAGCCCTCGTATTCTGACACCGAGTCGCTTTAGCGGCGGCAGGCGCCCTCCACCTCGTACAATAAAGGCTGCGACCAGGGTTTCATGGACAAGTTAGTCATCCGCGGTGGAAGCCCGCTGCTGGGTACGGTGCGCGTAGGCGGCGCGAAGAACGCTGCCTTGCCGGCGATGGCCGCTGCCCTGCTTACCGAAGACGATGTCATCCTGGAGAACATTCCCCAGGTGCGCGACATTGAGACTGAGCGCAAGCTGCTGGCTTCCATGGGCGCCGACGTCGAGCTCGGTTACGGGCGCGCTCACCATCGCACCACCATCAACTGCCGCAATCTCTCTAAACCCGAAGCCTCGTACGAACTGGTCAAGACGATGCGGGCCTCCACGCTGGTGCTGGGGCCGCTGGTGGCGCGCATGGGACACGCGCGCGTCTCGCTGCCCGGCGGCTGTGCCATCGGAGCGCGTCCCATCGATCTGCACATCAAGGGGCTGGAGAAGCTCGGCGCGAACATCACTCAGGAGCACGGATATATCGAGGCGCGCGCGGACAGACTCAAGGGTGCGCGCCTAGTCTTCGAGAAGATCACTGTCACCGGGACCGAGGACCTGCTCATGGCGGCTACGCTGGCCGAAGGAGAAACCGTCCTGGAAAATTGTGCGCGCGAGCCGGAGGTCGCCGACCTCGCGAGCCTTTTAAACAAGATGGGAGCTCACATCGAAGGCGCGGGCACGCACACCATCCGCGTGCAAGGGGTCGAGAAGCTTCACGGTGCTCGTCACCGCATCATTCCTGATCGCATCGAGGCGGGGACCTTCATCGTGGCCGCTGCCCTTACCCGGGGCGATCTCATGGTCTCCGGCTGCGATCCGACGCATCTGGGCGCGCTGCTCCAGAAGCTGGAGGAATGCGGCGTGACCCTGCGCGCCAACGGCGAAGCCGTCCGTGTCATGAGCGACCGGCCGCTGAAGGCCGCCGACGTTGCCACCGAAGAGTTCCCCGGCTTCCCGACCGACATGCAAGCGCAGTTCATGGCGCTGGCGACGCAGGCCGATGGCACCAGCATCGTGACCGAGAACATCTTCGAGAACCGCTTCATGCACGCGCAGGAGCTGGTCCGCATGGGAGCGAACATCAAGATCGACGGCCGGCGTGCTGTTGTGCGCGGCAGGACGCCCCTGAGCGGCGCGGCCGTGTTGGCCAGCGATCTGCGCGCCTCGGCATCGCTGGTTCTGGCCGCGCTCGTTGCCGACGGCGAAACCATCATCGACCGCGTCTATCACATCGATCGCGGTTATGAACGGATCGAGGAGAAACTGAAAGCCGTGGGAGCTCAAATTCGCCGCATCGGTGAGCTGTTGCCAAGACGCGCGGCCATGCAGCCCACCAGCGTCGCCGGTCAGTGAAAGAGCTTTCTTACCTTGCGCCCAAATCCGCTGAACTCGTACGACACGCCAAAGCGCAGCATGACGCGATAGCTGTCGCCGGTCAGACCGAACGTGGGCGCGATTTTGAAGAGCGCGTCGTGTACCTGCCATGAAAGTAGAGGTGCAGCATATTGCGACGTTCCATGCACCGTGAACCGATTGGCAGTCCCCAGCCCGCCATAAAACTCGGCGCCGGCCTGAAAGTTCTCGCGGCAGAGCACACATTCGTCGGCTGACGCCAGAAATGACAGCGGCCGGCTGAACCCTGCCGAGTAGCCGAATTCCCAGGGCGCGTCGGACAGATTTTTCTCGGCGATGAAGTTCTCCGCGATGTTCCATCCCCCTACATTGCTCGACAGGATAAGCTTGGTCTCGAGTTCGCGCTCCCGCTCGCGGCTCGCGATGCTGTTGGGAACCAGCCCGTCCTCCTGCCCATCGAAGCCGACAACTTCCTTCAGGGTTTTGTCCGCGCCGTTGATGTCTTCGAACTCGACGTAAAGAACGGGATTGATCACATGTTCCTTCATCAGCATGCGGAAGCGGTTTTCCCAGCGATAACCCGTGAAGATGGTGCTCTGGCTGGCGGTGGTCTGGCCGTCGAGATAAACCTCGGTCGTCCACCACCCTTTGGCGCCATACTCTAACTCCACCAGACCGGAAACGAATGCGTCGCCGCCTTGCGGTTTGCCATTCAGACCTGAGGTTTCAACCTCCAGATTGCCCGGCTCCTCCATGGTGTGATCGTAGGTAATAAAGTAGGGCCGGTCACCGGCAGTGCAGGGACGGGACAGCCAGATAAGGAACAACATGAGTATGTAATACCGGACGACGGAAATCATGGCAGTTTCCTTCAATTTGTGATATAGTTCCTAGTTGCAACAGCGTTGCAATAATATGAGTACTATTAGGCAACAAACGCAGCCACAACTACAAGACGCTGAGCATGATATTGTTGCAACACTATTGCATTGATATGCAACGTTATCGGGAGTCCACCCATGCCCCTGCCCGAAACTGAAGCCCCTGGGGCGCTGCAGACCGCACTCTTGACCCGCGGAATTCGCCTGACCCGCCAGCGCCGCATCATTCTTGAAATCATTGAAACCGCCAAGCAACACCTCGACGCGGCGCAGATTTTGCGCAAGGCGTCCAAAGTCGATCCGATGATTAACCGCGTCACCGTCTATCGCACGCTGGCCTTGCTGAAGAGGCAGGGACTAGTCGATGAATTGGACTTGCTACACGTGAAAGGCGAAGGACACTTTTACGAGCGCCGGCCACAGCGCGACCATATGCACATGACATGTCTGCGGTGCGGAAAGGTGCAAGAGTTCGAAAGCGACCTGTTCGATCGCGTCAAGGGGCAGGTTGAGCGCGATTGCCGCTTCCATATTCTCATTGCGCGGTTTGAGATTGGCGGGTACTGCGCGGGCTGCAGAAAGTAGGAGCGATCTCGCTCTTCGCCTTTCGCTCTTCGCTTCGAAATCTCGAGGCCACGTCCTCCGGGGCGAAGGGCGAAAAAGAGCGGTTGGTAGACGAAAGGTTCCCGCTAGCTCCCACCAACCAGGTCGTTGTACTCCGGGTGCCGCTGCAAATACGACGCTATGAACGGGCAGCGCGCCACGACCTTGAGATGGTTCTCACGCGCATAGGCCAGACCGGCCTTCGCGAGTCGACCACCAATTCCCTTCCCTTCCATTTCAGCTGGGACCTCGGTATGCACAAAATAGATGGTGTCCCCTTCCAGCTTGTAGGTGAGTAGCGCGGTTGCGCCCTCAAGATTGACGGTGAAATGCTGATGGGATTCGTCGTGGGTAACTTCAGGTGTCATACGCTATGTGGCGTCCCCGAGGGACTGAGCTTTCTACTCGCCAACCCAGCACTGCGCTTCGCTACGTTACTGGGCCATCATCAAACGCCCTTCGGGCTCAATCACTTGGAATGCTCCGTGCTCGACTTAGGTTGCGTTTATGAGGGCGAACTGGGGAAGAGAAATGAAACGCGCGGAACCAACTCCGCGCGTGCGATTGTTGGCCGGCAAACTACCGCCCAGCCCCTGCCGGTTCCTCAACTTCGTAGATGCTGTACCACGGAGTGGCAGCTTTCAGGGCGGTGTTGACGTTCTGAATATTCTTCACCCCATCATTCTCCAGCCATGCGCGGAACGCTTTCGCTCCCTGCTCGGCAAAAATGGGAATGCCGTCCTTCCATGTGGCGCGGCCGCACAATACGCCATTGAATTTGACTCCGGCTTCCGCCGCGAACTCCAGGTCTTCAATGAACTCCGGATTGCTTACGCCCGCCGACAAGTAGATGAAAGGCTTGCTCGTCGTCGTCGCTGCCGCGCGATAGTGATCGAGGGCTTCGGCCTTCGAGTAAGCCTTCGTCCCCTTGAACGACTTCGCGCCCTCGACAAATTGCAGGTTCACCGGAATCTCGACCTTCAGCACGTCTACGTTGTAGCGGTCCTTGGAAAACTCCGCCATCGATCTGGCCACCACATCGGGCTTCAGCTTGGCGTACTCCGGGCCCTTCTCGTCCAACCCTTCCTTGTATCCCACCAACTCCAGGAAAAACGGGATGTCGTTCGACCGGCACTCATCGCCGATGCGCTCGACCCATGCATGCTTGAGGTCGTTGATTTTATTGTCGTCGTAGGGCGTGTAATAGAGCAGGATCTTCACGCAATCGGCGCTGGCTTCTTTCAGGCGCTTGGCCGACCAAACGTCCAGCAGATCGGGCAGGCGGCCGGGCAGCGTTTTGTCGTAGCCGGTCTTCTCGTAGGCGAGCAGCAGGCCCGATCCCTTGGCGCGGCGCTTTGCCGCCGGCAGCCCCCACTCGGGATCGAGCAGGATGGCGCTGGCGTGCTGCGTCAGCACCTCAGTGACATGGATCTTGAACTGCTCCAGTCCGTCGTCAGTGGCGTACTGGCCGAGCGCCTTCTTCAACGACCCACGCTGGTCCATGGCAGCAGCGGCAATGACGCCGCGATCATTCGACACGTTCTTAATGCCGGCTAGTTTTCCAGGAGTAAGCTTCACGGCAAAACCTCCTCGGGCTGAGTCTGCCCGCCAAGAATTCGAAATTGCGACCGCGGAAAATGGCTGGTCCGCTGATCTTCGGACGCCACGATTCTAACCGAAGAGCTGCGGCGGAGCGAGTTGCAATGCAAACCGCGGATGACGCGGATCCCAAAGGCTGACGGATGGGACGAATCTCTGACTCCTTCCGCGTTGCTCTCCGTAGTTCGTGGCTTGGTTTTCCTCTTGAAAGGGATGCTAAGATGCCGCACAGATGCAGCACCCTATGAAACTCCCGAATGACTTCGCAGCCCGTCCGTGTATCGCATGGCGGGTCCGCCTCCGGCTGGCCACGCTTCTTTGTGTACTGGTCGCGTCCATCAGCCCGGCATGGGCGGCCAATACCACCAAGCAAAAGGTCCTCATCGCTTCCGACATTCATTTCAATCCCATGGCCGATGCCTCACTCGTGCCGCAGCTGGTGAACGCTGAGCCCGCGGAGTGGGAGACGATTCTGAACAAGACCACCCCTCGCAGTTTCAGCCCTTACGGGCAGGACACAAACTGGTGGCTGCTGCAATCGTCGCTCGACCAGATGCACAAGACCATCGCTCGCCCGGCGGTCTTTCTCATACTCGGCGACCTGCTGGCCCATCAGTATCCCGGGATGTTTCGCGACATCACGCATGACGACAACCTGGAGCACTACCGTGCCTTCGTGCTGAAGACGGTGCAATTCCTTGCACTGCAGCTCCGCCGGCGATGGCCCGACACGCAAATCCTGATCACCCCCGGTAACGACGATGATGACTGTGGCGACTACTCGGTCCAGCCGGGAGGTGCCTTCCTGAGCGACACGGCGCCGGTGATGCACGAACTGGCAAACGCGGATGACCACGCGGTGACGGACTGGAAGGCCTTCGGTAGCTACAGCTTGATCCCGGAGGCTATTCCCCAGCTGAAGATCATTTCGTTTAACAGCGTCTTCTTCTCTGAGAACTATGAGCAGCAGAGTTTTCAGGACTCGTGCAAGGAGGTGCAGATCACCGCACCCGGCCATGAATTCCGGTGGCTGAGTCGGACTCTGCTCCAGGCAAATCAGGGGAAGCAGAAGGTATGGCTGATGTTCCATATCCCACCCGGCATCGACGGCTATGCCAGCACGCATGGGTCCAGGCACTCCTGTGCGCCGGATGTCATGCCGTTGTGGGTGCCGGAGTGGACGGTGAAATTCGTCAGCGAGCTGATCGGCTACCAGGGCATGGTCACGGCCAGTTTTGCGGGACATACCCACGTCGACAGTTTTCAAGTGGTCCGCGAAGGCGAAACGCCGGCCGCCTTCGTGCTTATCGACCCGCCCATCTCGCCGGTCTACGATCAGAACCCCGCGTTTCGCGTACTCGACATAGACGGCAGCCAGGTGCAGGATGCGACGACTTACTACCTGACAAACCTGACGACCGCCGGAGCCAGGCAGCCCGGCAAATGGAAGAAGGAATACGTCTTCTCCCGCGAGTGGAAGGTCAAACAAATCGACCCTGCGAGCCTGGGCAAGATCTACGACCAGATCGCCACCAACGATGCTGCGCGCGCGCAATGGCTTAAGCTGTACAACGTATCAAGCCCTGCGGCCAAGGTTCCACCCGATACCGTGCGCGGACTCTATTGCGCCATCGAGGGTATCGGCGTAGGGGCATACCGCAAGTGCGCTTGTGGCTCATCGCCGTAACATCTACGCCTTCGCGCTGTCGGCCTCTTCCGGGAA
Source organism: uncultured Acidobacteriaceae bacterium (assembly GCA_963782505.1). GTDB lineage: Bacteria > Acidobacteriota > Terriglobia > Terriglobales > Acidobacteriaceae > CAVVDY01. The sequence continues at coordinate 59,710 of CAWAKG010000042.1, read as the reverse complement.
GAGCAGCTGGTTCTCGACGTCCTCATCGCGCCAGTCAGGAGCGTCAAGCTGGCGTGCGCTCTTCTCCAGCGGCTCCAAGTCCGGAAGCCCTTCGGACTCCAGCGACCTGTCCAGCTCCGCGAACTTGCGCGCCGCGGGAAAGACCACTCGTCTGCATCGAGCCGATGGCTTTGTTGTATGATCCATCGCGCCATCGAGCTTCTTGCCGAGGTTCTCCAGATGGCCGGTCGTCATGGAACACAGCCGCTCATACAGCGTCTTGCCCGCTTCGATGATTTTGCGCGCGCTCTCCGCGACAGGTTCTTCTGGTTCCATCCGTAGGCCACCGCCTTCAGCAGTGCGATCAACGTGGTCGGCGAGGCCACGATCACTCCTTGCGCCGACGCCATCTTCGATCAGTTCGGGATCGGCGTCCATCGCCGCGCGGAAGAAAACTTCTCCCGGAAGAAACAAGCACGACAAACTCCGGAGTCGCGTCGAACTGCTGCCAATAGCGCTTCGAGCCCAGACCGTCGATGTGCATCCGCACCTGCCGCGCATGGTCGGCAAGGCACGCGTTGCGCGTGGCCTCATCGGGAGCTTCGAGCGCCGCAAGGTAGGCCACGATCGGCGCCTTCGCATCGATGACCATCTGCTTGTCACCCGGCAGCTTCACCACCACGTCCGGGCGGATGCGGCGCTCATCGCCAATCACCGTGACCTGCTCGTCAAAGTCGCAATGCTCCGAGCATGCCGGCCAGCTCGATGACGCGCCGCAACTGCACCTCACCCCAGCGGCCGCGCGCTTGTGGCTCACGCAGCGCTTTCACCAGGTTGCCAGTTTCCGTCTGTAAGGCTTGTTGCGTCTTCAGTAGTGACTCAACCTGCGTTGAGAGCGTGCCGTAGGCATGGGCGCGCTTCTCCTCCAGCGCGCGCACCTGCTCGTCGACTTGCTTGAGCGACTGCGCGATCGGCTCGACCAAAGTCTTAACCGCCTGCTCGCGCTTCTCCAGCTCGCCCTTGGCTTCGCTCTGCTGGCGCTCGAGCGTGGCTTTCGCGAGTTGGAGGAAGTTGGCGTTGTTGTCCTGCAGAGCACGCGCTGCGAGAGATTCGAATTGCGCGCGCATCTCGTTGGAGGCTTGCGTCAGCAGTTGCAGCTTCTCTTCGGCATTGCGGCGTTCGCTGGTAAGGGTAGCTTCGATGGCAGACTTCGATTCGAGTAAGGCCGAGTTTTCCGACTGGCGCTTTGCCAATTCAGATTTGAGATTAGTGCTCTCGATCTCCAGCGACGAGCAACGAGCCGCAAGCGCGGAGGACTTCGAGCGCGCGGCCAGCCAGGTGACTAACGAGCCGATTGCAGCTCCGACGAGAAGCAGGATTACGGAAAGAGCGCTCATAATTCGCCGACCAGATGCCGTATTGTACGCCAGGCGAATATCAGGCGAAAGTAGAAACTTGGATCGAGGGGAGAACACCCTCCCTGAATGCTAGCTGTCAGCTGCTGTTGCCAGACCCTGCCCGCGTCCGATAACGCGCAAAATTGCGGAAAAAAATGTGATAGTCTTCTTTGCAAATTATTGATACCGCGGCACTTACAACCAAGTCAATGCGCAATTTCCTCGCAAATTTCTGAGCCCCAAGGACTTACAGGCAAATATTAGATTTCAAAGAACTTGCGGGGGCAATGTTCGCCCATTTCTCGGGACAAATCTACGACCCTCGGCGGCACAATCGGGCCGCTGTTTCGATTGTAGGATGTGGGGCATTGCAAGTCAGCAAGAAACGTAAATGGCGAGGGTACGAAGGTAACCGGCTGGCGTGGCCCATGTAACAGAATCTTAAAAGTGAGCGTGCCCCAGGTTCGGCCATCGGTTGGCCTAACCTGGGCGAAGCTAACCTGGGCGCCAGGTACCTTGGGCATAAGAAAACTCGCGGCGGCAACCCCAGGGTTTTCACTTCCCGACCTCTCAGGTTCGCTCAATAGCAGATGCACGTGCTCGGGCATGACGACGTATCCATAGACGCACATGTCAAAGCGGCGGCGCATGCGCTCCAGGCACTCCGGAAAGAGGTCGCAGATCTCACCGCTGCTGAAGTTGGGGTGCCGCCGATAACAACTGAAGGTGACGAAGTGCGAATGACCGGAGTCGTGTTACCGCCGCAAACCTCGTGGCATAAACTTCAACCTACACCATGTCCGGTCGCCCTGTCCGTGATCCCCAGGTTAGGCCAACCGATGGCCGAACCTGGGGCACCCAGTGTAATTCTGATACCTGGGCCACAAGCCTTCCACATGACTTGCCCCCACCCCCAATACACCGTCGCCCCGAGTAGTACTCGTAAGAGTCTAGTTCTCCCGATCCCAGACTATGTCGAAGCTGGTGCCATCCGGGTTGAGCGTCGAAGGCTCGGCCTTTGTCTTGTTCAACCGATCGATCATTGTCATCTTTATCACGTTCCCGAAGCTGTTAATCGGTCCTGAGTTTGTCGAGTCAGTCGCATTATTGGTGACACCGACAGCGGTGTACTCATGGCCGGATTTGGCGATGCCGAAGTCCGACAGCGGTTGGATTTCGTGGGTGCTGGGATCGGCTGGCGCCTCAGCAATCCATTCCGCCGACTTACACAACGCCCCGGAAACGGTTGCTTTGATGGGGCCAGAGGACAAGCCTTTGGTTTTATTCGTGATGATAACCGTAAACGAGGAATTGCTGTTATTGCACTGGACTGACGCGGAGATGACGTCGCCAGGTGCGACCGGAACGCTACCAATTATGATGTTTCGAGGGTCATTGGGAAGGAACTGGTACCAGGCGTAATAGTTCGGGCTGGAATCCTTGCATTCCGATTGGGTTCCGACCTGCTCGAGCGTAGTGGAAGTGTAGCCGTCGATGCCCACCCAGAACGAGGAAAACGACTGCGGCGTCTGATTGCAATTTACGGTGGGAACAATCCAAGAGCCCTTCGCCAAGGTGAAGGCCGTGCCGGTCACGATATAGCCGCTCCAGTTACAGCTATGGGTGCTATCCGCAAATGGGCACGGATCGGCCACGAACCCATTTGTCTGATCCCCCGCCAAGTACCCACCGACAATCTGCCCTTGATCGTTTATGCCGTATGCCAGCGTGCTGTTTGTGCCCGGGAGGTCAATCGTGGTGAATTGTTCCTCGCTGTACAAGAAACTGTAACTACCGCTAGGGGTATCGTAGCCTCCCACAATCTGCCCGCTTGCATTGATGCCCCACGCGCCCGTGTTACTCGCGCCTGGGAAGTCGATGGTGGTGTATTGGTTTTCGCTGTCCAGAAAACCGTGGGTACTACCGCCGCAATTGGCTCCGTCTTCGTAAAATCCCACAATCTGCCCGCTCGCATTGATGCCGGTCGCTGTCGTGCAGACCGCGCCTGGGAAGTCGACGGTGGTGTAATGTCCCCCGTTGTACAGGAAACCGTGCACAAGACCGTCTGAAGTTTCGTAGGATCCCACAATCTGCCCGCTCGCATTGATGCCGTAGGCCCACGTATGCCACTGCCACGCGCCCGGGAAGTCCAAGCTGACGTATTGTCCCTGGGAGTAAAGGAAACCGCTTGAATAGCGGGTTGAGCTGTCGTAGGATCCCACAATCTGCCCGCTCGCATTGATGCCGTAGGCGTTCGTGACACGCGCGCCCGGGAAGTTGATGGGGATGTATTGGTTCCCGCTGTACAGGAAACTAGATTCTGATTCATTGTTTTGGTTCCCGGTATATCCCACAATCTGCCCGCTCGCATTGATGCCGAACGCCCAAGTTACGGTGGCGCCTGGGGGGGCAATCGTGGTGAATGCGGAGGCTTGGCCGTGCGCCCGCATGTTCAGGGCACAAACGACCACGAGGAACAGGACCAATCGGGTACAAAATGCGCTTCTGCTTTGTTGGCTCATCGACACCTAGCTCCTTTTCGACTTCTACATACCTCGTCCATCACTGGCAACGAACTCGTCGGGTAGAGGCGCCTGGGAGTTTTCAGTTGATTGTCGGATCCAACTCTGCTTGTGTCCCATTTCGTAGTCCGGCTGCGTACTCGCCGGAGGCGGCCAACGAATTGTTCGCTCTGCTCCGCACAATGCGAGAGGAGGGTTTGGGAAGCAATGCCCTCGCGATTACCTGTGGGTACCTTTCGGATAACCGCGTAAGCGAAGAGAAAGAAAAGGATTCAGGGGGATGGTGACCGCATTGAAGGAGTTGCCCAGGTGCCAGCTACCAGTTCCCGGCAAGACATTCTCAGTCGGGTGTCCTGCACATTCGCCTCGAAGATGAGGGAGCAATCGCCCATGACTCGCCGAACAGAGGCGAGGGCTGATGAGATAACCGTGTCGGCTCCATGCCGCCGGGTACACTTGGAGCGCTCTAGCTACCAAGGCTCGGAGGAAAGGAGCCGAGCACATGAAGATTGTAGGTTGTGATTTACACACGCGCTACCAGCAGATCGCGATGCTGGACCAGGAGACGGGCGAGTTGGTCGAACGTCGTCTGGAGCATGCCAGTGGCGAAGCGAAAGAGTTTTACACGCAACTGCAAGCTCCGGTGCGAGTAGGCATCGAAGCCACCGGACACACGCGCTGGTTCGAGCGCATGCTGGCCGAGTTAGGACACGAGCTATGGATCGGAGACGCGGCGCAGATTCGGGCAGCCATGGTGCGCAAGCAGAAGACGGATGCGCGCGATGCGGCTCACCTGCTGCAGCTGCTGCTGGAAGAACGCTTTCCCCGGATCTGGCGGCCCACGATGGGCGAGCGCGATTTGCGGCAACTGGTGTGGCATCGGCAGAAGCTGGTGTGGATGCGCACGGCGATAGCGAATCAACTGCACGCTTTGGCGATGGGCGAAGGCGTGTGTCGCAAGAAGCAGTTGTTCACGAAAAAAGGTCGCCTCGAACTGGGCACCTTGGAGCTGGGGACTTGGGGCGGCTATCGCCGGCAAGAACTGCTGACCCTGCTGGACCAACTGGAAGGCTCGCTTAAGAAGCTGGATGATGCGGTGGAGGAACAGTCTAACCAGAATTCGGCGGCAGTTTTGCTGCGGACGCATCCGGGAGTTGGGCCAGTCACGTCATTGGCTTTCGTGCTGACGCTGGGGCCGGTGGAGCGCTTCTCGCGCAGCAAGCAGGTGGTGAGCTACCTGGGGCTGAATCCGCGGGAGCAGTCTTCCGGCGGAAAGCAACGGCTGGGAGCCATCTCCAAGCAAGGCAATCCCATGATGCGTTCGTTGCTGGTGGAGGCCGGACATTCAGCGGCGCGACTGGACGCTGAGCTACGCAAAGACTATCAACGATTAAAGCTGCGGCGAGGCGCCGGTGTAGCTAAGGTCGCCATCGCTCGCAAGCTGGCCGTGAGGATGTATTGGATGCTGCGCAGCCAGGCCAATTACGCACAGCTGGTTCGCATGCAAGGCAGCCCGTGGGCCACCCTGGTGACGAAGTAGTTCATCGTTGGACTGATTGGGCGCCTTGCCTTCCCGAAGAGTCGGGAAGTTCGGACAACGAATCATGATCTGATTCTCTAAGACCGGATAGATGGTTGGTGGAACCAAGTTCCACCGCAGGATTCTAAAAGCGAGCCTTGTAGCATGAGCGAAGACAAAGGCACGGAAAAAGCAAAAACTCTCTATGAAGGGAAAAGCCGAAAACCTTCGCCGCTCTACGTGTCTCTTGACAACGCCGACACGGTTATAGATGGTGGCCCATGTAACAGAATCTTGTGAGCGTGGCTGGTGGCCCAGCTACAGAATTAAATCTGGGGTGCCCCAGGTTCGGCCATCGGTTGGGCTAACTTGGGCGAAGCTAACATGGGCACCAGTTACCTTGGGCATAAGAAAACTCGCGGCGGCAACCCCAGGGCTTTCACTTCCCGATCGCCGTCCATTCCGATTCAATCTCCACCACACCAACTTCGCGAAGAGCATAACGCCGGAAGCTGCTCCATTTCCACTCCGCGGCCTCCTTCACCAGTCCTCGTTTGATCGGATTACGATGCAAATACCGCAGCTTCACCGTAAACTCCTGCCAGTTTCGCACATTGCGATCCTAATAGCGCTTCTGCCAAAAGGGATGTCCGTGCCCCAGGTTCGCGTCCTTCGTTTGGACGCTAACCTGGGATAACAACCTCACTCGTTTAGAGAACGAAAGTTTCAGGTAGTGAATTGCGTCGGCCAGCGTGCCCTTCTCGGGTTCGCTCAATAGCAGATGCACGTGCTCAGGCATGACAACGTATCCAAAGACGAACATGTCAAAGCGGCGGCGCATGCGCTCCAGGCACTCCGGAAACAGGTCGTAGATCTCACCGCTGCTGAAGTTGGGTTGCCGCCGATAACAACTGAAGGTGACGAAGTGCGAATGACCGGAGTCGTGTTACCGCCGCAAACCTCGTGGCATAAACTTCAACCTACACCACGCCCTGTCGCTATGTCAGTGATCCCCAGGTTAGGCCAACCGATGGCCGAACCTGGGGCACCCAGCGCCTAACACATTCGCGATTTCGAATGTGTGGGATGGAAGGATGATCTGAACGACGCTTACTGAAAGGAACGTGTGGACGGCAATTACCCCCACTCATTCCAACCGCGGGAATGAGTGGGGCATCCGCGATCAAGGCTATTTCAGGACCGCCTTGAGAAAGACCACATCGCTGATAGCGCAAGCAGCACCGCCGCATTGCCGGGCGAAGACCGCGCCGTTCGCTGAGAACGATCCATAGAACGTATTGCCCACGGCCCGGAGCTGCTGAAAATCACCTAGCTCGCGTTGATCATTCTGGTTGTTGTGCGGCATCGGAGCCAGGAACTTCACCAACTTATAGTCTGTGAATGTTTGAGCGTGGTCCGTACTCAAGGCCAGATGCGCAGTGAACACCGGAAGAGTCGCGGCATTGCCGGTGCATGTGGGATCCGTCTTAACGTCCGACTTTGAGCATCCGTCAAAGGTGTCGTAAAGAACGCCAACCGTTCCGTTGCTGGTAACAGCAATCGATGGAAGGGCGGCCTGCACTGGTGTAGGCGTCACGATCGTCGGCCCGCCAATCCCTTTGATACCGCCTTTGCCGTTGTTGCCCATGCGCAGGACTTCCAGGGTATTGCTGCCTGTCGCTGCATCGCGATCGCCGTAGACGGCATAGATGTCACCGTTACCCGGGTCAGTCGCAATATGATCAATTCCACCTTTGAGAGCGTTTACCGCTCCAAACTTGAAGTCCTGAGCGCTGGGACCAGGCTGGTCGCTCTTGTGCTTCGAAATTATGCAGGGTGTCAGGGGATTCTTAGGGTCAGCATCATCGCACCCATTACTCGAACTGCCTAACGGCCATGCGATTTGAGGAGCCTGATTGAGTCCCAAGGTTTTTGACCGGTTCAGCACATAGCTGACGGTATGCGTGCCACGGTCCGCGATGTTGCCGTCCAGCTGAAAGATGGTATAGATCGGATAGGGCATCCGGCCGCCATCGCCCGTCATCCTCAGACCCGGATTCAGCACACCTCCGTTGGTTTCGTTCCCAGCCGAATTGTCGTTCTTGAAATCCGGCAGTGCCATCCCGGACGAAACCGCAACCCGGGCCTCCTCCTGAGGAGATGGCTGGGTTTTGTCGTAACCAACGTAGATCATGTCCTGCAATCCGCTGGGATTCACCAGGATCCAGGGCTGGTCCGTGGTTGTTCCCACCATATTTGTTTTCTGCGTTTTTGCTGCCGCAGCCCTCCACTGCCACTTGGTCCAGTCAGTGGCGTCGGCGGTGGTTCCGGTGTAGACGTTCTTGTCCTTCAATAGAAAGGTACCGGTCAAGGTCCCATCGCGCAGGTAATCCAGGGTGGAGTCGCAAGGGCAGTTGCCGGTAGTAATTCCAGGAGGAGGCGGAAGCTGAAAGAGTTTGGTCCAGCTTGTCCCACCGTCCGTCGAACGCCATAGCGGAGCACAGGTCTGGTTGGCTACCTTACTGTCCTTACAGATCGGTAGTGAGCTCCAGTCGTCCACCGCGTCGATAGTGGTGATCACAAATTCGCTGCACTTATCACCGCCGCCGTTACATTTCTTCGGATTTATGGCGATGCTAGGCTCGGTCAGACTATCCGACCTCATGTTCTGCGCCTTATCCGTTGACACGATGTCGGTCAACGTACAGGAGCTGAACGCGTCGCCTTGCGCGCAGTTCATTTGTGCTGCGGGAGCGACTGCGTTGATGAAGTCGTCGGCCGTGGCGGGACGCACGTATACCGTTTTGTCCGGTCCGAGGTCACGTTCCTGGGTGTATCCAGGTTGAAGTACAAACAGCACCGGCAACGACAGCCATGCAAGGGCGGCTGTGAATTGTGAGATTTTTCGAGTGAACGCAGCGAGCGTCATGGCGAATTCTCCTTTCTCACCAGTCAGAAGTGGGAATGAGGGCCGCCTTGTCCGAACTGGTTTGACGAGTCTCAGGGACCAGCGTGCGATCCCCTGCGCCCAGCTTGAATCGTTTTGACTTTGCAGCGTCCCTCACTGCCCACCATCGCGGAGAGATTGCCTCAGGTTCTCTTGCCGGGCAATTCCCGGAGAATAACTTGCAAATATCTTTTGGGTGACCGTGGATGCTCAACAATACAGGCGTGTTATCGGCGAGGATGCCTGCAAAGAAGGATGGGGCGCCCGGTTTGGCCCGGCTGAGGCCGCGCCCTGATACAAAGCGAGAAGCGAGAGGCGAAGATTCAGGAGCGAATTGCGCGCCTTACCTCTTGCGCCGCCAGACTCTCCAAGTGAAGGGAGCGGCTTGCTCATTGGATAGCGGGCGGCCGGCTACCTTCAGGGCGAGCTTGATCTGGCCGTGATGATATCCCTCGTGCCAAATCATGTGCTGGATAAAGAGGGCTGGGTGATCGAAATTGAGGTCCATTTCTTTGCCCGCTTCTAACCTGCCCTTGACCGCGTCGCGCACCACTGCGGCACTGTGGTTCAGCATCTCAGCCAGGCGATCGGGGTCGTGAACGTTTCGCCACTCCTTACCGGGCACCTCGCAGGCAAACTCCGGCGCGTCTTCGGAGATGAATACGAGCCGCACATAGTGGATGTGGTTGAACATCTCGGCTACGGACGGGCTGCCTTCCATTGCGCGAGCGTCGAGTCCGCCCTCAGGGAGCGCGCGGAGCAGGTTCACCAGGATGGTGTTGTTGCGGTCCCACGAGTCGAGCAGGACCGCAAGCAGGCTCTGGTCGTCTGTCCCTGACATGCCGGGCGACGCTTACTTGGTGATCACGCCGCAGGCGATGCGGTCGCCCGCGTTGCCCGCCGGATCGGTCTTCATGTCGTCAGCTTTGGCATGGATCATCAGCGCGGTGCCGCCGTTGGCAAACAGCGAGTTCGCCTCCGAGCCGTCACCCAGCACCACGTCGGCGTTCTTGATGGTCTCCTTCGCCTTGCCGTCGGGCTTGACGGTGAAGTTCACCATGTCGCCCGCGTGATGGCCTTCGGGATTCTCCAGGCCATGCTTCTTGCCCGTGGGATTGAAGTGCGGGCCGGCCGACTTGAAGTCCGGCGGATCGCACTTGGCGTTCTGATGAATGTGGATGGCGTGCTCGCCGGGAGGAAGGTCCTTCAGGTCGAGCTTGAGCTCGACGCCGGTCTTCTCGGCGACGATGGTCACGTGGCCGACGCTGTCGCCTTTGGCGTTCTTCATCTCGACCACGGTCTTCTTGGTTTGTGCCAGACATAGCGACGATGCGGCGAGGAGTGCAAGGGCCCCGGTGAGTTGAATCAGCGTGCGGCTTTTCATGCCGACTTTTGTATCACAGTCGAAGGCGATCTCCACTGGGATTTGTGAGGACGTCGCGGAAATCGCGAGTTCGGGATGTCGACGGCATTCATGTCCGGGTCTGGGACGACCCATGTCCAAATTGTGGACGAAGGGTCAGAGTTGGGTCGGTTCCGTCGACAGCTAGGCCATCGAATTTCTGGACAATTTAGGCATCTTTTTCCTATGCCGCTTTTGGAAGTAGAACTGCAACCGTGATTGCCGACACTTTCGCATCATTATGTATTAGCGCTTAGGTGTCATAGCGGTAAGTCAGCAAGAAATTCTTATACGGATTGATAGGGACCAGAAGAGTCATGGGACTGGCAATGGCGGAGCCACGGGCACTTGCGGACTTGTGGCCGCATAACACGAACCCGGAGCAGCAGGCGTCGCAGTCGTGGCTGGCGGCGTACACCCGAGCACGGCACGAGTCGGTGGTTGTCCGGCAGTTTGCACAAAAAGGGCTGGATACGTTGCTGCCGACCTATCGGCGGCTGAGCCGATGGAGTGACCGTATCCGGAAGACCAATGCGCCGCTGTTCCCGGGCTACGTCTTCGTTCGCGTAACTGAACGGGAACGCCAGCGCATTCTGCAGACTGCCGGGGTGGTCAGCATCGTCTGTTGCGGCGGCAGGCCGGTTCCGCTGTCGGAGGCCGACATTGAAAAGTTGCGCTTCTGCAATGCGAACCCGGCGGCGGTCGAGCCTCACCCTTATCTCCGCGTGGGTCAACGGGTACGGGTGAAGCATGGCCCGTTCCAGGGCTGGGAAGGCGTGCTGGTCGAAAAGAAGAATTCCACCCGGCTGGTGATTACGGTGGACCAGATCATGAAATCGGTGTCCATTGACTTGCATGGCGCCGACGTTGAACCACTTGGTTAGGCATTTGTGTTTACTGCTGGATCGCAGCGACCGATGATCCATCCTCTCCTCCCCCAGGCGGCGGCGTGGGAATTGTAGTTCCGTTCCCATCAGCGGCTCCCGACGGCCAACGAAGCGCTGTAGCGGTCAGCGCGCCCCGCCGCCTCTCCTCCAAGATTGCCTTTGCCGAGCGGTTGCTCGATTGGGTTGCCGTTGTGGGCGGCGCGTTGCTGCCGTTTGAGAGCTATCGCGCCGCCCACGCCGGCCGGCCCGCACAATTCTCCAGCGCTTCCCTTGTGGAAGCGGCGGCGCTGTTCGGTCTTATGGTCGTGCTGCTGCTGGAGAAGCACGGCGAATACCGGCCTTACCTCAGCCTGCTGGCGGTGCGCGAAACCGAGCGCATGCTGCGCGTGGGAGCGGAGGTTCTGCTGGTGGCTCTGCCCTTTGCGTTCGTGGCGGCGCCGGCACTGCCGGCGTCGCTGCTGTTGACCACCTTCCTGACTGTGCCGCTGGCGCTGGCAGTCGAGAAAGCAGGGCTGCGGCTTATGATCCGGCGTGTTCACCTGGCAGGCCGCGGCAACCAGAAGGCGGTGATCCTGGGAGGCGGTCCGCTGGCGAAGAGCATCTACTCCGCTCTGCTGCGCTCGCCTAAACTCGGGCTTGATCCGGTCGCCATTATCGACGAGGAAGCGGCGATGAACGGCACGGAGATCCGGGCCAGCTCCTACTGGCGGGGACAGCCGGCAAGGGTGCTGGCTGGTCCGCTGTCAGGCAGGCTGTTTCGCAATTTGGGGGCATCGATCCTGATCATCGCCGACCCCGATGTGGACAATGCCGAGTCGCTGGATATCATGGCGCGCGCCGCCACCCTGGGGGTGAGCACCTATATCGTCTCGCGCGATTATCTCGATCCCGGTTACTGGCTGGAATACTCCGAGATCGACGGCATGATGCTGGCGAGCCTGGCTGCGGAGCGCCGCCATGCCGGGGGCGAGCTCGCCAAGCGCGCCGTGGATATCGTGCTGGCCGGCCTGGCACTGCTGCTGCTGGCGATGCCCTGGGCGCTGGCGGCGCTGCTGATCCGAATCACTTCGCGCGGTCCGGCCATCTTCCGGCAACTGCGGGTGGGGTACAAAGGGCGCCTCTTCTTTCTCTACAAGTTCCGCTCGATGTATATCGACAGCCCGGCGTATGCCTTCTCGCCGACCTCGGGTTTTGACAGCCGCATCACGCCCGTCGGGCGATTTCTGCGGCGTACCTGCTTCGACGAAGTGCCGCAACTGCTGAATGTGCTGCGGGGAGAGATGTCGCTGGTAGGGCCGCGGCCGGAAATGCCGTTCATCGTCGACCGCTATACCGCGCTGCAGCAGCGCCGGCTGGCGGTGAAGCCGGGCATCACCGGGCTATGGCAGTTGAGCGGCGACCGCCAATGCCTCATCCACGAAAACCTGGAATACGACCTTTATTACCTGCGGCATAGAAATCTGTTCATGGACTTCGCCGTGCTATTGCATACGGTGTTCTTCGCGGCGCGGGGCATTTAGTGCTGCCGCCGGTTGAGCAGATCACGACGGCCAATGGACAACTCCGGCACGGGTACCCGGCTACCGAGCCTCCCCGGGAACTGCTCGTGCCGGAGATCCTGCGAGTTCTTCGGCGGCGGCGAGGGGTGATCGCCGGCTGCACTCTGGCTGGCCTGCTGTTGGCGATTTTCTACGTGCTGCTGCGCAAGCCCAGCTACGAGGCGCTCTCGGAGATTGAGATCACCCCTGCCAGCGCCAACGGTTTAGGCCTGGATGAACCTGGCGCCAAAACGCTGAACCCCAACGACTCGGCATTACGGCTGCCGGCCGCAGTAAAGGTGCTGCAAAGCAACAGCCTGGCGCTGGACGTGATCGACCGGCTCGGGCTGGCGCAGGACAAAGCTTTCGCAGGACGCTGGGTGCAGCCGGGCGATATGAGGCCATCGGAATGGGCTACCGAGGCTCGCGATCATCTGCTGCGCCGCTTCCAGAAGAGCCTGAGCATTGAACTGGTCCCGAAGACAGACATTGTGGCCATTCGCTTTCGCGCCAGGGATCCCGAATTAGCGGCGGCAGCGGTCAATGTCGTGGTGGAGAAGTTTCGCGAACGCAACCTGCGCACCAGTTATGAATCGGCCAGCCAGGTGTCGGATTGGCTGTCGAAGCAACTGGAAGATCTGAAGACCAAGGTGCGCGTTTCGCAGGAGCAGTTAGCGGCGCTGGATCGGAGCAGTGGGCTGCTCGGGCAAGACGAAACCGACAACATTGTCTTCGGCAAGCTGAAACAGTTGGATGAGCAGCTCACCGAGCAGGAATCCGATCGCATCGTCAAAGAGGCGCGTTATCGGATCGCGGCTTCCGGAGATCCGGGTCTGCTGGCGTCGACCGTGCCCGACATCACGTTGCAGGCGTTGCGAACCCAACAGGTCGGGCTGCGCGGGCAGTATGCCCAGCTCAGCTCGAAGTATGGCAGCGGCTATCCCAAGATACTCGAGTTGGCCGATCAGATGGCCGCCGCCGATGCTGCGGTGGACCGGGAACTGACGGAATTGCGGCAGCGTTACCGCAATGATTACGAAGCCGCGTTGCGCTCCGAGCGGATGTTGCGTGCCAGCTTCGAGGAACAAAAGCAGAAAGCCTATCGCTTGAATGAAGATGCGGCGCAGCACGCGATCCTGAAACGCGAGGTCGAGTCCACGCAACAGCTCTACGAGACCTTGCAGCTCAAGCTGAAGCAGGCGGGAATCGCTGCCGGGCTGGCCTCGGCGAATATCGAAGTGATCGACCCGGCGCAGATCCCTTCCGAGCCTTCCGATCCCAAACCGTTCTCGGCAACACTGCTCGGCCTGGGCGCAGGACTGATCTGCGGCGTCACCGTGGCGCTGGGGCTGGAATCGGCCGACGATTCGGTGCGCACTCCGGAAGAAGCCGAACTCGCTGCCGGCGTTCCGACTTTGGGAGCGATACCGCGCTGGCACTGTTCCGTGCAACGCCTATTCGCCTCGCGCAGAGCCGGCGGCGATCTTGCAATGGACCGCTGGGATGATCGCGCGCTCATGTTGCGCGAACCGGCGTCCATGGCGGCCGAGGCATATCGCGCCGCGTGCCACAGCCTGCTACTCGCCTCGCAGCCCCCGGCCCCGAAGGTCATTGCCATCGCGAGCGCTCTGCCGCTGGAAGGCAAGACCACGACCGCAGCCAACTGCGCCATCGCGCTGGCGCAGCACGGAGTCAGGGTCCTGCTGGTAGACGCCGACCTGCGGCAGCCTTCACTGCACGATTACTTTGGTGTGGACTTGCAGCCGGGACTTCGCGAGCAACTGCGCGAAGCCCCGGGATTGGACCTGGCTTGCCAGATCACTCAACAGCCGGGACTCTGGGTATTGCCTGCCGGCAGCGACGGCGGCAGCTCCTACGCGCTGGACAACAAGTCGATCGGCCAGCTCATGGCCCAGTGGCGCGAGGCCTACGATTACGTCGTCGTCGATACCCCGCCGGTATCACTGGTAAGCGACGCGCTAGTCCTCGCCACATGCGCCGATGCGGTGATGCTGGTGGTCCGCTGTGAGCGGACCTCGCGGCGCGCCATCCGCCGTGCCTGTGACGTCTTGCAGCGGGCGCACGCCAACGTGAACGGCTTTTTGCTGAATGCCATCGAAGGAACTTCGTATTACGGCTACCCCGCCGGCCTGCTGCGAAGCGCCGCCGCCTACTATGCGAAAAACCATGTCTCGTAGAAGCCGGCTGGCAAGTCGGTTGGTATCGGGGACGGCTTCGGAGAAATGCGAGTGGTTCACACCAGCCGGTTGGTATCAGGGCCCGGCTTCAGCCGGGCCGAAAGGACGCACAGCAACACCGGGCTTTAGCCCCTGCTAACTATGAAACCGCCCCGCCATGCCGGCTCTGACGCCATCCTTAGCCCGGCACGCACATTCTTCGTCACCACCAACACGAGCATGGGCCGCCGTTTGCTGCAATCAGAGCGCAATGCCATGCTGTTCATCGACGTCTTGCGCTCTTACATGCGATCGCAGAAATTCCAGGTACACGACTTCGTCGTAATGCCCGACCATGTACATTTGCTGCTGACTGTCAAGAATGGCATGACGATCGAGCGCGCCATGCAGTTCATTAAGGGTGGATTCTCGTACCGCCTGAAGAAAGAGACAGGGTATGCTGGCGAGGTCTGGCAACGCGGTTTTTCAGAAGTACGAGTCGAGGACCTGCGCAGTTTGCAACAGCATCGCCAATACATCGCGGAGAACGCGGTGAAGGCAGGCCTGGCTGATTTGCCCGAAGAGTTTCCCTACTGCTTTAGCTCTTTGGCTCGGCGGAAGCGGCAGGGGCTAAAGCCGGAATCATTTTAGAACCGTTATGGCACGACTAAAGGTCGTGCCCTGATACAAGGCGCGCACCACCGAGCGTTTCGTCACGATGAAAGTCCATCCGGTAACACACAAACCTCGCAAGTGCGATTTCTTTCCCAACCTGCTCAGCCATGCCGGCGATGTATCAGGGCCCGCATTCAGCGAATGCGAGTGGTTCACACCAGCCGGTTGGTATCAGGGCCCGGCTTCAGCCGGGCCGAAAGGATGCACAACAACACCGGGCTTTAGCACCTGCTAACCCTGATGCAAAGCACTGTGATTCATAAGATGACTTCTCATTGCCGGCTCTTCACGATATTGCTGCTCTTGGTATTCCACAGTTTCTGTATTGCGCAATCGTCCGCCGGAACTCCGCCGGTGCGAATCGCTTCCGGCGATCTGCTGGAGGTCACGATCTTCGACACGCCGGAGCTTTCGCAGAAGTCGCGCATCTCCAACGATGGAGATATCGAACTCGTTGTAGGCGGAAAGGTACACACCGCGGGGTTGACGCCGTCGCAGGCGGGGCAAGCGATCGAGGCGCGGCTGCGCGATGCGAAGGTACTCCGCAATCCTCACGTCTCCGTCAACGTGGTGGAAAGCGCCACCCAAACGGTCAGCGTGCTGGGCGAAGTCAAGAATCCGGGGAGCTATCCCCTTTGGGGGCAGCAGCGACTGGTTGATGCGATAGCGCAGGCGGGCGGCGTCACGCAATTCGCTTCGCACACCGTGACGCTCACACATAAGGATTCAAGCTCCTCATCCGCTCGTCGATTTGAACGGCTCAGCGCAGCAGGGCGCCGGGGCCGATGCGGTACTGCTGGCAGGCGATCGCATTGTGGTCGGGCGGGCAGGCACGGTTTATGTGCTGGGCGACGTTGGCAAGCCGGGCGGCTTCACGCTCGATGACCGGACACCGATCACGGTGCTGCAAGGGCTGGCGCTGGCGCAGGGCATGAACCGCACCGCCGCCTTCCACGGCAGCCTGATCCACCAGACCCCCGCCGGCCCGCAGCAGCAGCCGCTGGACCTGAAGAAAATTCTCGCCAACCAGATGGCCGACCCGACGCTGCATGACGGCGACATTGTCTACGTTCCGGTGAACGGCGCCAAGGACTGGGCCAACCGGGGACTGAACTCCATTTTGCAGATGGCAGTCGGCGTCGTCATCTACGGCCGATACGACTAGCGCTAAGAAATCCCCCGGCTTCACAAAACGCAAATGAGAACTTCGGCAAAGCCTAACCTCGGCAGGCCCGGTTTGTGGATCGCCCTCTATGGCCCGGACGGTGCTGGGAAATCAGCCGTCACAGGACAGTTGAGGCTGGCGCTGGCGCCGTATTTCGCCGGAGTCGTGGTGCATCACCTGCGTCTTTCGCTGCGCGGCGCGAAGCCGCAGCCGTCGCCGGTGACACAGCCACACGCCCAGCTCCCGCGGGGAGCGGCCCTGAGTTATCTGAAGCTGGTCTACATGTTTCTTCATGGCTGGCTGGGACACTTGCTGCTGGCGCGTCCCGGCCGAGCAGCGGGCCAGCTCGTTATCTTCGACCGTTATTTTCCGGACTATGCGGTCGATCCCCGCCGCTACCGGCTTGCCGAAGCCAGCATCCCGTTGGCTTCGCTGCTCGGACGACTTGTTCCGCAGCCGGACATGCAGTTCGTGCTGGATGTCCCGGCGGAGGAGTTGCAAAAAAGAAAGGGCGAGGTGAGCCTCGCGGAATCGGCGCGGCAGCGACGAGAGTATGTGGCGCGGCTCGGCGCCATGCCGAACGCGATGGTGCTGAACGCCGACCGGCCGGTGGCTGAAGTCGCGCAGGAAATCGCCACGTGGATTCGGCGGCTTGTCCAGGCGGCAAGCGATGGCCCGGTGGAGGCCGACCTTGCCAACGCCTGAATCCGGGATGACGCACCACCGGCAGAAGACGGAAGAAGCATGCACGCCGATGGGCCGATGCTTCCTGGCAATCGGTCGGGCCGACTGTCCGCGGTGGCTTGTGCCCGCGGGGTGTCGCCCTCGTAGCTGCTCCTTCCTGGGATGGACACCCTATCGCGCAACCTCACGCATCGCCTGGTCCGCGATGAAGTCGGTCATGCGCTGGGGTGGAGGACGCGCCCTGCCGGCGGCCGATCCCAAACATGTCGACTGGATCGGTGAGCTGGATTGGAGGGCGCTGGGATGGCGCCGGCCGGCGCTGCCCGAGCCGCTGGTTTATCTCGGCACGCCGGGACCGAGACGCAAGGCCGTGGTCCACCTGATCGATGCCGCGTCGCATGCGTGCGAGCTGATTGTGAAGGCGCCCATGACGGAAGGCGCCAGAGTCGCCATCGAGCACGAGGCGGAGACCCTGTTAAGACTGCAATGCGAGGGCTTCGACGCCGCACCACGGCTGGTGGCCTTCGATGCGGACAAGTCTGTGTCGTCGCAGACCGTGATGCGAGGCGTGCGCGGAGGAATGACGCTGACCCGCGAAGTCGCGCTGCTGCTGCGATCACTCGCGCTTCCCGGCCAGAGCATCACTTTGCAAGAAGCCGCGTGTCCTCTGAAGAAAGAAGCAAGCCGCTTTGAGCTGAGTGCTGCCGACGCCCGCACCATACAACGTGCGCTGGAGGAGCTCGACGACACCAGCGAATTGCCGGCCGTGCGCATGCATGGCGACTTTGCCCCGTGGAATATCCGCTTGCAAAGCGGCGCCGCGGCGCTGGTGGACTGGGAAGATTCCGAGCCGCGCGGTCTGCCGCTGCATGACGCTTATCACTTCGTGCACATGGCCCGATATCTGTTCGGGCGATCGCCGCGCCCCGCGTTTCGTGACATGGGCCTGCCTCGCCTGGCGGCATCGAACTCGGTGCTGCGCCGCAAGCTGGAGCTTGCCTACCTGTTGCAACGGCTGTTCCGCGAGCCGGCGGCCTCCAACGGTGCGCACGCCGCATACCTGCTGGCCACGCTGCGGCTGACGATGGCGGCCCGCCCATGACGATTGGCCTGTCTGCAAATCCGATTGCGCGGGCCCGCGACCGCTCGCCGATCGCGCGCACGGATGTTGCAAGCGACGGCGCTCAGGCAAAGTTGCGAAGCAAACTTTTCTCGGCGGTGATCCAGGGCCTGCATGACTCGGGCATTCCTTATTGCATCCTGGGCGCCGCGCAAGATTTGGCCGCGTCCGGCGAGTCGGACCTGGACTTTGCTGTGAGGCCGTCGGACTTCGCCAGTGTTCCACCTCTGCTGGCTGATGCGGCTGCGCGCGCGGGAGGTCGGCTGGTTCAAGCCATCCGCCATGAGACGACAGCGGCCTACTTCGCAATCGCCAAAATTCGGAAGCACGGGATCTGCATCGTCAATCCCGATTGCACCACGGACTATCGCCGCGAAGGCAGGCTGTGGATGCCGGTGGAAGAGCTGTTAGGCGGCCGGGGTCTCGGCGCGGGCGGCTTCTTCCGTCCTGCGCCCGATGTCGACTTCAAGTACTACCTCATCAAGCAGGTGCTCAAGCAAACCCTTACTGACACGCAATGGGCGAAGCTGGTGACGCTCTACCTTGAAAGTGCCGAACCCGAATGTGCTCTCAACCTCTGGGCACGGCCCGGCAACCTGCAGATCGAGTCGGCGCTGCTGCGCAATGATCGTGCCGCGTTTTCTGCGCTGCTGCCATGCTTTGCCAGCCAGCTGAGGTCGACGCCTTATAGAGAGGACCCTGTCACGCGCGCGGCGGCGTTCGTTGCCAATGGCGCCCGCGTCTTCTCGCGGGCGTCGCACCCGACCGGCCTCTTCGTGTGCATAACGAACGGGCATTTTGCCGAGCGGATTGATCTGGCGCTCCGGTTGGCGCAGGCGATGGCGCCGGCGTTTCGCCGCACGTTGGTGGATGGCGAATTCTCGCCTGCAAGCACCACGCGCGCGCTGATTGAATCCACGCTGGTGGTATCGCCGAACGAGGCGTTGTTGGCGCGCGCGCCCTTCGGTAGCGTGACCATTCGCCGGCATCCCTCACTGTCGCCGGCCGAGAACCTCGAGCGCGCGATAGCGGCTGTGGTCTCTCATCTTTCGAAGCGGACGGCACGAAGGCTAAAATTGCCGTCTCGCAAACAATGTTTCACTGCGTCGGAGTTGGCCAGCTTCGCTAAGGGAGCCCTTTGATGTCACGCATCCTGCTTTCTGCGTACGCGTGTGAGCCGGGCAAAGGGTCGGAGCCGGCCGTCGGCTGGATGTGGGCAACAGGGCTGGCGGCGATGCGCCATGACGTCTGGGTCATCACTCGCGCGGCCAATCGCAGCGCCATCGAGCGCGGGCTGCCGCCGGCCGACGCAAGCAATCTGCATTTCGTCTACTGCGATCTTCCTCATTGGGCGCGCCGCTGGAAGAAGCTGCCCGGCGGAATCTATCTCTATTACTTGCTGTGGCAGTGGCTGGCGTTTCTCGCAGCGCGGCGGCTGAATCGCGCGCAGCGCTTCCATTACGTTCACCACGTGACCTTCGTCAGCCTGCGCGCGGCCAGCTTCATGGGATGGCTGGGGATTCCCTTTTACTTCGGCCCGGTCTGCGGCGGCGAGCGCGTGTCGTGGACGCTGCGGCGCCCGATGACACGACGTGCGCAAGCCATCGAGTTCGTGCGCGACTGCGCCAACCTGCTGGCCCGCTTCGATCCGCTGCTCCACATCACCTACCGGCGCGCGCGGCGGATCTTTCTGGCGTCACACGATTCGCTCAGGCTCGTTCCACCCCGCTATCGCGACAAGTGCGAGGTGCAACTGGCCGTCGGAATCACGCAGGAGCAGCTCGGACTTACCCGGCGCCGGACGACGCAAGCTGGGCCGATGCTGCGCTGCCTCTACGTGGGGCGCCTGCTGGAGTGGAAGGGGCTTGAGATCGCCCTGCTGGCAATGCGGCGACTGAAGGGGCGCGGCGTTCCTGCGCACCTTACGCTGATCGGCGACGGCCCGGCGCGCGCAGCGCTGCATCGCCGAGCATCGCAGTTGGGAATCGCGGATACCGTCACCTGGCTGCCGTGGCTCGCGCACGAAGAAGTACAGCGTCGATTTCACCAGCACGACGTCTTTCTGTTTCCCAGCTTGCGCGACTCCGGCGGTATGGCGGTGCTGGAAGCGATCGCGCACGGGCTGCCGGTGGTCTGCGCCGGCCTTGGCGGGCCGGCAAGTATTGTCAATGACCGCTGCGGACGCGTCGTTCCTGCGCGGGGCCGCACGAGCAAGGCGATCGGCGATGATATCGCAGAGCATCTGGGCGAGCTGGCGCGCAATCGCGGGCTGCGCCAGTCTTTGAGCATTCAGGCGCGGCGGCGGGCGTGGGACTTCGAGTTCCGGCGCATCATCGAGACGGTTTACGGCACGCAGGAGACGACCGGCGCTGAGCTTGCCGAGACGGTGCCCGCATGAGCGCGTTCGTTTGCAGAGCAGGCCCGGCGATCTGGACACGCGGGCGGGAGACAGACTTTTCCCAGCGCGCGATCGTGCGCGTGGCTCGCGCGGTTGTCCTGTGCTCCCTGCTGTCGCTCGTCTTCATCGCCGAGTACTCGCAGGGAACCAGCGAGACCACTCCCAAGAGCTTGCTGTACGACCCGCTGGCGGACGGATTGCGGGTGATCGATGTTGTGGTGCTTGTCCTGGCCCTGGCACACGGATTCGCGCTGGGCTGCTCACGCGAACGGCGCCCGTGCTTTCCGCGCAACCTGGCGTTGCTGATGGCAGGCTTCGGGATGGCAATCGTGATCGGCCTGGTCTACGGCATGGAGCGCGGCGGACAAAACTTCTTCTTCGACTGGCGCGCATTGGCGCTGGGCGTGGGTTTCTATCTCGTCTACCGCTTCTGGATCCAGAGCGCCGCTGACGTTCGCTCGGCAATCCTCGCCTTCGGCGCGGTCGCAGCAGTCCATATGGCGATCCTGTTTCTGGCCTACGCGCAAGGGAAAGGCGCGAGCCTGCTGGGCCTGCGCGTTCCGCTGTTCGACGGGCCTTCGCTATCGGCGCTGGTGTTGGTCTCGATTCTGGGGCTGTCGTTATCCGGCGGAGCCTCGGAGAACACGCATCGCGCGCCGTGGCTGCTGCTCAGTGCCGGCGCCATGCTGCTGGTCGCCCTGTGCTTTCGCCGCAGTTATTGGGCGGAGTTGGCCATAGGTGTGGCTTTGCTGGCGCTGGTCAGCCGGGGAAGGCGGCTGCGAATTCTGGCTTTGCCGCTATGCATTGTGGCGATGGCGTTTTTTGCGCTGGGGCCATCGCTTGCGGCGCGTCTCTCCAGTATCGACTTCACCCGCAGCGACCAGCCTTACGGCGACGACAATGCCGACCACGTCGGCGATGTTCTGGACGCGTGGGCGCAGGTTCGCGCCGCTCCGCTCATGGGCATTGGCCTGGGCCGTTCGTATCCCACCTGGCACATCCGTAACTGGAAGGAAGAGTCGGTGATGGTGCACAACGCGCCGCTGCACGTCTGGCTCAAGTACGGATTGCTGGGACTTGGCTTCTATTTCGCCTATCACCTTTCTCTTTTCCGCTGCCTGCGCGCACAAGCGAAGCGTGCGCCGCCCGGCGCTCGCGCAGTCGCAGGCGCGGCGCTTGCCTATCTGGCGGCGCAGTTCATCGTTTCTTTGGGATTCACGCCGTGGCCGTACTCGGCCGTTCAATCCACCAACCTCATCGCCTTTCTGCTGGCCATTGCTTTCGTTCGAGAACCCGTATGCCCCTCCGAAGTATCTCCGTCATCACCCCGAGTCTTTAACGGCGCCGCCTACCTGGAAGACGCAATCCTCAGCGTGAAGCGCCAAAGTGGCGTCACCGCGGAGCACGTCGTTATCGATGCAGCGTCCACCGACGGCACGCTGGAGATTCTTCAACAACACCCGCATCTGCGCTGGATCTCCGAGCCCGACCGCGGCCAGTCGGACGCCATCAACAAAGGCTTCCTCATGGCTACCGGCGACCTCGTCGGCTGGCTGAACGCCGACGACTACTATCTGCCGGGCGGCCTGGAGGCCATTGCCCGCGCGGCCGAGGCGCATCCCGAGGCGGATGTCATCCACGGCGATTGTGTCTTCGTCGACCCGGCAGGACGAGTCGTGCGCTCCAAGGTCGAGCACGCCTTCGATTTTCAGGTGCTGATGTACTTCGGTTGCTACATCCCTTCGACATCGACGTTCTTCCGCCGCCGGCTGATCGAGCGCGGCCTGCTGCTCGACTGCGACTACCGCGTGGCGATGGACTTTGAGTTCTTCACCCGGCTGGCGCGCCTGGGATGCAGGTTTCACTACGTTCCGCAATTCATCGCCGCGTTTCGCTGGCACGAAGACAACGTCAGCCTGCGAAATGCCCAACGCAGAGCGGAAGAGCGCCGCCTGGTGCAGCGCGCCGCCGGCTGCGAACGTCGGGCGTGGGACCTGGAAGCGCGCCGCTACTGGGCGCGTGTCCGGCGGCTCACAAAGAAAATCGCCAGCGGAAACATCGCTCGCGAGCTGCATGTCCGGCGCAGGATCGGCTTCGACACCCGATGGATGCGCGCCCCGGAGACACTGCCATGGCAAGAGCTGCCGTCCTGGTAATTCACAATCGCTATCTTGAGCCGGGCGGCGAGGACGCGGTGGTCAACGCCGAAGTGCAATTGCTGCGTGACCACGGTCACCGCATCTTGCAGTACGCTCGCCACAATCGCGAGATCGCGGGCTTCAGCACGCTTCGCAGAGCTGCACTGCCGCTGACCGCCACGTGGGACCGGGAATCGTATCTTGAGCTGCGGGCGCTGATCCGGCAGGAGCGGCCCGCGATCGCGCACTGCCACAACCTGCTGCCCCTGTTGAGCCCGGCGGTGTATTACGCCTGCGCCGCCGAAGGCGTCCCCGTGGTGCAGACGGTACACAACTATCGCCTGGTGTGCCCCGGCGGAAATTTCTTTCGCAACGGTGCGGCTTGCGACGAATGCGACGGCAACCTGGCCAAGGCATTGTCGCGTGGCTGTTATCGCGATTCG
This sequence comes from uncultured Acidobacteriaceae bacterium, assembly GCA_963782505.1. GTDB lineage: Bacteria > Acidobacteriota > Terriglobia > Terriglobales > Acidobacteriaceae > CAVVDY01. The sequence goes on along the minus strand of CAWAKG010000042.1, from coordinate 36,719 downwards.
CGGCGACAGACAGCGGCGGTCGCTTTGATGCTGGGGGCGCATCGCGCGCTGGGTACCTGGCGCGAGCGCGTGGCCGCTTACATCGCTCCCAGTGAATTCTGCCGCGCCGTCTTGTGCCAACACGGGTTGCCGGCGAACAAGATCGTGGTGAAGCCACACTTCGCAGCTGAGATCTGGCCACCGAAGAATGGCGCCGGAGATTTCGCCATCTTCGCTGGACGGCTCAGCGAAGAAAAAGGCATCCTGCCGCTTCTTCAAGTGTGGCGCGAGTTGAAGAACATTCCGTTGCTGGTGGCTGGTTCCGGTCCGCTGGAAGAGGCTGCCCGGCGGCTGGTGCAAGAGTCAGGCGCCAGCCACATACGCTTTGCCGGATGGCTCTCGCATGAGGAAACGCTGCGGCGCATTCGCGATGCGCGGTTCCTGGTGGCTCCCAGCCGCTGTTACGAGACCTTTGGATTGTCGGTGCTGGAGGCGATGGCGTGCGGCGTTCCCGCCATCGTTCCCGCTACGGGCGCGCTGCGCGAATTGGTCGCCGACAAGCGCACGGGATTGTTGGTCGATGTCGAAGACGCCGAAGTGTTGTCGAAGGCGATTCGCCGGGCCTGGTCCCGTCCGCTGGAAACCAGAGAGATGGGCCGCGCGGCACGTCATCACTGCCTGGAGCACTACTCGCCGGAGAGCAATTACCGGAACCTGATCGCGATCTATGAGGCCGCGCTGGAAGCAGGCACAACGGCCGGACTTCCCCATCCGGCGTTTCCGGCAACTCCGCCGGTCTGCGACGCAAACCCATTTCCGGCGGCCGCTCCTACGGCGACGGCGCGCACCGTGTTCCCAAGGCTCACAAATTTTCTCGAAGGGATCTGGAACTGAGTTCTCTCGCGCCGCCTGACGGCGGTTCTGTCTTACGTTCTGCACACACCACTCTGGGGGCAATCATGAAATCGCAAACTCGCGTCTTAGTCACTGGGGCCGGAGGGTTCATCGGCCACAATCTGGTCAAGCGGCTCAAGCAGGAGGGCTATTGGGTGCGCGGCGCCGACCTCAAGGAGCCTGAGTTCGAGCCCACGGCCGCCGACGAATTCGAACTGCTCGATCTGCGCGATTGGGCCAACTGCCTGCAAGCCACGCGTGGCATCGACCAGGTGTACAACCTCGCCGCCGACATGGGAGGCATCGGCTACATTACCGCCAGCCTCGCCGATATCGCGCGCAACAACATTCTTATCAATGCACACATGCTGGAGGCGGCCCGCATCAACAGCGTGCGGCGCTTCCTGTTCTCTTCCTCGGCCTGCGTCTATGCGGGATACAAGCAGCACGAGGCCGAGGTGACTCCGCTGCGCGAAGAGGATTCGCATCCTGCCGATCCCGAAGCGGGCTATGGCTGGGAGAAGCTCTTCACCGAACAGCTCTGCCGCTACTACTTCCACGATTACCGCATGGAGACGCGCATCGTGCGCTTCCACAATGTCTACGGTCCGCTGGGAACGTTCGAAGGCGGCAAGGAAAAAGCGCCGGCCGCGATCTCGCGCAAGGTCGCGCTCACGCCCGATGGCGGCGACATTGAAGTCTGGGGCGATGGACAACAAACGCGCTCGTTCATGTACATCGATGACTGCCTGGATGGCCTGCTGCGCCTGATGGCGAGCAGCTATCGCGAGCCGCTCAATCTGGGCACGGATGAGCTCATCAGCGTGGATGGCCTGGTGGATCTGGTATGCGAGATTGCCGGCAAGCAACTGGTTAAGCAACATGACCTCACCAAGCCGCAGGGAGTGCGCGGGCGCAACAGCGACAACTCGCGGCTGCGCGAAGTGCTGGGCTGGCAGCCGCAGATCCGGCTGCGCGACGGCCTGCGCGTCACCTACTTGTGGATCGAGCGCGAGCTGCGCAAGGCGGGACGCCTGGCGCCGGTGTTGGCCTATGCCGCCGATTAGCTTCGCCGGGTTGCCGCGCGCAGACGTTCTCGGAGTCGGTGTCCACGCTACGACTCTGGAGGAGGCGGTCACTCTCTCCGGCTGCTTCCTCCAGAGCGGGGCGCGTGGTTACGTATGCCTGACGGGCGTGCATGGTGTGATGGAGGCGCAGCGAGATACGCAACTGCGGTCCATCTTGAACGAGGCGGTGCTCTCCCTTCCCGACGGCATGCCCACGGTGTGGGTGGGACGCGCCCAGGGACATCGACAGATGGCCCGCGTCTACGGGCCGGACTACATGCTCGCGCTGTGCAGGTCGCTGGTGGGGCGCGGGTGCCGGCACTTCCTGTATGGGGGCAAGCCGGGGGCCGTCGAGCTTCTTCAACGAAAACTTCAACAAAAGCTTCCAAGCCTCCAGATTGTTGGCATGTATACGCCGCCGTTTGGAGAGCTGTCGGAGCCCCAGAAAAGCGAACTGCGGGAGCGGGTTGCCGAGTGCAAGCCCGACATTCTCTGGGTTGGACTGAGCACGCCCAAGCAGGAGCGGTTCATGGCGGAGCATGTCGGAAAGCTCGACGTGCCCTTGATGGCCGGCGTCGGCGCGGCGTTCGACATTCATGCCGGGCTGGTGACCGATTCTCCTGACTGGATCAAGTTGTGCGGCCTGCAGTGGCTCGACCGTTTGCGCAAGGAGCCTCGCCGGTTGTGGCGGCGGTATCTGAAAAACAATCCCGCGTTTGTTTGGGAGATCGCGCGCCGGGCGGCGGGGGTGAGACGGGTTCGGGGTCGAGTAGGCGTGCTTGGGTAGGCCGCTCCGCGGCCTGAACTTTCTTTGTGGCCGGCCACCCAGGGCTTGCGCCCTGGGCTCGAATCGCAGTCGCGGCTACGCAGCGCGTATCTGGGCGATCCGTGCGCCTTCAAAATGGGGGGATGAGCGGAGCAATCGTCGCGTTTTGCGTTGCCCGAAAACGAGCCGCAAAGCGGCGACGGTGCTTCTAGCCCAGGGCGCAAGCCCTGGGTAATGCGCAAAAGATAAAGAACTGGCCGCGGAGGCGCCCGCACCATGGCACACACATACAACAAATCCTTGTTTTTCTCTTGAGCATAAGCGCCGCTGGAACTACCCTAGTGGCAGTCCCCATGGGGATGGCCAGAGGGGTGAGCCATGCGAGTGCTCTTACTAGTCCTCTTTTCTGCCATCACCGTTTTCGCAGAAGATCCGCAAGCGGTCACTACCACTGCGCAGGTTCCCGACAACCTCAGCATTCCGGCCCAGCTTTCCAAAACAGTTGACACAAAGAAGTGCAAGGCTGGGGATGCGGTGGAAATGAAAACCCTGGAGCCGGTGCTGATCGGCAACGGCCTGGTCATGCCGGAGAACGCAAAGTTGCACGGGAAGATCCTGGCTGCAGCCTCCCGTCAGAATGACAAGCCTTCGTGGGTGGTGCTGGTGGTGGAACGCGCGGACTGGAAGCGCCACAGTATTCCTTTGCACGCCTTCATTGCTTCGCAGATCACGGTGAAAGCCGCGGTAGCCGGACAAAACGACACCGCTTTCCAAGGGGCCCTCGATCTGGCGGACGCTGAACACGCACGCTACGCCTCCCACACCCAGGCTAATCCGGGGAGTTCAAGATCGGTCGGCCATCCGCCACGGGACGCAACGGTTGAGGGAAACGACGCCTCGCAATTGAGCTATCAGCGGCTGGAGGACGTGTACCTTCAGCAGGCCAGGAACGGGATCGTGTTCCTGCTCTCGCCCAAGCCGCACCTGAGGCTGCCGTCGGGCACCATGTTCATGTTGCGCAACCAGCCGGTAGCCGCGCAGGGAGCAGCGGTCGCTAAGAAGGCGGGCGGCAGCGCGCAGTAAAAGTCATTGCTCGTTGGCGCACTCATTCCGTAAGCCCGATCTGCAAAATGCTAATTGCTAATGGCTAAGTGCCCGGGTAGTCGGTCAGTTTGATTTCCACAGGGTGAGAGTTGGCCCCGGAGCGCTATTGTCGGTCAGAGACGCTTCATTCCGCTCCGATGCTCTAACATCTCCATAAACTGCGAGTATGGCAAGTGCGATCAAGAACCTCCACGTTAATGGATGCCATCCGGAATATGCCAAGAAAGCGCCAAAGACGCCAGCTATAACACCGGACTTCCAACGCCGCATCGCAGACTTCAAAAACCTCATTGTCGTCCTTTTCAAGAGGCCCGACCGTGAATCGGGCCATCTTGCCTCTGCCGGAATATTATTACTTGGCGAGTGCTTTCAGCAGCAGATTCCCGTCAGCGCGCTTCGCTGCCGATTCAGCCTCCGGCAGCAGTGAGCACATTTCCTCAATGGTCCACACATGGTCTCTGAATCCGGCTTCCATTAGAAACCCACTACCAGTGCTCGCCACTCGGAATTCTTGCGTCTTCCCTAGCTCGGCGCCCAAGTGTATGCTTCTCACTGACCTCAGAGCGGAAGTCCTGAGCAAGGTGGAGTCTTAAGTCATGAAGGATACTAACAAGAAGAAGTGCTTTGTAATCATGCCGTACGGTGGAAATGACCCCGCAGCCCAAAAGCATTTCTCCGGCGTATTTAAGACCATCATTTCGCCTGCGGTCCGAAACGCAGGATACGAGCCAAAGCGAAGTGATCTCGGAGGTGAGCCCGGTAACATCACAACCGATATTATCCGCGATCTGGCTGACTCTGAAGTCGTCATAGCGGACTTAACTACGGGAAATCCCAACGTCTTTTTCGAACTCGGGATTCGCCATGCATTCCGCAAAAGTGGCACCGTGCACCTTGTAGATAAGTCTCACGGTCTGCCATTTGATCTCCGTACATACCGAGCAATCGAATACACCGACGACATGGCCGACGTTCCCGACGTCCAACAGAAGATCGAAGAGGCCATCCAGCGAAGAATCGATCAACCAGACAGGGCGGACAATCCTGTACATGATGCTATTCCAGAGTTGCCGATCGACTTGCGGTCAACTGGGGATAAGGCTCTCACGGATCAGCTTAGGACCGCCCAAGAGAAATTGGAGGGTCTCCGAAAAGAAAATGACAAGCTTACTGCTGAATTGGCGCAGTATCGGCCAGCGACATCGACAGGTGACGCAGATGACTTGGACGCGGTATTGGCCAACGCGGATGCGGCTATGAAATCCAGGGGGGAGTTCGTAATCTTGAAGCTGCGGCAGGCCATGGAGGAGGGTCCGGACCAATTCGTGGCACTTCTGAGGGACGTACTCAAAAGTCCCTACCTTACGGATAACGACTTCATGGAGATCGTGAAGATCTGCATGGTTGCTGGACTCGATGATCACCGACGTGCGACCTTGCAAGTCGCGCGCCAGCGATATCCGTACGCCGAGGAGATTTTTCTCGCACTTGTCGATGCGCTCGACGACTCGCCCAATCCGGCTGACCGAAATCGAGGGCGCACCATGCTTGAAGAGGCCCTCGGCATTGTCCACAAGGATGGAGCGCCTGTGATTCTGCGAAAGGCCCAAATTGCACTTGCGAACCGGTCCTTGGCTGTGCTGTTCAACACCTACATACGGGTCAGACAATATGACTGGATCCTCAGCATCATAGATTCGTTGCCGGAGCCCCAGCGAGAGGATGCGATGGTTCTTCGGAACCGCGCTCGCGCGCTTGCGAAACTCGGCAGACTCGAAGAGGCGGACAACGCTTATAGGAAGGCGCTGGAACTCAGCCCTAACGACGATCAAACCTATTCTTGGTACTCCGACTTCCTCGACGACCAAGGGAAATACCATGAAGCGTATGAGCTAAGCGAAAAGGCTATCTTGGCAGATCCTGAAGACAGCCGATTGTACTTGGCGCTGGCGGTTGATATATTAAACCGCGGCTTCCACCGAAACGGTACCGGTGTAATAGAAGGTCCAGCGCCTAGGAATTTCCGACTTAAGTGGGCATTTCCGTTGATCTTACGTGCAGTTCATGACCGTCAACCGGATCTACTTCAGGAAGCAGTCCGAGTGCTCGTCCGTGCTGACGGTGTGCGCGAAGCTCAGGCCATAGCCGCCAACGAAACGCCTGACGGACGTTACGACGGCGCACCACTCGATTGGCTGAATGCTCGAATAACCGCCCGACTTGAAAAGTGAACTTGCTGCGCGTCATGCCGCCTGGCATCCGCATTTCTGATCTCCTGGCCGGCGCCAATCTGACTCCTTCGCTACGAGCATTTTGCCAGTCGTACCATACCATCTTGAATCGGGACCTGACTGCTATTCCTACCGCCAATAGGCTTTAATTGCGTGTTGTTTCCGCCTCCGTTACACTTATCCGTTTCATCCTGTAGCCATCTTGCAAGGAGATAATCGGCCCTTCGGGCCAGAGCGGCGGAGCTTTCGCAGCCTCCGCTCGCCTTCATCACATCATGAAAATTCACGAGTACCAGGCAAAAGCCATACTGGCGAAGTACGGAGTGGCAGTGCCTCGGGGACAGATGGTCGAGAGCGTCGAAGAAGCCGACACTGCCGCTCGAGCACTGCTCCGCGATGGCGCCACCGGAATCGTTGTCAAAGCGCAGATCCACGCCGGCGGACGCGGCAAAGGCGGCGGCGTGAAGCTGGCCAAGTCGGCCGAGGAGGCCACGCTGCTCGCGGGCAAGATACTCGGCATGCAACTGGTCACGCATCAGACCGGCCCGGAAGGCAAGAAGGTCCAGCGGCTGCTGATCGAAGAGACGCTGCCCATCGCGCGCGAGCTGTATCTCGGCATCGTGCTCGATCGCGGTAACGGACGCAACGTCTTCATGGCGTCGGCAGCGGGCGGCATGGAGATCGAAGAGGTCGCGGCGAAAGATCCAAACGCGATCATCAAGGAGCACATCGTTCCCGGCATGGGCCTGCAAGCCTACCAGGCGCGCAAGATCGCCTTCCGGCTGGGGCTTGATCCGAAGTACATCAGCGGCGCGGTGAAGTTCATGATGGCGCTGGCACGCGCGGCGGAAGAAACCGACGCCTCGCTGGTCGAGATCAATCCGTTTCATCACCACCACCGACGGACGCCTGTTCGCGCTGGACGCGAAGATGAACTTCGACGACAACGCGCTGTATCGCCATCCTGACATTCGCGATCTGCGCGACCTGAGCGAAGAAGACCCGCTGGAAGTCGAGGCCAGCAAGTACGCGCTGAACTACATCAAGCTCGACGGCAACGTGGGCTGCATGGTCAACGGCGCGGGCCTGGCGATGGCGACCATGGACATCATTCAGTACGCGGGCGGTATGCCGGCCAACTTCCTCGACGTGGGCGGCGGCGCGAACGAGGAGCAGGTCACGCACGCGTTTGAAATCCTGCTGGCCGACAAGAACGTGAAGGCGGTGCTCATCAACATCTTCGGCGGCATTCTGCGCGTCGACACGCTGGCCAACGGAGTGGTGAGCGCAGCGCGCAAGACCAATATTCAGTTGCCGATCGTGCTGCGGCTGGAAGGAACCAACGTGGAGCAGGGCCGCGAGATCCTGAAGGACAGCGGACTGAATTTCATCGTGGCGCAGACCATGAAAGACGCGGCCGAGAAAGTTGTCGCCGCTGCCAAGGGGGTCAAATGAGCATCCTGGTCGATAAATCAACGCGGCTGGTAGTACAGGGACTGACGGGACGCGAAGGAACGTTTCACGCCAAGAATTCGGCGGCGTACGGAACGCAGGTGGTGGGTGGCGTGACTCCCGGCAAGGGCGGCACGCACGCATGAAGGCTGGCCCATCTTCAATACGGTGAGCGAAGCGGTCGAGAAGACCGGCGCCAACGCGACGGTGATCTTCGTTCCGCCTCCGGGCGCGGCGGATGCGATCATGGAAGCTGCCGATGCCGGCGTTCCGCTTATCGTGTGCATCACCGAAGGCATTCCGGCGATGGACATGGTGAAGACGTGGGAGTTCCTGAAGACCAAGAAGTCGCGGCTGATCGGGCCGAATTGCCCGGGCATCATCTCGCCGGGCAAGTGCAAGATCGGCATCATGCCCGCGCACATACATAAGGAAGGCAACGTGGGCATCGTGTCGCGCTCGGGCACGCTGACCTACGAGGCGGTCTATCAACTCACGACGCGCGGCATAGGGCAGTCGACGGCCATCGGCATCGGCGGCGATCCGATTATCGGCACCAACTTCGTGGACGCCATTGACCTGTTCAACAAGGACCCCGAGACCGAAGCGATCATCATGATCGGCGAGATCGGCGGCAATGCGGAAGAGACGGCGGCCGAGTTCATCAAGGCGAACGTGAAAAAGCCGGTGGTGGGCTTCATCGCCGGGACAAACTGCTCCTCCGGGACGGCGCATGGGACACGCGGGCGCCATCATCTCCGGCGGTAAAGGCACTGCGAAGGAGAAGATCAAAGCGATGCAAGCCGCGGGCATTCACGTTGCGGATTCGCCTGCCGAGATCGGCGAGACGCTGGTGAAGGCGTGGAAATAAAGCCGCTTTTGGCTCTTGGCTCTTGGCTTTTGGCCAGCGGCTCTTGGCTCTTCGCTGATAGCGGACGGCTGACGGCTCGAAACGCGAGCTGCGAAGCAGCGACTATGGTTCTAGCCCCGGGCGCAAGCCCGGGGTAGGCGAATTTTGAGAGCCATCTGGCCGCGGAGCGGCCCGCGAATAAACAATGGATGCGGGCCGCTATGCGGCCTGCGGGTTCTTTTGAGAAGTCCACCCCGGGCTTGCGCCCGGGGCTAAAAGCATAGTCGCCGCTGCGCGGCTCAAGCTGTGCCGATCCGCCCGCGGAACACCACAACGTCACTGAAAGCTGACGGCTGATAGCTGACGACCAAATCCAACGAACTATCTCACGGAAGGGATACATCGCGCGACTCATGAAAACCCTGCAACGCACTCTATCCATCGTCAAGCCGGACGCCGTCGCCAAGCACGCTTCCGGCGACATCATCAGCACGCTGCTGCAAAACAACTTCCGCATCATCGGAATGAAGATGCTGCACATTAACAAGGCACAGGCGGAAGGCTTCTATGCCGTCCACGTACATCGTCCGTTCTTCGAATCGCTGACCAACTTCATGTCGAGCGGCCCGATCATCGTGATGGCGCTGGAGAAGGAAGAAGCCATCGCCGACTACCGCAAGCTGATGGGCGCAACCGATCCGGCGAAAGCCGAGGAGGGCACTATCCGCAAGAAGTGGGCCACCGACATTCAGCACAACGCCGTGCATGGCTCCGACGCGGAAGACACAGCGCGGTTCGAGCTCAGTTATTTCTTCGCCGGATACGAATTGGCGAAGTAAACTGCTCGACTCAGGACAGGTTTGAAAGGGCACGCCTTCAGGCGGCTGAACGAACTCCGCCTGACGAGCTTTGTATCAGGGCACGACTTCAGTCGGGCCAACGAGGCATTCGCAACAATCGGGCTTTAGCCCCTGCCGAGAGTCCGCAGGGCCTAAAAGCCGAAATCGGTTTGCGTCGTAAGCGGCCCGACTGACGTCAGGCCCTGACACAAAACATTTCAAGTTCAGGCGTGCCCCTCCAGAAAGTTGGAACAACCATGGCGCATGTTCAGATCACGCTGTTAGAGGGCCGTTCGCCGGAGCAAAAACGGCGGGCGGTGAAACGCATCACGGAGGCGATGCAGGAGGAACTGCACGTCAATCCGGAGAGGCTGACCATCGCTTTCATAGAAGTTCCGCGGCACAGCTACGCGCGAAATGGCACCTTGATCTCCGACCGCGACGGGCATAGCTGACCGCAGTTTCTTCCGCACGCTTCGGAGCGCGAAGCTCGTTCACCTGGTTCACCGGCCGGCGAGCAGCTTCACTGCACTCAGTCGCATTGCGTCTTCTCTGCGAACCCCGCGCGACAGCAACAGCGCGTGGAACTTCTCCCCCATCTCTTCGGGCGACAAGAGGTGGCGCAATTGCAGCGCTACTTTGGCCCGCTCCTGCGGGAGCCTGCATTCCTGAAAAGCGTCGGCGAACTGAGTCTCTTCTCCGATGCCCAGCAGGAGCTGCGTCTGCGTGAGCAGCGCGACCTCATCGAGACCCTGCTCCGCGGCGCGGAAGCGCAGCGCGGTGAAGTTCACATGAGCGGTGATGTCCTGTTCTCCCGGAGCGTCGTAGGGCGTCGCGCCCGCGCGATGCTGGTGATAGGTCATCAGCGTGTCGCGATGGCGGCCGGCAAGCTGCTCCTCGCGCGTGTAGCCGTAGTCGATGAACATGGCAAAGCCGCGGCGCTCGCGGAAGAGCCGCGCAATACGATCGATCCAGTCCAGAGCGGCGAGCGAGACTTCGACGCGCTCCCCTGCTTCGGGATGGACGCAGTGATCGGTCGATGTATGCCGAGTTCTGCTGCCGCGGGGCGAAACGAATTGCTCGATGAATCTTCCCTGCTCTTCGGCGACGCGCACCGCGCCGCGACGATCGATGATGTCCACTGGCAGCGCGTCGAAAAACTCATTGGCAAAGAGAATGAGCGGCGGTGCCTGGGTGCCGTCGCTACGCGACTCGGGTGAATTTCTTGGCGTATCCCCCAGCACTCCGCCTTCGCCGTACCTGCCCTGAGCCCTCGAAGTGCTGGGCCAGATTATGCCGCTCCGTTCCGGAACTTGCATTTTCGTCTGATTTGCCGCTTGGTTCGTACTCCGACGAAACCCGCGCCGGAGGCGCAGCAGAGCCTAGCCCAGCGCTTTCAGCGCTGGGTACCGTCGTAGACAGAGCCGAGTCCCGTAGGGACGACAGATGCGATGCGTGGGCTTCAGCCCCGGCGTCTTCCGGAGAATCAAGAATCCTCGCCCCTCCCGCGGCAATCTGCTCCGCCAGCCGCTCCTGCAAACGCTCGCGCAGGGGGGCGGACTGCTCCACCAGCGAATATCGCAGCGCCTTCGCAAATTCTGGAAACTGCTTCGCTGACCAGTCGAGCACATCGGCGGCAAACAGCCCGCGGCCCGGACCCAGCTCGATGAGGTCGATACGCTCAGGCGAGCCGAGCACGCGCCACATCTCCTCGAACTGGCGCACCAGCAGCCGCCCGAAGACGGCATGCACGTCGCTTGAGGTGTAGAAGTCTCCCGCCTTGCCGAACTGCTCCCGCGGTTGCGCATAGTAGCCCAACCCCGGCTCGTAGAGACACATCTCCATGTAGCGCGCAAACGGAATTGGCCCGCGGCGGCGAATTTCGGCGGCGATGCGCTCGCGCAGAGGATTCCCACCGATTCCAACGCCAGGAATGAGTGGGGCACCCGGAGGCTCGGGCGGCGAGCTCACAGCTTGCCCTCGCGCCGCATCTGGGCGTGCTCTTTGCGGTGCTGTGGCGTGCGGATGAACATCTCCACCAGGTAGTCGTGCAGGCAATCGAAGAGTTGCCGCTGCAACGTCCACTCAAACTGCGGATCGTCCAGATCGCGGGGATGCAGGTCGTAGTAATAGGTATGAACCTTAGGCTCGGTAAAGCGTGGGCTGAGGATGACTTCGACACCGTTGCCTTTGGCCCGCGCGCTGAATTCGACCAGCGGGTGTTCGTAGAGCTTCAGTTGATCGAGCACGCGGATGAGCCGGTCAGAAGTCACAGAAGAATTGTAGAGGAACGGTCCATCCCGCCACGTTCACGTCCAACGGATGGACGTGAACGTGAGGCACCGGACTTCTCTATCCGATGTGCCGATGGCTCGCGCGCGTCAAGCAGCGCCGCCCGACTGGCGGCTGAGCTATCTGTGAGTTGGCGATCCCGATGCTCTGGCGAATGACGCGATCTGGGTTTCGAGCTTGGGCGGAACAAATAAGCTACTGGAGCAAGGAGTCGAACGGCTCGCTACGGGGTAAGTTGGTGCCACAACGAATGACACAAACTCATCAGGTATGCCAGCCGGGAGTCTCCTGAATTCAATGATGTTTCCAAGCAAACCTTCTCTTATCAATAAGTTCGGCTATCACCTCGAATTCACCTCGATATCACCTGGCGAGTATTGATCGCCATCCTGCACCGGCGCATTCTGCCCATGCGAGACCGGGATTGAGCAAACGCTGCTCAGTACCCCATCGTAACGCTCGGGTGCACTCGGCGGTAAGGGCCTTTCCAGGCTGACCGGCGAAGCATCTCCGATCTTGGCGGGGCAGCTTCGCGGCACGCCGCTCTCGCCGTTCTTACCTGGATTGCCGCCACAACTTTGACATAAGGAGATCATGATGAATACGCAGAGACTTGCAATCTTTCGTCGTTCAGTTCTGATGGCTTTTTCGGTTCTGGCACTACTCACCTCCTCTGGCCTTTGGACCTTCGCAGGGGCGACGAATCTGGTAATCAACGGGGACTTCTCGCAGTTCACACAGGGCGGCACCAACGAGGTCATCGCCAACTACAACGGAAGCAACCTCGCGGTTCTTCTGGGTTGGACAAATACGCGCCCCTTCGTGTCAGCCTACGGCCCTAACGCCTCCGAGTTGATTGGAGCGTCGGGGTTGAACAACAACTTGTACCTCTGGGGCCCGAAGAACGGTTCGAACAACGGCTTTACCGACATGAGCCCTGGCCAGCTCAGCAATCCCAACGCTAACTTCCTGGCTTCTGACGCCGACCCAAACTTCGGAGGCAACCTTACTCAGGCTATTTCCGGGCTTAATGTCGGCCAGCAATACACACTTTCCTATTACTGGGGCGCGTCCCAATACACCGACGAGATGGGTGCCATCGATGCCGGATGGACCGTGAAGTTAGGCTCGCAAATGCTGGTAGATGGAACCATCGGAAGCGGGCTGTATGCCTCCATCCCGAGTAAAGGCTTCAGCGGCTGGATGCTCGAGTCCGTGAAGTTCACCTATGACGGCTCCGGCAATGTCCTCTCATTCCTCTCGACTGGGCAGCCCCGCCGGTCTTCCGCCGGTAGCACTGCTCGACAGCGTGTCGCTCGATAGCGCTGATACACCGGAGCCCGGGACACTCCTGCTGGCTGCCAGCGGACTGCTCGGGCTGGGTTCCTGGCGCGCTTTGCTTCACCGTTGTTAGTTCCCGTTCACAGCGGCTCCCCCTTTGAGGGAGTCGAGCCGGGGCCCGAAGAAATACCCCTTATTGGGCGGGTCCCGGACATTTCCCAAAAGCAAAGGACCTATACGAAACAGCTTTATTGACACTTCACTTCCGGAGGCCGGGATGGCAATACCAACAGAATTGCAGCAGCATCTTCTTTCACTTGCGCTCGAGATCTTCAAGCTGAACGTCTGGCTGATGCTACTTATGATGATCTTTGTGCCGCTGGAAAGGCTTTGCTCGGTGCACTCTCAGAAACTCCTTCGTAAAGGCATTGCCACGGACCTCGCCTACTACTTTCTCAGCGGCACTTTGCCCAAGATGCTCCTTGTCCTGCCGATGACGTTAATCGCATCGGCGCTGCACCACGTTATGCCGACTGCTTTCCGGGCGCAGGCGGCGAGCTTACCCCTGTGGGGCCGTCTCATGGCGGCGTTGGTTGTCGGGGAAATCGGCTTCTACTGGGGACATCGTCTTGCTCACGAGGTTCCATTTCTGTGGCGCTTTCACGCTATTCATCACAGCGCCGAGGAGCTCGATTGGCTGGTGAACACGCGCGCGCATCCCCTGGACATTGTCTTCGTCCGCCTCTGCGGCTTTGTGCCCATGTATGCCCTGGGGCTTGCCCAACCAATGGTAGGAAATCGAGTGGACGCCGTGCCCCTGCTCATCATGCTCGTTGGCACGCTGTGGGGCTTCTTCATACACGCGAATGTGAGCTGGCGCTTCGGGTGGTTGGAGTGGGTCGTTTCCACCCCGGCGTTTCATCACTGGCACCATACAAGCGACGATCACCTCAACAAGAACTTTGCATCCATGCTCCCCTTTATGGATAAGCTTTTCGGGACATGCTATCTGCCGGCAAAACAATGGCCGACGAAGTATGGCATTGCCGAACCGTCACATCGTTCTTTCCTGGATCAGTTATTGCAGCCGATGATGCCGGTTAAGAACAATCGAGCCGGATACAGGAGCGCGGTCGGTGACCGCTCCATATCGAACGAAAGGCTTGTCAAGATGTAGCTATGCTGAGCGGCGCGAGGGCCGCTGGTTCGCGCGCGTCAAGCAGCGGCGGCGGCCGACCCTCGTTCTGCATCCATTCCTCTACCAGCCGACTCAGAATCCGTTGCGCTCCAACGGTTGTGGAAACAGTCCGTCAGATTGCGGTTCCTTTTTATTGTCCTTGTCCTTTCCCCAGGTCCAGTACATGCCTATGTAGGCGTAGTTTTCGGTTTGCCCGGCGACAGAGTGACCATAACAAAACAGGAATTGCTCGCCCGGATGGTGCTTGAAGTGGTAGTAGCCGCCCACGTCAACCATAGTGGAAGCCATGGTTTGAGGAGCGGCCGCTCCCTCCGCTCCGTGGGCGAAGACCTCCGCGCCCAACTCCAGCCGCTCGTTGAGCTCTTTCTTCACCAGCCACCCGGTGAACGGATAATTGCGGTAACCGGTCTGCGGCACGACGGCATAGCCGGCTCCGCCGTCAAAGGTCCACTTCCCCACATTTTTTTGCAGCCAGATCGGTAACTTGTACCAGACTTTGCCCACGCCCAATCCCTTCTCTGCGTTGCCGGTGGGTATTTCGAACATGACGAAGGTGCCAATCTGAGGAAAGTGTTTGCTCTCCTTGATAAACGCAACCTTCGTGCCCAGTTCCATGTCCGTCAGCCCGAATTCGGTTGGCCCGCTTCCGCTGGGCAGATACACAGGATTATTACTGGGCGCTGCCACTCCGAATGGCAGGATGGCGTGCAGTTGCAGCCGAGGCAGCGCGCCCCAGTTGAACTCGAATGCCGGACCAACAGAGTCCATTTCGACCGGGGTTCCGTCGGCTGAGCCGAAGATATAGAACTCGTAGTGGTGCAGGTCCACCGGAACGGGATCGTCGGTCTGATACGGCGGCCCCTGGGCAAACAGTTTCGACCCAGCCAGCAGCATAAAAAGGAGGACCACCGCGGTGGCGCAACTGGAGCGAGTGTTCATCTAAGAGGGTTTAGAGCGAGCCAGAAGAACTGCCGATGCCTGGCTAGACACGTTATCACAGGTGATGAGCAAGGGTGCCGTGCGTACTCTGCGCGATCTGCCCGATCTATTCGTACCTCAACGCCTCGATGGGATCGAGCCGTGAAGCCTTGATGGCGGGCAGCATGCCGCTGACGAGGCCGACCAATCCCAGAATCACCGTCGCCACCACAACGGTCGTCGGGTCGATGATCAAGCGAATGTCGGCAGCTTCAGCGTTTTTGGCGACCGCGCTGTAAAACGTCAGGCGGCCGACCGAGAACGATATCAGATAAGCGATCGCGATCCCGGCAATCCCTCCAATCGCTGTAATGGTCAACGCCTCGGCCAGGAACTGAAACAGGATGTGACTGCGCCGCCCGCCCAGCGCTTTTTCCACGCCGATTTCGCGGGTGCGCTGCGTGACCGACACCAGCATGATGTTCATCAACCCTACGCCACCGATCCCCAGCGTCAGCGTACCGATGAAGCCCAGCAGGATCTTCAGTCCGATGGTGATGATCTGGAACTGGTGCAACTGCTTCATCATGTTGAAGACGAAGACCGCGCGTTTGTCGTCGGGATTGAAGTCGTACTGGCTGGCCAGGACCTGCCGCACCTGGCGCTCGACCTGTTCATACTGGCCGCCTTCGAAGTCGAGCCAGATGCCGTCGAGGTAGTGCGTGTCCTTCAGCTCGCTCATGGTGCTGAAGGGCACGTAAATCATCTTATTGATGCTGTCGTCGCTCTCCTGCATGCGCGGCTGCATGACGCCAATCACCCTGAAGCTGATGCCGTCGATGCGAACCGCCTGCCCCAAAGCATATTCACCGGAAAAGAGTTTTGTCTTGGCCTCCGAGCCGATCACTGCGACACGCCGGTGCGATGCGACGTCCTGGTCGTCGAAGAAACGTCCCTCGGCGATCTTCATCGCCTGAATCTTGAACATGCTGTCGTAGCAGCCTTCGATAGGCAGAGTGTAGGTCCGCACATCCTGTTGCACGGTGGACTGCTTGTCCGCGACCGGCGTGATGCGCCGCACCAGCGGAGCGGCGTTGACAATGCGGTCGATGTCTTCGAGGGTGAACTTGATCTGGGTGCCGGCTTTCTGTCCTCCTGCCTGCATCGAGGTTCGGCCAGGGAAGACACCAATGATTCGCGTGCCCCAGTTGGCGAAGATCACCTCGATGGCGCGCCCGAAGCCCGCTCCGTAAGCGAGCAGAAGCACAACCGTGGCGATACCCCACGCCATGCCCAGCATGGTGAGGGCAGTTCGCCGGCGATTGTACCGCATGGCTTCGTGGGCTTGCGAGAGTATATCTCTGACCATGCCTACTCCTGCCTCAAAGCTTCGACCGGCTGCAGCATTGCCGCCTTGCGCGCAGGGTAGAGCCCGGCGATGATGCCTGCCAGCGCCAGCGTTCCGATAGCCACCGTCGCGGACAACAGAGAAAGCTTGGGTGGATCGAAGCCCTCCGGCGACGGCAGCGTGCCCAACGCATACATGAAGAGGGCCGCGGCCCCCATTCCGATGCCGCCACTCAGCAAGGTGAGAAATGCACCTTCCAGAAAGAACTGAAGCAGAATGCTGCGATTGGTGGCGCCGAGTGCTTTGCGCAACCCGATCTCGCGCGTGCGCTCGCTCACCGATACCAGCATGATGTTGATGATGCCAATGGCGCCCAATCCCAGCGTCACCAGGCCTACGCCTCCGAGAAACATATCCATAACGTCGAAGATGACCCCCACCGTGTCCGCGCTTTTCACCGTGTCCCAATCCTCGAAAGCGTCTTCGTTCCTGGGATCGAAGCCGTGATTGCGGGCAATGATCCTGCGCACTTCATCGCGCGCCAGCAGGTGCTCCGCACGGGTCCGCGGCCGGTAGTTGAGAAACGAGATCGCATCTTCCTCTTCCTCGCCCTTGAGCGGGAAGTACTGGTGCATGGTTGAGTAGGGCATGAAGACGCGGTTGTTGGTGGAGTTGTTGTCGCCGTGCCCAATGCGTTCGGTCTGCCCGATGACCTCGAAGCGAACACCGTTGAGCAGGATGGTAGCGCCCACTTGCGGGGTTCTGCCGGGAAAAAGGTTCTTGGCCATCTCATCGCCGATCACCGCGACATTGCGCTTCTGCGCTTCATCGGCCTCGTTGATCCAGCGTCCCGCCGCCAGGGGCAGATAACGGATCTGATTGAAGATGGGCGGAACGCCCACGACCTGCCCGTTGGAGTTGCCGAACTCGCTGACCTCGCGAAGGTCCTGGCGCATCAGCACCGGAGCGACCGCCCGAACGTGCGGAGCCTCGTTCTTCACGTCGAGGTAGTCACGGTAGGTGATCTTATATTCCCGGCTGGAACTCATGTTCCCGGCCACGGCCGGCGCCCGTCCGGGAAAGGTAAACATGATGTCCTCGCCGATGGAATTCAGCTCGCGGCGATTGCCGGAGCGAAAGCCCTCGCCCAGGCCGACCAGCAGCAGCAGTGAGCCCACACCCCAGGCGATGCCGAACATGGTGAGGAACGAGCGCAGCTTGTGTGCCCACAGGCTGCGGAGCATCTGCCGGAGTATCTCGAAGAAAATCATCTGTGGGGGCCTTGCTTTGGGCTCACCCCTGATATACGGGGTGAGACCCACAACAGTTCCGGACGTATCTGCTTCCCGTCAGTCTGTTTACCTATATTGGACACCTCAGCCTCATAAGCGGAAGCGGGTTTGCGGCCAGTTGCAAAGTTGTGTTCCCAGTTGCGGAAAGTTGCGGATCAGCGCTGTCTGGCCACCAATCGTAACCAAACTTCGCTATAGTTAGAGTACGCTGTCGGCTGCGACTGCAGGTTGGGGCGCTGACCGAAGTGAATCGATTTGGGTTTAGGAGTGACGTTACGATGCCGAAAGCAACACGCGGCAAAAGTGAGCAAGAAACGCCGAAAAAACGGATCCGCAAGGCCAACCCCGCTGAGGGAAATGGGACCGGCGCGGCGGAACCGGTGACGACGGCGCCCTCTATTGCTGATACGACTTCGGAAGTGGTTGCCACGGAAATTGCAGCTTCGCCGCTTCACGCAGGCACGGTGGGAGAAAAAACGCCGAAAAAGCGGACCCGTAAGGCCAAACCGGCTGAGGGAAACGGCGCCGGCGCAGTTAGCACGGCGTCCGCCACCGCCGATACGGCTTCGGGAGTAACTGCTGCGGAAGGGCCAGCCTCGCCGGCGCCACAGAAACCGAAAATGGTGGTGCCGGAGGAGTTGGTGCGCCGCCGGGCCTATGAGATCTACCTGCGCCGCCGGGGACAGGGAGGCTCGCCCGAACAGGACTGGTTCCAGGCATTGCAGGAAATTTCCGGGCAGCACGTCGCCTGAGCGTCAACACAATTCGACTTGGGCCGGCGGCAACCCAAGGTCCAAACAGGACGTCTTTCTTTAGGCAGCTCGCGGGCCGCTCTGGGCATTGTGTTTACTGATCGCTTGCCCGAGGCTGACGCGTCGTATCAAGGGGATGGGTGTGGGCCAGGTGCTTCTGATTGACGACAACCCTCTGCAACTGAGGGTGCGGGAAACGGTGTTACGCAATGCCGGGTTCAACGTTCAATTGGCAGCCTCCGCCGAAACCGCCCTGGCAATGCTACGAAGTTCAAGCGACCGCATCGGCCTGGTCATCACCGACCACCTCATGCCCGGAGGCGACGGCGCACAATTCGTGCGCAAGCTGCGGCAGGAGAACTCCTGGATCCCGGTAATTGTCCTTAGCGGCATGCCGGAGGCCGAGCCCGAGTATGAAGCGCTGGACGTGATTTTTCGCGTGAAGCCCCTGCCCCCGCCCGAGCTGATCGCGCTAGTGCGCGCCTGCCTGGAAAGCAAGGGAAACAATCAGGCCGGGGCGGCCTAGGGCTGAGCTTTAAATCGCACCCGCTATTAGAGCTTGCGAATTGGACCGGGATACTGGGCCACGACCTGGTCGAGCGTCAACAACGTCATTCCTTCGACCGTCGCCTGCGCGACCAGCAAGCGATCGAAGGGATCTTTGTGAATTGAGGGCAGGCTCTCGATAGCGACAACATGCTCACTGACAATAGGCAGTTCGTTGTACCCGTTATCCAATAAGCTGCGACGAAACAGCCGCGCGTCTACCTGGAAATCGTCACGGCCAAGTCGTCGTTTGATAGCCACCTCCCATACGCTGGCGGCGCTGAAAAGTAATTCGTTCTCTTCATCTTGAATCAACCGGCGCGCGGCGGATGATAGCCGTTTGGGCTCACCCGCCGCCCAAAGCAGGACATGGGTATCTAACAGCAGCTTCATTTCCGGCCTGCAAACATCCGTTCGATTTCCTCACTGCCCATTCGATCGAAGTCATCAGGCACCAGGAGTTGTCCGGCCATAAACCCGAGCCGGCGTCGCTGCTTATCACTCGGAGCGCCTATCGCGGTAACTTTCACCACTGGCTTTCCCGCCTTTGCGATGATAAAAGACTCCCCTTTACGCGCCTCCTCGACGAGTTTCGAGAGGTGCGTCTTGGCCTCGTGAATATTGACCGTTTTCATATTAGACTTAGTTTATCTAGTTTAGTCTAATTTAAGCCTCTCGTGCAACAGAATTCCGAAGCTGATTGCGTCATCGCCGAATCGAGCAGCTGGGTGCGGCCGTGTGGCGTCCGATGCACAAGCTCGAAAATGAAGCCATTCTGTGACCTAGGTGACGTAACTTCGATTGTGTAAAAAGCGAGAGGGTGTAAGTTTGGCTTTGGCCTCACAAGCTAAAGCCCCTTTGGAAAGGAGACTTACACCCATGGCGAAGGTAACACCCATCACCGAGCACTTCCAACACTTTGTCAGCGAGCTGAAAGACAGTTTCTGGGGCGATCTGCAGGGGGAAGTGCAGCACAGCATGCGGCGGCTGTTTGAGCTGCTGTCGGAGCGACAACGCGACCTGTACATGGTCAGTCCGCGCCACAGCCGGCAGAAGCTGCGGCAGGATTATCGCAACGGCTACTATGAGCGCGATTTCGTCACCCGCTTCGGGACCTTGCGGCTGCGCATCGCGCGCACCCGCAAGCGGGGCTTTCTGCCCGCGGTGCTGCAGAAGTTTCAGCGCCGCGCCGAAGAGGTGTCGCTGCTGATCCGGGAGGCGTTTTTGCGCGGCATCTCGACCCGCCAGGTGGGCCGGCTGGTGGCGATCCTGACGGGCGAAACGGTGAGCCCGCAAACCGTATCGCGGTTGACCCGCGAGCTAGACCAGGCGGTGCACGCCTTTCATCGGGCGTCGCTCGCCGACGAGTGGGCCTACCTGTTTCTGGACGGGGTGAGTCTGCGCATGCGACGGCCCAGCGGGCGCAAGCGGGTGCACATGCTGGTGGCCTATGGGGTACGCCAGGACGGTACCCGGCAACTGCTGGCTTTTATGCGCAGTTCGGGAGAGAGCCAAGCTGCCTGGGAAGGGCTGTTGCAGGATCTGTATCGTCGTGGATTGCGCGGCGAGAAGCTGTTGTTGATCGCCACCGACGGCTGTCCTGGCCTCGCGGCGGCGCTGGAGACGGTCTACCCGCGGGTGCCGCATCAGCGCTGCTGGGTGCACAAGATGAGGAACATCCTGGAGAAGGTTCGGCGCCGCAACTACGACGCCGTTAAGGCCGATGCGCAGGCGATTTATCGCGCCGAGAGCCGACGCCAGGCCGAAGCCGCCTTTCGCGCTTTCCGCCGCCGCTGGCAATCCCTGTACGGCTCCATGGTGCGGCAACTGGAACGCGATCTGCCGCAACTGCTCTCGTTCTTCAGCTTTCCCCGGCACCTTTGGAAGAAGTTGCGCACGACCAACATCATCGAACGCTGCTTCGTGGAGGTGCGCCGGCGAACTCGGCCCATGGTGTGTTTTGTCAACGTCAAAAGCGTGGACCGGATCATCTACTCCATCTTCCAGCGCTTCAACCTGGAATGGAAAAACCGCACCCTCCGGGTTTTTACACAAGCAGCTTGACGTCACCGTGACCTACATCACATGGTGTCAGGTTGCCGAAGGGTTTATTCTTATGAACGTACGCGGCGCGGCAATTATGCCGTGCGTGGATTAAGAAAATGTCGGAACAGTCTCGCAGATATGTCCGCTTCGGCGCCGTCATCACTGTGATCGTGGTCGCCCTCGGCTACCTCGCCTTCACTGGAGTGCAGGACAGCAAGAGCTATTACGTCACCATCAAGGAGCTCAACGGCATGGGCCCCAGCGCCTACAGCAAGCGCCTGCGCGTGGCGGGCAATGTCGCGCCCGGCTCAATTAAACGCCAGGGCACGCACGCCGAATTTCTACTGGTGGAGCAGGACCGCACGCTACCGGTGGTCTATACCGGAAGTGAGGCGTTGCCTGACACCTTCAAGGATGATGCCCAGGCCCTGGCCGAGGGCAAGTTTGGGCGCGATGGCGTCTTTCACGCCACCAACATTCAGGCCAAGTGCGCGTCCAAATACGCGCCAAAAACGCCCGGAAACACCCCCGCAACTGGCGAAAATCAGCAAAAAGCCGAGCTAAATGGAGCGAAACCGGCCGGCGCGAGCAGGTAAATTGGCCTGCAGCGATTCGGAAACCGTGCCTCCCAAGTCAGTTCCCGCCGTTACAGCCTCCAATCTGGTGAAGTTTTTTGGCCGTTTTGCGGCCTTGCGGGGGGTTTCGTGCGATTTTTTGGCGGGAAAACTCTACGTAATTCTCGGTGACAACGGCGCCGGCAAAAGCACGATGCTGCGCGTCGTCGCCGGCTTGACCCAGCCCAGCCAGGGTACGGTCAGCGTGCTGGGATCGGACTCGCTTCGCAAAGTCGCGCAACGCGTCGGCTACATGGCGCATGCCCCGCTGCTGTACGACGAGCTGAGCGGCATGGAAAACCTGAGCTACTTTGCCGGACTTTACGGCATTCATGACGATGCGGTTTGCCAGAAAGCAATGCAGATGGTCGGGCTCGATCCGGAGCTGACGCGCCGCGTCGGCCAGTACTCACAAGGCATGCGGCAGCGGCTGTCGCTGGCGCGCGCGGTCTTGCACGATCCGGACGTAATTCTGCTCGATGAGCCGTTCTCCAATGTCGATGTTCGCTCGGCGGCGGAGATGGCGGCTGTCCTCGGACGCCTGCGCGACTCGGGCAAGACTATCCTCGTCGTCACCCATCAGGCCGCCGTGATGGAACCGGTTGCTGACGAGTTCATACACATGGCGGCGGGGCTGATCGTCGCCACCTCACAATCATCGGCGCGACCGGGGCCTCTCGAAGTCTCGACTGCGAGGACGCGATGAGCACGCTGGCGATGACGCGCGCAACGCTGGTCAAGGACCTGCGCATGGAGTGGCGCTCGAAGGACGCCATCAACTCCATGCTGTTCTTTGCGCTGCTGGTGGTGGTGATCTTCAGCTTCGCCTTCAATCCCAATGCCGAAGAATCGCGCCACATCGCCGGCGGCCTGATCTGGGTGGCGTTCCTGTTTGCCGCAGTCGTGGCGCTCAACCAGACGTGGGCGCGCGAGTTGCGCAATCAGGTGCTGGACGCCTATCGCGTTTCGCCCGCTCCGGCGAACGCGCTGTTTCTGGCGAAGGCGTTCGGCAACTTCCTGTTCGTAACATTATTGGAAGCGCTCATGGCGCCGCTGTTCATCGTTTTCTATAATCTGCGCTCCGTTGGCCCGGCGTGGCAGTTGGTGGTGGTCGCGCTGCTAGGCACGTGGGCGCTGGTGGTGAACGGCACGTTCTTCGCGGCGCTGTCGATTCGCACTCGCAGCCGCGAGATCATGCTGCCGCTGATTCTCTTCCCTATCTCGATTCCGGCGCTGCTGGCGATGGTCGATTCCACCACCTCGATCCTGACCGGCGACGCCTCGCCCGACTTCTGGATCAAGATGCTGCTGGTTTACGATGTTGTGTTTACTGCCGTGTGTCTTCTCCTTTTTGAAAGCGTGCTGAACGCCGAATGAAACTGTTATTCAGAATTCTTATCGCGCTTACGGTCGTCGCTCTCGCCTTCGCGGCGTATGAAGGACTGGTTGTCGCCCCTACCGAGCAGACCATGGGCAACGTGCAGCGCATCTTCTACTACCATGTGCCCTCGGCGTGGACGGCGTTCCTGCTGTTCTTCGCCAACTTCCTCGCATCGGTCTGGTACCTGATCAAGCGCAATGTCGCGGCAGATGCCGTTGCGGCCGCGACGGCGGAAGTCGGCGTCGTGTTCTGCACCGTGGTGCTGGTGACGGGACCGATCTGGGCGCGTCCGGTGTGGGGCATCTGGTGGACGTGGGATGCGCGGCTGACGACCACGCTCGTCCTCTGGCTGATTTACGTCAGCTATCTCGTGCTGCGGCGATATTCGACCGGCAGCCAGACCTCGCTGCTGGCAGCCGCGCTGGCCATCTTCGGATTCGTGGACGTGCCGATCGTTTACATGACGATTCGCTGGTTCCGCACGCAGCATCCTTCGCCGGTCATTGGCGGCGGCGCGAATTCGGGACTCGATCCCAGCATGTGGCCTCCGCTGCTGTGGAACTGGCTGGCGTTCTCGATGCTCGCCGTGATCCTGGTGGTCGCGCGCTATCGGTTGCAGATGATGGAGCAGGAAGTCGAAGACCGCCACGCGCAAGCTGCGCTGCAAGGGAGTGCACAATGAAGGGCATCTTCGCGCTGAAGCTGGCTTACGTCATGACGTGGGTGATCCAATTCGGATATATCGGATATCTCCTCAGCCGCTTCAAGCGCGTGCGCGAAGAGCTGAAGAGACCTGGAACGTGGGAAGTGAGCCAGCGCCAAGTCTGGTGCACTTCGAAATTTGAATTTGTCTTTGTAGCGCTTCGTATCAGGGCACCCTCGGCTCCGCTCAGGGCAAGCTTTCAGCCGGGGCAGCCACTATGACACGGGCTTCAGCCCCTGAGATTCATGTCGCTGCAGGGGCTAAAGCCCTGTCTATAGGGCTCGGTTAGCGGCATGACTAAAGCTCGTGCCCTGATACAAAGCAATCAGACCTATGGAACGACCACTATTTCTCTGCTCGCCTCCGTGTACTCCGTGCCTCCGTGGTGAATGCTGGGGTGCCCGCTGATGGACGAACGTCGCGGCATACTCCAGGCTATCGGCGTCGCCAACCTGATCATCGGCGTCATTCTGGTGGTCTTCAGCCTGCCTTTCTACTTGCACCAGATCAACGTTCTGCGCACCTGGCCTACCGCCGATGCCCAGATACTGCACAGCGACGTGGTGGTCGAGCGCATCTCGCAGCACGAGCAGTTCTACTCCGCGCGCCTGGGGCTGCTATATACCATCGACGGCAAGCCGATCACGACCGAGGTCACCAGCTTTCAGGACAACAATTACAAGAAGACACGTGCCCGCGCCGATGAGTTCCCGGTCGGCAGCCATCATGAAATTCGCTACGATCCGCAAAATCCGTCGCTGGCCCGCATCGGCGCAGGATGGAACCTGCGATTCTTCGCGCTTGCCACTGATTGTGTCAGGATGTGGAGCTTGTTTTGGCTTGGTTGCGGTGGTGCTGCTCTTTGCAGGTAGCCGGTCGTGACCTGGTGGCGCAGTATCCCGCACCCGCTCGACACGCAAATTGTGCGAGAATCCTGTATGCGATCCAAAGTTCGCTGAGGCATAATTGATGTCATTCTCAGCCAAGCATGTTTTGGGTCTCGTTTGAAAGACGATTGGAGACAATTCTGGGCACGAGTCGAAAAACGGTTGATTTCAACCCTCGACGTCATCAGCATCTTAGCGTTGGATGCAGTCATCGTATTAGTGGGATTCCTAGTGGTGAGAGGCGCTCAAGCTCTCGGAGATCCTTCGAACGGGTTTTTTGCAACCGTTGAAGAAATCTCGCACGGCGTGTTCTTGTTGCTGTACTTAGCTTACGCTGGCATTCACCTTTGGGAGTTTGTCAAACACCGATGAACCCGACTAGCCAGGACATACCAGTTCGCATTTCGTACGGACTAAGGCGCGTCTTGCTGAGCATCGCGTTGCTCTTCGTTGCTGCGTGGCTCCGTTTTTCGATTCCCGCGTTGAGAATGTCCAACGAACTATTTGCGTGGGTTCTGCTCGCCGTATTCGGAATAGCTGTCTGGATTCTTGAATCACTGGAAACAAGACTGCCTGATTCAAGCATCGAGTCCAGGCCCCACTTTTCTTTTCCAGAGACCCTCAGATTTGCTCTCCCGGTGTCCGCCAAGGCCAACGCGGCTGAAGAATACGCAGCTCAACTGAAAGACCTGAATGACAAGGCGGATCAGATAAGACAAACGCTTCGGGCCGAAGGTCAGGATGTTGCGATACAGCGTGCGGTACAAGAAGTAAGCGCGAGGTTAGACCGGATAGAGCACGCCGTCGAGGGTCAGAGGCTCCTTTCCCAGTCAATCTTGGCTGCTCTCGAGAAGGAATCTCCCGAATCTACAGAAGACAATCCGCAGAGGCGCGCTTCTCCCGTTATCTGGATTTCTGTTGATGGGCCTAGCGATGTTGTGACCCGTCGCCTTGATGCTTTGAGGTACGTACGGTCAGGGCAAGAAGGAGCGCTTCCTCGCAACCTGCTGCTGTCGGCTAGAGCGGGTCACGAGCTTAGTTATCTGATTCAGCGAGACCTTGAAGCTCACCATGTTGATGTCGGCGTGGCTTGGCAATGGACTTGCCTCTTGATGTGCAACGCGATCCTTGGTGCAAGGGATTACCGCGAGTTTGTGGGAAAGCTAGAACACATAAGAGCGATTCAGCCGCAGGCTGGGGCGTTCAATTACATGATCGGGCAGGATGAGCCTTGGCCGCCTTCTGAGGGAACCCCTCCCTCCCGTGGGTCAGAGATGATCGTTCGTTGCCTAACGGAGCTTTTCCCGCACGAACCGGCTGAGGTGACAAATCGGTTTGCCAATCTATTTGTACGCGCATTATGGACTCTAGAGCATTACAGATAGAAAAGAGGCCACCTTCAATTTGTGCCCAGCGCAATGACCCTTTTGATATGCCACTGATCCCTCCGAACGTGCGCCTCATGGGCTTCACCTGAACCCCTTCCCTCTAAAATCGCGGGCCGATTTCCCCTGCATCACCAACAAATTTTCTGCTTACGACATCAGGAGCTATTGCGATGAGACTACAACCGATCGCTTCGTTTTTGTTGTTCTGCGCCGGGTGCCCCTTCCCGGCTTCGTTTGCCGGGGTGGGGGTGTTCAAGTCCCCACCCGGGCAACACCGGCCCGAATGGGGCACCCGCCTCTCGTTCCCTGCGCTCTTTCCTCCGTGCCTCCGTGGTGAATTCATTGCCTCGCGAAAAGAGCGGATCACCGACCCGCTTGGGTTACCACTCCAGCCTTGTGATTCCCGATACCGCGTCGAAGTGGCGGTCGCGGCTGATTAGCGGCAGAGCATGCTGGCGGCACAATGCCGCAATCCAAACGTCATTCGCAGGGATGGGCGTTCCGGCCCTTTTCAGCTCAATGCGAACAGCGGAATAGGAGAGGGTCGTGAACTCGTCGACCTCCAGGATGCGAAATGTCGGGAGATATTCAGCAAGCCATCGTTCGTACTGCAACCGGTGGCGAGACTGCGAAATCCCATGGCGGTATTCGCCCAGGACAATGACGGGAATGGCGAGCTGGGCCGCTTTGCGAAGGATCGGTTCGAGTGCGGCTTCGCCTTCGGCCAGAGCGGAGAGTCCGTTGGTGTCCAGAATCACATCCGGTCCTCGGCTTCGATTTGTTCAAATTCTTCCTCAACCGTGCGATTGATTCTGGATGTTTCTTTGCGCAGCCGACGCAGTTTGCCGAAAGCCGCCATCCAGGGCCTGTGCACTATCCCTGCCGCCGTTGCCGAGTTTATCTCTCACCGCTTCGGTGACGAACTCGCGAAGCGGAATTCCACGCTCAGCAGCCGCGGACTTCGCCCGGCGAAAAATGGCGTCAGGGATCTCCAGTGTCGTCTTCATAAAAGTGATGCTCCCATATTTATGGGAGACCGTCAATAGAGCTCGACGGCACTTGAAGATCGTGAATGTGCAGGGAGTCCGCCCGTGCTACACTGGCCGCCATGCCGCGCGGCAGTCACCCTCCGAACGTGCGTCTCATCGGCTTCACCTGAACGCCCTCCCTCTAATCGCGGGCCGATTTCCCCATACATCACCAACAAAACTTCTGCTTACGACATCAGGAGCTATTGCGATGAGACTACAAATGATCGCTTCGTCTTTTTTGCTGTTCTGCGCTGCTGCATGCGCCGCCTTCGCACAAACAACAAATCCCGCCGCTCCGAAAGAACCGTTCAGCCCGCCGGAGCGCAAGCTTGAATTCATCTACAGCTTTACATTGAAAGATCTGCCTTCGGGCACGAAACTGGTGCGCATCTGGATTCCCGTGCCGCCCAATGACAGGCACCAGACGGCTGCCATGTCGCGCATCGACTCTCCGGTTGGGTCGCGGCTGGGCAAAGACCCCGAGTACGGCAATCAGATCCGCTACTTCGAGATTCCGAATCCCGGCGCGGGCGAGTACAAGTTCACGGTGGTGTACGACGTGACGCGCCGCGAATACTCGCGTGGCGACTACGCGCAGTTGGAGCGCAAGGACACGCCGCCAGGCGTGGTGCCTGCTTCGATGACGCGCTTCGTCGAGCCGGACAAGCTGATTCCCACCAATGGCGTCATCCAGGAGCTGGCGCAGAAGGTCACCGGGAACGACAAAGGCACGGTGGCGAAGGCCCACGCCGCGTACGAATATCTGTTCAGCACGATGAAGTACGACAAGACCGGCACGGGCTGGGGACGCGGCGACGCCGTGTGGGCCTGCGACGCGAAACACGGCAACTGCACCGACTTTCACTCGCCGTTCATCGGCATGCTGCGCGCCGACAAAATTCCTGCACGCTTCGATATCGGCTTCCCGCTGCCGGAAGGCAAAGACCAGGGCGACATCGCCGGCTATCACTGCTGGGCTGAGTTTTATTCCAGCAACATCGGATGGATCCCGGTCGACATCTCCGAAGCGTGGAAGGCCAAGCAGAAAGAGAATTACTTCTTCGGCTCGATCGATGCCAATCGAGTGCAGTTCTCGGTCGGGCGCGACATCACGCTGGTGCCGAAACAGGATGGGCCGCCGCTGAACTACTTCGTGTATCCGTACGTCGAAGTCGACGGCGAAGCGTACGACAAGGCCGACAAACACTTCAGCTTTGCTGAAACGAAGCCGGTCAAGAAGACACAGGCCGCCCTGCTTCCGTAAGCCACCAGCAATCGCAGGCGTAGAATAGCGAAACAGTGAGTTGAGTCCGCCACCGCGACCGGAGCGGACGGCCCCGGGAGGTATTCCACCCTTGAGCGATTTCCCGCAAACGCTGGGCGAACTTCGCCGCAGCCGCCATTTTTCCGAGGAGAAGCTGAGAACCCGTCGCGTAAAGGACGAGATGCGCGAGAACCTGATGCATCGTCTGCGCTCCGACGGGCCGGTGTTCGAGGGCATTGTGGGATACGACGACACCGTGGTTCCGCAGATCATCAACGCCATCCTCTCGCGCCACAACTTCATTCTTCTCGGGCTGCGCGGCCAGGCCAAAAGCCGCATCCTGCGAGCGCTCACCACGCTGCTGGACCCCAAGATTCCGTACTTGACGGGTTGCGAGATTCACGACAATCCCTATGCCCCGCTGTGCTCGCGCTGCAAACAGCTCCTGGCGGAGAACCCCGACGAAGCGTCGATTTCGTATCTCACTCCCGAGCGGCGCTACGTTGAGAAGCTGGCCACGCCGGACGTGACCATCGCTGATCTCATCGGCGACATCGATCCCATCAAGGCTGCCAAAGGCGGCCACGAGCTGGGAAGCGAATTTACCGTGCACTACGGCCTGCTGCCGCGTGCCAATCGCGGCATCTTCGCGGTGAACGAACTGCCCGACCTTGCCGGAAAGATCCAGGTCGGCCTGTTCAACATCATGCAGGAAGGCGACGTGCAGATTAAGGGCTATCCGGTACGCCTGCCGCTGGATGTGGCCATTGTGTTCACCGCCAACCCCGAGGACTACACCGCGCGCGGCAAGATCATCACGCCGCTGAAAGATCGCATCGGGTCGGAGATCCGCACGCACTATCCTGCGACTATTCAGGAAGGACTCGCCATCACCGCGCAGGAAGCGTGGACGGAGCGCGCCGGCCTGCAGTTGCAGATTCCTGCGTTCGTCAGCGAGGTGATCGAGCAGATCGCGTTTGTTGCGCGCGAAGACAAGCGCATCGACAAGCGCTCAGGCGTGAGCCAGCGTTTGCCGATCAGCGCCACGGAGAACGTGATCTCCAATGCCGAGCGCCGCGCGGTTCGCTCGGGCGAGAAGATGGTGGTGCCGCGCATCGGCGACATCTACGCCGCGCTGCCGGCCATCACCGGCAAGCTGGAGCTGGAATACGAAGGCGAGCTGAAGGGCGCCGACAACGTGTCGCGCGAGATTATTCGCGCCGCCATCGCGCGCACCTACGACGGCTACTTCCACGGCAGCGGCAACATGAACCAGATCGTGCAGTGGTTCGATCTGGGCGGCGAGATTCAGATGCGCGACTCGGCAGGCGCACAGGAGATGCTCCACAAGCTGCGCAGCATTCAGGGCCTGCTCGACAAGTTGAGCGCGCTGGGGCTGAGCGGCAAAGAACCCGCCGAGGTGCTGGTGTCGGGAGCGGAGTTCATCCTGGAGGGCCTATACGCGCATAAGAAGATCGGCCGCAGTGAGGAGCGCACCTTCACTGCCGGCGAAAAGCAGCCGCGCCGCGAGAAGCAACCGTTCCGCGAAGAAGATGAGGATGAGCGGGAGTTCCGGAGACAGAGAAGGCCGTTTAATTGAAGCAACTAGCAACTAGCAACTAGCAACTAGCAACTAGCAACTAGCAACTAGCAACTAGCAACTAGCAACTAGTCTGAAATCAAATGACAAGACGCAGGATGCAAGATTTTTTGCGGTAAGCGTCCGAGCTAGTGCTAATTGCTAGCTGCTAGTTGCTAATTGCTAGTTGCTGCTTTTATGAAGTTCATCAAATACAAGAAATACGTTCCCGAGCCCGCCTCCGAGATGAGCCTGGAGGACCTGCTCAGCGCGTTGTCGGACTACCTGCTGCAGAGCGGCTTTCAGCAGCAGTACATGAATTATTACGACCTCAACGATGGTCAACAGTCCCTGGAAGACTTGAAACAGGCGATTGCGGATGCGCTGCTGAACAGCGACCTGCTCGACGAGCAGATGCGCGAGCAGATCGAGAATATGAGCGGCGAGCAACTGGAGCAGCTTATCGAGCAGTTGGTCGACCGCATGCAGCAGGAGGAGTACATCACCGTCGACCAGCCTCATGATCCGGCGCGGCAGTCGAGTGTTGGCGGGCAGGTGGGCGAGTCACAGTCGCAGGCCAAATTCGAGATCACCGACAAGAGCCTCGATTTTCTCGGTTTCAAAGCATTGCGCGACCTGTTGGGATCGCTGGGTAAATCAAATTTCGGGCGGCACGACACGCGCGACATGGCGACGGGCATCGAAGCCAGCGGCGCGTCGAAGACCTACGAGTTTGGCGACACACTGAATCTCGATATTACGGCGACGCTGTCGAGCGCGATTCAGCGTGAGGGCCTGCATCTGCCGCTGAATATCGAGTACAGCGACCTGCAAGTGAATCAGTGCGAGTATCAGTCATCGTGCGCGACGGTGCTGATGCTGGACTGCTCGCACTCCATGATCCTGTACGGCGAAGACCGCTTTACGCCGGCGAAGAAAGTCGCTATGGCGCTGTCGCACCTGATTCGTACGCAGTATCCGGGCGATTCGCTGTCGCTGGTGCTGTTTCATGACTCGGCCGAGGAGCTGCCGCTGTCGCAGTTGGCCCGCGTGAAAGTTGGGCCTTACTACACCAACACGCGCGAGGGCCTGCGCATGGCGCAGCGCATCCTGCAACGCCAGCGGAAAGACATGAAGCAGATCGTGATGATCACCGACGGCAAGCCTTCGGCGCTGACGCTGGAAGACGGACGCATTTACAAGAACGCCTTCGGGCTCGATCCGCTGGTGGTGAGCGAGACCCTGAAAGAAGTGTCGAAGTGCAAGCGTGCCGGAGTGCTGATCAACACGTTTATGCTGGCGTCCGATTATGGGCTTATCCAGTTTGTGCAGAAGGTCACGGAGATGTGCCGCGGCAAGGCGTATTTCACTACGCCCTACACGCTCGGGCAATATCTGCTGATGGACTACATGTCGCGCAAGACGAAGACGGTGCATTAGCCGTTGTGGGTGCTGCCCTTCAGGCAGGCTCCGCCACGTGTCGCCGGCTGAAGCCGGCTCGGGTTCTTTGTGGGCGCGCTACCCAGGGTTCCGCTTCGCTTCACCGTGGGCTATCATTCTGGTCGCCCTTCGGGCTCGCCGCATTCGAGGTGCCTACGGCTTCGCCAACGTAAGGCTTGCGACGCGTGTAGGTGACACCCGCCTAAAGGCCAACTCGACCCGAGCTTGGTTTCTCGGACTGGCGCAGGAATTGCTGAAACACTTCGTTGGATAGCAATCGCCCGCGCGAAGTGAGTCGCAGGCGGCTGTCGGGATCCTCCAGCAAGCCTGCGTCAATCAGTTCAGCAATCGTACTGTCGAATTCACGCACGCGTTCGCCTCCGTGCCGGGCGGCGAACTCTGCGAGCGAGACTCCGCGATTCAGGCGCAAGCCAAGGAAGAATTCTTCTTCCAGCGCCGCCACGGCATCGACCAGCGTACGTGAAGTGAAAAGCTGTGAGATGCGCGCGTTTCCCGGCTGTAGCTGCATTGCCGCTGCGGAATATCCCTCCAGTGAATCGGGAGTGGCAAAGCGAATTGCCTCGATTCCCTGCTGCGCCAGTTCATCATCGGCCAACAGCATGGAGTGCGCATCGACGCCGAACCCGAAATAGGGTTGCCGCTTCCAGTACTTCAGATTGTGGCGCGAGTCACGCAGTCCGATGCCGTGCGTGACGGCGCAGGCGAAGTTGGAAATCTCGTACTGGTGAAGCCCGCCGCGCTCCAGCTTCTCGCATGCAGCCAGGTAGAGGTCGGCGGTCAGATCCTCGTCGGGAACATCGTGCGCGTGGTAGCGGCTGCCGCCGGCGAGCAGCTCGTTGCCCAGCCGCGAGTCCTCATCCACCTCGAGCATGTAGACGCTCACGTGCGGCACGCTCGTGGCAAGCGTTTCGCTCAGGGAGTACTGCCAGCTTTCCGCCGTCTGGTGCGGCAGTCCGGCGATGAGGTCGATGCTGATGTTTCCGATGCCCGCGCGGCGTAGTCGCGCAATGTCGGCTAGCGTGGTCTCCCGGGTATGCAGGCGTCCGACGGAGGAGCATTCCTTGTCGACGAAGGATTGAACGCCGAGGCTGACGCGATTCGCCCGGCAAGCCAGCAGCGTTTCGAGAATTGGATCAGAGAGCGTGCCGGGTGCACACTCGACGGTGATCTCGGCAGACTGTTCTATACCGAAGTTGTCCGCCACCGCCTGAAACAGCGTCGCGAGCTGGTCAGGCGCGAGTACCGACGGCGTTCCGCCGCCAAGGTAGATCGAGTCCACGCTGCGCTCAATACGGCCGCCAAGGCGCTGCGCGATCTGCTGGGCCGAAGCGATGTCCGCATGCGACCTGCTCGACGTAGCGGTCGAACACCGCGCGCGAGAATACTCCTGAGGCAAAGTTGCAGAAGCTGCACTTGGTGCGGCAGAAGGGGACGGAGATGTAAATTCCCAGTGACAAATTCCTGACCAGCTTCAGGCGAGGAGGACTCCCTCACCATTTACCATTATTACCTGCGGCACATCGAGCGATTGCGGACCGGCCAAGGTTCACGTTTCCTGCGTTTGGGCTGACGCATCACAAGAGCATCCATGAAGAAGCGAGTCGTGATTACCGGCATGGGGGTCGTGAGCCCGAACGGAATTGGCCGTGACGAGTTCTGTCGCGCGGTCCTGGCCGGGACCAGCGGAGTGAGGCGTATCAGCCGCTTCGAAGTGAGCGACCTTCCTGTACAGATTGCGGGCGAAGTTCGCGGCTTCGATGAGCTCGCCTGGATCAGCGCGCATGAACGGAAGCATGTCTCGCGGGTTGTTCCGCTCGCGCTGGCGGCATCGTCGGAGGCCCTGGCAGAGGCGGGCGTGGACAGCGCAAGCCTGCCGCTAAAAGAGCAGCGCGACATTGGCGTGATTCTTGGCACGGGCGGCGGTGCGCAGGAATTCTCCGAAGAGATGTATCGCCTGTACTTCTCCGGCAAGTCGAAGCAAGCCAGCCTGTATTCCATCCCCAGCGGCACGGCGGGCACGCTGGCCAGCGAGCTGAGCATGCGCTTCGGCTTTCGCGGCATGAGCCACGTCATCAGCACCGGCTGTACCTCGTCCACCGATGCGCTGGGCTACGCCCTGCGGCAGATTCAGCACGGCTATCTGCCGATGATGCTGGCGGGCGGCGCCGACGCGCCTATCGCGCCGGGAATCATGAAGGGCTTCACGCTGATGAAGATCATGACCGCGTCATGGAACGACGCTCCTGAGCGCGCGTCGCGGCCCTTCTCGGCCGACCGCGACGGCTTCGTGCTGGCGGAAGGCGCGTGGATGTTCGTGGTCGAGGAGTACGAACACGCGCGGGCTCGTGGCGCCGCGATACTGGCGGAGATCGCCGGCTACAGTTCGACCTGCGAGGCGTTTCATCGGGTGCGCTTGCAGGAGGACGGCGAGGAACCGGCGCGCGCGATTCAGATGGCCATTGAGGATGCGGGGATTTCAGCCGCCGATGTGGATTACGTGAACCTGCACGGAACTTCAACCGAGCTGAACGACCGCATCGAGACGCGCGCGCTGAAGCTGGCGCTCAACTGCCGGGCGCATGCGATTCCGATGTCCAGCCTGAAGTCGCAGATCGGACATCCTCAGGGAGCGTCGGGCGCTGCCGGCGTTGCGGCCACGCTGATCGCAATGCGTCTCGGGAAAGTTCCTCCGACCATCAACCTGGAGAAGCCGGATCCGGAGTGCGATCTGGACTATGTGCCCGATGCAGGGCGCAGCGCTTCGATCACACATGCAGTGTGCAACTGCATCGGATTTGGATCGAAGAATTCAGCGCTGGTGGTAAGGAAGGCGGAGTAATGGTCACATGCCAAATTCCGATTTGTCATCCTGAGCGAAGCGAAGGACCTGCTTTTGGCTGGCATCGCAAACTGTTTCGCATGGCCAACGAACAGCAGGTCCTTCGCTTCGCTCAGGATGACAATCAAAAAGGGGGGTGATTCACGTCTGAAGGCGCGCTCCACCCGCCAAAACACAGGCATGGGTTTACCCGATCAGGCGTCCCGCAATGTGGTAGGCGGCGTATGCGGAGATGTAGGCCACGACTGTCATGTAGGTGAACTGTATGGCAGGCCACTTCCAGCCGTTGGTTTCGCGGCGCACCACTGCCACCGTCGACATGCATTGCATGGCGAAGGCAAAGAAGACGAGCAGGGCAACGGCTGCAGCGGGTGTGAGGTCCTGACGCAAAGCGGCTTGCAAGTCGGCGGCGTGCGATTGGGGATCAACTCCGTGCAGCGTGCCCAGCGTCGCGATGATGACTTCACGTGCGGCAATCGAGGTTAGCAGGCCAACGCCAATTTTCCAGTCGAAACCGAGGGGCCGAATCACCGGCTCGATGCTATGGCCTACAGTGGCCACAACGCTGTCCTGCACCGCCGGAGGCTTGCCGTTGTGCATGGGAAAATTGGTTGCCGCCCAGAGCAGCAGCGTCACCAGCATGATGATCGTCCCGGCGCGATAGACAAATGCCTTGCCGCGATCGACCACGCGCAACCCAAGCGAGACCGGACGCGGCCAACGGTACGGCGGCATCTCCAGCACAAAGGGAGTGTCCTTGCTGCGCAGCACGGTGGAGTTCAGCAGCTTTGCGGTCGCCACCGCCATCAGGAATCCGAGTACGTACAGGCCAAGCATCGCCACCGCACGCGTGCCGAGAAATGGCCCCAGCAACGGATGACCCGGCAGAAACGCCGCAATCACCATGGTGTACACGGGCAGCCGGGCTGAGCAGGTCATGAACGGCGCAATCAGTATGGTTGCGATGCGGTCGCGCTTGCTCTCGATGGTGCGCGTGGCCATGATTGCCGGAACTGCGCAGGCATACGCCGAAAGCAGCGGAATAAAACTCTTGCCGTTCAATCCCACGCGCGACATGGTTTTGTCGGCGATGATCGCCGCGCGCGCCAGGTAGCCGGAATCTTCCAGGATGCCGATCACCAGGAACAGCAAGAGAATCTGCGGCAGGAAGACCAGCACCGAGCCGGTTCCCTTCCACACACCGTTGATCAATAGCGAACGAAAATAGCCGTCGGGAAGAAGATTTCCTAGCCGAACGCCGGTGGCATCCAGCCCCGCCTGCATCAGGTTCGACAGCGGCTGGCCAACAGCAAAGATGACTTGGAACACTGCGATCACGACGACCGCGAAGATTACCGGTCCCCAGAATCGATGAAGAAAGACGCCATCGAGGCGGCGCGTCCATGCCGGGGTCGCGGGGCGGCGATAGTTTGCGTTCTCGCCCACGCGGACGGCCCATTCGCGTGTGCTGCGCGTGCTGCCCACGACCGGCAGCTCCAGCGGCTCAGGAGCGGGAGCCGACGAGGACAGAAAGTTGGTTACCGCAAATAATCCTTCGCCCGTGACCGCACTGACCAGCGCCACCGGCGTTCCTAACTGCCGGGCCAACAGAAGCACATCAACGTGGCCGCCCTGGTCGCGCAACTCGTCCGCCATGTTGAGCAGAACCAGCGTAGGCAGGCCGAGCGCGATCACACGCGCGGCCAGGACCAGGTGGCTGCTGAGATTGTTGGAGTTCAGCACCAGGATGACGGCGTCAGGCCGGCCGATGCCGGGCATCTGTCCCAGCAGCACATCAACGGCAACTTTTTCGTCTTCGGACTTAGGGCTCAGGCTGTAGACGCCGGGCAGATCGATGAGCGCGACTTCGTTGCCGGAGGCGTCTTTGATGTATCCCGTGTGATGTTCGACGGTGACGCCGGGGAAATTTCCGACCTTCTGGCGCAAGCCGGTGAGGCGATTGAAGAGTGTGGTTTTGCCGGAATTAGGAGGACCGACGACGGCGACGGTCCGCAACCCTGATAATGTCTCTTCCTCGGGGCGAGCCACGGTATGGCAGGTCATCGGCGTGGCTCCGAAAGGTTAGTCACCGAAGGCTGGGGCGCCCAGCAGCTGCACGTGGATGTGCTTGGAGAGGTCGCGGCGCATGGCGATTTCCGTGCCTTCGACGCGGTACACACGGGGATCGCCGCCGGGACAAGCGCGAGCGACGGTAACTTCAAATCCCGGGACCAGGCCAAGGTTCATGAGGTGTTCGGCCAGTGATGGCGCCAGCTCGAGGTCGCCCACGATGGCGCGCTGGCCGACTTCCAGGTCGGACAGAGAACTGGCCTGGTGGTTGCGCTGCCGCTTCCGCCCGAACATGAAGTTGAAAATCATTTTCAATTCCAATTTCTATTCTAACCCTTTGCGAGGCAGGGGCAACGACCAAAGTCACATCTGATTGTGACGAGTGAACAATTGGGGAAATTCCCATTTCCGGCTCCGCCCCGTGATCCGCTAACGGTAGCGCCGCCGCTAGCCTGCCCGCCAGCAGGCTACAGCAGGCGGCGGAATCCGCAGGCCGAAATGCCAGCCGCGGCATTAGTCATCGGACGCTACTCTGTGCCGCCGGCTGAAGCCGGCTCCGCATTTCCCGGTGTATGCAACCCAGCTCTCCGCTTCCGCCCGCCTGCGGCGGGACTGGCCCTCGCTCCGCACTGGGCTAGAACCTGAGC
>CAWAKG010000041.1:0-18228 GCA_963782505.1 uncultured Acidobacteriaceae bacterium | reverse complement strand
TCAGAAGATCATCGACCATCCTGGCATCGTGCTAAACGAGTCTAATCGGTGCTCTCGCCCACCTCCAGCCTGCGCCGCGCTTACGCGATGGCGGGTGACAAGGAAGCCGCGCGCAAGTCGTATCAGGACTTTCTCACTCTTTGGAAAGATGCAGATCCCGACATTCCCATCTACCGGCAGGCGAAGGCCGAGTATGCGAAGTTGAACAAGTTGCCAGCCACCAGCCGCGAGCTTCCAGCGAAAAGCCGTCAGCTATCAGCCTCAGCCGTCAGCGGAACTAGTTGTAGTGGTCAGTTGTCGGTCAAGGCAAAAGCAGATCCCTCGCTCCGGTCGTGATGACAAGCCTAACTCTGATGCCGGAGAGCCACGTGGGCCCTATGGCTGGGTGGAGATGTGCTGCTGCTTTTTCATGTGGACAGAGGTGAACCGCTTCAGCAGGAATTCCTGCACGTCGGCAAGGCTGTCCTGGGCAATTCTCACCACGGAGTTCTGCATAACGAGACTTAAGCTGCGGTCCGAGGCGGGATAGTAGAGATACGATACTCCGCCCGAGGCGAAAGCCCCGAGAATGGAGGAGTAGTTGGGTTGCCAGTTTTTGTTGTCGCCCTTGCAGATGACAGCATTGCCGATGGCGTGTAGGAGCCGCGAACGGGTGGTGCCGGTGCCCCTGTAGAAATAACGGGGATCCTGCTTCAACAGCGAGGGGAGGATCGCGCCGCCGACCATGGTGCCGACGAAGATGTCGGCGTAAGCCGCGCCCAGGCGTTTGCCGTATCCCTCCGCGCCTTCGCCGTAGCCGGGAAACTCATCGGCGGCCTGATAGATGCCCGCCAGGGCGCCGGCTCCAAGAAAGGTGACGGGATCGCTCACTGACTTCCATGCCAAATGAAATTTCTGGCGGGGTATGAGTGGCTCCGCATCGGGCACATAGCTGACGTAAAAGTTGGGAATG
Organism: uncultured Acidobacteriaceae bacterium; assembly: GCA_963782505.1. GTDB lineage: Bacteria > Acidobacteriota > Terriglobia > Terriglobales > Acidobacteriaceae > CAVVDY01. The sequence goes on along the minus strand of CAWAKG010000041.1, from coordinate 17,276 downwards.
AAGCCGAAGGCGCGCTGGTGCACCTGCTCCTGGACCTGCTCCTCGGCGACTTCGATGGGAGTAAGCTCAACGTTGACCGAGGCGGTCACGCTCGTAATCGGCAGAGGTATTGCCGGCACCAGGAAGACCTGTCCGGCATGCACGTCGCCGGAGAAGATCTTGGTATCGAATCCGGGGGCGCTTACGGTGAGCTTGAAAGTCCCCGGTGCGACATTGGGGAAGGAGTACTCACCGTTCTCGCCGGAGGTGGTTTCAAGTCTGGGGGAATTGTCGTCCCGCGAGAGCTCGACCCTGGCGCCTTCGGCTACGGTTCCGTCTTGATCGGTCACCGTACCGGAGATGGCGCCCAGCGACGGGTTTTGCGCGGGCCCGGAGGCCGCGCCCGCAGTCGCAGGCTGTTGGGCTGTGCCGGAACTCTGGGACGGCTTGTTGGACGGCCGCCTGGATTGCGACAGGGCTGCCTGGGGGAAGGTGCATGGCAGGGTAAACAATATCAATAACAGTATGCGGCAAGAGCCCGCACCACTCAGTCGCCGGAGCAAGAACATCTCTGGCAAAGTCTCCTTCGGTTGCACGAATCGATTCCACTCCACAGGATCAGATGCCGTAGCCGGGGGGTTCGGCTCTTCTCGCTGGTCGACCGCGGAGCCCGCAAATCGTCAGGGGAACGCTTATTGTACGTGGGCGGAGCGTTCTCAGGAAATGGTCACACCACCCGGGCATATCCGCTGGGATTGTCAAAACTAACCACACAAACCCTGTATCTATTCCCTCCAGCTCGCGATTTGGTTCCCGGAATTGGCCGATGGGCGTGAGGTCTAAACTAAAGGAGATGTCCCGAGGTTTTCCGAGAGCGTTGCTGCTTGTCCTGCTTGGCCTGGCGACGTTGTTGCTGCCGGGGTTGCCTGTGCGTGCGCAACAGCAGACCCAGCGGCTGATCTTGAAAGATGGTTCGTATCAGGCGGTGGTCAAGTATGAGATTCAGGGCGACCGGGTGCGCTATTTCAGCGCCGAACGCTATGAGTGGGAAGAGCTTCCCGTGTCGCTCGTGGACTGGGATGCCACCAGGAAGTATGACGCGGATCTTGCGGCAGGCAAGCTGCGGGTGCAGACGGAGACCCCAGAGGAGCGCGAAGAGCGCGAGGCGGAGGAGGCGAATTCGCCGGAGATTGCTCCCGGCCTGAAGCTGCCCGGTTCGGGCGGCGTGTTTCTGTTCGAGACATACCAGGGGAAGCCGGAAGCGGCGGAAATCTTGCAGAATGGAAGCGAGGTCAATCAGAACAAGAAGAAAAACGTACTGCGCTCCGCGATTAACCCGATGGCAGGCTCCAAACAGTCCTTCGAGCTGAAAGCGGCGCACGCACAGATCCAGGCACACAGCGGTCAGCCGGTGCTGTACGTCGACATTGACGAAGGGCCCTCCGACATCGCTCCCGGCGATCGCTTTCGCCTAATTCGGGCCGAGGTAAAGAATGATACGCGCGTGGTGGGGAACTTGAAGGTCACGTTCACGGGAAAGACCAGCGAGCAGAGCAACTTCATCCCGGTCACCGTGGAGAAAATCGGCAAGGGGCAATGGCTTAAGGTGACTCCTGCGCGAGAGCTTGCGCCGGGCGAATATGCTTTGGTGGAAATGCTGGGACCGCAGGAAATGAACTTGTATGTGTGGGACTTCGGGGTGAGCCCGAACGCGCCTGCCAACCCGAATGTGTGGCGTCCGGCATCGCCGAAGAGGTAAGAGCAGTCGTGTTTCGGGTGCGGAGAACTAATCGCCGGCGGCGGCGAGGTCGCCGAGGCCAACAATGCCAACTCCGGAAAGGGCGATGTTGTCCCGTCCGGCCTGCTTCACTTCATACATCAGCTCATCGGCGCGCTGCACGATCTGCTGGGGAGTGGTTGCGTCCTGCGGATAGCCGGCTACTCCGATGCTGGCCCGCAATGGAATCGTTGTGTTGCCGTCCGGCCGCCATTCCCGGCGATGGAAAGCGCGCGCAATACGGCGTGCGACGAACAGGCCCGAGTCGCGCGAGGTCTGCGGCAGCAGGATGGCGAATTCGTCCCCCCCATAGCGGAACGCCGCGTCGATCAGCCTTAGATTCTCACGCAAGCACTGCCCCACCATAGCGATGAGCTTAGTGCCGACGAGGTGCCCATATTTGTCATTGACGTTCTTGAAGTGGTCGAGATCGAGGAACAGCAACGTGAACTCGTATCCGAAGCGGGCGGAGCGATGCACCTCCTCATCCAGCACCGTAAAAAGATGGCGCTGGTTGTAGAGCTTGGTGCAGTCATCGGTGATGCTGAGTTCCTGAATGCGGCGGACGGCGCGGGCGTTCTCGATGGCAATCGCGGCGTAATCGGAGATGGTCCGGAGGAAAAGCTCGTTTTGCTCGTAAATGTGCAGGTTGATTCCCATCAACTGCATGACTCCGAAGATGCTGTTGACGGTGTGAACCGGCAGGCAAACTACAGCACAATCGCCGGCAATCAGCAGGCTTACGGTTGTAAGATCGATACGAGAGTCGAGGCGCAGATCGGGAATGACAAGCGGTTCACCGGTCTCGATCACCCAGGCGGCCAGGCTCTGCCCGGTTGTCAGCCGCACCTCGTTGAGGCGCTGGAACTCGGGTCCGACCGGCGCAGCATAGTGCGGCTCCCCACTTGCCTCGTCCAGCATGATCAATGCCCAAGTGGCCGGTTCGAAGTACGCGGCCATCTTTTGCATTATGGTTTCGAGAATAATGTCGAGATCGAGGGAAGACGTGAGCGCCTTTGCTACGTCATGAAAAATGCTGAGGTCATACAGCCTCGACTCAGTAGCCGCAGAGGCGATCTTCATGCAGGAACCTTGATGTTAAGCTCTATCTGAAATCGACTCCGACGCGAGGGTCGCTACAAAACTGCGTTCTATGCTACTAGAAAGTTGGCCATCGTAATACATGGAAAATTGACACTGGCTAAGATTGGGAGGTGGTAATGCGGTTCCGGTGTCCAAAGTTTGACACGTAGTAACTCTCTTTCTATGATTCGCGCAGCGGTTGGGTTGAACCGAATTGTGGTGATCTCTGGATACTAAGCAACAATCCACGCGCTTGTTCGGAGAGCGGCTCCGCCGCGAACGTGAGATGCGAGGCGTCTCGCTGGAGGAGATTGCCGAGACGACCAAGATCGGCACCCGCCTCCTGAAAGCCCTGGAAGAGGAGCAGTTCGAGCTGCTCCCAGGCGGGATCTTTAACAAGGGCTTTGTGCGCGCCTATGCCAAGTACTTGGGCATGGACGAGGAACAGGCCGTTGCCGACTATCTGCACGCCGCAGGTAATCCCGAGCCCGACGTCCAGTGGATTGCCCATCAGAATGAAGGAGTTGAAGGCAGGTATAGCGATTCAGGCAGTTCCGCCCGACGAGGGTTCCCGGTGCTGCCGGTATTAATACTATTACTGGTGGTAGTTGGCTGCTTTGGCGCATGGAGACTCTACCAACAACATATCCAGAAAGAGATGGCTTGGCGCGCCGAACGGGATGCCGCCGCCAGCGCCGCGCCGGAGTCCACGTCGCCACAAGCGGCTCCGAGCGAAGCTGGCCAGACCGGTACTTCCCAAACGCAGACTCCGGTAACAAGTCCACAGATTACGTCGTCCGCCGAACGGCCTGCGCCGGAGGCAGGAGCAGGCAACGGTTTACCGGCTGAGACCTCAGGCTTTGAGGTTGTGGTGAAGACGACCGGCCGAGCATGGCTGTCATTGAAGGCGGACGGGAACTACTTGTTGAGAGGCGTCCTCGACGCGGACCAGGTCAGGACGATACATGCAAACCAGGAGGTTGTGGTCTGGACCGGCAATGCCGGTGCGACGCAGGTATCGTTCCAAGGCAAACCCGTGCCGGTAGAGGGCGGCATAAACGAGGCGCGAGTACTTGTTTTCAAGGCCAACGGATTGCAGCCTCAGCCCCCGCCAAACTTGCCAAAGCCGGTTCAGCCTCCCCCAAAGCAGCCGATCGAACCCCAGCCTTCCCCCCAATGAATCCTACAGGCCCGGATATCGTGAAGAACCATGGTGAACATGTGGTGCGGGTCGAAGCCGAGGCCCTGCGCGCCCTGGCGGACCGCATCGCGGGGCCAATGGGGGAGAGCTTCGAGCGCGCGGTTGAGCTTCTGTTTTCCTGTGCAGGCAGGGTTGTGGTCACCGGCATGGGAAAGAGCGGCATCATTGCGCGAAAGGTCGCCGCGACGCTCAGCTCGACCGGCACGCCTGCGTTGTTTCTGCACCCCGCCGAGGCGCTTCACGGTGATTTGGGGAACGTAGTTCGTGGCGATGTGGTGATTGCGCTGTCGGCCAGCGGAGAGAGCGCCGAAATCCTGCAACTGCTCGCCACCATCAAGCGGCTGGCAATCCCCCTGATTACCTTCACGGGAGACGATCTTTACTCGGCTGCGGAAGGATCGCGCCGCTCAACTCTGGCCCAGGCGGCGACGGTGGCGCTGGACTGCTCGGTTACCCGTGAAGCCTGTTCGCTTGGCCTGGCGCCGACGGCTTCCACCACGACCATGCTGGCCCTTGGCGACGCGCTGGCCATGGCCTTATCCCGACGACGCGGATTCAAGGAAGAGGACTTTGCCAATCTTCATCCCGGCGGCAAGCTGGGAAAGCGGCTGGCGCGCGTCTCGTCGCTGATGCATAGCGGAGACGCTCTGCCTTGCGTTGCGCCCTCGGCCAGCATGAGTGAAGTCATCTATGAAATGTCACGCAAAGCGCTGGGCATGACGACAGTGGTCGCCGATCGCAAGCTGACCGGTTTGATCAGCGACGGCGATCTTCGCCGCCTGCTGGAGCGTCACGGCAAACAAGCTCTTGATCTCTCCGCCGAGCAGTCGATGACAGCGAATCCGGTGACCATCGGACCAGACGAATTTGCGATTGCCGCGCTCGAGATCATGGAGCGGCGCAAGATCACTTCGCTGCCGGTGGTCGACGACCAAGGACTCCTGCTGGGCGTGGTCCATCTGCACGATCTCTGGGGTACGCAGATGGTGTAGCTTACCGGCGGCACTCATCCCACGTGCCGTTAGGTGTACAACGGCGAAAGGCGGAACCGGGCTAGATGTAAAGAATCCTGGCCAGAGTGCCGCCGGCAATCAGGTCAGACACGCGGGCAAAATCGCGGGACAGGATCCGGTCCTCGACGATCGGCGGGCTAACCGACCGGATCGCGGCGTGCGCCGCCTGGCCACGCTTGCTGGACTTCAGGGGAGCAAGAAAGTCAATCGCTTGCGCAACTGCCAGGGCTTCGATGGCCAGCACATTGCGCGTGTTGGCGATGATGCGGTGCAACTTGTTGGCAGCCGTCATGCCCATCGACACGAAGTCTTCTTTGTTGCCGGAGGTGGTGATCGAGTCGACCGAGGCCGGGTGGGACAGCACCTTATTTTCATTGACCAGAGCTGCGGCCGTCACCTGCGCCATCATGAAGCCGGAATTCAAGCCTGCACCAGGCGCTAAGAACGGCGGGAGGTCTTCGTTCAACGAGGGATTGACCAGTCGCTCCAGCCGCCTTTCCGAGATTCCGGAAAGCGCAGTCAAGGCCACAGCCAGGAAATCGAGGGCAAAGGCCACCGGTTCACCATGAAAGTTGCCGCCGGAGAGGATCTCGCCTGTGACGGGCACTCCCATTGGCGGCCTGGGCGCGCCAACCTTCTTTGCGGCAGGGAAGACCAAGGGATTGTCCACAGCCGAGTTCATTTCCACTTCGAAGACGTTGCGGCAGTGCACGATAGTGTCGCGCACCGCTCCGTGAACCTGCGGGATACAGCGCAGGGAATAGGCATCCTGTACCTTGCCGCACCCGCGATGCGATTCGCGAATTTGGCTGCCTTCCAGCATGAGCCGCAGGTTGTGGGCAGCGACGAACTGCCCGGCATGTGGGCGGGCGGCCTGGATGCGCTCGTCAAAGGCGACGTCGGTGCCGCGCAATGCGTCGACGCTCAGGGCCCCGATGACGTCGGCGCTGTCGGTCAAAATCTCAGCTTGCAGGGTGGCGAGCAAGCCGACCGCCAACATGGCCTGCGTGCCATTGATCAGAGAAATCGCCTCCTTGGCTTCCAGAACCAGAGGCTGAATGTCGGCCATCCGCATCGCATCGGCGCCTGAGACCTTCTTCCCTTTGTAATAAGCCTCGCCTTCGCCGATGAGCACCAGCGCGAGGTGCGCCAGGGGCGCCAAATCACCACTGGCGCCGACGCTTCCCTGCGAGGGGATGATGGGATGCACGCTGCGATTCAGCATGGCGCAGAGCGTATCGATTACATCGTGGCGCACGCCGGAAAAGCCTTTGGCCAGCGAGTTGGCGCGCAGCAGAATCATGGCGCGCGTCACCTCCTCGCCCAGCGGCTCACCAACTCCCACAGCGTGGGAGCGCAGAAGGTTGACCTGCAATTGCCGGATATCCGCCGGAGAGATGCGCACGTCGCTCAGCTTTCCCACGCCGGTGTTTACCGCGTAGGCCACCTGGTCGCGATCGAGCAGGTCTTCGACCACCGCCCGCGCGCGTCCGACTGCCTCGCGAGCTTCGGCCTCAAGCAGCACTGGACGGTTTTCGTAAACCACCTCGCGCACTGCTGCGAGCGACAGATCGTTGCCGTTGATGTGAAGGGCTTTCAAAGGAAGATTCTAACTGTCTTCACCACAGAGTACACGGGGGAGACGCTAAACCGCGCTATGCCTCTGTGATCTCGGTGGCCTCTGTGGCGTGAGCCCTTCCCGCGGCTCGCAAAAAGGTCCCCATGTAGCTTTGCGGCAGCGGGGTGCGCTTCATCTCGGCTCCGACCACGAGGTGGACGGTTTCGCCCTCGGCCAGCAGGGCCTGGTCGGAGTCGCGAACGATCTCATATCCAAAGCGCAGCAAGGATTCGCGGACATTCAGCAGGCAGGTGCGCACGCGGATCACGTCATCATAGTGCGCCGGCATCTTGTACCGGCAGCTCGCGTCCACCACAACGATGTGGATGTCATCCCGCTGCTCCATGTCGCGGTAGTTGAAACCAAGCTGGCGCAGCATTTCGACGCGCCCCACTTCAAACCAGATGATGTAGTTCGAGTGGTAGACCACCCCCATCTGGTCGGTCTCCGCATAGCGGACGCGAAGCTCGGTCTCAAAGAACTGCGGCGTTTTCGGAGACGTGCCGTCGCCGCCGCTCATTGCGGCTTTTCGGCTGGCGGTTTTTCTGCGGTCTGCGTGGCCGGCGGAGCCGGCTGGTTGGCGACCATCTGCCCGCGTAACGGTTCGCCTAACGTTACGGCCTTGCCGTCTGCCGTGTAGTCCACAAACTGCGCGGGCAGGGTCTTGGGCAAGGGGAAGCCGCGGGTATTCTGCAGGCTGTATTCCACATGGGGAGCGAAGGAGCTGCCACTGTTGCCGCATTCTCCAATCACTTCGCCTTGCTTCACGTGCTGGCCATCGTGCAGCTTGACGCTGCCGGCCTTGAGATAGGGAATCAAGGAGTACTCGCTGTTCCCATGGGCGATCAGAACATAATTGCCCCGGCTGATCATGTCGGTTCCCATTCCCGGCGGGTGGTCGGGGGAATAGTTCGCCATCTGCACCACGACGCCGGCCGCCGGCGCCAGCACCGGCGTTCCGTAACAGTAGTAGTCGCTGTTCTTCCTGCCTTCATTGTCGAACGGCATGCCGTCCTTCAGGAGCATGAAGCTGACGGTGTAGCGGTTGTCGTCAGAGGTGGCGAAAGCGTTGTCGTAGGGATTGCGGCCGCCCTGTAGAACGATCCAGGTGCCCTCAAAGGGAAGATGCAGCTTGGTGCTGTCCTGATAGTCCGCATAGCCATCTCTTGGCATTGGTGGCACGGGCATGACGCGAACGTCCGCCAGCTCGCCTTGGCCGTTTATGGCGAGGATGACCATGAAGGGAACCTTGGTTTTGCTGTACGTCGAGGTGCGTGAATAAATGGTAGCGGGAGAGCCCAGATTGGGCAGGAAGTTCTCGCTCAAGACCTGTTGCGGAGACCCCAGCTTCTCTGTGACCTGTTTGGACATCGCGACCAGCTTGGCCTCGGGCTGTTGCTTCTTCATCTCGGGCGCAAAGGCGGCGTAGAACGGCCCCATCTCGCCGCGGGCGAAGTAGTCATAAAGCTGGCGGGCGCGTTCCTTGCTCTTCTCGCTCAGGATGGGATAGGGCAGAGGCGCCGAGGTCTTGGGTGCCGGCGCGGCCTGCGCCGCTGCCGGCTCCTTCTGGCCAGTCGTCTCAGAGCCCGCGTTTTGCGCTGCCGAAGGCGCCGATTGCGCAGCGGCGGCCTTGGTGTCATTCGCCTTGGGTGCCGTCGCGGATTGGCCCGTCGACGTCTGCGCCAGCAGCAGCGCGGGGGTCAACAAAATGAATACTGCCAGCTTTCCAAGTACCTTCACAATTCACCTCGCCCAGTGTGGTTTACGCTTCTCCAGAAACGAACTGACGCCTTCGCGAAAATCCTCGGTGGTGCGAATGCGCGCGTTCTCCTCGACGGCCTCGGCAATCTGCCGATCAAGCTGCGTGGCCGAATAGTCTTTCAGGAGACGCTTGGTTGCAAGCAGAGAAGCAGGACTATTTTGCAACAAATCCCACGCTAATTCACGCGCTCTTTCCAGTAACCGTTCCGGCGCCAGTACTTCATTCGCTAATCCAAGGCGGTGCGCTTCTTCAGCACCAATAATACGCCCTGTCAGCAGCAGATCACGAGCCTGCTTCTCCCCCAGCTGCCGCAGCAGGAATGCCGACACAATTGCCGGGATGAATCCGATGCGAACTTCGGTGTAGCCGAACCTGGCTTCCGTCGACGCCAGCGTGAAGTCGCAAAGCGTCGCCAGTCCACAGCCGCCGGCAATGGCCGGGCCGTTGACCGCAGCGATCGTCACCTTGGGAAACTCATACAGGGTGCGAAACATCGTCGCCATGGTCTGCGAGTCGGAGAGGTTTTCCTCGGGTGTGCGCGAAGTAATCGCCCGCAGATTGTCGAGGTCCATGCCGGAGCAGAATGCCTTGCCCGCGCCGGTCAGGATGAGGATCGAAGCGGATGATGATTCGACTTCGTTGAGCACTCTGAGCAAGTCCGAAATCAGTTCGTAGCTGATGGCATTGCGCTTGTCGGGCCGGTTCAAGGTAATGAAGGCCAGAGGACCTTCGCAAGCCAGGACCAGGGTGCTGTAAGGAGAGGGGCGCATCACGTATGACCTCGATTTTGCCAGGCAGCGGATTTAACTGGGTTCACTCGTAAGGGATTTCCAATTCTATGTAGCTGCCCGGCGCAGCGGTCTTGACCGCTGCTACGATCTTTGCCAGATGCGCTTGCAGCAACTTCCATCGCCCTTGTCCCAGGACAACCACGGCAATCTTTCGGTGGGCCAGATTCTGCTGGTAGCGGAGATTCTTGTCGGTCGTTATCAGCAGATCAAAGCCGGCAGCTTCAGCCTTGGTCAAAAGCTCGCCGTTGCCAAGTTCATCCCAGCCGCGCGCGCGGGCTTCGGTCACAGTGTGCTCAGCGATTAGGTGACGGGCAAGACTGCGGGGCGTGCCATTGTCGAACAAAATCAACATCTAAGAACGCGCCCGTGGGGGCGCCTCGGCACTCTTGGCGACAAACTCGAGAACAGCTTGCACCTGTTCCTGCGTCACACCGAACTCTTCCACGAGCTCATTGGCGCTCATATCCGGAAGATTTTCGAAGACCACAGACACCGGAGTGCGAGTGCCCTTAAACACCCACGCACCGCTGCGCTTCTTGGGGTCACTTTCAACCGCGGGGCACTGGGACCAATCGACGCCCGCGGGGGTGGCTTGATTGGCGGGGCCAACATAGCCTGCCATGGCATCTTCAACCAGATCGTCGGTGCGGCGTCCACTCTGCGCGGAGAGGTCTCTTAGCTTCTTTTCCGTCTCGGGGGTGAAGTGCACTTCCATACGGTTCAAAATACGGCAAAACCCTAGCTTGCATCAAATCCACCCTGAACTGAAGGCTGATATCTCGGACCTTCACTCGCTCATCCGAATACCCGCTTGAAGATCTTGTCCACGTTGCGCAGCGGGCGTTGAAGATCGAATGCCTGCTCTAGCGTTTCGCGCTTCACCTTCGAGGTGATCTCCGGATCGCTGATGATCAGATCATGGAAGTTCAGGTCTTCCTTCCACGCTTTCATCGCATTTGTCTGAACCAGACGATAGGCGTCCTCGCGCAGGACTCCGGCCTCCACCAGATCGAGCAGCAACTGCCCGCTAAAGACCAGCCCGCCGGTCGACTCGAGGTTCTTCATCATGCGATTGGGGTAGACCAGCAAGGTGTCGATCAAGTTGGTCGTCTTGCTCAGAAGATAGTCGACAAGGATGGTCGAGTCGGGCAGGATGACGCGCTCGACCGAGGAATGCGAGATATCGCGCTCGTGCCATAGCGCGACGTTCTCCAGCGCAGCCTGCGAGTTGGCGCGAACCACGCGAGCCAGCCCGCTGATCTGCTCACAGGTGACGGGATTGCGCTTATGCGGCATGGCCGACGAGCCCTTTTGCTTCTCGCTGAAGTACTCTTCCGCCTCGCGAACTTCAGTGCGCTGGAGATGGCGGACTTCGGTGGCGATCTTGTCCAGGGTCGAAGCGATTACCGCCAGTGTCGCGACATAGAAAGCGTGGCGGTCGCGCTGGATCACCTGGCTGGAGACGGCCGCGACCTCAAGGCCGAGCCGCCGGCAGATATTTTCTTCGATTTCGGGATCGAGGTGCGCGCCGTTGCCGACCGCGCCCGACAGCTTGCCCACCCGCATCTGCTCGGCCGCAAGTTCGAAGCGCGTGATATCGCGCTGCACCTCGGAGTACCAGTTGGCCAGCTTCAGTCCAAAGGTGATGGGCTCGGCATGAATGCCGTGGGTGCGGCCAATCTGCGGCGTGTCCTTGAATTCGAAGGCGCGGCGCTTGAGCACTTCGCTGAGCTTTGTGAGATCGGCGCGGATGATTGCCGATGCCTGCTTCAACAGCAGGGCTTGCGCGGTGTCGACGACGTCGTTCGATGTCAGGCCGTAGTGCAGCCAGCGCGACTCTGGCCCGACCTTCTCCGCGACAACGGTGGTGAAGGCGATGACGTCGTGCTTCACCTCGGCTTCGATCTGGTGGATGCGTGCTACATCGATGTCGCCCTTTTCCCGGATGGCTTTGGCCGCCGATTGCGGCACAATGCCGGCTTCGGCCAGGGTTTCGGTCGCGGCGATCTCAACCTCGAGCCAGGTGCGGAAACGGTTTTCGTCGCTCCAGATGCGGCCCATCTCGGGCCGGGTATAACGTGCGATCAAGAGTTGGTCCCCGATGAAGGAAGGTGCTGTAAACGGTTCATTGTACAGGGACAGCGCTCGCTGATACAGCCTCCTACGGCACGGCCAGCCAGGTGGCGCCGCAATAGCTTTTGAAAATATATATCGTGTCACGATATAATTGCGGATAGCGACCATGAGCAACCACAAACTCAGGCAATCTGACTACGCCGCCCTCGCCGAGTTCCGCTGCCACATTCGACGCTTTCTGCACTTCAGTGAACAGGCGGCGCGAAGGGCGGGAGTCGAGCCTCAGCAGCATCAGCTCATGCTGGCTGTGAAGGCCAGCCCAGGAGCGCACGGAGCGCGCATTGCCGACTTGGCTGAACGCTTGCAAATCCACCATCACAGCGCGGTCGAGTTGATCGACCGGCTGGAGGAGCGGGAGCTGATTCGCCGCGCTCGCGGCGTCGATGACCGTCGCGAAGTGTATGTCAGCCTTACGCCGCAGGGCGAACACATCTTGCAGGAACTTACACTGCACCATCGCGAGGAGTTGCGCTCAGCAGCGCCGGCGTTGATCGCAGCACTTCGTAAAGTGACGGGCCGGGAGCGAATTGCGCCGGCTAGCAAGCGGCGAATCCCAGCAAAGAAGGGGATGCGATGACCGAGGCGGCGCCCACCCTCGGCCTGGATGGCATAAATCCGCCGGAGCTACGCAAGGCCGTCTATGGACAAGTGCGCTTTCGCACAGCATTGATGTCGTTGCTGGCAGCGGGCGTCGGCTTTCTCGCCGGGATCGTCGCCTTTCTGCTCTACAACCTGATTGGTCTGTTCACCAATATCTTCTTCTTTCATCGCATCTCATTCGCGTTCAGCGGCGCGCGCAACAACCATCTCGGGCTCATGGTGATCGTCACGCCGGTCATTGGCGGGATCATCGTAGGCGTAATGGCGCACTTTGGCAGCGACAAAATTCGCGGCCACGGCATTCCGGAAGCAATGGAAGCGGTACTGGTCAATCGTAGTCGCATCGAGCCGAAAGTCGCTATTCTGAAACCCATCTCAGCAGCAATCGCAATCGGCACTGGCGGCCCGTTCGGGGCGGAAGGCCCCATAATTCAAACTGGTGGCGCATTGGGATCGCTGGTCGGCCAGTTCCTGCATACCACCGCAGCCGAACGCAAAGTGCTGCTGGCCTGCGGCGCTGCCGCAGGCATGGCAGCGACTTTCAGCACGCCAATCGCGGGCGTTATTCTGGCGATCGAACTTCTGTTGTTCGAGTTCGCATCGCGCTCTTTCATTCCTCTGGTGATTGCCAGCACCATTGCCACCAGCGTGCACTTCTGGCTGATGGGTCGCGGCCCGATGTTCGCCGTGGCAGCCGTTGACTTCGGACTGCCGCATGCTTTGCCGTTCTACCTCGTGTTGGGCGTGATCTGCGGTTTCGCAGCATTAGGGTTCAGCCGGTCGCTGTATTGGGTCGAGGATCAATTCGAGAAGCTTCCCATCCACGATATGTGGTGGCCCGCGATTGGGGCGCTCGGCCTCGGCATCATCGGCTACTTTGTTCCACGGGTGCTGGGCGTGGGCTATGACACGATCTCCGACATTCTCAATACCAGGATGCTATTGGGCGGGTTGTTGGCGGTGATGGTCTTCAAGTCGGCGGCGTTGGTGATCTCGCTGGGCTCGGGCACGTCCGGAGGTTTGCTAGCGCCGATGTTCATGGCCAGCGCGGCCATGGGCTCGGCATTCGCGATGATCGTCGACAAGTTCTGGCCAGCGGCGAATCTTTCGCCCGGAGCCTTCGCGCTGGTGGCCATGGGAGCGGTCTTCGGGGCCGCATCGCGCGCGGCGTTCACTTTCATCATCTTCGCCTTCGAGATCACCCGCGATTACAACTCGATCCTGCCGCTGATGCTGGTCACGGTCATTGCCGACGGCATTGCTGTGTATTACGCGAAGAATTCGATCATGACGGAGAAGCTGGCGCGCCGCGGGCTGCATATCCACCAGGACTACGAGCCTGACGTGCTTCAGCAAGCGCTGGTTGAAGAGACGATGTCGCGCGACTTCGATACCGTTCCTGCCACGATGACTGTAGCCGAGCTGTCCAGTCGCATCAGCCGCCATGATCCGGGAGTCACGCGGCACCAGGGCCTGTTTGTGCTGGACCAGAACCAGCAGCTTAGGGGCATCATCACCCGCTCCGACCTGATGCGCGCATTGGAACGCGATCCTTCCGGCAGGATGAGTATTCTGGATGCGAGCTCGCGCGACCTAGTCGTCACCTATCCCGACGAAGTTCTCTATGACGCCGCAGCTCGCATGTTGCGAGCCAATGTCGGACGCATGCCGGTGGTTGAAAGAAATGACCCTCGAAAGCCTGTGGGCTACCTCGGCCGATCAAGCATCATGTCGGCCCGGCTACGACGACTTGAAGAGGAGTACGTGCGCGATCCGGGCTGGACGCAGAGACGCAGAACAGCATCGTAGCAAGAACAGACATTCCTGGAACCCGCAAGAGCTTAGTTCACGGATGCTCCCACTAGCGCCCTCATCTCTTCCTAGAGCAAAGTTATAGAAAGCCCATTTGTCCAAAACCTATGGTTTTGGAATTCAGAATTTTCTTTGCAGGAGTGGCCCGCGTGCGCGACAATCATCAAGCAGCCCTTGAAACCGGGTACTTACCTCCGTAGTTACCGGCGGCGGGCCGGATGGCGTTGCAACGGCTTTTGTCTAACCGCCCTGTTTCTTTGTAGTTCAGTGAAATCACTCGCGGGCCACAATTCGCTCGCAGAGCGGGAGTTTTGCCATGTGTACTCTCAGGCAAGTGTGGGCAGTCGTTTTGTGCGCCGCATTCTTTCTAAGCTCAACCTATTCCATTGCTGCACCACAGCAGCAGGGCGAAGACCCCAACGCGGCCAACCTTAGCGCCAAAGAGATCGAGAACCTGGTCGCGCCGATTGCGCTTTATCCCGATGCGCTGGTAGCACAGGTGCTCGCTGGCGCGACGTTTCCCGATGAGATCACTGCCGCCAACCAGTGGGTCAAGGCCAATCCCAACCTGAAAGACCAGGCGTTACTTACGGCGGCGGATAAACAGCCGTGGGATCCCAGCGTGAAAGCCCTGACGCAATTTCCCTCCGTGCTCGACAACATGGCGCAGAACCTGTCGTGGACCTCGGCGCTGGGCGAGGCTTATTACTACCAGCAGGCCGACGTCATGAAAGCAGTGCAGGTTTTGCGCAAAGAAGCCAAGGCTGCGGGGAATCTCAAATCCGGCGAGCAGATCAAAGTGGTGCAGCAGGACCCGCAGACGATTGTCATCCAGCCCGCCAACCCGCAGGTGGTATATGTACCCACGTATAACCCCACGGTAGTTTATGGAACGCCCTACTATCCGCCGGGCTACAGTACGGCGGCGCTGGTCACCACCGGCCTCATCTCCTTTGGCGTAGGGATGGCGATTGGCGCTTCAATGAACAACGGCTGCTGCGGATGGGGCTGGAACTCCTGGAATACGAACTGGCATGGCGGGAGCGTGACCTACAACCGTAACGTGTATGTCTCCAACAGCAATGTGTACCGCGGTGGTTACAACGGCGCGCGGCCCACGCCTTACAACGCCAATAACCGCTACAACCAGAACAGCAACAACCGCACCGGCAATCGCAACACGAACGTAAGCGGCAATACGGTCAACCGGGGCGGAAACACGGTCAACGTCAACACCGGCGGTAACACTGCCTACGGGCAGAATCGTCAAAGGCCGAACAACGGGAACACGAACACCGCCAACCGTCCGAACGGTGGAAACGCGAATGCCGCCAACCGGCCAGGCGCAGGCAACGCAAATGCCGCCAACCGTCCCATGCCAGATCGTCCGGCAAATGCGCAGGCGCGTCCCGCAGCCGCCGATCGCGGTTACGGCCAAAAGCCCCAGACGGGAACCAACTCGGGTGCCTTCAGTGGATACAACAAGGGCGGCAACACTCGCGCGGAATCCAATCGCGGACGAAGCAGCGTTAGCGGCGGTGGCGGAGGGAGACAGGCGCCGCAGAGCCGGCCGTCGGGCGGAGGAGGTCGCAAGAGATAGCCATGTCGCTCAATTGCTCAGTCCGTCTACAAGCTGCTTGCCGAATCTTTGGGGTGGAGGTTGCCAGGATGATCCAAAAATCTATTGCTCCTGCAATTCTTAGTCTCGTCGTGCTGTTGACGCTCTCACCGGTCGCCAATTCGCAGGAGACGGGTGAAAAGACCTTTGCTTCGCCGCAGGACGCTGCGAAAGCGCTGTATGAAGCTGCCAAGGCCGATGACGTACAGTCCCTTCTTGCCGTTCTCGGTCCGTCTTCGGAGAGTGTCATTCATTCCGGCGATGCGGTGCAGGACAACAAGACCCGGGAAGACTTCGTCTCCCGCTACGACCAAATGAATCGCATCGGCAAGCAGTCCGACGGCAGCCGAATTCTCTATCTGGGGGCTGACAACTGGCCGTTTCCCATTCCGCTGAAGGAAAAAGCGGGCAAGTGGTACTTCGATTCGGCGGCGGGCAAACAGGAAATCCTGTTCCGCCGCATTGGCCGAAACGAACTGGCCGCAATCCGGGTGCTCAACGCCCTGGTCGATGCGCAAGATGAGTACTACGATGGCACCCACGATGGCGCGACACACCAGTATGCGAGCCGGATTTTGAGCACCTCGGGCAAGCAGGATGGCCTCTACTGGAAAACCGCCGAAGGCGAGCCGCAGAGTCCCATCGGCCCGGTCGTCGCTTTCGCAACGAAGGAGGGCTACAGCAATAAGACAGAGCCTTTCCACGGCTACTTCTATCGGCCGCTGAAGGGCCAGGGCGCGAATGCCCCCGGCGGCGCGAAGGCGTATGACGTTGACGGCAAGATCACAGGTTTTGCCTTCATCGCCTACCCTGCGGAATATCGCAACTCGGGCGTGATGACCTTTATTGTCGATGCCGAGGGTGTTATCTATGAAAAGGACCTCGGCGCCGCGACCTCTACTGCCGCGCCGGCGATAACCTCATTCAATCCGGACAAGACGTGGACCCGGATGCCGGCAGACGAAGGAGAAGAGGACGAGGCGAGCGACTAGGCGAAGGGGAGCCGCCGGCGAGATACAACTTGCGTTACGCTTGATCGAGCGCGGTCTGCCGGTTCCGCGCTGGTCATCCAAGACATTGGCGTAAATACCCTGTTTGCTGTCTAATACAAGGGCTGATCGGGGCTGCCTTCCTGCTTTCATCATGTTCGGATGATTCCAACCTGCTCTGACGCGGAGAACCATGAAGCTTTTGTGGACCTTGCTATGCTGTTTCGCCTTCACCTGTTCGATTGTCGCTCAAACCACCGCTGACACCCAGCCCCCCAAGGCTTCGGTCTCGGCCGAAACTGCTCAGGCCAAGCCTGAAACGCCACCCCCTACGCCCGCGCCGGAGAGCAAGGACAACCGCCTCTTCTTTCCCACGGGCTGGATCTACGGCTACGGGCAATTCGACATCGCTCCGCCGCACAACGAGCCCGATCCGGGCCTGTGCGCACCCAATGCCGGACAGCCGATGTACGGCGGAGTCAACGCGCCCTGCAACAAGTTCGCGCGCTATCTCATGAGCGGCAACTTCGTGGTTCACCCCTTTGGGCGGACCTTCTTGCACGTTGTGAAATTCGAGTGGAGCCCCACCCTCGCCTTCGGCAAGAACCTGCCGCACACGCTCTATACCTGGGACTGGAACTGGATCGGCATGGAAAACTCGTGGGTGGCAGCGGTTGACCTGCCGAAGAAGTTCGACATCCGCATGACCCAGCACTTCATCTGGACCCCGCAGTACACGAATCTCGGCCCGGCGTACATCGGCGGGAATGGCCCATGGGGGCGCTACCTGACGATCGGCGTGCGTAAAACCTTCGGGACATACCGCGACTATTACGGTCCCCAGCCCTGGAAGTAATTCGCTTCCCAAAATGGATTGCGTCAACCCTGTTTTGCGGT
>CAWAKG010000040.1:0-257603 GCA_963782505.1 uncultured Acidobacteriaceae bacterium | reverse complement strand
GAAGGTTCGATTCCTTCCGCGCTCACCATCTAACCCTAACAAGTTATTCACCTTAGCAGCCGCCCGCGCTTTCTCTGTAAACGCATTTCCGGTACTGTGCCCAGAATTGTGCTGAGTCTTGACTTGGTGTCTTTCAGCCCGGTCGTTATCTCTTCCCGCGCTATCCATTTCTTGCTCTCGCTTGATTCTTCCAACTTGACGCAGCAGCATGTGTCCTGCTCGCTGCTGTATTCTTTTCAGCAGTCCAAATGAAACTCACAGTAGTCACTTTTCTTCTGCTAGCCTCCGTCATGGTCTTTGCTGCCGATAAGTCCTCTCCCGCTCCCGCCAAGCCCACAACCGTCGAGGGCGGCAATGGCGTGACCCTTCCGCCTCCGCCGCCGACCGAAGTCAAGCCGGTGACGGAGACGATTCACGGCGTGACCGTCACCGATCCCTATCGCTGGCTGGAAGACGGGCAGAGCCCGCCGACGCGCGCGTGGATCGCCGCGCAGATGAAGTACACCGAAGACTATCTGTCGCAGGTGAAGATCCGGCCTGAGATCGTCAAGCAACTCACGGAACTGATTCGTGTCGAGACCTACGGCATTCCGACCGAGCCGAGTGGAGCGCTACTTCTTCACCAAGCGCCTGCCCGAGGAGAACCAGGCGTCGATCTATATGCGCAAGGGTCTGACCGGCGCAGACGAGCGGCTCGATCGATGCCACCAAGCTGAGCGCTGACCAGAACACCTCCGTCAGCATTTGCCGACGTTTCGAAAGATGGGTCACTGCTGCTGTACGGCGTGCGCGAAGGCGGAGCCGACGAGGAGAGCTTTCACATCCTCGACGTCAACTCGGGCAAGGAAGTGCCTGACGTATTGCCGAAGGCCCGCTATATGGGCATCAGCCTTGCTCCCGATAAGAAGGGCATCTACTACTCGAAGCTTGAAGGCAAGCTTCCAGAGGTCGTACCTGCACCGCATGGGCACTCCTGTCTCCGCGACCAGCACATCTTCGGCGGATCATTCAACGGCGAGACCTTCGGCGCCGATGGAATTGATCTGCTGCAGATGTCAGCGAGAACGGCCGACTATCTCATCATCGATGTCAATCACGGCGTTCCGCCCAAGCGCGTCGACATTTATGTGCAGGACCTGCGCACAGCCAACGCGCCGATCCGTCCCATCGTTCACGGCATCGACAGCCGCTTCGTGCCGACCAACTATGGCGACGACCTCTTCGTCATGACCGACTACCAGGCGGAGAACTATCGCATCGTTCGCATTGAGTTGAACGATCCCGCGCCGGAGCACTGGCAGACCATCGTGCCGCAGGGAAAAGACCCGATCGAGCAGTTCTCCATTGTGGGCGGCAAGCTGTTCGTTACCAGCCTGCACGATGTCGTCACCGAGACGCGCGTCTTCAATCTGGACGGAAAACAAGTCGGCACGATCAAATATCCCACTCTGGGTGCAGCCTCAACTGTCTTCGGCCGCCAGGAGTCGAACGACGGTTTCTACAACTTCCAATCGTTCAACATTCCGCCGATGATCTACCACTACAACGTGGCGACGGGGAAAGCCGACGTCTTCGCCCGTCCCAAGGTGCCATTCAATTCGGACGAGTATGAGGTGAAGCAGGTCTTCTACAGGTCTAAAGACGGCACCCGTATCCCTATGTTTATCTCGTCGAAGAAAGGCGTAAAGCGCGACGGCAACACGCCAACACTGATGTTCGCCTACGGCGGATTCAACGTAAGCCTTACGCCCGCGTGGAACCCCGAGTTCGCCTGGTGGATGGAGCAGGGCGGCTTCTACGCGCAGCCCAATCTACGCGGCGGCGGCGAGTACGGCGAGGCCTGGCACAGGGCCGGCATGTTCGAGAAGAAGCAGAACGTCTTCGACGACTTCTTCGCCGCAGCGCGTTACCTCATCGACAACAAGTACACCTCGGCACAGCAGCTTGCCATCCGTGGGCGCTCCAACGGGGGCTTGCTGATGGGCGCGGCTATGACGCAGCATCCCGAACTCTTCGGCGCCATCTGGTGCGGCTATCCGTTGCTGGACATGCTGCGCTATCAGGACTTTCTTGTCGGTCGCTGGTGGACGGCGGAGTACGGATCAGCCGAAAATGCGCAGCAGTTCCCATACCTGCTGAAATACTCGCCCTACCAGAACGTGAAGCCGGGCACGAAGTATCCCGCCATCATGTTCAACACCGGCGATTCGGATACGCGCGTCGCTCCGCTGCACGCGCGCAAGATGACGGCGCTGATGCAGGCTGACACCGGCAGTGACCGGCCCATCCTGCTGCACTATGAAATCAAGGCCGGACACAGCGCAGGGGTATCGATTACGCAACTGGTGAACGATACCGCCGACGAGCTGGCATTCTTGTGGAATGAGGTGAGCGGAAAATAGTTCGCACGCTTCTCCGCGGAGGGATAAGATGTGGCACAAAGCGCCATGAGTCCGAAGAAAGCAGCCGCTCCCAAAGCCGCGAAACAGAAACCGGCTGTAGCGAAGTCCGGCCGCAAGGCCGCGACGGCGCCGAAGGCCTCTGTCACCCTGCACGTTCTGGGCGGTGGCAGCTACAAGATCACGCCCGGGGAAGATTTCCAGCGGACGGCGATGTACTGGGACTATGTGCTGCGCAACCGGATTCGCTGGTCACGCGACCCAGGCACTTCTGCGTCGGTCACGCGCCGCGCCCTTGAGGCGCTGGCCAAGCTCGGCGTCGACGACGCCAAACTGTCCGAGATCGCCAAAGCCGGCGTGGTGGAAATCGAGATTCCCTACACCAGCGCGCACGAGGAAATCGGCTGGGAGCTGCGGATTTTCCCCTGGGAGTTCCTGCTCTTTGCCGGCACGGCGGACAAGCGCACCTCGCCGATCATCGTCATTCGTCACGTATGCTGTACAGATCGCTCCGACACCGCCGCGCGAGTCCCGAAGAAGCTGATGGTGGTTGAGAGCGCGCCCGGCAAGGTCGCTGACATGTATTCCTTCAGTTCTGAGCGCAAGCTGGTGGAGTCGAACCTGGGGCTGAATAAGGTTCTGTGCCCCCGCAATCCGACGGTTGACAAGCTGAAGGAACTGGTGGCGAGCGGGCAGCCTGACATCGTCCACTTGGCGGGAATTGATTCCCACCAGGGCGAGCAGCTCTTACATCGTGAGAGTCAGACAACGTGGGATGGATACCTCGTAGCGGACGCTAACGGCAACCCTGCTTATGCCACGGCAGAACAGTTGGCCGAAGCATTGCGCGGCAGCAGGGGACATTCTCCCGTTTTGGTGTCGTGCAACTTCTGGAACTCGGCATCGCGCCTGGCAGCGCTGATTGCCGCCGAAAGTGCGGCCGCGGCAATTGGCTTCCAGGACGAGATCGACGACCCGGTCGCGGAGAATTTTTTCTCGAAGTTCTATTTCAACTATCGCGCCATGAGCTGGGACCTGCTCCGCGCCTACCGGCTCGCCGTGCGCGATATGCACTTCGGCGGCGCCATTGCCGTCCTTTGGAGCTCACGCTCGTTGCTGCCGGCCCTGGAGCAGAAGCCGCTCCAGTCGGACGACGATCAGCTACGCACCAGGCGCCAGGAATACCTTCGCAAGGAAGTTTCCGCCAACGCCGAGCCCTGGGAAGTCCTGGACGTGGTCATCAAGCTGAAGGACAGGATCAACTACTCCCTGCTGCACAACGGCCAGAGCCTGTTTGAGGAATTTTCTCTGCGCAAGTTGTGTGACGGGCTGGTGCGTGGCATCGGTATCGAGCTGGTCCTGTACGCGGGCGGCGGGCAGACCTTCCCCTATCGCAGCTACATCGATATGGTGGACTCATATCTGCCCTTGGCCGATCGCATCCACTTCCCGCTGACCTCATACTTAATGCGCTACCGTCCGCGAGAGCGTGAAGAGCGTCCTCTACATCGACATCACCTGGAACAACAAGATTGTCCACCGCGATACCGTGCCGGTAAAGCTGCTGGCAATCGACGAGTGGGTTGACACTCCTGAGCTGGATGCCTATCTGCCTTCGTTCGTCTTGTCGCGCGATAACGCGGTGGCGAAGGTGATCGACAACGCGCAACGCTATGTGCGGCTGTTCAACGAGGACAGCACCGCCGGCTTCAGCGGATACCAGGGCGTCGACAAGAAAGCCAAGGATCCGTATGCCACGGTCGATTTGCAGGTGAAGGCCCTTTGGTCAACACTCAGCTTCGACATGGCTTTGGGCTACATCAATCCGCCGCCGACGTTTACTGAATCTTCGCAGCGGCTGCGCACGCCCTCATACGTGATTGACGGCAAGCGTGGTACCTGCATCGACCTGGCTCTTCTGCTGGCGGCATGCCTCGAATACATCGGCATCTATCCGGTGATCTTCCTCATCTCTGGGCACGCCTTTCCTGGATACTGGCGCAGCGAAGATGCGCGCGATGCCTTCCTCCGCATGAGCAGCAAGAACCTTATGCCGCTCACCGGGGAGCGCTCATCCGCGCTGTCCGATGCGCAGGGCCGCACCCCTAACAAGCCGTGGATGTTTACCAACTATGCCGAAGTTGCACAGCTGGCAAAAGAAGGCGCGGTGGTTCCGCTCGAGACCACTTATCTTACGCAACAACTGGGATTCACCGAGGCCATGAAGGGCGGCAGGGAGGACCTTCGCGACAGGTCTCAATTCTGCTCCATGATCGATGTGCAACGCGCGCGCACCGACAAGAACCCGGTTACTCCGCTTCCCATCCTCGGCGACGTAGAGCAATAGCCTTCCTCGGCCTCTAACCGGCAGCTCTGGCAGTGCTTCAGGCCCCCTGGGAGGCGGCCGTTTTGTCATCTTCCCTGGCATCGCCGTCACCGTCCGGCGTGACTGCTATCACTGCCTCCGGCGCTCAGTCGCGCGAGGGTAATAAGAGAAAGCCTCGATGAACCAGCTTTGGCTCGCGATTGGAACAGGCGGCTGCGCCGCACTTTTTCTTTACTTTATCTTTCGCGGGAAGTTCCTTTCCTTACGCTGTCAATTGGCCGCCGCCAGAGAGCAGGCAGAGGTCTGCGAAGGCGAGCGGGACCTGGCGCAGCAGGAGCTGGTCCAGCGGCTGGAGCGTGAACGCAGTCTGGAGCAGGAGAAGCTTCAGTTCGACTTGCAGCTCTCCGACTTCGAAAAGTACGCATCACTGGCGCAACTGGCTCTGGGCGCCGCGCACGAGATCAACAATCCGCTGCTGGGCATCATGTCGCACCTCGAGCTTGAACTGCGCAGTGCCGAGGACGAACAGAGAGAGGAGATCCTGCAGTGCATCGAGGGCGTGCGACGAATCTCGACTGCCATTCGCGGGCTGATGGACTACGCCCGCCCCGACCCGCTGACCTTATCGCGCGTCAATCTGCATTCGCTGACCACGCAGACTTTAGGATTCCTGGCGCATCAACCGCTGTTTAACCGGCTGGAACTGCACAACTGTATCCCCTCGGACCTGCCCGAGATCATCGCCGACCAGAATCAGATATCGCAGGTGCTCACCAACCTGTTACTGAATGCCGCCCAGGCCACGCCTCCCGGAGGGAGCATAACCGTCACCGCGGAGACCGCCAAAGCGGGCTCCGCCGTTGAGTTGCGCGTGCGAGACACGGGAACCGGCGTGCCGCCCGATATTCTGCCGCATGTGTTCGAGCCCTTCTTCACGACCAAGCGTGGCACAGGAACCGGACTGGGCCTGAGCATCACCCGCAACTACGTACTGCGGCACGGTGGTGACATTCAAATGCAGAGCGTGCCCGGTTCCGGCACCACCGTGCGGGTGACGCTTCCCGTGCGCCACGCTTTGCAGCCGCAACCAGAGTTGGACGAGGTGGTCGCCTAGCTATGCAGAACTCCGTTCTTATCGTGGATGACGAGCCGCTGACGCTGCGCACGCTGGGGCGCGCCCTGGACGGCGAAAATTTCGACGTGTTGCTTGCAGCCACGGGTGAGGAAGCCGTCACTTCTCTCGCCGTGCACAAACCCGATGTGGCACTGGTGGATGTGGTGCTGCCCGGCATCAGCGGCGTCGATGTATTACGCGAAGCGAAGACCGCCTCGCCGAACACGATCGTCATTATGATGAGCGCGCACCACATGGTGGACCGCGCCGTCGAGGCCATGAAGCTCGGCGCCTACGACTATCTGATCAAGCCCTTCCACATCGCCGACATGGTGCACACCATCCAGCGGGCGGCTGAGACCCTCGCCCTGCGGGTGCGCGTGCAGGACTCAATCGACAGCGCCAAAGGCCTCTACGACTTCGGGCACGTAGTAACACAAAGCAGGGTCATGCAGCGCGTGCTGGAGATGGCTCGCCGCGCGGCCGAAAGCGACCACACCACCGTGCTCATTCAGGGCGAGAGCGGCACCGGAAAGGAAGTGCTGGCCAAGGCCATCCACTACAACAGCACGCGGGCGCAGGCCCCGCTCGTCAGCATCAATTGCGCCGCCCTGCCGGACACACTGCTGGAAAGCGAACTCTTCGGCTATGAGCCGGGGGCCTTCACCGATGCGCGCCGGCGAAAGGAAGGCCTGATTGAGAAAGCCTCTGCAGGGGACGCTGTTTCTCGACGAGATTGGCAACACTTCGCCCAGTCTTCAGGCCAAGCTGCTGCGCGTGCTGGAAGAAGGCAACTTTCTGCGGCTGGGCGGCACGAAGCCGATACAGGTCG
Source organism: uncultured Acidobacteriaceae bacterium (assembly GCA_963782505.1). Taxonomy (GTDB): domain Bacteria; phylum Acidobacteriota; class Terriglobia; order Terriglobales; family Acidobacteriaceae; genus CAVVDY01. The sequence continues at coordinate 250,932 of CAWAKG010000040.1, read as the reverse complement.
ACGTGCGCATCATCGCCGCCACCAACACCGTCCTGAAAGACGCAGTGGCCATGGGCAGATTCCGCGAGGACCTTTACTACCGGCTAAATGTTCTGCCATTGTTCCTGCCGCCCTTGCGCGAACGGCGCGAAGACATTCTGCCGCTTGCCCTCGACATGGTGGCCCGCTTCAACAAGGAACTGAAGAAGAACTTCATCGGCTTCACCCCGCCTGCTGCCGAACTACTCCAGAACTACTCCTGGCCGGGCAATATTCGCGAGTTGCGCAACGTGGTCGAGCGAGCGATGATCCTCTCGCGCGACAACGAGATTGGCGCTGACAACCTGCCGGAAGAGGTGCGCGACTTCCAACCTGAACTTGAGGCAGATGATCGCTTTGCGTTCGATCCCTCGCCTACTGGCGATCAGTTAGTGAGCCTGCGCGAACTGGAAGAGCACTACATTCAGCAGGTGCTCAGTGCCACGGGGCAAAACAAGACTCACGCCGCCAAGATATTGGGAATACATCCCACGTCTTTACTACGCCGGCTGAAGCGGGGCGGCGCCAATCTGAAGGATGACCCTCCGGAAGACCTCGCCGCCACATCGCATTGATTAACCCTTTATCCGGCCCGTAACTACTGCACTTCGCAGCCGTGCCCTTGCAAAATGCAGTAGCACGAAATGTATCTGCGCCGAGCGCTCTGCCCTAACTCTCATTGTTTCAAGTAACTGCGCCGTCCCCCTGTTTGCCCTCAACGTGCACTACTCCACATGTCGCAGGTTGGCGGTTCGAAGCAAAGCCGCCCAGCCTGCCATCCAGCGGCGTCCCGCCGCGAGGAGGACTCATGTCAATCCTGTTTGTCTTACTTACTTTCCTGCTCATTCTTACGGTGATGTACTTCCGCAAGCCGCAAGCGGCCGAAGACGCATTGCAGGTCGCCAACGAGGTTCCCGCGCCCATGATGATGCAGTTCAACGGATTCGAAATTCCCCGCGGTTACGCTTTCCATCCCGGGCACACATGGCTGAACGACGAAAGCCATCAGAACGCGCGCGTTGGATTGGACGCATTTGCTGCCAACCTCCTGGGGCAGATCGATTCCATCGATTTTGCCGAACTGAATCGCTGGGTACGCCAGGGGCAGCGGCTGTGCACCATCACGCGCGGTGGCCGTAAGGTCGAGCTGCTCTCGCCGGTCGAGGGTGTGTTGACATCGATCAACCACGAACTGCTGAAAAATCCGGGCTTGGCTGTCGAGGACCCATACAAGAACGGCTGGCTGTGCACCATCAAGGCCCCGGAACTGGCGTTCAACCGCAACAACCTTTTGCAAGGGCCTATCGTTCCTGCGTGGATGCAGAACAGCGCGCTGCGCCTGAGTGAGATGCTGTCGCAGTCGACGCCCGCCCTGGCACAGGATGGCGGACTTCCCATCAAGGGCCTGCTGTTCCAGGTCAGCCCTGATGTACAGCAGAAGCTGACCAGGGAATTCTTCCTGACATAGATCGCGGCCCATACGAGCGAAAAGGGAGACAGCCATGCCAAACCAAAAAGCCATGTTGATCGACATCAAACGCTGCATCGGGTGCCTGAGTTGCGAAACCGCCTGCAAGCAGCTTCACGGATTGAGTACCGACCCGGAACCCACATTGTCAGACACCGCCTTCACTGTAGTCGAAAGCCGCGGCGACAAGTTCGTGCGCAAGCTGTGCATGCACTGCGAGGATCCGGCCTGCGCCTCTGCCTGCCCCGTAGGCGCCATTTCCAAGCTGCCGCTCGGCCCGGTGGTGTACAACGCCGACAAGTGCATCGGTTGCCGCTACTGCATGATCGCCTGCCCGTACTCCGTACCGCGCTATCAATGGAGCAAGCTCGCGCCTTTTGTGAAGAAGTGCGACCTGTGCGCCGAGCGCCTTCGCATGGGCGGCCAGCCGGCGTGTGTGGAAGCCTGCCCCGCGCAGGCGAGCGTCTTCGGCGATCGCGATGCGCTAATCAACGAAGCGTGGACGCGCATACGCGGCGACTCGTCGTATGTACCTCACATTTACGGCGTAGAAGAGGCCGGTGGCAGTTGCGTGCTGTTCATCTCCGATGTGCCTTTTGAGGCGTTGGGCATGAAAGGCGCGCCCACCGGCAATCAGCCGATGCCGGTACTCACCGCCAGTGCGCTGGGCGATTCACCCAAGGTAGTCATCATGGGCGGCACCATCCTCTCGGCACTCTACTGGGTCACACAGCGCCGCCGTGAAGTGGCGCTCGCTGAGGCCGAAGAGAAGGCAGCCATCAACAAAATCAAAGAAGGAAGGAGCTAGCCATGCTTGCGCGAGTGAAATCTGAAATTACGTTATGGCGAACGATCCTTGCGATCATCTTCATCACGGGAATGTACGCCACCTACCTTCGTTTCTTCGAGGGCTTCCGCGCCAGCACCAACCTGAGCGACCAGATGCCCTGGGGCCTGTGGGTGGGCCTGGGAACGCTGTGCGGCATCGGGTTGTCGGCCGCCGGCTTCGGCATCAGCGCCGCGGTGTATTTGCTGGGCATGGAGCGCTATCGCCCTATTCTTCGCGCTTCCATTCTTATTTCTTTTCTCGGCTATCTTACGGTCTGCGTCGGCTACCTTTATGAGATCGGGCTCCCCTGGCGCTTCTGGCATCCCATCGTGATGTGGAACCGCAACTCAGTCTTATTCGACGTGTGTGTCTGCATCATGACCTACACCACGGTACTGACCTTCGAGTTCGCGCCGGCAGTGATCGAGAAGTTGCCGTGGAAGGGCCTGCGCGACACCATCCTGCGCTTCCACCACCGCATCCTGGTTGGCGTAGTGATGATGGGTGTATTGCTATCGTCCATGCACCAGTCGTATCTCGGCGGGCTGTATCTTATCGCCCGCGGCAAGGTGCATCCGCTGTGGTACTCGCAGTACATGCACGCCATGTTCTACTTGTCGGCGATTCCCGCCGGCCTGGCCCTGACGGTGTTTGCCATCTATCTCTGCATGCGCTCGCTGAACGTGCGCGTCGACTTCACCATCCTCAGCGACTGCGGACGCATGATTCAGTTGCTGCTCATCGTCTTCGCGTTTTTCCGGATGCTCGACCTGGTCGCCAACCAGGCCGTTCATTACGCATTCCAGCGGACGCCAGAGGCAGGGTACTTCTGGCTGGAGATGGCGCTGTTTGTGATTATTCCGGTCGCGCTGTTGAGTATGGAAAGCGTGCGCTCGAACCCGGAGAAGCTATACCTGACGTGCGCGGTGGTGATTGCCGGATTCATGGTCAACCGGCTGAATGTGTCGATCAACGCATTGCAGTCGGCAATGGGAATCTCATTACGTGCCCAAGTGGACCGAGCTGGCGTCGAGCGTGCTAGTCGTTGCCGCCGGAGTCGTGGCCTTCCGTTACGCAGTGATGTATCTCGACATCCTGCCCAAGGTCAAGCCCCAGACATTCACCCGCTGGCTGAACGGGGGAGCACCAGCGAACGCATAGTTGGCACGAGTAATTTGGGTGCCCGATCCAATCTGTTCTTGGTTTCTTGGTTGGGTGGGGATCTTTCGGGTGCCCCATCCGGCCCTCAGTTGGCCGGGTGGGGATCTTTCTCGCTTCAGGAATGCGGGTGCCCTATTCTGCGCCGGGTGTTGGTGCAGGGTGGGGATTTTTCTTCAGCGGGAAACTAATGTCTCGCTAACTAAGATGTCCGCCTGCAGCCACAATAAACGCCAGCACCGGATCATTAAAATGCTTCCCCGCCAGTTCCGGAGGTGGCGGTGATTTCTCAGGCGATTCCAGCGGCACCGGGTCGATAAACTCGAGCCCTTTGGCTTGCAGTGCAAGGCGCCACTCTTTGCTTACCCACTCGGATGCTTTCGCGTGATGACACCAGAAGAGATAGAAAACGTCCGCTTCGGAGATCTGTTTCACCAGTTCCGGCTGCCAGTTCTGATTTGAGCGCAGGCTCATCACATCCACAAACACGTCCAGCCCCTTCCACGCCGCTTCCATGCCCTGCACGCGCTCGAGGACCGCCACCCGGTCTTCGCTGGCATACGAAGCAAACGCCTTCCGGTGCGTTGTCGTTGTGGATGGCACCTGTTCGACACGCGGTTCTGCGCGTCCCACCCGTAGCAGGAAGGACATTCTGGCAATTTCGCAATCGTTGAGTCTTATGGAGGCGCTGCCGATGTGAGTACCCTCGGCGGCTCCGACCGGCACATCAACGATGAAGGTGGTTTTGCCGATCTCTCCCGTCCAGGTAATCCATTTGTAGTCGTCGACGACGTTCAAGCCTGTGATGGTCATTCGCACGCTTAACCGGCTACCACGTTCCAGCGGATACGGTCCTTCGGACTTCACCGACATGTCGTCGAAAGGCGATCGCAGCTCCGACGCAGCCCTTGCCAGTACCGTCGCGCCCTGCTCTTCAATGTGTACCCAGAACAGCAGCTCATGCGCTTGCCCGGGAGCAAGTGCCGCAGGCCCTGTGAGGGTGAACTGCACGTTGTCGCGGACCAGGGGCGCAGGCGCGCGAGCCGGGTAGTCCTCTGATGGTTCTTCTTCAGCCTGCTTTTTGGCTGCTTTCTTAGATGCCTTCCTCGCCGCCTTCTTCTTGGCCTCTTTGGCCCCTGTCGTCTGAGTGGATGGATGGCTCGCAGACTCACCGGGTCTCGGGTGTTGAGGCTGCGGTTCTTGTTGTTGTTGCTGCTGTTGCTGTTGCTGCTGTTGCTGTGTTGTTGCTCCTGTTGTTGTTGCTGCTGCTGCTGTCCTATCGAGGGCTGGAGCAATTGGAGAAATTTCTCATATTCCCCGAGAGATTCCTCACTTTCAAGGTCATCCTCTGGTACTCCTCCGCATCCTCCCCAGCCGTAAAAGGGTGACTCACGAATACGCGTAATGAGCGCATGGAGCCCAGCCTCGTAGTCCGTTCTGAAGTCGAGTGGCCGGTCAAAATCAAAGGGAGCTCGAAGTTCGCAATTTCGAAAAAGGATAGCCTCAACCCGTCTTCCAAGCTTCCTGGCAATCGAAAGCTCCCTGATCACCTGTGCGGATTGGACCGACGCCGGCGATAAGACGATGAGCAGTCCCGCCGAAGCATTCAATATCTTTTCGAGGGCCTGCCCCGGCTCGAGGTCTCTCTGACCCATCCAGACCAGGAGGTCTGGCTGATCCATCCAGGGCTGGAGGTCCAACGCATCGATCCAGACAGCCGCACCGGCTGCTCTGAGATCCCTCGCAATCTTGAGGGCAAACTGCGAATCTTCGGAACTCTCGCGACTGTAGCTAAGGAAGTAGTGATACAAGTCGGGCATGGTGCAACCTCCGTGCTCAGAGGCTGTGGGCAGCTTGAAGATATGGTCGGCTGCGCGCTCCTGAAGACAAACACATTCTAAGCCGACGGGCACCAGTCGGCGTAGTCAGAATCTCTAGTAGAGAGACTCTTGGCTGTTTAATCTACTGCGAGTTCCATCCTGCGCCTTCATTTAGCGCAGAGTGGGAGCGAAGAAAACTCTATCCCGCCAGCTCTACTTCGATACTTTTCTTTTCCGCATCGAGCTTCGCAATGCGGAAGCTGCGCACCTGTCCTGCACGCAGCGGCTCGGGTTTGCCGGCGACGTTCGCCGCGCTTCCGCCCTTCCATCGCGCCTGCAGCATCGCGCCGAGGGACGAGAGGTCGGCTTTGCCCGCCGACGACGAATCCGCCGTGCCAGAGGAAGATGCGGCGCTCGCCTGAGCTTGGCAAATTGCCTGAAGTCCCTCACCCAGCTCAACCCGCACGCCGCCGTCAGTGTCCATCACACGCCCGGTAACAACGTCACCGACTTTATGCTCGGCGATGTACTCATCCAGGCTGGTCGGCACCAGTTGCTTCATGCTCAGCCGCATTGTGCGGCGTTCGGTATCGATGGACAGCACTTGCGCGCGCACCGCCTGCCCCACCTTAAGCACGTCCTGCGGATGATTGATACGCTTTTCCGCGCTGATCTCGCTGACGTGGATCATGCCTTCCACGCCCTCAGCCAGCTGAACAAACGCGCCGAACTTGGTGATGCTCGTCACCGGCCCTTCAATCACCGAACCGGCGGCAAAGTGCTCGCCGACATCCGCCCATGGATCGCCCAGCGCCTGCTTCAGGCCCAGCGAGATGCGGCGTTCCGGAACGTTGATGGAAAGCACCATCGCCTCGACCGTGTCGCCGGGCTTCACGACCTCGTTCGCATTCAGGATGCGCTTTTTCGACCACGACATCTCCGAGATGTGAATGAGCCCTTCGACGCCGGGCTCCAACTCAACAAATGCGCCGAAATCCATAGTGCGCGAAATGGTGCCACGCACGCGCTCCCCAGTCTTGTACTTGTCGCCGGCTGTGTCCCACGGCTCCGGCTGAAGCTGTTTCAGGCCCAACGAAATGCGCTGCTTGTCGCGATCGACGCGCAGCACACGCGCTTCAATCTCCTGCCCCACCGTAGAGCACGTCGGCCGGATTCTTAACGCGGCTCAGCGAGATATCGCTCACGTGCAGCAGGCCATCGACGCCCCCGATGTCGACGAACGCGCCGTAATCCATAAGCGTTCGCACCGTACCCTTTACAACGTCTCCTTCCTGCAGTTCGGCATAACGCTGCTCCTTGCCGGCACGCTCTTCTTCTTCCAGCACGGCGCGGCGGTCGACCACCACGTCTTCGTCGGTGGTGTCGAGCTTTGTAATGCGGCAGCGGATTTCCTGCCCGACCAGCTTCTCCATCTCGGCGGCATCGCGGGTGCCGCTGCGCGAAGCGGGCAGAAACGCGCGCACGCCGAGTCGACCGTGAGCCCGCCTTTCACCACGCCGGTGACCGTGCCGATGATGGTCGACTTCCCGGCAAAGGCGCGCTCCAGCGAAGTCCAGTCTGTCGGCTGCGCAACCTTGAAACGTGACAGCTCGTAATAACCCTCTTCGTTGCGGCCCTTCACCGTAACCGAAATCTTGTCTCCTGGCTCGGGCGGCGTCTCGCCAAACGCAGTCGACGGCAACACGCCTTCGATCTTGTAGCCGATATCGAGAAAAACCGACTCGCTGGTCAGCGAGATGACGGTGCCTTCGATCTGCCGCGTGCCATCTTCAGCGCGGCGCTTATGCGACTGCTCGTATTGCGAAAGAATGTCAGCGAACGACTCGTCCGCGTCCGCGGCGTTGGGGTTTTGAGGAATCTCAGGATCAGACATGCGCAGGGAACTGCCTCAGAGTGTGGGGTAGCTACTTCAGCATACCATCGGCGAGGAGGACGATAAGCTATACCCCACTCTGCGGAAGTCGTCGCGCGAACCCAGTTCTTTAGTTCGCGGGAGGTGGAAACAACTGGGTTACAGCTCGTTTCGACATCTTTCCGGTGGTAATGGGCCCGCACAGATTTCCATAGGACGCAAAATCCACTTTAGTGGTCTTGACCCGAGGACCATATTTGAGGCACAAGTGATGGCTAGCTTGGACCGAATCGGCTGAGTTCGCACTTTACGTGTTCCTACTCCAGCTTTCGTCCACCGCCTTGATGAAGCGGAAGCTGTCCATTCTGGTTCAACCTCGGTGGGGTGTAGCGATGTCCAGTTGTCTTTCTTGTCCCGCAACGACGGTCGGGACTTGGCTGCCGGCAGGCCCCCGGTACAGGCAGCCACTGTGTGGGGAAAATGGCTGGCAATGTCGATGCCATGGCCCGGATGCACGGCATAAGTTCGCAAGCAGTGGTTGTCGGCCAGCGGGTCGACGAACCAGTAAAACCGGTGTGCGCCTGGCTGCCAGACTGCGATGTCGCGAGGAAGGCTGCCGCCTCCGATGCCTCATCCAGGAGGGTCCTTAGGAAGCAGCACTTTACAAACGTCTCCCCGCGGACAAAAAAAATTGCCGGTGGTGTGTTCAATCTCGCCCCGCAGGTGCGTTATGGCCCTCAGGCCGCCCCGTTATGAAGATCTCACCGAAAAAGAATTGCCATTGCGGACCGGACCATCGCTGTCCCGGTGGACCAGCAAGCACTGCCACAAATCGGCCACGCCATCGAAGTGGAGATCAAACACGCGCCGAATTTGCAGATCAGGCCGTAAGAATTCGTGCGGGCAATATGAGAAATGCACGTGAACCACGTTTATGAGTTAAAGCAGTGAGAGATTTCTGGAGGCAAGCAAATGAGATACGCAGCCATCTCGCCGGTACGACGCGACCATATCGACCGGATGTTACCCTGGGCCCTCCTCGTAGCCATGCTGATCGTCGCTCCATATGGCATGGCGTCCGATTCCAAGTCGTCATCCTCGTCAGCCAAGGCTGCGCCAGCCCCGCACCCGGCGGCACCGGCCGTACATTCTGGCAATGTCTTAGGCACAGGCCACCCAGCCGGCGCGCCGGGGAGCCATCCGCCGAGTTCGCACGGTTCGTACCAACGGCCGCCCAGCAGCAACGGGGCATCACAGCGGCCACCCAGCAGCAACGGTTCATACCAACGGCCGCCCAGTAGCAACGGGGCATCCCAGCGGCCACCCAGCAGCAATGGTGTGTCCCAGCGCCCACCCAGCACCAACGGGGCGGTCCAGCATCCGCCGAGCAATGGCATGTCTCAGCATCCGTCCAGCGCCAACAATGGCGGACGACCTCCTCAGAATTCCGAGCATGCACACTCTGCGGGTGTCAACGCAGCTGGGAGTCCCGATGCTGCACATAATGGTCAACCTGGCGGAGGACATGGTCCCGAACCAAGTCATGCGACTCTCAACAATCCCCACCCTCTCGATCATCCGGGCACCATGGGAGCCCGAACCGTGAGTCGCGTGCAGCTGCCGGGCGGAGGGCTGCGGACAACGCAACGACTGCCGGGCGGCTCGCGGGTGATTGAGACGCGGCACAACGTAGCCGGAGTTGGTGTCGTGCGTACGACGACTTTCGGCCGACGAGTGATGGTGGAACGACCTGTCTTTGGCCATCCATGCTGCATCCGTCGCAGCTATCTTGTCGGCAACAGATCGTATGCGGTGGTTTACCGTGGCTATCGGTACCGTGGTGTTGTTTACTATCGTCCGGTTCCCGCCTACGTTTACAGTCCGGCATTCTATGGCTGGACGGTACAGCCTTGGGCCTCTCCAGCGGCGTATTCATGGGGATGGGCCGCCGAGCCGTGGTATACAGCCTACAGTAGTGCATTTACGCCTTATCCGGTGTATCCCAGCCTTGCAGCCTGGATGACTGACTACGTGATCGCGACCAATTTGCAGCAGGCATATGACGCCGGACGCGCCGAGGGCCTAAACGAATCACAGGAAGCGCCTCCCCCAATCACCTCTGAGATGAAGGAGCAGATCGCCAGCCAGGTGGAGGACCACCTTAAGAACCAGCAGCAACAGGCTGACGCGGCCGAGGCGGCCTCAAAGCCTAATGCCCAGATCGCCGAGGTGACCGACTCGCCGGATGACGTGCCCGAAGCGCTGCGCCCCGGACATGTTCTCTTCCGGGTCGTGACCCCGATAAACGTCAACGCAGACGGTCAAGACTGCGTCCTGAACACCGATGACTGGGTCACGCGAACCAGTGACCTCGGTCAGGACGGCACGGTGAACGTACAGGTGAAGGCCAGCCGAAGCAGCGATTGCCAGCAAGGCTCCAATACGAAGATTGCGCTCAATGACCTGATGGTTATGGAAGGCGACTTTGAGCAGCAGGTTCGAACCGGGGTGCAATATGCGTCGCAAAACATGGGAAAGAACGGCCTGCCCCAGGGACCGAACGCCGGAGCCGCCCAGATCCCATTAGGCACAACGGTGGCTGATGCAAACCTGGAAGCCACTTTGAAACAGCAGCAACATGATGCCGATAACGACGAAAAGCAGGCCGTCGCCTCTTCCAACCCGGGAGGCACGTTCTAAGTGGGCCGGTCCGCCGGCCCTTCAGGGACCTGGGGCGACATCAATATTTGGAAAACGGAGAGAGACATGTTGGGCAGCGGTTCAAGGCAAGTAGTGCTGATGATCATGCTCGGTCTGGTGTGTGCGATGTGCGGAACAACCATGGCGCAGAACCCTGCTTCGGCGTCGCTGGAATCGCAGCTGGAAACGATTTATAAGCTAACCCAACTGGAAGGCAACACTCATACCGTGATTGCGCCGGGTACGCTGCTGAGACTTGCGAAGACAAACCTGCTTTACGAGACTCCCATGGACAATATGTTCCGGTGTAACGCCATGGTAAAGGGCGATAAGCAGCAAATCCCGGGAGGCGGCTGCCTGGGGATAACCAAAGGCCTCGGCACTTTTCTACAGGCTGGACAGCTGCTCTACATAACAAAGATCAAAGTTAACACGTCGAAGGACACTATTAGCTTCGAACTCGTGGAGGCGGCGGCAGGCGCAGACGGGAATGCGGCATGGCCAACCTTCAAGACAGGCGTGAACTTCGCCTTCGATTCGGGGTTCCTGGCGAAGGCTGACGCCGGACAAGTCGCCGACGAGATCAACACGGTATTGCCCCTGGATAACGGGGGCGACGACAGCTCGCAAGGCGCCGGCCAGCAGGCCGCCGTGCAACCAAAAAGCTCGCCGGCGGAAAGCCGCGCGCTGCAGCCGGTCTCGCAAACGCAGGCGCCCGTCGGGGGAGCGCAGGTGCAGGTGGGGATGACGGAAGACCAGGTCAGAAGTATACTCGGCCAACCCACAGTATCGCGGAACTATGGCGGCACCACCGTCTTCATGTATCAGAAGATGATCACCTTTCAGAATGGTAAGGTGTCAGCGATCCAGTAAGCCTGTGGGTAAGACACTTCTCGGGGTGCGAGGGTTATCCATGCCTCTTCCAGGATGCTCCTTTTCTGCTATGCGGAGATTAAAGGGCCGCGCAGTTAGGGTGGTGGCGAGTTCTCTGGCTGTCGCGGCCGCCGCTTTGGCGTGCAATGCGCAAGCGGCCCCTTTAACCAACGATGCGCGGCGTGATGCAGAACTGCGACCGGCGGTATTGCCGGTGATCATCAGTCTGACCGCCTCTTTCAAGGAGTGAGTTGATGTGCGGCGATGGCCTGCATGGCGTGGTAACAGATCGGGAGATGGGTCTCATCGTGGATTCCAGACTGCTCACCGACGCGTGCGGTGAGCTGGAACTGGCCAAGCAGCGCGGCCGTCCTGACAACATCACGGTCCAACTCTTACGTGTCAAGGACATTCCCTCATGATCGGCGAGCGGGTCGAGCAGTATCTGGTGCAAAAAAAGCTCGGGAATGGCGCCATGGGCAGCATCTATCTTGCGCTCGACACAACGCTCGACCGTTCCGTCGCTCTTAAATTCGTTCTCTCCGACTTCAATAATCATCCTGGAATGGCGCGCCGCTTTCTGGAAGAAGCCAAGGTCCTTGCCAGCTTGAATCGTCCTAACATTCCTGTCCTGTATGGCTACTTTATCTGGCGAGATCAAGGTGTGATGGCCATGGAGTATGTGGATGGAGAAACCTTTGAGGACATGATCATGCGTTGCGGGCCGATTCCCGCTGCCGTCTCCGTCCCGCTGGTCAAGCAGGCCCTCCAGGGCCTGGCTGCGGCCCACTACCGCGGGATCGTCCATCGCGACCTGAAGCCCGGCAACTTAATGCTCAACCGGGAGGGCACCGTTAAAGTCGTAGACTTTGGCATCGCCAAGAAGCTTGAAGGGGAAGTTCGCTTGACCTCGACCAACACCACGGTGGGCACGCCCATGTACATGGCCCCGGAGCAGATCAGGGGCCATCCGGTGGATGCGCGTACCGACATCTACTCCATGGGCGTCGTGTTGTATGAGCTGCTGGCGGGGCAGGTGCCATTCGACGCCGATTCGCTCTACGAGATTCAGGCGGCGCATGTACAAAAGATACCGGCGCCCCCAACCGTTCACTATCCGCATATCCCCAAGCCGGTTGTGGACGTGGTGATGAAAGCGCTGCAGAAGGCTCCCGCAGATCGCTTTGCCAGCGCTGAAGAGTTCATGCGTGCATTGCCCGATCTTGAGCCATTGCCCGCCGCGGCGACACCTTCCATACCCGAAACAGCGCCGCATGAGGAGGATTTCATGCAGCCGGCGCCCATTCCGACGCCGGCTAGCAGACCGCAGCCGCTTTCGGCTCCCCGCATTCGGAAGACCCGGGTCGCCACGCCCGAACCGCCGATTGCAGCGGTACCGAAAAGTGCAGGCAGGCGGAACAAGCCTCTCATTGCGGGCCTGGCAATCAGTCTCGTGCTGATCATTGGAGCTGCGGCGTGGTTCCTCCTTAAGTCCGGGGAAAAGCCTCTAGGGGTCGTCGCGGTGCAGCCGCAGATCCCGCCGCAGAACGAGCCGAGCCCTTCGGATAGAGATAAGAGCAACATCCAACCGCCGATAGAAGCTCCCCCGGCAAAAACGCAGCCTCCCGTCCGGAGCCCGAAAACCACGACCACGCCCGTAGAAAATCCTGATCGGCGCCGCAGTCCTGACAAAACGGCTCGCGTCACGCCTCCGCCACCCGTTGCCCGTCCCCAGGTGGTTGCCCCATCCGATCTGTCAGGACAATGGCAAGGCTTTTATTTCAACAAAGCTTCGCAGGAGACGACCACCGTGCGCTTGTCGATCCGCGAAATGGACGGTAACCGCATCGCCGGAAGCCTGCAGTTTCGAACCCCGGACAATACCACTGGACAGTGCGACCTGAACGGCAGCACTTACCAGGGAGGAACCCTGCGGCTGCTTATGCACTGCACCCCGAAGGTCACCTACTTTAACACCTACACAACCTTCCAGGGCGTGCAGCCGACGGCGAATTTACTGTCCGGCGGCACCGTGTTCAACGCCTCGAACATGGTCGCGAGTCTGCAGCGGAACTAGACGCAGTGCGGTAGGCCGTCAGTCCAACTTGTGGATTGGAGCGGTCACGCATTTGCGTCTAGACTCGTGATGGCCGGTGTGGATCTCCGCACAGTCGGCGGGTTTCTCATCTGCACTTCAAGGCGGAGCGAAAGTGGCGGAATTGGCAGACGCACCAGACTTAGGAGGCAGGAGGGCTCGACGATGAGTCTCTTCAGCGGTAGACCTAATCGTGGGGGCTTTGGCTGGAGCCGATTCCTTGGTATCGCGCAGACAAAGGCAAGCATCAGCCGCCGCACGGGCATCCCACTAACCCGCTCTGGACGCCAGCGTAAGCTGGGCGCATCGATCCTGCGACTTTTGTTTGGCAGGAGGCGCTGATGCAGATCGACCTGTCTGGACACAGTTTTGTCTTCCCCAATCAATGTGCTTGTTGCAATGGCCCTGCGGATGCAGAATTGACCCTTAGCTCAAGCAAGTCCTCAGGCAAGAAAGTCGTTCACACGAAAACAAACATATGGGATGTCCCGTATTGTCGCCGTTGCCTTGTGCATGTCGCAGAAGCCGCCGACGCAAGAAATGTGGTGACGCTTATTAAGGTCATAGCGGTCGTGACGGGCTTGTTGTTCTGGTACTTCGTTTCTCTTGCTGTCGGTATCGGTGCAGGTTTCATGGTCATTTTCTTGGGAGGGGTACTATTCTACTTCCAAATGAAAATAGCGAAGTCGAAATGCAGTCGCGACTGTGCTTGCGTTGATAGAGCTATTGTGTACCTAGGTTGGCAAAGGACATTGCATCAGTTCGAGGTCACTTCAACACAGTACGCGCTCGCACTTATGATAGCTAACCAACGCAAGCTGGTTAATCTTTCAAGAGAAGCACGGAGCCTATTAGAGTCACATTGCCATACTTCGAATGCCTTGCGTTCCGCACGAAGATACGAGAACTAGCGGTCGGAAGTGTCGCTTCCGTCCACGAATCCTCGTTCTGCGGGGTTCTCATCAGCTAGCGGACAATAGAGAGAATTCAGCTACCGCGCCGCCTTCCATGAAGCCGTCAAGAATGCTAACCTGTTGACTGCAGAGCCCGCGAAAGTGGCGGAATTGGCAGACGCACCAGACTTAGGATCTGGCGGGTAAAACCGTGGGGGTTCGAGTCCCCCCTTTCGCACCACTCTTCCCAGTGCGTTTTGTTTGGCTAGAGGTCCCTCGCTGCACTCGGGATTTCGCCTGCGGCCTCGCCCGCAAAACGGCTCAAGTTCGATTCCCCCTTTTCGCACCAACAAACTCCTCCGCTGGTTCGCAAAGCGCGCTCACTCTCGCAACAAGGCTTGCCTCTGCCCCGAATGCCGTAGAATCAGTTATGGCCTTTCGTCGTTCCGGCGACACCAGCTCTCGCAACCCCAGTCATCCCGCAGAAGACACTCACCAGGAAGCTGCCTATCTGAAGTCTTTGGGGGAGAATCAGCGTTCGGTGCGAGTCAAACTGCTGGACGGCGAGGTGTTTCGCGGCTGGATCGAGTACTATGACCGGCGCATGATTCGCCTGACTCGGGAAGGCGCTCCCAACCTTTTTATCTATAAGCATGACATCGCCTACATCGCCGAGGACGACGAACTCCGTCCCGCGGCCGCACCCAAACGCGCTTCACGCGCCTCCAGCGCAGCTCACACCTCGTCTGAGGCTGCGGACTCGAACGAATGATCCGCTACACGCCCGAGATTGAGCCCATCGCTCGTGAGGCAGGCGCGCTGCTGATGAGCTACTTTCACCGCCGCATTGGCTATGAGTACAAAGGCGATGTCGACCTGGTCACCGAGGCCGACCGCGTTTCCGAGAAATTCATCGTCGAACGCCTGCGCACCCGCTGGCCGGAGTTTGGCGTCCTTGGCGAGGAAGGCGCCCGGTCAGATCTCGAAGCCGAGTATCGCTGGCTGGTCGATCCCCTCGATGGCACCACGAACTTCGCCCATGGCTATCCTGTCTTCTGCATATCGATTGCATTAGTACGCGGCGAAGAGTTGCTGGCAGGTTTTCTCTACGACCCGACGCGCGATGAGTTCTTCTCGGCGGAGCGCGGCGCAGGAGCGAAACTCAACGGACAAGCGATGCATGTCTCGAAAACATCGAATCTCGGCGAATCGCTGCTGGGAACTGGCTTCCCCAGCCACAAGCGCCACAAGAATCCGAATATCCACTTCTATCATCAGTTGACGTTGCGCTCGCACGGTCTGCGCCGAGCCGGCTCGGCGGCGCTCGATCTGGCGTGTGTGGCGGCGGGACGATATGACGGTTTTTGGGAATTCAATCTCAACTCCTGGGACACTGCTGCCGGCGTGTTGCTGATACAAGAAGCCGGAGGCCGCGTGACACGTTTCGATGGCTCTCCCTTTCGCTTGTCCAGCGAAGAAGTCCTGGCGTCGAACGGCATCATCCATGACGAGCTCATGCAAAACTTCGCGGAGATCTTCGCCGGTCGCGGGCTGGAAGAAATTCCGTCGCCGGTGGAGCATTACAAGAGGCGTCGGCCCTGAAGGTCAAATGGGGCTTACATTCCTTCAGGACCGGTTTTCGACAGGGGCTTTTAGGCCCGCTGCGGACCCCGTTGACCCGCCGCTGCGATTTGTATACTAAGTGAGCGTCTTTGCTGAATCGCCTCTGTCATTCATGAAACGTCACGCCAGTCAATCACGCCGGTGCAGGCGTGCCACACGGGCTTTTTGCGCCGGCCTTTTTCTCGTTTTCGCGTTAGCTTCCTCGGCCCAAGTTCCATCTCCGTGGGTGGACACCAAACCGCTGCCCATCGATGAAGGGGTCACAGGGCTCAAGCTGGCGCTTCGCCAACTTAACACCACGGCGCGGCTCATGCACACCGTGGCTCATCCCGATGACGAAGATGGCGGCATGCTGACGCTGGAATCACGCGGCCACGGCGTGGCCGCTTTGCAGTTGACGCTGAATCGCGGCGCCGGCGGCCAGAACATCATCGGCAGCGAACTGTTCGACGAACTGGGACTGGTGCGTACGCTGGAGCTGCTTTCCGCCGATCGCTACTACGGCGTCGAACAGCGCTTCACTCGCGTTGCGGACTTCGGCTTCTCCAAAACGGCGGAAGAGACCTTCGAGAAATGGGGCGGGCACGACATTGCGCTCGCCGACATGGTGCGCGTCATTCGCACTTTCCGCCCCGACGTGATCTGTACCCGCTTCCAGGGCAATTCGCGCGACGGACACGGCAATCATCAGGCGTCAGGCATTCTCACGCGCGAGGCCTTCCGCGCTGCCGCCGATCCCACGCGCTTCCCTGAGCAGATTCGCGAAGGCCTTCAACCCTGGCAAGCCAAGAAGCTGTACATGGATAACGTGCGCGCCAATGAAGACTGGAACGTCCAGCTGGAGACCTCGCAGGTCGATCCCTTGCTCGGCGAGAGCTACGTTCAGTTTGCCTTCCAGGGCCTGCAACACCAGCTATCGCAGGGCGCGGGAAACTGGCACCTCACGGAAGGCCGCCGCACCAGCTATTACAAGTTGATCGATTCCGTGTTGCCCAATGGTCCCGTCAGCAACGCTCACGAGAAGGATTTCTTCGACGGTATCGATACTTCTTTACCATCGCTCTGGTCGCGGCTGGGGAAAGATCAGTCGAAAGCGGCCTGGCTGCGTCTGGACCTCGACTGGATCCAGCGCACCATCGACGAAGCTACAGCCGCTGTCGATAAGTCGCCGCAGGCGGCCGCCACTCCTTTGCTGCGGGGACTGGCCCTCACGCGCAACCTGATTACGAAGGTCGAAGCGTCCGAGCTCAGTGCGATCGAGAAAGCCGACTTGTTAGTCGAACTCCGCACCAAGCAACAGCAATTCGAACGAGCTGCCAATCTGGCGCTGGGACTGGAACTGGGCGCCGGACCAGGAACTCCGGACGGCCGCCCGATGGCCGAAGAGTTCGCGACCTCGTCCAATGGGCCCGTGCTTGGCGCGGTGATCACCGCCGGCAAGGCTTTTCTTCTGGTCGTCAAGTTTCGCAACGGAAGCACTTTGCCCCTGACCCTCAAGCAGCTTTCTCTCGACGTTCCGCAGGGGTGGAAGTCCGAGCTGTTCATGGACAAGGTCCCGGCCTCAGTCGCGCCCGGCCAAGGCTGCTCCGTCATGTTCCGCGTCACACCGCCCGCCGACGCTCAGATCACCCGGGAGTACTTTCACCGCGACGATCCTGAGACCGACTCGGTCTACACCATTGACGAGCCGCAGTACGTTACCTTGCCGCTGCCGCCGCCTCCGGTCTATGCGCGGGTGGTGTACGAATTTAACGAGCGCGAAGGCATGATGCGCGTACCGGCTCGGACACCGCTTCACGACCAACATGGTGAAGCCTGGTCGATGCCGCTGGCCGTGGTGCCGCCGTTCTCGATCCACACCGTTCCTTCCACCCAGATCATTGCCGCCAAGCCGAATCCTGTTGCCGACCTGAATACCCAGGTACGCTCCACCACCGACCATGCCACGGGTGAGGTACGCGTTGATGTTCCTTCAGGATGGAAGGTGCAGCCGCGACAGGAGTCCGTCGACCTTACCAGGCAGGGAGAGCACAGCTCGGAGTTCAAGGTCTTGCCCGACGGCGCAAAAGAAAGCCGATATCGCGTCTCCGCCCTGGTTGAGGCCGGCGGCCATGATTTCCAGCAGGGCTACAACCTGGTCACGCGTCCCGACCTCGGCGGATTCTTCTACTATCAGCCCTCCGTGCAGCGCGTGAGCATCGTCGACGTCAAAGTTCCGCCTGGCCTGAAGGTTGGCTACATCATGGGCGCCGGCGACGATATTCCCACGGTGCTTCGCCAGATTGGCCTCGACGTCACTGTGCTCACGCCGGAAGACGTGGCCAGTGGAAACTTGCAGCGTTTCGGAACGATCGTACTGGGCATTCGCGCCTACGATACTCGGGAAGATGTCCGCAAGAACAACCAGCGCCTGCTCGACTACGTTCGCGACGGCGGCACGCTTCTCGTGCAGTACAACACCGGGCCAGCGGAGTTCAACGCCGGGCATTACACGCCGTATCCCGCTGAGCTGAGCCGCGAGCGCGTGACCGTCGAACAGGCCCCCGTCAGTCTGCTGCAGCCGGAGAACGAAGTCTTCCACTACCCCAACCTGATCACGCAGGCTGACTTTGCCGGCTGGGTACAGGAGCGTGGGCTCTACTTCATGGACCAGTGGGATTCGCACTTTACGCCGCTGCTGACATCGAACGATCCCGGCGAGGCGCCGCAAAAGGGCGGGCTCCTGCTCGCCCAGTACGGCAAGGGCTATTACATCTACACCGGCTACGCCTTCTTCCGCCAGTTGCCCTTTGGAGTGCCGGGCGCGATTCGCCTCTACGTCAACCTGCTGAGCGTTGGACATGCTCCCCGATGAAAGCTCGGCGCGCCCTGGGCTGATTCGCGGCGTCGGTCTGCTCCAAGCCACCACGCTGAACATGATCGACATGATCGGCGTGGGCCCGTTCATCACCATCCCGCTGATCATCAGCGTTGCCGGCGGCCCGCAAGCCATGCTTGGATGGATCTGCGGCGCGCTTTTCGCGCTCTGCGACGGCCTGGTCTGGGCCGAGTTGGGCGCGGCCATGCCCGAGGCAGGTGGTTCGTATTTCTACCTGAAAGAAATCTACGGTCCCAAGACCTGGGGACGTCTCCTGTCGTTCTTGTTCATCTGGCAGTTGTCGTTCAGCGCACCGTTGTCGATCGCCTCAGGGTGCATCGGTCTGGGCGACTACGCGTCGTTCCTTTGGCCGGCTCTAAACAGCACGCTGCTCGAACACACCTTCCACTTGAACACGCCGCTGCTCGGTCCGCTGGAGGCGAGCATTCTCGTGAAGACCAGTACTCTTGTCGCGATGAGTGCCTGCGTGCTGGTAGTGATTCTCCTCTATCGGCGCATTACCGCTGTGGGTAAGCTCGCCGAACTGCTCTGGGTGGGAGTAGCGCTCGCCATCGTCTGGATCATCGCCGCCGGCACTACTCACTTCAGCGCGGCGCGAGCGTTTGATTTTCCCGCGGGCGCCTTCCACCTCTCGCGCGGATTCATCACCGGCATGGGCTCGGCCATGCTCATCGCCACCTACGACTACTGGGGCTACTACAACGTCTGCTTCCTCGGTGGAGAAGTGCGCGACCCGGGCCGGACAATCCCGCGCGCGCTCATCATCTCCATCGTGGCCGTCGCAACCATTTATATCGTGATGAATATCAGCGTGTTGGGCGTGATGCCCTGGCGCGAGCTCGCTCAATACAACGAGGCGCATGGCGGCTTTGTGATGTCGGTGTTCATGGCGCGAACCTACGGAAGCTGGGCCGGGCGTGCGATCGCGGTGCTGATCATCTGGACCGCGTTTGCTTCCATCTTCTCGCTATTGCTTGGCTATTCACGCGTCCCCTATGCCGCCGCCCTCGATGGCAATTACTTTCGGCCTTTCGCAACCGTGCATCCCAGGCACCGGTTTCCGACCGTTTCACTGATTGCCCTGGGGCTGGTGGCCACGGTGTTCTGCCTGCTGCGCCTGGCGGACGTCATCGCTGCGCTGGTGGTCATCCGCATCTCGTTGCAGTTCCTCATCCAGGCGATCGGTCTCATCGTCTTCCGCGTTCGCCGTCCCGAGGTGCCACGCCCCTTCCGCATGTGGCTGTATCCGCTCCCTGCCTTGCTGGCGATTGCCGGGTTTGTCTTCATACTTTTCGCCCGTGTGAACTCCATGCGCGAACTGCGATACGCCATCGTCATCACCATTGTGGGGGTTCTCATTTATCTGGTCCGGTCGCAGCGCCGGCGCGAGTGGCCCTTTGCGCAGCGGGCTTCCGACACAGCGCAACGGCCTTGAACGACAAGCGATTACTGCAACTGAGTTACAATACCGAGCGCTGCCTCTCAGCAGTTGATTTGCGTTCTCAGAGGAGGAACGATGAAACGGTCATTCTTATTCTCCGGCCTGCTGTTGGTACTGGCGATGGCATTGAGCGGCGCGGCCTTGGCCGCAGCCCCGCAAGCGGCGCCGGAAAAACCCACCTTCGCTTCGGTCTACGATCACATACTCACCGGCGTTGAAAAAGAAGTGGTGGGCGCCGCCGAGGCGATGCCGGAAGACAAGTTCAACTTTGCCCCAACCGGACCGGGCGAATTCAAGGGCGTGCGCACATACGCCATGCAGATCAAGCACATCGCCGTGGCGAATTATCTGATCGGCGCCGCCATCCTGCAGGAGAAGCCGCCGGTGGAGATCAACGGCGAAAGCGGTCCGGCTAACATCACTTCGCGCGCCGACATCCTGAAATTTCTTAAGGATTCGTTCGCCTACGCACACAAGGCACTGGCGAGCATCAATGAGAACAACATCCTGGAGTCGATCAAGTCGCCCTTCGGCAGTCATCCGACGACCCGTCTGGCGCTTGCCACCAGCATGCTGTCGCATCCCTTCGACCACTACGGCCAGATGGTCGAATACCTCCGCATGAACGGGATTATCCCGCCGGCTAGCCGGAAATAAGAAGGTTCACCACCGGGGACACCGAGGTCACAGAGAAAATACCTGGAAACTTGCCTGTCTTTTTTCCGTGGTCTCCGTGCTCTCCGGGGTGAGGTTTTTGCTTGTTTTCCTCTTTGTCTCTGTGGTTGGCGTTCTTTTCTCCGTGTCCTCCGGGCCTCCGTGGTGAGGTTCTGGGTGTCCCCGGTGTAATTGCTCCCAAGCCTTGACAACGGTACACTGATTCGCAACCAAGAGGTTTTGCATGCTGATCGTAATGAAGACCGCCGCCACCGAGGAGCAGGTGCGCGCGGTCTGCGAAAAGGTCGAGGGGCTGGGGCTGCGCGCGCATCCCATGCCCGGCGCTACCCGCACCGCCGTCGGCATTACCGGCAATAAGTCTGACATCGAGACCGCCATCTTCGACGAGATGCCGGGGGTGCAGGAAGTCATCCACGTAAGCAAGGCCTACAAGCTGGTTAGCCGCGAGGTTAAAGACGGCAAGACCATCATTCGTTTTCCCGTCGCCGATGCCAGCATCGGCGGCACCGAGGTCGCCGTTATCGCCGGCCCCTGTGCCATCGAGTCGCGTGAGCAGGCCTTTGCCGCCGCCGGGCGCGTCGCCCGTGCCGGAGCCAGATTCTTCCGCGGTGGCGCTTACAAGCCACGCACGTCACCGTATGCTTTCCAGGGTCTGGGTGAAGACGGTCTGCGCATCATGGCCGAGGTTCGCGATCAGTTCGGCCTGGCAATCGTGACCGAGGCCGTCGACAACGAATCGCTCGACCTGGTCGAAAAGTATGCCGATGTCATCCAGATCGGCGCGCGCAACATGCAGAACTTTTCGCTGCTGAAACGTGCAGGCCGCGCGCGCAAACCCGTGCTGCTCAAACGCGGCATGTCGGCCACGCTCGACGAGTTCCTCATGGCCGCGGAATACATCATGAGCGAAGGCAATTACCAGGTGATCCTTTGTGAGCGCGGCGTGCGTACCTTCGCCGATCACACCCGCAATACCCTGGACCTTAGTGTCGTTCCCGCGGTCCAGCGCCTGAGCCACTTGCCGATCATCGTCGATCCCAGCCACGGTACCGGCAAGCGCAACAAGGTCACCCCGCTTTCCCGCGCCGCCGTGGCGGTAGGCGCCGACGGCCTTATCGTCGAAGTGCATCCCGATCCTGAGAAGGCGCTGAGTGACGGCGCGCAATCGTTATTCCCGGACCAGTTTGATCAACTCATGCACGAGGTCCGGCAGATTGCCGCAGTTCTGGGACGTTCAATCGCAGAGCCAAGCGAGCATCCTGCGGTCCCGGCGACAGCCGCCGCCAGGTGATGACGACTGACAGCTTTGAAGGGGCGCAGCTTCAGCTGCGCCGCTCCTGGCCCATTCCTCACGCTATCCCGAGCGGAATTCATTCCGCGAGGGACCCGCTGTTCCAAGCTCTTCACAAATCCAGCCAGGCCGTTGGCCTGCTTCTTCTTTTTGTCCTTACGATTGCCGGCTGCAGCCAGCGTAAACCGCCCGATCCCGGCTACCACGAATACGCTTACGTCTCGAATGGCAAAAGCGATTCGGTCAGCGTCATCGATGTTTTGTCATTGCGAAACATAAAAACAATATCCGTGGGCAGGAACCCTTCCGGCATCGCCGCCAATTCCAGGAAGAACGAAATCTACGTCGCCAACGCCGAATCGGACAATATCACTGTCATCGACGCCGAGCGTAACGAAGTCGTATCGACCGTCGGCGTGCATCGCGCGCCGTACTTCGTCTCCGTGTCGTCCGATGGCAAGCGCGCCTATGTGGCGAATTCGGGATCGTCCAACGTCTCGGTCATCGACCTGGATCAGCGCAAGGTCATCGCCACCATCCGCGTCGGGAACGCTCCGGGACTGGCGAAAGTCTCTCCCGACGGGAGCACGGCGGTCGTCAGCAACCGCAGCGACGATACGGTCTCCATCATTGACACCGGCAAACTGGCGGTGCGCGCCACCGTTCCCGTCTGCCATCAGCCACAAGACATCGCCATCCTGCCCGACTCCTCGAAAGCCTTCATCGCTTGTCCCGGATCCAATGAAGTTGCGTCGCTCGACCTGAAGACCGACCGCGTGCTGACGTTGCTTGAGGTTGGCAAGACGCCGATTCAAATGGCGCTCAAGCCTGACGGCGGCGAACTTTTCGTCAGCAACTTTGACTCCGACAACTTCTCGATTATCGAGACCTACTCCAACGAGGTCGGCGGCAGCTATCTCATCGGAAGCAACCCCGTGCACGGCGTCGTGACCTCGGACAATTCCTTGCTCTACGTGAGCAACTTCGGCGCCGATACAGTCAGCGTTTACGCCATTGACGAAGGCCGGGTGATTGGGTCCGTGCATGTCGGTAACCGTCCGGATGCGCTGGCGCTAACGCCAAACGAAGAGCACCTGCTGGTGGCAGACACGGGATCGGGCGATGTTGCGATCGTGCGCACCGTCAAGACTCCTGCCAACTCCAAGATCAGCGCGGACCGCGCTCTGGTCAACGTCATTCCCGTGGGCAATCAGCCCAACGGCATCGTGATCAAGGCATTTGAGGTGAAGCCGCGCGCGAGGTAGGCACATAGATCGTGCATCGATCCTGCCCCGGAACAGTGATGGCCTCCACCTCCTTCAATTCGCTGCGGTGTTCTTTGGCAGCAGCCCAGACAGGATCGCCCTGAAACGCGATGATGTAGTCCGCCCGGTGCGCGGGATCGAGCAGCGCCCACTCCCAATCCGGATGGCTCACTTCGCTGATGACGTGCTTCAGCGGAACGCCTGCGCGCTGCAACGCGCCGACATGCGAGCCTTCGTACATCAGGAGAGTAGCGTTTCTCGGAACACGCACCAGAAAGTCGGCCAGCGCCTCTTCCATCGCAACTCGGGTACGCGAATTCGCGCGCGCCTCGCGCAACGTGATCGGCGCCTCGGCCCAGGCCGCAAGATAACTGCCGATGACACAAACGATCAGCGCCCCCAAACGGTCCACTCGCGTCCGCGCTAACGCGCGAGGCTCGCTCAACCATGCTGCCAGCAATACTGGAAATGCTGCCAACACCGGCAGCAGCTCCAGTCCATATCTGACGTTGTAGTACGAGAAGGGCCACCAAACAGGAATGAAGATCGGCACACTGCCATATGCGATCGATAGCGCATAGAAAATCAGCGGCAGCCACAGCAGCAGCCAGACTTTGTATCGGGGAAAATGCCAGACCGGAACCACGGTTCCTGACAGCGCCAGTAACAGCATCATGCGTCCCCATGGCACGCTACCCATGTTCAACTGCGCAGCCTTGAGAAAATACAGCCCGGCGGTGAGCGGATGATTTTCTCCTGGATACGGTGGCGCTCCGCGCTCGGTCGTGCTGGCGGCGATGGCCTTTGCGGAATACGGCCCGTTCGCCCAATCCATCGCACGGCCCGATGCCCAATGGTTATAAGCCAGCCAGAACACTGGCACGAGCGCGTTGATCAGCAGAAACTCGATCAGGGACTTCGCCAGCGCGCGGCGTCGTGATGCTTCATTTTCTTTGCGCAACCATCGCGCGACGATAATCACGACGATGGCGCCGATCACTGCTCCCGTGAACCATCCGTCGTAGCGCGTCCATGCGCCTCCCGCCAGGAAAATGCCGCAGCGCTCCATGGCCTGCTCGCGCGTTAGTGTTCGTTGGTTTCGCAATTCAGATTGATCGGAGTTCGCGCGCAGCATGGCATCGAGATATACGACCGCCCAGATGAAAAACGCCAGGAAGATCGGCTCGTTCATCGCCGTCGCCTGCATGTAGAGCAGGTTGGGATTGAGCGCGTAAATAGCGGTCGCCACGTATGGCGGCAGCACCATTAGCGTGGGAGCCCCGTCCTTTCCCCGATTTTGGGAAAGGGTGGGAGTATGACAGCTCACCAGCCGGAAGGTCCCCAATCCTCCAAGCACGTACGCGGCCATGCTGGGGATCGATCCGGCGAGGCCGCTCTGCCAGAGCCGGTTGTTCCACACAAACGGCAGCATGGCGACATGCTGCAACGGCAGCCATACCGTGCCTAACTGAAAAAACGCCGACCACCACGACCGGTTGTCGATCACGTGCCGCGCAATGTTGATGTGCGCAACCGCGTCGCCATAAAGCAGCAGTTCGTTATGGGCGTAATACCAGAGGAGCGCAGCGACAGAAAGGATGGCAAGCAGAAGCCCAATCAGCGACTCGCCCCGAGCAGCATCGGGATCGCCGGAAACCTCAGAGCGAGATCTCAACCCTCGGTATCCTCCGTGCTTCTGTGGCGAGCTTTCCCGCCTAGTCCAAGTGCGTCAACTCGCGGAAGGTGTTGAAGCGCTCGTCGATCTCTTCGCGCGTCAACGACTGCAGCCGCTCTGTGCCGAAGCGCTCCACCGAGAACGATCCCATCACGCTGCCGTAGAACATGGCGTGCTTCAGCACGCGGCGCGTGACTTCACCCTGCGAAGCGATATAGCCCATGAATCCGCCGGCAAAGCTGTCGCCGGCGCCGGTAGGATCGCGCACTTCGTCCAGCGGCAGTGCGGGAGCGCGGAACGGATGGTGTCCGCCGGCGAATTCTCCGTCGCGGAAGAAGATCGTCGCGCCATACTCGCCGTGTTTGATGACCAGCGCCTTCGGCCCCATCTCCAGCACTTTGTGCGCTGCGCGCGGCAGGCTCGTCTCGCCTGCCAGCATCTTGGCCTCGCCGTCGTTGATCAGCAAAACGTCGACGCGCTTCAGCATCTCGTCCAGATTCTGGCGCTGGCTGCTGATCCAGAAGTTCATGGTGTCGCCACCCACCAGCCTCACGCCTTTCATGCTGTCGCGCACGCGCACCTGCAATACGGGATCGATGTTCGCCAGGAACAGATACTCCGAATCGGAGTATTCCGGCGGAATCTTCGGATCGAACTTTTCGAAAACGTTTAACTGTGTATCCAGCGTCCTGGCTTCGTTGACGTTCTCGCCATATTCGCCAGCCCAGAAGAAGGTCTTCCCTTTCGCGTGCTGAATGCCGCGGATATCCACGCCGCGGCGGGTCATCACCGCTTCTTCTTCCGCGGTAAAGTCTTCGCCCACTACGGCAACTACGCGCACGTCGCTGAAGTAGCTGGCGGAAAGCGAGAAGTGCGTGGCCGCGCCGCCAAGAATCTTCGCGCGCGTGCCATAAGGAGTTTTCAGGGAATCGAATGCGACTGAACCGACGACGACGATAGACAAGGGCCTAAGCTCCGGCTTTCTTTTCAGAATCGAAATACTTTCCCACCAGCAATTTCAGGCGTTCCAGCGTTGCCGGCGGCACGGATTCCTTATGCGTGATGATGGCGTGGCTCAGCGCCGAGCCGCATTTGCAGCCGCGCTCCTTCGGCAGCAAGGCAACGGTCTCGCGTACGACGTTGGCAGCGTTCTCCGCATTTTTGGTCAGCGCCCCGATGATCTGTTGGACCGTGACGTGATCATGCTCGGGATGCCAGCAGTCGTAATCGGTCACCATCGCCACCGTGACATAGCAAAGCTCAGCTTCGCGCGCCAGTCGAGCTTCCGTCAGGTTGGTCATGCCAATCACGTCCATGCCCCAACTGCGATACAGGTTCGACTCCGCCAGCGTCGAGAACTGCGGGCCTTCCATGTTCACGTAGGTCCCGCCGTGCCTGGCATCTATGCCTGCGCGGCGGCAGGCCTCCTCGACGAACTTCGCAGTTTCCGCACAGATCGGATGGCCGAAACCAATATGCACCACCAGGCCATCGCCGAAGAACGTATCCACGCGGTGACGAGTACGGTCGACGAACTGGTCAGGGATGATGAAATCCATCGGCTTGTGCTCTTCCTTGAGCGAGCCGACGGCCGACAGCGAAACGATGCGCTCGACGCCAAGCTGCTTGAAGCCGTGAATGTTGGCGCGATAAGGCAACTCGGTCGGCATCAGTCGATGCCCGCGTTCGTGGCGCGACAGAAACGCCACTCTTCGTCCGCTCAGCGTGCCTAGCACGTAGGCGTCAGACGGCTTCCCGAAGGGCGTCTCCAGTGTGACCTCGCGAACCTCTGTCAGGCCCGGCATGGAGTACAGGCCGCTGCCGCCGATGATTCCAATCTCTGCCTGCTGCAAACAGATTCTCCTGCGAAGGGAATGGCAAATCCCTGATTATACAGAGACAGGATTGCTGCCCGATTTGCAATCATCCTGAGCGAGGAGCGCAGCGACGAGTCGAAGGACCCCTATGCGCTATTGTCTGTACGCTTGTTACGTCTGCAAAAAACGGGAGACGCGTCCTTGCTGCACCACGGACGCGCTCCCCATTCGGCGCTCGTTCCCGCAAGCTTTTCTATTCAGTTGTCAAAGAGTCGTCCGGTGCGGGCACTGGGCCAGCCGGTTTTGCGTTCCGGAAAACGCAAAAAGAGCCAGCCGGCGGAAAGTGCCGTTCTGGCTCTACTGTTTTCACTATAGCAAATTTCGAGGGGGAATCTTTAGTGGTTGCGCAACTTTATATTTGTATGGCAGTCATAGACTTGCGCTGATTTGTGGCACGTTCGAGCCATTGACAAGAGGTTTCCCGGATTGGGAATCGCACACATTCTCAAGCCCGAATTCTCTCTTCAGGCAAATGTCTGGGTTCCGTCCGGATAGCGAAGAACCAGAGCAAGCGAAATTGGCGTCTCTTTGCAGTCTTCGCCTTTCTTCACCGCCTTAGCATGAATCGTGAAGTTACCCCAGCCGGTCGCGTTAAGACGAAACTTGTTGGGCCGGTCGTTCACCACTCGCACCGGTTCCTCAAACGAGGAGTGCAACACATAGACGACGTGATCGATCGCATCGAGCTCTTCGGATGATCCCTCAACCCAAACGGACCATTTCCACCGCTCTTTTCCCAAGTACTCTTGATCTTCGCGCAGAGCTAGAGCCACGATACTTTCCTTTCGTCACCTCAGTTGCAGATCTACAGTGTCAATCGCCTCGTACGACGACCGCCAGGTATGCCCGCCAGCGGAAATCGCAACCCGTACCAGCTCGTCCGGAGCAACTCCCTGGAGTTGGACAAACAACCCGCCCTTGATCGGCCTCACCTTATTGGGAACGCCCTGCCTTTCGATGATGCCTCGCAGGTGCGACACTCGCAGGAGAACGAGGGATCATCCAGCATGGGACTAATCTGATCGATGACGGCACTCGGCCCGAGCCTGATCGTCGTCACGTTGGTCAGTTCGCAAAACCGCCGCAAAGCTTGGGCAATTGCCACCAGGCAGAGCGCGCGGTCCGATTCCTGATACGTGATTCGCTGCAGTTTGTGGCGGGTAAAGTCCGCCCGGAAACTCCACGCCATCTTCACGTTCCTCAACCCAGGGAATACTGTTAGGAGGAGCCTGCGCTA
The DNA here is from genome assembly GCA_963782505.1 of uncultured Acidobacteriaceae bacterium. Lineage (GTDB taxonomy): Bacteria > Acidobacteriota > Terriglobia > Terriglobales > Acidobacteriaceae > CAVVDY01. Next base: position 223,243 of record CAWAKG010000040.1, on the reverse strand, counting down.
CCACCAGTTCATCGATTACCCTTGATGCGTGCCGTACCTGCCGCCACCGAGATCATCACGCCGCGTTGTGAACCCGATCGCGGCGTCGGCGCCTTTGATTAAGGCTCCAATCGCGGTTGGCAGTGCCAGTCATAGATCTTCCTTCCCGCTCACCACTTCAACATCCGAAGCCGCTTCCAGCAAAGGAAAGCTTCGCACTCCTCATCCACAAATCTCAATCTGGTTCTAGCCATAACCGACGAAGATTCGCATGGCGGATGGAATCCAACCTCATGTTAGCTCTACGGGAATATACTGATCAGGAAATTACGCACTCAGCAAGCGGGCGAGCTGCCCAAATTGAAACCTCAACTCTCCTACTTCTCCGGCCACGCCTTGAGAGCGGTCTCCGCCACTCCTCTCCAGTGCCGTGCGGCCGACACCGCCGGCGGCCTGCACCGACATGCCATGGACAACCGCCATGTAAAAGCGAGCGAGGTCGGCGGGGTTCACCGACTCGGGAAGCTCGCCTTCATCTCTCGCTCTCTTCAGCCTCTTACGCAAGGCCGCCTCGCCGGCTGCGCGGCGGGTTGCCAGCTCCTCGCGCATCGCATTCGACGCTTCGCCACACGCCAGTGCTCCCTGCACCAGCAGGCAGCCATGGGGAACCCGCGGACGGGTCAGCACCGCCACCGTGCCCTTCAGCAACAATTCCACAGCCCGCCGGGCGGTTGGCTCGCACAGCGCCTCCGTCATGTACGCTACCGGGCCGCTCTCGTAGCGCTCCAGCACTTTGCGAAAAAGCGCTTCCTTGTCGCCAAAAGCGGCGTAGAGGCTGGGACGATTGATGCCCATAGCTTCTGTCAGGTCGCTCAGCGAAGCGCCGTCATAGCCTTTTTCCCAGAAGACGCGCAGCGCCGCGTCGAGCGCGCGGTCCTTGTCGAACGACCGCGGCCGCCCCCTTTCGCCGGATTTGGCCAGTTTCATCACTCTTTCATCTTAGACGACCCAAATCTGTACCGGTCGGTAAATATTTATGAAACCTTTTCGTCGCCCCGGATATCTGTATCGAGAGGTACAGAAATCGTACCGGGCGGATTCTAGAGTGAAAGGAAGGAAGCAAATGGGCAAGCTGGAAGGGAAAGTCGCAATCGTAACCGGCGCGTCAAAAGGAATCGGCGCGGGCATCGCCAAGCAACTGGCATCGGAAGGCGCCACCGTAGTGGTCAACTACGCGTCCAGCAAGGATGCGGCTGAGAAAGTGGTGAAGGAAATCACCAGCGCGGGCGGCAAGGCCGTCGCCATCCAGGCTGACATGGCCAGGCAGGCCGACATCGAGCGGCTGTTCGCCGAGAGCAACAAGCAGTTCGGCAAGCTCGATATCCTGGTAAACAATGCCGGTATCTACGAATTCTCGCCTATCGAAGGCATCACCGGCGAACACTTCCACAAGCAGTTCGATCTCAATGTGCTTGGGCTGGTGCTGGCCTCGAAGGAAGCGGCAAAGTATTTTGACGGCCAGGGCGGAAGCATCATCAATCTCAGTTCGCTGGTTAGCGTGTCGCCACAACCCAACGCGTCGGTATACAGCGCCACCAAGGGCGCGGTCGATGCCATCACAAAGTCGCTGTCCAAGGAGCTGGGGCCGCGCAAGATCCGGGTCAACGCCATCAACCCCGGTATGGTACTGACAGAAGGCGTAACGACCGCCGGATTCGACCAGAGCGACTTCCGCAAGGAGATCGAATCGCGCACCCCGCTCGGTCGCATCGGCAAGGTGGAAGACATCGCGCCGGCCGCAGTGTTCTTTGCCTCGAACGACTCAGCCTGGATCACCGGCGAGACCCTGGTCATCGCCGGCGGCCTGAGCTGAATTTGGCTCTTGGCTCTTGGCATTCGCTGTTTAGCCTGGCTCCGGCCTTGGTGAGCAAGCGAGACAGTCTGAACCGATGCTTGCGAGCTGCGAAACAGCGACTTCGATTTGGGCCCCGGGCGCAAAAGCCCGGGGTTAGCCATTTTCAGACATGAGATCTGGCCGCGTAACAGCCCGCTGCCTGACCAAAGCGGCGGTGCTAATCTAGACAGCACTAATTGGAGATCGTCATGAAGCCTTCGATTCGTGCTGTTCTGGCTGCCGCCTTCATCGCGCTAGTCACGTCTGGCGCATTCGCTGCCGACACCCAGCCGCCGAGCGACTGGCAAAGCAATCTGCTGGCGTGGCGCGCGCAGCGGGCGAAGAACTTGCAGGCACCCTACGGCTGGCTGTCGCTGGTGGGACTGGATTGGCTCAAGCCGGGCGACAATTCGGTCGGCTCGGCAGGCGGCAATGCGATTGTACTGAAGCCGCCGGCCCCGCCGAACCTGGGCATTGTGCGCCTGGGCGGCAACTCGATCGAGCTTCTGCCTTCCAACCGCGGCTACCCCCAAGGTCTCGATGCCGACGGCAAGGCGCCGGCCAACCCGCAGCCGCTGGCGGCCGATGACACCGCCAAGCCGACGCGAATCACATTCGCAACATTGCAAATCACCGTGATCCATCGTGGCCAGCAATATGGTCTGCGAATCCGGGATTCGCAATCGCCAACTCGCACCGGATTCCACGGACTCAAATGGTATCCGCCCAATCCAGCCCTGCGCGTGAAGGGGCAATGGACGCCATACAATCCACCGCTCAAGCGAAAAGTTCCGACGGTCCTTGGTACCGAGATCGAGGCCGACGTTCCGGGAAAAGTGACCTTCACGCTCGATGGCCAGACCCTCAGCCTGGAGCCGATTCTGGAAGACCCCGGCGATACCGAGCTCTTCTTCATCATCAAAGATCCGACCAGCAAGGACAAAACCTACGGTGCCGGGCGATTTCTCTACACCCCGTTTCCCGATCACGGGCTGACCAAACCGGGCGAGCTTTGGCTCGACTTCAATCACCTGGAGAATCCGCCGTGCGCCTACACACCCTATGCGACGTGTCCGCTGGCGCCTCCGCAGAACCGCTTGCAGGTTGCCTTACCGGCGGGCGAACAGCGCTATCACGACTGATGCAGGGGGAAAGAATTTTGGCTCAAAGCGGTTGCATGGCCTCACCACAGAGGACACCGAGGGCACGGGGATTTGAAATCAATAATCTTTGGTTTCCTCCGTGCCCTCGGCGTACTCGGTGGTCTTCTTGATTTTCGGCTCCTATGATCCTCGACGCACTGCATAAAGTCGCCAACCACCGCTCTGCGCTCACGCGCGATGAGGCGCGAGCCGTGATGGCGGAGATCCTGAGCGGCAGTGCGACCGACGCGCAGATTGCCGCGCTGCTGGTTGCGCTGCACATGAAGGGCGAGACGGTCGACGAGATTGTCGGCTTCGCCCAGGCAATTCGCGCAGCAGCCACGCCGCTGGAAAGCAGTGACGGTCATGCGCTTGACCTGAGCGGCACCGAACGCGATGCTCTGGTTGATACCTGCGGCACCGGGGGCGACACGAGCGGAACTTTCAATATTTCAACCGCGACCGCGCTGGTGGCCGCCGGTGCCGGTGTTAAAGTTGCGAAACATGGAAACCGTAGTGTGACCTCGAAGTGCGGCTCAGCCGACGTGATGGAAGCGCTCGGGGTGAAGATCGACTTGCCACCAGCGCGGGTGGCGGCCTGTCTGGAGGGGACCGGCATTGCTTTCCTCTACGCTCCGGCGCTGCACTCGGCGATGAAGTACGTTCAGCCGGCGCGGCGCGAGCTGCGGCTGCGCACGGTGTTTAACCTGCTCGGGCCGCTCACCAATCCCGCGCGTGCTTCGGCGCAGGTAGTCGGCGTCTATTCGGCCGATCTGGTCGAGAAGCTGGCCGAGGCGTTAAGCGAACTGGGCCTGCGCCGCGCGCTGGTGGTGCACGGGCGCGACGGTCTCGATGAGATCACCATTACCGGCGCGACGTTAATCGCCGAAGTGCGCGACGGCCGCGTACGCTCCTACGAAGTCACGCCGGAAGAGTTCGGATTAGGCCGCGCCCCGCTGAGCGAAATCGCCGGAGGCGACGCGCAGGAGAACGCAGCAATCATCCGCCGAATTCTCGACGGCCAGCGCTCGGCGCGGCGCGACATTGTGCTGTTGAACGCGGCAGGGGCCATGGTTGCAGCGGGACATGCCAACAGCATCCACGAAGCGGTTCCAATCGCTGCCTATGCCATTGACTCTGGCCATGCAAAGCAGAGGCTGGAGTTGCTGGTAGAGTTTACGAAGAGCAATTAGCACTTGGCTCTTGGCTTTTGGCTTTTAATGCGCGGCGATTCGGCACGTTAAGGCCGCAATCTAAGACATGATCCTTGCGCGCGTGAAAGTCGTGGACACCTGACCGAAACACGAGTCGAAGCTAGGCCTAGCCACTAGCCGCTGAAGGCTAGTTGCTAGTTGCTTCTTTTCACTTCCCGCCCTCCTCGATCTTGCGTCCATTCAGCAGCTGCACGGGCCGATAATTGTTGGGATACAGCTTGGCAAATGCGTCGATCTGCTCCTTCGATGCGGTCATCTTGTGCGACATCACCAGCCAGGTCACGCCTTCGGTGCAGGGCGGCGTGGTCAGCGATCCGGGGAAGGTGTAGTACTCGAATTTGTCGGGCAGAAGCTGTGTGGCATTGACCTCCACTCCGCTGGGCTTGTTTTCGCTTCCTTCCGACTTGGGCAGGTTGCTCCACACCGTCGCGATCGCCGGATTCGCCTTGCCTCCGTCGAACAGAACGGCCACGACAGCGAGTTTCCCGTCGGCGCTCTTATGGACCAGGTGGCCCTCAAGCGGAGAATGCTTCCCTTTCACAGTGGTCTCACTCACGTGATGAAAGTGAAACTGGACCAGGTCGTAGGTCTTGCCGTCAATGGTGATGCTGCTGCCCGGGGCATAGTTCACCTGGATGGTGTGCCCGTTGTTGATCACGGCCAGCGCAGACGGCTGGTAGTTGAACTCGATTACCGGCAGCTTCGCCCGCTGGGCGTCGGTGATGTTCACCGGCGACTGCTCCTTGCCCTGGCTACAGGCGGCGTACTCGGGACTCAATTCGCCCCAGTGCGCAGGGCCGGTTTCGCCAGAGTAGCTCCAGTGTTTGCCTTCGGCAGCGGGGTTGGCGGCGCTGGACGCGGGCGCGGCCAGCAGAGCGAATGCGAGGGCGATGAAGAGCAGGCGAGTGCTCGTTACGACGACTTGGCGCATGACTTCCTCCGATTGGATTGACTACAGGCCTGGAACCAGAGGCATTGTGTCTGGCGGGTGGAGTTCAATCGACAGCGACGGCGCTGAAATCTTATCCCAAAAACCAAGAGCATTATTTGGACGGGAAACCGCACAAGAGAAGCATCGCTTCACTGGCGCGGATTCCCTTGATCGCTGCGGAGCCTTACTTGCCCACCGGCTTCGGACCAGCGTTCTTGATCGCCGGCGGAGCGTCGAATTGCTCGAAGTTCTTGGCGAAGCGCGCCGACAGATCAGCCGCCGTCTTGTCGTATGCCGCCTTGTCCGTCCATGAGTCGCGCGGACGCAGAACTTCCGACGGCACGCCCGGCACCGACTTGGGAATGCTCAACCCGAACGCTGGCTCGATCTCGAACTCGACATTCGCCAGCTTGCCTTCGACCACCGCGTCCACCATGGCGCGCGTGTAGGGCAGGCTCATGCGCTTGCCGACGCCGTATGGTCCGCCCTGCCATCCGGTGTTGACCAGCCAGCACTGCGCGCCGTGCTGGCGCAGGCGGTTGCCCAGCATCTCGGCGTAAACCTTGGGCGCCAGCGGCATAAACGGCGCGCCAAAGCAGGTGGAGAACGTGGCCTGCGGCTCGGTTACGCCGGCTTCCGTGCCGGCGACTTTGGCGGTATATCCGGACATGAAATGGAACATTGCCTGTTCCGGCGTGAGCTTTGAAACCGGCGGCAGCACGCCAAACGCGTCGGCTGTCAGAAACACGACATTCTTCGGATGTCCACCAAAGCCGGGGATCACCGCATTGTCGATGTACTCAACAGGATACGCCGCGCGAGTGTTCTCCGTTTTGCTGTCATTGTCGAAGTCGGGATACCGCGTCACGGGATCGAGTACCACGTTCTCCAGCACCGTGCCAAAGCGAAGCGCGTTCCAGATCTGCGGCTCGTTCTGCTCCGAGAGTCGAATGCACTTCGCGTAGCAACCGCCTTCGAAGTTGAAGACGCCATCAGCGCCCCAGCCGTGCTCGTCGTCGCCGATCAGATTGCGTGTTGGATCGGCGGAGAGCGTCGTCTTTCCCGTCCCCGACAATCCGAAGAACAACGCGGTAACTCCATCAGCGCCGATATTCGCGGAGCAGTGCATGGGGAACACATCGCGCTGCGGCAGCAGGAAGTTCATGATGCCGAAGATCGACTTCTTCATCTCGCCGGCATACTGGGTCCCACCGATGAGCACGATCTTGCGCGTGAAGTTGACGATGACGAAGACCTCGGAGTTCGTGCCGTCGCGTTTGGGATCGGCAAGGAACATGGGCGCGCCCACGATGGTGAAGTCAGCCTTGTGGCTGGCCAACTCTTCTGCCGTCGGCCGGATGAACAGTTGATGGACGAACAGGTTCTGCCACGCCAGCTCGTTAATGACGCGAATCGGGAGCCGATAGCGAGGATCGGCGCCACAAAACAGGTCCTGAACGAAGAGCTCTTTGCCGTGCATATATTCCATGACGCGGTCATACAATGCCTCGAACTTGTCCGCAGGAAATGGCTGGTTGATGGGGCCCCATGCCACCTTTCCGGCGGTAATCGCGTCCTTGACCATGAACTTGTCTTTGGGCGAGCGGCCAGTGCGCTTGCCGGTGGAAGAGACCAGGCAGCCCCGCGCCGACAACTCGCCTTCATTGCGGCGCAGGGCGGCTTCCACCAGGAGTGCGGGCGACAGGTTGCGATGAACATTGGGCTGATCGAGTAATTCGGAAAGTGCCGGGGCTTGAACGGCAGTAGACATAGGAGGGCTCCTTAAGAAATGTAAGATGACGCTGGCCTATCCGACAGCCTGCCTGGGTTAGCGGGTCTGTCCGGAGCGCAAAAAAAATCCCGATAGCTGGGCTCTATCGGGCGACTGCTTCCTGATGTACTTCCTGCATGATCTGATTCAGGTGATCGAGCGTTTCCTCGACCGTGAGCGTGTACATTTCGCGTCCGCTGTCTTCCCCCGATTCGATGGCCCACTTCAGGTAGTGGCCTGCGATCTGTACCGCCATGGCGTCGGAGATAACTTTGCCGGTCTGCCGGTTGTACTCCACCCAGGCCGGGTGGGGAAGCGCAATCCAAACCGGCCGCTCGTCGACCAGGAATTTCACATCAACCGCGTCGGCGTGGCGGGTCGCGATGGCAACAATCAATGCCTGGTACTGGCAATGGACCCGTTGGCCGCTCCAGCGGTCGACCGCCTGAAAATCGTCATACATTTCTAAAAGTCTAACCGAGAGAAGAGCTTGGGAGCAATCGAATTGCACCGCCGAGGAGGATGTCCGGCCGCAGCGCGGGTCAGTAGAGCCGGAAGTTTACTTCCACGTTGATCTGCACCGGCACGGCGCGGCCGTTGAGTTTGGCGGGCTCGAACTTCCACTGCTTAACCGCTTCGATGGCTTTTTCGTCCAGCCCCATGCCCAGCGCTCGCTGTACGCGGATCTGCTGTGGCCGGCCATCGGCGCCCACCACCATCCAAAGCACGACCGTGCCCTGATACTTGGCCTTGCGCGCCTCTTCGGAATATTCCGGGTCAGGCGCGTACAGCGCCCTGGGAGCGCTGACGCCACCTCCTACGCGATAAGCTCCGCCGCCATATCCGCCGCCGTGGCCGGGCCCGACGCCGGGTCCGGTGCCCGAACCGACGCCGCCTCCACTACCGCTGCCAATGCCACCGCCGGAACCTGTGCCGTTGGAAGGCGGGCCGATGACCTTGGACAACGGATCGCCCAGCGCGCCGATGGTCGGCAGCTTGATCTCCGGCGGCACCACCACGCTGGGAGTGGCCGTCAGCTTGGGATTATCATTGCGGATCACAATCGCCGGAGGCACAATCTGGTCCTTGGAAAGCTTTGGCAGCGCGCCCTTGGGTGCCGCCAGTTTGTCGCGATCGCCCCCGCCGCCACCGCCGCCGGCACGCGTCTTGGAGACGTGCATCGGCAGGTAAGGACTAATGTCAGTCACTAGTCCGACCACCTGCTGCTTGATCTCTTCCTTGTGGCTGAACATCCAGTGGCCGGAGTAGATAAGCAGCCCCAATGCAATCAAATGCACGATGAAGGAGTAGAGAAAGGTGTCCTTGCGCGTGGCGTATAGTCCCTGCCCTTCGCCGAACAACGTGGGGAGCACGTCGTGCTTTTGCTCCTGCGGCGGGGCAGGCTCTGGGACCGTCTCAGGTGGTTTAGACACTACAGGCGTGGACATTTCTGCTCTTAAGTATAGACCCGGCTGTAACCGCGAAGGTGCACAAAAAGTCGTACGAACATGACACGCGATTGGTTCGTCCCGGCTGCTCAGGCGATCACTGGTATGGCGTCCGGCTTGATCCCGATCTTCAGCGGACTCGAGCAGACCGGCTCGCCATCAGCGAAGACTTCTCTTACCGGATCGGTCACGATGCGCACACGCGTGGCCTTGCGGATAGAGTGGGGAAGAATAACCCAAGCAGATTGGGTTATAATAAAGCGTGGCGTCTCGGCGACTGGGAGGAGTTCTCTGGGTTGCTTATCCGCAGGATCACACGCCTCGCCATGTCCACGGCTTTCGAGGAGAAGCGGAAGTCATTATCCAACTCGCTGAAGATGGTAGCGTGGGCATCGCAAATCGTCGTGACGCCATCCGTCCGGCAGATGCCAAGCGCTCAGAGATCCGACGAATTTTGATTGCTGCGGCTGAACATTTTGATTCGCTGGTCGAGCTATGGGAGAAAATGCATGAATAACGAGCATCCGATCCGCACTACCGGCGCTGAACTTGACGCCATGCTGGCTCAGGCGCGGAAGTTCGAAACCAACGACCTGCGCGCAATCAAGGCTGAGTACCACCGGAAAGACGACCTGATCACCCTTCATTTCGCAGATGGTATTCGCGTCTCTATACCTCGAAAAAAGCTTCAGGGATTGCAGGATGCCAAACCATCCGAGCTGGTAAAAATCGAACTGCTGGGGCGCGGCACGGGTCTCCATTGGCCCGAGCTCGATGTCGATCACTACGTGCCGGGATTGCTGAACCATGTTTTTGGAACAGCCCGGTGGATGGCCGAGATAGGCCGGATTGGCGGCTCGGCGAAAAGCCGCGCGAAAACGCGTGCTGCACGCGTCAACGGCAAACGGGGTGGCCGTCCTAAGAGCGTTGGACAATCCCAGCTCCCTCACCACACGATGGCCAGCGACTGATCGCTGCTTGACATCCGCGCGCCGTCCGCTGTACCTTAGCCAAAATCATGTATCACGCGACTCACAGCGCGACCTGCATCAGCATCATGGCTATGGCCATGTGTATGTGCTTCAGTGTGCCTGTGGGTTGTGCGAGGAGCGGCGCATAGACTAGTCAGCCGCCAAGTTTCCGAAACAGCCCACGGTCCCGCGATCGTGGGCTTTTCGCTTTTACGTCAAAAGTTCGTCACGCGGGAATCCGGGGCCATCAAAAATTCATCAGGAGCAGGAATATGAGCCAGTCCGAATCGAAACCGAACTTTCACTTCGACACGCTTGCCATTCACGGCGGGCAGTCGGCCGATCCCACCACCAAGGCGCGCGCCGTGCCCATCTATCAGACAACGTCGTACGTCTTCGATGACGCCGACCATGCCGCCCGCCTCTTTGCCTTGCAGGAGTTCGGCAACATCTACACCCGCATCATGAATCCCACGACCGATGTCTTCGAGAAGCGCATTGCGGCGCTCGAAGGCGGCGTTGCCGGATTGGCGCTGGCGTCGGGGCAAGCCGCCGAGACGCTAGCCATTATCACGCTGGCGAACGCGGGGGATGAAATCGTCTCCACGACTTCGCTCTACGGCGGGACCTACAACCTGTTCCACTACACGCTGCCCAAGCTGGGCATCAACGTGAAGTTTGTCGATGCCGACGACTTCGCCGGACTGCGTGCGGCGATTGGTCCGAAGACAAAGGCGCTGTACACCGAGACGCTGGGCAATCCCAAACTCGACATCGTCGACATCGAAGAGCTTGCCAGGATCGCACACGAAAACGGCTTGCCGCTTGTCATCGACAACACCACACCCAGCCCGGCGCTGTGCCGCCCGATCGAGTGGGGCGCCGACATCGTGATCAACTCGGCGACCAAGTTCATTGGCGGACACGGCAACTCCATTGGCGGAATCATCGTCGACGCCGGCAAATTCGACTGGGCCGCCTCGGGACGCTTCCAGGATTTCGTCGAGCCCGATCCTTCGTATCACGGCGTGTCGTATACGAATGCCTTCGGGCCGCTGGCGTTCATCATCAAGGCGCGTGTGCAGGGACTGCGCGACACCGGCGCGGCGCTGTCGCCTTTCAACGCGTTCCTTTTGCTGCAAGGTGCGGAGACGCTGCACCTCCGCATGGAGCGGCATTCGCAGAACGCGCTGAAGGTCGCCGAGTATCTCGCCGGCCACTCTGCTGTCGAGTGGGTGAACTATCCCGGCCTGCCCACCAGCAGGTACTATCAGCGCGCCAAGAAGTATCTGCCCAGCGGTTGCAGCTCGCTGGTGACCTTCGGCATTCGTGGCGGCTACGAGGCAGGCAAGAAGTTCATCAACTCGGTGCAGTTGTTCAGCCTACTGGCCAATCTCGGCGACGCCAAGTCGCTGGTGATCCACCCCGCCTCGACCACGCACCAGCAGCTCAGCGAGGCGGAGCAGCGCGAGACCGGCGTGACGCCGGACCTGGTGCGGCTCTCGGTCGGCATCGAGGACGTGCGCGACATCATTGCCGACATCGAGCAGGCGTTGCAGGCTGCGACCGGAAAAGCTCCAACCTGCAACGCGACAACAGCCGAGGCGAGGTGATAAAGAGCGATGGGGGCAGGTTTGCAACCAACGCGAGAAGGTGACGTCACCTTTGCTGGCGATGCGCCGTTCCGACTGGAGGCGGGCGGCGCATTGCAGCCGGTCACCATCCGCTGCGCCGTGTACGGAGAGTTGAACCCGCAGCGCGATAACGCAGTGCTGGTGTGTCACGCGCTCTCGGGCTCGGCGCGCGCAGCGGACTGGTGGCCGGAGATGTTTGGGGCTGTCTTCGACCTGGCGCGCGATTGCGTGATCTGCACCAACATACTCGGCTCGTGCTACGGATCGACCGGGCCAACGTTTATCAATCCTGCAACTGCTAAACCTTATGGGCCGGACTTCCCTGTTGTCAGCATGCGCGACATCGTGCGCAGCCAGGCGCACGTCCTCGACGAGCTTGGCGTGCAGCATCTGCGTACCGTGATTGGCGCTTCCATCGGCGGAATGCAGGCATTGCAGTGGGCCGTCGAGTATCCCCACAGAGTGGGACATTGTATCGCCATCGGCACCGCGCCCTTGTCGGCGATGGGGCTGGCGCTGAACCACCTGCAGCGCAGGGCGATTCTGCTGGACCCGAAGTTTGCCAACGGTCGTTATCCCGCCGGGACACAACCGGAGCAGGGGCTGGCGCTGGCGAGGGCGATCGCCATGTGCTCGTACAAGTCGGCGGAGCTGTTCGGCGAGCGGTACGCCCGCAAGCCCAACCGCAACGGCGAAGATCCGCTGCGTTCGCTGCACGAACGTTTCGATGTGGCCGGATATCTTGACTATCAGGGCGAGAAGTTCGTCCAGCGCTTCGATGCCAACTCGTATCTGGTGATCTCGAAGCTGATGGACACGTTCGATCTCGCGCGGGGCTACGCTTCGGAACGGGAGGCCTTGAAGCGTATCCAGGCGCATGTTTCGCTGATCGGCATATCCTCCGACTGGCTGTTTCCGCCGGAGGACGTGCGCGCGCTGGCAGATCGGATCCGCGCAGCCGGCGTCGAGTGCGACTACACCGAGTTCGAATCGGCGCATGGGCACGATGGATTCCTGGCCGAGGTCGACGCCATCGCGGCGGTAGTGAACGGAAGGGTGGCCGAGCGAAGAGCAGTAGCGCAAAGGTTCTAAAGGGGCGCAGCTTTAGCTGCGCCGACGCGTGTTCTTTTTTCTTTGTCATCACGAGCGAAGCGAGGGATCTGCTCTCGCTGGCGCTGCCAAGCTGTCCGCCTGTGGCAAGCAGACAAGATCGGCAGTGGCGAGAGTTTTCGTATGGTGCGGGAGAACAGGTCCATCACGCCAAGGGCGCTCGTAAGGACAAGAGTGAAGAACAACGAACCAAAAGCCAAAGGCCAAGAGCCAAGAGCTAAGAGCGGTATTTCAAGGAGCACTTATGACTGTACTAACTGAGACCAACCTAACTGCCTTCCCCAAACATCTGCTGCGCGACCGAGTCGCCATCGTCACCGGCGGCTCGCGCGGCATTGGCCGCGCTGCGGTGCAGCGTCTGGCGGAAGCCGGCGCGCACGTGGTCGTCAACTATCTAAGCCACACGAAAGAGGCCGGGGAAGCCGTGCGCGAGGTCAAGGAACACGGCGGCCGCTCGCTGGCCATCCAGGCCGACGTGAGCAACAGCCGTGAAGCCGGCGCGCTGATCGAAAAGACGCTCGACGAGTTTGGCCGCCTCGATCTGCTGGTCGCCAACGCCGGCATCTGGGAGGGCGCTCCGGTCGATGAGATGAGCGACGACGTATGGGACCGCGTGCTGGACTGTAACCTGCGCGGAACGTGGACCGTATGTCGCGCGGCGGTGCCTGCGTTCAAGAGCAACGGCGGAGGCTCAATCATCATCGTCAGCTCCACCGCGGGGCAACGTGGCGAGGCCGGCTATTCCAACTACGCGGCCTCGAAGGGCGGCCAGATCAGCTTCGCCAAGTCCCTCTCTACCGAACTGGCGCCAAAGATTCGCGTCAACGTGGTGGCTCCGGGCTGGGTCGACACCGAGTTGAACGACGTGGTCTTCAGCGGCGAAGAGAACGAAGAGAAGCGCAAGGCCATCGAAGCGATTCCGCTGAAGCGCCTCGCATTGGCGGAGGACGTGGCCAACGCGATTGTGTTTCTCGGCTCCGACTGGGCGCGGCACATCACGGGAGAGGTGTTGAACATCAACGGCGGCTCCGTGCTCTGCGGATAATGACCCGCAATCTGCGCTAGAGTTTGTACATGCGCGAAATCTGGCGGCATCGCGGGATGCGGCTGATCTTCACCGCCAACCTCATCTCCATGATCGGAAGCGGCATGAACAGTGCCGCCGTGACCTGGTACATCCTCCAGGCCACGCACTCCGAGGTGTCGCTTGGCCTGATGATCGCGCTAATGACGCTGCCTTCGCTGGTGCTGCTGCCGCTGACCGGCGTCATCATTGATCGCAACGATCGCCGCCATCTCATGATGGGCCTCGACGCCGCGCGCGGCGTGGTCATCCTCACCATCGCCATTCTGGCGCTTACCCATCGGGTGCATCTGTGGCAGTTATATGCCATGACCATGTTCGTCTCCGTCGGTTTCTGGATGTTCTGGCCGACCTTGAACGCGCTGGTGCAGGAGTTGACGCCGGAAGACAAGCTGATCGATTCCAACTCGCTGATGCTGGCTGCGGTGCAGGGCGGCTGGATGATGGCGGGAGCGCTGGTCGGCTTCATGTACAACCACATCGGCCTGGGCGGCGTGCTGCTGATCGACGCCACCAGCTACGTGGTCTCCATCGCGTGTGTCTTCCACGTGCGCAAGGGACGAGTGACGGTGGCTCGTCCCGAGCAGGAACCAGCTACGGAGCGTCCGGCAACGGCGGTCGCACGATATTTTCATGAACTTCGCGAGGGGTTCGAATATGTCGCCACCAACCGCCGCGCGCTGATGTTGGGCATCGCCTGGGCGCTGTTCATCGCTGCCATGATGACCTCAGGGGTTATCACCGCCCCGCTGAGCGATCGCATCCTGCATGGCGGCGCCGTCGGCTATGGGTGGCTGAATGGCGGCTGGGCAGTGGGCGCCTTGATCAGCGTGATCTATGCGTCGCGCATGATTCGGCAGCTGGGCGCGCATCGCTCGGTGACCGTCACTATGTCGGCCATCGCGCTTTGCCTGTTCTTCCTGCCCGCGTCACGCTGGCTGATGCTGGCGGTGCCCACGTATTTCATCATGGGCTCGGGCCGCGGCGTGGGCGGCATTGCCATTTCCTCGGAGATGATGGAGATGGTGCCCAAGTACTTCATGGGCCGGGTGCAGAACACGTTCTTCTTCCTGGCCAGCGCGCTGCAGATTGTTACTTCGCTGATGGTGGGCGAGGCGGCGCACCGCGAAGGCTTGCGCTATGCCTTCTGGCTGGTAGGGTCGATGTATTTGGGAGCAGCAGTGGCCGCGGCATGGCCGTTGCGAGGAAAAGTGGAAACGCTCGAGCCGGGCCAGACAGCGGCGGATTAGAATGCTGAAGCGGATGATTCTCCATTCCCTTTTCCATCACCAGTGCCCTCTTTTGGCGCGAGGGATCTGCTCTCGTTGACGCTGCAAACAAACTGGTCACCGGGAAACCTTCTTCAGTAGCAAGGGAGAACAGGTCCCTCGCTTCGCTCGTGATGACAGTTCCCGCGAAGAAGGCGAGCTTTCCTCGAGCTTATAGCTTGAAGCGCCGGTACGCTGCCAATGATAAGGAGAGCAATGAAAATCTGACGATTAGCGAAGTTCAGCTGCGGGATTTTCTGAGGAATGAAAGGCCAAGGCACACAGAGACAATAGCGTCACCTTGGCCCGAAAGCCTGTCTACTGCAGCGCCTTGCCGACATCCTTGCCGGTCGCCTTCACCGCGTCGGCGGTCTTTTCGCCGCCCTTTTCAGAGTACTTCACGGTGACCTGCGAGCCATCTTTGATGCCCTTGCCGGCATCCTTGGTGCCTTCCCACGAGGTCTTGCTGGTGTACTTAATGGTCTGCTCAGTACCATCAGTGGTTTTCACCACCATAGTCTTCGTGCCTTTATCGATGTGCTTCACGATGCCGCTAACCGCGTGGGCGACGTCGTCTTGGGCCACGGCCACCTGCGACAACCCGGCAATGGCAAACACCAGTGCGCATGCCAGAGCCACCGGCACTACTGATCGGATCTTCATTTAAAACTCTCCTTGAAATTACTCCGCGATGGAGCTTGAATTTAAAGTATCAAATTTGCTGTCAAAAAAGTGCGACTGGGAATCGATAATCAGCCGCGCGTTTTATCCTAGAAATTTGATTCGGCAGGTCGATCTAAAGTTGCGCCATCACGCGTTGCCGCTCTTGCAATGTTGTAATCTGATGGATTCGTAGTTCGCGAAGGAGAGTTGCGGCTTGCGACGTCTATTTGCGGTTGTTCTGCTGTGCGCCCTGAACCTGATCCCCGCCACCTATGCCCAGCCTGGTAAAGAAGCCGCACCGGCGCTGTTCATTCCACCGACCTCTATCACCGGTTATCGCGACGCCGGCGCCGAGTTGCAGGCGGAGAAGGCCTTCCTCGCCGTGCCCAGCGCAGAGCTGGCGAAGGAGCATCTGCGCATCCTGACCTCGGCTCCGCATATTGCCGGCTCGCCCGAGGACAAGAAGACGGCCGAGTATGTCTTGCAGAAGTTCAAAGAGGCGGGACTCGATGCCTACATCCAGGAATACAAGGTGTGGATGAACCTGCCGGGCGAGATCAAAGTCGATGTGGTCGCGCCGCAGGGCGTGGTGATGCATGGACCCAGCCCTGAGCGCGTGAGCGACGATCCCTACCAGGACGACCCCCGCGTGACTACGGCGTTCAACGAGTACTCGCCGTCGGGCGATGTCACCGCCGACGTGGTCTACGCCAACTACGGCCGCCTGGAAGATTTCAAGAAGCTGCAGGAGATGGGCGTCGACGTAAAAGGCAAGATCGTGATCGTTCGCTATGGCATGAACTTTCGCGGCGTGAAGCCGTATGTTGCCGAGCAGTTCGGCGCTGCCGGCGTGATCATCTATTCCGATCCGTGGGACGATGGCTATTTCAAGGGCGATCCCTATCCCAAGGGCCCGATGCGGCCGCCGACCGGAGTGCAGCGCGGCTCGATCCAGTATCTGTTCCGCTATCCCGGCGATCCGACTACGCCTGGCATCGCTTCCCTTCCCGACCTGCCGGACAGCAAGCGTACGCCTCCCGATAAGGCAACCGATCTGACGAAAGTCCCGACTACGCCGCTGTCGTATCAGGATGCGACGCCGATCATGGCCAACCTCGGCGGGCCGGATTCGCCGCGCGACTGGCAGGGAGCGCTGCCCTTCACCTATCACGTTGGGCCGGGACCGGTGAAGGTCCACATGTTGCTGAAGCAGGACTACCACTGGGCCACGATGTACGACGTCATCGGCATGGTGAAAGGCACGCAGTCGCCCGATGAGTGGGTTCTCTCCGGCAATCATCGCGATGCCTGGGTGTATGGCGCAGTCGATCCCAATAGCGGCACGGCGGCGATGCTGGAGTCGGTACACGGCATCGGCGAGTTACTGAAGACCGGCTGGCGTCCGAAGCGGACTCTAGTCTTTTGCAGTTGGGATGGCGAAGAGGAAGGGCTGATCGGCTCGACGGAGTTCGCCGAGCAGCACGCCGACGAACTGAAGAACGCCGTCGCCTACTTCAATATGGATGTCGCGGTGGCCGGGCCGAACTATGGCGCGTCGGCCGTGCCCAGTCTCAAGCAGTACGAGCGCGACATCGTGAAGGCCGTGCCAAGTCCCAAGGGCGGCAGCGTGTATGAGCAGTGGAAGATCAGCCAGGGCACGGAAGAGAAAGAGCGCGCCAGCAACATCAATTCGGCGCTGGGAGGCTCGCCGCGCGAGCCAAACGCCAAGGTCAAGCAGGACGTAAGCGTCGGCGATCTGGGCAGCGGCTCGGACTTCACGCCGTTCCTGCAGCACCTGGGCGTGCCGTCGACCGATATCGGCTCGCACGGCCCCTATGGCGTGTATCACTCGGTCTTCGACAACTTCGCGTGGTTCACCAAGTTTGGCGATCCGACGTTTGCTTATGAGAAGGAGATGGCGCAGGTCTTCGGAATTCAGGCGATTCGCATGGCGTCCGCCGACGTGCTGCCCTTTGACTACGAAGAGTATGCGAAAGAGATTGCGGCGTATTTGAAGACGGCGCAGGAAAAGTCGAAAGAAGTCTTCGGGACGCAGTCGCCGTCGTTCGCCGCGGCCGAGCAGGCGGCCCAGCGCATGGAGAAGGCCGCCGCGCAGATGCTGAAGGCGCAGTCCAGTTCCACCGGCAACGCGGCAGCAATGAACGAAGCGTTGATGAATACCGAGCGCGCCTTCGTCATCAATGGCCTGCCCGGGCGGGAGTGGTTCAAGCACGCGATTTACGCTCCGGGTGAGTACACCGGATACGCAGCCGTAGTGATTCCGGGAGTGAACGAATCGATCGACCGCAAGGACCTCGCAACCACGCAGCACCAGTTACAAGTGTTGGCCGATGCCATCAACCGCGCCGCAAATGTGTTGGAGAAGGGAGCAAAGTAAGGACGCTTTTCGCTTTTGGCGCCTGTCATCCTTGTATCTTGCGAAGAAGCGACGGCGCGTCAGGGGAAATGAGGAAACGCAGCGGACGAAGCGGCTATATCCCCAGCTTCTTGACCTCTTCGTTGTAATACTTGCGGTAGAGGATGTCCCACTCCTGCGAGCCTTCGAGAATGGTGCGGCGCTGGCTTTCGATTTTGTGCCGGGCGGCAGCATCGATCCTGGCCTCTTCGGTCAGCAGCTTCTCCAGTATGGTGCGGGTCTCGACGCGGATGGTATTGCGGTCCTCCAGGAATTCGACGCTGTCGATCGTGGCCAGCGTGTCGGCAACGGCGTGTGCCAGCTTGTTCATCTTTTCGCGGCTGATTCTCACAGCACCGCCTTCGACCCCATCGAGCGCAAACACGGCGTTCGCCGGGGACCCCGGTTCAAGATGCCAAATGTCGTGGCAGGAGACGGACTCATAGCACCGCCTTGTACTTGCGCACCAGCTCGTTCTTGACCTTTTTGAACATCTCCTGGTAGTTGGCCCCGCTACGGCGCATTTCGTCGGAGTAGGTCTCAAGAATGATGCGCACTTCGTCGTTAATGCGGTCTTCCAGGCTGAGTTCTTCGAGCATAGCGGCGTTGACGCGCTCGGTCACCGCGGCGGGCGCGGAGGTCTCGATGAACTCGCCATCAATTAGTTTTTTAGTGACTTCGCGGGCGAGGTAGCCCACATATTCTCTGGAGAAGAGCATCGTGGCGTAAGAGGTAAGGATAACACGTGGATGGGCGCAAAAGACGAAGCGGTAGTGGGCGGCCCCAAGGAACGCGAACACCATCAGAACCGCTCCAGCAATTCGTGAATACAGCTTCCGTCCGGCTCTTTGTCGTTCCGGCGGTATTGTAAACTGGAGGCACTGCAAAGCCTCTCTCCGTCTGCCCCGTCGCACGCGGTTTCAAGCTGAAAGGACTGTAGTTTTGAGCACCCGTATCCGCAATATCGCCATCATCGCGCACGTCGATCACGGCAAGACCACGCTGGTCGATGCCATGCTCAGCCAGAGCGGCACCTGGCGCGCCAACGAGGCCCATGCCGAGCGGGTGATGGATTCCAACGAACTAGAGCGCGAGCGTGGCATCACCATCCTGGCCAAGAACACCGCCATCGTTTATCACACCGCGGCTGATCCGAACGCCGTCGTCAAGATCAATATCGTTGACACCCCCGGCCACAGCGACTTTGGCGGCGAAGTCGAGCGCGCGCTGAAGATGGTGGACGGCGTGATGCTGCTGGTCGATGCCAGCGAAGGCCCGCTGCCGCAGACGCGCTACGTGCTCAGCAAGGCGCTCGAAGCCAAGCTGCCCCCGATCCTCGTCATCAACAAGATCGACCGTCCCGATGCACGCGCGCAGGAAGTGCTCAACGAAGTCTACGACCTGTTCATCGATCTCGACGCCGCCGAAGACCAGCTCGATTTTCCCGTGCTGTACACAAACGCCAGGGTCGGCACGGCCACGACGGCCCTGGAAAAGCCGGGAGAGGATTTGCGGCCGCTCTTCGAAGCGATCGTTTCGACCATTCCTGAGCCTGACGGCGATGCTGAGGGCGCGCTGCAGATACTCGTCGCCAACCTCGATTACAGCGACTACCTCGGACGCATCGCCATCGCGCGCGTCTTTAACGGCACGCTGAAGACAGGCGAAGAAGTCGCCATCGCCAAACGCGACGGCTCGCTCCAGAAGACCAAGATCACCAAACTGTTCTCCTTCGCCGGGCTGAAGCGCACTGACATCGACGCGACTGAACTTGGCGATATCGTCGCGATCGCGGGCGTGGAAGGCATCAACATCGGCGAGACCATCACCAACGTCGAGAACCCGGCGCCGCTGCCGGTCATCACCATCGACGAGCCGACCATTGCCATGCAGTTCATGGTGAACACCTCGCCCTTCGCCGGCAAGGAAGGCCAGTACGTCACCTCGCGCAATCTGCGCGACCGGCTGCAAAAAGAGCTGCTCACCAACGTCTCGCTGCGCGTGGAAGACACCGACAGCACTGACTCGTTTCGCGTTATGGGACGCGGTGAGCTGCAACTGGCCATCCTCATCGAGATGATGCGCCGCGAAGGCTACGAGCTCGCCGTCGGCAAGCCCGAGATCGTTACCAAGCGCATCGATGGCAAGTTGATGGAGCCGATCGAGCTGCTGACCATCGACGTGCCCGAGTCGTTTGTCGGCGTCGTGATCGAGAAACTGGGCGCGCGCAAGGCACAGATGGAGAAGATGCACAACCACGGCTACGGCCGCGTGCGCATGGAGTTCAAGGTCCCCAGCCGCGGTCTCATCGGCCTGCGCAGCGAGCTGCTCACCGATACGCGCGGCACCATCGTCATGAACTCGCTCTTTGCCGGCTATACCGAGTGGCAGGGCGATATCCCACATCGTCCGACAGGCGCGCTGGTGGCGGACCGGCCCGGTTTAACCACGGCCTATGCGCTTTGGGGCTTGCAGGAGCGCGGCGAGCTGTTCGCCGGCCCGGGCGTCGATGTCTACGAAGGCATGGTCATCGGGGAGAACTCGCGCGACAACGACCTCGACGTCAACGTCGTGCGCGAGAAGAAGCTGACCAACATGCGCGCCTCGACCGCCGACGAAGCCATCCGGCTGGTGCCTTTCAAGAACCTGAATCTGGAGCAGGCGATTGAGTTCATTGCGGAAGACGAACTATGCGAGGTTACGCCCAAGAGCCTGCGCCTGCGCAAGAAGATCTTGCAGGCCAACCGCCGCCCGCGCCGCAACGCCCAGCCGGCGACGGTGGAAGCGTAGAAGGGTCTACTTCTTCGGCGGATACTTCGCGAACAGCTTCTCCACCGCGGTGTTGACCTGTTCCACCAGCTCCATCTGCTGGTCGCTCAGTTTCTGGGTTGCGATACCGCGCCACGCCAGCTTTTTTCGCCCCGCATCGATCAGGTCAACCACGAGTTGGCCTTTGTGAACGACTGCCGTGTTCGTCGTTCCCGGTACCGCGCCCCACATCAGGAAGCTTTGATCGAAAGCCGGAATCCCATATGGCCCGTAATAAAAATCGGAGTAGGTGACGGCGAAGTCGGAATCGACCGCTCCATACATCGCAATGTACAGGTCGGGATTTTCAGCGACCTGCTTCAATCCGCGCTTCGCCAGCTCATCATTGATCGCCGCTTTGATGGCCTCAACCAGCACCGGCTTGCCCGTCGCCTGCGGAGTCGGGTCCCAGGCGTAGGTCTTGAAGGCCGCGAAGTCGACGCTCTTGTCGAACTCGACCTTGATCTTTTGAGCGTGGGCATTCACGCTGACGATGAGAGTTAGTAAGGCGGCGACAATTCGTAGCGAGACAAGTCTCATGTAGGCTCTCGGGAAAAATGTGGGTTGAAGGACAGAGCCATTACAACACAGCGGACCAGATCACAATTCCAGTACCAGTGCGGAAGCGCTGGGTACGCACCATTTTTTTGTGAGATCCGAGCCCCTTCAGGGGCGGCACGAGATGTGCTTGCAGATGAGTGTCGCCGGTTGAACCGGCTTAACCCTTTCTCATGTCCATCCTTTTCCCAGCGCTTCTGCGCTGGGCTGGAATTGTCTCACTCTGCCGGCCGCTGAAAATTACGACTCGTCAACCCTGCTTCTCCAGTTTCCCGTCATGCAATCGAAACCGCTTGCCTCGCCATAGCACCGTGCTGCCAAAGAAGCTGGCGATCCACACGGCGAGCGCGATGAAGTCGCGCAGCGGAATCAGCCAGGAATCACGTCCTACCCGCGGGTCCCGCAGGACACTCATTCCGATCGTACCCGCAGCCGCAGCCCGCGCAATCAGCACAACAACCAGCGCCGCCCACGTCCACCACGCTCGCGGAGCGGCGAGCACGGCGAGTATTCCCCACGCCAAGCCGAATGTCACGATCAAGCCGAAATACTGCGATGGACGCCGGTCTTTCACGTTGCGCGCCCAGCGGAGCTGGTGCTGCCAGAAGTCGCGCCAGGTGTAGTCAGCGACCGCCGTCTCGACCACCGCGTCTCCAAGTTCGACGCGATACCCCGCGGCAGCGGTGCGGGCGCCAAGCTCGTAGTCGTCGCCGAGCACATCGGCCAACGACTCGAGCCCGCCAATCTTGGCGATGACAGACTTCGTCGTCGCCATGGTCGCGCCCAGCGCGAAACGCATTCCGCCTTCGATCTCGCGCGCGACCAGCACCCCGCCCATGAAGTCCGTGCTGACACCGAGCGCCTCCAACTTCGACCAGAGTCCGCGGCCGGGGAGGGCGCGATACAGCGTTGTGACCATGCCCGCATTCGTCTTGGCAAAGTTCTGCATCACGCGTCCGAGAAAATCCGGCCCGACCAGGATGTCGCTGTCGTTGATCAGCACGTGCTCGTACATCGCCTGCGGCAGGGCCTGCGCCAGGTTGCTGACCTTGCCGTTTGCGCCCAGCACCTGCGGGCAATGAATCACGCGCAGCCTGGCCTGCGGGAACTCCTGCTGGACTTCGTCGACCAGCGCCACTGCGGGATCGCTGAGATCGTTCACTCCAAACAACACTTCGTATTCTGGATAATCGAGCAGGCAATGCGAGCGAAAAGCCGCGCGCATGTGCGGGTCGACACCCTTCAGCGACTTGAGGATACTGACCGGCGGCGTGAACCATGGTTTCTCGGTCTTTTGCCGTTGCGAGAGGAAGCGCAGGCCTGCCCAGACGCAAAGCGCATAGTAAGCCGCGCCGGCCAGCGCCAGCAGCGTGCATGTCAGGGCAATGCCTTGCAATCCGTAGTCCACCAGAGACGCAGATTAGCAGACGAAAGCTACGTCTTCCCATTTTCAAGGTGCATCTAACCCGCAGCACGGAGCACCAATGGCCACAAGCATTGAAAAACCGGCGACTAAGCAGTCCCTGCGGCGTACCGCCCGCGAGATCTTTCATTATGTGGAAGACAACGCACATGAAGAACTGCGGCGCTCACCGCAGGCGCTGGCCTTCTCGGGGTTTGCGGGCGGTCTCTCCATGGGACTTACCGGACTTGCGGTGGCTTCCGCGCTGGCGGCGCTACCCGACACCCCCCTGCGGCAGTTTCTCGCCTACCTGGTGTACCCCATTGGCTTCACGGCCGTCATCATAGGACGGGCCCAATTGTTTACCGAGAACACACTTTACCCGATTGCTCTCATCCTGAGCGAGCATCGGCATGTCAACGATACGCTGCGCCTTTGGGGCGTAGTGTTCTGCTTCAACATCTTAGGCGCAATTTCGTTCGCCGCCCTGGCAACGCTCACCGATGCCCTGCAACCAGCGGCGCGTCACGAACTCGTGGGCCTTGGCATACTGGCATCGCAAGGCAGCCTCGGTCACATCTTCTGGAGTGGCGTTATTGGCGGCTGGATCATCGCCCTGGTTGCGTGGCTGGTCACTGCCAGCCACTGGACTATCGGCCAGATCGCGGTCATATGGTCGCTGACCTTTCTCGTCGGGGTCGGGCACTTCTCCCATTGCATCGCCAGCAGCAGCGAAATCATGTCGGCTGTCTTCGACGGCCAGGTTGTTTTCGTCCGGTACTTGCAATGGTTGGGAATTGCTACCGCGGGCAACATCTTCGGCGGAGTAATGATCGTGACCCTGTTGAACTTTGGACAGGTCAAGATGGGCGAACCGGAGTAGGGAGCAAGTGGTTGTGCGCAGGGAGAAAGCACCGTTGACTGCATACGAAGCTGCAGATTAGCAGACTGCCACCCACGCAACATCCGCCGCGGGACGCAGACTGCGTCCCACGGCTCGTGCTCCTGTCCTAGGCATTGCACGCTGCTTCCCAGCTCTCCTGCATGGCTGAGGGATGTACCGACCCGGAAGGTTTTCGTGCAGAAAAGAAGGCCCTTGGCCGCTTGCGCCCCTTCATCTGGGCTTGACGGCGGTCCGGGCGTTCGCGACGCACTATGCCGGCGTCAAGGAAGATCTGCGTCAGTCGAGTGAGGGCTTCCATGTACCGCTGGCCAACGCAGCCCGCGCTGCGATGAAGCATCTCGCCGGCCGCGTCGTACGTCAGACCGTAGAGCCCAATGAGCGTGATCACCTCCAGGTCGTCTTCGTCCAGCTTCAACAGCGATTGCTGGACGTCATGCGCAAACAGCGCCTGGTCTTCAAAGCTGGGGACGGCGTGATGCGATACCTTGGCGCGAAAGAATTCACGCCCCAGGATCGAGGGCAGCCGTCCCAATTGGCAGGACATTTCGAAGAAGTGACGGACAATGGCCAGCGTCTGTCCGCGATAACAGATGGTCTCCGGTTCCGGATCGAAGGCGACCGCGTGCGCCGGAGGGCGCTTGTCCTTTGCCTTGCGGCGCGGGAGCACCGCCGCGGGCTTAGCAGGCATAGACGGCCTCCTGCTTGCGAATGCCGGTAGCAGGCTTGGCCAACAACCGCTCGCCCAGGTGAACAACCGCGCGCCGCCGGTGGCCCGCGTTGGGCAGCGACGAAGGAGGCTGGAGCAAGAGGCGCGCCAGCATCTGCTCGCAATCGGCGCAATATGGCAGCCCCAATTTATCGCGGCGCAACCCCAAGCCGCCGCAACGTTCGCAATATTTCAACTCAAGAGTGCTGTATGTCATAAGTGGCGATTCTCCAATAAAAGTGCACGGGCCCTGCGACCTGTCCCTTGACTGTCAGGGATCAGGAGCACAGGGCCCGTTTCAGTTACGATGACCTGCTTTGCCTATTTGGTTACGCGCCTAAGGGGCGTTTTCGCCGTCATGCAGCCTGCAGAAATTGATGGTCTCCGCATGGCCGTATCCGGCGTCCTAGGGTATCATCCGCTCTTCCTGTCGGCGGGTGAAATATCCCTCTTCGTAGCCGGATTTTAGAATGCGCCCATTTTGCACAACTACGCAGATTCTCCCGGTGAAGCGCGTTGCTCCCAGGAGTTTAATGAAGGCCGACGACAGCACCTCGGCGGTCCGCACTTTGCGGCGCAGTTCGACGAAGAGGCCATCTGCTCCTTCCGGCTGATCGTTCGACATGAGTTCGTTCATCCTTACCCTGACACCTCGGGCATCCTGAATATCGCACTGCGAAAAAGACAGGGTCAATCATTATTAGCTCTAGGAATATTACGAAAGTACAGGTATAGCTTTTAGCAAACTATGAAAACCAGGTTTCAGTCGCTGCAGGACAGCCTGCGCTCCGCCATATGGGCGCGGCTGGAGCGGGGGGAGCTGACGGGAAAGGCGCTGGCGCGCCGGGCAGGCTTCCAGCAGGCGCACCTCTCCAACTTCCTCAATGGCAAGCGCGGACTCAGCCTGCAAGCCATGGACCGGCTGCTCGACGTGCTGCACCTTGATGTGCTGCAACTCGCCGGCGTCGACCAGGCGATGAGGCATGTCTCCCGAACCGATAACCCCGCCGGCGACATCGAAGCCGTCGCGGTCGTGACGCTTGCCGACGCCGCCCGCATGGGGCGCTTCACCGCCGACCACATTCAGGACACGGTCGACTTCCGGCGAAGTTTTCTGCGGCGCCTGAAACCCCGCACCCTTGGCAACCGCCGCGACTGGACGCGCTTCGTGGTGGTGAAGGTGGACGAAGAAAATGCCGCCCGCATGGCTCCGCTGCTGAAGCTCGGCGCCCTGGCACTGATCGACCGTCACTACAATGCGCCGACGCGCAGCGGTCCGTCGTCGGGCGAGCTTTATGCGGTGATGCATAGCCCGCGTCACCTCATCAGCCGCCTCACGGTCGCTCCCGGCCACCTGATCCTGCGGCCCCTGCATGAAAGCTCGCAGGTAGAGCTGATCGCCATACCTTCAGGACGCAGGCCGGGAGACTTCATCATCGGGCGTGTCCGGCATCTTGCCATGGAGTTGTGAGGGGCCGGGGCTTTCCGGCCTGCCTGGCGTCCGACGGTTTATCATGAGTTTTTCGGGATCCAGGCCCGACGCGGAGAACAGCAATCATGGATGAACTGAAGGTGGCCGGCAGCGCCGGCAGCCGGCGCGACGAAGATATTGCCCTCGACATGATGAAATTCATTGCCGTCACTACCGGATACGGCAAGGCTGGCTCGGCGGGTGCCGGCTTCCAGGTCGAAATCGGTTCGAAAGCGGAAGACTATGCCCGACACCTGATCGACCTCTACGGCCAGTGCCTGGCGGCGATACAGAAGAAGTAGCCCGAGATTCGGCGGCCCGTTTAGTCGCGCCGCTTCTGCGGGTGTCGGATCATTCGTAGCGCAACGCCTCGATGGGGTCGAGGTTGGCCGCCTTCCACGCCGGATAAATTCCAAACACCAGCCCGATCATGGCCGACACGATGGTCGCGGTTGCCACCCATTGCACCGACATTGTGGCCGGCAGCGAAGGAAAGACCACGGGCACGAGGGCAGTAAGCAGTCCGCCGATCAGGATACCGAGAATACCGCCGGCGCCGGTCAGGGTGATCGCTTCCAGGGTGAATTGCAGCAGGATGTCGCGCTTGCGGGCTCCGACCGCCTTGCGCACGCCAATCTCGCGCGTGCGCTCGGTCACCGACACCAGCATGATGTTCATCACTCCCACGCCGCCGACGATCAGCGCCACGCTGGAGACGGCGAACATGAAGATGAAGATTCCTCCGGTGAGCTGGTTCCAGGTATCGCTGAGCGAGTCCTGGCTGAAGACGGCGAAGTTGTCGGGCTTGCTCGGAGCCACATGCCGGCGGCGGCGCAGCAGCCCGCGCATTTCATCCATCGCAGTTTGCATATCGTCGTGGGAGGTGGCCTTCACTCCGATCCAGTAGTCCTTGAGCTCGGGATGGAGCTTGCGAAAGGTTGCGAGCGGAAAGTAGACGATATTGTCTTCCGGATTCGATCCGCTGCCGAAGGCCGCCTTCTTCTTGGCAGCGACCCCGATCACGGTGAACAGCTCGCCTTCGATGTTGATCTCTTTCCCCACCGGCTCATCGTTCCCGAAGAGCTGCTCCGCCGTGTCGTGTCCCAGGATGATGACCGGACTGCGGTGCTCGTCCTCGACCTCGGCGAACCACCGCCCGCTCTCCAGCTTGATGTCGTAGACCTTGGCGGCGTCGAACGTGTCACCTTCGAGCATGGTGTTCTTGGTCTTGCGGCCTTCGTACTTCACGGCGTACGTGCCGGTACCGAACTGGGGCATTTGCAGCCGCTGGGCGGCGGTGACCGCCAGGACATGCGGCAGCTCCTTCATCGCCATGGCATCGTCGAGCGTCAGTTCCTTGCGGGTGAGCATTTCGGTTGTGGGCCGCCCAAAGGTGAACGGCTCAAGATGATAGGAAAAGATGATGTTGGAGCCCAGGTCCTCCACCATTCCCTGCACGTTGGAGTTCAGGCCGCGCACCACCGACGAGATGAGGATGACCATGGTGATGCCGATGACGACACCAAGAATGGTCAGCCCGGAGCGCAGTTTGTTCGCTCGCAAGGTGTCCCACGCCATGCGCAGGATCTGGCTGTAGTCTTTGCTTCTCATAAAAACAGCAGGTAGCAACTAGCAACTAGTCGCCTTAGGAGCTCTTTCGTGGCAGCTTCCCTTCATTGATAGTTAAGCGTACCTTCGACAAATGAATTGCGAGGTTTAGTGCACTACGTTTGCCATCGGCTGTGCTCCGCTTGTATGAATTGAGTTTTCGGAGACACTCTTGAATAGCGAGATTGAGTTTCAATGCGTCTTCAAAAGGGACTACAACATTCAACACATGGGTATCGCCCGAGAGATTTTGGAGGCTCGGACTTGTTTGCGCGAAATCGCAACCTCCAAAAGAAAAGGCCTTTTCAGCTATTTGCACTCATATACCCTCTTCTCCGATGAGTCGCCCAATGCTAGTTGCTAATTGCTAGTTGCTACAATTCAAACCTTAACGCCACGATCGGGTCCAGCTTTGCGGCCTTCCGGGCCGGATAAACGCCGAAAAAGATTCCCACGCTGGCCGCGACGATCAGCCCGGCAGCGACAGCCCAGATCTTGATTGCCGAAGGCATTCCAATCGCCAGCGTCACAGTCTTGGCGATGGTGATGCCGCCCGCCACGCCGATCATTCCTCCAATCAATGCCATGGTGGCCGACTCGATCAGGAACTGCAGCATGACGTCGCGGCGGCGTGCGCCCATGGCCTTGCGAATTCCAATCTCGCGCGTGCGCTCGGTCACCGAGACCAGCATGATATTCATGATCACAATCCCGCCGACAATCAGCGAAATGGACGCGATCACGATCATCACGATGAAGAACGTGCCGCTTATATTGGCCCACAACGACATGAAGCTGTCGTTGGTCTCGATGGTGAAGCTGTCTTTACCGCCGACCGGGTCGTGACGCCGTGCGCGCATGATCACTCGGGCCTGATCGATGGCCTGTTCCATCGGCGCGCCCACGCTCATCGGTTTTGGCCCAGATGTTAATGGTGTTGTGCGTGCCATAAGCCTTGAACCAGGTCGTGATCGGCATCATGACCCAGTTGTCGGCGCTCTGGCCCAATGTTTTGCCGCGCTTGGTCCCCACCCCGATCACGCGATACAGGTGCCCGTCGACACGAATCTCCTTGCCGATGGGGTCGGTTCCGCCCAGCAGATTCTCCCGGATGTCGGAACCGATCACGGCCACGGGAGCCGTGTTGTCCATATCCGCCTGGTTGACGATGCGGCCCATGTCCAGGTCGAGGTCGTAAATGCGGGTCATGCCGGGCGTCCAGCCGCGAACCAGGGTGTCGGTGCTGCTCTGGGTACCGTAGACGACCTTGCCGGTAAAGTTAAAAGCCGAGGCTCCCACGATCTTGCACGCGCTGCATCCTTGAGCGACCGCCTCGAACTGCTCCAGGGTGATGTCTTTACGCCGATTGCCCTCGATGAACTGGTCCGGGTCGGTGACCACGTTTCCCATCTTGCTGATGATGAACACATCCGCGCCGAGATTGAAGATCTTCTGCGCCACATAGCCGTTGATGCCACTTTCAAAGGTCACTACGGCGATCACCGCCGACACGCCGATAACAATCCCCAGCAGGGTGAGGAACGAGCGCAGCTTGTTTGCCCACAGCGAGTGCAGGGCAATCCGGATGGCTTCGGATATGTTCATAGCAACGGCCGGGAGGAACCCACGACCGAGTTTAGCAAGTTGTGGGCTTTCTTGACGCAGTTTCGAGTAACGTGCGGTGCGAAATGCAAAGAAATCGTGCTGAGTCTCCAACAAGCCCTAACCAGCACGCACGACACCCCCGCTAGGCAAGGCCTTGGTATATCAGAGTCCCACAGCGCTGTCTAAACGGCGGAGGCGCAGAACGCGCACTTATGGGCGCCGATAGGAATGTCGCTCAGGCACTGCGGGCATTTCATCTTGTCCGGAATCGCCTGCTTCTGGTAGCGCGCCATAAGGGCGTTCACGGGAAGCACAACAAAGTAATAAACCGCGGCGGCGACCAGCAGAAACGAGATCAGCGCGTTGAAGAAGTCGCCGTACAGGAACTTGGCTCCGTGGAGCTCGAAGGAGAAGGCCGAGAAGTCCGGCTTGCCCGCCAATGCCGCAATTAAGGGAGTGAGCAGGTCCTTCACAAATGAACTCACCACCGCGCCAAAAGCTACACCGATCACCACGCCCACAGCCAGATCCACGACGTTACCGCGCAATACGAAGTCACGAAATCCTTTGAACATGCTTTTCTCCTGCCTTTCGCGTCAGATGAGCGCTTTGGGGAACGAGCGAGACTGCTCACGAAATTTACGCCCTGGCCTTTGCCTTGAGCAAGTAGACAGGCTGAAGCCCGCCGGAGGGCAGCAGGCAGACGGGAAATGCCCGCTAGAGGGCAGCAAACCAATCGCGCACCGGCTCCTGTGTAAGGTAATAGATCACGACGACGCGCACCATGATTTGCAGGCCTTCGCGAACGATGGAGGAGACACGGCCGTCCACCACCGCGCTGGAGACGGCAGGCAGCGCCAGCGCAAGGCCGACGCCGGCCAGCAGCACGGTCAGCCGCCGCGCCCAGCGCCTTCGCGTCCACAAGCCCCAGGCCAGGCTTATAGTCGCTGCTCCGTAGATGAGAAATGAAATGGGCCCGCGCTGCTCCAGCCCTCCTTGCAGCAATACCGCCCCGTAGGACAGCGGAACAGCCTCGACAAAGAGCAGCGCCGCAAGCAGGAGAGAGGCTATGCCCGTCGCAGCGCACAGGGCAGCGACTGCCCGTATGCCGGCGGGCCGATCACTGCGCTGTTGTGGAGAAATCAGCGATGGCATCAGGCCTTCGTCCGGACTGCTTTTTTACAGCAACGGTCGACCAGATTCAAAGATGATCCCACTCCAGCGCCAGGTTCGGATCCAGCGTGACGGCGGATGTGCTGTGGGAGGGCCCGCAGCAATGCATGGTCCTGCGCCCTTTTTCCCGCCGCGCTGCGGGCAATTTCCCATTTGCTGCAACAACCTGGCCGGGGCCACCGGCATTCATGAAGCATCAGCCGGCTCACCGACGACAAGAAAGCGAACTGGTCTGTGCCCCCGGCTTACAACTTAGCGGCAGACAGGCGGGTTATAACCGCGCAAAGAAATTGGAACGGACGGGATGGCGGGGCAACAAAGTTCGGCAATATGATTGCTGCAACTTTATTGTCAGGTCATCCGTCTAACAGGAAACAAATACCGTTAGGGTCGGAGGTGAATCGATGATGGCAGAAAAGTTTTCCGTACCCGAAATAACGGCGCTACGGAGCGAACTGCTTCAAGGGTTCGACTCTAAGGACTGCGCCGAGCTGGTTCAGATGTTTCTGATGGGACGCGGTTACGGTGTTTCCGCTGAGGATGCCCGCAATGCGGTGAGCAAGGTGGGGATGCTCGGCAGCACCCTGGAGGCGTTCCAGCGTGAACTGGAGAACATCGCTCGCGTGATGTAACGCCGTGGGCGGCGAATGCGGTGACAAGGATTCGCTGATCGAAGTGAACAGGACGCGCGTAACGCCAGAACCTGGACGTCAATACGCGCGCGCAGAGCAAAGCCCGGGCCAACGGCCCGGGCTTTTTTTTAGTGCCTGCAGCCCATCGATGTGAGCCACAGCTTTGCTCTTAACTGCGCGACGGGTAGATGCCTTGGAGTGCAATGATCCAGTTGAGGGTGAGGAAAGGCGAACGAACGTCAACCGGCTGGCTACCACCTGTCTGACTTATCGCACCATGATTGAGCGTCGTATTCGGCTGAGAGGAAGCGTAGATGCCGCTGTTAGGGGTTGGACCCGGGCCTTCGGCGAGGTAGTGGTTCGTCGGACTGCTGCTGGTGCCCAGAGTCGAGACCGCATTCACATTGTGGTTGTGCGCCGGTAACTGATTGGTCGTCAGCGTAGTGGCTTCAGCGCCGCCGGCCTCGCCGAGAACATAATTCTGCAATCCGGGGCCCTGCCCGGAGCTGATCGGGACCCGTCCGCGCAAGTCCGGAAGGGCAAATGTGGTTTGGCCATCGCCGCCGTAGGTGGTGCCGAGCAGCGAAAACAACGCCTGGTTCTGCGAGATGGGCAGCAGTTGTCCATTGCACAGCGCCCATCCTTGGGGCGCGAAGTTGTACGGCACGAGCAACAGTGAGCCGAGAAATGGTTCCATGAGCGAAGTCCTTTCTGAATTGGGAAAAGTACCACGAATACTACTCTTCGGCGCGCAACAACGTTCGTTGATCTTCGAGCATGATTGTTGCTCGCTTCTTTGGGTACTCGCTCACATTTCGATCCCTCTAACTCCAGCGCCGCACGGTCACTCCACCGCGCACGCGCGACTGCAGCACGTCTCCGAAGAACATGTAGGGATGAATGGCCTCCAGGACGCTGGCGTCGTCGAGCTTCTGGCGAAGCTCCGCCGGGATTGCAAAGCTTTGCGCCGCGAGATTGTCTTCGAGCTGTTTAAGCTTGGTCGCTCCGATGATGGTTGAGGTCACGCCCGGCTGGGTTGTCACCCAGTTCAGCGCGACTTGGGCTAGCGAGCGGCCGAGCTGCTTGGCCACCTCCTGCAAGGTGTCGAGCACCTTCCAGTTACCTTCTGTGAATTTGTTGAAGACGGGATTGTCCGAATCCTTCAGCACCTCCAGCCGGCTGCCTTTGCTGCTGGTGGCGCCTTCGCGGGTGTACTTACCGGTGAGAAATCCGCTGGCCAGTGGACTCCAGGGATAGATTCCCAGCCCCAACTCCTGCGCCGCGGGAACATGTTCGCGCTCAATGCTGCGCTCCACAAGCGAGTATTCCAACTGCAATGCGATGGGCGGCTCCAGACCGCGCTCCCGGGCGAGAGTGGCGGCCCGCGCCACATACCAGGCGGGCACATCGGAGAAGCCGTAATAACGAATCTTCCCACTTCGCACCAGGGTGGTCAGCGTATCGACCACCTCTTCCACCGGCGTGATCATGTCCCAGACGTGCATCCAGTAGAGGTCGACATAATCCATCTTCAACCGCCGGAGCGAGCCCTCCAGCGCGCGGTAGATGTTCTTGCGGCCGTTGCCGCCGGCGTTGGGATTACCCTCCTGCGCACAGAAAGTGAATTTGGTGGCCACTACCACCTTGTCGCGCAGCTTGGATTCGGCGATAAAGCGTCCCAGGACCTCTTCGCTCTTGCCGTCTGCGTATACGTCTGCCACGTCGACGGCGTTGCCGCCACTTTCGACAAAACGATCAAAAATGCGGCGCGACTCGTCGTCCGGCGATCCCCAGCGGTCGTTGCCGAAGGTCATGGTGCCCAGCGTAAAGGGACTTACGATGAGGCCGCTACGTCCCAAAGTTATGTATTCGTTCAGTTTGCGTTCCGTCATGTCTCACTTGATGCCGAACCCTCGGCTTTGATTCGCGGGCGGACGTCTTTTGCGATCGAATCCAAGTTTTTTGCCCGGCCAGCCGATAGAACTTCTGGATATGTTTGCCATTCTCGGCATGCTGGTCGTGCTGGCCGCGGTGATTGGCGGCTTCCTGATGGAGCGTGGCCCCATCCGTGTGCTGATTCAGCCGGCCGAGCTGCTCATTATCGGCGGCGCAGCCATCGGGACGCTGCTGGTGGCCAATCCGCTGCACACGCTCAAACAGATTCTGGGCGGCATCACCGGCGTGGTGCGGGGCTCGAAGTTCACCAAACAGCGCTATCTGGAATCACTCAAGATGTTGTTCGATCTGTTCACCAAGGCGCGCAAGGAAGGCATGGTCGCGGTGGAAAAAGACATCGAAGCTCCGAAGGAGAGCCAGTTTTTCGCGCAGTTTCCCGCCTTCCAGAAAGACCACGCGACGGTCGACTTCGTCTGCGACACCATGCGCATGGTGATCATGGGCGGGGTTGAACCGTTCGACGTGGATCAGATGATCGAAGCCGACATGGACGTCCACCATCACGAACGGCAGATGCCGATTGCAGCCTTGAGCACCGTGGCCGACGCGCTGCCCGGCCTGGGTATTGTGGCGGCGGTGCTGGGCGTTGTTTTGACCATGACGGCGCTGGGTGGCCCGCCGGAAGAGATTGGCAAGAAAGTCGCGGCGGCGTTGGTTGGGACCTTTCTGGGCGTCCTGCTGTGTTACGGCTTTGTGGGCCCGCTGGCAGCAAATATGGCGAAGCTGGCGGAGGAAGAGCGCGAGTACTGGCATGTGCTACGGGTCGCCATGATCGCCTTCATGAAGGGAGTGGCCCCGCTGCTGGCGGCCGAGATGGGGCGGCGCGCCATTCCGACTCATGTTCGGCCCGGCTTCCAGGAGTTCGAAAACGCCTGCAAGAACCGTCAGGCGGCGGAAGGCGCGGCGCAAGTGGCCGGCACAGGAGCGCCGGCCCCAGAACCCGTTCCCGCCTCATAGGACGGACACGCCGTGAGCGCAAAGCCGCAAATCGTCCTTATCAAGCGCAAATCGGGCCATGGCGGTCATCATGGCGGCGCGTGGAAAGTCGCCTACGCCGATTTCGTCACCGCCATGATGGCGTTGTTCATCGTGCTGTGGCTGATGAACAGCTCGCAAGCAGATCCAGGAAGCTGTCGGCGGGTACTTCAAGGACCCGACCGGCACCTCGAAGATGGTGGGAACCGACCAGACTGGTAGCGGGCGAGAACCTGCCTTTGCGCAAGCAGGACATGGCAAAGCTGAAGGAGCAACTGGAGACCAGGATTCGCCAGGTCAGCGATTTCGAAAAACTGAGAAGCCATATTGAGATCAGCGTCACCCCCGAGGGTCTTCGGATTGAGCTGCTGGAATCGGAAACCGGAACCTTCTTCGAAAGCGCCAGCCCGAAGCCCACTGATTCAGCGCGCGAAATTCTCACAGCGCTTGCGGCGGAGCTGGGCAAGCTGCCCAACCGGGTGTCGATTGAGGGGCATACGGACTCGCGGCCTTTCAGCACTGGAACCAACTACACCAACTGGGAGCTTTCGGCCGATCGCGCTAACGCGTGTCGGCGGCTAATGCAGCAGAGTGGGCTGCGCGACGACCAGGTGGCTGAGGTGCGAGGGTTCGCGGATCAGAGCCTGCGCAATAAAGCCGACCCAACCGACGCTTCAAACCGGCGCATCACCTTGCTGGTGAAATACATAGAGAAGCAGGCCGGGGTGGCCGACGCGCCCGCGGAAGGGACATCAG
The DNA here is from genome assembly GCA_963782505.1 of uncultured Acidobacteriaceae bacterium. Lineage (GTDB taxonomy): Bacteria > Acidobacteriota > Terriglobia > Terriglobales > Acidobacteriaceae > CAVVDY01. Next base: position 189,164 of record CAWAKG010000040.1, on the reverse strand, counting down.
AAAGCGCGGCCGGTAAGAAGACCCCGTCCGCCGCGCAACCAGCTAACCAGTAAGATTGCTCCTAGCTATCCGATTGGATAGTGGACGAACAGTGAGTCATTCTTCCATCCAGCTAAAGCCACTGAATATTAAGGCACTTCTCCTTTACGGGGCCTTTCGGCTGGCATGGCACGCCAAGTGCTGAAGGTAATAGCACTTCCTCGGTGTTTACAGGGACGCACTCCAGCCCGGCAGAAAGCACGCTCCCGGGCACAAACAGCAGGGTTTCGCAGAGCATCTAGCAGCGCTACTTAGCGGGCCCTGCTGTCCCCTCAGATTATCCGGGGATATGAGATCTACCGGCCCCTTCGCGAGAGCGAATGGCCGCTCCCGGGCTCGAAGTGTGCAGCATAACGCGTGAGCTGAAAGTCCTCCCCCAGCTCTAAGACGCGACCCGGGAAGAGCGAGTGCCTGCGGGGGCAGTGACTGTGGTGATTGCGTTGCGGTGACGCGAACTCGGTTGCGACAGTCGTGGTGAGGCCCGAAGCCAAATTGGCTTCGGGTTTTGCCGTTTGTATGCACTTTTGGCTCCCGCCGCGCACTTGTGATGGACTTTTCTTTCCCGCCGAATACAATGCTTCCGTTTGGCATTTTCACCTAGAAGAGGCGTTCGGGAGGAAGCTCCATGATGGTAGGGGTTCCCCGTGAGAGCTTTCCCGGGGAGAGACGCGTCGCACTGGTACCCGCTGTTATACCTAATCTTTCCAAGGCCGGCTTGGAGGTCCTGGTCGAATCCGACGCTGGATTCGAAGCCGGCTATACCAATGCCGAATACGAGAGCAAGGGCGCGAAGATTGCGGCGAGCCGCGAACAGGTGTTCGCGCAGTCGGACATCATCACCCAGGTGCTCTGCTATGGCTCGAACGATCGCACCGGAGCCGCTGACCTGCCATTGCTGCGCAAAGGCCAGCTCCTCATGGGCTTTCTGCGCCCGATGGGATCGAAGGAGACGGTAGAGGCCATCGCTGCAACCGGCGTGACCTCCTTCTCCGTCGAGCTCATGCCTCGTACCACGCGCGCCCAAAGCATGGATGCGCTCTCGTCTATGGCGACAGCCGCCGGTTACAAAGCCGTGCTCATCGCCGCGGACACGCTGCCGCGCATCTTTCCCATGCTCACCACCGCTGCTGGAACCATTACTCCTGCTCGCGTGCTGATTATTGGAGTAGGCGTGGCCGGGCTGCAAGCCATCGCGACAGCAAAGCGCCTGGGCGCGGTCGTCTCCGCTTACGACGTGCGGCCGGCGGTCAAGGAGCAGGTGCAAAGCCTCGGAGGGCGATTTGTCGAGCTTCCGCTGGAAGTGAAAGATGCGCAGGACGCCGGCGGCTATGCCAAGGCACAGGACGAAGCATTTTATCAGCGGCAACGCGAGTTGCTGGGCAAGGTCATCGCAGAGAGCGATGTGGTCATAACCACCGCCGTCGTGCCCGGCAAGAAAGCTCCGGTGCTGGTCACGAAGGAGATGGTAGCGGGCATGGCGCCAGGCTCGGTAATCGTCGACCTCGCTGCCGAGCGCGGCGGCAACTGCGAGCTGACCAAGTGCGGCGAGAAGATCACGATCAACGGCGTGTCGATTATCGGCTTGATCAATGTCGCCAGCTCAGTGCCCTATCACGCCAGCCAGATGTATAGCCGCAACATCACCAACTTCCTGCTGAACATGGTCAAGGACGGCAAAGTCAACCTGAACATGCAGGACGACATTATCAGCAGCACCCTGGTAACGGAAGGCGGCGAGATTGTGAATCCACGCATTCGCGAGTTCTTTGGGTTGCCGGCGTTGGCGGTGCAGTGATTGGTAATGTTCGGCGGCCGAGCCGCCGAGAAATGCAGAGGAAGCAAAATGCCACCAGATTTCATTTCGAATCTCTACGTCTTCATCCTCGCCGGGTTTGTGGGGTTTGGAGTAATCAGGCAGGTTTCCCCCCTGCTCCACACGCCCCTGATGTCGCTGACCAACGCTCTTGACGCGATCGTGGTGGTTGCCGCCATCATCATCGCCGGCCGGCATGAGACGCCGCTCACCACTGCGCTGGGTGCGATCGCGGTCGCGGCGTCGTTCAGCAACATGGTCGGCGGATTCCTGATCACCGACCGCATGCTGCGCATGTTCAAGTCTCGCGGGTCGAAAAAATCATGAACCTGCTCGCGTTGCAGCAGTATCTCGATTTCGCCTACATTGTCGCGGTCGTTCTCTTCATCCTTTCTCTCAGGTTCCTGAGTTCGCCGGTGACTGCGCGCTGGGGCGTGCTGGCGGGAGAGATCGGCGCTGCCCTGGCGGTCATCGTTACGCTTTTCAACCCCGAGGTCGTCCACTACAAGTGGGTCCTCATCCCGCTGATCATCGGCGCGGGAATCGGCATCCCTCTGGGCCTGGTGCATATGACGGCGGTGCCGCAACGAACCGCCTTGAGCCACGCGTTTGGCGCGCTGTCGGCCGCCATGATCGGCATCGCCGAGTTCTACGTGGGCACGGCTCCGGTCACGCGCTTTGAAATGGGCGAGATCTCGCTGGAAGTCATTATCGGCGCGCTGACCTTTACCGGCAGCCTGATCGCCGCAGGCAAGTTGCAGGAGATCCTGCCGCAGCGGCCAATCGTCTATCGCGGGCAGAACATCGTCAGCCTTTCCGTTCTGGCGGGAGCGCTGGGGCTGGCGGTGGCGCTGGTGGCGAATCCCGGAAACGCCATCCTGTTCCCGATCATGGTCATTGTGGCGCTGATTTTCGGAGTGTTGCTGGTGACTCCCATCGGCGGCGCGGACATGCCAACCGTCATCTCGCTGCTGAATTCCTACGCCGGCATTTCCGCGGCGCTCCTGGGATTCGTTCTGAACAGCAAGGTGTTGGTCGTGGCCGGGGCCCTGGACGGATCGTCCGGTTTCATTCTGTCGGTGATCATGTGCAAGGCCATGAATCGCTCCTTCACCAACGTGATGTTCGGAGCCTTCGGCCAGGTGCAAGCCTCCTCGACGGCAGCGAAGGAAGAACGAGTCGTGCGCAGCGCTGCCCCGGAAGACGCGGCCTCAATTCTGGCGGCGGCCAACAAGGTTGTGATCGTCCCCGGTTATGGCATGGCCGTCGCGCAAGCGCAGCATAAGGTTCGCGAGTTGTATGACCTGCTCACCAAGAAGGGAGTGGAGGTCAGCTTTGCCATCCATCCGGTTGCCGGCCGCATGCCCGGCCACATGAACGTGCTGCTGGCCGAAGCTGACATTCCTTACGACCGCCTGATCGAAATGGACGAGATCAACGGCGACTTTCCGCAAACCGACGTGGCGCTGGTGATCGGCGCCAACGACGTGACCAACCCGGCAGCGCGGACCGACGCCAGCAGTCCGATCTACGGTATGCCGATTCTGGATGTCGACAAGGCGCGCACCGTGATGGTGATCAAGCGCAGTATGAATCCCGGATTTGCCGGCATTGATAATCCGCTGTATTACCTCGATAACACGCTTATGCTATTTGGCGATGCCAAGCAGTTTGTCGGCAGCATCGTGCGCGAGTTGAGCGGCGGCGGAGGGCACGGGTAGAGAAGTTCGCAGGACCTGCTTTTGTGCCGTCCCTGAAGGGACTCGGGTTCATTACCCCGCTACCCAGGACTTGCGTACTGGGCTACGATTGTCCCGTCCTCTGGACTGGCTTTCGATCCCCCACGCCCCTCCAGTTCCACAAACTTGTTCCTTGAACTGTTAAGAATCATGAAGTGCCGCGCCAATCGCGCGACATTCCAATCGCCTCGCGTGTTTTCATCCCCGAACGAACGGTAGCGCGCGCCACTGATCGTCGACGAAGCGGAAGGACTCGGAGGTGAGTCATGACGAAGAACGTGAAGATGGCCCTGCTCCTCGCACTTAGCGTGGGAGTCTTCGGCAAATTGGCGGTGGCGCAATCGGCAGCGGGAAATGTCCAGGCTCCGCAGGTACAGTACGCGGTGTTCCATCCTGATCGTCCAACGCTGTCCCACAACTGGTCGCAGAAAACAACGGCGGTCGGTGCGACGGAGACCATGACCGCGATGACCGTGGTTGCCGTTGGCAGTGGAAGCATCGGCGTGATCGTGACCCCAGTGCGACGGCCGGCAACAACGGCTACTACGGTAATAACGGAAACTACCGCAACAACAACGGCTACTACGGAAACAACGGGTATTACGGCAACAATGGCGGATTACGGAAACACCGCCAATAACGGGTACTACGGCAACAATGGCGGATACTATGGGAACACCGCCAATAACAATGGCAACTGGAGAAACCGCAACGGCCAGAATGGCTGGTACGACCGCAACGGCAACTTCCATCCCTAGCAATCAGAATGGCAATTGGCGTCGCGGCGGCTGGTGGCGCTAAGTTGAGCCGAGACTGACAACAACCCAAACTGAAGGAAGAGGGCCTGGAGACAAGCTCCGGGCCTTTTTGTCTACGCGCGAGCGCGCAATTCACAGGCGCATTCTGCGATACTGGAAATGTCAGCAAGACGCATGGCAATGACCAAACCCGAAGCAGAACCCAAGTCGATCAAGGTGCACCAGACCGCCGGCACCGGCATGGACATCGAATGGAAGGACGGCCACCAAAGCAGCTACTCGTTCGTCTTCCTGCGCGATGCCTGCCCCTGTGCGCTGTGTAACGAAGAGCGCGAGAAAGATGGCCGCCAGCCGGGTGATCCGCTGAAGCCGGTTGCCGGCGCCCTGCCGATGTTCAAGGCGCTGGCCAGGCCGACGAAGACCGAGCCGGTTGGAAAGTACGCCATTCGCTTCGTGTGGAACGACGGGCACGAGCACGGCATCTATTCGTGGGAGTATCTGCGCGAGCATTGTCCCTGCGCCGAATGCAAGGCGCGCCGCGCGATGGAAGCGCCCGCCGCGACAAGCGGAAAGCCGAATTAGAAACCAGCAACTAGTCACTAGCAATTAGCAACTAGTTGTCTGCGTTCGAACATCGCCGTAGGTTTGTGAACGATTCCCGGCTCCAGAGAGGGCCAACACTAATTGCTAGTTGCTAGTTCTCGTTACTGCTTTGTCGTATCTCAATCAACTCAATCCGCAGCAGCGCGAAGCGGTCGAAGCCGTCGATGGCCCGGTGCTCATTCTTGCCGGAGCGGGCAGCGGCAAGACGCGCGTCATCACCTATCGCATCGCCCACCTGGTCGAGGGAATTGGAGTTGCGCCGGACTCCATCCTCGCTGTCACGTTTACCAACAAGGCCGCGTCGGAAATGGCCAGTCGCGTGGACGCGCTGGTCGGCGCGCGCACCCTGGCCAAGCCGCTGATCTCGACGTTTCACTCGTTTTGCGTGCGGGTGCTGCGGAAAGACATTGAAGTACTCCAGATCGGCGGCAAGGGATACCGCAAAGATTTCGTCATCTACGACGAGGCCGATCAGCAGAACGTGGTGAAAGCGGCGATGCGGCGGCTGGGTCTCGACGACAAGCAGCTCACGCCGCGCAACGTGCTCGGCCGCATCTCGTGGGCGAAGAACCACATGCTCGATCCGCAGGAGGTCTACCTGCAATCGGGCGATCCCAACTCCGAACGTGTGGCGCACATCTATGAGATCTACCGGCAGGAGCTGGCGAAATCGAACGCGCTCGACTTTGACGACCTGCTGCTGTTCACGCAGCGCCTGCTGAAAGCTTCGGCGGAGACGCGGGAGAAATACAACCGCCGCTATCGCTACCTCCTGGTCGACGAATATCAGGACACCAACCGTCCGCAGTACGAACTGATGCGCATGCTGGCCGGCAGCGAGCACAACGTCTGCGCGGTCGGCGATGAGGACCAGAGCATCTACTCGTGGCGCGGGGCTGACATCCGCAACATTCTGGAGTTCGAGCAGGACTTTCCCGAGGCGCGCATCATCCGCCTGGAGCAGAACTACCGTTCGACACAGAACATCCTCGAAGGCGCCTCGGCGGTCGTGTCGCACAACGTCAAGCGCAAAGGCAAGAACCTGTGGACCGAGCGCCAGGGCGGGGCCAAGATCGGCTACTACGAAGCTCCTGACGGTGAGAATGAAGCGCTGTTCGCCGCCGATTACATCGCTCGCTATCTGCGCGAGGCAGCTGCGGATTCCGACGGCAATCCGGCGCGCGCGGCCGTGCTTTATCGAACCAACTCGCAGTCGCGCCTGTTTGAAGAAGCCATGCGGCGCTACCAGATGAAGTACCACGTTGTGGGAGGCTTCAGCTTCTACGAGCGCGCCGAGATCAAGGACCTGATCTCGTACCTGAAAGTCATCCACAATCCGGACGACTCTATCGCATTGCAGCGCGTGATCAACACGCCGCCGCGCGGCATCGGCAAGAACACGATGGAAACGCTGGAGCGAGTCGCGCTGGAAACCGGAGTTTCGTTGTGGCGGGCGATCAGCGAGGCGATTCGCGGGCAACTGCTGCTGCCGCGCGCACTGGCGGCCCTGAAGGCGTTCAAGGAGCTGATCGACGACGCCCGCGCCATGCACCTGGGAACCTTCAGCGAACGGGTGGACGAGACGGCGTCGGCTGAGCAGCCGGCGTCGGCGGAGTCAGAGCAACTCGACGAGCAGCATTCCATCGACTTCTCGGCGGAGATGTTCGAGGGCGACGACACTGACTTCTCGCCCGAAGCACCGACCGACGCCGGCGAAGCGGAGGAGCGAGTCGAGGGCTTCCGCGCGCCGGGCGATCCCGCATCAACGGCAGAGTTGCTCAAGTTCCTGATCGACCGGACCGGCTACATCAAAGTACTGGAAAAAGAAGACTCGCCGGAATCGCTGTCGCGGATCGAGAACTTGCGCGAACTGGTGAACGCCGCCATGGACTCGCGCGACCGCGGCGAGACGCTGAACGAATTTCTCGACCACGCGGCGCTGGTAAGCGATGCTGACCAGTACGACGAGTCCGCGCGTATCACGCTGATGACGCTGCATTCGGCCAAGGGGCTGGAGTTTCCGCTGGTGTTTCTGGCCGGGATGGAAGAGGGCTTGTTTCCGCACTCGCGCACGTTGCTGGCGCCGGACGACATCGAAGAGGAGCGCCGCCTGTGCTACGTGGGCATGACCCGCGCGATGGACACGCTGATCGTCTTGCGCGCCCGCTATCGCCGCCGCTATGGAACCGATATGCCCGAAGCCGGCGTGCCCTCGCGCTTTCTGGACGAGATTCCGCGCGAGCTGGTGCAGGACCTGGGCTCGCCGCGGCGGCCGGCACATCGCGATACGACAGATTACGAAACTTCGAACCATTACGCCTACGAGGATGAAGACCAGCGTCCGCGGTACGGCCGGCGCGAATCGCCGAAGCGCAGCACGTATAGCGGGCCAGCCTACAACTCCATCGACAACATCGCGGAGTTCTTTGCCTCGCGCGGCAAGAAGTTTACCCGGCCAAAGATCGAGGTTCCTGCGCCGGCCGGCCACACCGGGTTTCGCCCGGGACAGCGCGTGCGCCACCCGAAATATGGCGAAGGCACGGTCTACCGGCGCGAGGGCGACGGAGACAGCGCGAAGATTACGGTACAATTTCCAAGGTACGGCTTGAAAAAGCTGGTCGAGAAGTACGCACAGCTCGAGAAGGCCTAAATCCCACCCTACCTTCGCTTCGCGCGCGGTAGGATGGGCACCCGCAATCGGCCTTTCAGAATTCAGTGAAAACTAAGGACACGAGAGTTCATGGCAAACACGAAAACGGTTACCGATAAGCTGGAACGCAAGAAGGTGAAGCGCGCAGCCCGCAAGAAGGCCGCACCCAAAGCGAAGCGCACCTATGCGCGCGGCTCAGAGAAGCGCAAAGTGAAGAAGATGGCGCGCGGACAGTCCAAGCGCTAGCCACGCGAAATTGTTGTCAAGCTCCGGTTTGCTTTTGCAGGCCGGAGCTTTTTGTTCAGGGATGAGAAGCTGGAGCTTGCGTATTGGCGGTGGCATTCACGTCCTGCTGATCGAGGTTGACCAATTGCGATCCGGGCGGTTGTTCCAGCGCGAACTGATCGTCCTTCAGCGGCTCGTTGAGCGTGAGCTTCGTGATCGCCAGGGTGATGTCGTACTCTTGCTGGGGCCGCTTGATCAGGATGATGGTAGGAAAGCGAACATTGTCGAAATACTTGAAAGCCTGATATTCGACTTTGGTCACGATCTCACCCTGCTTATCAAAAAAGAGCTCATGATCGGGTATTAGATCAGCGCGATCGAAGATCACTTTGCGCCGCAGATAATACTTGCCGTCGGCGTCTTTGGTGATGACATCGACAACATAGTCAGCCTCAGCAAAGACTTGCTTCGTCTTCTCGTTCACTATCATGGGGTTGTCGGTTTCAAGTACGGCGATGTCCTTTTCGGGATCAATGCGCTGAAATACCAGCGCATCGTAAATGGCTTGCGGACGTAAGCTCTCCAGGGCGCTGGCCCCGGGCTTCACAACATTGTTGCGGCCGACATAGAACTTGTTCTTCACCGGAATCCAGAGCTTGAATTCGTTGCCATCGCTCACCATGTCAAAGGCCTTATTGCGCACCAGGGGAAAGAGGCCGATCATGCGGATCATGCTGGGACGGCGCAGCAGTATGTAACCGCTGATTTCCTGGTAGTCGGTGACTTGGCCTTTCTTGGAGCCGCCCACGGAGGTGTCGATGTTGACGGTCGCGTCGAGCGACTGCACCTTGGCCGCCTCGGCATTGATCCTGGCCACCAACTCGCTCAGGGTCGCATTCAGGAGTTGCCCACTGACCGGACGAACCTGCACCGTGCGCGTGCGGAAGAGACAGCCGGGAGAAGACGCCAGCAGCGCAGCGATCAGGACGAGCAGGAAGGATCGGGAGAATCTCATGTGTGCGAAAAGCGCAAGCAATTTTCTAAGTATAGCCTGAGTGACCTACCGACTTAGCGCCTAGCAGCGATTCTCCGGAGAAGGCGATCACCGCGCCTTCGCCACGGCGCGCCGGTAAGCGGCGACGTTGCGCTCATGCTCCGCTGCGGTTCGCGAGAACCGGTGATGCCCGTTGTTGTCGCTGACAAAGTAAAAATAATCGGTTTGGGCGGGATGCATGGCCGCTTCCAGCGAGGCGGCGCCGGGATTGGCGATCGGGCCGGGGGGCAGACCGGCATATTTGTACGTATTGTAGGGCGAGTCGTATTGCAGGTCCGATTGATAGATGGTCCCGCGATAACGGCCTGCCAGCAGTGCGGCGTAAACCACCGTGGGGTCCGCAGCCAGCAGCATGTTCCTGGCCAGCCGGTTGTAGTAGACGCTGGCGACGATGGGCCGCTCGTCCGGAACGGCAGTTTCCTTTTCCACGATGGAAGCGATGGTCACGACGCGATGAACATCATCGCCACGCCGCAGGCCGATCTTCTGGGCCTCCTGGCGAAAGCGGTGCACCATAGCTGCCGCGATGTCGTGAGCGGTATCAATGCGGGTGAATTGGTAGGTGTCGGGGAACAGATAACCTTCCAGCGAGGCCGCCTGGGGGTCGAGGTCCTTGATCAACGCCACATCGCCCCTGGCCTCGGCGATGAAGTCCGAGGCCGGACCCAGTCCGGCTTGTTCGACAGTCGCAGCAATGTCGTAGAGGTTGTAACCTTCGGGAACCGTAACGGTGCGCGCGTAGACATCGCCTTGCAGAATACGCTTCCGGACCTCCAACGCGCTTGCCGGAGCCTCGAACTTGTATTCGCCCGCCTTAAGGTTTCCCTTGCCCTTGGCGTAGTGCAGGATCAGAAAAGCGTTCGCGCTGCGGATAATGCCGTCGTGTTGCAGCTGGCGGGCGATGTGGCGCGCCGTCCAGCCCGGCCGCAGAAGGACGAACGTGGTCTGCGGGGGAGCCACGGGCAGCAGCGCCGCCCAGGTAAACCATCCGGCAAAGCCCATGACCGCCAGGAGAACGGCGAGGAAGAAGGTGCGCATGAAAGGTGCAGTTTAGACGAAACCGGAGACAGCGTGTTGCCTCATGTGCCGGCTCGCGACTTTCGTGCTTCCATAAATGCTTGCAGAATCAGGACCGCCGCCAGTTGATCGACGACCTCGGCGCGGCGGCGAATGCTCATCTCCGACTCGCGCAGCACGCGGTTGGCTTCGACTGAGGTCAGGCGCTCGTCGAAGAGGTGAACCGGCAGCTTGAATTTCTTACGCAACTCTTCGGCGAAGACCTCCACTTTGTCGGACTGCGTTCCCGGGTTGCCACTGAGCCGCAGGGGCAGGCCCATAACGATCTCGGCGACTCCGTACTGCTTGATGGTGCGCCGAAGATGATCAAGATCGTTGCGCTTGTTGGTGCGGCGGAGAGTGGGCAACCCCTGGGCGGTGAGTCCCAGCTCATCGGTTACGGCCAACCCGATGGTCTTCGATCCGAAGTCGAGAGCCAGAATGCGGGGTTGTGCAGGGCGATGCCCGGCGGCGGAAGTATTTTCCATATCGGCACAGCAAACGTATCATGATCAGAATTCTAAGTTGTTGTGAGTACCCACAGGCAGGCGATGCGCGAAGACGTGGTCGACAAACTCAATCCGCCGCTGCCCGACGATGCAGACCGCGAGCGCAATGCGGCAGGCGGCACGGGCGAGATTCCTCAGGTGTCGATTAACCGCTCGACGGCTGCGGAACTGGAGCGCCGGCGTATGCTGCATTTGCAGACCGCGAGCCTTATCATCCTCGCGGCTGCGGCTGTTCTCTCCCTGATCTACGTCGCCAAGCTCATTCTGATCGTCCTTCTGGTCTCGGTGCTGATTTCCTTCGTACTGGCGCCGATGGTCGACTTCCTGGTGATGCACCAGCTGCCGCGCGGGGTCGCGTCCTTCATCGCGGTGTTCGCGCTGGTCTGCGCCTGTCTGGTCGCCACCTACGTGTCCTACAGCCGGGCCTTGGACTTCGCGCACGCGCTGCCGCAATACAAATCGCATATCCGGGGAATTGTTGAGAAAGTTCGCAACCAGGCCGAGGAGCTGGAAAAGACCACCGAAGCAGTGGTTCCGGAGGAGACCAACGAGAAAGCTGTGCCGGTCACCCTCCAGCGGACGAACGCCTGGACCGACCTGCTGACCAACAATGCGGGTACGGTAACGGACCTGGTGCTGACGGTGACCTTCGTTCCGTTTCTGGTTTATTTCATGCTGAGCTGGAAGGACCATGTGCGCACCGCGTCGGTCATGCTGTTCAGCATGGAGAACCGCAACACGGCCTACGTGATGCTGGGGCTGATCTCCGGCATGATCCGGTCGTTTATTGTCGGCAACTTCCTCATCGGCATATTTATCAGCGCTTGCAGCATGCTGGCCTTCGGCCTGATGGGCATCCCGTATTTCTATTTCATCGGGGTCATCAGCGGATTTCTCAGCCTGATCCCCTATCTCGGGGTGATGCTGGCGCTCGTGCCGCCATTGTTCGTGGATCTCGGCCACTTGACTCCAGCCAGCGCTATCGTGGTCTTTGGCGTCGTCATAGGGCTGCACTTGTTCGCCATGAACGTGCTCTATCCCAAGATCCTGGGCAAGCGGCTGCGGCTGAATCCGCTGGCGCTGAGCATCTCGCTGCTGTTCTGGGGATGGATGTGGGGCGGCAGCGGCCTGATCCTCGCGGTGCCGATCACCGGCGCGGCCAAGATTATCTTCGACCACGTCGAACGCCTGCGGCCCTTCGGAACCTGGCTGGGCGAATAGCCAAACATCAGGCCGGCACCCGTTACAATCGAAGGTTGACCAATTTCAGCCGGAGGACTGCGCATGGCGCACATGGTGAAATGTATTAAGTTTGGCCGCGAGATGGAGGGCCTCGAGGGGCCGCCCTTTGACGGACCCCTGGGCCAGAAGATTTACGAGAATGTTTCCAAGCTCGCCTGGGACCAGTGGCAGGAGCACATGAAGATGCTGCTCAACGAATATCGCCTGCAGCCGTGGAAAAAAGAGCACCAGGAATTCATTGTGCAGCAGATGGAAGCCTACTTCTTCGGCGAAGGCGCGGAGAAGCCGAAAGAGTACGTGCCGCCGACGCAGTAATCCTCGCGCGAGGGTCGTCCCAAGGTCGCGGGCATCGACGCCTCGTTCGTCGAGTATCTGTACGCGCTGGCGTGATCGACCGCGAGCCAAACGCTGTCGGACAAAAAAGCCGCGGGGGAATCCGCGGCCGTGTCTTGCGATCAGCGATTAGCGACGGCCCTTCTTTGCAGCCTTTTTCTTTGCTGGAGCCTTCTTCGCGGTTTTCTTGGCAGCCTTCTTAGGGGCAGCTTTCTTCTTAGCCGGTGCTGCCTTTTTGACCGCCTTCTTCGCAGCCTTCTTCTTGGCCGGGGCTTTCTTCGCGGCCTTCATGGGGGCGGCTTTCTTCTTAGCCGGTGCTGCCTTCTTGGCCGCCTTCTTCGCAGCCTTCTTCTTGGCCGGGGCCTTGCCTGGAGCCTTCTTTGGCGGAGGAGGCGCCATCACCTCTTCCGCTTCCGGCTCGACTACCTCGTCCTCCTCCACGATGATCACGGCAGATTCTGGCTCTTCCTCTTCTTCCTCTTCCTCATACTCTTCGCCGTCAAGCGATTCACCGTAGGAACCTTCTCCGTAGTCGTCCATCTCATCGTCGCGACCGTACAGCGTTTCGTCGTAGAACGTCATGTTTCCTCCTAAGATTGCCGGACTCCTTCTTTGACGAAGTCCGCCCGTGAACGTGATTGCAAGCGAACAACGAAACGCTTGCGACTATGCAGGCGCGGGATTATAGCACGCGTCCCAACACCACAGTTGTGACACCTCGAAATGACAACGCAACGGGCTTGTTGTAACAGAAGAAGCTCGCGAAGGGAAGAGATTCAATCGCCGATGCATACCAAAGGAGCGGCCGGCGTTTTCTATTTACGAATCACCAGGACGTCGCCCGGATGCAGATTGGCCGCTGTCTTGCCATTGTCGCGCTGCAACGCCGCCACCGTGGTGTCGTAGCTGGAGGCGATGCCGCTCAGGGTTTCACCTTTTTTGACCTTGTGATATTTCGCTTTGGCCGCGGTCTTGGCGCTGCTCTTCCCGGCGTGAGAGCCAGTCCCGGATTTAGACGGGGAGCGCTCTTCCGAAGCCACTTCTTCGGTGTCCCCCGACAAAGGCTTGTAGATCACGAGGGTGCGGCCCACCGCGACCTTGGATCCCCGTAAGTGATTCCATTTCCTCAGCTTTTCGACCGGCACCTCGAAATCGTCGGCGATGGAATAGAGGGTATCTCCCGTCCTCACTTTGTAATGCGTGGGGTGCTTGGAGAAGGCAATCCCTCCCGCATCGCTCCTTCCCGGCGTCACCGGAATAATCAATTTGGCCCCCACCGTCAGGTCGTCCGAGGGCAGGCTATTGGCTTCAGTAATGGAAGCCGGGGTGGCGTGGTACTGGTGCGCGATGGATGTCAGCGTCTCGCCGGATTCCACCTGGTGATACCGCCAAAGGGTACGCATGTCTGGCGGAATGGCTGCGATGGCGGCCTGGTATTTGTCGGCCGTTCCCGCCGGCAGCTTCAGGGTGTACGGCTCGTCTTTTGGCGTCGCCATGCGCAACAGGCTGGGATTCAATTCCTGCAGGTAGGCGACCGTGGTATCCACGCAATCTGCCACCAATCGCAGGTCAACCGGGTAATTGACGACCACCCGGTCTACCTTGGGAGCCGGGTCGAGGCTTACGTTCTCCAGCCCATATTGCGACGGGTTCTTCGCCATGATGGTGACGGCCAGGATGATGGGAACGTAGTTACGGGTCTCCTGCGGCAGGACGCCGCGCCGGTAGAGTTCCCAGAAATCGGCATAACCGGTGCGCTCCACGGCATGCTGGATCGTGCCGGGGCCAGAGTTGTAGGCCGCCATCGCCAGATACCAGTCGCCAAACTGGTTGTAGAGGTCTTTCAGGTGCTCCGCCGCCGCCTGCGTGGATTTCACCGGGTCTTGCCGCTCGTCAACCCACAGGTTTCGCTCCAGGCCGTACATGGAAGCTCGGCTGGCCATGAACTGCCACATGCCCCTTGCGCCCGCACGCGACAGCGCCAGGGGCTGGAATCCCGACTCTGCCTGCGCAAGGTAAATGAGGTCCTGCGGAACGCCGGCCTCCTTCAGCGTGGAAAGAATCATGTTCCGATACCTGCCCGAGCGCGCCAGGGCCCGCTCCAGCACACCTTTTCCTTTGGGGCTGGAGAAGTAGTTGATGAACATCGCGACTTCGTCGTTGAGCACCAGCGGCAGGTCGGACTTGGTGGTCTTGATCTCGGTTTCGGCCTTGGCCTTTATGTTCGGATCAACGGGAAAGGTGATGTCGTTGGCTTCATCGATCGGCGCCGGCTCCGGCTTAGGCTCGCTGAAACCGTCCCCTTGCTTCAGCGCGACCAGTTCCAGATCGTGGACCGCCTCGACGATCTTGCTGAACTCGTCCTCCAGGCGCTCGTTTCCGTGCACGTCGATCTTGCTCGAAAGCAGCAAATTGAAGGCCTGATCGAAGTCTTCCCTGGCCGCTTCCAGGTGGCCGGCGGCATAGTTTGCCTGGCCTGCTACGAGCAATTTCTCGGCTTGCGCAATCAGAGCATCAGTGGGATCGTTGGTGGGCTTGGGCTTGACCGGCTCCGGGACCTTCGGCTGCTGCGCCGCTTCGACACTAGGGTCCTTGACCTCGGGCGCCGTGGCCTGCTTTGGCAAGGAAGCCGGCTTCGTTTCGGTGGTCTCGCATCCCGTTGTGAAGAGAATGCCTGCGAGCAAAAGCGACAGGATCGTGGCGCGAGAATTACCCATTATGGCGTGCAGGTCCTCTTCGTAGAAACGTTTCGATCCGCTGCGATGGTACTACCTCACAAATTTGAGGGTCAAACCGGAAAAATGAGTCTAAATAATTGCTGCAATTGAAGATATCCCGATCGCGCTACCATTTCGCGAAACGAACCAAGCTTGGCAAGTATTCTAAACTCTGGCCAGCGCCTGCTCCAGATCCGCAACCAGATCTGCTGCCTCTTCGATCCCAGCCGACAGCCTGATTGTGCCGTCAGAGACGCCCAGCAGCCGGAGTTGCCTGGCGCTGAGGCCGACATGGGACGAAAGTATCGGATACGACACAGTGGACTCGACACCCCCAAGACTTGCCGCCAGGTACCAGAGTCTCAATCCGTCGATAAAGCGGGCGGCGGCCTTCTCGCCGCCTCGAAGATCGAAGGACACCAACATGCCGAAGCCGCGCATCTGCCGGCTTGCCACCGCGTGGAAAGGGGAGTCTGGGAAGCCCGGATAGTAGACGCTTTCAACCTTCCTGTGCGCGCGCAGCATTTCGGCAATGCGGGCTGCGTTTTCGCAAGCCCGCTCTACCCGCAGATGCAACGTCTTCAAACCGCGCAGCAGCAGATAAGCGCAGCCCGGGTCGAGGCATCCTCCCGTCAGGATCATCATTTCGCGAGCCGCTTCCATCCACCTATTGGGTCCCGCGAGCACTCCTGCCGTGATGTCGCTGTGCCCGCCCAGGAACTTGGTGGCCGAGTGCACCACGATATCCGCGCCAAGCTCGATGGGCTTCTGAAGAATTGGTGTCGCAAAGGTGTTGTCGGCGATTACGCAGATGTTTCGTTTCCGGGCTGCTTGCGCCAGCACGGGTAAGTCAACACACCGCAAGGTGGGATTGGTAGGCGTCTCCAGAAATAGCATCCGCGTCCGGCGCGTGAAGTAGCGCTCGATGTTCTTCAGGTCCTGAAACGGAACAAGGACGGCCTTGATCCCGCAGCGCGACAGCACCTTCTCGAACATCTTCGCCGTGCCGCCGTAGATGTCGAGCATGCTGACCAGCTCGTCTCCCGCCTGGCAGGTCACCAGCGCGGCAACCAGTTGGGCAGCCATACCGCTGGAGGTGACGACCGCCGCCTCGGCGCCTTCCAGCGCCGCCAGCTTCTCCTCGGCCGCGGTTATCGTCGGATTGCCATACCGCGAATACAGGTAGATATCGCGCTTGCCCTGTGCATACCGGCGGAGTTCCTCCACCGTGGGCACAACAAACACGGAGGTCTGTGCGATAGGAGTGGTCAGGGGAGCGGCCTGGCCATGCCGGTCTTCTCCGGAATGCACGGCACGTGTGGCATCAGCTCGGATAGCTGGCGGCTTCATCAAGGCTTGATTCTAGCCGAATCGTGCAGGAGCAGGGCGGGCATGAACACGCCGGGAAACCTGCCGTGCCATCCGGTATTCACTGTGCGAAGAAAACCGGATGGCTGGCAGGTCAGGAGGAGGAACCGTCGCTCTGCCTGGAACGGAACCTTTGCTTGCTCTGCCGATGTTTGCGGCGGGCCCGCTCACAAGCGGCGCGCTTTAGCTGCTCAATTTCGTACGCCTGACGCTCGGACATCTCCCGGATGAGATCCAGGATGGTCTTCTGTCGGGGTGCGCCAATCTGTATGAGCTGCATGATGCGTACGACTGTACTCGGGCCCGGCTTCCGTGCCCATCCCTCGTAGGTTGCAAAGGCCTACAACTTTGGCAACGTCAAAGCCAGGATAAGCTACACTGACCACCAACCCATACCGCAAAACGGGGATTCCAATGGCGGACATTTCACGGATTCTGGGGCGGATGTTTGCCACCGCCGGCCGTTGTCCGGCCGCTTTGCGATACGGCATTGCATTGGTTCTGCCTTTGCTGTCGTTGGCATTTGAGTTCCTGGCGGTCGACTTTAGCCGCGCGCCGTCCCTCTCGCTCTTCGTGCTGGCCGTGATCTTCGCCTCCATCCTGGGGGGAACCTGGCCCGGCCTGGTGGCCACCGCCGTTGGCGTTCTCTTGGCCTGCGCTTTTGCTCCTCCCGTGCCCAGTCTGGCGGTAGCGGATACCGAGAACGTCATACGCATCGTCCTCTTTGCCATGGTGGGAGCGTTGATCGCGGTTCTGACTGGCACGGCCGGGCAACTCCAGCAGAAACTCGATCTCGAGCGCCATCGGCTGGAGGTAACTCTTCGGAGCATTGGTGATGCAGTCGTGGCGACCGACATTCGAGGTCGCATAACGTTCATGAATGCCGCTGCAGAGAAGACTACGGGATGGAAACAGTCTGAAGCCACGGGACGGAATCTGACCGAAGTGTTCCACATCCTGAACGAGCAGACAGGGGCTGTCGCGGAAAATCCCGTCGACAGGGTGCTACGCCGTGGAAAGACCGCGGGGCTCACTGATCGCGCCGTACTGGTCCGAAAAGACGGCAGCGAAATTCCGATCGATGACAGCGCCGCTCCCATTTTGAACAAAGGCGTTATCAGCGGTGTGGTTCTGGTGTTCCGCGACGTCACCAAGGCCCGGCTCAGCCAGGCCGCGCTGCTTCGCACCGAGAAGCTGGCCAGCGTCGGACGGCTGGCTTCGACGATCGCCCATGAGGTCAACAACCCTCTGGAAGCCGTCAGCAATCTGTTGTACCTGATCCGCGCTTCGCACGACCCCGCGGAGGTCCGGAACTTCGCGGCCACGGCGGAGCAGGAGTTGGCCCGCGCAACCCATGTCGTGCGGCAGAGCCTCTCCCTTTCCCGGCAATCCGGAAGCACCGAGAGCATCTCGCTGCCTGAGATGGTAGACAGCATTGCCATGCTCTACATGAACCGTCTGCAAGCGCGCGGCATTTCGCTCGAAAAGCGATACCGTGGCCGCGGGCAGGCGCTGGGAGTGCGCCACGACTTTGGGCAGGTGATCTCCAACCTGCTGAGCAATGCGATCGACGCCGAGAACCAGGGTGGGCG
The DNA here is from genome assembly GCA_963782505.1 of uncultured Acidobacteriaceae bacterium. GTDB lineage: Bacteria > Acidobacteriota > Terriglobia > Terriglobales > Acidobacteriaceae > CAVVDY01. Next base: position 171,466 of record CAWAKG010000040.1, on the reverse strand, counting down.
CATCGACATTCGCATTGCGGAAAGCACGGAGCAGAAAGCGGTCCACCTGACGGTTGCCGACCGCGGCTGCGGAATGAGCCAGGAGCAGCTTGACCGGCTCTATGAGCCCTTCTTCACCACCAAGGAAAATGTCGGAACCGGCCTGGGAATGTGGCTCACCAAAGTAATTCTCGACGGCACCGGGGCACGAATCCAGGTTCGCAGCCGTCCTGAACGGGGTACGGTATTTCGTGTCACCTGGCCTGCGGCCGCGGAAGGGACGGCGGAAGACCTCGGCGCCGGAATCTGACCCAGGACGCTGCCTCGGCCTCCGCCCAGACTGGCTAACACTACTCTGCCGTTGTGGGATCGATGATCGCCCGCACCCGCGAAATCCGGTTGGCCGGAAACCCACCCTGCTCCGCGTGCCGCCTTACCGTTTCCTCATCTGGCGCGATGTACACGCAGTAGATCTTGTCGTCGGTGACGTAGCTTTGGATCCACTGAATCTGCGGTCCCATGTCGTGCAATACTCCGCAGGACTTTTGCGAGATGGCCTGCAACTGCTCCATTGGCAGGCTGCCAACCGCAGGAATCTCGCGCTCGATAACGAATTTTGGCATGATTAAGACCTCTCCCGGGAACACCAGGGTTGGGAGATTCTAGCAAAGTTGGCTCACCGTTGTGTCTCTAGTTGCGGATGTTCTGCAGCAGTTCTTCGACCTCGGCTTTCTTGTCGGCGGTGAGGGGCAGCAGCGGCAGGCGCGGCGGGCCGCCGAACATTCCGTTGTAGTCCATGGCATATTTCACGCCGGGAATGCTCAACTCGCTGACGATGCGGACAGCAGCCTTCGCGATGCGCTCCTGCTTTTCAGCCGCCAGCTTGTGGTCGCCTTCCTTCCATGCGGCGTAGATTTCGTAGCAGGCCGTAGGAGCGCAGTCGGCAAAGGCCAGAATGGCGCCCACGCCTCCAGCGTCCAGCGAGGGCGCAAGCTTCTGCGCCGCGCCGACCAGCACCTGGAAGCCAACTTCCTTCTCGCGGGTTTTCAATCCGCCCACCACCTTGACTGCCGACGAGGACGGCTTGGCGGCTGTGCTGTTGTCTCCCGCCAGCACACCCACCGGTATGAGTGTTCCCCCATCGTCGGTCGCAGCCGGCGAGTTCGCCGCCTTCACCATACGGCCAGTGACGGCAGCGAACGTCTCCGTCACCGTAGCTTTGCGCTGAATGTGGCGCGTGCCCTCGGCCATCTTCTGCACCTTCTCGATGGAGCCGGACGATTCCTTGATGCCGATGAGGTTCGGGTGCTCGGCAAGCTCAATTACCAACTCGGCGGGAATGTCGTATCCCGTAGCCTGCGGGAAGTTGTAGATGATGACCGGCAGCGGCGAACGGTCCGCAACAAAGCGATAGAACGCCAGCATGTTGAGCGGATTCGCCATCTGCCCCTTGTAGTAATGGGGCGTGCGCACCATGGCCACGTCGTAGCCCAGCTCGTGAGCGTATTCGGTAAGCCGAAGGGTCTCGGACGCTGACTCGATCCCGGTCCCCGCGATCAACACCTTCTCGTTCGCCGCCGCGTCTCGCGCGGTCTTCAGCACCTCCCGGCGCTCCTCGTCGCTCAGCAGAATGGCCTCTCCCGTGGAGCCCAGCACGACGATGCCGGCCATCGGCGTGCGCGAATAGTGCTCGACGTTCTGTTCCAGCTTGCGATGATAGATCACTGCCGTCGGGATAAAAAGGCGTGGTGATCGGAGGGAAAACTCCGTGTAAGAACATAAGTCCTCCCGTTTCGATTATAGAATTCGGCCTTGGGCGCAATCTCGCGCCATTAGAATTCATCTATTCGATAACCCGTTATGCAGTGGCGAGAAAGTGTCCGGTTCGCGTGGTGGGCGCTGACCATCGACAAGGTGAAAGCGGCCCTGACCATGCTCGGGGTGATGATCGGCAGCGCCGCCATTGTGCTGGTTGTGACCATCGGCATCGTCGGCAAGACGTACGTGATGACGATGATCGAAGGGCATCGGCACGAACATTGTCTACGCCAGCTCTCGACCGCAGCGGCCATACCACTCCCGCAGGACGAGATCACCATTGACGACTTCAACGCCATTCGCACCGAGTTGCCCTATGTCAGCGCGGCGGCCGGTGTGCTGGACCGCCCGGCCTATGTCTACGCGCATGGCCACTCGCTGCGCGTTACCCTGGTCGGCGTCACCCAGGATTACCAGGCCATACGCAAGCTTCACATCCTCGCCGGCCGCTACTTCGATGCCGAGGACCTTTCCTCCCGCGACCACGTTTGCATCGTGTCCAAAGGATTGAACGATGACGTTTTTGGTGGGCACGCAGTTGGCGATCTTCATCCAACAGGACGAATTCCGCTGCTCGATTATCGGGGTCTTCGAGGAAGGCGTACCGACGTTCGGCCGCGCCGAGATCCAGGAGCATACGGTGCTCTACCCCTACCAGCTTATGCACGATCTCATCGGCCATAACTTCCTCGAGGTGATCTATGCACAGGCTTCGGCGAGCAATGAAGTCGGAGTGCTGACGTCTGACATTTCGCGGATCCTCACCAGTCGCCATCGCGCCCAGGCCCGCTACACGGTGGAAAACCTGGCAGGACTGCTGCACACCGCCAATCGCATCTCTACCGGCATGACGATTACGCTGCTCGCTTTTGCGGCAATGATCTTGACAGTCGCCGGCGCGGGGATCATGAACATCATGCTGGTCAATGTGGCCGAGCGAACGCATGAGATCGGCGTACGTAAGGCCATTGGCGCACGCCCGGCGGACATACGGCTTCAGTTCCTGCTGGAGGCGGTCTTCATCAGTCTGGGCGGAGCCTTGCTCGGCGTGATCGGCCGCCGTGGGAGCCATCTGGGCGGCGGCCATCGCTACCAATGCGCCTGACATTCGGGTCTCCTGGATAGGCGTGCTGTGCGCCCTGGTGGTGGCCACCAGAGTGGGCGTCATGTTCGGCTATCGTCCCGCAAGCGAAGCGGCCAGACTGAATCCGGTAGAGGCGCTGCACACCTAGGCTTTGGGTGAAGAAACTGAGCGATGTGGGGGGAGACGAGATGATTGACAAGATTTTTCAATTTGCCGAAAGCAACGCCAAAACCGTTATCGCAACCCTTTTCGGGATAATCGTCGTGGGATCGGTGGGGGGAGGTCTCTGGATTCACAATCTCCAGTCATCGCTGGAGGAAGAAGGGAAGCTCTATCAGAGCACACGTGAACTTCAAAAACAGCAGTACGAAACGTCTAACTCTACTAATTTCTTCAAGGTTACGGAGGCGGAAGCCAAAGTAAGGGATCTAGCTGAAGAAATCGAGAGAAGCGAACGCAAGTTAAAGGCCGACGCCGGAAACCTAGCTCAACTCTCAGAGTCTCACAAAATCCCCACCAAAGCCGCGGCTGAGCTGCAGCGAATAAACCAGGACCTCGAAGACACGGCAGATGAACTCGACCAAGCATTGCAAGTAGCGAAAACGACCGTCGTGTGGGCAGGAGCCAGACCTGAGCCGGCCAGCGGTCCTACTTGGTTGGACACCACGAAATTCGTATGGTCTCTCCTCAAGCCGTTCATTCTGTTCATCTTGGTACTAACGATTGCCGTTTTGGTCGTTTGGTCGATTCGTAAGCGCCTACGAAAAGAAAGCGCGTAGGTTAGGCAAGAAACGGTCAGTCGGTTGTGCGAACTTGTCACGGTGGTCGGCTCGCGAGAGTAGGCGGCCAATCAACCTAGTACCGCCCCCCTCTATAATTGGCGTTTCTCAATGTCGGACATTGTTGTTGGGCACCACCGTTTCAGGAACTAACGTGGCACTCGACCAGAAAATCTACGACTTACGAAAGAAAAGCTACGGCAGATTCAAGCTCTGGGACAGCAGGCCGTATCCCTACCGCTTTACGAATCACGCATTCGGTTCCCGGATCCTCGAAGCTTGACCGTGATTCGCCAGACGAAGACCGCTGTGGAGACTGCCGCACATGCGCTCCGTGGACCCGCGTCAGCGTTGCCGGGCGCATCATGTCGATTCGCATCCATGGGCAAGGCGGGCTTTGCGCACATTCAGCAACGCGGCAAGCGCTTGCAGATTTACGTTCGGCTCGACAATGTGGGGGAAAAAGGCTTCCAGCTTTATAAGCTGCTTGATCTGGGCGACTACGTCGGCGCTGAGCGGATACCTTTTCCGCACGCGGGCAAGCGAGCTTAGCGTGCATGTGACGGAACTCACCTTCCTGGTGAAGGACCTTCTCCCGCTGCCGGAGAAAGTGGCATGGGCTTCAGGACGTCGAAACCCGCTACCGCCGCCGCTACGTTGACCTAACAATGAATCCCGACGTGCGCGAAGTGTTTATCAAGCGCGCGAAGGTGGTGCAGTCGCTGCGGCGATTTCTCGACAGTAACGGTTTCATTGAAGTTGAAACGCCGATGATGCATCCCATCGCCGGCGGCGCTGTGGCCAAGCCCTTCATCACGCACCACAACACGCTCGACATTGACCTCTATTTGCGCATCGCGCCCGAGCTGTACCTGAAGCGGCTGGTGGTCGGCGGCATGGACCGCGTCTACGAAATCAACCGCAACTTCCGCAATGAGGGCATCTCGACGCAGCACAATCCCGAGTTCACCATGCTCGAGTTCTACATGGCGTATGCCGACTACTACGACATGATGGACTTCACCGAGCGCATGCTGGCGCAGGTGGCGCAGGACGTGAACGGGACGAGCATCTGTCACTTCAATGGGCACGAGATTGACTGGTCGAAGTTTCAGCGGCTGTCGATGCGCGAAGCCATCATTCACTACTGGCCGGAGAACGCGGGCGCAAAGCCGGGATGATCGACTTTGCTTCCGCCGACAATCTGCAGGAGTTGGTTCGCCGCTACAACGCGCAAAACCATCCGCACATCCCGTACGATCCGGAGGCACCGGCGGGAAAGAAGATCGCTGAAATCTTCGAATACGTTGCCGAGCCACACCTGATCCAGCCGACGTTCATCTACGACTTCCCACTTGCCATCTCGCCGCTGTCGAAGAACAAGCGCGAGCCGGAAGAGAACGCCGATTGGGTGGAGCGCTTTGAGATTTTTGTCGGTGGGCTGGAAATCGGCAACGCCTTCAGCGAGCTGAACGATCCCGAGGAACAGCGCCGGCGATTCGAAGGCCAGTTGCGCGAGCGGGCGCGTGGTGACGAGGAAGCTCATCAAATGGATGAGGACTATATTCGCGCGCTGTCCTACGGACTGCCGCCCACCGCGGGTGAAGGTGTCGGCATCGACCGGCTCACGATGTTGCTAACCGATTCGCGTTCCATCCGCGACGTCATCCTCTTTCCGCTGCTGCGTCCCTTGCAGCGCGAAGAGGAGGAAGCCATCGAGAGTGAGCAGCAAGAAGCCGCCAAGAAATAGATGCTCTTGAACACCTATACCTTGATCGAATACCTGCTGTTCCTGGCGATTGTCACTGCCCTGGTCAGGCCCCTGGGCGGATACATGGAGCGAGTTTTTTCCTTCCGCCCCACCAAGCTGGATCGCATGTGCCAGCCGCTTGAGAGACTGATCTACCGACTCACGCGGGTGGACTCGTGCCGGGAGATGCGCTTTTCCGAGTACGCAACCTGCTTTGTACTGTTCGGCCTGGCCGGAACACTTCTTCTGTACACAATTCTGAGGCTCCAGCGATTTCTTCCGTGGTTTTACGCCGCATACCAGACCACTCCTCTGTCTCCTGCTCTGGCAATGAATACCGCGGTGAGCTTCTCGACCACCACCACCTGGCAGGCCTATAGCGGCGAAAACACTATGAGCTACTTCAGCCAAATGGTCGGCCTTTGCGCCCAGAACTTCCTTGCAGCCGCCGCTGGTCTGGCAGTGGGCATGGCCTTTATTCGCGGCCTGGTGCGCGAGGAAGCCGAGACCCTGGGCAACTTCTGGGTCGATATGACGCGGGGTGTGCTTTGGATCCTTTTGCCGGGAGCGTTGCTCGGCGCTCTGCTGCTGGCCTGGCAGGGAGTCCCCATGAACTTCCACCCCTACGTTGTGGCACACACGGTCGAGGGAAGTAAGCAGGTCATTGCCCAGGGGCCGGTCGCAGCACTGGAGATCATCAAGAACCTGGGCACGAACGGGGGCGGTTTCTTCAATGCCAACGGCGCTCATCCCTACGAAAACCCTACGCCCTTTTCCAACTTTCTCGAGATGCTGGCAATCGTTCTGCTGCCTGCCGCGCTAACCAACACCTTGGGACGAATGGTCCGCCAGCCACGGCAAGGATGGATGCTGTATTGGGTGATGGTTGTGCTTTTCACGGCCGGACTGCTCTTCGTCAATGGCTTTGAGCAGCGTGGTAATCCCCTGTTGCACGGCGTGGACTCCGAACGCCACCACTCCCAGCCCGGCGGAAACATGGAGGGCAAAGAGGCCCGTTTTGGCATCGGCAGCTCCGCCCTGACTGGCGTCGTGACCTCCAACGCGGCTACGGGATCGGTAAACGCAACGGACGATAGTCTCATGTCACTCAGCGGGTTGGTCGTGCTGGGGAACGTGCTGAGTGGAGAGGTTATTTTCGGGGGACTCGGGACAGGTCTCTACAGCATTGTCATGACGGTTGCAATTGCAGTTTTTCTTACCGGACTCATGGTCGGACGAAGCCCTGAATATCTCGGCAAGACGATCGGTCCGGTCGAGAACAAAATGATCGTGCTTTACGCTTTGACTGCTCCGGTCGTGGTGCTTCCCCTGACCGCGATCGCGCTCGGCAGCCGGGCGGGACTGTCGGGGTTGACGACGAACCAGGGTCCGCACGGCCTGACCACAATTCTGCTGGCTTACGGTTCGTGCTTTACCAACAACGGCCAGGCCTTCGCCAGCCTGGGAGCCAACACTGCCTTTTACAACATCACCACTGCGGTGGCGATGATAGCCGGCAGGTTCGGCCTGGCAATTCCCGCACTCGCATTTGCGGGATTGTTCGCTCGCCAAAGGAAGCATGCCGTCTCTTCCGGCACCCTGGCGACGGATTCGCTTTCGTTTGGCGTTGTGCTTACGGGTTGCTTGATCATTATCACCGCTTTAAGTTACTTGCCGGTTCTGGTCCTCGGCCCGGTTCTGCAGCGCTTGCTGTTCGGAGCTTAGGCGCGCTCAAAAAGCAAAACTCTCAATGGAGCACCTCTCGAATGCAATACCATAGGCTTATGAACTCATCTCGCCACCTACGCCATGGATTCGTTCTGATTGCGGCAGTCTTCGCATTGTTGTTGATATCGGTCCCCATGCTTGCCGACGGTACGCCCCCCGACCCGCAGATTCCCTCAAAGCAGATGATGACTCCGGAGGCGCTGAATCAGCTTCTGAAATCGGCGAAGCCTCTCATTTTCCAGGTCGGTCCGCGCTCCATGTACGACCAGGCGCATATCCCTGGAGCCGAGTACACTGGCGCGGGCTCGACGCCTCAGGGCATCGACGCCTTGCGCGCCCGCGTCAAATCACTGCCCAAGGACACCCTGATCATTATCTACTGCGGCTGCTGCCCCTGGGACCGCTGTCCCAACATCCACCCCGCTTACCGGCAACTGCGCAATCTCGGGTACACCAATGTCCATGTGCTCTACATCGCCAATAACTTCGGCGCCGATTGGATCGACCGGGGCTATCCCACTGCGAAGGGTAAGTAAGGATTGAAGACCAAGGCCACAGTTTCCCTTCTTTCGATGTTTCTGTTTGCTTTGTTGCTCGCCGGTTGCCGCTCCAGCGCTCCTAAGGGCGCGGCCAATAGCGGTGCTCCTGACTTCACCGTCACCGACTTGCAGGGCAAGAAGCTAGCGCTCTCCGATTACCGCGGCAAAGTCGTGCTGCTCGACTTCTGGGCGACGTGGTGCGCTCCCTGCCTGCAGGAGATTCCGCACTTTATCGACATGCAGCAGAAGCTTGGCCCGCAAGGCTTTCAGGCAATCGGATTGTCCATGGATGACGAGGAGAAACCGGTGCAGGAGTTCTACCGGGAGCACAAGCTCAACTACCCGGTCGCCATGGGCGACTCCAAAATCGCCGAGAGCTTTGGCGGGATTCTCGGTCTGCCCGTCACCTTCGTCATCAACCGCGACGGCCAGATTCGCAAAAAGTTTGTCGGTGCGACCGACCCCGCCCAGATCGAGCAGGAAGTGGTGGCCGCACTGAAGCAGTAGATAGCTATCAGCTCTCAGCTGTCAGCGATGTGATCGATAGGCGATGCTGAAGCAGGAATCCCAGAATCCCGCTGAACCGCTTTGAAAGCTGATGGCTGACACCTGACAGCTACTTCAAATACGGCAGCAGTTCCTTGAACGCCGGCGTTCCCGAGCAGCGCAGCAGCTCGTACATCATCATTTCCGTCGACGAGATCACGACTCCGGCATCGCGCATTCTGCCGAGTCCCACCGTCCAGTTCCACTCCGCCCGGGAGCCGACCGCGTCCGACGCGACATGTACCAGATAGCCTTCGTTCAGCGCTCCCAGCGCCGTCTGCATCACGCAAATATGCGTCTCCATCCCACAAAGTAGGACGGTGTTGCGATTGCCCGGCAGGGCCTTCAGCGCGCTGCGAAACCGCTCGCTGCCGAAGCAGCCAAACTCAGCCTTGTCGATTGCCTGGGTGCCGTTCAGCAATGACGCGATCTCCGGCACTGTCGCTCCTAGCCCCTTGCTGTACTGCGTGGTCAACAGGATGGGGATCGAGAGGATCTTGGCCAGCCGAATCAATAACTGCGAATTTCGCACCAGCTCTTCTTTATTGAATATCGGCGGCAGCAGCTTCTGCTGAATGTCGACTACGACCAGAGCGCACTGGTCGACTTCCAGGGGGCGGCGCGCGATGTCGGTGGTCTCTGCGGAAAATGCGGCGGTCGCCAAGGTCGAAGTCATGGGGGCCTCTTTCTAGCCAAAAGGTATTGCTTGATTTTATCGCCCGGCAGCTCGCTCTCGCGACCACGTCACGCAGCCATGTGATCTATGTCGCAGAGCCACGCGCCCCCCTGGTAGGAGTCTGGAATGTAACAGGAGGCAACATGCGAGGAGATCCCAAGGTTATCCAGCAGTTGAATGCGGCATTGAGTTCCGAGATGACGGCGTCGGTGCAGTATATGGTGCAGGCCGAAACCTGCGAGGGCTGGGGCTACTCCCGCCTGGCCGGACTGACCAAGGCGCGGGCCATTGAGGAGATGCGTCATGCTGAGCACCTTATCGAACGCATCATCTTCCTCGAAGGAATGCCCGAGGTCGCGGTGCCGCTGACGCCGAAGATCGGAAAGAGCGTCCAGGAGCATCTCCAACTCGACTATGACGACGAAGAAGATGCCGTGAAGCAGTACAACACAGCAGCGCACATTTGCAGTGAAGCCGGCGATGCCGGATCGAAAGACCTGTTCGAGAGCATGATCGCGGATGAAGAGCGCCACGCCGACTTTCTCGAGGCGCAACTGCATTCGATCAAGGAGATCGGGCTTGGGCCCTACCTCGCGCAGCAGATCAAAGCGGAGAAGTAGGGCTTGAAGCATTCAGGGCGGGACTCTGTCCAGCTACAGCCGAGTGTTGTTGCAACCAGAAAATGTCGTATCAACTGCAACCAGACTTTGTCACCCCCTGTGGTTTAGGTAACGGCCGCTAAAGCAGGGCGGCCGGAGAGGTTGTAGATGCGGGGCATCGGGGTTTTTCTTTTCTGCGCAGTGGTGCGGGGCGCAGGGCGGCGATCGGGGACTTCGGCCAGAGGCAGAGGCTGGGCATAGAGCAGACGGTCACCGCGATAGACGCGCAGGGTCCCGTCCAGTTGATGGGAGAGTTCGACGGTTTCTCCGGCGTAGCCGCGAGCGCGGGGCAAGGGCGGCAGGGCGATGGAGTGCTCGCCTAAGGTGACGGTATGGTCGGCGGCGACGACGCGTTCGTAGCGCAGGGCCACGCAGCGGGCGAGATCGAAGCCGCGGGGCAAGCGGCGAAACTGGCCAGCTGGCTGGGCGGCGGGGCGGGCAAAGCGCTGGTTATAGTCGGCGCAGAAGCGCTGGAGCACGGCATTGGCCTGCTCCAAGGTGGTGGCGCCGGCGAGGCGGAGTTCGCTGACCAGCCGGTCCTGGCAGGTGCGCCAAGCGCGTTCGATGCGGCCCTTGGCCTGGGGCGAGTAGGCGGGGATTTGCTCGATGCCGAGGGCTTCCAGGGCGCGTCCCAGCTGGGTGGGCGATTGTTTTCCCGCGAGCTGTTCGGCGACGGTCCAGTGGGAATCGTTACGCTGGAAAATGCTGTGGCGGTCGCGGTAGAGGCTGAGCGGGATGCCATGGGTGGTGATCATGGCCTGCAAGGCGCGGAGATAACCGAGAGTATTTTCGGCTTCCAGTTGGAAGTGAGCCGCCAGGATCTGGCTGGTGGCGTCATCCTGAAAGCCGATCAGGGTGAGCTGGGGACCGCGGTCTTCGAGCCAGCGATGGCGGCTGGCATCGGTGAGCGCCATCATGCCGAAGCAGGGGCGGGGCGGCCGGCGGGAGCGATACTTGGCGGGCCGACGCTTCTGCGGAGAGGGCAGTTTGGCGGCCCGCAAGATGCGGCGCACGGTTTCGCGGCTGAGGGCGAGGTTCTCCTCGGCCTGAAGTTTTTCGGCGAGATGGGAATCATTGAAACCCTGATACTTGCCGCGGGCCAGGCTTACAATCAACTGCTTCTGGGGAAGAGAAACGGCCCAGGGCATGGCGCGTCCGCAATTGCCGTGCTTCACCCAGGCGATGTCATCCGGCTGATAACGCCGTTTGAGCCGCTGTACCTGGCGCTCGCTCAATTGCAGCAGACGGGAGGCTTCGCGTACGCTCAGCCTCCCGCCCGCTGCATTCTCAATCACTTTCACCCGTTGAAACTCTTTCTGAGTCATCGCCACCATCCTTACAGGGTGACAAAGTCTCGTTGCAGTTATGGGGTGACATTATCTTGGAGCATCTACACCAGCTACAGCCGAGTTGACGCTCCATAAACACAGCCTCTAGAATCGAAGCTGCGCAGTCAGCCCGTCTTGTGACTGCGCTAACCGACCGCTTTTGCTGCCCCCTCGTTCAACGGCAGGACAGCTGACTCTGGATCAGCATATCGGGGTTCGAATCCCTGGGGGGCAGCCAATTTTTTTCAATAACTTCCATCTCATCCGATTGATCTGACTCTGCCCTTGGTTGCGCGGGGGTTGCAGTTTGTTGCGGACTTGTTATCTCGTCCAGGCGGTCTATCCACTTGATGTCGGCTCCAGGAATCAAATCGCCATACGTGTCAACTGTGATCTGAATCGAGCTGTGCCCCATCTGTTCTTTGACATAGGCGATCGAAGCGCCGTCCTGAATCAGCAGCGAGCCGAATGTTTGTCGGAGGTCGTGAAATCGGAACCTACGCAGCCCGACCGCCTCCAATGCAGGCTGCATGTACCGAACCGCAAATGTTGTCTGGCTTGATCGGCGTTCCCGCCTGCGAGGGGAAAACAAGGTCATCAGAAATGCTCGTTCTCCCGCTTATGAAAGCCTCCAGAAGGCGCCTATCCCTCAGGTCGAGCAAAACCTTTCGTAGTTGCCGCGAGAGGTCCACGCGGCGGGATTTCCCATTCTTCGGAGTTGTGAAATCGCCAAGGGAAAAATTGCGCTGCACCAGGATGTATCGGTTTAAGTCCTCCTCACTCGATCCAAACTGGACGTCACCCCATTTGAGGGCAATCAGCTCTCCCTTGCGCAGCCCTGTCCGAGCGGCAGTGAGGAAGAAGGGGTGCCAGTCGGGATACAAGTCGAGGATCGCGTCGAGAAATTGCTGGGTTTCGGACCGGCTCATCGCGCTAGCCTTGTGAGCGGGTTTATCGTTCTTTGCGAATCTTCCCACTCGGGTCGCGGGGTTGCTCTCGATGATCTCGTCTTCCACGGCTGAATTGAGAACAGAGCGTAATGCACAGACGATCAGCCGCAGTGTGTTGCGGGAATATCGAGGTTCGGTCTCAGTTGTGTTTTCGTCCACGGCTCGCTTTGCCCGAGCTAACTCTCCCAGAAATCCCTTAACGTTTTCACGCTTGATCTCGTCCAGCCTCTTTGTGCCGAATCGCGGGTAGATGTGAACTCTCAGCAGTTGCTCGTAGCTGCGGTGCGTAGATGGCTTACAATCGGTCTTCGCATGCGTCTCAAGCCAGCGCTGTGCGTAATCTTTGAACGTTGGAACCTCGTCTTCATTGGCGGTTAGGAATCCGAAATCGCCCAGTACCAGTTTTGCTTCCAGGGTCCGTCGAACCTGTTCGGCAGCAGCCCGAGTGCCGACACACTTCGCCTTGCGCTTGCCCTGATAGCTGACAAAGACGTACCACTTGTTGCCTTTCTTCCGGATCTTTATTCCCCTCAGTGTGTGCCTGCCAATTCAGAAATGATCTCGTTCACTGTATTACTGACGTCAAGGCTCACCAATGAAAGAAGAGGGTGGGCCTCGAGCCATTCATCGAAGACGCTCCTGCGGATCAGGATCTTTGTTCCAACCCGGACCGCTGGCAGCGGCTTGATGGCACGGTGAAGCCATTCGCGGAGCGTGCGTTCCGACACACACGCATACCGCTGGACGGCCTTCAGGTCCATCCATTCTGCCATGTTCAACCCCGAGTTGTGATCCGATTTTGTCATTGTTCCGAAATCATCCGGGTATGGAACGCCCGCGACATTGCTCTGTCTGTTAATCCGATGTTTCGGGCAAATTTCACAGTTGGGAGTTCGCTGAGCACGCTCTCCTCGCCATTTCAGTTCGCTTGGCTGAGTGTTCCGGGGTCGTGCAAGTCACAGTGCGTTTCTTGGATGACCTGCTGAGCCGGCAAAGTGAGTCCCATCATCTGCATTGTTATGTGTGTGTTCCGGTGTTCCGCCGCCGCGGGAACACCCGGAACACCAGCCAACAGGTGGTAGCAATGAGACCCGTGTGCCCCTAGCTCCCAGCGCCACGACCGTTCCGCTTCCTGCGAAAGGAGGGCTAGTGTGCGGGACCGAGATACACCCAGCGCCTGGGTCGTGCAGGGACTCGAAACCCTCGGAAGCACCGCCTATTTTAAATGGAGGAACGCTCCATTCGGCGGAATTAAAGAAGTCGTCGCCAAAGGCTGTTAAGCCGTCGGTTTTTCCGCACCTATAACGGCAGCAACTTCAATGTGAGGGTTCGCTAATGCACACGCCCGAGTCCATTCGCCGCATTGATCAAATTTTCGTCGGGCGGTCTATTGAACTACCGGAGCGCCCCGGCGTTTACGCCTTCTGGTGGGTCGGCCGGCGAGCTGATCTCATGGCCGCTAACAGACACATCGTTCTCAAAGGGCCAGGCGAGCGCCCGGTCGACGTTGAATACCGAGACTGGTGGCCTGAAGAGCTTGTTTATCCACCCCTCTATGTAGGAAAAACGACGAACGTCAGAAAGCGCTTCTCCCTACACATAAAGCGCGACTGTCCAGGACGCCTTCACCAACCTCATCCAGGGAACGTTAAAGCCAAGCCCTGCACAACGTCGTGTCAGCTTCGATGAACAGCTTAGGAAAAATGAAGTGGCATAACTTGCTGGGCAAAAACGAATGAACGCTTGATGCCGTAGGCCAAGGCGAACAACGGACTCACGTCCTCCCAAGACAGCTCCGTGATGTTCGGCTCTGTGGCGGACAAGGACGACAGTCTGGCGTACTCGGCAGTGATGTCGGGCAGGCAGACCAAGCCACGTTGTGCGATCTCGTAATGGGAGTTAGGGGGCTTCGGACCACGATAGGCCCTCCAACGCCCCAAGCGGTCGACGGTGGAGGACCACCACTGTTGTGTGACGCCGGCCGCACCGCTGTGGTACATCCGACCGTACTCGCTGTTGAGCATGTCGGGCGGAAAGTCTAGCTGGTTCCAGCGGCAAATGCCGGCCTTGAGATTGGCGATGTTAGTGATCATCGAATGTTCCAGTTGGGCGCACGTTCACACAGGCGGTCTGCTCCGCCGGGAGTCGCCAACGAACCCGTCAGCACCGGGCCGATTCCGTGAATGGTCAAGGTGTGCCTTAGACTCGATTGGTCACCGGCATTATCCGGTGTGCTTCAGCCCAGTTTTCGCTGCCATCCGGATCCTGCAGAGGGTAATGGTCCGATGGCCAGTGAACATCCCAGTACGGCTTGCCGGGCTCGGCGCATCTGTCCGAGCCGTAGTCGACGGGAGTTCGTCCCAGTCCATACCTTTACAGTCGCCCCTGACTCACTCACAATCCCGCGTATTGTTCGGTTATTGGTTGTGAAGGCCGCTTTTTGCGTGGCGGGCTGTGCTCATTCCCACTTGCAACTTCCTGATTTACAATGTGTTTTCTGCTTTGCATAGTTCCGAGTTCCTGCGCAAAGGCCCTGGCCAACCTCAGGAGGGACGGACGGAGGGCAGCGCGGAAATTGAGGCTGCTGGGAAGTCCAACCGCCGACCCAAGCTTTCTTGCTCTAAGGCCCAGCATTTTAGATTTTGAGGTTTATGCGTCCACCACACTTCCGGATGACCGGCTTGGCAGCTTTGACCTGCCTGCTGTTGCTCGCGAGCGTAGGCGAGGCACAAACCCAAACGCTGATCACTTTGGATCAAGCCATTGATCTGGCGCTTGCGCACAATCACGCGCTGAAGGCGACACGCACTCTCATCCTGCAAAATCAGGCGCTGGAAATCACCGCGAACCTGCGACCCAACCCCACTCTGAATTTCGATTCCCAGTTCGTACCTATTTTTTCTCCTTCCAATTTTTCGGCTGACAATTTGGACGAAGTCCAGCAATTCGACGTCGGCATCGGATATCTGTTTGAACGCGGCAAGAAACGGCAGCATCGTCTGCAAGCTGCGCGCGATCAGACGGCCGTGACGCGCGCCCAAGTTGCAGACGCCGAGCGCAATCTAACCTTCGATGTGGCCCAGCAGTTCGTTGCCGTGTTGCTGGCCGAATCGACTCTACGTTTTGCCGAGCTAGACCTGAAGAGCTTCGAGCAGACGGTTGGTATCGGCCAGGCGCAGTACAAAGCGGGCTACATCAGCGAAGGCGATTACCTCAAGATCAAGCTGCAACTGCTGCAGTTTCAGACCGATGTTTCCTCCGCCCGTCTGGCACGGGTGCAGGCCCTCGTCGCGTTGCGGGAGTTGCTCGGCTACGACGCGGTTCCGGCCAATTACGACGTGGTCGGCGATCTGACCTATCAGCCAGTCAAGGCGAAGTTGGAGGACCTGCAGGCCAAGGCGCTACAGGAGCGTCCCGATTATCGCGCCGCCGAATTAGGGGTCACCGCCGCACAGAGCCAGATCGCGCTGGCAAAGGCGAACGCCAAGCAGGACGTAAGCGCAAGCGCTAGCTTACTCACACGTATCGGCGAGAACAGCGCTTCGTTCTTTGTGAATTTCCCCTTGCCCATCTTCAACCGCAACCAGGGAGAAATCGCACGCACCGGCTATGCGCTCACGCAGGCCCAGGAGACGCAGCTATCGGCCAGCGACATCGTGCTGTCCGATGTCAGCGATGCTTATGAAGCGCTGCGCAGCAGTGACGAAGTAGTGCAACTGTACACTTCCGGGTACTTGAAGCAGGCGCAGGAATCACGCGATATCAGTGAGTATGCTTATCAACGGGGAGCGACGAGCCTTTTGGATTATCTCGACGCCGAACGCAGCAACCGGGCGACTCAACTGGCCTATCGCCAGGCGTTGGCCGCATACATGACCGCACTCGAGCAGCTTAAAGAAGCCGTTGGAACAAGGAACCTGCCGTGAAGATGAGACAAGATCGCACGCGCCATCTGTTCGCCCTAACGGCTCTTTCCGCGATCATGCTGACGCTCGCCGGCTGCAGCGGCTCCGAAACTGTTTCGAAGAATCATGCGAACAACGCGAACACGGCCGAGTTGTTCACCATCCCGTCAGACCAGATGGCCCACGTGCAGGTGCTCACTGTCCAGCCCACCACTCTGACACGGACTCTCCGGCTGACCGGAGCCGTGCCTACAACAGCTTCCATACCACGCCGGTAATTACCCAGGTCAGCGGCCCGGTGAGCCGCATCGTCGTGGTTCCGGGCCAGCACGTACAGGCGGGCGAGGCCCTGCTGTATGTCGCCAGTCCGGACTATTCCCAACTGCGTACCAATTATCTTAAGGCCAAAGATGCGTACGTCCTGGCGCAAAAGGCGTATGCGCGTGCGCAGGATTTGTATCAGCATCACGCCATCGCCGAACAAAATCTGGAACAAGCCGAATCTGCCCAGATGCAGGCGCAAGGCGACTTGGCGGCAGCGGAAGCCGCTTGAAGGTGATGGGAATCACCAATCCAGATGCGCTGGTGAAAGCGCCGCCTTCCTTTGAGGCGCTGGTAAAGTCGCCGATCAGCGGCGAAGTGGTCGAGCAAGACGTCGCGGTGGGACAACTTCTGCAAGCCTGGCACGACCCAGTGCTTCATGCTTTCCGATACCAGCACCGTCTGGGTGCTGGTCAATGTTTATCAAAAGGATTTGCCCTACGTGCGCGTTGGCGATCCCGTCACGATCCAGACCGATGCCTATCCTGACGTTTTCCATGGCCGTATTTCCTACGTAGCGGCATCGCTCGATCCCAACACGCGCACGCTGCAGGCGCGCATTGAGACCAGCAATCCCGGATTGAAGCTGAAGAAAGACATGTACGTCGTGGCCTCGGTGGATGCGGGTACGATCCAGAACGCCATAGCCGTGCCGGACTCTGCCGTGCTGCGCGACAGCGAGAACCAGCCGTTCGTTTATGTTGAACAATCCGGCAATCAGTTTAGCAAACGCACCGTCACTATCGGGGACAGCGTGAAGGGACAAACGCAGATTACCAGTGGATTGAACCGCGGTGATCGCGTCATCGGAGATGGCAGCTTGTTCCTGCAGTTTGCGAACTCGCTGCAGCGTTAGAACGAAGCGATCGAACTCGACCAAGACACTGTGATGACAACCATGCTGTCCATACCTGAATGATCCATCGCATCGTACAAGCGGCGCTGCGTCAGCGCTTTCTGGTGTTGATGCTGACGGGCTTCATGATGATCGCTGGCATCATCTCGTTCCGGCGCATGCCGGTGGACGCCTATCCCGACCTCTCGCCTCCGCAAGTCGAACTCATCACGCAATGGCCCGGCCACGCCGCCGAAGAAGTCGAGCGCCTGGTCACGCTTCCCATCGAATTGGAGATGAACGGCGTACCGCACATGGTGGTGATGCGGTCCATCTCGCTGTACGGCCTCTCCGATGTAATCCTGACTTTTGAAGACAGCACCAACGACTACTTTGCCCGGCAGATCGTCTTCGAGCGAATCGCACAAGCCACAGCTGCCCGCGGGAGTGACCCCGACCATGGCTCCGCTCTTCAGTCCCAGTGGCCTGGTCTATCGCTATGTGCTGGAGAGTCCCGATCGCAGCCCGCAGGAACTGAAGACCATTGAGGACTGGGTCATCGAGCGGGCTTACCGCTCGGTCCACGGTGTCGCCGACGACTCCGGATTCGGCGGCACCGTCATGCAGTATCAAGTGCTGCTCGATCCCGCCAGGATTTACGGTTATCACCTGACGGTTCCGCAGTAATGAACGCGTTGAGCGCCAACAACTCCAATGCCGGCGGGGGATTCTACTCTCAGGGCGGACAGTTTTATTACGTGCGCGGCATTGGGCTGGTACGCAACACCAGCGATATTGGCAACATCGTCGTCGGCAGCAGCAACGGCGTTCCCATTCGCGTCAAGGACATTGGCGATGTCGTGATCGGCCATGCGCCGCGGCTCGGCGAATTCGGCTTTCAGAAGAATGACGATGCCGTTGAGGGCGTGATCCTCATGCTGCGCGGCGAGCAAACGCAAAACGTTCTCAAGGGCGTACAAGCCAAGACAGAGGAACTGAACCGGCGGTGTCTTGCCGCCTGACGTCAAAATCCATCCTTATTACGATCGCAGCGACTTGGTGAAGCTGACCACCGACACGGTGGAAGATAACCTGCTTCGCGGCATGGTCCTGGTACTGATCGTTCTGATTTTCTTTCTGGTCAGTGTTCGCGCGGCGATCATCGTTGCTCTCACGATTCCACTCTCGCTTTTGTTCGCCTTCATTATTCTGCATGCGCACGATGGCGCGGCCAACCTGCTCTCCATCGGAGCGATCGACTTCGGCATCATTATCGACGGCACGGTCGTCATGGTGGAAAACATCTACCGCGAGCTCGCGCTGCGCGAAGGACAGACCTACAATCTGAATGAAGTCATCCTCGCCGCGGCGAAAGATGTGGACCGCCCGATCTTCTACTCGGTTGCCGTAATTCTTGCGGGTTATCTCCCGATCTATGCGCTCAGCGGACCTTCGGCGAAGCTGTTCCATCCCATGGCCGAGACCATGTCCTTCGCGCTGATAGGTGCGCTGGTCCTCACGCTAACCCTTGTCCCTGTCCTCGCCTCGTATTGGTTCAAGAAGGGGGTGCGCGAGCACGTCAACCGCCCCTTCGAATGGATGAGGCGCAAGTACGCGACGCAACTGGATTGGGCTCTGGCGCGACCCAAACTCATAATGGTGATCGCGCTGCTTATCTTTGGCGCAACCCTGCTGCTGGTTCCCTTCATCGGCGGTGAGTTCATGCCCCATCTCGACGAGGGCGCACTCTGGGTGCGGGCAACTATGCCTTACACGATCTCGTTCGAAGAGGCGAGCAAAATTGCTCCGCAGATACGCGCCATTCTGATGTCGTACCCGCAAGTCACCGTGGTTGGCTCGGAGTTGGGGCGTCCGGACGATGGCACCGATCCCACCGGCTTTTTCAACTGCGAGTTCTATGTCGGTCTGAAACCCTACAAGGACAAGGCATGGAGCGGCGACATCAATACCAAGCCCAAACTCATCGAATCGATCAACCAGAAGCTGAACGCGTTCCCCGGAATCGTCTTCAACTATACCCAGCCCGCGGAAGATGCCGTGGACGAGGCGCTGACGGGGCTGAAGAGTTCGCTGGCCGTCAAGATTTATGGGGAAGATCTGACGGTACTGCAGGACAAAGCCATTCAGATCAAGAATACGCTGGCCAAGGTTCCGGGATTCACCGACTTGACGGTCGTGCGCGAGCTGGGCCAACCAAGTTTGCTGATCGATGTGGACCGCGACAAGATCGCCCGCTATGGAATCAACGTCGCCGACGTCGAAGCAGTGATTTCTGCCGCTGTGGGGGACAGGCCGTGACCCAGGTCATTCAAGGCGAGAAGTTATTCGACCTGGTTGTCCGCATGCAGCCGCAATTCCGCAGCAGCGCTCACGAGATCGGCGAGTTGCTGGTCGGCACTCCCGATGGCAAGCAGATTCCGCTCAGCCAACTCGCCGACATTCGCGTGGGAAACGGTGCCTCGTTTATTTATCGCGAAAACAACTCCCGCTACATCGGAGTGCAATACAGCATCGAAGGACGTGACCTGGAGCGCGCCGTGCGCGACGGCCAAAAAGCGGTCGATCAAGCCGTCACTCTGCCCCGGGGCTACAAGCTGACTTGGGGCGGTGAGTACAGTCTGTTTCTGGAGGCCAAAGCGCAGCTCTCGGTAATTGGACCAATCGCGGTCGTCATCATCTTCATGATCCTGTTTGCGCTGTATGGAAATTTCAAGTTCCCAGTCACGATTGCGCTCGGCGTCATCATTACCGAACCCGTCGGGGCGCTGATCGCACTCAAGCTGACGCACACCCCGTTCAGCGTTTCGTCAGTCTTAGGATTGCTCGCGCTGTTGGGTGTTTCGGTGGAAACCGCAGTAATTCTGGTTTCCTACATCAACAAACTTCGCCAGGAAGGTATGGACATCCGCACGGCGACGCGCGAAGCGTCGCTGCTGCGGCTTCGTCCGATCATGATGACGGCCCTCGTTGCCTGCCTGGGTCTGCTCCCCGCCGCACTCGCCACCGGCATCGGCTCCGACACCCAGAAGCCCTTCGCCATCGTCATTGTGGCAGGCTTGATTTCCCGGCTTTTCATCGGCTTCTTCGTCAATCCGGTGCTATACCAGATGGTTGCCCGCGAAGGGGATGTACTCCAGGTATAGCTTTCCGTCGGACGTAACTCAATTTTCATGCGAGAGAGAAAGCTCGACTTCTGCTTCGCAATCAGCAGCCTTCCTTGATGTCGTGCGCAAATTCCAGCGGTACTCAGGTAGCCAAGTCTCGGCTCCGCTTTGATTCCTGTCTCAACGCGATTCGCGAAGAGCGGATCGTGCAGACCGGAAGCCGGCCAAACCGGATACTGGCCGACTTCCCGGGAGTAATTTCCCGGCAGTCGCTGCGACCGCCAAACAAGAGCTCCTGCTCCTCCCACATCTGGAGAAGGGTCTTGCGGTCCAGCCCATCCAACCTGCTCGGCCGATCGGCATACGATGCGCAGAGCACGGACTCTGGCAGTTCCCCGGTTTCCGTGTAGGTTTTCAGTTCGTCGTCGGTGAACCGTCCAAAGATGTTGCTGATTTCAATCCACCGCTGAAACCGCTGCTCTTTCTCCAGCCGTTCGAGCCGGCTCTTAACCGATGTCATTGTTGTTCACCTTTCGCCGAAACGAGACCGCCCTCCAGTGAGGCCAACCGCTCTTCAACGTCTGAAACCTCTATGGATCTCAGCAGCACATTTGCCAAGTATCCAAGCGTGCCGGCTACCTTTGGATCAAGTCGCCGCGCCCGCACGTCGGAAATGAACTGACCGAGAGCGGCCCGTACCTCCTGAGCCGTCCGCGGGGGCGCCAGTTCGACTTGCGGCTGTTCCCGCGACTCCCTGGAACGCCGCGCCTTGCCGCTCTTGCGGCCCATCTCGGCCGCGAGTGTGGGATTGGCGTGCAAGACGCAAAGTCCGTCCTTAACCGCCACGGCTTTGCACGACTCACCAGCGTTAGTTGTCGCTTTACATGTCGCGTTCATCGCTTCGTCCTGCTCCGTTCCATCCGTTCAAACGGTGGGTGATAGGGTACGAGTCGGCCTCGAGGGGCACAGGCTTTCTGGGGAATTGAGGAACGATATGGATGTCACTGCGCATCGGCATCCCCCGCTTTCTGGTTGCGTCTGGGTTGCGGATTTTGCCGAAGTTTGCCGGGTTTTGCAGAGCTATGTTGTTGAAACTGTGTAGAATCAGTGCCCTCTTTGGGACTCTGGATCAGCATATCGGGGTTCGAATCCCTGGGGGGCAGCCAATTACCTTCAACAACTTCCGAGAGCTTGGCCTCAGCGAAATCGCGCCTGGTCGCGCATGCGGCGCGCTACCGATTCCAGAAACTCCTCATCGGTCTGGCTGGGGTCGCGCACCAGGCCCGTCTTCTGTTGCAACCGATCGGAGATCCTGATGGCCGTGCTTGCGCGCACGCCGGGATCGAGCTCCCAGCGGCGGTGCAGAAAGGTCTCGACGATGATCAGGTCGTCATCACTCAGGCCGGCAGAGGCTTGCGAAGGGTCTAAAGTTTCCGGTGGCTTTTCCGTGCTCCACTCGGGCTTGATGTGGGCCGACTTCTTGTCATACACCACGATGGTGCCAGCGACATAGTCGCCGAGGCGCCGGTTCTCGCGGCTTATGAGCATCGTAATGACTCCCACCGCGTAGAACAGGATGCCATCCACAACGCGCATCAGGTTGCGCCCGATGCCTTCAATTGCGGTTATGGGGCGGCCGCTGTCTTTTACCACACGGATTCCTACGGCGCGCTTGCCGGGCGTCTGCCCATGCCAGAAGATTTCGAACACCGCGAAGTAGCCCCAGTAGATACAAAACAGAAAGAGTATGGCCAGCGCCGGGGCCCACCGGCCCGGAACGGCTGGCAGCCATTTGTCCAGGCTCGCGATTCCCACCGCGAGAAGGATCACTAACACGTACAGCACGACCTGAAGTAAAGTGTCCAATGCGAGAGCGAGGAAGCGGCTGCCGATTCCCGCCAGCGAGAATTCCAGGGCGATTTGCTCCGGAGTGTCAACGCTTACTCGATCGCCGGAATACACCTTGATCTCCAATTCGTGGCTCGAAAAACGAAGGCCGCACTGGACGCGGTTGGAAACATTGCTCGACCAGAGCCGCAGCGAGGGACTGAAGTCGCTCGGGCGCGACGACCTGCGCGACCTGGGACTGCTTTACCGGCAGGCGGCTTCCGATTTGGCAGTGCTCCGGGCCGACAGCAGCTCCACTCACTTCGCGCAATATGTGAATGAGCTGCTCTCACGCGCACACAATATCATCTATTCGGGCCACCGCACGAACTACGCCACATCGGTGGTCAGATTTTTATATAAGACCTACCCTCAGATCTTCCAGCGCAATCTTCCCTATGTACTGACTGCTTTCCTTATCTTTATCGGCGGTGCGGTGATCGGAAGCCTGCTGACGATTCAGGACCCCGGCTTCCGGTTGAAGATCCTTGGGCCGCAGATGATGCAAACCATCGAGCGCCACGAGATGTGGACGCACTCGATCCTGGCCATCAAGCCGCTGGCTTCCAGTGCGATCATGACCAACAACCTGAGCGTTGCTTTCACCACCTTCGCCGCAGGCATTGCGGGCGGGCTGGGCACCATCTACATGCTGGTCTTCAATGGCATCCTGATGGGAGTGATTGCGACGGCGTGCGCCCAGGCCGGCATGAGCCTCAAGTTGTGGAGCTTCGTCGCCCCACATAGCGTCCTGGAGCTGCCGGCGATCTTTATTTCCGCTGCCGCAGGATTGCGGCTCGGCGCCGGCCTGCTCTTTCCCGGAACCGTGTCGCGGCGCGAATCGCTGGTAGCCGCCGGGCGCGAAGCCGTCCAGCTACTGCTGGGATGCATTCCCATGCTGTTTGTGGCCGGCATCATCGAAGCCTTCATCTCGCCGACCGAACTCGCGCTGCCGCTCAAGTTCATCCTCGCGGCTTCGCTGTTTACCATGCTCTGCCTTTATCTCTCGGGATTCCTCAGCAGAATCAGCGGCTCGCTGGCAAGTAAGGTCAAATCCGGTTTCGCTGCTTGATTTCGAGGTAGGTATTCACCAGCGCAGTGGTGAGCGCGGCATGGGTCACGTCAAGCGCAAGCACGCCTCGCTCACGCATGCGGGCCAGTAACAATTCGCGGCGATGCATAACCTCCTGCGCCGCCGCGGCCTGAAACATCGCGTCGGCATCGTCAGGATAACGCAGCGCAGCCTGCGAGAGGTCCGGCTGACCGATCACCGCAAATACCACCAGATGCGGCGGCATGAGCAGCATGGCCGAATCCACCACCTCGGGAACCATGGAAGTTTCGGCCAGGTCGGTCAGCCAAACCACGAGGCTGCGGCGCTTCTGCAAGCTCATCAGGGCCCCGACGGCGCGCAGATGATCGGCTTCCGCGCTTTCCTCGCGAGCATCCGTCAATTGCTCCATGATCCGGCGTAAGTGGGAGCTGCCTCGCCCCGGAAGCAGGCGCTCCTGAATCGTACGTCCGTACGCCAGCAGTCCCACCCGATCACCGCCCTGGAGCGCGACTTCAGACAATGTAAGCGCGGCGTTCACCGCCGCATCCAGCTTGCTGATGGGGCCCACCCGCGTTCGCATAAGCCGTCCGCAGTCCAGTACCAGCCAGATGGTCTGGCTCCTTTCCACCTGAAAGGTTTTGCTGACGAGCTTGCCGCGCCGGGCACTCGCGGTCCAGCAGACGTTGCGCAGCTCGTCGCCGTCACGATACTCGCGAAGGCTTTCGAACTCCCGGCCGGCTCCGCGTATGCGGGTATAGCGCTTCTGCATTTCGATCTGCCGGCTGCGGACCATGTACATGGTGTGGCGCTTCGCTTCCTCCAGGTCCGGGTAAACGCGAATGGTCTGCGCCAGGGGCACGCGTAACCATCGTTGGGCCAGGCGCAACGGGCTTTCGCAGCGCAGGTATACATCTTCGGGATGGGCATCGCCACGCCGCGCAGGGACGATCGAGTAGTAGCCGGCGGCCTGCTGTCCTGGCTTGGCCGCAAGCTGCAGCGTCGGGACCTGCGCCCGAAGCTGCTGCGGCACGTTGTCCATCATCTCCGCATAGACTCCGCTACGGCTGCGATTTTCCAGTAGCAATTCGACGCGGCTCTCCACCGAAAGCGCTGCCGGCTGACTCCACTGGCGAGCCGCGCTGAGTTGTTCCGGCCGCGGAAGACGCGCCAGATCGTACAACCAGGCGAGCAGTAGCAAAATGTCCCAGGCGAGAATCGCCCACAGGAAACGGCGGTCGAGGAAGCCTGGGGCCAGCCACACCAGTCCGCAGACCAGCAACACGAAGAATCGGCTGCCGAAGGCAACGCCAAGCCGCCCTTTGCGCAGCGCCGCCGATTCAACGCGCGGAGGAACCAACGTGGCTGCAAGGTTCACTTCGGGACCTCGACAGCGCGCAGAACGTCGCTCAGGATGTGATCGGAGGTAAGTCCTTCCAGTTCAGCCTCCGGTTTCAGCATGACGCGATGACGCAGCACCGGCAGGGTGACCGACTTCACATCGTCGGGGATGATGTATTCGCGGTCTTCCATGGCGGCTGCGGCTTTGGCTGCCGCCAGCAGGCTGATGGTAGCGCGTGGACTCGCGCCCAGCGACAACGACGGCCAGGTTCGAGTCTGACGCGCCACTTCGGCGATGTAGACGAACAGGCTCTCCTCCACCCGTACGCCGGTGCGGACTTCCTCCCGCGCTCGCTTCAGCAGGCCGGATTCGACTGGTTGAACCTCGACTCCGGCGAGGTCGCGTGAGTCGAAACCGTGTTGCATTCTGGTGAGCAGCAGGATCTCTTCATTCGACGAGAGATAGTCGACGCGGATCTTCAGCAGAAACCGGTCCAATTGCGCTTCCGGTAAGGGATAGGTGCCTTCGAACTCGACCGGGTTCTGGGTAGCGAAGACAGTGAAGAACTCCGACAGCGGATGCCGCGTACCGTCGATCGTGACCTGGTGCTCTTCCATACACTCCAGTAGAGCGGCCTGCGTCCGTGGAGGCATGCGGTTCACCTCGTCCACCAACAGCACGTCGGTAAATACCGGCCCTTTGTGCAATTGAAACGAGCTGCTCGCCATGTTCAGGACGTTGGTTCCCAGAATGTCGGCGGGCATCAGGTCAGAGGTACACTGCACGCGCTGGAAATCGAGGCGCAGCACGCGCGCCAGTGTCTTCGCCATCAGCGTTTTGGCGATTCCCGGAACGCCTTCCAGGAGTACATGTCCTCCGCACAGGATAGCCAGCATGCACTGGTCCAGGCTCTCTTGCTGGCCAACCACCACGCTCCCTACCTGCTCGCGCACATGACTTACGAACTGCCGGACAGCTTCCATTATCTGTTCTCCTGAATGCCTGGAAACAACTTGAACTGCCGAGCGTATTCGTAGAGCCGGGCAACGAGCTCGAGCGCTTCCTTGCGCGACAGATCAGGATAGAAACGCCCGGTCTCGCAGGCTTGCAGCGTTGCCAGAAAGTCCTGCTCGGATATTTGCCAGCGGTTCCGCGCAGCGCGGGCCAGCTCCTCGGGTGACGCTTTCGCCCGCAGGCCCAGCCTGCGCGTCAGCCAATAGCGAAACCGGCCATAGTTGACATCCAGCGCGACATTCGCGGCCCTGGCATGCGCATAGAGTTGCCCTAAAGCCTGCACGAACTCCAGCGGAGAGAGACGCGACTCCACAACCGGGGTGCGCATCGGCCCGCTGCGCCGCGAATAGGTCAGCAACACCGCGGCTGCAAGCAACGCCAGTTGCGCAAAAAGCCAGCGAATCTGCGGATGGGTATTGCCTTGCTCGACCCTGCGACGATGCCCGTGAAAATATTCGTCCCACAGAACCGGCCGCTCGCGGCTTCCGATCATCGCCAGCAGAAAATCGAGGTTGCCGGATTCCCGCAGCCCGGAGTTGCTCAGCAGGCTGGAAGATGCGATCCAGACAACCTGCCCCTTACCGAGCGGGTATTGCATGACAACGGCGTTGTTCTCGTCGCCGTACAGTTCAATTCCTGACCCGCCTCGATCCCAGGCCGTGCCGGCCACCAGTCGGATTTTCGGCGCTGATCGTGCGACCGCTGATGGTGTAAGGGCGTCATATTCCCCCCCTGCTGGCTGAAGTTCATAAGAAGGCCGAGGTGCATCGTCGGGAAAGAAATACGACGCAAACAAACCGGAGAGAATGAGCGTTCCCCCATCGTTGACGAAACGCCGCACCGCCTCTTGCTCTTCGCTGGTCGGAGGAACGTCCGGATCGAGCATCAGCACGATCGGATGCTGGGCGCTGTCGATTTCCCCCGGCGGAAATTCCCACCGCTCGGAGTGGTAGCCGGACTCGCGCAAGAGCAGGTATGCCGCCTTCGTACCTTCCGGAGCAGTCGAGTAGGTTGTTGCGCTCTTTGCGCGGGCATCCGGGTTGGGCGACAAAACCAGCGCCAGGACTGCCACCGCAATAAACACCGCCGCCACGATCGAGAGCAGATGCCGGTCTGGACGACTGAGGTTCAGCGGCATCCCAGGCGTCCCAGGATTGCATTGACTCCAAGGAATTGGCCCTCGCTGGCGGCATCACTGCCGTACCATACCCTCTCGAACTCGCGTGTCAGCTCGGCAAGGGATTCGCGATGGACATCGGCGCGCGGCAGCAGACGCAGGTATTCGCGCGGAGTCCGCGCCCGGTCGGGCCGCCATAGACCCTGGCCTTCCAGAAACGAGATCGCCGTCCAGTAGGAAAAATGAACGGCATCGCGCCACCGCCCCTGTTCCGCAGCCGTTTGAGCTTCCGCTTGCCAGTCGCGCCACGGTTTGGCCGAAATCGCCCCCGGCTGCCCCGAGAAGTGCGCGAATTCTCCGCTCCGGAGATAGTTCCGCACTACCCACCAGGCCAGAAGGGAAAACGCCAGAGCAGCCATGACCCACACGAAGATGCGGCCCAGAACGGGGAAAGCCGACGAACCGAACAAGCGCTCAAGCAATCGGAACAAGAGCAGTTGCGCTTCGCGTTTCAGCCGCTCCCACCAGCTCTGATGCAAGGCGCCGTAAAACTCCTTGCGCGCAAGAATCTGGTCCAACCGCTGTCGGTCGGCGTGCGCATCGATGGAGCCTGCGTCCATGCCCTTCGCATCGACGAGAAGCGTCGTGATCAGGCGCCGGGCATCCGCCAGGGAGTCCGTTTGTTTGCTGTCGCGCTGGTATGCGCGAAGCTTCTCTTTCACAGCGGCAGAAGAGACGGAGAACGTTTGGGATTCGGTTTGAACCGTCCAGGTCGCCGGCAGCTCAGCCAGCGCTGTATCGATCTCTTCTGAACCGGGTTGCACGGCGGCCACTGCGGTTTGCACGCGCTCCAGTTCATTTATGTATTGCGAAAGGGAGAGCGGGGATTCCTGGGCCCGCAGTGACAAACCCAGAACAAGCACCGTAACGGCGCACGGCAGCAGCCGAAGCGTACGCATACTCAGGAAAGACCGGAAGCGGCAGGCTGCGCCTCTCCGGGTTCAGGGCCGCTCATCATCAACTGAATATCGAACGCTTCCTTGCGCACCCGCTCATCGTAGTACATGAGCGAGAACGCGATGGTCATTAAGGGCGCTAACAGGGCTTGCGTTACAAACGTCATTCCATTGGTAGCGATGGTGAAGGCCGGATTCGTAATCCGATGTTGCATCGACTGAACGCCCCCCTTCATCAGCATCGCCAGCAGAGGCACTTCCCACAACATCATGAACATGTACGTCAACACAGCGAACAGGAAAATAATGACGAAAACCCGTCCGCGATGCCCGGCCGTTAACTCACGACTGCGGCGCAGGGCTTCAAACAAGTCGGCGTCCTCCAGCACAACCACAGGTATGGTCAGCGACCACATCAAAAACAGTATGATCCCGGGAACGACTAGCAGAATCAGCCCTATGGAAACGCCGATTCCCATGCCGATCATCGCCAGCACGACACGGAGCAGCTTGCCTTTCACTTGCGAGTAAGTTTCGCGCACCGTGATCGGTTGGCCGAGATAAACCGACGAAACCGCGGTGACCGTAGCCGCCTGCGCTGCCGCAACCGAAACCAGATAGCAAAGCACACCCAGAAGCGCGCCGATGCCGACAGCGGCTACCGCCCCGATTTGCGGAATTTTCGCTGCGGAAATCTGCAGTAGTCCGAAGCCGACTCGCAGGATGAACAGCGGCAGGTAGGCCACTGCCGCAATTCCCACGAACAGCCCAAAGTTGTTGCGGTAAAGATGGAAAGTACGGTCGAGCAGTTCTCCCAGGCTGAGAGGACGAAGCGCAGTTGCGATCACACGGCCCCCTTTGTAAGCTGCGGGCGGCTTGCGGCGCATTTTAGCACAATATCGCTGATTTCCGACAAAGCCCTAGCGGCAGCATCCAGCGTTGCGCTTGCTTCGCCTACGATCGGTTTTCGTACCAGCCGCCCAGTTCCTTGATCTTGGCGTCCGCAATGCCGCACAGATCGGCGATCCGGATGGTCTGCTCCTCTACGGACAGGGCCTCCCATGGATCAAGGACCTGGCCGGCCGCTTCTTTGTGCCGCCTCAAACCTTCGTCAATGTCGCCGCGGATGAGCAGGGCGTCCGCTTCGGTGGCAGGAATCCATTTCTTCATCTGCGGGTCGATTGACTGCCTGGTGTGTTCGAGCACTTTGCCGGCCCACTCTCTGGCTTTGGCGATGTCCTTTGTCGGCGGAGCCAGCGTCAGATAAGCGATGTTGATCCCGTGATAGAAAGCCTGGTCATGGTCGGCCGGATTCTTGGCCGTCGCGCGTTCGTAGCCCTGGGTGTACAGCTTCAGCGCGCGATCCAGATCGTCCTGCAGCGACTGCTGCCACCACCGGCGCTTGAGCCTTCCGGCAAGAATTCCCAGGATGTCGGTACCAGCGGGCTTGTGGGCGCTTAGCAGCTTGATCGCTGTTTCCTGATCTCCCATTTTCTCGAGGGCCATTCCGACCTGTCCCGCTCCGTAATCGTCCAGAGCAGGAAAGGCGGCGTTGCGGTCGGTCAGATAGCCGGGCCAGAGCTTCCTGACGATCTCCTGCCATCCGCTCTTCTCTATCGCCGCATGTGCGGAGCTTACAGTCCCCCGGGCCTGGTCCGTACCCTCGATCGCCTGGAGAATGATCTGCACTGCGGGCGCGTCTACGGCGTCGCCGTCCAGCATCGTCAGGTGATTTCCAGGAATGACCCGGCACACCTCATTGGGAAAGCAGCCCAGCGACGCTTCCGGTGGCACGAACTGGTCGCGCTCGCCGGCCACGGCGAGAAGGCTGAATGGGCCCGAGGTGCTGAGCTTCTGATCGTCCCAGGCTTTGCGAAGCGACTTGACGAAGGGTCCGTTCGCATCCATGTTGTGGACCTGGCGTTTCCAGAAGTCCGCGAATCCGGCCTTCACCAGCCCATTGCTCGGAGTGCCGAACAGCACAACATGAGAAACGCGGTCGCGTAGGTCGCTGTGCGTAACGATCGCCTGCTGGACGACCAAACCGCCCATACTGTGGGCGACAAGGGTCAGCCGGTCATACTTACTTGGGGACAACTCCGGCCGCGAGTACAACATCGTCGCGATTGTGGCTAAGTCAGCGTCGGCGGTCCACAGGCCCGTGATGTCGAACCATTTCGTGCTCACATAGCCAAAGCCAAGCATGTCCCAATCGTTCAGGCGTCCATCTTTCTTGAGGAGATCCGGAATATTGCGCCAGGTGTTGCGCACGTCGCCGGTAAATCCGTGAACGAAGACAATGGCAGCACGGTTGTTGGGGTCGGAATTGAAAGTGGTGAAACCCGGTGTCGGCAAGGCTGGCCTCCTGCGATCAAGAACTGAGAAACTGTTCGAAATCGAACCATGGTACCAGCGTGCGCGCCGCCTGCGGCATGAATTTGTAAGATGCCGCCAACTGCCTTGGGCTGCATCGTTTAGGCGGGTTCGGCCGGCATTTGAGGGCCCATACCGTAAACTAGCTTTTGCGCTTCAAGGCAGCTGCTGTTGCCCCCAACTCTGTACTTCAAGGAAACTGAACGCATGGAATCCTCAGCGACACAGACGGAAGGACCCGTCACAACCATCCGGGAGATCGGGCAGCACGAAGGCCAGATGGTCACCATCCGCGGCTGGCTCTACAACCTGCGCGAGAGCGGCAAGCTGCTGTTCCCGCAGTTTCGCGACGGCAGCGGCATCATTCAGGGTGTCATCGCCAAGAACGCCGTCTCGCCCGAGCTATTCGAAAGCGTCAAGGACCTGACCCAGGAATCGAGCGTGATCGTCACGGGCAAGGTCCGCGCCGACAAGCGCGCGCACGGTGGGTACGAACTCGACGTCACCGACGTACAGGTCATCCAGCGCGTGAAGGAAGACGATCCCTACCCGATCTCGCTGAAGGAGCACGGCGTCGACTTCCTCATGGAGCATCGCCACCTCTGGCTGCGCTCCCCGCGCCAGGCTGCCGTGCTGCGCATCCGCGCGGAAATCATAAAGGCAGCGCGCGACTTCTTCGACGATCGCGGCTTCACCCTGACCGATCCGCCGATCCTAACCCCCGCGGCGTGCGAAGGCACCACGACGCTGTTTCCCGTGGACTATTTCGAGGAGCAGGCGTTCCTCACGCAGTCAGGCCAGTTATACGTGGAAGCGACGGCCATGGCGCTGGGCAAGGTCTACAGCTTTGGCCCAACCTTCCGTGCGGAGAAGTCCAAGACGCGCCGCCACCTCACCGAGTTCTGGATGGTTGAGCCGGAAGTCGCCTATGCCACGCTCGACGACCTCATGCAGCTCGCCGAAGAGTTCATCACCCACATCGTGAAGCGGGTGCTGGAGCGCCGCCGGCCGGAGCTGGAAACCATTGGCCGCGACCTCTCCAAGCTCGAAGCCGTCGCCATGCCCTTCCCGCGTATCACATACGACGAAGCGGTCAAGATGCTACAGGAAGCCCACGACAAGGGCCTGCTGGATACCAGCTTTGAGTGGGGCGGCGATCTGGGCTCGCCCGACGAAACCTACATCTCGTCGCAGTTTGATCGCCCGGTAATGATCCACCGCTATCCAGCCAAGGTGAAGGCCTTCTACATGGAACCCGATCCTGACCGGCCGGAGCTGGCACTGTGCGTCGATGTGCTGGCGCCCGAAGGCTACGGTGAGATCATCGGCGGATCGCAGCGCATGGCGTCGTACGAGCTCCTGTTGCAGCGCATCCACGAGCACAATCTGCCGGAAGAAGCCTTCAAGTGGTATCTCGATCTGCGCAAGTATGGCGGGGTGCCGCACGCCGGATTCGGTATGGGCATCGAGCGCGCTGTGGCCTGGATCTGCGGCCTGGAGCACGTGCGCGAGACCATTCCATTTCCCCGTATGCTGTACCGGCTGTATCCCTGAGGACGGAACAACTCTATGGCAACTGCGCCAATCACTAAGCCGTTATTGAACATCGACAGCAAGCAGATCCGCATCATCGGCGTGCCGCTCGACCTGGGCCAGTCACGCCGCGGTGTGGATATGGGCCCCTCGGCCGTGCGGGTCGCCGGACTGGAGAGCAAACTGGAGGCGCTGGGCTATGTGGTCGAGGACAAAGGCAACGTACACGTCGCGCTCGCCGAGACCGAGTCCGCTGGCGATCCCAACGCCAAGTATCTGAAGGAAATCGCCGAAACCTGCTCGAAAGAAGCCGAGCTCGTCATTCAGACGCTCGAGGCGGGCAAGATTCCGCTGGTGCTTGGCGGCGACCACTCGATTGCGGTGGGCACCGTTTCCGGCATCGCGGAATTCTACCGCCGATCGAAGCAGCGCATCGGTTTGCTCTGGGTCGATGCCCACAGCGACATCAACACGCCCAACAGCTCGCCCACCGGCAATGTTCACGGCATGCCCTTGGGCGCTCTCATGGGGCTGTTCTCGTCGCCCCTGACCGAGATGTATGGCTTCTCGCCCAAGGTGAATCCCGAGAACTGTGTGCTGGTGGGCATCCGCGACGTGGACAACATTGAGCGCGAAAACATTCGCAAGTCCGGGGTCCATGTCTTCACCATGCGCGACATCGACGAGCGCGGCATGAGGGCCGTGATGGAAGAGGCACTTCGCCTCGCCGGACGCAATACCGTCGGCTACCACGTCTCGCTGGACATGGACTGGATCGATCCTGAAGATGCTCCGGGCGTGGGCACGCCGGTGTGGGGCGGCGCTACCTACCGCGAAGGACATTTGGCCATGGAGATCATCGCCGACCACGGCCGCATGTTGAGCTTTGAGATCGTTGAGGTGAACCCCGTGCTCGACGAGCGCAACCAGACCGCGGAGCTGGCGGTCGAGCTGGCGCTGTCGGCATTTGGAAAGAAGATTCTGTAGGCGCGCGACCCTCGTTCGGCAAAATTCTCAGGGCGAGTTGGGAACGGATCCTCGATAAAGCGAGTTCCAGAGTTCATCCGCCAGCGGACGGTTTCTTGCGTGTTGCATCCGTATCGGTGGCGAATCCTGCCATAACTCAACCCGCTGCGAAACCTGCTCCAGGACCTGCTTACCTCACAAGGCAATTTGCAAGGGGAGAATTCTAGCGCTGCACGACGAGGTGGGGTCTCCAGCGGTCGACCATTTCCCACCAGATGAGCTTCTCCCATTCGTCGAGGATGGTTTTTGCCCACTGGCGGCGTTTCCACCACTTGTCGGCCGTGAGGTTCTGGTCCGGCAGAGCGGGGACGGCTTCGTATACGCCGGTAATGAACCAATGGTAGTGTGGCAAGCGAGCTTTGAAGATAGAGAGTGCGCGGCGGGTGTGGTAATCCGAAGTCACGATCAGCACCGAAGACACCTTCATTGCCGCCAGACACCGCGCCACATCTTCAGTCTCGCCATAGGTCGAGTCATTCTGCAGAGGACAGACGGTTGTGAGATGGTCGTGGTTTTGTAGCAGAAACTCGCGAGCCAGATCGGCGTTGGTTTTGCCGTACTTGGTGAAGAAAGCTTCCGCGTCCATCACAATCTTGTCGGCATAGCCTTCCTTCATCAACTCCACGGCGCGCCAGTAGCGGGAGTCGTCCAGTCCGCCTCCGAGGATGAGAATCACGTCAGCGTGATGGGGAGAGTTGACGCGCAGCAAGGCCCCACCGAAGGCCATCGCGAGTCCGACTACCAGCGCAACCACGACCAATAGGATGGCCGCAGCCAGTAGAAAAGCCCAGAAAGTCTTCATCTGCGGGCCCGCGATCTTCTGGCCGTATTGGTTCCCTCGGATTGGGGATTCGCCATGTTGCAGTCGTACGTGCCCTGGCCTCAGGCGCTGGTAGTCTGCAGGCTGGCGCGACCGCGGTTGACCTCTACGGCAACGGCTCGCTTGAAGGCCACGGCCAATCCCATGACCACGAACGGCACGCCGCCGAAGCCAATCGTGAGGAAGAAGCCTCCCAAAATGACCATCCACATCGCAAGCTGGACCGCCTTGGCCATGGCGCGGATTTCCGGCGTGGGTCCGCGTTTGCGAATAGGCCCCAAGCCCTTAAAGGCAGCGACGATCGCCATCAGGTACAAGACCAGGCCCGGGATACCGGCTTCGCTGGAGGTTTCGGTGTAGGCGTTATGAGTGTAGTACCAGGCGCCGCGGAGCAGGCCCTGGGCCCTTGCCAACTTATCTTCCGCAACCATGAACTGGCCGGGGCCCACTCCGACAATTGGATGGGTGAACGTCAACTCGACGCTCCGATACAGAAGGTAAAGTCGCAACTGGGCCGATTCTGCTGCGTCCCGGCTCGCATAGGTATCTTCGGTATTGGACCTGAAGAGGGTCATGAAACGAGTCGTGGTGCTCCCCGGCAACAACGGCACCATGACGCACCCCAGGAGAGTCGCCCCCACCAAAGCAAAGGCCCGCTCCTTGTTCGAGGACTGGATCAGGAAGATCACAAATCCAGCGAGGAACAGGAACAACGCCATGCGTGACGCGGATTGTCCGAGGGCGATGAATACCATGAGGATGAGGGGAAAGAACAGAATGCGGGTCGCCCACTTTCCTTTGGTGGCTCCCAGCCAGAGGAAGGGCAAGCCGATCAGCAGGTACAGCGACATGAAGTTGGGGTCCTGCAAGGTCACAGAACTGTACAACCCGATACGCTCTTCGCCCTTGCCGCTGGTGGCGTGCAATACGGTGTTCGACAGGACAGCGACCGTTCCCATGGCAACCGCAATGGTGTACATCGCGTGTCGCACTTCACGTATGTTGCCAATGAAGGCAATGATGAACGCCGCGATGAGCGTCGACTGTGCGGTGCCCTTTAATGTCTCCAAACTGCCGCCGATGAAAACGCTAAAGGGCACACAAATCGCGGTCCAGGCGGTAAAGGCGAGCAGAGTTTTTCCCAGCTTGGTGTCGATCAGGGCGCTGCCCTTGCCGGTCGCAAACAGGCCGGCCAGCAGGATGACGCTCATGGCCAGCGAAGCCCGGAAGGACGGAAACAGTTCCGGCAGGCGCGTGCAGAACAGGTACATGTGCACGAGCAGGGCATAGTGAAACAGCGCGTAACTCTGCTGGGGTTTACGAACTACAACCTCTTTGGCAGTTGCTGTTTCCGCAGGCGTTGTTTCCAGGGAGACGGGCTGTTCGTCGAGCACGGCCTCAGAGGCTGGCGAGAACGTCGAGTCGTGATAGAAGTTCGACATATACCTTCTTGGTCACCGGTTTCTGGAGGGCGACATGGCTGGAAAACTCCTGCGGTAGCAACCGGCGTCCGACAGGACAGACGGATCTTGTGGCTGGCACGGCCGAAGGAGGTCTCTCGACATTATGCTCGAATCTGCGCCAGTGAGCAATGTGCAGCTGGCATTGAGACTTAGGCGCGACGCCGGCGGCGATTCCGCCTTCCTTATCTCAGCCCAGTCGTCTTCGACGGAATCTCAAATCTACACTCCTTGGGTTTCTTGTCGAATCGCAGGCCTTCAAAGACCGGCGCGCGCATTTTGGCTGTGCCGCTTTCACCTTCATGGGTCCACTCAGTGAACTTGATCTCGGCGACGAGCTCCGGGCGCACGTAATGCACCGGTCGCGTGCTCTCCACCTTGCCGAAGAATGGGCTGCCGGCAACCTTGAGCTTCTCCAGCCGCCGCCACATCTCGGCATGAGATTGTTCTGTGAAACCGCTGCCGGCGTGGCCAACATGGATCAGGCGGTCCTGGTTGCCGTAGAGCCCGAGCACCAGCGAACCGAAATTCTCCCGCGAGCCACGCGGGTCTGTGTAGCCTCCGATAACACACTCCTGCTGTTTGGTGATCTTGAGCTTTAGCCATTCGCGGCTGCGCTTTTGTTCGTAGAGACTTCGCCGTTGCTTGGCGACAATGCCTTCCAGCCCGCGCTCGGCTGCGGCATGGAACAGGTCAACCCCGCGACCAACGTAATGGTCGGAGAAACGCAGCCCGTCGCCTGGCAGGAGAATGGATACCAGCAATTGTTTGCGCTCTTCCAGTCCGGCGCTCATCAGGTTGTAACCATCGAGGTACAGCAGGTCGAAGGCGTAGTAGACAACCGGGATGCCGTCACGTGTACGGCGAATGCGGTGCCCGCCTTCACCCACGCCAGTGCGCTGCTGCATGAGGCTGAACGATGGCCGGCCCTGCTCGTCAAGAGCCACTACCTCGCCATCCAGGATAGCTGTATGCGCGCGGAGGTGCTGCGGAATGTCGCCCAGCTCCGGGTATGCCTTGGTCAGATCGTTTTGGTTGCGTGATACCAGGCGCAGTTTGCCGTTATCGATGAACGCAATGGCGCGATAGCCGTCCCACTTAATCTCGAACAGCCAGTTGTCGTCGTCGAAGGGCTCATCGACCAGCGTGGCCAGCATGGGATGGATGATATGTGGCATCGCCTGCTTGTGGCCGATGTGTACAGAAGATAGAGACTCAGATGTTGCCGGCGTCAGGACTTTTTTTTTACCGCCCTCGAGGCGGAGGTCTTTCCCTTGCTGGGCAACTTCTTCGTCGCGGTAGCTTTGGCCGTGTCTGCTGCGGGCTTAATGCTTTTGGCCGCCTTGCGCTGTTTCGCATCGACCTTGGCGATCGATTCCGCCAGCCAGTGGTTCTTCTGCGGTGCGCGCGCGGTCGAAGCCGGGCGACTGCTCGTCCACTCCGCGCCTGCATCGGCGGCAATCTGATCGATCGAGCGATTGGTCAGCGCCGAGTAATCGCACTCATCGATGTCGTAGCCTTCCTGGACGTAGGCATCGCGGTGTTTGATCAGCAGCCACTCCGTCCCCTTGTTGCCGGGCCTGCGCGAGCGGATATGTACCAGCGCAAAGCTGCCCTTCAGCTTTTCGCCATCGAGGCGAAACTTGAGGTCGCCCTTCGCCAGCATCGCATGGGCATCGCCTTCCGGCTCCCAGGTGCCCAGGTCCCAGACCATGACCGTGCCCGCGCCGTAGTTGCCGGCCGGAATGATGCCCTCAAAATCGAAGTAGGAGACGGGATGATCTTCAACCTGCATTGCCAGACGCTTGTCAGCGGGATCGAGCGACGGCCCCTTCGGCACCGCCCACGACTTCAGCACGCCATCCATCTCCAGCCGGAAGTCGTAATGCAGATGCGAGGCGCGATGCTTTTGCACGACGAACCGATGCCCCTTGCCGCGTTCAACCTTGCCGGCGGGTTCCGGCGTCTGCTTGAAGTCGCGTTTGCGTTTGTATTCTTCGAGAGCCATGACAAAACGTGTGATGTGCTCCTGAACTGCACTGCTGTTTTGCGTTGCTTCCTGTGCCCCAGAGCCCGCCCTGAGCTTGTCGAAGGGTTCGCTGGGCAACTGGGCCGAACCGGGAGCGCGTTCGAAGCGCGATTTTCGCATCCCGCCGCGCTCTCTCGCACCAGGAGGGCCCCGCTGCCGATTTTGTTACAATACACCCACCGCACAGGGGGCGCTTAACTCAGCGGTAGAGTGCCATCTTCACACGGTGGAAGTCACAGGTTCGAATCCTGTAGCGCCCACCATATTCTTTTCTATCGACCCAAGGATTGCCGACCGGTTTTGTTTGCCGGATTGTCGGGGGCGGCAGCATCGTATTCTCCTCTACAATCGAGCCGTGAAGGCTTGGGATGTGGTTGTCGCGGGTGCGGGAGTGATCGGTCTCTCGCTGGCTTGGCGGCTGCGAAGCGAAGGGCTGACCGTTCTGCTTATCGACAAGGGCGAACCGGGGCGTGAGGCGTCTTACGCAGCGGGCGGCATGAGTGCGCACTGCGATCCACATCTACCCGCTGAGCTGAAACCACTGGCCTGCGCCAGCGCGGCGATGTACCCCAAGTTCGTGCATGAGTTACAGGACGAATCCGGAGAGCCAGCCGACTTGCGCGGCCAGGGCACGATTGCATTCTTTCGTCAAGACGAGCGTCCCGGCTGCGAAGGAGCGCTTAGCCTCAATGAAAACGAAATCGAGCGGCTGGATCCAGCGTTGACTCAACCGCCGCCCGAACTGGGGACCTCGGCCTATTGGTTGCCGGAGCGTAGCGTCGATCCCCGCGCCTTGTGCAACGTGCTCGTCAAAGCTGCTAGGCATCGCGGAGTCGACTTCGTCACAGGCTCGGCAGTGCTCGAAGTAGAGGTGCAGAATGGCCGCGCAGTCGGAGTGAAGACCTCCAGTTCGTCCTACCCTGCTGGCATCGTGGTCAATTGCATGGGCGCATGGGCTTCACAGATCCAGCCCCTGGGTCTGCCCACCCATCCGGCGAAAGGACAAATGGTTTGCGTGGTTCCTTCGCCCGAAGATAGCGGAGAACGTCTCGCCGTGCGGCACGTCATTCGCACGCCGGAGATCTACATCATCCCGCGCAGCGATCGCCGCATCCTGCTGGGAGCGACTGTGGAAGACGCCGGATTCGATAAACGAACCGACGCCACCACGATCGAAAGGCTATATCGGGCAGCGGTGACGGTTGTGCCGAAGATCGGCGAGATGCGGATTCACGACGCGTGGGCCGGTCTGCGTCCCGCCTCGCCGGACAACTTGCCCATGTTGGGAGAGACGATGTTGCCCGGCTACTTCGCCGCCACCGGGCATTATCGCGACGGAATCATGCTGGCTCCGGTTACGGCGGAGGTTATGACTCAGCTCATCCTCGGCAAGCCGGTCGACTTCAAGCTGCAACCGTTCTCGCCTCAGCGATTCGGTGCAAGCTCGAAGTGACCAGCAAAAAGCCCTGAGATTACTGCTTCACCAGCGGGATCTGGGAAGCTATCTGCAAGTCCATCAGTAAGCCGATGCGGCGGTCGAGCTGAAAGAAGACTGCCGTCTGCTTCGGCGAAATCACCTTCTCAAACTTGGGGACCCAAGCCTGGCGCAGCTTCACGAACGATTCGTCCAGAGCCAATGCCTGCTTCAGAAGGCTGTTCGCCTGGGCATCCGTCATGTTTTCGTAGCTGTCAGCATACTGCTTGATCAGAGCCAAGCGCGTGTCATTTAGCTTCGTCGTCTCTTGCGAGTAGGCGTCGTACACCGGCCAGAACTTTTCCGCCTGCGCATCCGTCAGGGTCATGTTCTGAGCGATGATCTGCTTCTTTTGCGAACGCAGGTCCGAGCGGAGCATCTCGACGTCCTGGTCGGTGATGGTCTTGCCCTGTTCCGCGGCGGCAGCATTGGGTTGTGACGCGCCTGCTGCCTGGGCAAAGACGACCTGCGGCACAGTTAGGGTTGAGGCGATAAGCAACGAAAGACATAGCAGGGAGTTTTTCAAATTTGTCCTCCTGAAACTTTGAAAGATTCGTAATTCAGCGAAATTTCTTCGCAAAAACAGAAGCGGTTACATTTTAAACTTAGCGCGCCGATGAGTGAACCTTGCTCCACTGTTCGGTAGTGGTGCAAAACTGCACCACCGCCCCACTGTTCCAGATCGCAGCGGCGGGTGTTCAAGCAAAAGCCCCGTCCGCAGACGGGGCTGTGATGTTCGGGTTTCGCTAAACACGGAATCTTCGGAGTCGGAGAAGGCCGCCAAGACCAGCTGTGCCGATTAACAACAGAGAAGAGGGTTCCGGTACTGAGGTGAAGGTTGCAGCAACACCTGTGTTCTGGGTTCCATTCCCAGGTCCCACTGAAAGCACCACGGTATCCCCCGCCGAGAGAGTTAGATCGGTATTGAAAGGCACGACTTCGTTCACGGACGTTACTGTGGAATTGAAGACAACATTTCCGTTAACCACAACCCCCACGACAACACCTATGCCGTACTGGGCGCCGCGAAAACTGCTGGCGAGGGAGTACATACCGTTAGCTGGGGCAGTAAACACCAGGTCGGAGTACTCCCCACCAATTCCGGCTACGAGCAGGAATTCGTCCTGTAAGAAATCCACATTACCATTGTCGAAGGCCGGCCCGTCATTGTACTCGGCGGCGGGCGACCCCCCTATGTCGTGCGTGGACGATAACCAGAACTGAGCGTTAGGTCCGTTATATATGCCTTGTGCCGTCTGGTCGTAAAGCGTAATAGGAGTCGTGAAGTTCGACGACCAGCCGTATGACCAAACGCCGTTCGGATTGCTTTGATTGACAAAACCCTGCTCGAACGAAGAAGCTGCATCCCACGTGTCCGCCCGGCAGAGGGTTGTTGCGATTAGCAGCAATAAACAGACGGTTGGGAACCGGAACCACCGATCGAGGAGCATTTCTCTCTTCCTCCATTCTGGTCGAAATGACTGAAGGTTCGGCCCAGGAGAGCTAATCGTACCCTCACCCGCAGCCCCGGTCAAGCTCCTTCTAAGGCTTTCGTTATCGCAGGCAAAAAGCCCCGTCCGCAGACGGGGCCAGCCAAAAAACTCTGCGCCCGCTTCTAGACGACCTTGGCGAAGATGATCACCAGCGTGAAGAGCACCAGGGACTCGATGAAAGCCAGGCCTAGAATCAGCGCCAGCTGAATCGCAGGACGGGCCGCAGGATTACGCGCCATGCCCTCGCAGGCCGCCGCGCCCACCCGGCCCTGGCCGAGAGCGGCCAGTCCTGAGGCGATGGCAATACCGAAGCCGGACGCGAGAGGCACCCAGTTCGTTCCGCCTCCAGCCGTTCCTGTTCCTTGTGCGTATGCCGGCATGGTCATCATCGAGATGGCCAGCAGCGAGAAAAATACAAGCATCACTTTCCGCATTTCACTTTCTCCTTTTATGAACTGCTGCCAGTGGGTGGTTGACGTTCACCGTGCTGACGTCCTCACGCTTGCAGCGAAAACCAGTGATCAGTTGCCGGTTGTCAGTTGCCAGTTAAACTTTTGTGCTCCACACGTTCCCGGCAACGAGGAAGTGCATTCTCTTTTCCCAAGCAGCAATGCCTGATGCCTTCCTGCTGGACCAAATTCCGTGCCGACAACTGGAAACTGACAACTGTTCTAGTGCTCGTGTGCGACCGCCTCGCCGATATACACCGTCGCCAGCAAGACGAAGATGTACGCCTGAATGATCGCAACGCCTGCATGCAACAGCATGAAGGGCACAGGAATGATGATCGGAATCAGCGAAAAGAACACCAGGATCACCATGTCGCTGGCGAACATGTTGGCAAAAAGACGAATCGTGAGCGACAGAATTCGGGCCAGGTGGCTCGCGATTTCGATCAGGAACATCAGCGGAGCCAGCCACCAGACCGGCCCGAGAAAATGGTTGATGTACTTAAATCCGTTGTGCCGGATGCCATGCAGGTGGTAGTAGATCCATGTCACCAAAGCACAGCCTAGCGTCACCGAGGGTATTGCCGTGGGCGTCTCGAAACCCGGAATCAGCCCGATCACATTACAAACCAGTATGTAGATGCCCAGCGTTGCCAGGTAGCCGGTGTAGCCCTCGTAGCCGTGTCCGATGACCTCGTGCGCGGTAGAGCTTACGAACGAATCGATGCCTTCGAAGGTTTGTTGCAGCCGCCCCGGATTGTCGACCGACAACCGGACGCGAAGTAGCACGAAGGTCAATAGCAGAAGGACGAATACCAGAAGCTGCATCGCCACATAATTGGTGATTGGAGCCTGGGGGTAGCGGCTGTGAATGTGCACAGCATTCAGGATTGCGTTCGCCACGCCGGCGAAGTATTTGTTCAGGAGCGCTGTAATCCAGAGTTGCTCAGGCATGAAGAGTACGCTCGGTTAATTTGATTAAACCTGCCGGACTCTCCACGCAGCTGGGGCACTTACATTCTGGCGTTGAGAGTATTTCGGGAAATCAGAGTTCGCGCCGCAGGCCAAGAACCAATTC
Organism: uncultured Acidobacteriaceae bacterium; assembly: GCA_963782505.1. Lineage (GTDB taxonomy): Bacteria > Acidobacteriota > Terriglobia > Terriglobales > Acidobacteriaceae > CAVVDY01. The sequence continues at coordinate 130,342 of CAWAKG010000040.1, read as the reverse complement.
GACTCCGACCTCGCAGGCAATCGCCGCTATTGGAAGACACACACCTGCGAGAAATCCGAATAGACCTGCTCTTGAAATTCTAAATATAACATAGGCAGCTACGGCAATCGACACGTAGCGAAGGACGGTCCGCAGTACGAGCAGCCCGCCACGCTCCCTGCTCTGCCCGGTGGTGACGCGTTCGCCGAGAGCATCCACCATGCGTTCCAGCCAGCGGTGATTGACATACGAAATGCCGGCGCCAATCAGAAACCCCAGCAGTCCGGGAAGCCCGAAGAACCAACCGCACAGCAGCACGCCCAGGCCCGAGATGCCGAGCATGAAACGCCGAATGCGCGCTAATGCGCCCTCGTAGAACTGTTGTGGGTCTTGCGAACGAGAGTCGGGCACGCGTCAACTATACGGGAAGCTCACCGCGCCGAGGCGCGTCTCAGGCGGTCCAGCACACTCTCCCACTCAGGAGTCTCTTCCGGAGCTTCGACCGCAATCCAGTCGTAGCCGCGATCGTCGAGCTCATGTAACGTTGCATAGAGCCGGGCCGCATACTCGCGCGGATCGTGGGGCATGGTAAAGACGGTCGCCGGGTGCACCGGCGCGCTCCGAAGCTGCAAGTATGCGCCCTGGCCTTGCTCGGGAACCTCTCCTGCTGTTACCAGATGCAACGGCGTCCTGGGGCTGTAATGATGCGGATGCATGCCCGGGGATGGGTGTGCGCCTTCGTCCGGCCGCACGCCGATCGATACTGGACCAATCATGCCTTCGATTTCACGGCGCGAAACTCCGCCGGGGCGCAGGATCGCCGGAAATTCTCCAACGAGTGAGACGACTGTCGATTCGATCCCGACTTCGCAGCTACCTCCATCCAGAACGTAACCGACGCGACGGCCAAGTCCCCGGCGAACGTGTTCCGCCGTCGTCGGAGATAGCTGGGTGAACTGATTAGCGCTCGGAGCCGCGACGGGTATGCCGGCTTCGCGCAGCAGCGCCAGGGCCACCGGGTGCGCCGGCATGCGCAGTCCAACCGTCGGCAGTCCGGCGGTGACGATGTCGGGGATGATGGGCTTCTTCCTGACCACCAGGGTCAATGGCCCGGGCCAGAAACGTTCTGCGAGTTTCTGCGCGGATTCCGGCCACACCGCCGCCAGCTCGCGCGCCATCTCGATGGAGCTGACATGCACGATTAGCGGACTGGTTTGCGGTCTGCACTTGGCGGCAAAGATGCGCGACACAGCCAGAAAGTCAAAGGCATTGGCGCCAAGACCGTAGACTGTCTCGGTAGGAAACGCGACCAGAGCACCGTCACGTAGTAGCTGGGCAGCTTCGCGTATCTGCTCTTCAGTCACGCCGAATTGATCTTCGAGAGTCATCGAACCCATGAATTATTATCGCGTGCGGCCCGCCGATGGGTCAGCCAAGGCCGCCGACTCCACATCAACGTACAGACCCGACTTGGCAAACCCCGGCGGATAGCAACTGCCGTCGGCGGCGTATGTCTTGCGACACGAAGCCGTCATGTCAGGGCGCCGGGGCGACTGCGCGTATTGCCAGACGCTCGCGAAACTCACTCCGCTGGCGCTTGGCTTGGGCGGGTTCGCCGGGAAGACGCAGCCGCGGGAGGGACCACAGCGGTCATTGCTGATGAAGAAGGCGATGTCGCGCCCCTCGGCATGTTCGCGGATGTCGTCTGCGGTTACGACCGTTGTTGTGCCGGATTCACGGTAAGGAATGCCCGAGCAATAGATGCCGGCCCGATAACCCGCGTGTGTCACGCCATCCACGAACGCGTGGATGTAAGCGCGCTGTTCCGCAAGCATGCGCCCGCCCTGCTCCTGATCGAGAAAAATGATTGCGCGCTTCGGAAAGCCGTCGCGCTGCGCAGCTTGAACGGCCGCTTCCGAGTCGCGTGTGCCTGTTCTTGCGGCATCGCCGGACGCCTTGAGCTCTTTGTATTCCCGCCCATTGAACAAGAGCAGGAAGCCGTAGCCCATCTTCTCCAGCTCCGGACGCTTGCCGGCCCATGTGTTGCGGTCGGCTCCGGGCGGGTCATTCAGCCAGTAGCCGGTGAAGGAGAAGGTCTTCTTCAGAGCCAGCATGTTTGCGTCTCCGGGATAGTCGTTGCGATCCATCCCCAGAAAACTGGGCTGCGGAAAGGCTGGAGGAGCGATCGACGTCAGGAGCGAGCAGGCCAGGAAGAAGACGATTGCGGCGGCGACGCATCCATTCTAACTATCGCACGCCGAGAAAGAACTTCGGGCGGAAGGCATCAGCGACTGGAAAGGCGATTGGCGACCGCTGGTGGCTCGCACCCACTCTGCTATGCTTGCTCGCCGTCCCCATGAGCCCGATCCTCACCAGCATCCTGCTCGGTCTCACCGCCGCCGGCGCCAACGTCTTCGGGGGCGCCGTCATCGTGCGGAGGGACTGGGAGCGGAGTTATTTGCGCTACTTTGTCGCGCTGGGAGCGGGGTTCATGCTGGCGACTTCGCTGGTGGAGATGGTGCCCGAGAGCCTGCGCCTGGAACCACAATACGGCGCGATGCTGGTGTTGGCGGGCTACCTGCTCGTCCATTTCTTCGAACACACCCTCACCCCGCACTTTCATTACGGCGAAGAAACTCACGCCGACGAGTTCATACATTCGCACAAGCGCGCTTCCGTGCTGCTGGGCTTGATGATTCACACCTTCTTCGACGGCATCGCCATCACCAGCGGCTTCCTCATCTCGTCGTGGCTGGGCTGGATCATCTTCCTCGCTGTGTTTCTTCACAAGATCCCGGAAGGATTCACCGTAACGTCCGTGATGCTGGCCAGCGGATTGAGCAAGCGCAAGTCGTGGCTGGCGTCAGTCTTTCTTGGGTTGGCGACGATTGCCGGCGTCCTCACCATGGCCATCGGACAGCACGCCGTGCGCTATGGTCTGCCCATAGCCGCCGGAGTCACGATCTACGTCGCCGCCTCCGACCTCATCCCGGAAGTCAATCGCGAGCCCGGCGTCAAAATGGCGCTCGTGGTGTTTGTGGGTGTGGCCCTGCTCTTCGTTCTCGAATACCTTGTGCACCTGTGATAAACGCTCTGACACCAGCACAGCCGTGCGCATCCTACAATGTAATGGCGTTCTCCCGAACGGGCGAGGTGCCATTTCCCGAGGCTACAACCCAGGGGGTAGCTCTCGGCTATCCTGCGAAAGGCGGATTCCACAGGCGGAGTTAACCGGGATGCAAAGGCGTTATGTCGTACCGAAAAGACTCTCGTGGCTGATGGCGGTAGTCCTGGCGGCGACACAGCTGCTTGCGGTCGTCAGCGGACCTGAATTGCCGAACCCCGGCAACGCGGGCATGACGCGGGAGCAGCAGGTCCAGCTCGGCTTCCAGACAGCGGCCCAGGTTTACAAGCAGATGCCGGTGTTGCCGGACAGCAGTCTGGTGACGCAATACGTACAGCGGTTGGGGGCCAAGCTGGTGGCGCAGATTCCGCCGCAGTATTCCTGGCCCTATCAGTTCCATGTGATCCCGCAGAAGGAGATCAACGCCTTTGCGCTGCCCGGAGGGCCGATCTTCATCAACCTGGGCACGATCACAGCCGCGGACAGTGAGGCTGAGCTAGCGGCGGTTATGGCCCACGAGATGTCGCACGTGTATATGCAGCACTCGGCCAAACAGGCGGGTAAGACGAACTGGATCGCGGGTCTGGCGGGGTTGGCGGGCGCAGTGCTCGGCTCCGGCGGGTTTGTTGGGCAGCTTGCGGCGATGGGGATTCAGTTCGGGGCGAACGGCGTCATCATGAAGTATTCGCGAAATGATGAGGCGCAGGCCGATGCGGTGGGCGCCATCATCATGTACAAGGCGGGTTACAACCCGCAGGCCATGGCTGACTTCTTCCAGAAGCTGGCCGCCGAAGGAGGCAGCGGACCGCAGTTCTTGAGCGACCACCCGAATCCTGGGAACCGCGAGCAGGCCATCCAAAAGGAGATCGCCGACTGGCCGCCAAAGCAATATGACACGGCTAACGCCGCGTTCGCTCGTGCCAGGCAGGAGGCCGAACGGCTGACCAGCTACAGCGCTCAACAAATCGCTCAGGGTGCAAAGTCGGGGGAGTGGGCCGCGCTCAATCAGCGAGATGGCGCGGTGTTACGCGCGCCCTCCAGCGTTGCCGTGAGCCAATCAGCTTCCGCGCGTAGCACATCGTCGGGCTCGGTTTCTCTGCCGAGTGTCCTCCCCAGCGCGCGGATGGTCACTGCCGATCTCGGACCGTTTACGATTGCACGTCCTGAAAATTGGCAGCTTATGTCGGGCGGCCAGGGCGCCGACCTGTTTATCGCGCCGCGAGCGGGAGTAAACGGGAACGCAGTGGGCTATGGCGTTGCCATCGACAGCGTACCCCCTCGCGAGGACGGCTTGAGCATCGACCAGATCACCGCCGACCTGGTGCGCAGCTTTGAACGGGGCGGGAACAACATGCAGGCTCTGGGAAGCGCTCAGCCGATTACCGTTGGAGGAGTGCAAGGACGGTCGGTGATGATGCAATCGACGTCGCCGTTCCCCGATGCGGAGGGGCAGCCGCAACAGGAGTGGGACTGGTTGGTGACGGTTCCCAGGTCAGACGGATCGGCCGTCTACCTGGTGTTTGTTGCGCCACAAGCGCAATTTGAGCAATTCCGGCCGGCCTTCGAAAGCATGGTGAGAAGCATTCGCTTCTGAGCAGAGCGGCGCAAAAAGTTGCCGGCCTGGCAGAGGTGCAAAAGGCCTATTTAACGTCGGCCCCGGATTTCTTCAGGATGTCTTCGGCGAAGAAATTCTCGATCTTCGCTTCGTCGTGGATCACGTCGTAGTAGGCAGCCTTCAGCAACTGCTCCCGGCGGTCGCGCAGTTGTTCGCGAATTGCCTGTTGTACGCGGGGGTCCTGCAACTCGCGCTGCCCGGCGGACTCTTTGCTGATCAGCTTTACCACGCGATAGCCATAGATCTGATGACTGTTCGGGTCACCGACCGGTAGCGGCGGCGTGTACTGGCCGGGTTTGAGCTTGTTGATAGCGTCGTAGGACATCCGGTCCTGCTTCAACGAGGACTCGGGAATGAAGCCCAGGTCGCCTCCGTTTTGCGCCGTCTCCGCCTGTTCGGAGAAGGCCATCGCCACGGTGGCAAAGTCTTCGCCGCTGTCCAGGCGGTTCTCCACCATCTGGATCTTCTTCCTGGCATCGGTTTCGTTTTGCGCCTTGTTGGGCGATTTCAGCTGCGGATTAGGCTGAGTAGTGACGATGATCTGCGCCAGGTGGTACTGGGGTTCGATGAGATTGAACTCGGCCTTGTGCTGGTTGTAATAGGAGGTGATGTCGGCGTCGGTAATGTTGATCTTCGACGTAACCTCCTTGTTGAGTACCTTGTCGACGGTGATCGAGCGGCGAAGATCCCGCTTGAAGTCGTCGAGTGTGATGCCCTTGTCTTTGAGGCGCTTGTCGAATTCTTCCTGGCTGAAGGGAGCCTTGATCTCGGCCAGCTTGCTGTTGACTTCGTCATCCGTCGCCAGCAAGCCCAGCTTTTCAGCCCTCTGCATCAGGATCTCGTTGTCGATGAGCTCCTTAAGAATGCTCAAGCGCAGGCTGTCGCCCTGTTCCTCGCCAGGCTTCTGCGGCGTGCCGGCGGTTTGGTTGTTGTAGTACTTGTCGACTTCGGCGCGCTCAATCTTGTGGCCATTCACAATCGCCATGACGCCCGGCCCGCCCTTGTAGGTGTTGCATCCGGCAAGGAAAAGCAACAGCAGGGCGACAGGGCAAACGAACAAGGCCCGCGTCAGCGTCCCAAGGGAAATCGAACAACCGACAGGAGAGACACAATCGTGCGCCATTCCGGGGAATGGACTTTCATTATTGTTCATCAGAGTTCGTAGCGGCTCCCGAGTCACTACTTCGCCGGAGCCGGGGCGCCGGATTTCGTCTCAGGCGGTGGCTGAACGCCTGCGGCTTTCAATTGCTCGTTCAAAACCAGCCTCACATCGTCGGCATCCACCGCGCCTTCCAGCTTTTGCCCGTTGATAAACATGGTTGGCGTGGCCTCCACGCCTATGGACTCAGCTTCACTCATCGAAGCCTTTAAGACCGCGTCAGGCTGGCTCTTGATGCACGCCTGCAGCGCTGAGGCGTCGGCGCTATTCTTCTTGCCCAAGTCCAGGGTGATGCGATCCAGTTCGGCGAAGGACTTGTCCAGGTCCTTGTCGCCGCTGATCTCCCGCTGGTTGGCGTGCACGTAGTCGGCAAATTCCCAGAAGCTGGCCGGACTTAGCTTCGCCAGGCAGTTGGCGTCGTTAGCGGCGTGCTTGGCCCAGGGATGCATCGGCAGGGGATAGTCCTTGTAGACGATCTTGATCTTGTCGCCGTACTGCGGAAGGATCTCGTTGGTCAGCGTGGCGTGCAGCCGCGAGCAAAATGGGCACTCGTAGTCGTCATAGTTGACGATGGTGACCTTCGCCTCCGGATTGCCACGCACGGGCCGGCCCTGCAGATCCATCTTGCCTTGGCGCTCGGCATAGACGTCATGCGACAAGTCCATCCGGGTCATGCGGGCCAGGGTCTTTTCGTCTTTGGACAGAAGGAAGTCGAGCTTCTGCTGCTTGCCATGCCCGTTCAGGATCAGGGTTACGGCCTCATAGCCGGCGATATCGCTGGGCCGGGGAGTGCTCACGCTGATCGTAACCTCAGGCGGCAGATCGTACTGCGCCCGGACTGCGTGCTGGATGCGCTGCTGCAACTCGGGCGAAAGCGCGCCGGCCGATCCCGCAGCGGGTTGAGAAACATTGTTCGACTGTGCCGAGCAACCAGCGCAGGCCATCAGAAACACGACGGCTAATCTTTTCATCAACAAGAAACGCAAACCTTTAGTGGAAGACATTCGAATTTCGATTATCTCATGCGGCCTGCCGGCACAGAGAAGGACAGCCGTCACCGCGCTTTCAAATCTTCGATGGGCAGAATCTGATTCATCGATCCCGAGCGGAAGCCTTCCAGGTCGAGCGTGACGTACTGGAAGCCAAGCGCTTTGAAGATGTGCGTGAATTCCTTCGCCATCGCCAGCGTCATGGCGCGGGGCAGTTCTTCGCGCGCAATCTCGATGCGAACGATGTCGCCGTGATGACGGACCCGGAACTGTTCAAAGCCAAGTTCGCGCAGCGCGTCTTCGCCCCGCTCAACGGCCGCCAGCGCTTCGGGCGTCACCGCACGTCCGTACTCGATACGCGACGAAAGGCACGGCGAAGCCGGCTTGCTCCAAATGCGGAGCCCGGCTTCGCGCGCCAGCCGGCGAATTTCTGACTTGTTCAGTCCGGCGTCCAACAGCGGAGCCGCAACCCCGTGTTGCCGAGCGGCCTGCTGCCCGGGACGATAATCACTCTCGTCATCCACGTTTACGCCGTAAGCGATGGCCTTGAACGAAGTCTGCTCGCGATATCGTTCCATCACCGCGAACAGCTCATCTTTGCAGTGGAAGCAGCGGGCCCCATCGTTGCGAACGTACTCGGGATTGCTCAGCTCGCTGGTGTTGAGAACCGCAAGGGGAATACTGTGTTCTTCCGCAAAAGCGAGTGCATCACGCTTTTGTGAGCGCGCCAAACTGGCTGAGTCGGCTAGAACGGCCAGCATGGCATCGCCCAACTCCTCGTGTGCTGTCCAGGCAAGGTAGGCCGAATCGACTCCTCCGGAATACGCAACCATGACCGAGCCCAGCGACCTCAAGTTGCTGCGCAACGCGGCCAGCTTGGAGGTGAGATCCTTCGGCGGGGCTTCCACGATTGGGCGCGGTACCGGCATTGCTTCATTCTAAGACAGCCGGAGGAAACGCTCGGCCGGCTAATACAGGCGGTCCTGGCGGCGGATGGTGCCGAACGTTCCGAAGTTTGCCAGGCTCAAGGCGAAACGATAGTAGTTTTCGTTACGCACCGATCCCAGGGCCCAACGGCGGTATTCGAAGGTGACGCCGCAGCAATCCCAGTTATATGTAGTCTGAGCTCCGCCATACTGCAACATGCCCAGCGCGTAATCGTAGCCGATCGTGGCGGCAGCATTCATTCCTCTGCGAGCGATGCTGCCGTAGCCGCCCAGAAACTGAATTTGATTGAATGTGTTCGCCGGAATGGTTTGGCCACCCGCCACCAGAGAGGCGGGAATCTTGAGGAAACTCTGGCCGGCGCTGGCGAACCACTGGCGCCAGTGATGGCTGACCAGGATGGTGCTGGCATTCAGTTGATGTAAGACAGGGTCGTAGTCGATGTCCCATTGCACATCGGAGGTACTGTCCTGGATACGAAGGCGGGAAATGACGGGCGAGTAGTGGCGGGGACCGTAGATGAATGCGATGCCGGTGAAGTCGGCCGAGCTGTCAAACACGTTGCGTGCTCCGGTGACCACCGCGCCGCCGAAGGTCGGGTCGAAGAAGTACTTCTGCGCCACCTTCCAGGTTACGACTTCTTTGGCCGCCCCCTGGGCGTCGTCGCAATTACTCGCTTTCTCCGGCGTGTCGGCCCACCGCTGCGTCGCGAACTCCGATCCCAGGGGAAGATAGCGGAGATCACGGAAGCACGTGCCCGATGATTTGGTCTTCTTGGCATAGAGGCGATTGATCACGCCATATTCGACCTCGTTCGTGTCCGCCAGGATGTCACGGTAATCGAAGCGGATGATGTTGGCGAAGTTGCTGATTCCGGTTTGATAGCGATACGTCGCATAGGGCTCGAGGGTGTGCTTGTAAACGTAACCGAACGGCTTGTGGTCGAAGATCCTCTCCAGGGTGGGCGGCCGCACTTCCATCGAGAAGTTCAGCACGTTGCGGTTGATCGCTTCATCCAGGGCCTGCGGCAGTGACGTGACGGTAGTGGCGGGTTGCAATCGCTGGCTGTAGATTGTCTCCTCCACTCCCATTTCGGGCCGGAAGGTCCAGCCGCGTATGAACGCCGGCAGGCTAATGGTGGGGTGAATGTCCCCGCGACCCACGACCGAAGCGGTCTGGAAGCCAGGTTCGTGGCGCGTGAGCCCCTCGGCTGCAGCATCGTAGGTGTACATAAACCGCGAGTCCGCGATCGGCTTTTCCATTCCCGCAAACTGGAAGCTGGTGAGGTGAGCGATGTCGATGACATCACCCTCGATGGAACTCTGATAGTTCTGATAGCGGGAGACCAGCAGCGCGTCGAACCTTCCATCGCGGCTGCGGCTGATGAATCCGGAGGAGCGCACTTCGGAGTTGACGGCTTCCACGTAGTTCTGCCCGAAGGCCAGTCGGAACAGATACGAACTCAAGTAGTCGATGGACGCCACTCCGCGGAACCCGTATGGCAGAAGGATGTCGCCGTTGAACTTGGCCTCTTCCCCACCCTGGTTCTGCCCCGTGTTCGGCTGGCCCTTGGAATCGACAACGCCGAAGTACTCGGCGATGGCGTGCCACGTGTAACCGACAGCGCGATAACTGCCGTGCTGCGCCCATCCGCGTTTGCTGTACAACTCGGCGCCGATGATAGCGTCGGAACTGCGATTGATCGCCCAATAGAACCCGTCGCCAATGACCGTGCCGCGCGTGTTGGAGATGCCGATGACGGGAATCAGGAAGCCGCTCTTGCGCCCGAGGTTGTCGATGGGATGTTCCGCATAAGGGAAGTAAAAGACCGGAATTTTGCCGATGCGCAGTGTCGCCTGATGCATGCGCGCGTCATCGCCGACCTCAATCAGTGCGGTCTTGGTCACGAACCGCCATTTTGGCTTGGGAAGCTGGCAGGAGGTGATGTAGCCGTGGTGAACCATGTAGCGATCGGGTCCCAGTTTGTCCACCACCTGGCCGGCGAAGAAGAAGGGGGTGGACGAGGTCAGGAACATCAGCTTGTTCTTCACCCGCACGCCTGTCGATCCCTGGGCGTCATAGAATGTGCCGGTGTCGCGGCTGACATCATAGGTGCCGTGGGTGGCCGTGATGTGCTCGTTGTGCTGGCCTCCATCGAACACAACGTGCCCCGAAGCAGCCACAATTCCGGTCGTCGAGTCGTACGTCGCTTCGTCACAATGCAGGACGTTGGTGCGAAAGCGAATCACCACTTTTCCAACTGCGAAGTAAATGTCCTGGTCCTTTTTTTGATGGTCGGCGGTGATAAGAACTTCATCGCGTCCCAGCGGGACGTTGAGCGCGGGACGCGGGTTCTGCTCCTGCTCATCGCCGCCCGCCTGCATCTCCTGATCGAGCCATTCCTGCGCGTCGTGCGCGTCCTGCTGCTGGACCTTGGCTGTTGAGGTGTCACCGGCGGCTTGCAGAATGATCTGTGCGCCACTCTCCGGCGGGCTACTCCGCAACTGACTCGTTACTACCTGAGGAGATAGAAGGCAATGACAAGCAAGTATTGCCGTGATAATTATTCGAGTGCGGGGAGTCATCAATCGCCGAGCGTTCCTTCGCCGGTGGATTCGCAGATTGAGCTAGAACCTTGCACGTTAGCACGCTCTATGGCCGCAAGCAAAACGGGAGCGTCCGTTGTTACGCACCGAGGCACGGGAATCGATAGTCGCGCCACGACATGACAGAGCAGCAACCATCTCTTGACGGCTCCGGACCGCCACTCGACGTCTGGCGTAATGAAGTTCAGGCGAGGCTCGAGCGCTATAAGCGCCGCCGCGGCCGCCGCATCGAGGGCGCCTTCACGATGCGCTTTCCGTTTCCGACGGAAGAACCACCGGCAGTGGAGGCCAGCCCTGATGTCGAGTTGCAGCTGGGCGAGCAACTCGAACCCGTTGCAACCGGCGACCAACTCGTGGAGCTGACGGTTGCCGAGAAACAGGATAAGTTTCCGGACACCTCGTCGCCGCCGGCTGACAAGACGCCGTTGTCTGACGAGACCATCCAGGTTGAGCTAGCCGAAGCGCCGTCGAGCGGGGCCAGTGTTGCCGCACCGGAGCCTGAGTCGGAAGAGGCAGCGGTTCCCGTGATCGATGTGCCGCCGCGGCCGCAGCCGCGGCGCAAGGTGATCGCTTTTCCCGCACCCACTTATGTTCCGGCTGAGGCCACGCGCCGTCTTGCCGATCCGGTACAGCCCGAGCAGCTGCGCATCCTCGATGTCCCGGAAGAGTTGCAAGCCATACCAGCCACTCCCTTTCTCGAAGGTTTGCTGGACGCTCCCGCTTCGTCGGGGGCACCCGGCTTGCGAGGCGATGGAGTGGAGTTGCCGTGCGCACCGGCGCGCGGTGTGAGACGTGCCGGGGCGGCACTTCTCGACCTGATGATCTCCCTCGGTGGCTTGGGTGTCTGCGCTGCTGCCGCCAGCCGCTTCCTAGGCGTGCTTGCGCCCACCAAGTTCGTCGTGGCCGGGGTGGCGGCTATCTCCGTCATGTTGTGGGCGAGCTATCAGTATCTGTTTCTTGTTTACGGCGGGCGGACCTTGGGGATGAGGGCAACTCGGGTGCGCCTGCAAACGTTCAAGGGGCGCTCTGCCAACTTCCGGCAGCGCCAGCTGCGGGCCTTCGGACTTTACCTCTCCGTGCTCTCGCTGGGCATGGGAGTGTTGTGGTGTTTGGTGGATGTCGACTCGCTATGCTGGCACGATCGCATCAGTCAGACCTTTCCTGCCGCCGCCGATAAGTCCTAGGCACTTGCGATAGCATTAATTCACCACATCTTGGCTACTCAACGACCATCAAGGGAAGGCAAGCGCGCCTGGATGCTTGCCGTAAGTGCGGTGCTGCTCATCGTGTTCGCTGCTTGCAACGCTGAGCCTCGCAAGACCGACGCGGAGCTGGGCCTGAACCCGCAGCAGGCGGCCGGCCGCAGGGTATACGATTCGCGCTGTGCGGAATGCCATTATGCGTACAGCACCCACAATCTGCGCGGGCCCAGCTTGCATGGACTGTTCAAGAAGCAATTCATGGCCAACGGTATGCCGGCAAACGATGAGCGTGTGACCGACATCATCCTGCTGGGCCGGGCCAAGATGCCGGCATTCCAGCAGAAGCTGACCCAGCAGCAGTTCGACGACCTGATGGCCTACCTGCACACCTTGTAACCGCTGCGGGCCGAGTACAATCAAATCGAGAATGGCGACCGCACCCGAACTCATCCAGATCGAGATAGCCCCCCGGGTTCCCGCTCCCAAGCCGGAATGGCTGAAGGCGCGCGCCCCCATGGGCGAAAACTATCACGACCTGAAGACGCTGGCGCGCAAGCTCGATCTGCACACCGTCTGTGAGTCAGCACGCTGCCCGAACATCGGAGAGTGCTGGAACCATCGCACCGCGACCTTCATGCTGCTAGGGAACCTGTGCACGCGGCGTTGCGGATTTTGCGCCGTGCCGAAAGGCCGGCCCATGCCGATTGACTTCGAGGAGCCGGTACGCGTCGCGGAGGCCGTCGAGAAGCTGGGTCTGAAGTTCGCTGTCGTGACCAGCGTCAATCGCGATGACGACAATGTCGGCGCCGCTCGCGTCTTCGCCGACACCATCACGGAGATTCGCAAGCGCGTGCCCGACTGCCGCGTCGAAGTGCTGGTACCCGACTTCCAGGGTCTGGAAGAGCCGCTGCAAATCGTGATGGACGCCCGCCCGGACATCCTGAATCACAACACCGAGACGGTTCCGAGGCTATATCGCGTGGCTCGGTCCGGCGCTCGTTATGAGCGAACCCTGCGCCTGCTGGAGCGCGCGAAGGAAATGAATCCGGCGATTCCCACCAAGACCGGCGTAATGGTCGGGCTGGGAGAGAGCACGGACGAACTGCTGTCTGTGTATAGCGACCTGGCGGCGAAGAACGTCGACATCCTCACGATCGGGCAGTATCTGCGCCCGTCAAAAGATCACCTGCCGGTGGCGCGGCTGTACACGCCTGACGAGTTCCACTTCATGAAAGTCGAAGCGCTGAAGATGGGCTTCCGCCACGTCGAGTCGGGACCGCTGGTGCGCTCCAGCTACCACGCGCACGAGCAGGCGGATGCCGGTGGGACAAAACCTAATCTAGATTTACAGCAGTTCTTTAAACCGTTCGAGGGTTAACCCGGCACCGCGGATGATTCCGACCATGGTGAAAGCGTTCACCGGGTTGTGGCGGGGGATGGTGAGGATACGCTGACCATCCGTCATGACGATGTGCTTACCTTGCCGCAGATTGCGGAAGCCGGCCTTCTCAAAGGCACGTACAGCATGGAGATGTGGGACCCCAGCAAGTTTCCCCACGTTCTTAACCGACTGCCACTTCCACTTCGCGTACGTCCCTGCCGCGTGTCAATTCCTTGACCGCATCCAGGTATTCACGAATTGCGACGCTGATATTGTCCAACGCTTCCTGCTCCGTTGCTCCTTACGACCAACAACCGGGAAGGCCGGGACAAGAAACGGCGAAGCCTTCGCCCTCGGACGGAATCAACACCACCTGATAGGTCATATTGCTATGCTACTCCCGGAAATCATCGAGCAACGCTCGTCAAATACCTTCTGCTATCTTATTTTTTTCTTTAACGGCGAAGCTTTTCAATTGCCTTAGTACCGATTCCGGTGCATCGGCCTCGATCTCGACGTAGCCATCGCGATACTCTTTGCCTAGCACTACAGCTCTGGCATCAATCGCCGCCAGCGCCTTGCCTTCCGATTGCGGCACGCGCAAACGCACGCGGCTGACGGGGTCCTGCTCGATCATCCGATCGATATGTTCCAGCAACCGGTCTAGCCCCTGACCCTGCTGCGCGGAAACGTGGACGACCGCGTCGGTGTCGATCAAGCTTTCGCGCTTGACCGCGCTCAGCAGGTCGATCTTGTTCATCACGTGCAATCGAGGCTTGTTGTTCGCCTCCAATTCGCGCAGAACCTCTTCCACCTGCGCTTCCTGCTCCAGCGCAGCGGGACTCGTCGCGTCCGACACCTCGATGAGTAACGAGGCGCGCTGTACCTCCTCCAATGTGGCACGGAAGGCCGACACCAAGCGTATGGGGCAGGTTGCGAATGAATCCCACAGTGTCGGACAGAAGCACTTCACGGCGCGAAGGCAGCTTGAGCTGCCGCAATGTGGGATCAAGCGTAGCGAACATGCGCGAGCTCTCCAGCACGCCGGCCTTAGTCAAGCGCGTTGAACAGCGTCGATTTGCCGGCATTGGTGTAGCCCACGAGCGCAACCGTGGCGATGGGCACTGATTCGCGCCGTTGCCGCTGCTGACCGCGAATACGGCGAACATTTTCCAGTTGCTCTTTGACGTGACGGACTCGGCGATAAATCTTGCGGCGATCGGTTTCAAGCTGAGTTTCGCCGGGGCCGCGGGTGCCGATGCCGCCGCCGAGCTGCGACATCTGCGCGCCACGTCCGGCCAGTCGCGGAAGCATGTACTCCAACTGCGCCAGCTCCACTTGAAGCTGACCTTCGCGGGTGCGTGCGTGCCGGGCGAAGATGTCGAGAATGAGCTGGGTGCGATCGATCACACGCACCTCCAGCGCGCGCTCCAGATTGCGTTGCTGAGAGGGCGTGAGTTCATGGTCGAAGATGGCAAGCTCGGATTCCGCAGCCGCCAGCGCGCCTTTCAACTCATCCACCTTGCCGCTGCCGATAAGGGTTGCCGGGTCGGGACGCGACCTGCGCTGCAGCACTTCGCCGGCGATAACCGCGCCTGCGCTCTCGGAAAGCTCGCGCAGCTCCGCCATGGAGTCCTCAGCCGAGAAGCCGGCCAGGTCGCCTACATCGAGAGCTGCAGGTTGTACGACAGCATTGCGCGCCATGCGGGCGTTGGCTGGTATTTGCGTTCGGCGCCCGGAGGAAGAAGGAAGCTCGTCCAGGGACGCCCGGTCTGATGGCTTGGCAATCGCCGGTGAGTGAGCAGAACGGGTGAGAAATTTGACGCCGACCAGAAAAGCGCGCTCCGCCCCAGGCAGGCGTGCGTCGCCGCTTCTTGGATGCGTACTGTTCCGCGCGGGCAAAGACCTTAGCTCTGAATCTGGCTGTTCTGCGTCGCGGCCTGCGGTGCGGCGGATTCTCCGGCAGGGCGGTTGTCGTGCCGCTCCATATGAGCGGCGCGCGAAATCACGACTGTCGAAATCGCGTGCTTGAAAATCAGTTGCTCCTGGTTATTGGTTTCAAGCACAACGGAATACTTATCGAACGAGCGGATCCTTCCTGTGAGTTTCACGCCGCTGAGCAAATAGATGGTGATGACAGCCTTGTCCTTGCGCGCGGTGTTGAGAAACGAGTCCTGAATATTTTGTGCCGGTTTGCTTTCCATTGTTTGTTTTCCTTCCGACCTTCCAATAAATGGCACCAGGGCGCACCTTCCTTGAGCGACTGGTCCGCAAATACCACAGCCCATGACCCAGTACCCATAGTCATAAGCAGACAACACTAGGGTAAACATACGGCGTCGGAAGCGCAATTTCAATGAAAACGCCTTCCGGGTGCGCTAAATTAGCATCCGCGCCCCCGGACATGTCTCCGGCCCGCCGCTCCAGGTTTGAAAAACGCTTATGGCACTTCTAATATTTGCATCCGCAGTTCCCTCCGTCGTTCTTCCTCATGGTAGTGATGGCGTCCTCATTCTGGTGCGATGGGTGCACATCGTCGCCGGAATCACCTGGATTGGCCTGCTGTATTTCTTCGTTCTGATCAACGCCGATTTCCTGGGCGAGCTCGACCCCAAGTCCCGGATGATGATCATTCCCAAGCTCATGCCGCGGGCCATGTGGTGGTTCCGCTGGAGCTCGTTGGTGACCGTGATCGTCGGCTTCGGATACTGGAACTACATCGTTGCCACGGATGCCCGCAATGCCATCACCATGGGCGGAAGCGCCTCGCCCGGCGCCGTCATCGGCAGCTTTCTCGTGATCTGGACGGTCGCCTTCGCCATCGAAATGGGGGCGGTGATGTCGCCGGTGCCGGCGCTGAAGAAGGCATCCCTCCTGGGCGCGCTGGTTTTCGTCGTTCTCGCGGTGGGGGCATACATCTTTCTCGCTCTTAATCAGAACGGGTGGGAGAGCAATCGCACCCTGGCCATCGGAATCGGCGGCGGGCTGGGCTGGTTCATGATGCTGAACGTCTGGGGAATCGTCTGGCGGATGCAGAAGAAGATCATTCGCTGGACCGAGGCGGCGGTGGCCGACGGCAGTCCGATGCCCGCGGAAGCGGCCAAGGCGGCGCAGATTGCGTCGGCAGTCGCGAAGGTCAGTTTCTGGGTTTCATTCCCCATGCTGTTCTTCATGGGCGTGTCGAGCCATTACCTGATGTTCGTCCAGCGATAGAGCGGGCGGCTCGCTGTAGAATTTGGTTTCACGATGGCGCAATCGACTTCCCAACTGGAATCCAAGGCTATCCGCCAATTGTCCCCAATTCCCACATTCAACTTGGCTCGACAGTACGAAGCCATCAAGGACGAGGTGCATGCGGCGATTGATCGCGTATTAACCAGCCAGCACTTCATTGGCGGTCCCGAAGTGGAGCAGTTCGAGGCCGAGGCGGCGCAATATCTGGGAGTGAGCGCAGTCGTGGGATGCGCCTCGGGTACCGACGCACTTTGGCTTGCCTTGCAAGCTGCCGGAGTTGGGCCGGGCGACTCGGTGCTTACCACGCCCTTCAGCTTCTTTGCGTCCGCCAGTTCTATCGCGCGCTGCGGAGCTAAGCCGCTGTTTGCTGACATCGACCCGGCGACGCTGAACCTCGATCCAGCGTCGGCAAAATCAGTCCTCAACAAGTTTGCCGCGGGAGCGGTAAAGGCCATCCTGCCCGTGCATCTCTACGGTCAATGCGCCGACATGAGCGAGTTCCTCAAACTGGGCGAGGCGTTGGGCGTGACCGTAGTTGAAGACGCCGCCCAGGCGTTTGGAGCCAAGTGGCGCGAGGGGATGGCGGGAAGTCTCGGGCGTGCCTCTGCCTTCAGTTTTTATCCCACCAAGAATCTTGCGGCGTACGGCGAGGGAGGCTGCGTTAGCACGAACGACGCTGAGATCGCAGCGCATCTTCGCCGCCTGCGCAATCACGGCAGCAGCCATCGTTATTACCACGAAGAATTTGGCTGGAACAGCCGCCTCGACGCTTTGCAGGCCGCGATTCTGCGCGTGAAGTTGCGTCACCTGGACGACTGGAACGAGCGCCGGCGCGCCATTGCTACTCGCTACACTGCGGCGCTGGAGCAGGCTGGCCTGACGACAAAGGGTCGTGTCAGGCCTGACGAGCAGGCGCCGATTGTACCGCTCACAGTCCGTCCCGAGGCCTTCCACATCTTTCACCAGTACGTGGTGCGCGCCACGCGGCGAGATGAGCTACGCGCCTTCCTGTCAGAGCGGGGCATTGGAACTGAGGTTTACTACCCGGTACCTCTTCACCTGCAAGAGGCCTTCGCCTACCTGGGATATGGAAAGGGCGGCCTGCCGGAAGCAGAGCGGGCCTCCGAAGAGGCCCTGGCCCTCCCCATGTTCCCCGAGCTGCGTGAAGACGAGCAGCAGCGTGTGGTTGCCGGGATATTGGAGTTCTACAGCTAGAGGCTATCGCTATCTAATAATGGCGCGGGCTTAATCCTCAGGGACTTGAAGCCCCGAACGTCTTCCGGACCTTTCGGCCTGGTTAGTCTAAAAGCCGTGCCCTGATGCAAGGCGGTAACCCCAAGTTTTTTTGAGCAACTCGTTCAAGCGCGCTCCACCCTCTTTTCGCCCAGAGCCCGCTTAAGTCAGGTCGCGATTTGCCTACGCTGCAGGAATCGTCAGCTCCTGGCCGACGCGGATCTTGTCGGGATCATCCAGACCGTTGGCCTGTGCAATCTTCATGTAGTGATTGGCGTCGCCGTAGAACAGCTTGCTGATCTTCGACAGGTTGTCGCCAGCCTTCACGGTGTACGTCTGGTCGCCCTGCGCCACGGTGATTTCGTGCTTCAGGTCGGCATAGGCGGCATCCGCAGCCTTGATCGCGTCCCAGACGCGGTCTTTGCTGTGCTCGGACACAACCACAGCCACAAGATGGAGTTGGTCGCCTTGCACTTCAACGGTCTGTACGTCGGCTCCGTCCTGTTGCAAAACCTCGAAGACGCCTGCATATTTCTGCTTCAATTCATCAAGAGTTGCCATGTTCCTGCTCCTTTCCAATATGAAGTTACGGGGTCCTGATCGAGAGCTGAAGACGCGGAGGAATAGCTGAATACTAACTGCGGAAGATTAAGGACAGTTGAAATGGCTGGCCCGAAGTGCATGCGGCGGGGACGGCACAAAAGGGGACTGTTACTCGGCGGTTTGGATGATCACAGCACTTAGCAGGTCCTGGCACGCTACTTCGCAAACCTCATCTCCACTGTGATCTTTACCGGCACCGGTTTGCCATCCTTCTTCGCCGGCTTGAACCGCCAGGTCTTGACCGTTGTCACGGCGCTCTTTTCAAACACCGCGGCCGAGCTGCGCACTACACGCACCGGCTTGACCCTGCCATGTGCGTCAACTCCGATCAGCATCACGACTACGCCGCTCGGCTCGGTGTCCGGCGGAAGGTCGGGGTATTCCGGATCGGGAGAATGCGTCGCCTTAGGTGGAATCATGCCTGCGGTGACGCGCTGGTAGCCGGCAAAGGCCGGGTCGTCGGAGACATCTGCCGTTGCGCTTGAAATGCCTGCTGAGTCCTTTGTCTGCGCGGCAGTGAAGGCCGCCCGCGAAAACAGTGCCATGGTGATCGCAAGCGCTATCAGGGTGAGCTTTCCCATACAGTAGTGAATCGCAAACGACGGCCCGGCGTTGATTCGCGCCGGCCCAGGAAGCGATGTTCCAAGCCGTTCGCCCGACCAGAGGATTCCCTTAGCTGTCTCCCCGCTTGCGCAGGAATGCAGGGATCTCCAGATCGTCAGCATCATATTTTATGTTCACGCTGCTGCTGACGGTCTCGATCGCCGGCAACTCTCACGCCTGACCGGCGGCGGCTCCGGCGGTTTCGGGTATTCCTCCATTGGCGCCGCGTGGCGCACTACGCCTGAACCCAAGTCGTAATCGTCCGCGATTTCCGGCACGTAGGACACGGCTGTCGATACTCTCGGCTCAGGCGCCGGCTCGACAAACAACGGCGCAGCCGGAGGAACCGGCTCGGGTACATGCACGGGGGCCACTTCATAGGTTGCGTGCGCCGAATTGCCGTTGTCACGGTTCAGCGATACCGAGCTGGTAAAGGACTCGTGCTGCTCGCGGTGGCGCGGCGTCTCTTTGAAGCCGGTCGCAATTACGGTGATCTTCACTTCGTCCTTCATCTTCTCGTCGAGGACCGCACCGAAGATGATGTTGGCGTCTTCGTGGGCTGCGCTTTGAATGATGGTCGAAGCCTCGTTGACCTCCGCCAGCCGCAGCGAACTGGAGCCGGTGACATTGATGAGGATGCCGCGCGCACCGTCGATGGCGCCCGCTTCGAGTAGCGGCGAAGCGATCGCCGCCTGTGCCGCTTTGGTCGCCCGGTCTTCGCCGCGCGCCGTAGCGGTGCCCATTACCGCGTAGCCCATGCCCGCCATGATCGTCTTCACGTCAGCGAAGTCGCGGTTGATGATGCCCGGGATGGTGATGATGTCGGAAATTCCCTGCACCGCCTGCCGCAGGATGTCGTCGGCCACGCGGAACGATTCAAAGAAGCCGGCGTCTTTGGCGACCGCCAGCAGCTTTTCGTTCGGAATAACAATCGTGGTGTCGACGGAGTCGATCAGCTCCCGCAAGCCGCGCTCAGCCTGGGTTTGGCGGCGCTTACCTTCAAAGGCAAAAGGCTTGGTGACCACCGCGACCGTCAGCGCGCCCATCTCGCTGGCCAAGGACGCGATGATCGGCGCCGCGCCCGTGCCGGTGCCGCCGCCAAGACCGGTGGTAACAAACACCATGTCGGCGCCTTCCAGGGCCTGGATGATCTGGTCGGCGTCCTCCAGCGCAGCCTTGCGGCCCACGTCGGGATTGGCGCCCGCGCCAAGGCCATTCGTCAGCTTCACGCCAAGCTGGATCTTCACCGGCGCATTCGACAGCTTCAGCGCCTGCAAGTCGGTGTTGGCGACGACGAACTCGACACCTTCCAGGTGCGACTCGATCATGCGGTTGACGGCATTTCCTCCTCCG
Source organism: uncultured Acidobacteriaceae bacterium (assembly GCA_963782505.1). Taxonomy (GTDB): domain Bacteria; phylum Acidobacteriota; class Terriglobia; order Terriglobales; family Acidobacteriaceae; genus CAVVDY01. The sequence continues at coordinate 110,316 of CAWAKG010000040.1, read as the reverse complement.
CCGCCGACGCCGATGACCCGGATGCGCGCGCTGTTCAACACCTCTTCGTTGAACTGGATGCGAAGGTCGTTCTCAGGCTGCTTGTCGTTGAAATCTTCGATCATCGTTTACCTCGGTGTACAGCCGCTACAAAGCGGCGGGCTTAGGTTCGATAAAGAGCGCTGAGCGAACCGTCCTATCCGATCTTTTTCGCTCCGTGCCCAGGTCTGAATGCAACCTCAAACGCGCTGCTGGCGATCACTTGCTTCTTAACGTCCTTCCGCTGCTGAAAGCTAATCACCAGCCTCGATCCCGTAGCCTCGGCCAGCCGTTCCAAAGTGCGAAGCGAGGGGCGGCTATTCCCGGCTTCCAGGCGAGCAACAACGGGCTGGGTTGTTCCCATTTTTTGCGCTAATTCCTGTTGGGTGAGTCCGGCGCGCTTCCGGGCCTCAATCGCGGAATTGGCGAAAGCGAATTCTTCTTTCAACGCATCGTGCTTCTCACGGTACTTCGGATCCCTCAGCCACCGCTTGTGCAACTCCGAAACACGGGTCATGGCTATTACTCCATCGTCAAATCGATTTTGCGCGCGCGATTGCCAGCTCGATCTCGTGTCGCTCACAAGTCTAGTCACACCCTACCTCGCGAAGATCGCCTTCAGCCTGGCCCCAATGCTGCGATCGATGTTCATACGCGCCTGCCGCGCCCGATGTCCGTAGAGGACCATGCCGATGGCGGTGGAAAATTCCGGCTCCAGCAACTGCGACGGCAGCTTGGCAATCGGCACCGGATAGCCCAGGCGCACTGGACGGCGCATGATGTCTTCTGCCGTCTCCAGCAGGGCGGGCAGCCGCGCCGCGCCCCCGGTGAAGACCACGCCTGCTCCCAGCAATTCGTAAACCCCCGCCTGACGAAGGTGTTCGCGCAGCAAGTCCATCAGCTCGCGCGAGCGCGGCTCGAGTATTTCGCCCAGCATGCGCTGCTGCAGTAGCCGCGAAGGACGGTCGCCCACCGAGGGAACTTCGATCTCGTTGCCTTCGGGAATGCGCGTGACGATGGCGCAGCCGAACATCTTCTTGATGTTTTCGGCATCGGGCAGCGGAGTGCGGAAGCCGACTGCAACGTCGTTGGTGAAATGATCTCCGCCGACGGGAATGCCACCGGTGTGAATCACCACGCCCTCGAAGTAGACAATGAGGTCGGTCGACCCTGCGCCGATATCGGCCAGGCAGACGCCCAACTCCCTTTCGTCGGTCTGAAGCACGGAATCCGCGCAGGCCAGCGCTTCGAAGACGGTGTCGTCGACATGAATGCCGGCGCGATTCACCGCGGTCACGACGTTCTGCGTCGCCGTCGTACCGGCGGTAACGATATGCACCCGGGCTTCGACCTTCCGGCCCATTAATCCGGCGGGGTCATGCACTCCCGGCTGGCCGTCGAGGATGAACTCCTGCGGAAGCAGGTGCAGCGGCTCGTGATCGTCGGGCAGCGGAATACTGCGCGCCTTCTCCACCGCCTGGCGCACGTCATCGCGGCTGATTTCGCGCGAACGCGAGCCCAGCGAAATTCCCCCATGACTGTTGATGCCGCGAATGTGCGATCCGGCGACGCCAACTACCGCGTGCTCCACCGGAGCTTGGGCAACGTTTTCGGCTTCTTCCACCGCCTTCTTGATGGAAGCGACCGCCTTGTCGAGATCGGCGACCACGCCTTTACGCATACCCCGCGAGTCGGAGATGCTGTGCCCGCGGTAACGCAGGGCGTAGTCGTTCACCTCCGCCACGATGACGCAGGTCTTGGCGCTGCCGACGTCGATGACAGCTAGCAAGTTTTCGCTCTGGTTCGCCATTCCTAGTTCTGACTCTTCGCCTTGTCTCGCGCGGCTGACTTACCCTTTCCCTTCGTTGACGGAGCGGTACTGCCTTCGGAACTTCCGGCCGCCGGCTGCGGGGCTCCGCTGACCTCATCCGGATTCACAATCACCTGGTGCTGGTAGCGCAGGTCGACCGACTTGAGCGGCTGAAATTGCGTCCGCCACTCCTGCACGTGGGAAACGTAGACCTGGAAGCGCTCCAGAAAATTCGACGATCCCAGGTGCACCAGCACCGCACCTTGCGGATCGGAGATCGTGGCCTTCACGTCATCCGGATCGCTCAGGTCCACATCGCTGAGATTGCGCGAATAGTGGGTCCCTCCGGAATCGAGCTCGCTGATCAGCCGCTCGTAGATTTTCATGCGCGCCGCCAGCGTAGATAAGGGTTCTTGATCCGTCATGCCAACGATCACGGGAAACGAGTAACTCGACTGCTGCCCCGCTGCCATTTCCATGATCACGCCGTGTGCATCGATCAGCGCGATGTGTGAGTCGATCTCGACGAAGGCAACCGGCGTGCGCTCGCTCACAACAACCTTCAGCCGATTGGGCAGCAGGCGCATTACCGATGCCGATTCGATCCAGGGAATCGCCTGCAACTGCTTCTTGCGATCGGCCAGGGGGACGAAAAACACGTTGCGATCGATGTCGGAGCTGAAGACGTCCAGCACTTGCGCCCGGCTCACGTTATGCGCGCCCTGCACCTCGATGTTGTCGCTGGAGTCGATCTGAAACCTCCATGAGCGGGTCGCATAGCGATACACCGTAATCACGACCAGGCCAATCGCGCCGGCCACCAGCAGCCCACCCAGCAGCGTCTTGACGCGGTCGAGCGCTTTGCGCGGCAGCGCAGTTCGGCGAACCGGCACACGCTTCTGGCCACGCAGAAAAGGCGACTCCGCCTCTTCGTCCACATCAAAGAGGGTCCCGTCCAGGGGACCGTCCTCGAAACGCCGGGCAGAGGCAGGCGACTCGGGAGCTGTCTCCAGTTCGTCTTCCGCGATTGTGGATGCGTTCTTTCGAGCCATGGAAGAGCGCTTAAACGCCGGGCAAATCGGCCTTTGGCCTCACTATAGCTGGTTTCGACACTGATTCGGAGAGCGGATAACGCTCCTCACCGCATATCAGGCCGATGCGAACCTTGGAAGTAAACAAATGTCGAATTGCGAAGGAAAGATCGCGTTAGTCGAGGCGCATCAACCCCTGAGAATTGTCGAATTCAGCCGGCTGTTTCGGCCAGCGAAAGTGCTTCGAGGCGTTGCAGCACGAGAGCGCCAATCTGCGAGACATTGCCTGCGCCCAGGGTAAGGACCATGTCGCCGGGCCGAGCGGACGCGCATACGAGCCGCACCGCTTCCTCGAACGACGCCGCATTTTGTACATGGCGCGTGCCGGCACGCGAAATGCGCTCTGCCAGCGCATGGCTCGTTACACCTTCAATCGGCGGCTCACTGGCGGGATAGATATCAAGCAACGCCAACGTATCAGCGTTCTCGAATGCAGTGGCGAACTCCTCCATCAGAAGCTGCGTGCGGCTGAAGCGGTGCGGCTGAAAGATGACATGCACGCGCTGGAATCCGCACTGCCGCGCAGCCGCCAGCGTGGCCTTGATCTCGGTTGGATGATGGCCGTAGTCATCGATCACCGTGATCCCATTCACCCGGCCCTTGATCTGGAAGCGGCGATCGACTCCGCTGAATTGTTCCAGCGCTTGGCGAATGCCGGCGACCGGCACTCCCAGCCCCATGCCAACCGCGATGGCGGCCGTCGCGTTAAGCACGTTGTGCTCGCCGGGAACGTGGAGATGAAACTCGCCCAGATCGTTGCCTCGGTAGCGCACACGGAAGCTGCGTCTCTGCGAGAGCATGTGCGGCATCGCCCGCGGCAAATCGCAGGCCGCTGATGTGAAAGTCTGAATCCTCGCGTGTACCGTACGTCAGCACCCGGCGGCGGACAGCAGGAAGCAGCTTGCGCAGGTTCTCGTCGTCATTGCAGACCACAACGATTCCGTAGAACGGCACCAGGTCCATGAACTCGATGAAGGTCTGCTCCACATCGCGCAGGTCGCGATAGCAGTCCATGTGCTCGCGGTCGATGTTGGTTACGACCTCCACGATGGGTGAGAGCTTGAGAAACGAGCGGTCGCTCTCATCGGCCTCGGCGACCAGGTATTCCGACTTGCCCACGCGAGCGTTCGAGCCCATCGCATCCACCCGCCCGCCGACGACGACTGTTGGGTCGAGCCCTCCCGCCGCCAGCACAGCTGCGATCATGGAAGTTGTGGTGGTTTTTCCGTGCATGCCGGCGACGGCGATTCCATACTTCAGCCGCATGAGCTCAGCGAGCATCTCAGCGCGCGGGATGACCGGCACATGCTGCTCGCGTGCAGCTTGCACTTCAGGATTGTCGTTACGAACGGCCGAGCTGATTACCACAACGTCGGAGCCGGCGATGTTCTCCCGGCGATGGCCTTCGCAGATGGTTGCTCCCATGGCTTGCAGGTGCTCGGTGACAGGTGAGAGCTTCAGGTCGGAGCCGGAGACTTTGTATCCAAGATTGAGCAGCACCTCGGCGATACCGCTCATGCCGATACCGCCGATGCCGACGAAATGGACGCGTTGAAGGTTGGCGAACATAAGAGAAATTAGAGCAATCCGGGTAGAGCACCTTCACAAACTGCCGAAAACCCAGGAAGGAACGCTTTGTATCAGGGCCTGACTTCAGTCGGGCCGTTCAGCGACTTTTTCTTTTTGTCATCCCGAGCGGACTTTAGTCCGCGAGGGACCGGCTCTTGTGCCGTCCGCTAAAGCGGACTGTAGTTCTCTTAATCCCGCTTTCCCAGCACTCACGTGCTGGGCCAGGCATGGTAGCGTCCTTCGGACTGGCATTGTGGAACACTCTTGCGAGGTTGCTCCGGTGGTTTCTCCTTTGCCTGAACCACATTCAGAGATGCCTTGCGAAACATCTGGGGGAAATCCTCAAGGGCAACGTTCAAGTAATTTGCCGCCTCTCCAGGATCTGCCAGTGCTTCCAAAAGTGCCTGGCGGTACGGTCTGGTTTTTCTAATCATGAGTGTTCCAGAACCTAGGCTACCGCGTGCTGGCTCGCCACGCCAGCGGCCAGCACGGCAATGCGGGCGATTTCCCCGGCAGCATCGGGATGCGCCAGGTTGCGCGCGGCCTGCGACATCTGGGTAAGCACTGGTCGGTTCGCCAGCAGACCGGCGACCTCCTGCGCCAGGCGCTCACTGCTGAGTTCCGACTGCGGCAGCAGCCGGGCCGCATTGGCGTCTGCAAGAGCCGCGGCGTTGTGACGCTGATGGTCGTCCGCTGCCGTCGGCAGAGGAATAAAGATCGCTGGACGGCCCGCGGCCGCAACCTCAGCAACCGTGCTGGCGCCGGAGCGGCAAACCAGCAGATCAGCGCGCGCAAAAGCACCCGGCATATCATCGATGAAGGGCGAAACCTCAGCGGAGATGTTCGCCTTCGAGTAGGCGGCTTGCGCGTCTGCGTAATCCTTTTCTCCTGTCTGGTGGATGATGTGGATCTCCGGCAGCAGCGACGCCAGCCGCGGCAGGGCTTCCACCACGGCAACATTAATCGCGTGCGCACCCTGACTTCCACCGAAGACGAGCAAGGTCGGAGGAGCATTCGCCGGCCGCGGTGCGACACGGAAGAATTCGCTCCGCACCGGCACTCCCGTCACATGACAGTTGCGAAAGTATCGGCAGGTCGCCTCAAACTGCACCGCCGCAGCTTTCACCAGCGGCGCCATCACGCGATTTGCAAATCCGGGGATGAAGTTCGGCTCGAACGCTACCAGTGGCAGATTCACGATGGCTCCCGCCAGCATCGCGGGCCCGGAGGCATAGCCACCGACGCCGATCATCACATCAGGACGGAAACGCTGAATGAGCCTGACCGATTGGAAGACCGCGCGCGGCAGGTCGACCACGGTCCTGATGCGGGTTTCGAGGCCGACTCGATTGAGCTGTCCAACCTGCACCAGCTCCAGATCGAAGCCGGCGGCAGGCACCAGACGCGTCTCGATGCCGCGGGCGGTGCCCACAAAGATCACGCCGGCATCGTGCCCATCACGCAACTCACGCGCAATCGCCAGGGCGGGAATGACATGGCCGCCCGTGCCGCCTCCGGCGATGATCACACGCATGGCTAGTCGGTCTGCTGGGTAATGTTCAGAAGGACCCCAACGCTGGCCAGTGTTATAAACAGCGACGAGCCGCCGTAGGAGATGAAGGGCAGAGGAATGCCTTTCGTCGGCATCATCCCCAGGACGACGCTCATGTTAATGAGCGCCTGGATCACCACCATGGCCGTAATGCCGGTGGCCAGAAACCGCGCAAAGGGATCCTCCGTGCGCAGGGCGACACGCACGCCGCGATAGAGAAAAATGCTGAATAGCAGAACGATCAGCAGCGAGCCCCAGAGACCCAGCTCCTCTGCGATGTTGGCGAAGATGAAATCCGTGTGCGGCTCAGGAAGATAGAACAGCTTCTGTTTGCCTTCCATCAATCCCGCGCCCGTCAGTCCGCCAGTACCAACCGCGATCATCGACTGGATGATGTGGAAGCCGTGCCCCAGCGGATCCTTATAGGGATCGATGAAGGCCATGATTCGGTTCCAACGCCACGGAACACGCACGATCAGAAAATAAAGAGGCGCGACCGACGCCGCCATCGCGTACCCGAAGTACCGGGTCTTCATGCCTGCGACGTACAGAACGGCGGCGGTGATCGCCATGCAGGCCACGGCTGTACCGAGATCGGGCTCCTTCACGATGAGCAGCGCCAGCAGCACGCTGGGCACAACCGCCGGAATCAGCACACGTTTCAAGTCCGCAATCTGCTGCCAGCGCGTTTCCAGGAAGTAGGCCAGGTAAAGGATGATGGCCGGCTTGGCCAACTCCGAAGGCTGGAACGAAAGTATGCCGAACTTGATCCAGCGATGCGTGTTGTGTGAGTCGCGAAAGAAGAAGGCGGCGATCAGCAGCAGGCAAGTCGTCCCAAGAAAAGTAAAGACGATGGTTGGACGGCGAAGCTGGCGGTAATCAATGTTCATGATGACGACCATCGCCACCACGCCTGCCGCGGCCCAGGCAAGCTGCTTGAACAGGAAGGTGTAGGGCGAGCCGAAGCGCTCCTTGGCCATCACGGCCGAGGCGCTGAAAACCATTACCAGGCCGATGAACACCAGCAGCAGCGTCACGCCGAACAGCCACTTGTCGACGCTGACGCGCTTTGCCATTAGCGGTCGCCTCCCTGCTTCGAGGCTGCCAGGCTTTCGCGCTCGTGCTCCCGGTTGGCCAGCTCGCGAACGAGTTCTTTGAAGACGCGGCCGCGGTGCTCGTAGCTGGCAAACTGATCGAAGCTCGCGCACGCGGGGGCGAGCAGGACAACGTCGCCCGCGCTGGCCAACTCACTGGCGCGCCTGACCGCGGCGTCCAGCGTCTCGCTGTGCAGCGCTTCGGCGCCGCGTATCTGCGATTCGATCTTCGCCGCCGCGGCCCCGATGGTGTAAACCCGCTTCACCCGTTGAGCTATCAAATCGTTGAGCACGCTGTAGTCGCTGCCTTTGTCCTTGCCGCCCAGAATCAGGTGCAGCCGGCCGGGGAAAGATTCCAGCGCCTTGATCGTGGCATCGACGTTGGTCGCCTTCGAATCGTTGTAGTACTCAACGCCGCGCACTGTACCCACGTATTCCAGACGATGTTCGACCGCCCGGAATTCTTCGACAGCGCGGCGGATCGCCGCCGGCTCAGCCTTCACCAGCATGCCCACGCAAACCGCAGCGAGCACGTTCTCCAGATTATGCGAGCCTTTCAGCGGAATCTCACGCACCGGCAGGATGGTGTGCTCGCGGTTCGCATCACTCCACACAATCTCTTCGCCGCGAACGAAAGCCCCACGCTCCACCGGGCGCAGCCGGCTGAACCAGTACACGCGCGACTTCACCTTCGCGGTCATGGCGACGCACGTGGCATCGTCCCCGTTCAGGATGGCGAAGTCGTCGCTGGTCTGGTTCTCGAAGATGCGGGTTTTGGCAGCGGTGTAATTCTCGAAGGTGTAGTGGCGGTCGAGGTGGTCGGGCGTGACGTTCAGCACGGCAGCGATCTTCGGCCGGAAACTCTCAATGGTTTCCAGTTGAAAGCTGCTGATCTCCAATACGATCCAGGTCTGATCGGTAGCGGTTTCGACGAAGCTGATGGCAGGCGTGCCGATGTTTCCTCCCACCAGGGTGTCGCGGCCGGCGGCGGCAAGCACATCGCCCGCCAGCGTCGTGGTCGTGGTTTTTCCATTTGAGCCGGTGACCGCAACGATGTTGCCCTTGAGAAACCGGTAGGCCAGCTCGATTTCGCCGATTATGGGAATGCCCCGCTCACGCGCCCGCGCCAGCAGTGGCATGTCGAAGGGCACGCCGGGGCTGACGACGATCAGGTCCTGCTCGCGGAAGGTGCGCTCGCCATGCTCGCCGGTCTCAACGGTGATGCCGGCATCCAGAAGCACCGGAATCTCCTGGCGAAGCTGCTCGGGCGATTTCGCGTCTGACACGGATACGCGCGCTCCGCGCTTCTGTAGAAACAGCGCGGAGGCCACGCCGGACTTACCCAGCCCGACGACCAGAACACGTTTTCCGTTCAAATCCATGCGGCGAAACCCGAAGTCCCCATTGTGCCACTTCTGTGCCCGAAACTAGCGCAATTTCAGCGTGGTGAGAGCAAAGAGTGCAAACACCAGGGACGCAATCCAAAAGCGCACGATCACCTTCGACTCGCTCCAACCCAGCAACTCGAAGTGATGATGGATCGGCGCCATCTTGAAGATGCGCTTCTTGCGCAGCTTGTATGACCCCACCTGCAGGATGACCGACAGCGCTTCGATGACGAACACGCCGCCGATAAATGGCAGCAGCAGCTCCTGCTTGATCAGCACCGCGACCGTGCCGATGGCGCCGCCGAGCGCGAGCGAGCCAACGTCGCCCATGAAGACCTCCGCAGGATGAGCGTTGTACCAGAGGAAGCCGATCGCTGAGCCAGCCATGGAGCCGCAGAAGATGGTGAGCTCCGCGACCTGCGGCATCCGGGAGAGCTCAAGGTAGTCGGCGAACACGGCGTGCCCGCTGACATATGTCAGGATGGTCAACGCGCCGGCCGCGATTACCGTGCAGCCAATCGCCAGCCCGTCGAGGCCGTCGGTTAAGTTCACTGCGTTGCTTGAGCCGACGATGACGAGCGCGACGAAGAAGAAGAACGGAAGGAAGGCCAGCGGCCACCACGGCGTGTGCAGCCAACTGCTGATCACCAGGTCAGGCCGCACTCGCTTGAAGAACGGAACGATCAGGCGCGTGGAATACAGCCCGTAGCGTTGTAAGGCAATGAGGGTTGCGGCCACCGCGAACGCCGCAGCGAATTGGTAGGCCAGCTTGGCCCGGCCGCTGAGGCCCAGGTTGCGCCGATGCACGACCTTCAGATAATCGTCGGCAAAACCGATGGCGCCGAACGCGAGCGTGGACACCACCGCAATCCATACAAAGCGGTTGCTCAGATCGGCCCATAACAAAGTGGGAACCAGCGTGGCGACGACGATCAGCACGCCGCCCATGGTCGGCGTTCCCGCCTTCTTCTGGTGCGCCTTGGGCCCCTCCTCGCGAATGTACTGGCCGATCTGGAACTCGCGCAGACGCCGCACCACCGCCGGCCCGACGATCAACCCCATGAACAACGCCGTCAGGCTGGCGAAGGCAGTGCGAAACGTCAGATAGCGGAAGATGCGGAACGGACCGATATGAAAGGCCAGAAAGCCTTGCTGGTACAACAGCCAATAAAGCAAATTCTTCCCCGTCTAGTGAGAATATTCGTATGCGGATTTAGCGGCACGAAAGCATGGATTTGTCATCACGAGGTCGCTTTAGCGGCCGAGGGATCTGTTCTTGGCCGTCCAGCGAGAGCAGGTCCCTCGCGCCAAACGCAGGCGCTCGTGATGACAATGCAATACACAACCGCGCTACTCCCGAGGGATCAGTGCCGCTGCTCGGCCTCGCCCTTCCTCCAGACCTCCAGCGCCCGCTCGAGGCGCACGCCACGGGATGCCTTGATCAGCACCGCATCGCCGGATTCAACCTCGCGCTTCAGCCACTCGCCGGCCTCTTCCGGAGTGTCCACGAATTCAGCATCGACTCCGGCTTCGCGCGCGCCCTCCACCATGGCCTTGGCCAGTCCGCGGACCCCCAGCAGCTTGCCGATGCCGTAGTGCCCCATGTATCTGCCGCAGTCGCGGTGCAAGGTCTCCGCCGCCGGGCCGAGTTCCAGCATCTCGCCGGCCACCACGATGTGGCGCTGCGCCTGAATTTGGGCCAGCGAACGCACCATGTTTTCCAGGGCCTTCGGATTGGAATTGTAGCAATCGTTGATGACCGTCGCTCCGGCATAGTGCAGCACCTCACCACGCTTGTCACCTGCGCTGAGCAAGGCCAGCGACTGGACCGCCTCTTCCAGGGGTATGCCGTACTGCAATCCCACCGCGATTCCCGCAACCGCGTTGTAGATGCTGTGCTCGCCGAGCAACGGCAGCGCCGCACGCACCACCTTGTCATCTACGACGACGTCAAAGACCGAGCCCGCCGTGCCGTGTGTTTCGATGTTCTTGGCCGTCACGTCTGCCGGCTTGTGCAACCCAAACATGACAACCCTGCCATGGAAGTCGCGGCCGAATTGCGAAACGTACTGGTCGTCGGCGTTCAGGACGGCGATGCCGCCGGCGGGCAGCGATTCGATCAGCTCGTACTTGGCGCGCGCGATCCCAGCGACGGAGCCAAAGAACTCCAGGTGCACGGGCGCGACCATGGTCACCACGCCGCAATTGGGCTCAGCCAGCGCCGCCAGAGCGCGTATTTCTCCCGCGTGCGACATGCCCATCTCGATGACCGCGAGCTCGTGCCCGTGCTCAAGCTTCAGCAGTTGCAGCGGCATTCCGAACTGGTTGTTGAGATTGCCTTGCGATTTCAGCACGCGGTGCCGGGTCGAAAGCACATGGGCGATGATCTCTTTCGTGGTGGTTTTGCCCGCCGACCCCGTGACCCCAATCAACGGCTTGGCCCACAACCGCCGCGCGGCCGCGCCCAACCGCTGCAAGGCAACGAGTGTGTCCTCGACCACCATCAGGCGCGACTTGTCGGCAAACCGCCCGAGCCGGTCGTGGCGCACCACGGCCGCCACTGCGCCTGCGGCCAGAGCTGCTTCAACGTAGTCGTGCCCGTCAAGCCGATCGCCCTTGACGGCAAAGAACAGCTCGCCCGGCTGCAACGTACGGGAATCGATGGAGTATCCGGCGGCGATGGCCTCGGGGTTGAAGCTGCCCGTCGCCGGCAGGAACTCAGCAGCTCTCCACAGCGGAAGCTTCATGTGTGCGCAGGAGGGGCGGTCTGAGCTACCCCATATCCTGCATGCTGCAACGCCGTGCGCGCGACCTCGACGTCGTCAAACGGCAGCGTGCCTTCGCGCGTGACCTGAATCTTCTCGTGGCCCTTACCGGCAATCAGCACCATATCGCCGGCGCGCGCTTCCTGGATCGCCAGCTCGATCGCCTTCCTGCGGCTGGGCTCAAGGGCGTACTTCGTACCCGTTCGCTGAATTCCCGGTAAGGCGTCATTCATGATGTCGACCGGGTTCTCGCTACGCGGATTGTCGCTGGTCAACACGACAAAGTCGCTGCCATTCCCCGCCGCTTCTCCCATCAAAGGCCGTTTACTGCGGTCGCGGTCGCCGCCGCAGCCGAAAACGACAATCACCCGGCCCGGACCGCCACGCTGCTGGATAAAGTCCTTCGCCACTGCCGTTAGGTTCAGCAGTGCGTCCGGAGTATGCGCATAGTCCACGATGACGGTAAACGGCTGACCGGCATCAACGCGCTCGAAGCGGCCGGCAATGTGCGCGATCTGGTCGGCCGCTTCGGCCATGGCCGATGGCTCAACGTCCCGCGCATAGGCGGCCGCCGCAGCAGCGATCAGGTTATAGATGTTCACCCGCCCCAGCAGCGGACTGTAAATCGGAATCTCGCCCTGCGGCATCACCAGCTTGAACTGCACTCCGTTGTGCTCGATCTTCAGGTCCCTGGCGTGAAAGTCGCCGCGCTCGATGCCGTAGGTGATCAGCTCTTCATACTTCTTGCACTCTTGCAGAAGCCGCTGTCCATAAGGATCCTCGATGTTGACCACCACAACACGCGGCGGCCCAACCCCTTCGCCCTTAAACAATAGCGTCTTGGCTTCGAAGTAGTCCTCCATCGATTCGTGATAATCGAGGTGGTCGCGCGTGAGGTTCGTAAACAGGGCCACATCGAAGGGAATGCCGTAAACGCGCTCCTGATCCAGGGCGTGGGAGGAGACTTCCATTACCGACTCGGTGCACCCTTCGTTGAGCGCCCGCGCGAACAGCCGGTTCAGTTCTAAGGCCTCCGGCGTGGTATGCGGAGCGGGAAAGATGGTGTCGCCGATACGGTACTCCACCGTTCCCACCAGCATGGTTTTGCGATTCGCCGCCTGCAACATGCGATGCAGGATGAACGACGTGGTGGTCTTGCCGTTGGTCCCCGTGATGCCGGTGATTTTGAACTTCTCGGCCGGACGGCGATAGAAATTCGCACTCAGCCGCGCCAGGGCACGGCGACCGTGAGGAACCTGCGCCCACGACACACCCGGCCGAGGAGGCAACGAGTCGCTCACGATGGCCACAGCGCCCGCCGCCAGCGCCTGATCGATGAATAAGTTGCCGTCAGTCTTCTCGCCCCGCATGGCAACGAAGCACCATCCCGGTTTGACGCGCCGGCTGTCGTAGTCCAGTCCGGCAATCGGAGGGTCGCCCTGCTGGGCAGTGTATTCCGCACCATCAAGCAATTTCTGGAAATTCATTCTGAGCGAATTATAGACGGCTGTTCGCCCCGGGAGCCTCCCAGTCCGGAAACGGTAACCCAAAATGGGACTGCCAGCGAACCTGAATGAATTCAGCAATGTTCTGGTGTTGGTCCTAAACCGAATGAGTTGATGGTGCCTGGGCTACAACCGACGCCGTTCCACAAACAATCCAGAGCGGAAAGACCAACAGCGGACCCGCCAACCTTCGTTCTTGAGCAGAAGCAATGCCCTTAGCCATGTTCCTCCAGCCTGCAGGAGATGCGCGCCCCGCCGCAACGGGCGGGGCGCGTCCGCGCCGGGGCTTACAAGTGAATCACTTCGTCGGGTCTTTCGTTGTCGGGTTCTTCGTTGTCGGGTCTTTCGTTGTCGTCCCTTTATCCGCCGCCTCTTTCTTCAGCACCTCCAGGTTCGCCTCCTTTTGGCGCCATGCCTCGCCCATGCTGTTCAACATGGCGGGAGGCATCGCCTGAATCGGGACCACGAGGTCGGTTGACACGGGCCACACCGGCAGCAACTGGGGGTGGTAGTCCTTCGGGTAGTACAGGTTCGGATCGATTTCATGCTCGCGCACGAAAGGCTCCTGAATCTCAGCCCGCGAGGTGGTCGGATGCGGAACGATGAGTTGTCCGTTGGAGAAATCGAACTGTGGGGCTCGTGAGTTGGGGAACTTGGGGATGATGCCTTCGCGCACCCAGATCTTGTCCTTGGTCACGTTGACGACAACGCCGTCGGGCGCTCCGAAATGGTACGGCCCCTGGTAGTGTGTGCGGATCTCGGCCACCGTCTCCTCGTTGAGGTAGGGGTCGAAGGGCATGTGTGTCGTCAAGAACATCCGGGGTTTGATTTCATTGGCCAGGTAGCCCGCCGCGTACGCTGGCGTGTGGTGCGTGTCAACGGTGTAACGCGCGAGGAACGGCGGCACGCCCTGCACACCGGCGCTGATCTCACAGAGTTCGGTCTGCGCCTCAGTGACGTAAACGTCCACGCCCTTGGCGTATTTGATGTCGAGGTCGCTCGGCCGGCCGTCGCCGGTCCACACAAAGGAGAGGCCGTTCCAATCGAGGCGATATCCCGACGCTCCGTCCTTGGCGTGTGAGCGCTGCCAGTGAATGATCTTTACGCCATTCCTTTCGTAGACGACTCCGCCATTGTCACGAAAGTCGAACTCGTGAACTTCGATGTCGTGGCCCTTGCCAACCGGGAACACGCTGAAGGCATCGTCATGCCATGCCAGCATCTGTTTCATGCCTTTGACCATCGCGGCGGTGCCGTACTCCGGCGTGCGCCCCGACGGGCCATACACCTGCATGACTTTGTCCCAGCGCCCAGCCCATCCGCCAAACTCGTACATATACGGCAGTGAACCGAAGTGATCGATGTGAAGATGCGTGATGAAGACCTTGTCGAACTCGTTCAGTGCGAAGCCCGAGGCAATGTAATTCGCAACCGACCCCTCGCCAAGATCGAAAATGAAGTTCTCCCCGTTGCCGAGCTGGACCAGGATCGAGGTATTCATCTGACCCGGACGGATGAATGGTGCGGTTCCCATGAAGATGATGCGCATCTCGTCCGGCTGGACGTTTTCTGTGCGTGGGAACCAGTTGGCGGCGCTCTTCAGCCACGGCATTGGTGCGATGCCTTGGAATAGGAGCCCTTCCTTCCAGCGCCCCATGGGAACGCCGCCGAAGAGGGCTGCCTTGATGTCTGCCTCAGAGCTCGGCTGCTCCTGCGCGGAGGCGATGGCGGAGCTCGGTTGCTCCTGCGCCGAGGCAATGGGGGATCCAATGAATGCCGCGAGCAGAAAAACGAGCGCGGCGTAAAAGCCAACCGCGGCCGCCAGCACGCCTGCTCGCTTAAGCATGTTGCGTCGGCTTAGATCGATTGGAGGTGGAGTCTTGGTATTGTCGTCCGTTGCCATCGTGTCCTCCTCTTGAAGAACTCGTTGAAAGGGTTAGTCAGATTTTTTGTGGCCATTGCGTTTGAGTTTTTCCAGCGACTCGATCAAGCGTTGGTACGCTGCGGCGTTTTGTACGACCACCACAGCCTTTCCATTGACCGTCAGCAGCTCGGGGCGGCCAGTCCGCTTGAGTCGCTTGAGGTGGGCCCTTGTGTTCCGGGCGAAATCTGTAAGTGACCCAATGTCTTCCGGCCTGATCATGGCTCCTGTCTCTCTGAATCCCTTCGCCAATCAATCACCTGAGAATCAACTGTGAATTAGCTTGATGCGAAGCGTATGCCGCCAGCTTGCAAGCTGGCTATGCAATTTCGGCAAAATTGAAGGAATTCATCGGGCCCGCGCGATCGAAGAAGGCGGAACGAGAGGTCGTTCAGCGCTGCTTGCGCAGTGTCTCGGAAGGAAGCTCACCGAACAGGGAGCAGTAATCCCGGGCGAAGCGGCCCAACTCCCACACACCGAACTCGGTGGCGATTTCGGTGACCGTAGTCAGAGAAGGGTCAGCAGTCTTGAGGGCTTTCCGGACCTGGTGAAGTGTTCTCCGATTCAAATATCGCACTGGCGCTACGCCGAAGTACTGCTGAAACGCGTCGCGCAATGTTCGCTCGGAAACACCGGCGGCAGTAGCGAGCTGCTCCACGGACAGGTACTGGCCGCCATGCTGGTCGACAAAATCCATCGACATATGAATAATCTGACTTCGGGGAACCACGTGCCGGCCAAACGTAGATTCGACTTCGCGCGGCAGGGCGAGGACGGTGCGGATTTCTGGGACCAGCTTCTGCCGCGCTGCTTTCTGAGCTGCAATTGACTTGAAGACGTCTGGGGCTTGCTGGACTGCTTCATCCAGTTGCCGAATAATTGATCGAAACCTCTCCATGCGATGCGGTGTTAATTGACAAACCCCGCGCACAGAAGCGACAACGTTCTGCGAATTTAGGTTTGCAGCAAGCTCTTCATTCGGAACATACAGAGAACACCAACGCCTCCAAGAATCGGCAGCTAAACAGAAATCGTCGCCCGGCTGAGCGACCAACAGAGTGTGGTCGTCAAACCGTCGCCCATTGCCTGACATCGCCGACAACCCCTGGGTCAACATGAAGATCGAGACGCCGCCCGGCTGAGGCGAACCCTCTACGACCGCATTGGTACCCGCTTCGCCGAATTGAACGCTAAGTTTGTCGACAGTCAGATTGGTTAGACCCCACTTTCCTCGTTCAGGCCCGAGAACCATTGCCCGCAAACTGGCATGCCGGTTCGCGTCGAAGAAAGCCTCGAACGAAGAGAAGGATTGCGAAGGCATCGCACTTTTTCCGTGCTGGGTGCACTAGCATAGCAAAATCTATCACTGTGGCTCACGCACTTGTGATCTCGGCCACGACGTATTGGGAGACGAACGCCGGTTACTGTCAACCCTGGTTCGATTGGCGAGTGGTCGGCGTACTCGAAAACTGACTTGTTTCGCTACTCCTCGAGTAGCCAGGGACAGATCGCCATATCGCGAACAATCTGCCGGTTCTCGAAAGGATCCTCAGCGCGTGAACCGCACCATCACCCTCTGCCCTGCGGGCAACCGGCTCCCCGGCGGCGGGAACTGCTCGCGCGCAATGCCGGAGCCCACCACACTGATCTCCAACCCGGTATGTTGCGCTTCTTCCACTGCGCCGCGCATTGTCTTGCCCACAAACGACGGCACCAGCGGCCCGTTGTTCACGTCGATGATGACGGTGCCCTTGCCCGGCGGCGTATCCGTTGCTGCTGTTGCGGACGGGGGACTGGAGGATGGCGTCGGTGTCACGTCCGCAGATGCTTCATCACCCGCGGCTGGCTGATGTACCGACGCATCGACCATCTTCGCATTCTTCACTGGGCCCGGAGCGGGCGTTTGCTTTGCCTCTACCGTCGCGTCGGCACTGTCACCCTCGTTCGTCACCAGCGGCGCGCCCAGGTGATCGGAACCCTCATCGATGTCCGCTTCTTTTGCCGAAGCCATCAGCGCCTGCCGTCGAGCATCGTTCTTGATCTCGAGGTCGTAAGGCACGTGCATGTATTCCAGCACCTGCTGCATGATGCGGCGCCACACCGGCGCGCACACCTGCCCGCCCTGGTGCAGGCCAACGGCCGAGTCGAGAATCACCAGAACCGTGAGCGCCGGCTCGTTCACCGGAGCGAAGCCCACAAACGACGCGATGTATTTTGTCTTGGAGTACGTTCCGGTTTTGGGATCGACCTTCTGCGCCGTGCCCGTCTTGCCGGCCACGCTGTAGCCTTCCAGCATCGCCCGCCGCGCTGTGCCGAACAGCACCACGCCTTCCATCATCTTCTTCATGGTCACAGCGGTCTCGGCCGAGATCACGCGGTGCTGTTCTGCCGGATGGAAGACGACCGGCTTTGGCCCGGCATTGGGAGGCAGCTCGCCGGCAACAATGCGCGGTGGCGTATAGGTCCCATCGTTCGCGATGGTGGAGATCATGGAAATGATCTGTAAAGGCGTGACGCCGATCTCCTGCCCCATGGAAATGGCCCCGATCGACACCTTCGACCAGCGGCTCACCGGCTTGGCCAGCCCGCGGGTTTCGCCTGGCAGCTCAATGCCCGTGGTGGCGCCAAAGCCATAGTCCTTGATGTAGTGGTACAGGCGGTCATCGCCCAGCTTCATTCCCACCTTGATCGCGGCCACGTCGCTGGAATGCGCCAGCGCCTGCGCGATGGTAATGGTGCCCAGGCTCTCATGATCGCGGATGCGCATTCCGAAGACGTCAATCGAGCCATGCTGGCAATCGATGAGATCGTCCGGCTTGACCAGGTGCTGCTCGATGGCGGAGGAGTACGTCACGATCTTGAACACCGAGCCGGGCTCGTACACGTCGCTGACCGCTCGGTTCTTCAGCGCTTCCTTCGGCACCTCGTTGTAGACGTTGGGATTGAATGTGGGCCAGTTGGCCAGCGCCAGAATTTCGCCGGTGCGAGGGTTCTGCACCACAACGGTTCCGGCGATGGCTTTGGTGTCTTCGATGCCCTGCGCCAACTCCTTCTCGGCGATGTACTGAATAGTGCTGTCGATGGTCAGCACCAGGTTCTGACCGGGAATAGGCTGGCGCTCGGTGTGGCCAAACCATTTGCGGCGGGCGTCGACCGAGATCAGCTCGCGTCCGGGAATGCCCTGCAGATCGTCGTTGAATTCCAGCTCGATCCCGCCCAGACCTTCGTCATCCAGTCCCACATAACCCAGCGTCTGCGACGCCAGCTCACGCTTGGGATAAAACCGCTTCGGCTCTTTGCGGAAGTAGATGCCCTTCAGGTTCAGGTCGCGGACACGGTTGCTGGTGTCGGCATCAACTTTCCTCATGATCCACGCGAAGTTCCGGGACGCTTTCATGCGCGCCACGATCTCCTCGGGATCCATATGTAAAACGTTGCCCAGAATGCCGGCGGTGGTTTCCGGCTGGGCAATCTCGCTGGGAACGGCAAAGATCGAATCGACGTCGATCGACATTGCCAGCTCTGAGCCGTTGCGGTCGTAGATATTGCCGCGGCGCGGCTCAACCGTGATGGTGCGGCTCTGCTGGCGTAACGCCCGCTGCACCCAGTCGCCGTAGTGCAGCACCTGCATATCGACCAGGCGGCAGCAGACCCCGATAATCCAAAGCGAGAGCACCGCGGTGAAAAAGATCAGCCGCCGCGTGGGAACTTTGGATTCGGGCTTGGGACGTATTGGCACTGGACTCCAGACGTGAGAAGCGCCCAGCCACTCCTCGGCTTTGAAGGGGCACGGCCTCAGCCGTGCCGTGGCTGCCCTTCTATTCGTTTGTCATCCCGATTGGCTTTAGCCATCGTGGGAGCTGCTGTTGATCTGAGGCGGCAAAAGGCTGTCCCACATCGTGGGACAGCCGCTTAAACCATAAACTCTGCGCACTCCCTACTGCATTGCCGAAACCACCATGATCCCGCTGGCCTTCGCCATCACCGGAGTGGCCGAGTCATTGCCGCTGGTTTCCATCACCTCGACTTGTCCTACAGCCGGGGGCCCCATGCCCATCTGCCGTGCCAGCGTGTCGATCCGCGACAAGTCGCGCAGCGACGACTCCTCCAGCTTCAGCGCCCGGTTCGACTCCATGATCGCGTCCCGCTCCGACTTGAGCTGTTCGATCTTGTAGCCGTACTCGATGGCGCTGAAATGCTGCCACACGTAGACCATCGCAAACGTAAGAAGGACGCCGAGCATGATCGCGAACGACGCCAGCTCGCGCCGCCGCCGGGGATCGACCACCTTCATCACTCGCGAGTTGTCGATGCGCTTGGTGAAATAAATTTCCGGCGTGCCGATGAACATGCCCAGCGGCTGCATGGCCGGCGGGCTCGCCTCATCGGGCTCCGACATTGTCATAGTGGGGTACAGAACTCCGGCTGCCATATCGTTCTCCCGCCGGACGTGTCCTACTCTGTCCGGCCACCAATTTCAAACCACCGCAGGGCCTGTGAATATCCTGCGGATAATGTGCAAAACTTTCGAAACTCTCTACAACCTCTCTGCTGCCCGCAGCTTGGCGCTGCGCGAGCGCGGGTTGCGATCGATCTCTTCTTCCTCTGCCGTCACCGGCTTCTTCGTTAACACGCGGTAAATGCCGTCGCGCGCGCCATCGCGTAACGCATCCTTCACAATGCGGTCTTCCAGCGAATGAAAGCTGATAATCACCAGCCTTCCGCCTGCCCGCAGGACCCGCGGCGCAGCATCCGCACGAAGCAGCACCTGCAAGTCCTCAAGTTCACGGTTCACCAGAATTCGGAGAGCCTGAAAGGTCCGTGTCGCCGGATGAATTCGCCGCTCAGCCTGGTTCATTGGCCGGGCCGCGGCCGATACGACCTGCGCAAGCTGCGCAGTAGTGGTTATCGGCCGCGCCCGAACAATGGCTCTGGCGATTCTCCGCGACCTCCTTTCCTCACCGAATTCGTAAATCGCGTCGGCAAGCTCGCGCTCGTCGAAGCGGTTTACCACTTGTTCGGCCGTCAGCCCCGCCTGCGTATTCATCCGCATATCCAGGGGCCCTTCGGCCTGAAAACTAAATCCGCGCGCCGCATCTTCCAACTGCATCGAGCTGACACCCAGGTCAGCCAGCAGCCCGTCTGCCGAGCCCGCCGCCACATGCTCGGCCACTTCGGCAAACGATGCATGCACCAGCTCGACGCTCGGCCACTCCGACTCCCACTCTGTGGGAGGCGACATCAGCCGCTCGCGCGCCCGCTCCAGCGCTGCCGGGTCCTTATCGAAGCCAATCAAACGACCCGCTGCGCCGAGGCGTTTTGCGATTTCCCAACTGTGCCCGCCTAAGCCCAAAGTCGCGTCGATATAGGTCCCGCCGCGCCGCACGGCCAGAAATTCGATCGCTGGTTGTAAAAGAACCGGGACATGGCCAAACCGCCCTTCGCCATGTCTGCCCTCTTGAGGGCTGCCCGTTTCTCGAAACTCGTTGTCCATTCACTCCCCACGTGAGATCGCGAATGGAACCCGCTGCGCTAAATCCCCAACCCGCCCAGGATCTCTTCATCCTCAGTGGTAAACGGCTCCTGCACTTCCTTACGGAGTGCTTCTGCGTTTGCAACTTCCAGATGAGTCAACCGTCCGCCGACCGCCACTTCGCCCCGCAAGTCGGCCGACTCGCGAATGATCTGCGGCAGCAGCAGACGGCCTTGTCCATCGAACTCCACCGTCTGGCCGTAATAACTGGTGCGCTTCAGCAACTTCTCTTTTGCCGGATTGAACGTGGGCAGCGCCGCCAGCTTGCGCTCGATCGCCTCCCACTCTTCCATGGGATAAACTTTGGCACTCCTGCCGTCCCAGCTCGTTATGTAGAATTGCGTTCCATAACGCTCGTCGAGCAGGCGCTTGAATTCCGCTGGCACCTTGAGGCGCCCTTTGTCGTCGAGCCGGGTTAAATGTGTGCCGCGAAACATCGGCGCTTACGTCGTTTCCGGGAGAGGAGACCGCGATTCCTCGCCGCATGTGGCTGCATCGATCTGGTTGCGAATCGCGTTGGGCGAAAGGAACCATGTAGAACCGACAGCATCCACGAGAGCGGCTTTGCAACTGCTTTGCTGATCGGCCACTGGGCCAATCAGCCTTACCACTCTCTCCCACTTCTTACCACTTGACAGGTATCCTATACCTAAACAGTTGGCTGTCAAGGGGAAAAGTACACTTTTGTGGAAAAGTTAATCTGACGGTCATGCCGGGACGAGGAATTGTGCCGTCTCGGGAACGAACACCGCTAATAGCGTTTACTGGGTTGGTGCGGGAGAACCGCTCTTGGCTCTTGGCTTTTCGCTCTTCGCCTTGTCATCACGAGCGGAGCGAGGGATCTGCTCTTGGTTTTACTGACAACCGACAACTGACAACTGACAACTTCTTGCTGATACCTGACGGCTCTTCGCTGGAAGCTCGCGGCTGATAGCTGGCAGCTTGCTTAATCTCGCATACTCCGCCTTAGCCTGGCGGTAGATGGGAATGTCGGGATCGGCGTCTTTCCAGAGAGTGAGAAAGTCCTGATACGACTTGCGGGCGGCATCCTTGTCTCCCATCATGGCATAAGCGCGAGCGAGCTGGAGGTGGGCGAGAGCACCCCATATTTCATTTACCACGATTCCGGGGTGGTCGATGATCGTCCGGAACTGGGCCGCCGCCGCGGGGCCATTGCGTATCTGTAGATACGCAAGCCCTTGAAGATACGCTGGATACAGAGCACGTGGGGCTAACTCGTAGCGAACCGGGGTTTCCAGAAGCTGAATCGCTTCAGGAGCGTTCCCTTGACTAATTGCAATCGCTGCCCGAAGGCAGGGCAGATCGTAGTGCTGTGCCAGCGTGTTCTGTGGCATTTCTGCATCCAATGGCGCCGTCACTTCCTCCGCCGGTCTCCACTCACCAGAACGCGCTAAGGCGGTCGCTGCCAGCCATCTCACTTCAGACCCCGAATGTAGCGCAAGGGCCTGGGTCGCCTCCTTCTTTGCTAACTTGGTATTACCAACTTCGGCCTGCAGCAAAGCCCATCCCGAGGTATGACTCCCAGCCCTCTCCGTTTGACCAGCACGTTTAGCGACCCCAATCAGGTCATCAACGGTCCCTTTTGCTTTCTGCAGGTGGCCGAAATATGTGTCTGTCCGAGCTTGTTCCCAGCGCAGCCGCCATGTACTCGGATCTTCAAGCCCCCATTTCAACTGCTCTTGCATCGCTGAGTCGTCTCGTTCAAGGAACGCCAATTGAAACCGTGCATCACGCAAGAGTTCGTTGTCCAAGCCGCGAGCGCGCGCAGCCTCCAAGGCAGCTTTCGCTTCCACAGATCGTTCCATCGCTGTTTCGGAGTACATTAGGTTGTAATACGGCGCAAAGTTGTCGGCGTTGAGTCGAATGGCTTCGCGAGCTTCCGACGCGGATTGCTCATAACGGCCCAGAACTCGATAAATCCAACTTAGGTTGTTATGCGCAATACTCGAATCTGGATAGACGCGAAGCATCTCCTCCCACGCGTCCCTTGCTTTTTCTAAGTCTCCAGTTCCCATTTGAAAATAACGACCTTCCATGAAAAGGCGCTGCCGCCGCGTTAGCCTATCACGCAGAGCGTAGGCTTTCTTTTCAACCTCCTTTGATCGGTCATCGTCGGAAAGGTTCGACATAGAGCTGCCCAACCTATCAAAAGCAAATGCAAAGTTATTGTCCGTCTCTACCGCTCGCCGGAAATATTCCGAGGCTTTAGCCTCGTCACCCATCAAGTGTTGTTGTTGGCCTAAAGTAAATGCGCGGAGGGCTTCCACCGATGAGGTCGTGGCTATCTCCAGCGGTTGATTGAAACCCTGGAGCGTCTTTCCGGGTTCGCCCAATCGTCTGCGCAGAGCGACTGCCGCGAGGCCTAATTCTTGAATGATGAGATTTCGCTGATGTGCCTCGGCCTCAGCGGTGGCGATCACAGCACCCGTGTCGCACCGTGTCGCTTTCAGGTCGAGCTTGTATCGGTTGCCTGCATCCTCGATAGAGCCACTCACAACCGCTGCGCTGTGGGTCTTCACACAGACCTCTTTGGCCCTCTCAACCGTCAGCGGCTCGCGCCCGGAGTGACCCGCCTGTTTGAGCACTCGGCTGACCTTGTCGGAAGAAAGAAGATTCAAGAAGGGCGTTTGCTCCAGCTCGATTCGTAGCGCTTCGGTCAGGCTGCCATCGAACACCTCATCGCCAGTCTTGTTTTCAAAATCGGCGAGGACGATGGTGTCCTTGTCGGTGAGCTTGTGAGCGTTGCGTATTAACCGGTAGTAGAGCTCGCCCGCAAGGATGGCAATAACGGTGATTGCCGCGACTAAGTACTTCCATCGCTTGCGTGCCGGCTTGATCTCTTCTGCAGTCGCAGTCTCATTCTGTATCTGCCTCAAATTGGTCCGAAGCTCGACTGCGGTTTTGTATCTTCTTTCACGCTCTTTCTCCAGACAATTGCCAATGATTGATGCAAGCTCAGGCGAGATCTCCGGAGCCGACTCTCGCACTGGCTTGGGCTCGCGGCTCACGATGGCATCGTGCAGAATGGCTTCGGTTTCGCCGCAGAAGGCGCGCTCGCCGGTGGCCATCTCGTAGAGCACCAGGCCGAAGGAGAAGATGTCGGTGCGCGCGTCGAGCGGCTCGCCGCGGACCTGCTCAGGAGACATGTATCCCGCGGTGCCCAGCTTCATGCCCGTGCGGGTGAGGGTGGTCTCTTTGGCTGCAGCCGGAACCCCTGCCGGGGCTCCGCTTGGGTGGAGCACGCCTTCAGGCCTGCAATCAGCGGCCTCTTCACTGTTTTGAAGGGGCGCACCTTTAGGTGCGCCGTTCAGGCTGTTGATTTGATCTTGCGGGGGAATCAATCCCGATGGGGATTGATTCCCCCGCTTATCTTCGAGCGAAGCCTCATCGGCGCGGCTGAAGCCGCGCCCCTTCTCCTCGCCATTCGCCGGACTGAAGTCCGGCACTACCTCTGCGGGTGCCCCATCCACAGCGGGTGCCCCATCCCGGCTTCTGTTGCCGGGGTGGGGGTTTGGCTCACCCACATCCAATATCTTCGCCACCCCGAAGTCCAGAATCTTCGCCACATTCTTTTCGGTGATGAAGATGTTGGCCGGCTTGATGTCGCGATGGATGATTCCCTTCTCATGCGCGGCTTCCAGCCCCGAGGCAATCTGGATCGCGATCTCCAGCCCTTCCGGCTGCGTCAGGCGAAAGCGGCTGTAGGCAATGTGCTCGCGCAGCGTCTTACCCTGTAGGAGCTCCATCGCGATGAACGGATGGCCTTCATACTCGTCGAAGTCGTAAACCGTGCAAATGTTGTGATGGTTCAGCGCCGAAACGGCCTTTGCTTCACGCTCGAAGCGCTCGCGCGCCTTGAGATCGTCGCCGACTTCTTCCGGCAGAAACTTCAGCGCCACGGCGCGGCCCAGCTTCAAGTCTTCGGCGCGATAGACCAGCCCCATGCCTCCCCCGCCGATGACCTCCAGCACGCGGTAGTGCGAGACGACCTTGCCGGTCAGCCGGCCGACTTTCAGCTTCGCCTTGGGAAGAGCTTCGGTGTCGTCAACTGCAGGTCCCCTCGACAAGCTCGGGGCAGGCTCCTTGACTTCACTCCGTTGCGCTCGGGATGACACATCGCCGGAGGAATCGGCGGAGGATTCTTCGCCTGAAGAATCCTCCGCCCCAATCCACTGCACCGGCACCATCAGCCGGTAGCCGCGGCGGGGAATAGTCTCGATGTACTTCGCCCCCTCGGCAGAGTCGTTCAATGCCCGGCGCAGCTTTTTGATGGTGTTGTTAATACCGTGATCAAATTCAACCACTGTACCGTTCGGCCAAAGCAGCTTTTTCAACTCATCGCGGCTTACCAACTCGCCTTCACGTTCAAGGAGAAGCCGCAAAACCTGGAACGCCTGGTCGGGTAGCAATGCCGATTCGCCATTGCCACGTACTACCCCGGCGCGCAGGTCGAGTTCAACCAGCCCAAACCGCGCCCGTCGTGCCTGTGCTCGATCAATCACGGGTTCAGACGGCGATAGTACTATGCCTGCCTTTCCCGAGAAAGGCATTTCCCAGTGACGCCGACCCTCTTCTAAATGCCTGCACGGCAGACACTTTTGCGAAGTTAGAAAAAAGTTAGCCGCCGTGCATCGACCTGCTTCGTCGCTCCGGACATACTCGACGACGGGGCAGTACTGATTTCAACGTCGATCCGGCCTTAAAGAAAGGAGGCAGTTTATGAACCAACTCTTCGCATCAACCTGTCACCGGAAACTGTTTCAAACCCTGGTACTTTGTGCGTGCATCCTGGCGCTTTGCAGTTTCGCTGCAGCTAAACAACCCACCATCATCACCTTCGATCCCCCGGGATCCGTATACACATACGTCGACCAGATCAACAACTCGGGAACAATCGTTGGGTGGTACTTCGACGCGAATGGCGTCATTCACGGTTACTGGCGCACTTCCGATGGCAAGATCACCTCGTACGACGCGCCCTGCGGAGGGAAAGGCCGGCTCCAAGGTGACGAGTTAACAACCATCAACCAGTCCGGAACGATCGGAGGGGTATGCCTCGACTCGAACAACATCTTCCACGGATTCTTGCTCAGCAAGCACGGCAAGTTCACCGTCTTCGACGCTCCGGATGCAGGTACCGGGCACGGGCAGGGTACACAGTTATGGAATATTAATGAATCGGGAGATGGAGCGGGAATGTACATCAACACCGGCGACAACATTCAGGGCACACAGGTATGGCGCGCATTTTTCCGTTCTGCTGATGGCGTGATCACGGAATTTGATGCGCCGGGAGCGGGCACGGGCCCCGGACAGGGCACAGATCTGTGCACCAATGATTGCCTGAATGCGGCAGGAGCGACTCCGGGAGCCTCCATTGATGCAACCAACGTGTATCACGGATTCATCCGCAGCAAAGACGGAGATTTCACCCTGTTTGATCCTCCGGGTTCCGCTAATACTCAGGAGTCGGGCATGAGTGCTGGTGGCGACGTTTCGGGATTCTATACCGATTCGGATGGCGTGAATCACGGGTACATACGTGACAAGCAGGGCCACTTCACCGACATTAACGTACCGGGTGCGGGCACAGGCACCGGGCAAGGAACAGTTGTCGATAGTATCGCCGGTGGCGGAATCACTGAGGGATATTACGTTGACGCCAACAATGTGTATCACGGCTTCGCGCGAGCTATCAACGGCGAGATCACGAAGATCGATGTTCCAGGAGCCGGGAACGGCCCCGGACAGGGCACGCTTGGAATCACCAACAATGCGCCGGGATTGGTGGCTGGATTCTACATCGACGGCAACAACGTGCAACACGGTTTCCTGTGGATTCCGTGCGATGACGGTGATCGCAAATAAGAACTCGTGGCCGGACCAACCTTGCAATGATGCAAGGACACGATAGCCCCGTCGAAGTAGATCTTTTCCTGAGCGGGTTAGGGGCGCGGCTTCACCGCCGCGCCTTCCTCTCCTACGTGACAAATTCCCAATTCGGGAATCCCTACCACCTTCGTAACCTCTGCGCCGCACTTTTTCCGTGCAGGTCAGTTCAGCAACCCATAAACTACCTTCGAGGACAGCGAAGCGTGTCCCTGCGGGGCGGATCCCGCTAAGTTATTTGAAATCTATATTATGCCTGTAAGTCGCACGGGCTCAATAATTTGCGGGCGAAATGCGTTATGGGTTTGCTGTAAGTCCAACGGGCTGAATAATTTGCGCAGCAGACTATACACTTTTTTCGCAGGACAGAAAACGAGGCAATTCCGCGGGCAATAATATACTTGACAGAATATAAGCATTGGTCTACACTCGTTTTAGATCGAGGTAAGTCCAATGAAATCACCGAAAACACTGCAAGAGGCCATCCAGATATTCAGCGAATACGAGAACTGCCGAGAGTTCATGGTAGCCCTGCGCTGGCCTGACGGCAAGGTGCGTTGCCCTCGCTGCGAAAGTGACAAAGTTGGTTACCTCGACAAAGCCAAAGTGTATGTCTGCTACTCCGGACACAAGAAAGCCAAGTTCTCGCTGAAGGTGGGCACCGTATTTGAGGATAGCCCGATTCCCTTGGAGAAGTGGCTACCTGCTGTCTGGATGCTCACCAACGCTAAGAACGGCATGTCCTCATGGGAACTGCATCGTGCTCTCGGTGTCACTCAGAAATCGGCTTGGTTCATGTTGCATCGGATTCGTGCTGCCCTCAAGACTGGCGGATTCGGACGCATGACAAAGCTCGGCGGGACTCCGGCCCGATAGAAGTAGACGAGACTTTCATCGGTGGGCGGTTTGAGAACATGCACAAGTCCAAACGGCAAGCCCTGCGTGATGCCCGTGCCGCCACAGACGAAACCGGACACATGAACAAGACCATTGTGCAAGGCTTCCTAGATCGTGAACTGCGCCAGGTACGCGCTAAGATGATTCCCGACGTGAAGCGTGAGACCTTGCAGAACGGTGTGCTGCGCGAAGTCAAGTACGGCTCTGTGGTCTACACCGACGAGGCTCCCGGCTACAACGAACTCCGCGACAAGTTTATTCACGATGTTGTGAACAAGATGGAAACCTACGTCGATGGGCAAGTCCACGTGAATGGCATGGAGAACTTCTGGAGCCTGCTGAAGCGCACCCTAAAGGGCACTTACGTTGCGGTAGAACCGTTCCACATGCAGCGGTATCTTGATGAGCAGATTTTCAGATTCAACAATCGCGCCACACGCGACAATCCGCTGAACGATGCCGACCGTTTCACGCTCGCCCTGTCACAGATCGTGGGCAAGCGGCTGACCTACTCAGAGCTGACAGGCAAGGCCGACGATACGACGCCTTTCTAATCCTTATCGCCGGAAACGAGGCCGGAAGCGTTCTTAGGCTTCGGCCCTCGCTTGTGTCCGTGCGCTGCGCGTTCAGCTTTCTCTCGTTCCAACTCGCGTTCTACGTCTGCCTTGGGCGCTCGCAGAATCGCTTTCATGGCGCTCTCGAATGTCGTGTACTCAGCCGACCGCTTGGGATTAGACTTCATATGCCCATCCTACACCTCGACCAAAGGCAGGTAAGTGCCATGGCAGACACCCTGACAGACAAAACGTGCCCCAAGTGCGGCGGAGTAATGCACCAGTTCGACAAGTCGGTTAGTCTCGTTGTTACAGGCGAGGAATCGCGGATTCCTCTCGTAATGCTTCGCTGTGGTCGCCCAGATTGTCAGTTCGTTGAGCTCTATCTGCTTCCAAATCGGGGATAAGTCCCTGTTCACGGTAGACCGACATGACCCAACTGAGTTGTTCTGGGGTGATTTTGCTCCAATAAATAGGCTCTTGCGACATTTCGACACCTGTGCGAAGATTCGCTTAGGCGCAAGAGAACGTCTAAGAGCTCCCGGCTGGCACCGGGGCTTTTCTACTTTATCATTCGGCCCTTCTCGTCTACTCTCGCTGACAGTTTCTCCATGAAGCTCTTAACGTGCGCGAGCACGCCAGCCGCCGTGTAGTCGTTGTAACTCCTGCGAGAGTGCATTACGTGGTTTCGGTACTCATCCTTGAATCCATAGAACTGGCCGAGTGCTCCACGATAAAACTCTAACAGTTCGTCCTTGTGGGGGCCAGCTTTCTTTGTTTTGGCGACCTGTTCTGAGACGTCGGTCATCTCTTTCAAGATTTGTTGCCACTCTGACCACTCTAGACGTTTTCCCTTTGGCATTTTAACGCCCATGCGTCTTGCTAATGCTCGTAACCCTATTTCGGAAACGCGCATGAGATGGAATACGGCTGCGGTGCTTCGTTCAAGAGAATGACAAAAAACAGCTTCTTCCATTTCCTTTCGAGCCGAAGGGAAGCTCTTCCAAATCGGGCCCCAATGATGGTCTTCGTCATTCAAAAGGTCAATTAGTAAATCAGATTTCGCTACCGGGAGAAATACAAACATCCGATCTGCGAGTTCCGATTCCAGCGTCTCCCGAAGGACCTTGACTTCAGTCTTTAGTTGGCTCCATGTGGGAGCTCCATAAGCTCCACACAGGAGAAGATAGAGCGGCCCGTTAATGCGTTTAAGGGTTTCGCGGAATTGAACCTTTTGGCATTGCTCTTTACAGCCGTCGAACGTTGGTTTGACCGTGCCTTCCCATATCTCAATAGCCAGGGACTCGTCTCCGAGTCCCTCACAATCCGCGTCTCGGCAATCCACTCCCATCTAGTGAGACCGCTGATTACTTCAGCAAAGCGAGAACAGTCAAAGTAGCGCATGATATCTAGCAGGCTCCAGATTATAGGGCGTTTAGCCGAAAGTGCGGCAGCCCTATCGAGGCATCCTGACGATACCACAAACATTCCGTCATGTATATTATTGCCATTCCGCGCGTTATCGGACGTGACTGGCTACGTAAGCGCCGACTGATGTCCCTTCGCGATGAAACCCCGAAACGCATGTCTGGCGAGGAGAAAAGCGAATGGCGAACAGCGATCTGACCGAGTCGCGATCAGCCGCGCGCGGCCGAAGGCTGATAGCTGACAGATGACAGCGCAAAACGCAGCTAAGTCCAATGCTCCCAGGATTTTGCCTGTAAGTTTCACGGGCTCAAGATTTTGCGCGGGTAATTATCCCTTGACGGTAGGTAATCTTGAGCGCGTATACTGAGCCTGAAATTGCGACACGGGTCTACTTTCCTGAAGACCCGTCTGCGCTCCAAGAGGCTTGTGTGCGTACTCCGCTCGTGCAGCACAGCGTCGGCTTTGTGGCTAAGATCGGCCCGGACGGTACTCACTGGGAAGACCCGCGTGCGACTGGCTTCTTTGTTGGAGTATTCGAGCCGCCGATGGGTATCAAGGTGGAGCATCCTCGCGAAAGGATGCTCTTTCGGTACTTTGTCACCGCGCGGCACGTTGTCGAGCACGAAGATATGGTCGGAAAGCCGCTTTGTTTCTTGGTAAACGCGAAACTGCGCGGTGTCTGGCCCGTACGCCCAATCGGTAGCAAGTGGTGGTTCCACCATTCCGACAAGACCGCAGACATTGCGGTAATACCCGTTCCCGACGACCCGAACGCCCACGTTCTCTCGGTGTCACTGTCGGATTTTGCGAATCAAGACAGTATTGATGGCGGTCAGGTCGGCGTTGGTGACGAAGTTTTCATCCCCGGTTTGTTCACGGAGGCCGTTGGTATGCTGCGCAATGTGCCGATTGTTCGACACGGCAACATAGCGATGTTTCCGCCAGAGCAAATCCAAACAGGGTACGGCTATGCGGATGCGTACCTCGTGGAGGCGCGATCTATTGGTGGACTGAGCGGCTCTCCTGTTTTTGTGCGACCCACTATCGCCTTAAAACTCGACAGGCCAGCATGGAAGTCCGACGCAACGCTGTGCGGTGTTTCAACCAAGGTTGCCCTTCTCGGGTTGATGCACGGGCATTGGGATGTAGAAGAGTCCAAGATCAACGAGCCAACGATTCATCACGACCGGAAGCGTGGCGTCAATCTCGGAATTGGAATCGTCGTTCCCGCTTACAAGATAACCGAGACACTTAACCAACCGGAGCTGGTAGAAATGCGCAAGCAAGCCGCAAAGGAAAAGAACGCCCGCAGCGTTCCAGGGATGGACGTGGCCGAACCCAAAGAGCAGCCATTCACGCAGTCGGATTTTGAAAACGCGCTAAACAGGGCAACCCGCAAAGTCAACGAGCAATAGGAGCGCAAAAGTATGCTACTGGAAACCCGCATTAAGAAAGCATTGGCTAAAGTGGCGGCAACGGCATCAAGAAATGAATCTGCGAGTAGGGACAAAGAGGGGAACTTTCGTCGCCGATTTCGGTGCGGACCCAGCAATTCATCGCAATCAACCCAAACGCCGCCGCTCTCTACGCCGAGCAGTTTAGCCTGATAACCTTCATCCCTGTTGCTGTTAATGAGCGCGAGCACCACTTTCTTGCCGACAAAATCTTGTGTTTTGAGCATTGGCATTCCTCCGCCTACGTTGAGGTGAATAAATGAAGATCGATGTCTTGATAGATATCTCAGCCCTTCGTGAACCGGATATTGTCGTCGCCCTCAAAGGCCTCCCCGAGTGCGTCCGCGAAAAGTTCAGAAGCTTTCTGTTCCACGGCTTCATTCAGGCTGGACATAAGGTCGTCCCTCGTACCGAGTTCCGCGTGGCAGGAGGGGCAAACGACAACGGTGCCGCCCTCCGTTTCTTCTGGGATCTGGATTTTGTCATTACCGCACTCGCCGCAGCGCAGAACGGCGGTGAGCGGAATGTGGACTTCGTCGCTCATAACCCTCCCTTTTGGTGGCAAATAGTGCCGCTAAGCATAGACGGCGGCAATGCTCCTGCGATGTGCGCGTAGTCACTCGCCTTGGTGATTATGGCGTGGATGTAGTTGCAGTCAGAACGGCTCAACGTCAACCGGGACATTCGGAAGGGCGGGAGCTTGCCAGACGACCGCATCGCGCTTTTCGATCTGGTGCATAAACGTGGTGAACATCGGCTGCACGTTCGAAGCGGTGATTGTAGCGGAAGCTGAATTCGTTGAGATAGGACTGTAGATAATGCTTGCCGACGTTGTCGTACACACCGCCGATACAGCGCTTTATGAGACTCCAGAATCCTTCAATGGTGTTGGTGTGGGTGTCGCCAATCACGTAGACCTTCTCGCTGTGGCGGATGCGCCGATGCCTGTAGCCCTTCAGGTGTCTTCCAAGATCATCGTAAACGGCGTAGTCGTCTGTGAAGATGGTGGTCTCGCGGAAGAACGTGCTCTTGGATGATTCCGTAGATGGTGTTCTTCTTAACGTCTTGCGTGGTGTAGGCGCGAACGCGGCCCTTGCGCTCAACGATGCCGACAACCGGAGTCTGTTATCCGTCGCAACACCGATAACTCCATGCCTGTTCTTTCGCTTCCCGCCCATGTAGGTTTCATCAATCTCGACACGGCTGCCGCGCTTGCCGCCGAGCGGGTCTTTGTCCTCGTCCAGCATGGTGCGAATTTGCTTAAACATGCGCCACGCCGTCTTGTACGTTACGCCCGTCTCGCGCTGAATCTGCTTGGCGGAGATTCCGCAGCGAGTCGAAGCCATCAGGTAGATCGCGTAGAACCAAGTAGTAGCGAGTCGGGCTCTTGTGAAGATCGTCTCAGCGTTGGTGAACATGGTTTCCGCAATGTCGCAAAGTCGGACGGACGGCTCTTGACGCGATGATGCTTCGTCACCTGTTCGCAGTCTTGCAGTAGATGCCGTCGATACAGGCAATCTTTAGCCACTCAAGACAGGCCGCATCATCGGAAACTGGCGTCGAAGTCTTTCTTGGTGTACGGCGTCATCTTAGGTTTGCTTCATGGCGTACCTACCGACTACCCAAACCTAGCATAACGGTGTACCTACTGTCAAATATTACCTTAGGACAGCGAAGCGTGTCCCTGCGGGGCGAATCCCGCTAAGTCATTTGAAATCTATATTATGCCTGTAAGTTGCACGGGCTCAATAATTTGCGCAGCAGACTATACACTTTTTTCGCAGGACAGAAAACGGGGCAATTCCAGCGTTATCGGACGTGACCAGGTACGTAAGCGCCGACCGATGTCCCTTCGCGAATGAAACCCCGAAACGCATGTCTGGCGAGGAGAAAAGCGAATGGCGAACAGCGATCTGACCGAGTCGCGATCAGCCGCGCGCGCCGAAGGCTGATAGCTGACAGATGACAGCGCAAAACGCAGCTAAGTCCAATGCTCCCAAGATTTTGCCTGTAAGTTTCGCGGGCTCAAGATTTTGCGCGGAATTTTTCCCGCCACCCCAATGGAATCAAGATTTTACGAGCCAAGGGGAGAGGGGGTATCAGTCAGCAGTCAGTGGCCAGTTGGCTGTGGTCGATTGCCAGTCATCCGTCGGTGAACTGGAATCAACCGCCCTTATATAGTATTTTCGGCGGTGCTCCCATGAAACGCGTCCTGACCATCCTTATCGTTCTGGTTGCCATCGCAGTTGCCCTCGTTATCAACACGCGTTTGGCGGACTTGCGTACCCGTGAGGCGGAGGCCCGTGAGGGCGGACAGGTCATGGAGACCGACGTCGTTCCGGCCAATGTCCGGGTGCAAGGCACAGGCCCGGCGATCGTGCTGATCCACGGCTTCGGCGCGGCCATTGATTGGTGGGACGCCATCGCTCCCACGCTGGCCGCCGATCATCGCGTCATCAGCATCGACCTCATCGGCCACGGAGGCACAGCCGCGCCCGCCAGCGGCTACAGCATCGAGCGGCAGGCCGAGTTGGTGGCCGCGGTGCTCGACAAGCTGGGCGTCGAGCGCGTCACCGTTATCGGGCACTCCATGGGCGGCGAGGTGGCCACGGCGCTGGCGGAGCGGAACCCGGCGCGCATCGAGCGCATGGTGCTCATTGACAGTCCGGCAACGGCGGCCGCCACCTTCACTCCCCTGACCCATCTGTACATGGAGCCGGTGATCGGCCAGGTGTTGTCGCGCTTTGAAACCGACGCCGCTCTCCGCCACGGACTGGAGCAAGGTTTCGCTCCCGGCTTCCCAGTGCCGGAAGCGTTTGTTGCCGACCTCAAGCAGCTCACTTACACGGCGTTTCGCTCGGCGCATGACGAGAGCATCGCCTACCGGACGGCGAAGCCGCCGTATGAACGGCTGGCGGCGCTTCAGCCAGTGCCTCCGCTGCTGGCGATCTTGGGCGCCGAAGACGCGATCGTTCCCCCGGAGAATGCCAGACTTTTCCTGCGGGTGCCGGGCGCGAAGCTGGTGATGATCGAAGGCTCCGGCCATTCGCCGATGGTCGAGAAGCCGGAAAAAGTTCTGGAGGCGCTGCGGGATTTCCTGTCGCGGTGAAGAGCTGCTGCAATCACTGCAAGTCGCGCGCGCCCACTGCGAGGCGCAGTTGCTCCAGCGCCGTCATGTAGTTCGCCAGCGCCTGGCGATAGCCGAATTCGGTAGAGCGGTAGCTGCGCTCGGCGTCGAGGAAGTCGAGCAGCGAAGTGG
Source organism: uncultured Acidobacteriaceae bacterium (assembly GCA_963782505.1). Lineage (GTDB taxonomy): Bacteria > Acidobacteriota > Terriglobia > Terriglobales > Acidobacteriaceae > CAVVDY01. Next base: position 76,568 of record CAWAKG010000040.1, on the reverse strand, counting down.
CTCCGTGCTGATAGGAGAACAGCGTGATGTCCAGGGACTGCTGCGCCTGCTGCAAGTATCCCTTGTTGTAGAGCAGCACAGTGTCTTCATTGCGGCGCAGCGCCTCGTAAGCGTTCTTCACGTCAGTGACAACCGACTGCTCAGCCGCCTTCTGCTGGAATTGCGATTGCGTCAGTACATATTGGGTGCGCGCGATCTCGCCCTGGTTCTTGTTGAACACGGGCAGCGGAATGTTGAAGTAGAACGCACCCAGGTTGCTCTGGTCAAAGCGGGTGTAGTTGAAGCTGACGTTGAGGTCCTGTTTGGCATTGGCCTTTGCCAGCGCGATCTGGCTCTGCGCCGAAGTCACGCCTCGCTGTGCCGCTTGCAGATCGGGACGCAAATTCAGAGCGCGCGCCTGCAAGTCTTCCAGCTTCGCTGCGACCGGCTCGTAGATCAGCTTGCCGGCGACCTCATACTCCGCGGGCACCGAGTCGAATCCCACCAGCTGCCGCAGCGACGCCAACGCCTGATTGCGCGCCAGCAGTGCATTGTTGACGTCGGTCTGAAATTGCAACTCCTGCAGTTGGATCTTCAGCAGATCGGCTTTGCTGATCGCTCCCGCCTTGTACTGCTCTTCGCTGATGTTCACCGTGTGCTGAAAGCTGGCCAGAACGGATCGCGCAAATTCCAGGTTCGACTCGGCCAACAATGCTGCGATGAACTGCTGCGCCGCATTCGCGGTCGTCACCCGCTCTGCATCGGCGACCTGCGACTCGGTCACGCCGGTGACGTCCTTCGCCGCTTGCAGCCGGTGTTGCCGCTTCTGCCCGCGCTCGAACAGGTAGCCCACTCCGATGTCGTACTGAGCTTGCGTCTCCCAGTAGTTGGCATCGCCAAAGAGGCTGGGCTGGAATATCGGGAGGTATTGCAGGTCCCAGGTAAGCAGAGGATTGGGGCGCAGGTTGGCCGTGATCTCCTGCGCCTTGCTCTGCGAAATGAGCGTCTGGTTGGCGTTGAGCGTGGGATTGTTCCTCTTCGCCAGATCGATCGCCTGCTCGATGGTGATCGCCGGCGGAAGCGTCTGCCCGCTTCCGGTTGCGCTCGACGCCGGACCTTCTCCCGTTTGCGGTATGTCCGGCATCTGAGGAGCGCCGGGCAGCGCAGGCGCTTGCGCGCCGGCAGCGGCTACATAGGCGAAGACAGAGGAGATGAGCAAAGCTGATAGCCAGAATCTCATTCCGTAACGTGCTCCTCTTCCGGTGGCAATACATCCGTCGGTCCGGCGACCCAGGCGTAAAACGTCGGCAGGAGAATCAGACTGAGGAAGAGCTCGGTCAACAATCCGCCGACGATCACGATGGCGAATGGACGCTGCGCATCGGAGCCGATGCCGTGCGATGTTGCTGCTGGCAGCAGGCCCAGCGATGCCACCAGCATAGTCATCATGATCGGCCGCAATCGCCGCGTCGATCCCAGCAGCGCGGCTTCCCGGATGCTCATCCCGCGGGCTCGAAGCTGATTGATGTACTCGATCATCACAACGCCGGTTTGTACCGAAACTCCAAACAGGGCGAGAAAGCCCACGCCGGTCGAGACGCTCAAGTGCGTGCCGGTGATGACCAGCGCCAGCAAACCGCCGATGGGCGCAAGACTGAGGTTGAGCAGCACAAGCAGTCCCCACTTGAAGCTGTGAAACATGGAGTACAGCACGAGCATGATGACGACGATGGTCAGCGGGATCACGATCGCGAGACGGTGATTGGCGCGCTTCTGGCTCTCAAATTCGCCTGCCCACTCAAGCGTGTATCCCTGCGGCAGCTTGACCTCGCGGTCCACCCTGGCCATTGCCTCCTCGACGGTGCTGCCGAGATCGCGGCCGCGCACGCTGTATTTCAGCGCGATGTAGCGCTGGTTGCCTTCGCGATAAATCATCGAAGCGCCATCCTCGACCTGGATGTCGCAGACTTCACCCAGCGAGACACGTTCACCGGTCGGCGCAAGGATACGTATGTTAGCAATGTCGTCGACGGAGCGGCGGAACTGCTCCTGATAGCGCGGCACCAGATCGAAGCGCATTTCGCCGATCAGGATCTGGCTGACGGGATTCCCGCCGACGGCCGTCTGCACCGCATCTTGTACATCGGAAACGTTGATGCCGTAGCGGTCGGCCTTGGCACGGTCAACCGCGATGTTCACGTTGGGCTGGCCCAGCACGCGAAACAGGCCCAGGTCGGCAACACCATCTACCGTCTTCATCACGTTCATGATCTTCTCGCCGGTGTTTTCCAGGTCGCGAAGGTCGGGGCCGAAGATCTTCACCGCCAGCTCGCCCTTGACGCCGCTCACCGCCTCTTCCATGTTGTCGGCGATGGGCTGCGAAAAGCCCCAGGTAACGCCGGGAATCTGCGAGACCTTCTGGTCCATGGCTTCGATCAGCTTTTCCTTCTCGCCGTGAAATTGTGGACGCCATTCGCTGCGAGGTTTCAAGTCGACAAAGTATTCGGTGTTGAAGAAGCCGGTGGCGTCGGTGCCATCGTCGGAGCGGCCAACTTGCGAGACGACCTGCGTCACCTCGGGAAAGCTGGCGAAGATCAGCCTCGCCTGGTCCATGATGCGCTGGCCTTCGCTTGGACCTGTGCTCGGCGACAAAGTGCCGCGCGCCCAGATGGAACCTTCATCCAGGTGCGGCAGGAATTCGGATCCAATCGCTCCGCCAAAGGCGAGATAGCCGCTGACACCCAGGACCACCACGGTCAGCGCCAGCGCCAACATGCGGCGTGGCATGATCCATTGCAGCGTCTGCTCATAGCGGTTGTTGATCCAGCGGACCGCGGGGTTCTCCCACACCTTGACCCCGCGCTGGAAGGTATAGCTCGCCAGCACTGGCGCTATCAGGATGGAGAAAATCAGCGCGCCGAGGAGCGCGAAGGCCACCGTCCAGGCCATCGGCTTGAACAGCCGTCCTTCGACGCGTTGCAGGGTGAAGATGGGCAGATAGGTGATGATGATGATCGCGATGGCGTAGAACACGGGCCGCTGCACTTCGTGCGCCGCGGAGCGGATGACTTCATTGGTGGTCAGCTGTGAGCCGGCGGAGCGCCGTTCCAGTTGCACCTGGATGTTCTCGATCATTACCGCCGCGCCTTCCACCACCATGCCGAAGTCGAGCGCACCCAGCGAAAGCAGGTTGGCGCGCATGCCGCTCAGGTTGAGCAGGATCGCAGCGAAGAAGAGGGAGAACGGAATCGTCAGCGCCACCAGCAAAGATGAACGGACGTTTCCCAGAAAGAAAAACAGCACCACCACGACCAGCAGAATGCCTTCCACCAGGTTGTGCAGCACGGTGTGCGTGGTGAGATGCACCAGATCGTCGCGGTCAATGTGGGGGACAATCTTGACGCCGGGCGGCAGCACGCGCGTGTTGAGAAACTCGACCTTCTTATGCAGGTCTCGCAAGACCGCTTCTGCTTCCGCGCCTTTGCGCATCTGCACGATACCTTCGACAACGTCGTCGTTATCGACGATCGTGCCATCCGGTTTCCGTACTGCCTTCCCAAGCCGGCCGAGGCGAATCTTGGGCGCTTCCATCACCACCGCGACATCGCGAACGCGTATCGGAGTCCCGTTCTTTACCGCCAGCACGGTCTCGCCGATGTCGTATGTGTTCTGCATCAGGCCCACAGCGCGCACGTTGTACGCCTGCTGGCCCTTCTCGATGAAGCTGCCGCCTCCGTTGAGGTTGTTGTTGGCCAGCGCCTGCTCGAGCGTCGCCATGCTGAGTCCATAGGCGACCATCTTGTCGGGATCGACCTGCACCTGATATTCGCGGGTCTGCCCGCCAAAGATCGAGACCGCACTGACATCCGGCACCGACATCAGGTGTTTGAAGACCACCCAGTCCTGCAGCGCCTTCAGATCCATGATGTCGTACTTCGGACTGGAGCTTTGCAGGGTGTAGAAGTAGATCTGGCCTGCGGGGCTGAAGTCAGGTCCGATCTGCGCGTTCAGGCCAGGCGGGAGATTCACCAGCGTCAGCTTCTCCAATACCTGCTGACGGTTCTGCAGATTGTCGGAGGAATCGTCAAACAGGACGGTAATGAACGACAGCCCGGCAATCGAGGTGGAACGCAGGTGGGTGAGATGGCCGACGCCATTGAGCTGCGTCTCGATGGGAATCGTGACCTGCTGCTCGACCTCTTCGGCAGCGCGGCCCGGCCACTGGGTGATCACCCACACATACTTGTCGGCCACATCGGGATAAGCCTCGATCGGCAGATTGTGAAAGGAGATGATGCCCCAGATCAGCAGACCCACACCAAGGCCCAGTATCAGAATGCGGTTCCGCAGCGCGAAATCGACGAGGTAGCGGATCATGAATTACTCCTCGACCGCACTGGAAAACTGAAGAGCGTTGGTGACGACCTGATCGTTCGGTTGCAATCCGCTGATCACCTGCTGCGTGCCGTCGCTGAGAGCTGGGCCTAGTTGCAGAGCGACGCGCCGGAACTTGCCGCCGCCCTCCGGAACATAGACCCAGTCCTTGTCGTGCAGGTGCACGATGGCGCTTGCCGGAACCACAACTCTTTGCACCGGCTGGCGAGAACGGAAGCCGGCGGTTACGTACATGCCGGCGCGCATCAAGCGATCGGGATTGGGCAGCTCAATGCGCACCTTCGCGGCTCGGGTAGTGGGATCGAGTACCTCGCTGATGTTGATCACCTTGCCGGGATATTTCTGGCCGGGATAACCGCTGAGGCTGATCTGTGCGATGTCGCCCAGATGAATTCGCGGGAGCATGTCCTGGTAGACGTCGCAGAGCACCCAGACCTCCGAGAGGTCAGCGATGGTGAACAGTGCGCCCTGGTTGTCGAGTGACTTTACGCCCGTGCCGCCGGTGGTTTGCTGATCGACAATGGTGCCCGAGATCGGCGCGCGCAGCGGCAGCAGTCCGCCGGGGTGACTGAGCTCGCCGCCGAGAACGCGGACGCGATCAGCCGCGGCCTGCAAGTCGGCCTTCGCCTTGGTGTCGTTGTCCTGTGCTGTCTCCAGATCGGCGAGGGCGATGGCGCCCTTGTCGTAGAGCAGTTGCGCACGCGCGACCTGCTTTCGCGCCAGCTCTTCATCGGCTTTGAATTTCTGGTAGTCGGAGAAGGCCTGGGTCAAGTCCGGACTGTTGATCAGCAGCAGGACGTCTCCCTTTCGGACGTAATCGCCGAGCTTGGCCTTAATCTCGACTACGCGGCCGCCGCCGAGGGAGACGACGGGAACCGAACGCGTGATATCAGGATTGATGACGCAGTTGGCGCTGGTCTCGTCCTGCACTTCGCGCACCTGCACTGCCGTAACGGGGAACTGGCCCGGATCCGTTATCGAGAAAAGGTTGGGATCAGTATTGGTCTCGATGACCTTGCTGGTCGGCGCATCGGCCTTTCCACTGTTGCAGGCCGGAATTGCAGCCAAGCCGAGGCAGAGAACCGCCCTCACGGCGAGTCGCCGCCAAATCTTGTGCTTCATGATGTTTATTCCGTACATGGCAAAAAGTGCCACTCGGCACGCCTGCGCATGCCGTCGTCTTGGAGAAAAGTTTGGATTGCTGCGCCGGGTGGCGCACTGAAAAGGCTAGAGAAGCGAGGGAGGGGCACGGCCGACAGCGCGCTGACGGTAGCCGAGGAGCGCTTTCGCGGGCCCCGGAGCGGAAGACAGGCGACTAAACCTTAGCGGCCCGAAAAGAATTACGAAGCTCAGGAAGGCCAGCAGCATGACCAACCCCGGGACAGCATCGGCATGTTGAACCGGTGCGACCGTTGGCTGAACCCGCTTGCTGGAGTCTTCAAAAACCGCCTGCGTCGGGTGCAGGTCGTCACTGGCAGAAACCACCGGGAAGAGCAGCACCACAATGCAGGCTAGGGCAAGCAACGCCGTAAGATAAGGCAGCCGCTCAGCTTCCCCGCGACCAGCTTGATCGCGGAGAAATGCCAATACGGCAAATGCCGCCAAGGCCAGCCAGAATACGTTGAGTAGCAGCTCCACCGTAAATCGTAAGTCTATCATCCCGAGGATGGTTTCCAAGTGCGCCGTTTGGGTGTCATCCCGAGCGAGCCTCTTTGCGAAATAAGAGATCTGGGCGTGCCGATTCGCGCGGGCGCGCGAAAGGCACGCATCCCTATTGAAACTGCACCACTACCCCATTGGGAGGCGTCAATCGCCGAACTTCAGATTCGTTACCGCAGGAATTGGAAGGGCCATCCCGGGGGTTACGGCAAACGTGCAGACCGCATATAATAAAGACGGGAGTGGATTATGTTCCGCCATCTCGCCTATCGTCGCTCGACTGGCCGGGCTCGTCTCGGGGTCTCGCGCTGCTCTGGCGAGCAAGCGACCTGGCCGCGTTCCACCTCCGCCCGCGCTGACTTGAAGTTCGCCCCGAGCAAGGCGCGGCCCAATCTCTTCTCCGGCGACTAGTTCTCCTGCCGCAATCCTGAGCGATCGGTATCCTGGCAGATGTTCGCATCCTTTGAACATCGACGTCCGGTCGCAGGCCAGCAATTGCACCTCCGCGTGCCCCAGCCGATTCACAGGAGAAGACCATGGCCACCAATACTCTCACTAATATCGCGGGACCGAAGATCATCACTCCCCTGCCCGGCCCGAATGCCAAGCGCGTTCTGGAGGGCGACGAACGTTACATCTCGCCGTCGTACACGCGGTCGTATCCGCTGGTGGCAAAGCGCGGGCGCGGCTGCATCGTCGAAGATGTTGACGGCAACGAGTTCCTCGACTTCGCCGCGGGCATCGCCGTCACCTCCACCGGACACTGCCATCCCGAAGTGGTTGCCGCCATCCAGAAGCAGTCGGCCGAGCTGATCCACATGTCGGGCACCGATTTCTACTACGAGTCTCTGGTCGAGCTGGCGGAGCGGCTGGCGAAGGTTGCGCCCACGAAAGGGCCGCACAAGTTCTATTACGGCAACTCGGGCGCGGAGGCGATTGAGGCCGCGATGAAGCTGGCGCGCTATCACACCAAGCGGCAGCAGATCATTGCCTTCCTGGGCGCGTTTCACGGACGCACCATGGGCGCCCTCTCGCTCACCGCGTCAAAGCCGCAGCAGAAGCGCCGCTTCTCGCCGCTGGTTCCGGGCGTGACGCACGTGCGCTATCCCGATGTCTATCGCGGCTGCGTAGGTGGTCCTCAGGAAGCCGAAGCTTTTGCCATGGGCTGCGCACGCTACATAGAAGACAAGCTCTTCAAGACCGTGCTGGCTCCGGAGGAAGTGGCTGCAATCTTCGTCGAGCCCATTCAGGGCGAAGGCGGCTACGTCGTCGCGCCAACCGTCTTCATGCAGGAGCTGCGGCGCATCTGCGACCGGCACGGCATCCTGCTGGTCGTCGACGAAGTTCAGTCGGGCGTAGGCCGCACTGGCAAATGGTGGGCAGTGGAGCACACGGGCGTGGAGCCCGATATCGTCTGCATCGCCAAGGGCATCGCCAGCGGCATGCCGCTGGGCATCACCATGTCGCGGGCCGAGATCATGGACTGGGTTCCCGGTTCTCACGCCTCGACGTTCGGCGGCAATCCGGTGTGCATCGCCGCGGCCCTGGCTACGATGGACGTGCTGGAACGCGGAGGCATCAAGAACGCCGAGGTCGTCGGCAATCACATGCTGAAGCGAATGGCGAATTGGCCGGAGCGGCTTGATCTGGTTGGCGACGTTCGCGGACGCGGTCTGATGATCGGCATCGAGATCGTGACCGACAAGAAGGCGCGGACCCCGGGCGGAGCCGAGCGCGACCGCATCGTCGAACTCGCCTTCGAGCGTGGCGTGCTTCTGCTGGGTTGCGGGCCGAATACGATCCGCATCGCACCGCCGCTCATCGTGGCCAGGGAGCTGGCCGACATCGCTATGGACGTCCTGGAAGAGTGCATCGCGGCGATAGCGAAAGAGCGCCAGGGCAATTAGGCCGGCTAGCGGGTTGGCCCATTGTTAATGCATGTTTCATGCCAAGCCCGGGAACGAAGGTTCTTGGGCTTTTTCTTTGTCAGCGTCGTTTGGAGCGGCAATTCGTGAACCCGTAGAATGTCTTGGGAAATCCAATTGCCCGTTGGTCTTTCAGGTCCCGATTCTAAGTTCTAGCGAGGAGATATTTTATGGCCGCTGCTATTCCTGAAAACTACATGTCTCTGTTCAGCAAACCAGTCTTCGGTTTCTTGACCACGCTCATGCCCGATGGCTCACCCCAGACCCAGCCTGTGTGGGTGGACTACGAGAATGGCCGGGTCATCGTCAACTCGGCGCTGGGCCGGCAGAAGGACAAGAACATGCGGCGCGACCCGCGCGTGGCCATCACCCTGATGGATCCCGACAATCCCTACCGCTACGTGGAAGTTCGCGGCAAGGTTGCGGAGATCACGCAGGACGGCGCCGCGGCGCACATCGACAAGATGGCGAAGAAGTATCTGGGGCAGGACAAATATCCGTTCGCGCAGCCTGGCGAACAGCGCGTGCTGTATAAGATCGAGCCGGAAAAGATTCACACTATGGGCTAAGAGAACTGGACGATCGAATCGAAAGAATTGCAGCGCGGCACGAGGGATTGACATAGGGGCGTGGGCCGGTTGCAAGAGGAAGAGTCTGCCCCGGTTCGAAGCCTTCCTCCTTCCTCGGTTTAGTAAATCGCAATGGGAGTTGTCGGGTTCCCACCACCGAAAGGGCTGCCCGGCACTGCTCCTAGTCCTCCACCCTGGAGCAAATATCCTACCCAGCCATGATACTGCGGCTGGGCGAACCGTTGGACTCCATAGACAAAGGAGCCGATCGTTCGAGGATACATATAGACTCCGAAGTTCTCTGCCGGGTGAAAAGTCTGCGCCACACTATTTCCGGAGAGCTGAAGCACCCCGATTCCGCCCAGTAAACCGCCACTATCACTAGAGACAAGCAGATAAGAACCCGAGTTGTCCCAGGTGATTTCGTTCTCGTCAAGGGGATCCCCTCCTCCAGGGTTGTGCGGGCCATACGTGGGAGTGAACGGTGCGGACAAGACAGGACTGATGCTTTTGTCACTGTTTATGCTGTAAATCTGCACCTGGTGCGCTAAGACGTAGTTGCTCCATTGCCCCAAGGTACTCGCGAGATACTTTCCATCGGGCGAAACTGCCAAGGCACCGGAGCAGGAATTCTGAGGTATCGCATAAGTTGCAGCGAGAGAGAGCATTCCGCCGGAAGTACGCGAGTAGGAATAAATATTGCCTACGCTTGATGTCGAGCAGGTCTGGACGAAGGCTGTCGCGCTATCAGGAGTGAATACCGCTTGCAACGGCGTTTCGCCGTCGGGTGTAGCTATGCTGCCCACCAGTTGCGAAGAGCCATCGCCGGTATAGATTACTAGCCCGGGTGTGAGACTGCTGTCGATGGGACCACCGAGATAGACATTCGAACCACCAGGGTCGAGCGCCAGGAAAGTGTAGTTGTCGTACGGCAGCGTAGTACTGTTGCTCAAGCTCGTGGAGTAGTTTGCGTTCACCAAATACGACCGAAGATAGGTGTGCGTTCCGTCAGACTCGTCGGTAAACAGTAAGGGCAGCGTGGGCGACGGCGTTAAGAGTTGGGCAGAGTCCGAGGTTTGAAAGGGCCCTATCATGGAGAGATAGATCAGCGACCCGTCGCTCTGGATCTGGGCGGGAGGTATTCCGGGGTTGTATATGACCGCATTCCTGGCGGGCTGAGCATTGACCGTAATGCTGAGCCCGGCTCTAGCGCTCGCGGTGGGTGGACTGTCCGACACCTGAAGCGTAAAGTTTGAGATGCCCTCACCGGTCGGTGCGCCAGAAATCGCACCGGACGCGGCGCTCAGCGTTAACCCACTCGGCAAGCTTCCATTGGCAATGGACCAGGAGTACGGAGGAAAGCCCCCAGTTGCATTCGCGACAGCGCTGTAGGGCACTCCCGTTGTGCCGGCTGGCAGCGAAAGCGTTGTGAGCTTGAGCTGGTCAGCAGTGTCAATGGAAAGCGCCGCACTCGCGATGCCGGAAGGGTGCGCCGAGTCCGCTACCTGCGCCGTGAAGTTGAAGGTACCTGACGCAGTAGGCGTGCCGGAAAGGAGGCCTGAAGTAGTCAAACTTAATCCCGTGGGCAAACTTCCGGATATGACTGTCCATTTGTAGGGCAGCACACCGCCCATTGCGCCCAGCGCCGCAACGTAAGGATATGCGACTGACGCTGACGCCAGCGATTGCGTTGTAATCGCGAGCGGTGGGGGCGGAGTTGAATTCGACGAGCTTCCTCCACACCCTGCGAGCGACAACGCTAAAATAAACGCAAGCCCATACGCTGGAAACCTTCGCATGATGACCTCCATCCCCAAGGCAGCGCGCCGCCAATGTACTTCAAGAAAGTGACCTTGGGAATGGCATAAAGGTGCCAAGGGGAGACGCTAGTCGAACTCTAATACTTGATTACTCTCCAGGGGTTTTTGAAATCCATACGGGCAATGCCTGCACCCTGACTCGCAGCAATATCCGCGATTGCGCAGATAGTGCGCGGTGAAGACTATCAGCCCGTTCTCGACGTAATAATCCAGGCCTTCGACCAGAGGCGGACTGCTCATTGAGCTGCGGCCTCGCGCAGCATGGTCGAGATAACGGCATCCACCGGAACACCATCGCGAAAGGTGACGAAGCGTCCCGAGATGGCAGGCACGCGCTCGCCCGGAACGATGAAGCCCACAAGATTTAGCGGATCGGCTGCCGAGATGGTAACGATCTCTCCGCTCGGCGCGCGGTTGCGCATTGCTCGCAGCGACTCCACAGCTTCCGGCAATGCAAACTGCTCACCGAGGAAGCCGTTCACGAACCGCCCTCCGCGTACCTCGCCGCGATCTTCGAGGCGGCGGAAGGCGATGAGCAGCTCCCGCCACTTCGGCAAGTTCGACTCGCGCGCCAGCACTTCGCGAAACACCACGCCATAGCGCCGAAGCAGCATCCAGCACGTCGCCTCGACAGTCTTGTAGCGATCAGCGGGCGGGTCGGTGTAGAGCAATGACCAGCGGCCCGCAGTGTTTCGCGGTTTCGCAACCTTGCTTATGCCGGTGCTCCCACTGCGACGGTTTGGGCTAATCAGCGCGCGCAGGTTCTGAAAGCCATCGGCCGTAACCAGCCCGGCGGCAGTCAACTCCCACAGCGCGGTTTCGACCTCGGCCTTCAGCTTTCCGGTTCCGCGAACGATGTCGGCGAAGAACGAAGCACCGCGCCTTCGCAGGAAATCGATCACAACTCGGCCCGGTTCGCTCAGCCGCTGCTCCTGCTGCTGGTCGCTTTCGGGGCTGCGCGGCTGCATCCAGTCGGCATCCTCGCGAAGGAACAGCGTGATCGGCACAACCCGGGTTGGCACGACGCGCCGCTGGCGTTCGCCCGCTTCGTCCACATGCAGCGTGGCGGGATGCGGCGACAGCCGTCCCCACCCCACAGCTCCGGTCAGGCAGAGCTGGTCGAGATACGCAGGGTCGTAATTGCTGACGCGCCCTGCGAGAACATTGCGCTCCCAGGCATTCGCCGGGATTTCGAAACCCTGCAACTGACGAACGACTTCCAGCAGACCACGCTCGCCTGCGGCTTGCGACTGCGGCGCCACATGCTGCCAGCGCAGCAGCCAGCGCATGTACTGCGCGGCAGTGACCGGCTCGATCTGCTTGCGTAGGGTAGCGACCGTGAGGTGATGAATGCGCGCCAGCAGACGCCGCTCGCACCACTCGCAATCGTGCGGATCTTTGCCGCTCGCGTTTCCCGTGAAGTTACCGCGCAGAACGGTTCCACTCGCTTCGAGCCGCAAGAGTGCTTGGGCGACTTCCACGGCAGTAAGTCCCACAAGGTAAGACAAAGCCGTCGATGTCGTCGGGCCGGAGTGCATCATCCAGCCATTCACCATCCCTAGCAGCGCGTCGTCCCGCGACGCGTTGCGCGACGGCAGTTCCGGCGGGGTGACCTCAAACTGCGCCTCGGGAAAGATCAGCGCGAAGTCGGCGGCGCGTTCTGAAGCAACGTAGTAGCGCCTGTCGCCAACGACAGCACGCACTGCGCGCCAGCTCTCCAGCAGCTCAGCAAGATAAGGAAGCCAGCCCAGGGCCGCTTGCCGCCATTCGTCGTCAGCAATGTCGTCGGGCAGAGCCACGAGTGTTTGCAGCGCGTCGTGCAGTTCGTCAGCGTCGCGCACTTCGGGCCGCGCCTGTTCGCGCACTTGCGCAATCGCTTCCTGATCGAGCCGGCCGACTTCGTTCAGCACAGCTTCGGGCAACATGCGGCGCAACTGCACGGCACGCGCGCGGCGCTCCTCCAGTGGAGCGTCGTCAAGAAATGCGTACGGATTCGCGTTCAGGATTTCGTGGGCAAACTGCGATGGCACGGGCGTGTCAACCGCCAGTGTGCGAATGCTGCCGTCGTAAATGCCCGCGAGCACGCGTCGCAGACCGTCGATATCCATCGCCTCGGTGAGAACATCTTTCATCACTTCGTCGATCAGCGGGTGATCGGGAATCTTGATGTCGCCTTCGATGTTTTCGAAACACGCCGCCACATCGGGGAAGACCGACGCTAGAAGATCGTCGCTGCGAATGCGTTGAATCTGCGGCGGAACTTTCTTCCCTCCTTGAAAGCGAAGCAGCGCCAGCGAGCGGTTGGCGTCCCAGCGCCAGCGCGTCTTGAAGATCGGCGAGGCGAGCGCGGCCTGCTCCAGAATCTCGCGGAAGGTCTCCAGTTGCAGGAAATGAAAGACGTCGCCCAGCGGAAAGCTGTGCTGCTCGGCGAGCGAGATGTTCAGTCCGTCGTCGGTTGCAGAAGCCTGCAACTCGAAATTGAACGAACGGCAGAAGCGCTTGCGTAGCGCCAGTCCCCAGGCCTTGTTCACGCGCGCGCCGAAGGGGGCATGAACGATGAGTTGCATGCCGCCAGCTTCATCGAAGAAGCGCTCGGCGATGATCGTCTGTTGCGTGGGAACTTCGCCCAAAACCGCGCGTCCGGTGACGACGTACTCGATCAGTTGCTCGGCGCCGGCATCGTCGAGCCCGCACTCTTCTTTGAGCCACGTAACCGCGTTTTGGACCTCGGGGGTGGATTCGATGCCACGTAGGCGCGGCTTTGGCTTTGCCGGGACACAGCCTTCGGCCGTGTCGGTTTGCGGGGACTAAAGCCCCCTCCGAGCAAGAAATAGGTGTCTCGTCGGCACGGCTAAAGCCGTGCCCTTTCAAGGCAGGCTCGGCCACCTCAGAATCTCGGTGGCACCTGCCAGTGGCGCGGTATTCGGCAGCATCGCGCTGAGCTGCCGACGCAGTTCTCCCACATGGTGGGACAACTCCGCGGTCCGCCCTGGGGCTTCGCCCCGCCAAAACGGAATGGTCGGCGGCGCCCCATGCGCATCTTCCACCAGCACACGGCCGGTTTTCGATTCCACGCGTGTGATGCGCCACGAGGTGTTACCTAGCAGCATGATGTCGCCTGCATTGCTCTCCACCGCGAAGTCCTCATCGAGCGTGCCCAGAGCGAGTTCGTCAGGTTGCGCGATCACCGAATACAACGCGGTTTCCGGAATCGCTCCGCCGCTGGTGATCGCCGCCAGCCGGGCTCCGCGGCGCGCGCGCAGGCGGCGGTTCACCTGATCGCGGAACAGATATGCCCCGTAGCGCCCGCGCTTAGCGGCGATGCCCAGCGACAGCATTTCGAGGACGCGATCGCATTCCAACCGGGTCAGATCGCGATAGGGATAGGCGCGTTGCAGGGTCCCGAACAGCGCATCTTCGTCCCACTCCTCGCAGCAGCACATAGCTACAATCTGCTGCGCCAGAATGTCGAGCGGCGCGATCGGCACTTCCAGGCGGTCGAGATCGCCATGCTTGATCGCGCGAATCGTCGCCGCACATTCCACCAGGTCGTCGCGCGTGGTAGCGAAGAAGCGTCCCTTGGGAACCGCTCCGCGCCAGTGTCCAGAGCGGCCAAAGCGCTGCAAGGTGACAGCGATGGAGCGCGGTGAATTGATGTGGCAGACCAGATCGACGCAGCCAATATCGATGCCCAGTTCCAGTGACGCCGTCGCTACCAGCGCGCGAATTTCGCCGTTCTTCAGCTTGCGTTCTGCCGCCAGCCGCAGCTTGCGTGCAAGGCTGCCATGATGCGCAGCGACCTGGTCTTCGCCGAGGCGCTCGCTCAGGTGCAATGCCACGCGCTCAGCGAGACGGCGCGTGTTGACGAACACCAGCGTCGAGCGATGCTGCAATGCCAGCTTGGCGATGCGGTCGTAAATCTCGCCCCACATCTCGTTGGTTGCGATGGGGCCAAGCTCCGAGGCGGGCACTTCGACCGCAAGGTCCATGGTGCGGCGATGGCCGATGTTGACGATCGCGGGAGCAGGCCGGCCGTTACCGGTGAGGAAATGCGCGACGACCTCGATGGGCTTCTGCGTTGCCGAGAGCCCGATGCGCGTTGGCTGCTTCGCCAGCAGGTCAAGCCGTTCAAGCGAGATCGCCAGGTGCGCGCCGCGCTTGTCGTCGGCCACGGCGTGGATCTCGTCAACGATCACAGTCTCAACGTTGCGCAAGATGGCGCGGCTCTTGTCGGCAGTGAGCAGTATGTAGAGCGACTCGGGCGTGGTGACAAGGATGTGCGGCGGTCGGCGCAGCATCTGGCGCCGCTCTTTCATCAGCGTATCGCCGGTACGGACAGCGGTGCGAATCTCCGCCATCAGCAACCCACGCTCAGCCGCAAGCGCGGTGATCTCGCTCAACGGGCCGTCGAGGTTCTTCTGAATGTCGTTGCCCAGCGCCTTTAGCGGTGAGACATACAGGACCTCGGTGCGGTCGTGCAGCCCACCTTCCAACGCTTTGCGCACCAGGCGGTCAATGCAAATGAGGAAGGCCGCCAACGTTTTGCCCGAGCCGGTAGGTGCGGAAATAAGAGTCGTTCGCCCGGCAAGAATCTCCGGCCAGCCCTGCTCCTGCGGCTCGGTGGGCGAGCCGAACTTCGCCACGAACCACTCCGCCACGAGGGGGTGCGCCCAGGAAAGCGAAACGGGAATGGCGCCAGGAAGCATTGCGGAATTCTAGCAGATGTTCGCCAATTGTTCGCTATTCGCCGGCGAAGGTAAGCTGCGCAAGATTTCTCTGTTTACACTGCAAGGAACAGGCCTATAATGGTGGCCCTCTGGCTGCAGTTGCTCGCAAATGGACCGTGGTGGGTGTCGCAGGGAGTTTGTTTAGAGTCCGACATGAGTTTCGCGACACGCGGAGTGGAGCAATTCGCTAGCTGTCTTCCTTCCCCTTCATGTGCGACCCGATTGATCGATTCGGGGAACGGGAAGGATTGGATCAACCTAAATTTGAGTTAGCAGATCGGCTACCCAGTGCTAGACAGGAGGCAACAGTGACACGCGGCTCAATCACCATCACGCTGGCTTTGTTGGTGGCGTTCCTTGCGTTTGCGGTTTCGGCGCAGGCAAACACAATCCTCGACCAGAACAATCCGCCTTTGAACGTAGGCTTGAACGACAGTCTCGAATGGCAGCAGCAGGTCCAGGTGGGGATCGGCGGCACGCTGGCTGGCGTCACGCTCTACACCTGGTCAGGCACGGACACCGATACGGTCAAGATCGGCGTCGGGCAGGGCTACTTCAACGGCCAGTATTCCTTCACTACGACCGCAGGGATCACACCCGGTGGAACTTTCATCGACACCTCGTCGGCCAACATCGCCCTGAACCCCGGCGATTACTTTGTGATCGACGTTTCCGGAGGTCCGGGATGCTGCAACCTGGCGGGATCGACGAACCCCTATTCGGGTGGGGATTTGTACCTGAACATCAACGGTCAGATCTTCGATTACACGCAGCTCTACGGCTACAGCCTGGGCTTCCAGACCTACATGAACACCGTGCCCGAGCCGGGCAGCCTCGTTTTGCTGGGCAGCGGCGTGCTGGGACTCGCGGGCATACTGCGCCGCAAGATCAATCTGTAGTTTCTTCCTAGTTTCCTGCGAAGCCGGGGCAATGTCCCCGGCTTTTTTCTGGTGCTAAGACCGCCGAGGCGGTCCTTGTTGTTTGCGAGGTCCCGAGCGCTCCACGCATATTTCAATTATGAAATGGCGATTTCATACCGGAAGTCCACGGCTGCGACAAACAACCTGCGGAAAGAGGCCCCACGAGCGCCGGGAACCGTTTGAGTTCAACCCCAGCCGCGATACGGAACGAAAAGGTTTAGCCGGCACTGGCCTGTGCTCGCTCGCGTGCTTCGGGGTCGGCTATTCTGGACGGCGTTAACCCCTTAAATAGAAGCCAAAAACTCAGTGCTATATCGAAAATTACCATCGGCGTATCGAACCACCACAAGTTAATGATTTTGTCGAAGCTGGGGAAAATGTAGAAAACAAGAGTACACGCCACGCAAAATATGGACGAGATCACGCCGAAGGCAGCGAGGGCTCGAGGGATATAACGGGACTTGAACCACAGGTAGCCACAGACTGTGGATGCCAGTCCACCAAACAACAAGCCAACGTAATAGTAGTCAAAACTCGTCCCGAGATAGAACCTAGCCAGGGCCTGCAATCGCTCCGCTTCAAATGCTCGCAAGTACTCAGCACCACTGAGGAGCCGCAGAGCGTCAAACAGATTGAGTGTCATATCAAGCCACATCAAGACCCATACCAGCCTCCAGAATGCCCCAAGCAAGGCAAGGCCCCTGTTGACCGGCTTGAGAACCACGTAGAGCGCTGTGAGAAGTACGACGGCGCCTACGCAGTAAATGAGATCGCCGGCGATGCCGATTCGAAAGAGCCGTTCGTGTGCCAGGATATTCCGAGCGGTTTCTGCGGCATTGTTCCCGGCAATCAGACGGGCGTGGATACCAAAATTGACGTAGACCACAGTCGCGAAAGTGATTAGGTTAGCAAAACCCGCCACTCTTGCGGCCGTTCGTTGTGACTCGTCGATGGTGTAGACCGCCATTATTACGCCACCTCAGCGGCATTATGCTCCCACCACCGCCCAGTTTCGCCCATAACTATTGAGAACACTCTTATCGTAGACGATGCCCTGCAATTGCCCGCAGCTGGTAGCTTTCACTGATACCTGACGGCTGACAGCTGATGCTTACGCTACTGCACCTTCGCCGCCGGATCGGTGCTGCGCGAGGCGATATATTCGTCGATCGCGCGCTCCAAAGTCCCCTGCTCGCGCAGGACGTACTCGATAGCGTCGCGAACGGCACCGTGTCCGCCCTCGTGCTCGGTGATGTAGTGAGCTTCACGCAGCACCTGGGGACGGGAGTTCTTCACCGCGATCGCCAGCCCGCACAGGCGCATCACCGGCAGATCGATCACATCGTCACCAACGAAGCAAACCTCCTCGGCGCGATAGCCGTGCTTTTTCAGAATCTCTTGGAACGCCGCTGCCTTGTCCTGCTGGCCCTGGTAGACGATGTCGATCTTCAGGTCGCGTGCGCGCAGCGCGACCGTCTCGGAGATGCGCTTGGTGATGAGTCCGGCTTTGATTCCTCCCAGCCGCAGTAGCGAGAAGCCGGTGCCGTCGTGAGCGTTGAAGCCCTTGGCTTCCATCATGCTGGCACTGGCAATGCCGAATCCGCCCTTGTCGGCATATTGCTCGCGGCGCTCATGCGTGCCGTGACCGACAGCTCCCGCGGGCGCAGGAAAGAGGAAGATGGTGCCGTCGGTCATGACGCCGTCTACGTCGAAGAGCATGAGTTTGATCTTGCGCGCGCGCTCGTCGGGCATGAGGAGATGGTAGCAGGAAGGCTGCTATTCGCTGTTGGCTCTTGGCTCTTCGCTTTTCGCCGGATTCAGCGGCGGAGTGTTCTTTCTAACCCGTTGTCTGTCGGTTGCTACGGCCTTATGTTTCCAAAGCCACGGCAGACAGCCAAGAGCACAAGCCAAAAGCGAAGAGCGAAAGGCGAACAGCCGACAAAAAGAACAACCCTCCGCAAAGCAGGGGCGAGTTGCTCCACGGAGGGTGTCAGCCGTCGTTAAACGACCATTCTCAGGGTTGTACCTTCCTAACCCCACCGCCTGAAGAGAGTTTCGGCAGCCGGCAGGAATTCACAGTCCCGGAAGAAAAAAACATTCTCATTTCGTTGCTGGAGCCGTTACTGGCCTGCCCCCGCACCCGCAGGAAAGGTTAGTCAGCGCTCATCCGGAAGCACGGGCGCCAGTCTTCTGCCGCTGCGGCATTGGCCGATGGCCGCACGGCACCTTCAGAACCGGTTGATCTCCTGATTAACCGCGGAGCCCGCTGATTACTTCCTAACCAGCATCTCAATTGACCGGCAGATTAACCGTAACTCGCTACGTCTGCGCTGTTTGCGGACTTGGTTCCCGGTGGCCGGAGGGGCAATTTTTGGGTTGAACTGCCGACCAACAATCCCCTACTATCGAAAACAGTTCGGATCAGGGTGCAACGCTAGCGAGTCCTGGTCCCCGACGTGCTTTGAAGACTTAGGATTCGCCAATGATTCACCCCCGCGATATCGTCGTCCGCGCCGCTGCTGCATTGCTGCTGCTTCCCTTTGTAGCCCCTGCCGCCACGATTTCGGCCCACCCTTCGAACCACAGTTCACATAAGTCTCCTAAGATCTCTGAATCGGCGTCGGCCAAGAAGAAGATGTCCAAGTCGCGGCATAGCACCAAGAGCGCTGCGAGCCGCAGCCATTCGTCGCACACCGTCGCTACCTCGAAGTCCAAGTCCAGGCACAAGTACTACGAGCGGTTTTATGCCAGCTCGTTTGCCGTCGATCAGACCGACGGCGACATTACCGCGGGCGAAGATCCCGTCGTTCGCGCGGCGGCCATTGAAGCGCTGGGCAACATGAACGGCACCGTCGTCGCCATCGATCCTGACAGCGGACGCATCCTGGCAATGGTCAACCAGAAGCTTGCGCTGTCCGCCGGAGGGCAGCCTTGCTCGACTATCAAAGTTGCGGTGGCGCTGGCCGCGCTTAGCGAGAACGTCATCACTAAAGACACCTTGGTGCCGCTGGGCAAGTACTACCGCATGGACCTGACCACGGCGCTGGCGCACTCGAACAACGCCTATTTCGAAGCCGTCGGCCGCAAGCTGGGATTTGACAAGGTCAGTTATTACGCCAAAGAATTTGGCCTGGGCGAGCTGGCGGGATACCACATCTCCGGCGAGCACCTGGGCGTGTTTCCCAGTGAAGAGCTGGATGCCAAGCTGGGCGGCGTGGGCAAGATGTGCTCGTTTGGCGAGAGCATCTCCTTGACTCCGCTGCAGCTCGGTGCGCTGGTGGCGGCCATCGCCAACGGCGGCACGCTGTATTACCTGCAGCACCCGACGACACCCGAAGAAGTCGCCAACTTCACGCCCAAAGTGAAACGCCAACTGGATATCGGCCCTATCATCCCGGAGATCTCCGAGGGCATGGCAGGAGCGGTGGAGTACGGCACGGCGCGTTCATTGCGCACTAGCTTTATTGAAGAGCCTATCCTCGGCAAGACCGGGACCTGCTCCAAGGACGGCACGCGCTTTGGCTGGTTCGCTTCGTTCTCCGACACGGAGTACGGCCGCATCGTAGCTGTCTTCTTCCTCGAGGGCGGACGTCCTACATTCGGGCCGAAAGCCGCCGAGCTGGCCGGTCACTTCTACCGCGATCTATACGACCACGACTTCTTCGCCTTCAAACCAACTCCGGCTACTGCACAGAAACAGACCGCCCCGGCTGAGCTGGGAGCGACGCAGTAAGGCGCTTTTCGCCCTTGGCCTTTCGCGGGTGCCCCATTCAAGCCTTCTTTTGGCTTTCTTGCGCCCCCCCATCGCCAAGAGAGCCCCGCGCACTCGCTACCCTCTAACCTCGATACCGGGTGGGCTGCCCATCGTCGTGGAGACCTTGCGGAAATTGGTGGCTGGCACTCCCGACCTGATGCATAATTGGCCTGAATAAATGCAATTAGCGGTGATCCTGAGGTAAACCAGCGAACGGCAGGACCGCATGATTTGAAAAGATTCGATTGGCAGTTGGTTGTTCCTATCGTGATGGTCATCCCCCTGCTGATAAGGCCAGCGGTAGGACAGGCACCAGCGGTAGGACAGGAGCCGGAGACAATTCAAGTCGGCCCTTATGCCAAGGTGGCGTCTAGGTCTTTTCACCTCAATCCCGGCAATAGCCTCGTCGTGACGGGCAAGACCCAAGAGGCGCCCTTCGCCGTGAACCTCTACGTCTACGATCAGCAGAAGGTACTAGTCGGAAAGGACAACGAGGACTCAGCCAGCGAGGCGTTCGAATGGCAGCCGAGCGAAGAAGGTGACTACTACATGATGGCGCACAATGTGGGGCAAGGCCGGGGCTCCATCAGTATAGCCGTAATTCGCAGCAAGGCCCCTCCGCCTCCGGCGGCGGCGAATTATGCCGAGATGAGGATCTTCTACGCCACCGATCGAATACCGACAGGAAAAAAACCGCCCACCGCCGTTTATGGACAGGAACCTGACTCGCAGCAGGAGTTGCACTTCGGCGAATGCCTTGTAAGCATCCCGCGCGATCATCGGATGGGTGAGCTTGAGGGGCCCAGCATCTACCGGCTGGAATTTCATCAGGACCCGCAGAAGCACATTGTCCTGCTGCGAGTTGACGAGGAGTCACAATCCTATTTTTTCAGCCGCGTCCGCGGCCGGATAGCTAACTCTGAACACAAACAAGCCCTCGTGTTTGTTCATGGTTTCAATACAAGCTTCGAAGATGCCACACGTCGAACCGCACAGATCGCCTATGACCTTGGTTTCGATGGACCAGCCATCACCTATAGTTGGCCATCGCAGGGCAGTCTCGGTCTGGTCGCTTACAATAAAGATGGACGAAACGCCGAACTGACAGCCCCTCATTTGCAACAGTTCCTCTCCGAGCTATCCAAACAGTCGGGGGCGACAACCATACATCTCATCGCGCACAGTATGGGGAACCGTCCCCTTACCACTGCGCTGAAACAAATGCCGGCCGCGGGAAGAACGCTGCACCCAACTTCAACCAGATTGTCCTGATGGCTCCAGATATCGATGCTGCCCTGTTTCAGCAGATCTCGCAGCAGATTCGCCCACAGGCGGGGAGAATCACTCTATACGCTTCTTCCAAGGATGAGGCGCTCAGGATTTCGACAACTTACGCGGGATTCCCAGGGCCGGCCTGGGGGGCACCCGTATTGTCGTTGTGCCGGCGTGGATGCCATTGATGCCTCCGATGTCGACACCAGCGCACTGGGTTTCTTCCACCAGTACTACGCGGACAACAAGACGATTTTGTCCGATCTTTTCCATCTTCTGCAGGGAGACGGGCCGGCTAAACGCTTTGGACTGACCCCTGCGCATAACAGTGCGGGAACGTATTGGATTTTCAAGCCTGCAGCTCGCTGAGAGTTCACCGATGAGACCCGCCAAATCAGCCATCTTGCGCATCGCGGCCTATCTCCTGGGGATAATCCTGTGCTCACCAACTCCGCTGCCCGGTCAGGACAAGCAGCTCGTCCCGCAGGCGGGCGAGGGCAAGAAGACTGCTTTGGTGATTGGGAATTATGCTTATTCGCTGGGCAAACTGAAAAACCCGGTCAACGACGCGCAGGACATGCGCACTTCGTTGAGGTCCAAGGGATTCGTCGTAGAGGACTGCTGTGACAATGCGGGCCTGAAGGAACTGACGAACGCGATAACAAATGGATAGCCACGCTGCATAGCGGCGACATAGCGGTGTTCTACTACTCCGGTCACGGGCTCCGGGTGGGAAGTACCGATTACATCGAACCGATCGACTTTTCCGCCGATTCCGAGGCGGATGTGCCCTATGCTGCTTACGCAGTAGACCACCTGGTTGACAAAATGCAAGAGCGCGGTACCCGAGCAAATCTGGTGTTTCTGGATGCGTGCCGCAACAATCCCTACGTGGTCGCCAAGGATTCGGCGCCTGGGTTGGCGGGCGTGACGGCGGGAGTCGGCACACTCATCATGTTCGCCGCCGCACAGGGCAAGACGGCCAACGACAACGACAGTGGAAGGAACAGCCTGTTCACCTCGGTGTTGCTGCAGGAGTTAATCGCCCGCAAGTGGCGCTGCGTACGCTTCAGTTCAAAGTTCGAGATAAGGTTTACGAACTTAGCAACAAAACACAGATTCCCTATTCCTCTGACGGCCTCATCGGCGAGCTGGTGCTTGGAGTTCCAGGCACCGCCGAGGCAACGGCCGGGAACCCCGCCTCGGCAACGACCCCTGCCCCGGGGCGAAACAATCCAACCGAAAAGGCGTTGAGGGAGAATGAGCATATCAAGTACTTGAACACACAGATGGCGCAGGCACGGGACTTAGCAAAGGCGGGAAATTATGACGAAGCGATTTCGATTCTGAAGGCGCTGACGGTCTCCGATCCTCGTGAAGACCTGATTTGGGCCCACCTGGGTGAGTACTACCGCGACGCCAAGAGACTTGAAGAATCGATCGGCGCATACCAGCAGGCTGTGAGCATTGCTCCCTACAACGCCGCATACCATCAAAATTTGGGGAGTTTGTATGCCCACATGACGCCACCGCAAGTGGACAAGGCCATCGCGGAATTTGAGAAAGCAGTGCAAACCGATCCGAGCAGCGCGGCAGTGGCTTATTTCAACGAGGGCGCGGTCTTTACCAACAGCGGTCGCACCGACGAGGCCATCACCGCGTTTGACAAAGCTATCCAGCTCGATCCCGCGAAAGCAGACGCATACTACTGGAAGGGCGTCAATTTGATGGGAAAGGCCACGAAGGAGCGCAACAGGATGGTTGGGGCACCAGGAACCGTCGAAGCTTTCCGCAAGTACTTGGAGCTCCAGCCCAATGGGAAGTACGCACAGGTGGCCAAGGACAGCCTCGCAATGATTCAGTAGTGCGTTTCGACTCCCACCCTTGGTCCTTCGCTGCGCTCAGCGATGACATTCCGCGGGGGAGTTCCTGATTCGCATGTAGCGTCGGGTGACGCAAGCGAAAGCAGGTCCTTCGGTCGCAAAGCGACCTCAGGATTACGAGCGGGAAAAACCGGGCCGCCGTCTTTACCTAATCGATGAACGCCACCGACTGCACGCCGGAGACTTCGAAGCGTTTGCGGCACCGGGGATTCTTGCAGGCGACGAGGTCGTCGCGCCGCACCATGTAGGACCGGGCCTTGGCGAATTTGGCGCGGTCGCGCTCGTCGGCGCGTCCGGGAAGCTGGCGCTTCTTGGTGCGCACGAACCAGCCGAGGTCGTACTCGGCTTCCTGGCGGCAATGGGGACAGTTCAGAGTAAACTTCTTCGTTTCCTGTCGTTCGTCGTAGAAGTCGCGCTCTTCCATGGGCCCCTCCTGCCGCCACTTTCGGCAAGCTTCAATTAGAACACAGCGCGGGCCCGCGCAGCCTTACCACGACAAGACGGACGGGGGCCGCATGGCGCGCTCCCTCGTCCTGGTCGTGAAAGCCTAGGCGAAATAGGCGGCGTTCTTCTCGATGAACTCGACCTTGTCAGCCGGCACTTCTTCGTTAGGGAAGACGGAATTGGTCGGGCAGACCGGAACGCAGGCGCCGCAATCGATGCAGCCGTTCGGATCGACCCAGAGCTGGGTGGCTGCCTCGAATTGCTCCTCATCCTTCTTGGGATGGATGCAATCGACCGGGCAAGCTTCGACGCAGAGTTCATCTTTGGTGCAGGTATCAACGATGGTGTAAGCCATGATTGCGTTCTCCGATCAGGTGATGCGTGCCCCGGCCATTACGGCATCGGTGGCAGCGGTTCCTCACCGCCACTTCCACTGTAGGAAAGTTGATACCCGAAGGGCCGTGACGTGCGTCACTGGATGCTGTGAGCGGTGCACATGGGCGACGACGGCGCCACCCGTGGGAACGAGCAGGTTTCGCCGGCAATGGATAAACTACAATCGTCGATTAGCTTCATGTGACTCGCAAGGAGTACGGGAAATGAATGCGCCGCGGCCCAAGGTTCTGGTAGTCGACGACGAGCAGATCATCGCCGACACACTGGCCAAGATCCTCGACATCAACGGCTATGATGCAACCGCGGTCTACAGCGGCCTGGCCGCCATCGAGAGCGCGCGGCGCCTGCGTCCCGACCTCATCATCAGCGACGTCATCATGGACGACATGGACGGGATCCAGGCGGCCATCCAAATCCGCGAATTTCTGCCCGCTTGCAAAGTCCTGCTGTTCTCGGGACAGGCGGCTACCGCCGATCTGCTGGAAAAGGCCAGAGCCCAGGGTCATGATTTCGACATCCTGGCCAAGCCGGTGCATCCCTCGGAGCTGCTGGCAAAGCTGAAGATGGCGGGGTGAGCGCTCGTTTCCCAAGGCCTTGCAGGACAATCCCGGCCCAGTTCCGGTTGGTTTTGAGCGCTTTCCCCCGATGCTATAATCCTGTTTTGCCCAATAACTCCGCTGGTTCGCGAGGCGGACGTATCTGTCTGCTTCCGAGCGGCTTTGGGCGTCTTGTAATCATCTTTCTGACGAGGTCTCTCATGTCAGGCCATTCCAAATGGGCCACTATTAAGCACAAGAAGGGCGCGCTGGACGCCAAGCGCGGCAAGATTTTCACCCGCCTGATCAAGGAAATCACCATGGCGGCCAAAAGCGGCGGCGATCCGGAAAAGAACCCTCGCCTGCGCACGGCCGTTGCCGCGGCCAAGGCCGAGAACATGCCTGCCGACAACATCAAGCGCGCCATCCAGCGCGGCACCGGCGAGCTTCCCGGCGTCACCTACGAAGAGATCATGTTTGAAGGCTACGGCCCGGGAGGCGTTGCCGTCCTGGTTGACGTCTCGACCGACAATCGCAACCGCACGGTCAGCGAGATCCGCCACGCGTTCTCCAAGAACGGCGGGAACCTGGGTGCAGCTGGATCGGTTGCGTACATGTTCTCCAAGAAGGGTGACATCGTGATCCCCAAGTCGGCCGCCAAAGAAGACGATCTGATGAATATCGTCCTCGAGGCCGGCGCCGAAGACCTGAAGGACGACGGCGAAAGCTGGGAGATTATCTGCGAGCCTGCGGTTTACGAGACGGTGCTGGAGGCGGTGAAGAAATCCGGCATCAATCCCGATGTGGCTGAAGTCGGCATGATTCCGCAGACCTATACCAAGCTGGAAGGCCAGCAGGCCAACACCATGATCCGCCTGCTGGAAGCTCTGGAGGACTCCGATGACGTGCAGCACGTGTACTCGAACTTCGACATCGACCAGAAGCAGTTGGAAGAGGTCGCGGGATAAAGGTAGAGCCGGCCTTCAGGCCAGCGTTAACCGGCGATAAATGAACTGGGGCTTCAGCCCCGGAAAACACTATGCCGCTCTTCGGAGCGGCCGATGTGCTTTTGCGCTGTAATCAGGTTGGATTACTCCGGCTACGGGCTCCGTTATTGGTTCTGCTGCGGCCCGGAGTTGGGTACCGGGCTCGGCATTCGACTCGTGCTTCGGAGGCTTGGCCATCTGGTTGGTGTCGGTGGCGAACAGCATGAAGTGATCGAAGGTCTCGCTGCGGTGAAAGCGCTTCTTTCCCAGGCTTACGTACAGGTCCGCACTCGTTGGCAGCCACAGGTCGGTCCCGTGTCTCTTGAAGTCCACAGAACCGTAATCCACGCTGGTGTGTTCCGTGCGCAGATGAATTTCAGGAACTCCATGCACCAGGTCCGTTTCCAGGTGGACGATCTGGAAGTTGCTGGCTGAAATCCATGCCCGTCCCTTCAACGACACCGGGTAGTAGTTCTTGTTCACCACGTAAGACCGCAGGCGGCTGGGTTTATCGTCCTTTTGGCGGAAGTGCACCAGCCAGGTCGCCTGCCCATTCCATTGACCCAGACCTTCGCAGCGCATCTCAAAGTCGTCGCGAAACAGCGGATGGAAGGCAATGGCCAGCACCGGCAGGCCGGTCGTGGTGATGTTGTCGGGCATCTCCAGGTTGTCGGCATCCCGGTATTCCTGGACCCGCAGGAGGCTCTTCGAGGGTTCAGTAGATAGAAACCACATAGTTGTACTGGCGGGTTTCGCGGTTCCTCGGGACTCCCTGCGGGGAGATGTTCTCATGCACCAAGTGCTCGATGGCAGAGTACTGGGCAACGCTTTCCACCAGCAGCTTCGAAGGATCACCCGTCTTCTGCATCAGGTCCGCCGGACACTGCACGCCGGCAGCCACGGTCGGCTTCTGCGTGTCGACATCGGATGGCATTCCGGCCCGGCCGTTGGCAGCCTCCATCTGAACCGCAAGGGCGGGATCAGCGATGCCTGGTTTGGCATTGGCGTTGGATTCCAACTCCGTAATCAGTTGCTTGACTGCGGGAGCCACCGAACTCGAAGGATCTCCCTCGAGATAAGCCTTCAGGACGGGAATGGCTGCTTGATACTGCCCCGAGTCGGCAAGCGCCTGCCCCAGAATGAGCCGGGCCGAGGCGCCTTCGCTGCCGCCGTGGTCTATCAGCCACTGCGCATTCTCGCGAGCCTTTTCGTAGTGGCCCAGCTTGAGGCTGGAGGTGGCCAGTATCCTGCGCGCGATCACCGACTCGCCACTGCGCGCCACCACGAGCTTCGGCTGCCTGGGCGGCGTGGGCATAATCCTCCCGCCTGTAGTAAAGCTGTGCCAGCAGATTCTGCGCTTGCAGGTTATGCGGGTCGAGTTTGGTGGAGGCCAGCAGATATCCCAGTTCGCGGTCTTCCTCCTTCTGCTGAAGCGCCAGATATCCCAGCAGAAACTTGATCGAGGAATTTGAGGAATACTGGCGGTCCGCGGCTTCCAGATACTTGCGGGCCTCAACAAAGTTGCCCAGTTCCAGCGCCTGCACTCCTTTCGTGGCCTCTTTGCGGGCCTTTCGAAGGAAGCTCGCTGTCCTCTCCCAGGCTTAGGTTCACGGCCGCCGGATCGCGCGCCAGGTAAACCGTTTCGTTGAAGTCGAAGTCCAGGTCGGGGATCGTAAATTCCTCGTGCCTCGCCAGGTATCCCGCTGCCCCAACCTCCATCAGGTACTTTCCGGGAGAGAGGTTGGAAAAGATCGCCTCCTTCCCGTTTGTGGTCGTGAAGTATGCCCTGCCTGTGTCCTGGCTCGTGATCCTGACCAGCGCCTGTTGCTTTAGTGGCTGCTTGTCCGAGTCCAGGATGGTGACGCGAGCGTTGACGCTTCGGCGCGCTGCGTCTGGACGGGAAGTTGTGCTGCCCATGGGAGTTCCAACACCCATCTGAGCAAAGCAAAGCACCGGGAAACGCAAGAAGGCCAGCTCCCAGGACCACTAATGCGCGAGATGGACGAAAGCTCGCCCCAAATCGATGAGAAGAACCAGGGCAGCGCGCAATGACAGCAGCGACCGTACCCATTACTACCCCCTACCCAGACACCTAAAGCATAGCAGCGGGAGCTAGGGAATAGTCATCTTTGGGATGTAAATTCGCTAGTTCGCCTGGACGCGGACTATGCTGGAGAACCAAGCCCGCAGCGTCCGGAATTGGACAGCCGGCAGTCTAGATTTTCGTGCGCCGCCGCAGAGCGCCAAGCGAGTTTACCGCTGATCTAAATTTCGACCAGACTCCGCGGCTGAACATCATGCGCATGAGCGACTCCATCTGGTGCTGGAACTGCGCTCGCCATAGCCATACCACCAGACTTTGCGCATGTTGGGTAGCAGGTCGGAGTCGATGTACTTGACCTGCACCATCTCTGCCAATCCCATCTCGCCATGGGTGCGTCCGATACCGCTCTGCTTGAACCCGCCGTGCGGCGCCTCCGAGATACCGAAGCAGGAGATCATGTCATTGACCATGACCGTGCCAGCCTTGATCTGCCGAGCGAGAGCTTCGCCCTTCTTGCGATCGCGCGTCCAGACGCTCGCGGCTAATCCAAACTCACTATCGTTTGCAAGTTCGACGGCCTGTTGCTCGCTGTCGAACGCTGCGACCGGCAGCACCGGACCAAACGTCTCTTCTTGTATGACACGCATGTCGGCGGTCACATCGGCCAGAAGCGTAGGCGCATAGAAGTTCGGGCCAAGCTCGGTCAGGCGCCGGCCTCCGGCCAGCAAGCGCGCGCCGCGCTCCACCGCGTCGTTCACGTGCGCTTCTACCGTGCGCAACTGCCTCTCGTTGATCAGCGGGCCCATCTCGACCTCCGAATCCAGCCCGTCGCCAACGCGCAGCTTGCCGATCTTCTCCACCATGCTTTGGAGAAACGGCTCGTAGATGCTGCGATGCACGTAGCATCGCTCCACCGACAGGCACGTCTGTCCGGCATTCATGAATGCGCCCCACAGCGCGCCGCTGGTGACGACATCGAGGTCGACGTCCGGCAGCACGATCATGGGATCCTTGCCGCCCAACTCCAGCACCACCGGAAGCAGATGCCGCGCCGCTGTCTCCGCCACCCGTTTGCCGGTGGCAACGCTGCCGGTAAAGACGACTTTGTCGACTGCGGAGTCGAGCAGTGCCGCGCCCGTCGGCCCCTCGCCGATGACAACCTGCAGCAGATCAGGATCAAGTCCCGCTGCGTACAGCAATTTCTGCAACTCCAGCGCGGCCAGGGGAGTGAACTCTGAGGGCTTGATCACAACCGCGTTGCCCAGGACCAGCGCGGCCAGCGTCTCGACCGCCGGCGTAGAGAACGGATAATTCCACGGCGAGATGATGCCGATGACGCCGTACGGCTCACGCACCAGCATTCCGCGCTTGCTCTTCATCGCCAGGTTGCCGTGCGGCACCGGCTGATCGCGAAGAAAGCGGTGCGCTGTGCGGATGCAGAATTCCGCGGCATCGAGTACCACCAGAACTTCCGTCGAGATCGCCTCGACGGTTGGCTTGCCGGCTTCGCGGCAAATTAGCTGGGCAATTTCACGGGCGCGATCGCGCAGCAAGTCCTGAAATCTCCGCAGGACCTCAACGCGCCTCGACACCCGCGTCGCCTGCCACGCCGGTTGCGCGGCACGAGCACACCGCACTGCCGCCTGCACCTCTTCCGACGTCGCACATGGCAGCTCGGTCAGCACCTCACCCGTTGCCGGATTAGTGTCTACAATCGTCGTGCTTAGAACGGCTTGTGTATCCGAGGCCATCAGTACTCCACGCTAACCAGATACAGTCCGCGGGCGGCCACCGTAGGTCCGGCAGCGCTACGATCGCGCACTTCAAGGATACGTCGGAGCTCGCTCACTTGCAGACTTCCTTTCCCAACCAGCAATAGTGTGCCGACAAGATTGCGCACCATGTGGTGCAGGAAGCCATCTCCGCGGACCGTGAAGCTGAACTCGTCACCGCTTCGGGCCCACAGCGCCGAGTAGATTGTTCGAACATTGGAAGGAGCCGATTGACCGTTCTCATCGTCATTATCAGCTCTGGCAGCGGCAATGCGCGCGCTGCGGTCCGGATCGGAAGCGGCAAACGATGTAAAGTCGTGCGTGCCGACGATACTCCCCGCAGCCTGCATGACAGCCTCTTCGTTCATGGGATAGGGATCATGCAACACATATCGCGCCAGAAAGGGTGAGCATACATCGCCGCGAAAGATCCGGTACTGATAGGTCTTGGCCTTGGCCGAATGCCGTGCATGAAAGCCGGCTTCCACTTCCGACACCCCGGTGACCCGAATGGACGACGGCAAGGTATCGTTCAGGGCGATCATGAACCCTTGTGCCGGAATCGGCGATCCAATAACGAACGAAGCGACCTGCCCCAACGCATGTACACCGGCATCGGTGCGCCCGGAGCCTTGCGGCAGAACGTCTTCGCCGGTAATTCGCCGAACGCATTCCGCCAGCGTCCCTTGAATGGTCAGTTGGCCAGGCTGAATCTGCCAGCCATTGAAATCGGTGCCATCATAGGAAAGCGTCAGTTTGAAATTGCGGCTCATGAATCGACGCTGGGGAAGGCGAGCCCCGCGAGTCGGCGCTCCCGGGCTCGGACCAGCCGTGACAACTCGGCTATACTATTGTACTTCCTGCAACTTACAAGGTTGGGCTCGAAGAATAACCTGCGATTCGGTGCCAGCTTGCAATTGAACCTTCGCGAATCCTCCTCCGTATCAGGGATAGCCGACGGAGACTCATTACAAAACCGGGCATACGTGTCCTGATTGTCATATGTTTTTTGGGAGAAGAGGGAATGTCTGTTTCTAAATTGTTGGTATCGGCGCCGAAAGGTGCATGGTCGCTGATGTTGGTCGGGCTGCTTGCAGTTTCTAGTCTTGCCCAAACAGCTCCGGCCCAGACGAATTCATCCCCGGAGCTGCAAACGTTAACCCCAATGCCGCAGGCCCCGGCGCCGCAACACAATGCTCACCCCTATTCCGAGCTGGACTACACCAAGGGACAATCGCCTTTCCCAAGAATGTGGCAGCCCTACATGCCGCGCTATGTTCCGCCGGCGGACCTGGTCAACTCGTCGCGCATTGATTCCGTAATCCGCGACGGCAAGATGTACCTTTCCCTGAACGAAGCCGTGGCGCTGGCGCTGGAGAATAACCTCGATATCGCCATCCAGCGCTACAACCTCGACACGGCTGACACCGACATCCTGCGCACCAGTTCGGGATCGCCAGCTCTTGGCGTGAACGCGGGACTGCTCCAGGGAACGCCCGGTGGAACCACCGGAACGACGGCCGCAGGCGGAACGGGAACTGCCTCCACGGGCGCAACCGGTGGTGGCGCCGGCGGAACCTCGGTGGCCGTCGGCGGCGCCGGTGCTGGCGCTGCCGGCATCGTTGCGTCTACGACCGGTCTGGGACCGCCCATCGACAACTTCGATCCGATTATCAGCGGAACCAGCATTCTGGGCGAGCGCGCCAAGTCTCCCCAGTCCAACCTCATCTTCACCGGTACCCCTGACCTCATTCAGAACACCAGCAACGGAAACTTTACCTACACGCAGGGATTCTCCACCGGCACGCTGATGACGGTGAATTACCAGGCTTCCCGCGTTACTTCGAACGCACTCTTCAGCACGCTCTCGCCATACGTGACCTCGGGCTTCACATTCACGGTGCGGCAGCATCTGCTGCAGGGCTTCGGATTTGATCCCAACCTGCGCTGGATTCGCATCGCACGCAACAATCGCGAGATTATGGACGTCGCCTTCCGCCTCCAGGTCATGACCACGGTCTCGCAGATAGAAAACATTTATTGGGACCTGGTCAACGCCTACGAGAACGTCAAGGTGCAGCAGCGCGCTCTGGAGCTGGCCAACAAGACCCTCTCCGATACTGAGAAGCAGGTACAGATCGGCACCCTGGCGCCGATCACCGTGGTGCAGTCGAAAAGCTCAGTGGCCACGGCAAACCAGAACCTGACGGTGGCGCAGACCAACCTTCAACTGCAACAGTTGCTGATGAAGAATGCCGTCACCCGCAACGTCGGCGATCCAATTCTGGCCGTGGCGCCGGTGATTCCGACCGACACGTTGCAGATCAGTACGCCCTTCGAGATCCGGCCCGTCGAAGAGCTGATCAACGAGGCGTTGCAGGCTCGGCCGGAGATCATTCAGTCGCGGATCAATCTGCGGAACAAGATCATCGGAATCCAGGCGCTCAAAAGTGAATTGAAACCTACGCTGGATCTGTACGCTTTCTACGGCGCTAACGGCCTGTCGGGACAGCAGAATCCTTTGTGCCCTTTCGGTGACCCCTCCTGTACCTCTCAGATCCCGCCCGGCGGTTATGGGAGCGCTTTCAGCGACATGTTTAACAGCAGCGGACCCAACAAGGGAATTGGCCTTAACTTAAACATCGTAATTCGCAACCGGCAGGTACAGGCCGACCAGGTGCGGTCGATCCTGGAATATCGGCAGTCGGAAATGGCGACCCAGCAGCAGGAAAACACCATCGTGCTGCAGGTCCGTAACGCTCAGTTCGCTCTCCAGCAGAATTATGCCGCGCTCCAGTCGGCCGTGGCAGCTCGTGATTACGCACAGGAAAACCTGGATGCTGAGCAGAAGAAGTACGCGTTGGGCGCTTCGACCTCAACACTGGTGTTGCAGGCTTCAAGCGCATTAACCCAGGCGCAGTCCAACGTTCTGGCGGCGGCGACCAACTATGAGAAGTCGCGTGTGCAGCTCGATCTCTACACTGCGGACACGCTGACCAAGATGGGCATCAACATGACCGACGCCGAAGCCGGCAAGGTGACGAAGGAGCCCAAGGTGCCCGGCATCGTTCCCAACAACCCGGCGAACCTGACATTGTCCCAGCCCACATCAACCGCACCTGCGGCACAGCAGCCGCAGAACGCGCAGCCGCAAAATCCGCCGCAGCAATAGAGGAACGATTCACGGTCAACGGCGTGTCGCTGGAATTGGACAGCGGCACGCCTTTCTGTTTACTGCCATTGGCCCCCGTGTTGTCACTCCTTGCTCGCTCTGCGAAACTAAACCAGTTCCCTGAGAGCAAGCTTTGCCAACCGCGAGAGAATTTTCGGCAGGAGGCGTCGTGCTGCGCAGAATGCGTAAGCGCTGGTATCTGGCCGTGATCGAACCTGTTGCCGAGCGTCCACGACGATCGGTACACCCTCTGCGCTCCCGAAGTAACGGCAGTGCGTCGGACCTGCTGGCCTTGCCCAAAGGGACGATCGACCCAGGCGAAAAGCCGGAACAGACCGCACAACGCGAAGTGCATGAAGAAACCGGCGTCCGCGCCGAGCTGGTCACCAAAATTTCAGACACCAAGTACTTTTACATTCGCAACTGGGGAGATCACGCCCGCGTCTTCAAAGTGGTCAGCTTCTTTCTCTTTCTCTACCGCTCCGGACGAATGGGAAACATCTCGCAGGAAATGCGCGTCGAAGTGCAGCGCGCCTTCTGGCTTCCGCTGGATGACGGCCCTGCGCGCTTGAGCTATAAAGGCGAGCGTGAAGTCGTCCAGCTCGCTTTGGAATACCTTAAAGCCCACCCGGAGCTAGGCGAATATGCCGCAAACACCGCACGTTGAACGCCATTTCACGTCAGGAGAAGTCGTCCGCGATGTCGTCATCGGTATGTCGGATGGGTTGACCGTTCCCTTCGCGTTGGCGGCTGGTCTTTCCGGCGCGGTCGATAACAGCCACATCGTGGTCGTCGCCGGCCTCGCGGAAATCGCAGCAGGTTCGATCGCCATGGGCCTGGGCGGCTATCTTGCCGCGCGCGGCGACGCCGAGCACTACGAAAGCGAACGCCAGCGCGAAATCCGCGAAGTCGAGGAGATCCCCGACGAAGAGGCCCGCGAGGTGCAGAACGTCTTCACCAGCTATGGGCTCTCGCCGGAAGAGAGCGGAGTCGTCGTGCAATCGCTAACGAAGCGTCCCAAGCAGTGGGTCGACTTCATGATGCGTTTTGAGCTGGGACTGGAAGAGCCTGATCCCAAGCGTGCGGTGCAGAGCGCGGCCACCATCGCCTGCTCCTACATTGCGGGAGGCATTATTCCCCTCTCGCCTTACATGCTGTTGCACAGCTCCCGCACCGCGCTGGGATGGTCGGTGTTGGTGACGCTGCTTGCGCTGGGGGTCTTCGGGCTGATCAAAGGCCGATTTACAGGCACCCGCCCGCTCCGTTCAGGCTTGCAGACCGTCGTTATTGGCGGCCTTGGCGGCCGGGGCGGCATTCCTGCTGGCAAAAGCGTTTTCGTAGAGGCGAATGTTCGGTCGGGACAGCGGAGCTGACCGCCGCGCACAGCCGACGAAACCTGAAAGATCGGCGCTCGGCTATAAGGTCTGTTAGAAAGTTCAATCCCCAATGACTACCTAGATGTGCGCGGGCCTGAACCCATATCGGGTGAAGACGTGAGCCAGGATTCTCTGTACGAACAGGCAGCGGACGCCTACGGCTCCTCGCTCGACCGGCTCGCCCGGGCTTATGAGCTTGACGCAGATACGCGGCGTGATCTGCTCCAGGACATTCACCTGCAACTCTGGCGCAGCTTCGCGTCGTTCGACCAGCGATGTTCGCTCAGGACCTGGGTGTATCGTGTCGCTCACAACGTAGCCACCGGGCATGTGATCCGGCAAAGCCGCATCAGGAACCGGCTGGTGAACATCGAGGATATCGAGGCCATGCCTGGCAGTGATCATGAAGTCGCCGCCGGCCAAGACCATGCGCTCCAGCACCTCTACATGCTGATCAGGCGCCTGAAGCCGCTCGATCGCCAGATCATCGTCTCTTATCTCGAGGGGATGGACGCCAGCTCGATTGGTGAGATCACCGGATTGTCGGCGACAAACATCGCGATGAAAGTTCACCGGATCAAGAACGTCCTGAAGCGCTGGTTCGACAAAGGAGGACTTCATGCCAAGTGAGTTCTCCACGAACGATCCACGAAATATC
The DNA here is from genome assembly GCA_963782505.1 of uncultured Acidobacteriaceae bacterium. GTDB lineage: Bacteria > Acidobacteriota > Terriglobia > Terriglobales > Acidobacteriaceae > CAVVDY01. Next base: position 42,281 of record CAWAKG010000040.1, on the reverse strand, counting down.
TGGCAAGAGCAGCCGACGGAGGCAGTCAAAATGTCAGCAGATCAATTACGCCACAAGTATGAAAAGCGTCAGAGGAGGGCCCGTTTCTCAGTGTTCTGCTCAGTAGTCATCTCGGTCATCATGTTCATAATCTTCGCGCGGGAGCTCGCCACGATCCCCGGGTCGTTTTTGCACGCCGTTCTGGGCCCGCTAAACCTCTGGAGCATCCGCATCGGGTTCGGCGTGCTATGTCTGTGGTGCATTTATCTCCCGTATCGGGCATACAAATGGCTGTGGCCGGGGCGCGTAGCGCCGGATGCGACTCTGAACACCACGATCCAGTCTTACAGAAGCGAACTCGAGAAGGCGCGCGACTTCGGTCGGAACAACAAGTGGGTTTTCGCGGTTGCTTTCTTGGGCATGGCAATGGTTGCAGTGCCAATCGTGATGCTTGACAGGCCAACGCCCATCAAGGCCCCCCCCATCACCGGTCCAGGGCTCCTGCTAAATGTGGCGCCATTCCTGCTTGTCGCTATGGCGTGGGCAATTATGCTTTATTACGTGAGGAAAAGTCGCCGGAAGCTTCAACAGGAGATCGAGCAGGTACGTGCGTTTGAGAGAGAGAACCCGGCGTAACAAATGCTCTCTCTGCGGGCTCTTTTTTCCAAGGCGCGGGACCGGGCGAAGGCGTTCTCGTAGTCTTCAGAAGACCCACCACGGAGGCACGGAGAACGCCGAAAAGACAGATCCAATCGAAACTTGGGAGTTCCGTCAGTTTCGTAGCGGCCCGACCCGGTTAAGCGATAGCCCCTTATGTTTTCTTGAAGTTACCGATAATAATTGCAGTCTCTAACCCCGACCCGCTGCACGGCCCTCCATCTCTTCTCCGTGTCCTCCGTGTTCTCCGTGGTGAAATTCTTTAGATTTCCCTTGACTGAATGAATCCTCATTCAGTACGCTTGATCTAACTTAATACGGCGCGCGTCGTTGCCATCCTCACCCCACATCTTGCGACGCGCGCTGATTTATTTGTTGGGCTGTTTTTATTTTTGGGCCGTTTTCTTGAGGAGAGTACTGTGGAGAGCCAGGTTCCCTTTTCACGCCATCATTCGTCTTTCTGGGAAAATTATCGTCCGCACATCGTCTCCCACAATCGAAGTTCTTAGCACCAGCACACTCGACAAGCTATTTTGGACGTCTATTGCATCAGGCTGGCCGGATTTCGGCCAGCGGGTAGTTGAGGCAAAATCGTAGCCATGCACAGACAGATCAACAAAGTCGCCGTCCTGGGAGCGGGCACCATGGGCGCCCGCATCGCCGCGCACCTGGCCAACGCCGGTGTGCCTTCGTGCCTGCTCGACATCGTTCCTCCCGATGCTGACGGTCCGGCACGCAACCGTATCGCCGCCGCTGGCCTTGAAGCCGCGGTCAAGTCGAAGCCGGCTGCTTTCTTCAAGCCGTCGCTCGACTGCCTGGTCACCATCGGCAACTTCGAAGATGACCTCCAGAAGCTCGCCGAGGTCGACTGGATTATCGAAGCGGTCATCGAGGACCTCGACATCAAACGTGCGCTGTTGCGCCGCGTTGACGCCGTGCGTAAGCCGGGGACGATCATCACCACCAACACCAGCGGCCTGCCTGTGGCCAAAATCGCCGAAGGCTTTCCCGAGGACTTCCGCCGCTCGTGGTTTGGCACGCACTTCTTCAACCCGCCGCGCTACATGCGTCTGCTGGAGCTGATCCCCACGCCCGACGCCGATCCTGCGCTGATGGCAGCCATTGCCGGCTTCTGCGATCTGCATCTGGGCAAGGGCGTGGTCTATGCCAAGGACACGCCGAACTTCATCGCTAACCGCATCGGCACGTTCTCCATCCTGAACGTCATGCGCGTCATGCAGGAGATGGACCTCAGCGTCGAAGATGTCGACGCGCTCACTGGCACCGCCGTTGGCTGGCCCAAGACCGCGACCTTCCGCCTGGCCGATCTGGTCGGTCTCGATATTCTCGGCCACGTCGTGCGCAACGCCACCGTCAACATTCACGACGAGCGCAGCGACCTGAAGCTGCCCCCGTTTTTCACCGAGATGATTAGCCGCAAATGGCTGGGCGACAAGACCAAGGGCGGCTTCTACAAGAAGCAGAAAGCGCCCGATGGCGACAAGCGCTTTGCTCTGGACTGGAAGGCCCTGGAGTACCGCCCCTCGCAGAAGCCCAAATTCGCTGCACTGGAGATGGCGAAGAACGTCGACGACCTCGGCGAGCGGCTGGCCATGCTGCTGGCTCCGTCGAAGGACAAGGCCAACATCTTTCTGTGGACAGTACTGTCGGATCTGTGGACCTACTCGGCCAATCGCATCGGCGAAATTGCCGACTCGGTGGTCGAAATCGATCGCGCCATGAAGCTGGGCTTCAACTGGGAACTGGGCCCGTTCGAGCTGTGGGACCTTGCCGGCGTGCCCAGGACTGTCGAGCGGATGAAGAAGGAAGGCAAGCCGATCGCCGCTTCGGTCGAGAAGATGCTCGCCGCGGGCCAGAAAAGCTGGTATGCCGATGACACGAAGACCGCCAGCGGCCGCGATTATTTCGACGTCGCGGCCGGCAGGTACAAAACAGAAGAAGTTCCTGCCGGTGTCTGGTCGGTAACAGTTGCGAAAAAGTCGAACGGTGTGGTCAAGAAGAATCCCGGCGCGTCGCTGGTCGATCTCGGCGATGGCGTAGCCTGCATCGAGTTCCATTCCAAGATGAACTCGCTGGGCGGCGACATCGTACAACTGATCACGCAGACCCTGAAGCCGGGCGGCGCAGGCGACAACTTCGACGCCTTTGTCATCACCAACGACGCTCCCAACTTTTCCGTCGGCGCCAACATCATGATGCTGCTGATGGCGGTCCAGGAAGAAGAGTGGGACGAAGTCGATATGGCCATCCGGCAGTTCCAGAACATGACTCAGGCGATTAAGTTCTCGCCTAAGCCGGTCGTGGTCGCGCCGTTCGGCATGACGCTGGGTGGAGGGACCGAGATCATGCTGCACGGCGCGGCCCGTCAACCGCACGCCGAACTGTACTCCGGCCTGGTCGAGGTCGGCGTCGGTCTGCTGCCCGGAGGCGGCGGCTGCAAGGAGATGACGATTCGCGCCATCCACAAAGCCACGCACATTCGTCCGCAAGGACGCGGCGAGAGCGTCGAGTTGATGGAAGCCATGAAGCAGGCATTTGAGACCGTTGCCATGGCGAAGGTCTCGACTTCGGCCGCTGAAGCGCGCAATCTGGGATTCCTCTCGCCGGGCGACTACGTGACGATGAATCGCGAACGTGTGCTCAGCGACGCCAAAGAGCGCGCGCTGGAGCTGATTCATGAGGGCTGGCGTCCGCTGGCCCCGCGCAACGATATCCCTGCGCCGGGCGAGAGCATCCTGGCTACATTGAAGCTGGGGGCGCACATCATGCGGCAGGGCGAGTTCATCACCGATCACGAAGTGAAGATCGCCGGTAAAGTCGCAGAGGTCCTCTGCGGCGGAAACGTCACGCCGGGCACCCTGGTCAGCGAGCAATACCTGCTAGATCTCGAGCGCGAAGCCTTCAAGTCGCTGGCCGGGGAGCGCAAGACCCAGGAGCGCATCCAGTACACCCTGAAGACAGGCAAGACGCTGAGGAATTAAGTGCGCGGTGAGCAGAAAGACGATTCACCACCGAGGACACGGAGATCACGGAAGAACACAGATCGCATATCGCATCGAAGTCAGTCCGAAGGACGGAACAATCGTAGCCCAGGGCGTTAGGCCTGGGTCAGCGCGAATAGAAAGCAGCCGAGTCCCTTTAGGGACGGCACAAACCGCAGATCCCTCCACGGCTCAAGCCGTCTCGGGATGACAAAATTTGTTGGGAGTGTGAGCGTCGGCACGGCTGAAGCCTTGCCCCTTCAAAGCAACAGGCAGGTTTGAAGTGACATATCTGATCGTTTACGAGAAATCGAGCACCGGCTGGGGCGCGTATGCGCCTGATCTTCCGGGACTGGGCGTGGCTGCCGAGACACTGGAAGAGACAAAACTGCTGATTCGTGAAGCCGTCGAGTTTCATCTGGAAGGTATGCGGCAACACGGTGACCCGATTCCGGTCCCCAGCACGCAAACCGAGTACATCACGATATGAGGCAGCAACAAATGAGCGTGTAACTGCCTTTTTTTTCTGTAATTTACTTGTAACTATATTTAGATTCAATAATTTAGAATAATAATCATGTCTAACTCGTTGATTCTAAAATATCGCATAACAAAAATTTTGGTGATGTGCATCACGTTTGGCTGGCGGCTGGTAGCCAGCAGCTCGGAGCTTGAAAATGTCTGACGTCGTAATCGTATCTGCCGTCCGCACCCCGGTCGGTCGTGCCAACAAAGGAACCCTTCGCGCCACCCGTCCTGACGATCTCGCCGCGGTGGCGATCAAGGGCGCGCTTGCACGCGTGCCGCAGCTCGATCCTAAAGAGATCGAGGATGTCATCCTCGGCTGTGCCATGCCCGAGGCCGAGCAGGGCATGAACGTCGCCCGCATCGCCTCGCTGCGCGCCGGGCTCCCGGTCGAGGTCTCGGCCATCACCGTCAACCGCTTCTGCTCCTCAGGCCTTCAGGCGATCTCCATGGCCGCCGAGCGGATCATGGCGGGCGGCGCCGACGTGGTCGTTGCCGGCGGCGTCGAGTCGATGACCATGATCCCCATGGGCGGCCACAAGGTTTCGGCCAACCCGTGGCTGATCGCCAACTATCCCGACTCGTATCTCTCGATGGGCTTGACCGCCGAGCGCTTGGCATCGCTATACAACATCACGCGCGAGCAGAGCGACCAGTTCTCGGTCGAGAGCCACAAGAAAGCCATCGCTGCGATTGAGGCCGGCAGGTTCGACGACGAGATCGTGCCTGTACCCGTGAGCTTCACCACTCCGAACGGCAGTAAGCCCAAGCGCACCGAGATTATCTTCAAGATGGACGAAGGCCCGCGCGCCGACACCTCGATGGAAGCGCTCGCCGCGCTGAAGCCTGCATTCCACGTGAAGGGAACGGTCACGGCCGGCAACTCCTCGCAGATGTCCGACGGCGCCGCGGCCGCCATCGTCATGTCAGCCGAGCGGGCGAAGGCACTGGGGCTCACGCCCCTTGTCCGCTACGTGGGATATGCCACAGCGGGGTACAAGCCGGAAGAAATGGGACTGGGCCCGGTGTTCGCGATTCCCAAGGTCCTGAAGCGCGCCGGCCTGAAGCTAAGCGACATCGATGTCATCGAGCTGAACGAGGCCTTTGCCGCGCAGTCATTGGCGGTGATTCAGCAGGGCGAGCTTGACCCGTCGCGCATCAATCCCAACGGCGGAGCGATCGCGCTGGGCCATCCGCTGGGCTGCACCGGAGCCAAGCTGACGGCCACCATCATCCGCGAGCTGAAGCGCCGCAAAGCCCGCTATGGCATGGTGACCATGTGCGTCGGCGGCGGCATGGGAGCGGCAGGCATTTTCGAGAATTTGCAGTAAGGCCGCCGTTGGCTTTTGGCTGTTCGCTCTTGGCTTTTCGCCAGAGTGGCAAAGGTCAAAGGCGAGCCGCAGCGCAGCGAGGCAACGACGCGGGCATTGCATTAAATCGCCTGGTCGGTGGAGGCGGCTCAGACGGCGATGGTCCGAGCCCCGCAGGGGCGACCCGCATGATAGCCCAGGGTGAAGCGAAGCGGAACCCTGGGTACGGCGCGATTAGGATTCCGAGCCCCTTCAGGGGCGGCACAAATTTCTTTGCGGTAACCACGGAGGACAAAGAGGACACGCAGGAAATCAAGTTCTTAAGCGCGTTTCACCTAAGCGTGTGGCGTGGCCAGACACTTGGATGATTCAAGCCTAATTTTTTCTCCTGTGCCTCCGTGCCTCTGTGGTGAATGGGTTTTTGAAGTTCACATTCGAGGTTGAATCATGGCAACGACGACGGTAGCCCCCAAGACCAAACTCACGGGCGGAAGCTTTCTGCTCGAAGAACACAATCTGGAAGACCTCTTCACTCCCGAAGACTTCAACGAAGACCACCAGATGGTCGTCAAGCTCGCTGAAGAATTCGCCACCAATGAAGTCGTTCCCGAAGCCGAAAAGATGGAACACAAGGAGTGGGCCGTCTGCCGCGAGCTGTTGCGCAAGGCCGCGGAACAAGGCCTGACCAATGCCGACATTCCCTCCGAGTACGGCGGCTCCGACATGGACAAGGTCTCCTCAGCCATCATCTCCGACTTCATGTCGAAGTACGGCAGCTTCATGGTGACGCTCGGGGCGCACAGCGGCATCGGCACCCTGCCCATCGTCTTCTTCGGCACCGAAGCGCAGAAGAAGAAGTACCTGCCCAAGCTCGCCACGGCCGAGATCGTGGGCGCCTATGCGCTCTCGGAGAGCACCAGCGGCTCCGACGCGCTCAACACGCGCACCCGCGCCGTCCTCTCGGCTGACGGCAAGCATTACATCCTCAACGGCGAGAAGATGTGGATCACCAACGCCCACTTCGCCGACCTGTTCACCGTCTTCGCCAAGGTCGATGGCGAAAAGTTTACCGCTTTCCTAATTGAGAAAGACTTCCCCGGCTTCTCGGTTGGAGCCGAAGAAAAGAAGATGGGCATCCGTGGCTCCTCCACCGCACCGCTCATCCTCAATGACTGCAAGGTCCCGGTCGAGAACGTGCTCGGCGAAATCGGCAAAGGCCACATCATCGCCTTCAACATCCTGAACGTGGGCCGCTTCAAGCTGGGCGCGAGCTGCGTCGGCGGCGCGCGCACTTCGCTGTTCAGTGCCATCTCTTATGCCAAGGAGCGCAAGGCGTTCACCAAGACCATCGCCGACTTCGGACTCATCCGCGAGAAGCTGGCGCAGATGGCCATTGGCACCTACGCTGGCGAATCGATGGTGTATCGCACCGTCGGCATGATGGACACGGCACTCGGACTGATCGAGAAGAGCCCCGAGGCAATACGCAAGACCATCGAGGAGTATGCCGTCGAGTGCTCCATCATCAAGGTGTTCTGCTCGGAGATGCTCGACTACGTAGTCGACGAGACGGTCCAGGTTTACGGCGGCTATGGCTTTGTCGAGGAGTATCCCGCCGAGCGCCCGTATCGCGACTCGCGCGTGAACCGCATCTTCGAAGGCACCAACGAGATCAACCGCCTCATCATCACCGGCTGGCTGCTGAAGCGCGCCATGAGCGGACAGCTCCCGCTGCTGCCGGCGATCAAGAAGACGATGGACGAAGTGATGGCCGGGCCGTCGTTCGGCGATGAAGCCGAGGGCGTGCTGGCGGCGGAGCAGAAGATCGTCTCCAACGCCAAGAAGCTAGCGATGCTGATGGCCGGAGCGGCCTCGCAGAAGTACATGCAGAAGCTGGCCGATCAGCAGGAGATCATGGGCGCGATCGCCGACATGGTGATCGAAGCGTTCGCCATGGATTGCTGCCTGCTGCGCGCGCGCAAGTATGTCGAAGCGAACGGCGAAGCCAGGGGTGCTCTGGTCAGCGCCATGACGCAGGTATACATTGCTGGAGCCATGACTCGCCTGGAAGCGGCTGCGAAGAAAGTCCTCGCCGCCGTTGCCGAAGGCGACATGCTGCGCACCCAGATGGCGATTGTCCGCCGCCTGGTGAAGCACGAGCCGGTGAACGTCATCGCGTTGCAGGAGCAGATCGCCGCGCGCGTGCTGGAGACCGGCAAGTACGTAACGGCGTGACACAGCGTTGTCATCCTGAGCGGAGTGAGTCTGCCGCAGGCGGACGAACCCAGTCGAAGGACCCCTACCACAGCGAAGATCCCATCGGGATAGGGGTCCTTCGACTCGTCGCGACGCTCCTCGCTCAGGATGACAGAGCTTTGAAGATAGCTTCCGGCCTGGGTGCCTCTGTGGTGATCAGCCTTCAATGTGTCCTCCGCACCTCCGGTGGTGATAGCTTTTCTTCATGCCGCAAACATTGGAATCGTTAGCCGAGCCCCTCGGCGCGCGCCTGATCGGTGATGGTCTGATTGAAGTCTCACGAGTCGCCAGCATTGCCAGTGCACAGCCGGGTGACCTGGTCTTCGTTCAGCTGTCGGATGACCTCTCCGAAGCCCTCGCCTGCGAAGCGTCCGCTGTCATCGCCGGCGAGTTCGCGGGGAATGCGGAGAGTCCCAAGCCGCTGCTGATCGTTGCCCACCCGCGACTGGCGTTTGCCACCGCAGGGGCGATCTTGCATGCGCCTCCCGAGTATTCACCGTCCATCCATCCCGCCGCCATCATCCATGCTTCGGCCAAGGTCTCTCCGAGCGCCAGCGTCGATGCCTATTCCGTGATCGAATCCAATGCGGTGGTCGGTGATCGCACGCACATATCTGCGGGATGCTACGTCGGTGCGGGCGTCGTGATCGGCGACGACTGTGAGATCTATCCCCGGGTGGTGATCTATCCCGGTACGACGCTGGGCCGTCGCGTAATCGTTCATGCCGGCGCGGTGCTTGGGTCCGATGGCTTCGGCTACGTGCGTGACGAAAAGTATGGCCGTCACGTGAAGTTCCCCCAGATCGGGCAGCTCGTGATTGGCGACTACGTTGAAATCGGCGCGAACGTCACCATCGATCGCGGCGCGCTCGACCGGACCGTTATCGGTCCGGGCACAAAGCTCGACAACCTGGTGCACATTGGCCACAACTGCACGATCGGAGCAAACGTCGTGATGGCGGCGCAAGTCGGCCTCTCCGGCAGCGTCAGCGTTGGCGACGATAGCATGCTCGGCGGACAGGTCGGCATCGGCGATCACGCCGAGATCGAAGCCGGCTCGATCCTCGGCGGACAGGCAGGCATCCTGCCGCACAAGAAGTTTCGCGGCAAGGGCGAAGTGTTCTGGGGAACGCCTGCGAAGCCGCTGCGCGAGTATTTGAGGGAGTTGGCTACGCTCGCGCGGCTGGCGAAGCGCAAGGACTGATTACCACGGCGGCACGGAGAACACGGAGAAAGAGTAGTTGCTTGTCATCCTGAGCGCAGCAAAGGACCTGCTTTTGTCGCGCGACGAACAAACAGCAGGTTCCTCGCTACGCTCGGAATGACAATTCAGAAGGATGGAAACGTACCTAGCTCCGTGCGCTCCGTGTCTGCATGGTGAGACTTTCAGAGCTCCTACCCGCGAAGAACCCCGCCGAGTTTCTCCAGCGTCTGCACGATCTGGGCTGACCATTCTGCGACTTCCTCATCGCGAAGCGTACGGTCCTTCGACTGGAACTCCGCATGGAGCAGCACCGAATACGTTCCCCGCTCCGACTTTGTCGCCGCGAAAGATCTCGCGGGGGGTGAAGAGCTGCATCTCGGCGATGCCCAGGGCTTCGATGGCCGAGCGAATGCGCTCGAAGGTGACCTCATCGTCGAAGACGAACGAGAAGTCGCGCTCGACCGCGGGAAACTTCGAGATGCGCTCGTACTTCGGCTCGCGCAGGCCACGCTTGTACAGCCGGTCGAGAAGCACCTCGGCAATGAATACGTCCTGCCGCAGTTTGCGCGCAGCGGCCACTTCGGGATGAAGCTGCCCGAAACGCGCCACGGTTTCGCCATCGAGCACCGCGCGCGCCGAACGCCCCGGATGGAAGTACCGCGGCGTCATCGCGTCGAAGTACAACCCGCCGTGCTGAAAGGCCGCGAGTAGCTCTTCGATGTCGCCCTTCATGTGAAAGAACGTGTACGGCTCAGCGGGATGATGTACGTTCGCAGCAATCAGGTCGCCGGTTGCGACAAACGCCATCGTGCGGTGCTCGTGGTGGCGGTCGCCGTTCTTCTCGAATATCTCGCCTGCCTCGAACAGACACACATCATTGTTGCCACGGTTAAGGTTGTACGCAACCATATCGAGCAGGCCGGGCAGCAGCGAGTTACGCATGTATCCCGCCTCTTCGCTCAGGGGATTGGCCAACGCCAGCGGGTCGGCGGTGCTGAAGGTGCGCGCGTCCTGCTCGGAGATAAAGGTGATCGCGATAGCTTCGTCGTAACCGAGCGCCAACATGGTCTCGCGTACCTTCGCGTTTTTCTGCTCGTCGGGCCGGGCCTCGACGGCGCCGGCAAACGACGGCAGCGTATTGGGAAATTTGTTGTAGCCGTAAATGCGCGCCAGCTCTTCCAGCAGGTCGATCTCGCGTTCCACGTCGAGCCGCCACGTGGGAAACGTGACGGTGAAGTCGCCGCTAGCGGGGACCACGATGAAGCCGAGCTTTCCGAGAATGCCTTCAATCTCCTCATCACTGAGTTTGATGCCGAGGATGCGCTTCGCCTCCAAGCGATGCAGCGCGATAGGCGGCCGCTCCAGGCTACGGGCCACGGCATCGATGCGTTCGCCAACGAGTTCTCCACCGGCAGATTCCAGGATCAGCTCGGCCACGCGATCGCAGGCCAGCGGCGTGATGCCCCAATCGGCCCCGCGCTCGAAGCGGTGCGACGCGTCGGTGTGCATACCGTGCTGCTTGGCCGTGCGACGAACCGAGGCCGGGTCAAACCACGCCGACTCGATCAGCACGTTCTTCGTCTTCTCGGTGATCATCGAGTCGAAGCCGCCCATCACTCCAGCCAGCGCGACGGGCTTCTTGGCATCAGCGATGACCAGATCGTCGGTCGAGAGCTTGCGGTCCACGCTGTCGAGCGTCTTCAGTGTCTCGCCCTCACGCGCGCGGCGCACGATGATGGTGCCGCCCTCCAGCAGATCGAGATCGAAGGCATGCGTCGGATGGCCAACCTCGTTGATGGCGTAGTTGGTCGCGTCGGCAGCGTTGTTGATGGCGCGCGAGCCCAGCAGTTCCAGCCGCCGCTGAATATGCCCGGGCGACGGGCCGATCTTCACGTTACGAATAATGCGACCGGTGTATCGGGCGCAGCCCTCGGCGTCTTCGATGACGATGGGGAAATTGGCCTCGCCGTTTGCGTCGGGCAGTTTGGGTTCGACCTTCTTCAGGTCAATCCCGTAGATGGCCGAGGCTTCGCGCGCGATGCCGTAGTGGTTCATGGCATCGACGCGATTGGTGGTCAGGTCCATCTCGTAGATGGTCTCGCCGTTCTCTTCGGCGACAGATTCGACGGCGATGCCCGCCGAGGTGAGGTCTTCGGCGAGTTGCCCGTCGTCGGCGGTGACGTTGACGAACTCACGCAGCCATGTGGGTAGGATTCTCATGCGAGTGCCGGGGTTGATGCGACGAAAGCAACCGAGTCCTGATTAGCATTACGGGACGGGAATTGCGAGGTGACCACCAGAGCAACCGTCCCGCCTGCGGGACGGCAGATCATAGCCCAGCGCTTCAGCGCTGGGTAGCTGCGAATGTACGCCCGAGTGCCGTAGGCACGGCAGATGTCGTCCCTCCGGGACTCGAATTCCTGCGCGACGCTCACCCGGCGCTGAAGCGCTGGGCTAAGCTCTGTTGCGCCTCCGGCGCTAATGCTCTCGAGTCTAATCTTCATTCCAGCTTCCAACATCTCAAAAGAAACTCGGTCCCAACATCAATTTGGCACCCAGCACAGCCAACAGAGGACCGATGATCATCAGTCCGGTAAGCGTTTTTGCTCGCCTGCCGTTGGGGTACAACCCCAGGTACTTGCGCCTAACTCGAAGCAGCTTCGGCAAGTGCCATCCAAGTAGATTCTCCTGCTCGTCTGGTGGCAAAACTCTATTTATGTCCTCGACCATGTCGCTCAGAACAATCGAGCTATCCCGCATCCGCTTGCACCCGCAAGAAACAAAATTGCGCCGATAACTCGTTCAACTGTTAACGCTGACATAATTACGCGAACTGCTCCAGGAACCGCACGTCGCCTTCGTAGAACAATTGGATCTCTTCGACCTCGTACTTGAGAATCGCGATGCGCTCCACGCCCATGCCGAAGGCGAAACCCGAAATCTTCGACGAGTCATAGCCGTTCTGCTTCACGAACTCGAAGACGTTGGGATCGACCATGCCGCAGCCCAGCAGCTCGATCCAGCCGCTGAACTTGCATTTGCGGCAGCCCTTGCCGCCGCAGAAGATGCAACTCACTTGCATGTCCGCGCTCGGCTCAGTGAATGGGAAGAACGACGGATAGAAGCGCGTCTTCACCGACGAGCCGAACAGCGCCTTCATGGCATGGTCAAGCGTGCCTTTCAGGTCGCAGAAGGTGATGTTGGTATCGACCGCGAGTCCCTCGACCTGGTGAAAGACCGGCGAGTGCGTGGCATCGAGCGGATCGTTCCGGTGCACCTTGCCGGGAATAACGATGCGCACCGGCGGCGCGAGCTGCTCCATGCTGCGGATCTGTACCGGCGAGGTGTGCGTGCGCAGCAACAGGCGGTCGCGCGCGGGCTTGCGGTCTTGGTTGGCGATGAACAGCGTGTCCTGTGTATCGCGAGCTGGGTGGTTCGGGGGAAAGTTCAGCGACTCGAAGTTGTAGTAGTCGGTCTCGACCTCAGGGCCTTCGCCGACTGAGTAGCCCATCGCCTTGAAGACGGCAACGATCTCGTCCTGCACGCGCAGGACGGGATGCCTCACGCCGATGGGGCGGCGCACGCCGGGGAGGGTGATGTCGAGGCGTTCGGAGGTCAGTTTGGCGCCGGCGGAAGATTCGTGGATCTTCTGGTGCGCAGCCTCGATTGCGGACTCGGCGCGGGCCTTGAGTTCGTTGACGCGCTGGCCGACATCGCGTTTGGCGTCCTTGGGCGCAGCCTTCAGCCACGTATCGTTAACCTGGGTCAAGATGCCGTTCTTGCGCGCCATCCAGCGATCGCGGAATTCCTTCCAGTCGGCTTCCGATTGCAGCGCGGCGGTTTCGGCGTCGAGCGCGGCGAACAAATCGCCGATCGCGCGATCGAGCGCCGCGGGCGAGTAGTCGTCGAGCTTGGGAACGGTGTACATGAATGCCTCGCGGCTCAAGCCGCTCGGTAAAGAATGTCGTCCCTAAAGGGACTCGGAATTCAACCCTTATGCCCTCCCAGCGCTGAAGCGCTGGGCTATCTTCTTTCGTCCCGCCAGGCGGGACTGGTGCGATTCGCTCGCGGCGCTTGTCGCTCACAGAAGTGGTCCCGAGCCTTGAACCGACAACTGGCAACTGTTCCTAAACAACAACGGGCGACCTTAGCGGCCGCCCATCGGGTGAGATACAGATTGTTCCTGGAATGGGCGGCTAGACCGATGCGTATGGCTCGCCAATCAAAATCGGCTCGCAATACCAAATCACAGGCACTGCAACGGCACAGCTAAAGCTGCGCTCCTTCACGCCGCAGCGGCGTGCGCCGATTTTGCTTGCGTGCACAGCGCCGTAAATCCCGCGGGATCGTTCACGGCCAGGTCAGCCAGGATCTTGCGATCCAGTTCGATGCCGGCCTTCTTCAGTCCGTTGATGAACTGACTGTAGCTGATGCCGTTCAGCTTGGCGGCGGCGCCGATGCGCACAATCCAGATCGAGCGGAACTGGCGCTTTTTCTGCTTGCGGCCGCTGTAGGCGAACTTCAGTCCGCGCTCGACCGACTCTTTCGCCGAGCGATAGAGCTTTGATTTTGTTAAGTAATAGCCACTTGCACGCTCTAATATCTTTTTGCGGCGCGCGCGGCGTTTGGTACCACGTTTTACGCGAGGCATTGCTGCTCCTTTTCAAGTTCGTTACGCGGCTGGAGGCAAGAAGCTCAGGAAGCCGGCCCACGCTCAGGGATTTTGAGGAGGCCTGATTTACCTCTTCACACGCTGTGATCCGTCGTATTCCCTGATTCTGCTTGAAGTGTGGAATAAACGCCGGGTGCCGCACCATGCGGCTCAGTAGTCTAGTAGGGGATCATGCGCGCTACTTTATGCTGATCCGCCTTGTCGACCATCGTATCGGTGTCGAGCTGGCGTTTGCGCTTCGTACCCTTCGAAGTCAGGATGTGGCGCTTGAACGCGTGTCCGCGCTTGAACTTGCCGGTACCTGTCCTCTTGAAACGCTTGGCCGCTCCCTTATGTGTCTTCAACTTGGGCATAGCGGTCTTCTTATTACAACACAGAAGGGTGGCCAATGGATAGTGGTCAGTTCACGGTTCATGGGGCGCTACTGACAACTGGCCACCGACAACTGACAACTGCTTTATTGCTGTTGCTGGGGAGGAGGCGTCGCCTGCGCCTGCGGCGGGCGTGGAGCGGCACTCTTTTCAGCACCTTTATCTGCGCTCTTCTCCGATTTGCCCGCGGGCTTCTGCTCTTTCGGCGGAGCCAGGATCAGGTGCAGGGTGTTGCCTTCCTGTCGCGCGCGGAACTCGACAATCGCCTTGTCGCCCAGGTCCTTGATGAGCCGGTCAAGAATTTGGCGGCCCAAAGCCTGGCGCGTCATCTCGCGTCCACGGAAGAAGATCGTCGCCTTGACCTTGTCGCCTTCGCCGAGGAAGCGCAGCACGTGGTTCTTCTTCGTCTCGTAGTCGTGATCGTCCACGTTGATGCGGAACTTGACTTCTTTGACGGTGATCTGGTGCTGGTGCTTCTTGGCTTCGCGCTCGCGCTTTTCCTGCTGGTACAGGTACTTCCCGTAGTCCATGATGCGGCAAACGGGCGGCTGGGCGGTAGGCGAAACTTCAACCAGGTCAAGGGTCTTTTCGCGGGCCATCTTGAGCGCTTCAAACGGCGGCATGATGCCAAGCTGGTTCCCTTCGTCGTCGATTACGCGAACTTCGCGGACCCGGATGCGCTCATTGATGCGAATAAAACGTTTGTCGATACTGCCCTCCAGTAACTGATTAGATGCAAAAGTATAGCACGCAGGCTACAGGTTTTTCGGTGACGTAACGCCGTCAGGCGAAGGCTTTGGCGCTTGTTATAGATGCACTCAACAGGGCGTCGTTCTTCACTTTTTCGACGACTACGCGCATCCATTGGTTGGCTTCGTGCCTTCCGGGAACAAGCAGCTTGAGGTAATTGTCGGTGAGCGCCTCCGTGTAGTCGCCGTCGAAGTGCGTGAGTGTGATGGCTTCCAGCTCACGGCCAACGAACGATTGCATGAAGGCATTCTTCTTCTCGCTCGCGAGCGCACGCAGAATGCGATTGCGTTCGCGCGCGACCGCGACGGGGACCTGGTCGGGCATTTCGGCCGACGGCGTTCCCGGACGCGACGAATAGGTGAAGACGTGCAGATAGGTAAACGGCAGCGCTGCGATGAAGGCGCGCGTCCGTTCGAAGTCGTCGTCGCTCTCGCCGGGGAATCCGACCATGACGTCAGCGCCAATCGCCGCATCGGGCATAGCGCGGCGGATGCGCTCGATTCGATCGGCGTAATGCCACGGACGATACTTGCGGTGCATGCGGCGAAGGACCTTGTCACTACCGGACTGAAGCGGCACATGCGCGTGCTTGCAGATGCGCGGCGATGAGGCGACCAGTTCGATCAGTTCGCCGGTCCAGTCCATCGGCTCCACCGAGCTGATGCGGATTTTCTCAATTCCTGTGCTCCGCAGGATTTCGCCCAGGAGCGAGGCGAAGCTCGTGCGCGGGGTGAGTTCGTGTCCCCAGCGTCCGAGATTAATTCCTGATAGAACGATCTCGCGGTAGCCGTTCGCGACCAGCGAGTCGACCTCACGAATTACGTTTTCAAGCCTCAGTGACCGGCTGCGCCCGCGCACGTAGGGGATAACGCAGAACGAGCAGCGATTGTTGCAGCCGTCCTGGATCTTCAGATTGGGACGCGTCTTCGTGTGCGGGTCACCAGTATCGAACACGGGAGCGGCGAGCAATTCCGTGTGGGCGAAGATGTCGCCGACCAGTATCTTTGTCTCGGGTGGCGTTGCGAGATGAGCCAGGGGAACGAACGATCCTGCAGTGTCCGGCGCGACGAACTCGGCGATGCTCTGCTTGTGCGAGTTGCCGACCACGAGGTCGACGCCATCGATCGCAGCCAGTTCCCGCGGGGCGCGCTGCGCATAACAGCCGGTGACGATGATCTTTGCCTGGGGATTCTCCCGGCGAACGCGGCGAATGGTGGAGCGGGCGTCCTGGTCGGCGGAGGCAGTCACCGTACAAGTGTTAAGAACGACCACCTCGGCTTCGCCAAAGGAGTGGGCGCGGCTGAGTCCGCGCTCGCTTAACTGCCGCTCGAGCGCAGCTCCGTCGGCTTGCGTTGCACGGCAACCGAAGTTCTCCACAAAGTAGGTCGCCACGGCGTTATTATACTGATTAGAGAGATGTCGCCTTCGTCGGCACTGAACTCGAACCTCTGCTGCATCCAGTAGCGGGAGCGAATTGTAACTCAGAACTCTGCATTCTCAGCGAGCCCCATGGAGAGGTTGATGAAACGCCGTATTCTGCTGGTCGATGATGAACTTGCCATTCTGCTCACGCTTCGCGCCATCCTGGAGATGAACGGCTTTGAAGTCGAAACCGCAGCTTCGAGCCGCGAGGCCGAACAGAAGCTGAAAAGCCACACCTACGAGATGGTCATCACCGACATGCGGATGGAGAAGGAGACTTCGGGATTCGACGTAATTCACGCCGCTCAGCGGCAAGCGTATGATCCCGCAACCGCCATCCTGACGGCTTATCCTTCAACCGATGAGGAGTGGAAGAGCCGGGGAGCGCAATCGTTGCTGGTGAAGCCGGTGAACACCAAGGAGCTCCTGCGGCAGATTGAAAAGCTGCTCGTGTCGCATCAGGAGCACCGGATAAAGAAGAACGGCAAAGCGAGTTGCCAAGATAGGTCACATTCGCTGCCGGTAGCCGGCCCCGTCCCAGCTCAGCTACCAAGAAAGCCGTGTGATGCAATCCTGCTGAACCCACCTGCCCTGCCCACCGGCAAAGCAACGACGGTCGGCGCACCTCCGCCATCGGCAGGAAGGCATCCAGACATCTGACAAATCCGGGGTAAGGTCAGGCAGTGGCAGCCGCGCTGCGGCGCTGCTGAAAACACTCCCGACAGAAGACAGGCCGGCCTTGCGTAGGTTTGAAGGGAACCGTGGTCTCCTTGCCGCAGCCAGAACAGTTGGTGCGGGTTTCCACTCGCGAGTAGTTACCGGTGCTTGCTGGTCCCACGGAGGATGAACGTTTCGACTTGCACGCCTTGCAGCGTTTGGGCTCGTTCTTGAATTGTTTGTCGTGGAAGAACAGCTGCTCTCCAGCTGTAAAGATGAAATCGGCGCCGCAGTCAACGCATTTCAGAACCTTATCCTGGAATTCCATGGAAAAATGCTCCCTTCAGTCCATGATCCCGGGCAACGAATAGGGTGATTGCAAAGCTCCGGAGAACCGGACTGAAGGTTCACGCCGGTAATGCAACTCCATTGCCTGGGTACTGCCCCCGGTTCGGCCCCCATGCACCCCGCGCATGGCACAACGTTTAAGACTGCGGTACTACCCGACTCTGACATATGAAGGAAAACGTTTTTTGGGAAAAACGGAGGGCCGCCCCATGGATGGCGGCCCAGCTGGATGATTACTCCTGTTCTTTGCGAGCCTTCTTGCGGCTGCGCTTGCGCGCTAGAGCTTCTTTCACGCGCTTCTTTTCGCCCGGCTTGAGGTAGAAGGAGTGACGCTTCACTTCCTTGATGATGTCCTCTTGCTGGACCTTACGCTTGAACCGTCGCAGGGCATTTTCTAACGACTCGCCCTCCTGGATACGAACTTCAGCCAACCGGCAAACACCCCCAGACTCGTCCTGTGTGGACTCTAGTAGTTATCCCAGCGTTATCCAGCGAAGTCAAGTGCAGACTATGGAATTGGCCCGCCATCTAAGCGCTATGGGCGATTCACCTAGGTGTCGGAGCTGCTCTCATGTGGTTCAAAAATTTACTCTTAGGGAAAACTGTATCTGGCGGGGCGCGTAGGCATTGTTGGGGTTCAGAAAGTTCGAACTTGTCAGAAATTGGCCAGGGTAAACCTTCCTTCCGACTGTCGTCGAATAGGATACGAATTGGCCGGCCGAGTTGAGAAATCCGTCGTCGCTGATGGTGACCTGAGCGTTCGTGCGATTGAAGGTGTTGAAACTCTCAGCCAGCAGTTGCAGGTTGAGCCGCTCTCCGACGTGGAGGTTACGGGTCAGCCGGAAGTCGGTCGTGAAGTAGTCTGGACCGATGAAGGCGTTGCGCCGGTATCCCGGAAGCCGGTCGTTGTACGTGTTGCCATCCTGGTTGGGGTCGCCGGCAACCGTCGCATTGACCGGCCTGCCCGAGCCGTAGGTCAACACACTCGACAATTGCCAGCCGTTCGCCAGGTGATCCAGCCAGCCCAATCCCGTTTCCAGCCGCTTCGGCTGAAGGACGCCGGCGACCACGAAGCGATGCCTCTGATCGGTAACGCTGAGCCCGCGCTCCAGATTGACGGCGTATGAGTTCTGCACGTTGCCCGGCCGGCCCACCACCAGAGCGTCCTGCCCATCGTCAATCGCTTTCGCGAACGTATAGGCGACGCGCAGAAACAGTCCATGGTTCACCTGGCGTTTCAGGGATATTGTGAGTCCGCTGTAAACGCTGCTGGACTCGCTTTCGAATGAGTTGATGGTGTCGAGCTGCGGAATCGGACGCTGAATGGGGTTGATGCACGGCGGGTAAGGACAGTCCACTGTTTTCTTGGTTTGCCAGGTCGCAAACGATTCCACCGGAAGATACTGCCCCAGGAACACCGAGCCATCGTCGCTGTAAACCGGATAATCGACGATGGTCGGAGGAGGCAGATTCACATCCAGCGAACGAATCAGGTGTTCGCCATGCACATAGAGATAGCTCGCGGTGGCGATGATCTTCTGCCCGAGTTCGCGTTCAACCGTCAGACTGGCCTGGTCCGTGTAAGGAGTCTGGAAGTTGGGCGAGAATGCCGACACGGTGGCCGTCAGGTGACTGGCCACATTGGCCGGTACGACGCAGTTCACCGTGCCTGAGGGGCAGCGCACCAGCGGATTGGGATAAGAGGGGAAGATGGCGGCATCCGCCGGCTGCATGAGGTCGAGGAACAAGTCGGTTTGCTCCATGCCGTTGTCGGTTTGCACCTGCGACGCGTAAATGGATGGGACAAGCGAGTAGAAACGCCCTGCTCCCCCACGGATCACCAGGGGATTGCGGTCCCCAAGGGAGTAGGCAAAACCCAGCCGCGGGGAAAAGTTATTGAAGTCCGACGGCATTTTGCCTGAGGGCGTATACAGCGGATTGCTTATCAGTCCGGTGACGAGAAACGTCTGCACGTCCCAGCGAATCCCTGCATTCAGCGTGAAGTGGTGAGTGATGCGGAAGTTGTCCTGCAGGAACAAGGCCAGCGCGCGCGAGTCGGGATGCGAAGTCGCCGTGCCAAAATCCTGGATGTAGTATCGCGGCACTCCATGCGCGTATGCGCGCAACGGCGTCAAGGATTGCCCATAGCGCATCGGCGCAAAGGTGAATGGATTCACCTTCACGTCGTCGAAATAATACTCACCTCCCGACATCGACGGGAAGTAGTTGTAGATCCAGGTGCGGATGAAGTCGACGCCGAACTTCCAACTTACCCGCCCGGCTTCGATATCGGCAGTGTCAGCGATGTGGAGCTTGTGTTCGCGCGTCTCTCTCGGCAATAGGTTCGAGCGCCCGACGCCGTCGAGCAGGTCATAGATCTTGATCTTCGGATCTTCAGAGTTGGTGGATGACTGTTGCAGATCACGCGAAAACTGGGCCCGAAGATGGGTGGCGAACCTGTTGGTCCAGGATGAGGTTAGCGATGCCGCAATGCTCTCGGTGGCGACGTCTTCGCTTCCGTTCGAGCTTTCGGTATAGGTGGTCAATGGGCTGGAGGGGTTGAAAAACACGTTGTTGAGGCCGCCGTAGCGCGAGGTGCTGGCCCGCACGAAGATGAGCTGCTTCGATGACGGCGTAAAGTCGATCTTGCCGAATGCTGCATTGCCCCACGTCTTCGTCGGATATTCTCCCGCCATGTTGTTGAGCTTTTGTGCGGCCGCCTCGACCATGGCTTGATCTTTGTAGTCGTAGTCGACCGGCTGCGGCACGACGGTTGTTGCCCCGTTGGCAAACTGCACGATTGCCGGCGCATCCAGCCGGTTCTCATCGAACCCTGCATAGAAGAAGGCGCGGTTCTTGCGAATGGGGCCACCCACCGTCCCGCCATACTGGTCCTGCCGGTAGTTGGGCTTGTCCGGAGCGAATGCGGGCTGGGCGTCGAATGCCCGATCGCGCAAATAGTAAAAGCCCGTGCCGTGCCAGTCATTGCTCCCGGACTTGGTGATTACGTTGAACACCGCTCCGCCGGCGCGTCCCAGCTCCGCGCTGTACGAGTTGGACGATACGCGGAATTCCTTGATCACCTCGTTGCTGAACTGATAGGGCGCGCGATAACGGCCGCGCGCCTGGGCATAAAATGAGTTGTTATTGTCCGTGCCGTCGACCAGAAAATTGTTCTGATATCCGCGCACTCCGCCGAACGAGAGATCACCATTGGAGTCGGAGGTCAGCCCGCGCGGGTCCTGGGTCACGCCGGGTGTCAGCAGCGCCAGGTCGGTGAAGCGGCGTCCGTTCAGCGGAAGCCCCAGGATGGCGCGCTCCACGATCTCGTGCGAGACTTCGCCGGTTTGAGTGTCGACCTTCACATCCGGCGCAACGACATCCACCGTCTCAATCCGAGTAGCCGGAAGAAGCTGAAACTTCACCTCCGCGGATGCCCCCACGAGCAGTTGAATTCCCGGCTGCGTTGCCGTCTGCATGCTCAGCGCCGCGGCCTGGACGTCGTAACGGCCGGGTGTCATCATGCCGAGGCTGAAGTTGCCTTCCGCGTCGGTGAAGACGGCGCGCTGGAAGCCGGTGTCCGGGCTGGTCACGATCACTAGAGCGGCCGGGATTCTGGCTCCGGTTGCATCTTCGACCACTCCTCGCATGGCCGCGGAGCCATCCTGCGCATGGAGCCGAAGGACCGGCAAACCAGTGGACAATAGGATTGTTGAGAGAAGGATAGACAGAGCAGACAAAGGTAGTCCGCGAAATCGGCGCATGGGGGAGTGGCCTTTCTCGTTGTTGCCTACCGGAACCTTGGACTTTCATTTTGGAAGTATTGTTCCGGCCGGTCAGTGATGTAGCCACGAAGCGCCTGCACGAAGGGGCATGTCCTTTGGTAACCATGCCGGTACCTTTTTGGGAAAGCAGAGCTGGGTTATCTCCAATTTAGGGTTGAAGAACGTCCGGCCATGTGCTGCGTGTTGTTGCAACCAGAAAATGTCGTATCAACTGCAACCAGACTTTGTCACCCCCTGTGGTTTAGGTAACGGCCGCTAAAGCAGGGCGGCCGGAGAGGTTGTAGATGCGGGGCATCGGGGTTTTTCTTTTCTGCGCAGTGGTGCGGGGCGCAGGGCGGCGATCGGGGACTTCGGCCAGAGGCAGAGGCTGGGCATAGAGCAGACGGTCACCGCGATAGACGCGCAGGGTCCCGTCCAGTTGATGGGAGAGTTCGACGGTTTCTCCGGCGTAGCCGCGAGCGCGGGGCAAGGGCGGCAGGGCGATGGAGTGCTCGCCTAAGGTGACGGTATGGTCGGCGGCGACAACGCGTTCGTAGCGCAGGGCCACGCAGCGGGCGAGATCGAAGCCGCGGGGCAAGCGGCGAAACTGGCCAGCTGGCTGGGCGGCGGGGCGGGCAAAGCGCTGGTTATAGTCGGCGCAGAAGCGCTGGAGCACGGCATTGGCCTGCTCCAAGGTGGTGGCGCCGGCGAGGCGGAGTTCGCTGACCAGCCGGTCCTGGCAGGTGCGCCAAGCGCGTTCGATGCGGCCCTTGGCCTGGGGCGAGTAGGCGGGGATTGGCTCGATGCCGAGGGCTTCCAGGGCGCGTCCCAGCTGGGTGGGCGATTGTTTTCCCGCGAGCTGTTCGGCGACGGTCCAGTGGGAATCGTTACGCTGGAAGATGCTGTGGCGGTCGCGGTAGAGGCTGAGCGGGATGCCATGGGTGGTGATCATGGCCTGCAAGGCGCGGAGATAACCGAGAGTATTTTCGGCTTCCAGTTGGAAGTGAGCCGCCAGGATCTGGCTGGTGGCGTCATCCTGAAAGCCGATCAGGGTGAGCTGGGGACCGCGGTCTTCGAGCCAGCGATGGCGGCTGGCATCGGTGAGCGCCATCATGCCGAAGCAGGGGCGGGGCGGCCGGCGGGAGCGATACTTGGCGGGCCGACGCTTCTGCGGAGAGGGCAGTTTGGCGGCCCGCAAGATGCGGCGCACGGTTTCGCGGCTGAGGGCGAGGTTCTCCTCGGCCTGAAGTTTTTCGGCGAGATGGGAATCATTGAAACCCTGATACTTGCCGCGGGCCAGGCTTACAATCAACTGCTTCTGGGGAAGAGAAACGGCCCAGGGCATGGCGCGTCCGCAATTGCCGTGCTTCACCCAGGCGATGTCATCCGGCTGATAACGCCGTTTGAGCCGCTGTACCTGGCGCTCGCTCAATTGCAGCAGACGGGAGGCTTCGCGTACGCTCAGCCTCCCGCCCGCTGCATTCTCAATCACTTTCACCCGTTGAAACTCTTTCTGAGTCATCGCCACCATCCTTACAGGGTGACAAAGTCTCGTTGCAGTTATGGGGTGACATTATCTTGGAGCATCTACATCCGGCCATGTGCTGCGTTCCCTCGCCGGCAGGGCGCATGGTATGTTCGGATAATCGAAACTTGGGCCTTGCCGCGAGTCCCAGGACTGCGAGGCCAACGCGCAACAACACCATGATCCGCTCTTACAAAGGAATCAGCCCCAAGATACCGTCCACCTGCTACGTCGATGAGTCAGCGCAGATCATCGGAGACGTCACGCTCGGCGAAAACGCCAGTATCTGGATGAACGCCGTCGTGCGCGGCGATGTGCACTATATCCGCGTCGGCGCCAACAGCAACATTCAGGATTGCAGCGTGCTCCACGGCATGTTGGGCCAGTGGCCGGTCGAAGTGGGCGACTGGGTCACCGTCGGACATACCGTGACGCTACACGGCTGTGTCGTCGAAGACCGCTGCCTCATCGGAATGGGCGTGATCGTGCTGAACGGCGCGCGGATTGGCGAAGGCTCGATCCTCGCGGCGGGCACCCTGATCCCTGAGAAGACTGTCATTCCGCCGCGCTCGCTGGTGATGGGCGTGCCCGGAATCGTGCGCCGGCAGCTCGACGACAAAGATCAGGAGACCATCCAGCGCTACGCGAGAAATTATCTGGGGTACAAGGAGCAGTATCTGGCGGAGCGGGAGTAGCTGCAAGCGACTAGCAGCTAGCGCCTGCAACTACAAGAACGGATGTTCGGCGAGACAATTCGCCTATGAATTCTAGACCTTGCGACGCGGGTAGTTCGAAGAAAAAGGCAGTCCGAAGGACGGCATAACTTAGCCCAGGACGTGAGTCCTGGGTAGGCGGGATAAATAAACCCAAGTCCCTTTAGGGACGACACAAACAGCAAAACCTTCGCGAGTGAAGCCGTCTTGGGACGACAAGTGCGAAGGCCGCTATTCGCTTTTCGCAGAATCGCGGCGGAAACTTTCTGGCGAAGAGCGAATAGCCAATAGCGAATAGCGAAAATGATCAAATCCATTCGCGGAACCCGTGACCTTCTGCCTCCCGACACCGACCTGTGGAACCGGGTGGAGGCGAAGGTACGTGACGTGTTCGCCCGCTACAACTTCCATGAGATACGCACGCCCGTTTTCGAAGACACCAGCCTGTTCGCGCGCGGCGTTGGCGAGGACACCGATATTGTCACCAAAGAGATGTTCACTTGGGAGGACAAAGGCCGCGCCGCCAGCGAGAAGTCGCAGTCGCTGACGCTTCGTCCCGAGAACACTGCCGGCGTGGTTCGTGCCTACATCGAGCACGGGCTCGACAAGAAAGGCGCGCTGCAGAAGCTCTACTACATCGGCCCGCAGTTTCGCCGCGAGCGGCCGCAGAAGGGGCGCTATCGCCAGTTCTACCAGATCGGCGCGGAGATCATCGGCCCGCCGAGTGCGGGCAGCGAGTCGCCGGCGCGCGACGCTGAAGTGCTGGAGATGCTGGCCACGCTGCTCGATGAAGTCGGCCTGCGCGGCTGGCAGTTGCAACTGAACTCCGTCGGCTGCGCCAACGACCGCGCGCGCTACAACGAAGCTTTGCGCGAGGCGCTCAATCCCGTCGTCCACCTTATGTGCTCCGACTGCCAGCGCCGGGCAGAGACCAATCCGCTGCGCGTGCTCGACTGCAAAGTTCCCGAAGACCAGCCGATCATCGAGAAGCTGCCCAAGATCAGCCAGTATCTCGACGAGCCCTGCCGCGAGCACTTCGCCGCCGTGCGTGCCATGCTCGACGCCGTCGGCGTGCCCTACACCATCAACGAGCGCATGGTGCGCGGGCTGGACTACTACACGCGCACGACCTTCGAGTTCACCCATGGCGACCTGGGCGCGCAGAGCGCGGTGCTGGGCGGCGGACGGTACGACGGATTGTCGGAATCGCTCGACGGGCCGAAAGCTCCGGGCATCGGCTTCGCCATCGGCGAAGACCGGCTGATTCTCGCTTTGCAAGCGGAGGGTGTCGGGGCTGAAGAGAAGCTCGACGCTTACATCGCTCCGCTCGGGTGCGGGCATGAATCGTACAGGCGCTGAAGCTTGCGCGGGAGCTGCGCCGCGCAGGCGTCAGCGCCGATATCGGCGACGAGACCTTCCGGCTTGAAGAAAGTCATTCGAGGCCGCCGAAAAAGCGGGCGCGAAGTACATCGTGATTGTCGGCGAGAACGAGGTCGCGTCAGGCGAGTTCGCAGTCAAAGAGCTAGCGACGGGCAAGCAGGAGCAGGTGCCAAGGGAGGAATTGGTAGGGCACCTGCAAGGCTAGCTGATTAGCATTGCCGGTGAGATCGACGAGCGCCAAGAGACGTTTGCGAACCTCAGACCACGGGATCATAATGGCCGAGGCCGTCGTCCAACTCTTTCACCCGACGCGCCCGCGTTCCGCGGAATCTTGAGCCCGCAGAGCGTGTCATGACAGCCCAGCGTGGAGCCGAGCGGAACGCTGGGTAACGGTAAAGAAGGCCTTAGTGCCTCGGGCACCCTAACCGAACAAATATTGCGGGTCATACTCAATTCCCGCTCTGCGCACGAGGGTGACAAACTCCTGCTCGTACGTCCACTTCTTGTGATGTTCCGCTTGCGTTGAGATGTAATGCACGACCACTTCTCTCTGGGACTCACTCACCCCAAACGCGCCATAGCCTTCCTGCCATGCAGACTTCGGTGCTTCTTCCTTCATCCACCGCGAGGAGTGTGCTTTCAAGTTCTGAATCACATTGGCCAGCGTCATGACCGGCGAAAGTACAATCAGCAAATGCACGTGGTTTGCCGTCCCGCCTGCAGTGACAAGAGCAATGTTCTTGGCGCGCGCGATTACGCCGAGGCGTCTCCAGAGTGCTTCGGGTTCATTCATCAGTGCGATGCGGCCGTTCGTGCTGAAAACGCAGTGGACCAAGTTGCGCGACAGGGTGTGCGGCATTTTCGGATCGTAAAGCCTCTTGGAGGAATTATCGGTGACCGGCAGCACAACGGTGTTGTGACGTCCCCGGGGGACTGCGGTGAATTCCGCTGCCTACCCAGCGTTCCGCTTCGCTACACGCTGGGCTGTCATGGCACGCCCTGCGGGCTCAGGAGATCTGAACTGCCCGCCAAACATCCCCGCTGCATGCAGGCGCCATGCGCTGCCTCTGGCTTCTCCTTCATTTAGAATCGACTTTTCGCCTTATTTCTTAAGGACATTCATGCTCGATTTCGTTGGTGACCTGAAACGTACCCATATGTGCGGAGCGCTGCGCGCCTCCGATGCCGGTTCGAATGTTGTGCTCATGGGCTGGGTCAATCGCCGTCGCGACCTCGGCAACCTCATCTTCCTCGACCTGCGCGACCGCAGTGGCATCACTCAGGTAGTGGTTACCGCCGATGCTGGCGCCGAGCTTCACAAGAAGGCCGAAACCCTGCGCTCAGAGTTTGTCATCGCCGTCGTGGGCCACGTGAAGCTGCGCGACGCCGGCACCATCAACAAGAACATCCCGACCGGAGAAGTTGAAGTCGTCGCTGACGAGCTGCGCATCCTGAACGACTGCAAGCCGCTGCCGTTTTCTCCGTCTGAGTCGGACATCGCCAACGAAGAAGTTCGCCTGAAGTATCGCTACCTCGACCTGCGCCGGCCGGAGATGCAGTACAACATCCAGCTCCGCCACAAGGTGTCGATCGCGATTCGCGACTACCTCAACTCGCTGGGCTTCTATGAAATCGAGACGCCCTTCATGACCCGCTCCACACCCGAAGGCGCACGCGACTATCTTGTGCCCAGCCGCGTGCATCCCGGCGAGTTCTACGCCCTTCCGCAATCGCCGCAGCTGTTCAAGCAAATCCTGATGATCTCGGGCTTCGACAAGTACTTCCAGATCGTGCGCTGCTTCCGCGACGAAGACCTGCGCGCCGACCGCCAGCCCGAGTTCACGCAGATCGATCTGGAGATCAGCTTCGCGCGGCCCGAGATGGTGTTCGCCGTAGTAGAAGGTTTCTTAACGGAGGCGTGGAAGACCGTCGGCGTCGATCTCGAAACGCCGTTCCCGCGCATGAGCTACGACGAGGCCATCCGCAAGTACGGCATCGACAAGCCCGATATGCGGCTGCCCGCGATTGTCGACGTGCGCGAGGCATTCACTCCCGAGCAGCTTGCCACGCTGAACATCGATCCCGAGCTGCCGATCGTCGCGATCGTCATTCCAAAGGTCGGCGAGCTCTCGCGCAAGGAACGCGACGACCTCAAGCCGCTCTTCGCAGACCGTAAAGTGGCCAAGCTGTTTGAAGACATCAGGCGGCTGGAAAAGTCGTATCCGGAGACGGTCGCCAAGATTCGCGCGCTGGCGAAGCCGGAAGCAGACGACCTGCTGGTGGTCGTCGCCGGCTCCAAGCGGGCCGAAGCCGCCAGCGCTGCCAAGACGCGCCAGCAGGCGTACGACGTTTACGGCGCTGCGGGGCAGCTACGGCTCGTGCTCGGGCAAAAGTATGCCGAGCGCCACGGCGCCTTCAACAAGCGCGACTTTCGCTTCCTGTGGGTCACCGACTTCCCCATGTTCGAGTGGGACGAAGAAGAGGGCCGCTGGAATGCCGCGCATCATCCCTTCACCTCGCCGCACGAGAACGACATGGGCATACTGGAGAGCGATCCCGGTGCAGTGCGCGCGCTGGCCTACGACATCGTGCTCAACGGCACCGAGCTGGGCTCCGGCTCGATTCGTATTCACCGCCAGGACATTCAGAGCATCATCTTCAAGGCGCTGGGCATGTCGAAGGAAGAGCAGCAGGCGCGCTTCGGCTTCTTCCTCGAAGCGCTGCAATACGGCACGCCTCCGCACGGAGGCATCGCGCTTGGCCTCGACCGCATCGTGATGATCCTCGCCGGCGCCGACAGCCTGCGCGAAGTCATCCCCTTCCCCAAGACAGCAAAGGCCATCGACCTGATGATGGACGCGCCCACGCCCGTCAGCGACAAGCAGCTGAAGGAGCTGAGCATCAGGGTAGTCGAAGGGAAGGATTGAGGAGCAGATACACGCCCGGTAAGGGAATGCTTATCGGCTCGCCAGGTCCCTGCACTTTCGTGGCATTTACCAGATCGTGCGTGCGCAGCGAGCCATTAGCGCCGACGTTGCATTGCGGCTCGGCAAGTACTTTGGCATGACGCCGCGGTTCTGGATGAAGCTTCGGACCGACCACGACCTTCGCGTGGCGGCGGGCGCTCCCTTGAACAAAATCAAACCTCAAGCTGCAGTGCGTTGAGGAGTAGAATCGGAGCGATCAGACGTCAGCCTCCGCTTGATGCACTTCACAATCATCGGCGAGATTACCGGGATTGAGACAATCGCAACCGGCAGGGGCATCCGGGAGTTGCGGCGTCTGCAAAAGGCCTACGGAACCGGACGTTGGCGAAAGCGCAAGGGCATTGCGCGGATTCGGCTTGGCGATGGCACGATCTGCCGGGCTGAAATTCACTGGTATGACGCTCATGGGCTCGGCGCCAAGGAACACAAGATTAAGAGGATTTTGGATTGGGAAGCATGAACGAGACTGAACCACGCTTTGTCGTATGCGTGAAGAACCAAGACTACCCTGCGTCGCTGGAATTGCGGAAGCTCTACCAGGTCGTTGCCGATCCGAAAGCGGCCGAGCATCACCAAATTCGTGTCATCGATGAATCTGGCGAGGATTACCTCTATCCCGATGACTATTTCCTTGCTGTCGATCTGCCGAAATCCATAGGAAAAGCTGTGCTTCAAGCAGCGAGCTGATCCCTACGATGGCGCCTCGGAATCCAGGCTGCACCGCCACGACGGCAGATTAGGGGGCGCTAATCACACAACTTCCGTGAACATCGCGGCGAATCTCCAGTCAGTCCAGAATCGCATCCATAGAGCTGTCGCCCGCGCCAACCGCAACCCCGATCAAATCGCCCTCATGGCCGTCTGCAAGACCTTCCCGCCTGAGGCGATCGTCGAAGCCTACGCCGCGGGCCAGCGGCTGTTCGGCGAGAACAAAGTTCAGGAGTTTGCCGAGAAAGCCGGCCAACTGAGTAGACTGCAAGACGCCGAGTTTCACATGATCGGCCATTTGCAATCCAACAAGGCGGCCAAAGCGGTCGAGCTGTTTCATGCGGTCGATTCGCTTGATTCAGCCAAGCTGGCATCGAGACTAAACGCCGCGGCCGAAGCGCTCGGCAAGACGCTTCCCGCGCTCATCGAGATCAATATCGGCGGCGAGCAGGCGAAAACAGGGGTCGCGCCGGACTCGCCCGAGTTGGAAGAAATTCTGCTCAAAGCGCCCGAGTGGCCGCACCTGCGCATACGCGGGCTGATGACCGTCCCTCCTTACACCGAAAACTCGGAAGGTGCACGGCCGTACTTCCGCAAGCTGCGCGAGTTGCGCGACAAGCTTGCCGCGCGGAACCTTCCCGGTGTCAGCCTCGACGAACTATCCATGGGCATGTCGCACGACTTTCAAGTCGCCATCGAAGAAGGCTCAACCTGCGTGCGCATCGGCACGGCGATCTTTGGTTTGAGAACCAAGGGCGAGCGAGCCAAGCCGTGATTCCCATCCGCGACACGCCTTCCGGCGCGACCTTTCAGATCAGAGTTCATCCGCGCGCGAAGAAAAATGCCATCACCGGCGAGATCGGCGATGCCTTGAAGGTCGCCCTCACGGCGCCTCCTCTTGAAGGCCGCGCTAACGAGGCGTGCGTCGCTTTCTTCGTCGAGCTTTTGAATGTTTCGCGCTCGTCAATTACCATTGCCGCCGGAGAAACCAGCCGCAACAAGCTGATTCGCGTGAGCGGGCTCTCGGCCGCTGAGGTGGAGACGAGACTGCGCGAAGCGCTTGCGAGCAGGGCTTAGGTGGATGTGGGATGACTCTCCATTCAGCGGAGCCCCGCGTCAGGGCACGACTTCAGTCGTGCCGAAAGACGCTTTTTATTATCGTTCCGAGACGGCTTTGGCCGTCGAAGGACGGTACGGCGGCTGCAGCCGCGGGAATCAAAAGAGGAGAGAGCTTATCGGCACGACTGGAACAGGTTGCTGAAAAACTCGCAATCGCACATGTGTCGCGGACTGAAGTCCGCTCGGGACACTCAATAGACGGCTTACAGGCACGACCTAGGTCGTGCCCTGACGCGAGTCCTCCCCGGTAAGAGTTTTTTGGCAACCTGTTGAAGTCGGGCCCTGACGCGGACTTCCACGTCCGCGCTCTCAGAGGGAGAACACATTTGAGCGTTGCCGAGCGTTGGCGCGACATTCGCACCGGCTTCGAGCGGCCCTTCTGGGTCGCCAACATCAGCGAACTGTTCGAGCGGCTTTCCTACTACGCGGCCTTCGCCTCGCTCGCGCGCTATCTGCACGAGGCGCTGAAGTTTCCCACCGAGCGGGTCGGAGCACTCGCCGGTTTTTTCGGCGGACTGGTTTGGTTCCTGGCCATCTTCGGCGGAACCCTTGCCGACCGCATGGGTTTCCGCCGCGCGTTGTCGCTGGCGTACTTCATCCTGAGTTGCGCCTACTTTCTGCTCGGATCGATCGCCGCCCCCTGGCTGGCGCCGGTGCGCGACGCCGTGCCTCTGGTTCTATTAGTGACGGTGGTGCTTGCCCTTCCCGCATTTGGAATTGCCTTGGTAAAGCCCAGCGTGGTGGGAACCACCGCGCGCGCGTCCAACGAAAAGGTCCGCTCCATCGGCTACTCCATCTACTACACCCTGGTGAACATTGGCGGCGCTGCCGGTCCAATAGTTGCTTCTTATGTGCACAGCCACTTCAGCGTTGAGAACGTCTTTCGCGTCGCCGCACTCAGCGTTTTCCTGATGTTCATCGGCGTGCTGCTGTTCTTTCGTGAGCCTCGCCAGACCGGCGAAATTCAAGCTACGACGCTCAGCGAGTCCGCTCGCAATTTCTGGACGGTGGTGACCAACCCGCGGTTCATGCTTTTCCTGTTGATTTTTTCCGGGTACTTCATCGTCTTTTGGCAGGAGTTCATTACTCTGCCCATCTACGTGCATGCCTATATCGATCCAAAAGCTAACACCGAACTGATGCTGGCTACGGACTCGCTGGTGGTGATAGCGTTCACCGTCATGGTAAGCATGCTGACACAAAAGGTGCGCGCCTTCACCGCGATCACCGCGGGAACGCTGATCAGCTCACTGGCGTGGATCATCCTGCTCATATACCCAACTGTGATCGGAGCCATTCTGACGCTCGTCGTGGTCGCGTTCGGTGAGCTCACGCAGTCGCCTCGTTACTACGAGTACATCTCCCGGCTTGCTCCCTCCGGTCAGCAGGGCACCTACATGGGATTTGCTTTCTTGCCCATCGGCATCGGCTCCATCGTGGGAGGCTATCTCGGCGGCTATCTCATCCACCACTTCGGCGAGGTGCAACACCGGCCGTGGATGATGTGGTGGGTGATCGTCGGCGTCGGCGTGGCAACGACGCTCCTGTTGTGGATTTATGACCGCTTCTTGCTGCCGAAGCCAGTAGCCGAAGCCGGATCGGCCGAAGCGGGGACGACCTCGTAATGAGCGCGAAGACGCCAGCTTACATTGCCGCACACATTCGCCGAGTCCTGAAAGACGGCGGCTCCGCCCCACACACCGCGGAGGTCCAGCACTTCTTCAAGCACGAAGTTAAGTCGCGAGGCTGGTACACCGCGGAGCTGCGCAAAGTGGCAAAGCGTTTTCGTCGCGCGATAGCGGCGGAGAATGGTTTGCCGTTTCTGCTGCAGGTGGCCGACCAGCTCTTTCGCGGTGAGGTGCTGGAAGAAAAGGTCTTCGCGGTAATGTTGCTGGAGGAAATGACCGGCCAGTTCGGCCCTGACGAATTCAAGCTCTTCGAAAGCTGGCTGGACCGCGTCAGCACCTGGGCCGACCACGACGCGCTGATCTACTATCTGATCGGGCCGATGATCGCCGCAGACGAGAGGTATCTACAGCGGTCCTCGCGCTGGGCCAAGAAGCGCAGCACCTGGCATCGGCGAGCGGCCGCGGTCAGCCTGATCCACAGCACCCGCCAGCATAAGAACTTCGATCATATTCAAAAGGTGACGGACCTTCTTTTGTCTAGCGACGACGACATGGTGCAGAAAGGCGTGGGTTGGCTGCTGCGGGAGGCGGCAAAGGCAAATCGGGATGAGACGGTTCGCTACTTGATGACGGTTCGAGAGCGAACGCCAAGACTGGTTTTGCGCACCGCGTGCGAAACGTTGCCGGCGGAGACACGGGAGAAGGTGCTGGGAAAGGCGAAGACGCAGCGGGCGCGGAGTTAGCGAATCTCCCCCCAACGGCTATCCAGGCGCAGCGTCCTTACGCTTTCCCTTCGGCGCTTACGCTACCTGCCCAATCCGGCGGACATGAATTGTTTTCTCCCGCTTGCGCGCCTGGGCAATGTCGTATGAGGACTGCATCCGCATCAATGTGTCCATCCTTACGCCGAAGGCCTTTTCGATCCGCAACGCCATGTCTGCGGAGAGAGCTGCCTTGCCGTTCAGCAAATTCGACAATGCCGGTCGTGACACCTGAAGCGCAATCGCCGCGTCGGTAACGGAAAGGCCGGCTGGAACGATGATCTCCGTTCGAATGAAATCTCCGGGATGGGGTGGGTTCTTCATCGGCATGGCGATTGCTCCATATTTCCTAGTGGTAATCCTCCAGGTTCAAGTCTCGAATCTCGCGCTCGGCATCGTCGATGCGAAATGTCAGCCGCCGGTTGCGAGTCACCGCGAGGCTCCATGTGCCCTTGCGGTCGCCGGTCAGCGTATGTACCTTCCAAGCGGGAAGGAAACGCAATTCTTCCGGGTCATCCATGCTGTCGAGGTAAGCCAGCATCTTCCGCAGCTTTTCTGCGCTATCGGGCGGAACCCCTTTGATGCTGTCTTCTTCGTAGAGCCGCTTGAGGCCCTTGTGGGTGAAGTTTCGAATCTTCACTTTCCTGATTGTAGCCTGTAGCGTTACACTTATCAACAAATAGATTACGACGAAATATCGACTGAGTCGCCAGTGCTGTTCGGCCAACTCCTCATTTACAATGTTCCCTGCATGAATCTCCCGGAAATTCAAGCCGCCCTCCGCGACCGCAAGCAGCAGGCCTGGCTCTTTTACGATCATCATCATCGTGATCCCATCGCCTATCACATTCTCGGCTTGTCTGAAACCATGATGGTGACGCGCCGCTGGTTCTATCTGGTTCCGGCGCAGGGCGACCCTGTCAAGCTGGTGCACCGCATTGAGAGCCATCATCTCGACTCGCTTCCCGGCAGCAAGCTCGAGTACTCCGCGTGGGAGGAGCTTTGGCAGAACCTGGAATCGATGCTGAAGCCCTATCGCAGCTTCGTGATGCAGTACTCGCCTAATAACCAGATTCCCTACATCTCGCTGGTCGACGGCGGCATGCTCGAACTCATTCGCAGCTTCGGCAAGGAAGTCGTCAGCTCGGCCAACCTGGTGGCACAGTTTGAAGCCGTCCTCACCCAGGAGCAAATCGCGTCGCACTTCAAAGCGCGCGATGCCATCGACAAGATTGTCCCCGCCGCGTTTCAGGAGATTGGCCGTCGCGTCCGCAACGGCGGTACGAACGAGTACGAGATCCAGAAATGGATTCTCGAGGCCTTTGCGCGCGAGAATCTCGAGACCTGCGACCCGCCGAACGTCAGCGTCGGCCCGCACAGCGGCGACCCGCACTACGAACCCAGCGCCGAGAAGTCTTCGCCTATTAAGCAAGGCGACTTTGTGCTGCTCGATATCTGGGCGAAGCTGAACGACCCCAACTCCGTTTATTACGACATCACATGGACGGGCGCGATCGGCACGCCGAGCGACAAGCAGCGCGAGATATTCGACATCGTGCGCGACGCTCGCGATGTGGGAATAAACACCGTGAAGCAGGCTTTTGACGCCGGCAGCACGATTCATGGATGGGAAGTCGACAAGGCGGTCCGCGAATTCATCACCGGCAAGGGCTACGGGCAGTACTTCATCCATCGCACCGGGCACTCCATCGGGCGCGACATTCACGCTAACGGCGCAAATCTTGATAATCTGGAAACCAAGGACGACCGCGAGATTCTGCCCAATACCTGCTTTTCGGTGGAACCGGGCATTTACCTTCCTGAGTTCGGAGTGCGCAGCGAGATCAACATGATCACGCGCAAGGGCAAGGCCGAAGTCACCGGGCGGATTCAGGAAGAACTGGTACAGATTTAATGGCGAACGCGCGAAACACAACTGCCGCTCCGGCGAAGGCTGCTGAAGCAAGCACGATGGTCTACCTCGTCACACTCTCAGCCTGGCTGGTGCCCGGCCTGGGACACATCCTGCAGAAGCGCTACATCCGTGGCGTGCTTCTCATGCTGGCGGTGTTCGTCATGTTCTTCGCCGGGCTGGGTATGCAGGGCAAGGTGTATTCCTTCAACACCGG
Organism: uncultured Acidobacteriaceae bacterium; assembly: GCA_963782505.1. Taxonomy (GTDB): domain Bacteria; phylum Acidobacteriota; class Terriglobia; order Terriglobales; family Acidobacteriaceae; genus CAVVDY01. Next base: position 8,414 of record CAWAKG010000040.1, on the reverse strand, counting down.
CGACCTGCTCGACATCCTCGGCTTCGTCGGAGACATCGGCGCGGGACTGCTCTACTTCCTGGCCCGCGCCATGGATTGGGGCGCCGGCAACATCCAACGCGCCGTTGCCGACTACGGGACCAAGTACATTGTCGTCGCTGGATTGCTGAATGTAATCGCGGTGGTTGACGCTTATCACATCGCTATTGGCAAGAAACAATGACCTTCTCGCTTAGTCAGTTCAGCGCCGCCCTGCTGTTTGCCCTCTGCGCGTCGACTGTGTTTGGGATCACCCAACGCAACAACACCCGCGACATGCTGCGCTATGGCGCCTATTGCTTTTCGCTGTTTGTCGCAGGCGTAATTGTCGCCTCGTGGGTGATGTGGTTCATCAAGCACTAGAAGCCTGGAGCAGTGCGCCCCTTCAGCATTGCAAAGCCAACTCTCTCTACCTAGCCGTACGATGGAGAAATAGAGGCTGGTAGCCAGGCCCCTGGCGAATGCCTGGCAGCAGACATGTTCCTCATCGGGTGAAGCGTAGGATTGCGTCCCTTATCGTAACCTCCAGCATCACCGATAATGTCCCACAAGCCTACTTCAGGGTACAAATCCTCGGTTCGACAAATAAAGTGGCGATGTTGCATTCAGAGACCTGCCTTAGTTAGCTACCGGAATGGGCATCGCCGGTATGCATGAGTCACTCTCATTTCGGGGCGAGCGCAAGCTCGCATTCACCGTCTGCCGGCCACAATACCGACGATGTCTGTTCCCCCGCATACCTCTCGGTCGGTTGTCTTCCAATTGAGGCAATATAGCCATCGGGTCGAACCAGGATTCGCATCCCGGTTGCCGTGATGACCTCTGTGGCATGCGTTCCCTGCATCTTATCGAACAGCTTGGTCCCATCTTCAAGTTGCACGTTCGGCATCCGATCACCCGGCTGCAACTGTCCCATTGGCGCGCCGGAAGACAGGCTGCTCGCACGATAGTGAAGGGCGAGTTGGTTCGTTGCCTCACCTCGTTTGAGCGAACGCGTCTTGTACAAGCGGCTGCTCAGCCCGAGTACGGCCGCCGCCACGGGCAAGCGTTCCTCCTCATAGGTATCAAGCAGGGACTCCGCACCGCCGCGAAGGACGGCTGCAAGTTTCCACCCGAGATTATATGCATCCTGAACCCCGGTATTAAGGCCTTGACCACCGGTGGGAGGATGAAGGTGCGCGGCATCCCCAGCCAGGAAGATTCTGTCCGCCCTGTAACGACCGACCATTCGGCTGGCCGGCCGGTAGCTTGAGCTCCAATGGACGCGCAGAACCTTGTGCTTGGTGACCCTCTCAACCGCCTCCTCAACGCTGTTCATTGGTGCACGCGGCGACGTCATTTGAAAAAGCGACTCCTCCGGTAGGGGACAAAGGGCGATAGGGCCTCCCTTCGCTAGCGGCCATACATGCCACACGCCGTGGTCAAGCTCCGGAATCTCCACGTCTGCGACAAAGGAAAGCTGGTCCGAAAGTGCGTTTCCGTCAAGAGCCAGCCCCACGGCTTTTCTCACCGCACTGTGACCGCCATCGCAGCCGACCAGATATTTCGCTTTTAGCGACTCGCCAGTTGAAAGACGAACAGTGACTGCATGCTCTTCCTGAAACAGCGACTCGAAAACCGTTCCGAATTCGACTCGTCCGCCCAGCCCCGCCAATCTTTCCCGCAGAATAGCCTCCGTGCGATGCTGCGGAACCAGCCAAAGATTGGGATAGGGCGTGCTTTCGGTTGCTTTACGTCGGCCTCCCATCGGGCCGAGCCCGAATGACAATGGTCCCAGATGCACGCGCATGTGCGGGTAGGGCATTCCTGCGCTCACAATGCTTTGAATAACCCCCAAATCGTGAAAGACCTCAAGCGTCCGCGGCTGGATCCCTTTTCCGCGGGAGCCCGCAAAGGGAATTTTCGCCGCGTCGAGAAGGCGAAAATCAATCGATCGACGCGCCAGTTCGATCGCCAATGTCAGGCCGGTGGGACCGGCGCCAATAACGATAATCTCCGTGTCGTACATCGTACGAATAGATTAATGGTACAGTGTACGAATGTCAAGTACCCGGCATTTGGACCGCGAAATAATCGCCTCGGCAGCCCTTGCGATCGCTGATTCCGAAGGATTTGCGGCTGTATCCATGCGACGAGTGGCACAGGAACTCGGTTTGGGAACAATGACCCTTTACTACTACGTGAAAACCAAGGCGGAGCTGATAGCCGCTATGGACGACGCACTCATGGCCAAGGTGGTGGTTTCCACTCTGCCGAAGAACTGGCGCGAAGCGCTGACTATGATTGCGATGCACACGCGTGACGTGTTCCTACGCCACCCTTGGGCGCTTTCCTCGATGCAATCCGCACCGCCTGGCGTGAATGCAATGCGTCATATGGAGCAATGCCTTCAGGCGCTTTCCGGGACGAACATGTCCGTCGAAGAAAAACTCACACTGTTGGCATTGGTCGATGATTTCGTTTTCGGTTACGCACTCCGCGAAACTGCAGGCGACCACAATGTTGATATTGGCTTTGCGAAGAAGCAACTCGCGTCAGGCGCTTTTCCCCAACTGGCCGAGGTGTTCGGTAGGAAACGGGCGCTCCCCGGACGGCACCGTTTTGCAATTGGCTTGGAGGCCCTCCTTGGCGCCGCAGAGGAGCGAATTCCTATTGGAGAAGCCAGGCGTAAAAATCGCCGCCGAAATTGCGGCTGCTAAATTTGATGTAATCACTGGGCGACCCCACCCTACAACTTGCAGTCATTTTGGACCGTGCATCGACTGCTTCAACTGACGCCGTCAGGCCAAGACATTCGGCGAGAATGATTTGCACAATACATGCAAGACATATATCGGTTGACAGCTTGTGGGTCCAAATCCTCCCGCTCCGTCAACTAATTCTCTCGACTCCGCCGGTTGCACTAAACTCAACCCATGCTCGCCGACTACGCCGTTCGCGTCGAGGATTCGCGTGGACGCCGCTATCCGGAAGCTCCCCATCCCTACCGCAATCCGTTTCAGCGCGACCGCGACCGCGTGATTCACACCCGCGCCTTCCGGCGGCTGGAAAACAAGACGCAGGTCTTCACCCGCCGTTATTCCGACCACTTCCGTACCCGGCTGACGCACACCATCGAGGTAGCGCAGATTTCACGTACCATCGCCGCTGCGCTCGAGCTCAACGTGGACCTTGCCGAGGCGCTGGCCCTGGTGCATGACATCGGACATCCGCCATTCGGACACGCGGGGGAACATACGCTGGACGCGCTCATGCGACAGCATGGCGAGTTCTTCGACCACAACCTTCAGGCATTGCGAATCGTCGAGGATTTTGAGGTTCGTTATGCCAGCTTTTCGCGGGTTGAATCTGACCTTCGAGGTGCGCGAGGGCATCATCAAGCATTCCCATGATTACTTGAAAAGCGAGCATCCCGAGCTGGCAGAATATCTCCTTGATCAGCGCCGCCGCTGGAGGCGCAGCTCATCGACCTGACCGACGAGATCGCCTATGACACCGCAGATCTCGACGACGGCTATGAGGCAAAGCTTCTGTCGGTGCCGCAGATTCGCGAGCGGGTTCGTGTGTTCGACAAATTCTATCGTCAGGTAGAGGCCGAGTATCCTGACGCTCCCGAGAAGCTGCAATTCAACGAAGCGCTGAAGCGCACGCTCAATCGGTTCGTGACCGATCTGATCGAGAACACCCGGATGCGCGTCGCCAATGCCGGCGTCCAGGCAGTCAACGACGTTCGGCGGTATCCGCAGCGCCTGGCTGCCTTCAGCCCGGAAGTTGACGAGGAGCGCCGCGAGGCGAAGGAGTTCCTGTACGCGCGCTGTACAACGCAAAGGCGCTTCAGCCGGAGAAGAAGCGAGCGGAGCAAGTGGTAACCGAAGTGTTTACGGCGCTGGTCACGCGGCCTGAGCTACTGCCTCCTAGCTACCGCGAGAAGGCGGAGCAGGAGAAGCTGGCGCGCGTCGTCTGCGACTACATTGCGGGGATGACAGATCGCTACATCGAAGACCTGCGCAAGAAGCTAAGCTGACACGCCCGCTCTTATGCCTGAACTGCCCGACATCGTTGCCTATATCGAAGCGCTGGAAAAGCGCATCCTCGGGCAGAAGCTTGAACAGATTCGTATCGTCAGCCCTTTTCTGCTGCGGACAGCCGTACCGCCGTTAAGGCTGCCGAAGGAAAGACTGTCACGCAATTGCGACGTATGGGAAAGCGAATCTGTATCGGCCTGGAAGGAGATCTCTGGCTGGTGATGCACCTGATGATCGCCGGGCGCCTGCACTGGAAAGAACGCGGCGTAAAGCTGGCGCGGCCACGTGGCCTGGCAGCTTTCGACTTTCCGAACGGAACACTGCTCTGGACCGAAGCGGGCTCGCAGAAACGCGCGTCGCTGCACGTTGTCGCCGGCGAGGAGAATCTGCGCGCGCTCGATCCCGGCGGGCTGGAAGTGCTGGAGGCGAGCGCCGAACAGTTCGCGGCGGTACTGAACCCCGCGAACCATACATTGAAGCGCGCGCTCACCGACCCGCGGCTGTTCAGCGGAATCGGCAATGCCTACTCCGACGAGATCCTGTGGAAAGCGCAGCTCTCTCCGATGCAGTTGACGCAAAAGCTCAAGGACGACGAGGTCAACCGGCTTTATGAGGCCGCCCGCAGTACGTTGACGAAATGGGTTGCACAGTTGCGCAACGAAGCAGGAGAAGCATTTCCTGAAAAGGTGACCGCGTTTCAAAAGAAATGGCCGTGCACGGCAAATACAAGCAACCGTGCCCGCGTGCGGCAAAGCGATCCAGCGAATTCGCTACGCGGGGAACGAAGCCAACTACTGCCCACATTGTCAGACCGGAGGCAAGCTGCTCGCCGATCGGGCCTTGTCACGCCTTTTGCGCGACGACTGGCCCAGAACGCCGGAAGAGCTGGAGACGATGGTCGAGCAGCGGCGAAGCAAATGACCTCTGGTTCGGCGCCATGCGCGCCCATTTTCCAACCCATTCCAGCTCCTGGAACGCGGCATCTGTGGGGCGGGGTGCCGCTGAAAATCGAGAGTTTCCCGGCAGAAAAGAACCTTAAATGCGCAGAATTATTCATTACTTTAATTCATTAATTATTAACTATTCATTACTGTAGGTTATAGACCTCATCTGCGTGGGTGCAGCGGCAGGGCACCTTTCGCAAGAAAAACGCACTTTGGGTGGATATTTCAGGGTTTGCGAAGGCAAGAACCGCAAGACTGGATGACTGGGTTGCTGGAGCAAAAATCTGTGAGCGATGGCAGCGTCGGGGGCCGAAGCGGGACCGCTCAGCCTAGTTCCACTCCACCTCTTCGGCGTCCTCGGGAACTCCGGCTTCGGTGAGCGCGCGGCCCAGCTCCGCCGGCGTATCTACGAGTATGTCGGGATGCACGCGCTCCAGACTGTGAGGTGCGAAACCGTAGTTCACGCCGATGCTCCACATGCCGGCATTGCGCGCGGTCAGGATATCAACCTCGGAGTCGCCGACCATCACGCTTTCTTCCGGAAGGCGCCGGCCTCCTGCATGATGGTTCGTGCTCCCAGCGGATCTGGTTTCTTGGTTTCGAAACTGTTTCCACCATAGATCTGGAAAAAGCGCCCGGCGAGGCCAAGACCCGCGAGGATGTCGCGCGCCGGCCGAACCGGTTTGTTGGTGAGAACCGCCAGCTTGCGTCCGGCCGCGTTGAACGTTGAGATCTGTTCGAGCGACGGGGCAATGCCTTCGTACGCGTAGGTGCTGTCGAGCTTGTGCTCGCGGTAGTAGCTGAGAAAGAAGAGCAGCGCCTCCTGCAGGAAAGACTCATCCTTGGGGTCGCCGAGGGCCCGGCGCACCAGCATAGGAGCACCATCGCCGATATAGGTCTTGATTACCTCAAGCGGCAGCTCATTGCGCCCGTACTGCCGCAACATCGCGTTCACCGAGGCCGCCAATCGTACTCCGAATCGATCAGCGTGCCATCAAGATCAAATATGACGAGCCTGACCTTTCCAGCGGTATCGTGCGAAATGTGCGGATCATTAGAGTCCAGTATAGAAAAGCCGTCACAACGGAGGAAATCCGCTTTTTGCCCTTCGCTCTTGGCTGTTCGCCAGAGTTCAGCTCAGGTTGTCGGGACACGCGCAAAAACAACGGATCGTGATTTTCTCTGTCCCTCGGTGCCTCTGTGGTATCGCGTGCCGTTACGAGGCACAAAGCCGGGAGGAAACCGAAGAGTGTGATTGGCGAAAAGCCAGGAGCGGCGTTTCTCCGTACCTCCGTGTGTCTCTGTGGTTCGATCGGATTCCGGGAGGCATTACAATAAAAGGATTAACGTCTGAGCCGCTCCGCTTGCGCTTCTTCCCGAGGATTTGGATGGCAACTACGAAGGCAGAACCCATATTAGATCGCCCAGCCATCTCGCCGAATAAAGAAGTACGAAGGACTCACTCGCGTCAGCTGATTCGTGATCTACCGCCGATCTACCTTTGGCGCCGCCTCGACTATCGCGAGATCCTGCTCGAGCGGCAGCAGAATCTTCTCACTTCCGGCGCCGGACATGAGGCGCTGCTGGTTGCCGCCGGCATATTGCTGCGTCCGGCTTACGACTGGTTCTACCCGTACTATCGCGACCGCGCGCTCTGCCTCGCGCTGGGCATGACTCCCTACGGGCAGTTGCTCGAAGCCGTAGGCGCGGCCGATGATCCCGCGTCCGGCGGGCGCCAGATGCCGTCGCACTGGGGCAGCAGCGGCTGAACATCGTCACGCAGTTGTCGCCGACCGGCACTCAGTTCTTGCAGGCGGTAGGCTGCGCTGAGGCAGGCCGCTACTTCAGCCACATCCTGAAGCGGCGCAAAAAGTCGCAGGCGATTACCGCCAATTCAAAGACGTGACCTTTAACGGCGACGAGGTTGTTTATGTTTCCTGCGGCGACGGCACCACCAGCCAGGGAGAATTCTGGGAGTCGCTGAACACGGCGTCGAATCTCAGGCTGCCCGTCCTGTACCTGATCGAAGACAACGAGTATGCGATTTCGGTTCCGGTGGAAGTGGGAACCAGCGGCGGAAATATCAGTTGACTGGGCAAGGCTTCCCTAACTTCCATTTCGACGAAGTGGACGGGACCGATCCTCTGGCGAGCTATGCCGCTCTGAAGAAGGCCATTGACTACATTCGCAGCGGCAGCGGCCCTGCGTTTGTGCATGGACATGTTGTGCGCCCCTATTCGCACTCGCTGTCGGATGACGAGAAGCTCTACCGGCCCGAGTCGGAGCGCAATTCGGAAGTCGAGCGCGATCTATCAATCGCTTCCAGCTTTTCCTGGTTCGCGACGGCGTTCTCGACAAAAAGGGAGTCGATCAGCTCGAGAAGGACGTGAACGCCGAGGTGCAGGACGCCTCCGATCGCGCAGTAGCCGCGGCCCTGCCGGCGAAGGACTCCTACAAGGATTTTGTCTACTCGCCGGACCTTGATCCGACCTCGCCGTCGTTTCATACCGAAGCGGTGCATCCCGCTCCGACGCAGGACAAGACCGTGTCCGCTTCCAGCGGCGACCGTACCATGGCCGATCTGATCAACGCTTGTCTGCGAGACGAGATGAAGCGCGACGAGCGCATCGTCATGTTTGGCGAGGACGTCGCCGATTGCAGCCGCGAAGAATATCTGAAGGAACACCTGGTCAAGGGCAAAGGTGGGGTCTTCAAGCTTACGGCCGGCCTGCAAGCTGAGTACGGCAGCGAGCGCGTCTTCAACTCGCCGCTGGCAGAGGCCAACATTGTGGGCCGCGCCGTCGGCATGGCGACACGCGGATTGAAGCCGGTGGTCGAGATTCAATTCCCGACTACATCTGGCCCGCATACCATCAGCTCCACAACGAGATGCCGCTGATTCGCTGGCGCTCGAACAATACTTTCTCGTGCCCGGCGGTGGTGCGCGTAGCCATTGGCGGATACCTGACCGGTGGCGCCATCTACCATTCGCAGTGCGGCGAAAGCATCTTTACTCATATAACCGGGTTGCGGGTCGTATTCCCATCGAACGCGCTCGATGCCGCCGGCCTGCTGCGCACTGCGATCCGCTGCGACGATCCCGTATTGTTTCTTGAACACAAACGCCTTTATCGCGAAACCTTCGGCCGCGCCGCCCTATCCCGGCCCGGACTATATCATTCCGTTCGGCAAAGCAAAAATCGTGCCGGGCACGATCTCACTGTCATCACCTATGGCGCGGTTGTGCCGCGCGCCTTGCAGGCCGCGCAACGCATCGAGCGTGAGCAGGAAGTGAGCGTAGAACTGATCGACCTGCGCACCCTGAACCCCTACGACTGGGAAGCCATTGCGACGTCTGTTTCGAAGACGCATCGCGTCATCGTCGCGCATGAGGACATGCTGAGCTGGGGCTATGGAGCGGAGATCG
>CAWAKG010000039.1:0-31686 GCA_963782505.1 uncultured Acidobacteriaceae bacterium | reverse complement strand
GCCCCTGGTGTTGTTGCAACCAGAAAATGTCGTATCAACTGCAACCAGACTTTGTCACCCCCTGTGGTTTAGGTAACGGCCGCTAAAGCAGGGCGGCCGGAGAGGTTGTAGATGCGGGGCATCGGGGTTTTTCTTTTCTGCGCAGTGGTGCGGGGCGCAGGGCGGCGATCGGGGACTTCGGCCAGAGGCAGAGGCTGGGCATAGAGCAGACGGTCACCGCGATAGACGCGCAGGGTCCCGTCCAGTTGATGGGAGAGTTCGACGGTTTCTCCGGCGTAGCCGCGAGCGCGGGGCAAGGGCGGCAGGGCGATGGAGTGCTCGCCTAAGGTGACGGTATGGTCGGCGGCGACGACGCGTTCGTAGCGCAGGGCCACGCAGCGGGCGAGATCGAAGCCGCGGGGCAAGCGGCGAAACTGGCCAGCTGGCTGGGCGGCGGGGCGGGCAAAGCGCTGGTTATAGTCGGCGCAGAAGCGCTGGAGCACGGCATTGGCCTGCTCCAAGGTGGTGGCGCCGGCGAGGCGGAGTTCGCTGACCAGCCGGTCCTGGCAGGTGCGCCAAGCGCGTTCGATGCGGCCCTTGGCCTGGGGCGAGTAGGCGGGGATTTGCTCGATGCCGAGGGCTTCCAGGGCGCGTCCCAGCTGGGTGGGCGATTGTTTTCCCGCGAGCTGTTCGGCGACGGTCCAGTGGGAATCGTTACGCTGGAAAATGCTGTGGCGGTCGCGGTAGAGGCTGAGCGGGATGCCATGGGTGGTGATCATGGCCTGCAAGGCGCGGAGATAACCGAGAGTATTTTCGGCTTCCAGTTGGAAGTGAGCCGCCAGGATCTGGCTGGTGGCGTCATCCTGAAAGCCGATCAGGGTGAGCTGGGGACCGCGGTCTTCGAGCCAGCGATGGCGGCTGGCATCGGTGAGCGCCATCATGCCGAAGCAGGGGCGGGGCGGCCGGCGGGAGCGATACTTGGCGGGCCGACGCTTCTGCGGAGAGGGCAGTTTGGCGGCCCGCAAGATGCGGCGCACGGTTTCGCGGCTGAGGGCGAGGTTCTCCTCGGCCTGAAGTTTTTCGGCGAGATGGGAATCATTGAAACCCTGATACTTGCCGCGGGCCAGGCTTACGATCAACTGCTTCTGGGGAAGAGAAACGGCCCAGGGCATGGCGCGTCCGCAATTGCCGTGCTTCACCCAGGCGATGTCATCCGGCTGATAACGCCGTTTGAGCCGCTGTACCTGGCGCTCGCTCAATTGCAGCAGACGGGAGGCTTCGCGTACGCTCAGCCTCCCGCCCGCTGCATTCTCAATCACTTTCACCCGTTGAAACTCTTTCTGAGTCATCGCCACCATCCTTACAGGGTGACAAAGTCTCGTTGCAGTTATGGGGTGACATTATCTTGGAGCATCTACAGCCAGGAGCCCCTGGTTGCCTCTTTCCCGCCCTCCCCGTTATACTCTTGCTTTGCCCCTTAGAGACATTTTGCCCTAGTGAGGAGCGCAGTTACGAATGCCGAAGCGCACATTCCAACCCAACCGTCGTCACCGCTCAAAGACGCACGGATTTCGTTCCCGTATGAAGACCAAGAGCGGTCGCGCGGTCTTGTCCCGCCGGCGTGCTAAAGGACGCAAACGCATTGCGGTGAAGGCCGGATACCGCGAATAATCCGGGTGCGGACTCTGCGCCACAGTAGAAAGACAGCACATCTGGAGTCGCATACGCTGAGGATTTCCCGGCAATCTTCAGGCGGCGAACGTTGATTTGACCGAGGCTGGCGGAACATTCCCGAAAACGAAGCGCCTGTTACGTCACGCTGAGTTCCAACAGGTGTATCAGCAGGGACGCAGGCAGTTTACCGGGAACATGACAGTGTTCTTCCTGCGCCGCAGCGCCGATCAACAGGGTGGGTCCGGCTCGCTGCGGGTGGGTTTCACGGTGGGAAAAATCATAGGCGGCTCCGTCGAGCGGAACCGAATCCGGCGCAGAATGCGCGAAGCGGTGCGCTTGGTGTGGCCACCTGACGGCGGTCCGGTGGACGTGGTGTTCAATCCCCGGAAATCAGTTTTGCAGTTGCCCTTAGGTGACTTGCGTGCCGAAGTGGAGCGTGGTCTGCGACTTGCCATAGAGCGGGCACGCGCAGCAAAGGTTCAGGAACCGTGAAGCGGGCTTTGCGATCGGTATTGTCCGGCTACAAGCGATGGATATCGCCTGTGCTGCCCAACGCCTGCCGCTTTGTTCCCACCTGCTCCGAGTATGCGATGGAAGCCATTGGGCGGCATGGGCCGTTGGCCGGAGTACTACTGGCTTGCGCGCGGCTGTTACGATGCCATCCCTTCGGGCGTGCCGGCTACGATCCGGTTCCGGAGGGTGTTTGGTGGCGCGGCAGGTCGCATGTAGGCGCCTGCGCCAAAGATCATTGCCCGCTCGCGGGCGAAGCACAAAGATAAATGCGGGCAGGTGGTTTTGATTTCCGCGGTCTGCTTTCACCCAGGCGCCGCACCTTGACCCGCCGCTGAGAGAACGGACGAACTTGCCCGAGTACCGCAACCCACAACAGGAGCCCGGCGGATCGAGCCGGATGACGCTGATTCTGGTTATCACCTTTGGCGTGATCCTGCTCGGCCAATTCTTGCTCCTCAAGAAGCAGCCCAAGACCCAGCCGAAACCTCCCGAGCAGGCCGCCGCCACCCAGACGGCCCCCGCTACTGAGAAAGCCGCGACTTCCGCGACGGGGCCGAAGAAATCACCGGCCGCTGTCGAGCCGGCGACGAAACCGACCGTCACCGAGCATAAGGCCGCCAACGGCGAAGTCGAGACCGTGGTGGAAAACAATCTGTACCGCATTGTCTTCACCAACAAAGGCGCGCAGGCCAAGTCGTGGGTGCTGAAAAAGTACAAAGACGAAAAGGGACAGCCCCTGGACCTGGTCAACTCGGCAGCTACGCAATACGGTCTCCCCCTTAGCCTCTATACCTACGACGAAAAGCTGCGCGAGCAATTGAATTCCGCGCTATACGTTCCCAGCGCGCAAGGCACCATCACCGCCCCTGGTGATCTGACCTATGAGTACTCCGAGGGCGGCCTCACGGTTCGCAAGAGCTTTCGCTTCAACGAGAGTTATGTTCTCGATGTAGAAATCGCTGTCACACTCGACGGCAAGGTCGTCGAAGCTTACCCGGCATGGCCGGCGGCATTCGGCGATCAGGTGACCGGTCCGAACTACGCCTCCGCCCGAGTCGAGTACGAGTCAGAGGGCAAGGTCACTCGCCTGGAGGCCAAGAAGGTCAGCGGCGACAATACCCTGCGCGGACCGCTGAGCTGGGCTGGCGTACAGGACCAGTACTTCGCCGCGATCTTCCTGCCGAACATGCCGCGCGAGGCGACTCTAGTCACCCTGCACCACGCGATCACGGTCCCGAAAGACCCCGACCATCCGGACCCAAACAAGACTGAGACGTATCAGGTACTTGGCGCGGCCGTCGGCGCCACCAACGGCGCCACCGCCGAGCGCCTGTTCGTCGGACCCAAGGCTGTCGACGTCCTGGAGTCCGTGCAGGCCCGGCTGGACGACGGCAAGGCCGGCGGCCCCGACCTGCGCCACGTCGTCGACTTCGGCTATTTCAGCTTCTTCGCCCGGCCGCTGTTCCAGTGGCTGAAGTGGACTTACCAGCACTGGATCCATAACTGGGGATGGTCGATCATCATCCTGACCGTCATCATCAACATCGCGTTGCTGCCGCTGCGCATCACGGCGCAAAAATCGGCGCTCAAGATGCAGAAGCTCCAGCCGCAGATGAAGGCGATACAGGCGCGGTACAAGAACATTCCCATGCGCGATCCCCGGCGCGCGGAGATGAACGCCGAAATTTCGGCGCTATACAAGACGGAAGGCGTGAATCCCGCTGGGGGCTGCCTGCCGCTGCTGATCCAGTTGCCGTTTCTCTGGGCCTTTTACTCCATGCTGGGCAATGCCATCGAACTGCGGCAGGCACATTTCCTTTGGATCCACGACCTGTCATCGCCGGACAAGTTGTTCATCTTGCCGGTGCTCATCGTGCTGAGCACCTTCTACATGCAGAAGCTGACGCCCAGCGCCGGCATGGATCCGGCGCAGCAGCGCATGATGACCTTCATGATGCCCGCCATGCTCGGATTCTTCAGTTGGTCGCTGCCGTCGGGCTTAAGCTTGTACTGGACCATGGGAAATGCAATTGCCATCATCCAGCAGGCGATCATGAATCGCACCGGGCTGGGCAAGGAAATGCGCGCTGAGATGGAGAAGCGTGCACGCAAGAAAGATAAGTAGCCGAGAATTATGCCAATCCAGGACAAAGTCGCCGCCGCTCGTCGAATCAGCGAACTGCTGAACGGAATCATCAAACATGGCGACTTCCGCTTGAAGTACAAGATCACCGTCGACCCGCCCGCTGCCGATGACCAGGATTGGGAAAGCCCCGCCGTGCTAGTGGAGCTGAGCGGCGCCGATAGCACGTTGCTGCTGGAGCGCGGTGCCGAGCTGCTGCGCGCCTTCGAGCATGTTGCGCTGGAGATGCTCAGGCTGTCCACGGAAGAGCACGACCTGGTACTGTTCGACTGCCACAACTTCCGCTCGGGACGCATGAAAGAGCTGCGCATGGCGTCGGAAGTCGCTGCCGAGCAGGTTCGACGCACAGGCAGGCCGTACGCCTTCGCTCCAATGCCGTCGCGCGAGCGGCGCATTGTGCACCTCGCCCTGCGCAACTACTCGGATCTGCGCACGGAAAGCGCCGGAGAGGCGCTGCAACGATACGTAGTCGTCTATCCCAAGGATTACAGCGGCAACCCTCCCGCCCCTGCAGTCAGTCGTCGCCGATAGCGCTGGTCCACGCCCGCATCCTGCACAACGGACCAGAACACGAATAGCACTCCCTAGCGGCATCATGCTAGAATTACCCGTGCCGATATTCGCTTTTTGTTCGCCATAGGAGGACAGAATCTTGCGTTAAGCGGGCCCATTTTCTGCTTTCGTTTTGGCGATAATTGTGCCATAGTTGTGGCATAACTATATGGCAAAGCTGCCGAACCATATCGGGACGGTCAAGATCACATTATCGACAACTCAGCCTGTGCAAGAGTGTCTTGAGCGACTATTATTGTCGGGGTTCTATGGCAAGAATCCCGCAGATGCCGCGGAACGTCTGTTGGCCCGAACGCTCGAGCAAATGGTTAATAAAGGCGAACTTCCCAACGCCACAAGCTAGCCTGAGTCTGAACGATTGCTGGGAGTACATTATGACGCTACAAGATATGTCGCTCGGCGAGTTTATCAAACAGCTAACGATTCGAATGAAGGAGGCGAAGTTGCAGATGCCCTTCAAAGACGAAGAACCGTGGCACCAGCTTATTTATCAGCTAAAGACCTCTGATGTAGAGCCCAAGCCGGCTTTCCTCCAGGAGATCGAGTTTGATTGGGACGGGCCCTATCCTCGTTCTGAAGACATAGCGAATTACATACACGCACTCCATTTCACGGGTTGCGTTTCCGCATCCAATCCAGCATATGACCAAATATCCCTCAATCCGAAACTGGAGGAAATCTGGTCATCAGAGCAATTAGACGGTGACCTGCCGCAGTTCATAGAACGCGCCATGGTCATCGCAAAACAGGAATTTCAAGATTCCTAATCTGAAATGCTTAGAGACTACCCGACTCTTCAAAGAGTTGTAGATGCTCTAGATGTTCATCTTCAGCACACTTATCCCGATTATTTCGGAGGAGACGCGACCCATCCAGTAACACCTCTCAAGGCATTCAAGGTCATTCACGACAATCTTTGGGGCACAAATCGCTTCAGCTGGCGTGAACTTGCGCTCATAGACTCTCCGCTTCTCCAGCGGTTGCGCAGCATACACCAAACTGGTCTCGCCTACTACGTTTATCCTTCAGCTCACCATAGTAGATTCGAGCATTCCCTCGGTGTAACAACTGTTGCTTCAAGAGCTTTCGACGCGCTGCAGCAGCGAAATCGCAGTTTATTTCTCGATATCGGCCGTTTTTTTGATCCGGCTGATCCAGAGAAAGCACTGGCTCGCCTTCGCGAAGAATTGAGGCTTGCCGCTCTGCTTCACGACACCGGTCATAGCTTACATAGCCACACCTCAGAAATAGTCTATTCAACGATACCATTACTGCAAGAGGCTGCGACGGAGCTTACGAAATTTGCCGGTCATAAGAAAGGAGTCGGAGAAGTAATATCGTTTTGCTTGTCTAGGGCCACATCAGTTGTCGGTCTTCTTGAGCGCAGTAAGGAACGCCTGCTAGATGACGACATAAGGCGAGACGCTCTGGACATTGATTTGGATAATGTTTCACTGCTTATTGTTGGCCGCTCTAAGCACCCGTACTTGCAATTTCTCGCTGATATTATATCTTCCGATCTTGACGCCGATAAACTTGACTACCTGTTGCGAGATGCTACTTCAGCAGGGCTGCCTTTGCGATACGACCTTGAGAGGTATCTTTACACGGTTACGATTGCTGCAGCCAGGATTCCAGATGGCGAGGGCCGTCTACAGCGGCTATATGAATCTCTGAATACTAAAGCGGAGCGAAAGCCTCCCGACCAGCAAACCTCTTTTCATTTCTACGACACTTATCGTCTACGGTTGCCTAGGCAGGCCATGAGCACGATCGAACAGATCGTCATCTGTAAGTTTATGCTCTACAGCTACATATATCATCATCGTAAAGTCAGATCTGCAGAAGGGCTGCTCGCGAGACTTTTGTTCCGATGCGTGGAGAATTGGAGGAGGAAAGGGGACAACGATGTCGCTGTTTTCCTACGATTCCTCGATCTTGTAGATGACTCACTCGAGTGTTCAGAGTTTAGGAACGCCCCAGACCAGGTTGTCATTGCTTATTGTGAACGGGTACGGAAACGGCTGCTACCGCGTGACGTGATTGATTTGGTTTCAAGCATGTTCTCCCATATACAGGGGGAATTCCTAGCCAACTTCATATCAATCCTTCTGGATCCCAAGCGTAGGGACGCCGCCATAGAAAAGTTTGAGAAAGCGATGGGTGAAGAGTTGATGAGGCTAAAACCTGAACTAGGCCTCGGTGGCCACCCAAAACCGGCCATGTAGGGACACTTCAAAACCGGCCATATAGAAAACCCACCCAGGACATTGACTCTGGCGAGAAGCTTTGTAGCTCTCGTCAGCATGGCCAATGTTTTGAGCGAGGATAAGCAACAACAAGTCATAGCGCTGGGACGGTTGGGATGGTCCCTGCGGCGAATCGAGCGGGAGACCGGCGTCCGCCGGGAAACGGCGGCCGTGTATCTGCGGGCGGCCGGGGTACCCGTGCGGCCTGCTGGCTGGGGGCGGAAACCGCCGGCAAAACCGGCCATACAAGTGGCCACCGACTCTGAGCCGGAGAAAGTGGCCATTTCCATTTCTGCCGGTGCTGATGCTGAGCCGGCAAAACCGGCCATGCAAGTGGCCACCGACTTTACCGCCCCCTCGGCATGCGAACCGCCACCAGAAACTGTGCCCGCATGCGCGATTCGCCCGCGGCGGAGTCCACGCGCCAGCGCCTGCGAGCCCTACCGGGAACTGATCGAGTTGGCCCTGGCCCGCGGCCGTAATGCCATGGCCATCTGGCAGGACCTGGTTTCCTTCCATGGCTTCACCAGCCGCTATCCCAGCGTCAAGCGATTCGTCCGGCAACTGCGCGGTACGCAGACGCCCCCTGCCCGAGTGGTGATTGAGACCGCTGCCGGCGAAGAGGCGCAAGTGGATTATGGCACCGGATCGATGGTGCGCGATCCGCTCAGCGGCAAGTATCGCCGCACCCGGCTATTCGTCATGACGCTGGCCTACAGCCGCAAGGCCGTACGCCTGCTCAGCTTCCGCTCCAGCAGCCGCATCTGGGCTGAGTTGCATGAGCAAGCCTTTCGCCGCCTAGGTGGGGCCACGCGCATCGTGGTCCTGGATAATCTCCGCGAAGGTGTGCTGGTCCCGGATGTTTACGATCCCACGCTCAACCCGCTGTATCGCGACGTCCTAGCCCACTACGGCGTCGTGGCCATGCCCTGCCGGGTGAAAGATCCCGATCGAAAAGGAAAGGTCGAGTCCGGCGTAGGCCACGCCCAGAAAACGCCGCTGAAAGGTCTCCGCTTCGAGAGCCTGGAAGAAGCGCAAACCTACCTGGACCACTGGGAACTGCACTGGGCCGACACGCGCATTCACGGCACCACCAAGCGGCAGGTCGCCGCCATGTTCGCCGAAGAGCGCCCCGCCCTGTTGCCACTGCCCCTGGAACCGTTCCGCTATTACCAGTTCGGTGAGCGCACGGTGCATCTGGACGGCTGCGTTGAGGTCGAGTCGGCCTACTACGGCGCACCGCCGGGCTGGATCGGACGCCAGGTGAAAGTGCAGTGGAACTCAGTCTACGTGCGGCTGCTGGACCCCAAGAATGGCCAGCTACTGCGTGAGCACTTTCGCCAGAAGCGAGGCGCACATGCCATCCAGGAACGCGATCGTTCCCCGCGCACTCCGCTGCGCACCCAGCAACTGCTGTGGCGTGCCGAGAAGGCCGGAACCAACATCGGCCAACTCTGCCGTGTGCTGCACGACCGTCAAGGCGAGCTGGCCATTCGCCGCATTCTGGGCGTTCTCAGTTTGGCCAAGAAGCAGGGTGTGGCCGCCGTGGAGGAAGCTTGCGCCACCGCCCTGGAGATGGGCGTTCCCGACTATCGCTTTGTCCGCCGTTATCTGGAGCGCGGCTCACAACTGCCACTCACTTTGCGCCAGATCGATCCCTTGATCCGCGAACTGGTGCAGTACCGCGAACTGATCGAACAACGCACCCAGGAGATGGAACCATGAACCTGATTGAGTTGGATCGTGCCCTACGTCAACTGCGGCTGGGCGGTATGGCCGCGGTGCTGGAAACCCGTTTGCGCCAGGCTCAGGCGGAGTCCATGCCGCCCATCGACCTGATCTCCTGTCTGGTCTCTGACGAGCTGCTCCGACGCAGCGAGCGACTGCTGGAACGCCGCCGCAAGCAGGCGCAGTTTCGCGATTCGCAGAAGAGCTTGGACAACTTCGACTTCAGCTTCAACCCCAAGATGAATCGCAGCCTGGTCTTCGACCTGGCCACCGGCGCCTTCATCGCCCGCCACGAGGACGCCTTGTTTCTCGGTCCACCCGGCAGCGGCAAGAGTCACTTGGCGCAAGCCATCGGACAGGCCGTGATCCAGCAAGGCTATCGTGTGCTCTACCGCGAAACTCACACCCTGCTCGATGAACTAGCCGAAGCCAGCATCGACGGCACTCGCAAAGAGCACATGGACTCGCTGGTGACCGTGCCACTGTTGATCATCGACGACTTGGGCATGCGCAAGCTACCGCTGACCGCCGCCGAGGACCTGCTGGAGATCGTCATGCGGCGCTATGAGCGGGTCAGTACGCTGCTTACCTCCAATCGCCCCGTGGACGACTGGGGAAAACTGCTGGGCGATACCGCCGCCGTTAGCGCCATGCTTGACCGCCTGCTCCACCACGGCCACCTGCTCAAGTGTGGCCCGCGCAGTTGGCGCACCAAGGCCGGTCCGGCCAATCCCAGGGAGAATGCCTAATGAAACCGCACCCAATCCAACAAGGAGACCGGGCCAAGGCCCGGCAGCTTCCGCGTTCCTTGATCCAGGACCTCCGCTCCGCAGCTTCACCAAAGAATCGCGTGGAAAAAACCAAACCCTCTGCAAGCCATGGTTACTCGCAGAGGGTTCGACTCAGCCGATTCTTCGGAGCCAGCCCCGTCGCCTCGGCCCTGGATCTTCGCTCCGGGCGCGACCCCGAGACGAAGGTACTCAAACTATCATGTTCAGCTCGTTGGGAGGTAGACCGATTGGCGCTGCTAACTCACCATCTGCTTGCCGAATGCCAGCAGGCGGAGTAAAACAACTCTGTCCAGGGTGAGTTCATATGGCCGGTTTTGAGCTGGCCACATATGGCCGGTTTTCAAGTGGCCACCGAGGCTAGGCGACGATTGGAGAACTGCGCTATGGACCGCTGGCGCCTGGCTTGATGTGCCCGGAGCCCCAAAGTTCGAGAACATAAATTTGTTAATCGGAGGGGCTAAAGACGCTCAGCAACTGTCAGCAATCTTTCCTATCGAATATTGGATTCAGGCCTACGAGGCACACAGATATCATGTGAGAGTGTTTGCGTTTTCCGAATTTCGAGACGTTGCTGCCAAGGCCGCGAAGAAGGCGTGTAGAGAGGTGCTTGGCATTGAATCTGAGGAGTTCTTTGCAATGGCTGAGACGCGACGCACGTAGTTCTGTGAATAGGCATGGACCTCGGTAAAACAGATCATTCTCCCGCCACCGTCATACCGTCAATTCGCAATGTGGGACACGCGATGGCGCTGCGAAACTCCAGATCGCTGCCGATCTCACTCACGTTGAACAGCATGTCCTTGAGATTTCCGGCGACGGTGATCTCCTCCACCGAAAAGGTCAGCTCGCCATTCTGAATCCACAGCCCGCTCGCGCCTCGCGAGAAGTCTCCGGTGACCAGGTTGACGCCGTGGCCGAGGAACTCCGTGACGAACAGGCCTTCTTTGATGCCGCCGATGATCTCCTCGAGATTCTTTGTACCCGGCTGCAAGAAGAAGTTTCCGGGGCCGATCCCGGGCGTTCCCGCCAGCCCGCGCGCTGCGTTGCCGGTGGTCTTCAGTCCCAGCTTTTTCGCGGTGTAGGTGTTCAACAGGTAGGAATTCAGAACGCCGTTTTCGATGACGGTCGTCCGGCGGCTGACCACGCCTTCGCTGTCGAACGGGCTGGTTCCGAAAAGGCCAGGAATCGTTCCGTCATCAACAATGGTGATGTTGTCGCCCGCGATCTTGTCATTCAGCTTACCGGTCAGGAACGACGCGCCACGATACACCGAATCGCCGTTTACCGCCTCGAAGATGTGGCCCAGCAGCGCTGCCGACACGGTGTTCTCAAAGACGATCGGCACCTTGGCGGTCTTTACCTTGCGGGCCCCCAGGCGGCGCAGCGTGCGCTTCGCGGCAATCGCGCCGACTTCCTCCGGCGACTCCAGCTTCTTCAGCGAATGCGAGACCGAGTACCAGTAATCGCGCTGCATCGGTGAGCCCTCAACCTGGGCGACGGGTATGGCGACAACCGAGCAATAGGAACGGCGGTTGTCCCCGACAAAGCCGAGCGAGTTAGCCAGCACCTTGTATCCCACAGCGGCGTCGAAGGACCCACCCTCAGAGTTCGTAATGCGCGGATCCACCGCCATCGCCGCCCTTTCCGCTCGCCGCGCATAGTCAATGCGATCTTCGGTCGACAGCGAATATACGTCATTGTGGTATAAGCCCAGGATCGCCGTCGAGTTTTCCCAACTCGGCAGGATCGGGCAACCCCGCCATGGGATCGGCACTAGTAACTCGCGCCAGGGCGATGGCCGACTCCACCATCTCTTTAACGCCTTCAGCGGTAAGGTCGCTGGAGTAGGTGCTGGCCGAACTCTGCCCGACAAATACACGGACGCCCACGGCCTTCGATCCTGCTTCTTTCAGGGTTTCGACTTGGCCCAGACGCACAGTGGTGGAGAACTCGCTGCCCTCGGTGGCGACGGCTTCGGCGGCGCTGGCCCCCGACTGCATTGCCATGCGGACAGCCTCCGCTGCTATTTCACGCAGGTCGACCGTTCCTTGTACACTGCTCGCGGTCCGTTCCTGGATTGATGTGCTCATTACCTAAAGCCTCTTTCCGCCCTTTTGCCAACAGCTATCACATTGTGGGATACCAGCCAAAATCCCTGTAGTCCTATGCTGTGGGGCTAACTCAAAGCGCCATCGCCTGTCCCACGCTGTGGAAGCTTTGTGGAAATCGCCTGGCGAGGCGAAATCCGCTAGGCCCGTCCCACAGTAAGCCTCGATGAATCAATAACTCACAGGATTGTTGCGAAATTGTGAATCCCCGCCCTGTCTGTGGATTACTCTGTGGGACAAATGGTCCTCACGCCCCTGTCCCGCCAACCGTCAGACGGTCGATTTTCAGCGTAGGAATTCCAACTCCCACAGGGACAGACTGCCCTTCTTTGCCGCAGGTGCCGACGCCTTCATCGAGCTGAAGGTCGTTGCCCACCATCGATACTTTGGTCAGCACATCGGGTCCGTTGCCGATCAAAGTCGCGTTCTTCAACGGCGAAGTGATTTTTCCGTCCTCAATCAGGTAAGCCTCGGAGGCGGAAAACACAAACTTGCCATTGGTGATGTCGACCTGGCCGCCGCCGAAGTTCACCGCATAGACGCCATGCTTCACCGATCGAATAATGTCCTCGGGCGAGTCCTGTCCCGCGAGCATGTAGGTATTCGTCATACGCGGCATGGGAATGTGCTGATAGCTTTCACGCCGTCCGTTGCCAGTATTCGGCAGGTTCATCAGCCGCGACGACAGCTTGTCCGTCAGATAGCGCTTGAGGATCCCCTTCTCGATCAGCACCGTGCTGTCGGTGCGGTTGCCCTCGTCGTCGACATTCAGCGAGCCGCGCCGCCCGGGCATGGTGCCGTTGTCGATCACCGTGCACTTGTCGCTGGCGACCCGGCGTCCCATCATGTCAGAGAAGGCGGAGGTCTTCTTGCGGTTGAAGTCGGCTTCCAGGCCGTGGCCGATCGCCTCATGCAGCAGAATGCCCGGCCAGCCGGGACCAAGCACAACCGCCATCTCGCCGGCCGGTGCGTCCCGCGCATCGAGTTGAATGATCGCCTGGCGTGCCGCTTCAGCGGCGAAATGCTCGGGAGTCTTTTCAGTCTGGAAGAACTCGATACCCACGCGTCCGCCACCGCCAGCTGTTCCGCGAGCCGATCCCTGCCCCGACTTCGCAATGCAGAAGACGTTCATGCGTGCCAGCGGCTGCGAATCCTCGGCGAAGCTGCCATCCGAGCCAATCACCAGAATGCGGCGCAGCTCGTCGGCATAGCTCACGCGCACTTCGTGAATGCGCGAGTCGTAGGCCCGCGCGGCCTTGTCGGCGCGCTGCACCAGATCGACCTTGGCCAGGACTTCTGCTTCCACTGACGGCAGCGGCACGGGATAGAGATTATGCGACGGCTTGTCCGTCAGCCCGACCACCGGCTGCTTGGCCGGGCCGCTGGCAATCAGTGCCGCGGTGCGCGCCGCATGCAGAATGCGCTCCGATGACAGGTCGTCGGTGTAGGCATAGCCGGTCCGGTCGCCGGCGAGGACGCGTACGCCGCACCCAACCGAAATACCTTGCGTGGCCGACTTGACCATGCTTTCGTCGAGCGAAACTGAGGTCGACGTCTGGTATTCAAAGTAGAGGTCGGCGTAATCGCCGCCGGCCGAAAGCGCGGTCGAGAGATAGCGTTCCACGTCGGCCTGCGCGAGTCCGTAGCGATCGAAAAAGAACTTCTTGTCTATAGTCACGGTTATTGGATGTCTCCGGCTATGCCGCGGACGCGGCTGCATGCCACGCCACGTCGAGTTTCGAACAGCCCCAATGTTCGATTATCACACAGGCCTGTGCGGACGATTGCGGCAGGTAAGTCCCGGATTTCGCTAGGCTTGGCTAGATGCGCCATGCAGACCTCCTCCCTCACTGCTGAGACGCTGGCCCGCACGCTGGAAAGCTTTCTGCTGGAAGCGCCGCATGCCGTCCTGATCGAAAACGGCGACATCCTGTTCGATTTCAGCAGCGCTCGTTACTCCGTTTCGGGCGAGGGCAAGTGCGTCCTTCACGTGTGGTCCGAAGACCGGAACATCGTGCGCCGGGTGTTGGACGTCGAAGCAAGGCCGCGCGTACTTCGGCTGGCTGCGCTGCGTTTCGGGCAATCGAAGCCCGAGGTGCTGGAGATCAGCGCCGCCGCCGGCCATCGCAGCGCAGCCTCACAGCGCGCCGCCCGCGTGGAATACCAGAAGCTGCTCGTCCGCCTGCTGGAGCGCGAGTATCCCGGCGCCAAGATCGAGTCGATCAGCAGCAAGCCTGACCTGGAACATTCGCTGAGCCCGGTATATACACGTGCGGTGCTGCGCTTCGGGCAGTCGGCGTTTGCCGTCCTCGGTGTAAATGGGGACGAGACGCAGGCGTCTGTCGATGGCGCGCTGACGTTTGCCATCCTCTGGCTCGACTACCAGCGCCAGCAACTTGCCGGCCGTTGCCACGTTGAAGGACTTAAGCTCTTCGTTCCACATGGCCGGGGCGAGATCGTTAGCCAACGAATGGCGCACCTCGACCAGAACGCAGCCAAATGGCAGGTGTTTCAGGTTGGAGAGCGAGCCGAAAGCTGCGAGGAACTCGACTATCGCGATCACGGCAATCTGGCCACCCGGCTGGTGCGCGCGGTTGATCCGCAATCAGCGCGGGAACGCTTTGCCACATCCATCGCGCGCATTCATACGCAAGTACCCGATGCAGACGTGGCCGTCGATTCGCCGACGGAGGTCGTTTTCCGTCTCTACGGCCTGGAATTCGCGCGAGCGCGCCTGGCGCCCGTAGCGGGATCGTTTCGCAATGCCGAAACTATTGTCTTCGGTATGGGCCCGGCGGAATACACGCTCGACGAGTCGACGGAAGACCTGTTTGCCAGCTTCATTCAGCGTCTTGCCGCCAGCCGGCACGCCGCCGGAGCGCGCGCTGATCCGCTGTATCGCGTCTGTCCAGAGCGCTGGCTGGAATCGCTGATCACGCGCGACGTCCGCTCCATCAACGAGCGCCTGGATGGGCGGCACGTCTACTCCCAGGTGCCTGCTTTCACCGCTTCCGACCGCGCCATGCTTGACGTGTTGACTTCGACGCTCGACGGGCGGCTTGCCATCCTCGAACTCAAGGCCGACGACGACATTCATCTGGCGCTGCAAGGCCTCGACTACTGGGCGCGCGTCCGCTGGCACCAGCTAAACGGCGGCTTCGCGCGCAACGGCTACTTCCCCGGCCGCGAGCTCTCTCCCGATCCGCCCCTGCTCTATCTGGTCACCCCCGTACTGCGCACCCATCCCTCCACCAGCATCCTGGTGAAATACCTGTCGCCGGCAATCGAATGGCAACTGGTGCAACTCGACGAGCACTGGCGCGCCGGCGTCCGGGTGGTGAATCGCCAGCGGGCAAGAATTTTGTGAACCGCGGACAAGCGCGGAGGGCGCGGATGTTTTGCATTTTCAAACGAAGGAAGGAGATGGGTAGCAGCGTGAAACTCTTACATTCCGAGATTTCGGACGCGATCATCGGGGCGTTCTACGAAGTTTACAGAGAGTTGGGGCAGGGTTTCCTGGAGTCCGTTTATCGCGAAGCCATGGTTATAGCGCTGCGCGGAAGAGGCTTGTGTGTCGAGCGTGAGAAAACCGTGACCGTCACGTTTCGGAAGCAGACGGTTGGCGTGTTCAGAACAGACCTTGTGATCAACGGAGTCGTAATTGTCGAACTCAAATGCGCCCGCGCGCTTGACAGCAATCATGAAGCACAACTACTCAATTATTTGTGCGCTACCCAGTTCCAAGTGGGCCTCCTTCTTAACTTTGGAACCCGCCCGCAGTTCAGACGACTCGTGCTGGAACGGGCCCGACAGGTATGCACCTCGCCTCGAAGTGCGATCGCCAATCCCGCTCAAGATCAAAAATATCCGCGTTCATCCGCGCTCGTCCGCGGTTGACTATCAGATCCCCGCTTCGCCCGCACGAAATCTCCAGTAATCCCCGGCCGTTTCGCTCAGGTCGCCTCCGGCCTTCTCACCGCGAAATACCCGCGATACGCCTCGCACCACACGCCGCATCGGCAGTTCGCCGGCGGCATCGGCCAGAAAAAGCTCACCGGTCTTCGCCGAACGGTAGTACCAGCGCTTGAGGATTGCGATATGCTCCATCCACTCCAGCGCACCGCGGGGCTTGCATTGCTGCACGCTGGCGAGACGTTCCAGGAGGCGCGCCTCCATCGACAGCGGCTTCGATCGCAAGTGGTCGGCTTCCGCTTGAGCTCCCACATTGAGGCACACAGGCGAGCAGATCATTCCTGACTCAATTTTGAATAACGCCACCGATTCCGGCTCGGCTGATGGCTGGATCATCACACCGGTCAACTCATCGATCGGGCGGACGATCTCGGGCAGCTGCGCCCTCGCTGCTTTCACCTTTTCCAGCCGGACATGCAATGCCGCTGCGCCTTCGAAGTCGAGGTTCGCTGATGCTTCATCGCGCATACGCTCGATCTCGCGTACCAGCGACTGGCCTCCGCTCTGGAGGTATTGCTGCACGCGCCCGACCTCCGCCCCATATTCCTCGTCGGTGCAGCCCTTAAAGCACGGCGCCAGGCACATCTTCATCTCCGAGTAGATACAGCCGGGAAACGCGGGGTCCGGATGCAGGTCGTCAGTGCAGCGGCGCATCTTGAACAGATCGAGTGAGTCGTTGGCGAACTTCTCGGCCGCCACTCGCGACACGAACGGTCCGTAATACTCCGCGGCGCCCTTCAGGCTCGCGATACGAGTGGTTACTGTGGCGCGCGGGTAGGGGTTGCTGAGGATCAGCTTCACTAATGGCGCAAGTCGCAGCCGCAGACGTTTCTCGTAGGTTTTGGGGAATTCCTGCCGCAGCGTTCTATACAGAAGAAAGGAAGCCTCGAAGTCCGACCCTGTGGGAGTCCATCCGACCGAGCGCACCCGGTCGCGCAGGTTGAGCTTGCGGCCTTCGCTCGGGCCCAGTAGCCGTTGCATCCGGCGCCGTAGATTTGAGGTCTTGCCGACGTAAGGTTCGCTGGCGTCTGCTGCAGCCCGCAGCACGAATACCGCCGGGCCTGCGGGCGCGGCGGCAAACAACTCGGAGTCGTGTTCCGGCAGGAACTCAAGGCACTGCGTCAGCACGTCCTGATTCTAGTGCAGCTGATCCAGACATGCCCTGCTCGATCACTACATTCTCCTGCACGACTCCGGCGAGGCCCTGCCATCTCGCGACGCCCGGGAAGCACACGGTCTCAGTGTGCTTTGAAGACCACCACCTGGAAGTCTGCCTGGCCAAGTGATCCGTTGATGTCGCGCAGATCCACCAGCAGCTTGCCGTCGGCCGAGTCATCGGTGTTGATGAACAGCGGTCTTCCATTCCAGCCGGACACCGTGGCGATGGCCGTGTACTGCGTGCGGTTGAAATGTAGACCGTCGAAAGCGATTTCGTAGGTCCTGGTGGTTCGGTTGTAGGCTGTGCGTACGTTCGAAGTTCCCGACTGCTTGCTGCCGTCAAAGGAAACACTCACAAAGGCGAGCGGGATAGATGAACCGTTGGCTCCATAAACGGCTCCGGCTGCGGTCATCGTTCCATCGGCTTCAATACTGAATTCCACCGGCATAATGGCTCCTTATGAAAGGTTGGTATGAGAGCTGAACCCTGCGGGAGGCAAACTCCCACCCGCATTATGCTTCCCGCCGCCGATGGTTGGGGCGTGGTCGCTGTCTTTTAATGGAGGCGCTTCCCGAAAGAGGAATCGATATTAACCTGCGCTGTGTCCGGAGCACTGAAGCACACCCAGGAACACGCTCCACGGACCTACCGCCTCCCGGTACTGATGCGCCAGCGTGCGCGACACCTGGTGCAGATGGGTCATATCGTGCGCGGCCCAGGTCGCGAGTAATTGCGCCAGGGTAACGGTGCCCAGCCGGGGATGCCGTCCCCGGCGGGCAAGATCCTGAGGAGTGAGATTGAGCGCGCGCAGCTCCGCAAGATTGTCGGCCCGCGAATGAGCGAATTCATCCAGCAACTGCGGCAGCGACTTGCCTTCACTCTCGCGTTGCTGTGCAAAGCGATCCCAGGGTTCAAAGGCGCGGCTGTCGCCAAACTGCAGAATCATCTTCGCCCGCGGCATCCAGTCGGTTCGCTCGCCGTGAAGCAGGTGACCGACTACGTCGTATGGGCTGAAAGTTTTCTCGCCTTCGTTGGCCGACGTCCAGGCCACCGGCAGATCGCGAAGCAGGGCGTTGAGCGTCGCAGGCGTGCGAGCCAGCAATGCGATCGTCTGATCCAGGTTGTGTTCCATCGGGCATCCCTTAGGTGCAGGTTATGCGCACCCATTCGCAGGCGCGCACAGGTGTGCCCCTATTGGATGGCGCAGACCGGTGCCGTGACGCTATTCGCCGACGATGCCGGTCCGGCAAGCCCGATTCTCACCCAACCAAACCGAATGCTACTTGCTGCACTTCTCGCTGACCATCTTCAGGCTCGACACCTCAAAGTCCGCATGTTTCCGGGTGCCGGTCTCCTGCTTCTCGTAGGGCTGGCTGACCTTCTCCTGCTCCGCCGTGCGATGAGGAGTGCTGCCTGTCACCGCCACCATCTGCCCAACGTGATCGCCGAGCGCGACGCTCCCGTTGTCATACAGTTCCAGGTGCTTGTTTTTCGCTGTAATAAGGTAGAAACCGCCATTCGGCTCAACGCCCTTCTGGAGACAGCCAGTCACCGTCTGCGCGCCGGCGGGAGCTTTCTCGTCGCCGGTCTGCGCCGTTGCCAGTGCCGACCATGCCATCAAAGCCACAAGAACACAGAGAATCGCCCAAGGAGAGAGTGTCGCAAGTCTTCTAAACATAGGGATGTCCTCCAAGTTACTATCGCAATAGTATATTGCGTCCCTGAGGCCTGCCGTTCCGTGACCAGTAGCACAGCGGTCGGTGACAGTTTCCGGCGCAACATCCTTCGGGAGAAACGAATAGAGGAGGCTCCTTGTCTGTCGACCGCCCGGAGTACAGTCCGCCCGGGATGACGAATCAAAAGGGCTGACGGGATGCGGCGCTAAGGGCCGCACGACCGATGAAAAAGGGCGGACTCCTCGCCCACCCCCTCCCATTCCTGCTTCCGATCTCCCCTACTGGGTCACCGTCTTCACCTCGTCGCCGACCTTAAAGCCCGAGCCGGAGACGGGGTTGCACACCGCCGAGATGTCATCCACGTCCGTCACCGTAACTACTCCAACCGGGGACGTCATGCGGCGGATCACCTTGCCGGTTTCGGGGTCCTTGATCTCACGTGTAATGCGCTCCACGTTCAGGCGGTCGCCCTTCTTCAGACCGGCCTTGGCGCCGACGTTGAGGACGACCTGACCGCCATCGACCGCCGCCACCAAGCCTTCGACCATCACAGTTCGGGTTTCGATCTTGGAGTTGTCGGCGATCAACTCGCCGCTCATCTGCTTGACGGCATTGTTCACCGCCTCGCCGAGGATGGTCTGCTGGAAGTCGCTGCTGCCGAAGTCGACGGCCCCGTTGCCCCAGCCATGCCAGTTGCCGCCCCCGCCGAGCAGCGAGGTGCTTTCGCGCGAGGACTCGCCCTTGCCTTCCGCCACGGCCATGATCTCGGCGGTATCGATGTTGATGATGCGCGAGTCGACGGCCACGACCGCCGTGCTCTTCTTGTGATGGAAGCCGCCTAGGCCGTATCCTCCCCAGCCGCCGCCGCCACCGCCAACGTTCGTGTTCTTGTTGTCATTGCCGAACTGGGTGACACTGCCCACAATGATGGCGTCCACACCCAGCAGCTTGCCCAGCTTGGCCGCCGAGGCGGGATTGGCTCGGTCGCTGTTGGAGAAGTTCTGCTCGGCCAGCACCTTATCAAGCGCCTTGCGGTCGATTACAGAATAGGTGCCGTCCTGCACCAGATACTTGACGGTAAGGTCGGCGATGCCACGGCCCACGTCAACGTTGCTGCCGAACGCCGCAGCCGAGGCGGTCTGCACCGTGGCGTAGTCGAAGTCGAAGACGGCGACGCGCTTCTTGCGACCGCCCGAGGGAGGCGCCGCGGTGGTCGCAGCCGAGGCAGCCGGAGCCGCCGGGGTTGGAGTTGCAGTCTGGGCAAAACTTGGCATAGAGAAAGCCGCCAAGAGCAGAGCGAAGAGAGTTCTCGTCACGAAGGGCCTCCTACCGCACTGGGACGGATCGAAAAATATGGACGTCTGCGGGGATCTCGGGAAGATATTACAACGAAACACTACTACCTAAGGCCGGAAAAAACGACCGCGATGCAGGATAGATTACCGAAATCGAACATGAGAAAAGCGCGGGTTACCCCGCGCCTAGGTCACCGGGAATGCCAGCAGCGTTACTGCTGCGACGCTCCGCCCGGCAGCGTATTGTGCGTCAGCCCCAACTCGTGCGGCGAGGCCACCGCGGCGGTGTCGGGATTCAGCAGGTTCTTGTGGTCGGGGCCCAGGCCAAGCTTGATGAGCGCACGCGAGTCCGGCGTGACCTTGGTCTGCCACCCGTTGGCTTCCTGGTAGTGGATCATGGCTTCTTTGCTTTCCGTGTCCCAAACCCCTGAAGGCTCGCCCGTCAGGTAATGCTCGCGGATGAGCGCTTCCTGGATCTCCCGCGTGCGGTCTTCGCCGATGGTCCGCTGCCCATGCGGCTTCGCGGCCACCGTCGTCTTTGTGCTGTGATGCTTACTGCTACTGTGAGCCGATGTCTTCTTATAAGTGCTGGTGTGATGCGAAGAAGAGTGGGAGCTGGAAGTGTGCTTGGATTTGGTCGTTGCCGAAGCTGTGGCGGTCAATAGTGCCAGGCTCAGGAGTGTCGCCGCAATGCGGGGGTTATGAATGCTCATTCGCGATCCACCCTTATATAAATATATGAATTTAAGAACGAAGCCGTCATTGTAAACACCGCAGGAATTCCTGGGAAGAACAAAATGAAACTTTTCTTCCCGCAAAAGGAACCGCGGCCCACGACATCATAGCTTACTTCCTTGCCGTGGGCCGGGTGAAGTTTTAACCGGGTGTTAACCAACTAAGTCCTTGCGGAATCGTCGGTTATGGCAAAGTTCCGCCCATGAAGACGGTTCCGCCCTGCGGTCCGGAGCCGCGCGGGCGCACCAGGAAGACCACATCCTGGCCGCTCTTCATCTGGCTTTCCAGGCGGCGGAAGTCGTCGTCGCTGTTCACCGGCTGTTTGTTGATCTCCAGAATCACGTCGCCCCGGCCCAGACCGATGCCGTCACCGAAGCCGTCGGGCTTGACCTCCTGAACGATCACGCCCTTGTTGTTCGGCAACTGCAGGCGGTCAGCAAGGTCGGGGGTGATGTTACGAACGGTGATGCCAAACTTGCTCTCTTGCGGCTGTGCCTGCTCCTCGCCGCCCTCATCCTCACCCAGGCGGGTGGCGAACAACTTGGAGCGGTCGGCGATGGTCACGGTGGCCGTCTCCGGCTTGCCGTTGCGCACGTAGCCGATCTTCGCGGCAGTGCCCGGCTTTAACGCGGAGATTTCTGCCACCAGCTCGTCACCGCTCTTCACACCTTTGCCGTCGACCGAGGTGATGGTGTCGCCAACCTTCAGGCCCGCCTTCTCCGCCGGCCCGTTGGGAGTGATGTCGGCAATCGTTACGCCGCTGGTCACTCCATAAACGCGAGCCACCGCGGGATTGGGAACGGCATTAAACTGCACGCCGATCGAGCCGCGCGAGACCTTGTGCTCCGGCCCGATCAACTGGTTGTAAACCGCAACCACCGTGTTCGAAGGCATGGCGAAGCCAACGCCCTGGTATCCGCCTCCACTGGTGAAGATGGCGGTGTTGATGCCGATGACCTCGCCGTTCATGTTCACCAGCGGGCCGCCGGAGTTGCCGGGGTTGATGGCCGCGTCGGTTTGAATAAACGACTGGAACTGCCGCTGCGGCACAATGTTACGGCCGCGCGCTGAAACGATACCGGCGGTCACGGTCTCTTCCAGGCCGAACGGGCTGCCGATAGCCAGCACCCAGTCGCCAACCTGCATGCTGTCGGAGTTGCCCATCTTGGCCGCCGTCAGCGTCTTGCCCTTAGGATCGATCTTGATCACTGCCAGGTCGGTTTCCAGGTCGGTGCCCACGACGGTAGCGTCATAAGTAACCGTGTCGGGATCGTTCATCAGCTTCACGTGGATGCGGTCGGCTCCATCGACCACGTGCCGGTTGGTAACGATGTAACCCTTGGGATCGACAATCACGCCCGAACCCAGCGAACGCTCGCGCAGGTCACCGCCGTCCGGTCCGCCGGGCATCTGGCCGCCGCCCTGCCCTCCGCCCTGTCCACCAAAGAAGCGGTCAAAGAAATCCTGGAAGGGATTGTCCTGATCACCGCCGCCGTTGTCATCCGGTGAGCCGGGCATACGCCGGCGATGCGGGTTCTTGATGGTCGACTCGGTGCGGATGTTGACCACCGCCGGCTCAAGCTGGCGGGAGATCTGCGAGAACTGATTCGATAGCTGCTGCGGCGACGGAAGGGTTAGCGGGGTGGCATCGCTGCTCGAACTCTTCTCTTTGCCCTTGACCCCCGCCGATACCACGGTGCCGATAAGAATGCCCAACGAAAGTGTCGCCAAAATCACCAGGGTTGAGGCAAAGCGGTTGGACTTCATCTGCTGCCTGAAACCCGTTTCGTGCGAATCCATCTACTGTCCTCCGGCTAACTTGAAAGCCAAACAAAAATTATACCGTTATTCGGCAGGGCCGACCTTTTAGCATTCTTCGAGTCAGGCAGGAGAGTTCCCAGGAGTCGAAGCTTCAGGCGATTAGACGCAGGCCGAGAGGCGCAGGTCAACAGAGGCGTTCTCAGCTACAGAGTTACGGGGACGAGCGCGGATGAAGAAACGGCAGCCGCGGATTGACGCCGAGTACGCGGATTGGTGCGGATGGTTACGGATTTCGCCGAAACTTTCTCTAACGGAGACCGCGCAGCCGATTGTCGCGAAGGAAAACCGGCAACCGGAAGTAGATCCGCCGGCATAGGTCTTCGTAGTCACGGTATTGAACGCGGTTGATGTGCTGAAGATCGCTGGGAACCTCGAGGCGGTTGCCTTTATAGTCGGCGATGATGAACGGCTTCTTCAGCACGTAAGCAATGCCAACCTCGATGTACACATTGGGCCGGATGTCGGCGTCGCGGTTGTCGAAGATACAGAAATCGGCGCGCCGAATCTCCCGGATGGTTTTCGCGAAGAACCCCACTCCCGACATGTCCATGTCGGTCCACACCGGGCGGATATTGGAGGGCTCCAGCACGAAACGCAGATTAGGCCGCAGGGTCTTATTGATTCGCGGCAAGAATCTGTGTCCAACAAAGCACGTGAGCCGTCGCGAACGGGGTGTTCCGGAAAAGCGAAGGGCGAAAATGGTGAACTTCCCTCGCGTAGGATCCAATCCTTCATGCGGCACAATCGTTAGGGTCTTCGAACCGCCTTTGAAGCGAAGCGCCGACCGGCCTTTACAGTTCAGTTCCGCAACCAGCCTGGGTAAGCCACGCCGCAACTCCTCCAGCCTAACCTGTCTCTCTTTACTGGTAATCAGTCCGTTTGTGAAGTTGGTATCGAGCCAATCTTTGAAGTACGACTGAAGCTCGGATTGCGAGATTCTGCGCGGCATCCGGAGCGCGGCTCAGGAGTAGAAATACGAGAGCGTGTTCAGCGCTTCGGAGAGGGGGCCGGACACGATCGTCTCCCTGCTGCCACGGCGCGATGCTTTTCTAGCCGCTCGGGACGACGAGAGCTTAGCCGCTCTCCTGGGGGTCGAGGATTTCGCTCTCTTGCGGGAGGAAGCTTTCCCGTTCTTTACGGCCTTACTCATAACAGTGCCATTATGCTCTCCCCATTAGACGCCATCAACTGCTAACGTGACTCTTCACATGTCCACCGTGGCGGAAGTGCGTTGTCGGAGGTTGAAACACGATCTGCGTTCATGCGTGCGAATCGGTGGCGTGAAACGGCAGGAGCTTAAACCCGCACACGTCCTCGTGATGCTGCTCACCGACATTCATCGCCATAAACGCTACCTTCAGACGACCTGCGCCATGCATTTTGCTTGACACTCAATGCTGCATGGGGGACGGTTCAGGATTCACGGTCATTTGAAAGTCGCTCAGGAGACCCCATGCGCCGGACTGTTGGGTTGTTACTGTTTTGCGCCGCAGTTGCCATCGTCTCGCCCGCCCAGACGTTCACCAAGCTGTACGACTTCCAGGGACTCACCGACAGTGGCTATCCGTGGGCCTCGCTGGTACAGGGGGTTGACGGCAGCTATTATGGCGAAGCCCAGGGAATCTTTCAGAACAATGATCCGGGCGCAATATTCAAGATCACATCATCTGGGACCTTCACAACCGTTCATCACTTTGACAGCAATAACCCTCTGGAACCGGCAGGCCCTATCGGCGGTCTGGTACGAGTCCGAACCGGCGACCTTTATGGAGCTGGCGGAGGGGGCCTTTACGGCTCCGGCACGGTCTTCGAAGTAACTCCGGAAGACAACGTCACAACCGTGTATAGCTTTTGTGCGCTGGGGGCTAACTGTCCCGACGGAACATTCCCATGGGCGCCACCAATACAAGGTGCGGACGGGAACCTCTACGGCACAACCGGGACGGGTGGAACCACCGATTGCCGCTATGGCTGCGGCACGATTTTTCGAATGACGCCTGAGGGAGTTCTTACCACGCTGCACTCATTCCAGGGACCCGACGGCGCAAATCCTCATGCCCGCTTGATGCTTGCCAATGACGGCAACTTCTATGGAACAACCTTCCACGGCGGAAGCACGCAGGGCAGGTGCAACAACAACTACGCACCGGGTTGTGGAACGGTATTCAGAATCACCCCGAACGGCGTTTTCACGACTTTGCACGTCTTCTGTCTAGAGAGCGGCTGCCCTGATGGCAGCAATCCTGCGCATGGTCTGATCCAAGGCGAGGATGGTTACCTGTACGGAGTGACATCCTCAGTCATCTCTGCGGGCACGGTATTCAGGATGAGTACGGATGGAACTCTGACCACGATCACCACGTTTGCTCAAGGCGAAGGCGCAGACGGTGAGTTATTGCAAGCGCCAGACGGTGATTTCTACGGAACTTTGTTTACAGCGGGAGTTGGCGACCGGGCCTTCAAGTTAACGCCTTCGGGCGTTCTTACAACCCTGTATAAATTTTGCATGCAGAATTTGTGCAAGGATGGTGAAGGCCCGGAAGGCGCTCTCACTTTAGGCAGTGACGGTCTGTTGTATGCCACCTCATACCAGTTCGGCGTATACGGGTTTGGCACCGTGTTCAATCTGGACGTCGGTTTCGTCCCCCTGTCCATTACGAAGACCGGCAACGGCACCGTCATTAGCGGCGATAACCGCATCTACTGCGGCCAGACCTGCTCGAACATTTATGTGCACGATACGCAGGTTGGCTTGACCGCCATCCCCGCCCCCGGCTCGACCTTCACCGGATGGACAGGTTGCGACAACACGCAGAACAGTTTCTGTCTGGTCAAGATGTCGAGCGCACGCAATGTGACAGCCAGCTTCGATACCGCTACGGTGATGCTGACTTCGCTGCTGTTGAATCCAACTTCGGTGAAGGGAGGCCAGCTCTCCGTGGCCACTCTCTCGCTCAGCGCGCCTGCGCCACCGGGTGGCGTGGGCGTCAGCATCACAAGCGACAACCCTCAGGTTGCACACCCGCCATCGTGGGTTGTCATTCCCGGCGGAAAAACCTCGGTGAGCTTTGCGGTGCGGACATCAGTGGTGAGAGCCAAGACGCTGGTGAACATCACCGCCTCGGCAAGTGGATCGCAAGTCAGCGCCACTCTCACCGTCACTACCGGCTCCAACCAAGGAGCCGTATTGCACTAAGGAGTCGGGGTTCAGTCCTGCTCCGCATTCATTCGCGCAATCCGCGGTTAAAGTCCGATCCGTGTTTATCCGTATAAATCCGTGGTTAAGAAAGGTGTGGTTAAGTCCGCGCTTTGAAGGGGACGGCCTTCAGGCCGTCCGCAAATTCCTGGAATAAATCTGGGCTTTAGCCCCGGAGGATTTTCGATCGGGCTTAATCAGACTCTCCTTAAGCTTTACTGCGCTTCGTACACGGTCTTCCCGCCGACCACCGTCCGAAGGACTTTGGTCTTCAGGATCTCCGGCGGCGCGACCTTGGTCAGGTTGCGGTCAAGCACCACGAAGTCGGCCAGCATGCCCGGAGCGAGCGTGCCCTTCTCCTTCTCCATGAATTCGGCATAGGCCGAGCCGGTTGTGTACGCCGCGAGCGCCTGCTCGATCTTCAACTTCTGTTCAGGGAAGTACGACTTGGTTCCGGCTTCGTTCTCCCGCGTCACCGCGGCGTAGACTCCGCGAAATGGGGTGATTGGCTCGACCGGATAATCCGTGCCAAACGCTATTCGAACGCCGTTGTCGAGGAACTCCTTCCAGGGATACGACGTCTTGGCGCGCACCGGTCCGATGCGCGCCTCCGCCCAGTTCATGTCGGTCAGCAGATGGTTGGGCTGCACCGAGGCAATCACGCTCAGCTTGCGAAACTGCGCAAACTGATCGGGCGCGATGACCTGGTCATGCTCGATGCGCAGCCGAAGCTGCTGCGGGTCTTTTCCTCCCGGCAGGTCCTTCGCTTGCAGGTTGCTCTCGGCCGCCGCGAAGGCGTCGAGCGCCATCTGCGCCGCGCGGTCTCCGATGGCGTGGAAGCCCATCTGAAATCCCGCCGCTGCTCGCTCGACCGCCATAGGGTTCAACTCTGCCTGCGTGTACTGCGGCAGGCCCGAGTTGCGGGGATCGTCCGAATACGGCGCCAGCAACGCCGCTGTGCGCGAGCCCAACGAGCCATCCATGAAGCCCTTGAGCATCGTGGTGTGCAGCATGGGGTCGCTCGCCGGATGGTGGGCGCGGTGTTCCTTCAGCAGCGCGACCGAATCCTTGAAGCGCAGCCATTCGCTGATGCGCAGCGTGAGCTTGCCTTCGCGCTCCAGCTCTTCGTAGACCAGGAACTGGTCCCAGTCAGAATTGTCCTGCGCGGAGGTGACACCCGAGCGCGCAGCATCGGCCAGCGCCAGCTCCGCCGCACGGCGGCGCTGTGCGGTTGTCGGCGGTGGCACTTTGGAAAAGACGAGCCCTTGCGCCGACTCGCGAATGATTCCCGTCGGCTGGCCCTGCGCGTCGTGATCGATGGCACCGCCCTGCGGAGGCACGGTCTTGGCCGTTATGCCTGCCGCCTCCAACGCCGCGGAGTTGGCGACTGCAATGTGTCCGTCGACGCGGACGAAGATCGCCGGATGCCCGCCTGTCACGCCGTCGATGTCCTGCCGCGTCGGCAGCTGCTGCCCTGGCCACAAGGTGTGGTCCCAGCCGTCGCCGATGATCCAGTCGCCCGGAGCAGAAGTCCTGGCGCGCGCCGCAATGCGTTGCTGCATCTCGGCCAGCGACTTTGCGCCCACCAGGTTGATGTTCATCTGCTCGAAGCCGCCCGACTGCAGATGGCAGTGCGCATCGTTGAAGCCCGGCATGACGAAGTGCCCGCCGAGATCAATGACCTGGGTGTGGCTGCCTTTCAGTCTGCTGATGTCATCGTTCGTCCCTACAGCAACTATGCGACCATCGAGGACCGCGATCGCCTGCACCCGTGCCGGCGTCGCCTGGGTGTAGATATCGCCGTTCACGAAGATCGTGTCCGGCGGAGCGTTGTTGGGTGACGCGAAAGCCATAAGAGAAGAGAAAAAGAGCAAAAAAAGGGCAATATTCGGCACGTTGACCATGGTTTTCATGTGTGTTCTGCAACACCGCTCATAACTTTAGATTATGAGTGGCACCAGATCCATAACTCTGCGTCATATCAAAAACTCTCGTTTTTGCACATAAATTTGACCTTTTGCTTCCTGTTTGAGACTTTCCGATATGCTTCAGCAAGCTCTATTCCGCTACCCCGCTCAGCGCCAGCGTGAGCAGCAGAATCCGCTTCAACCCCAGATCGCGCCCGGCGGGATCGTACCACTCATTGACGGTATGCGCGCCGCCGCCGCTGCCGCCCGCGCCGATGGCCGGCCGCCTCGCGCCCCAGCGATAGCGGAATGTTGGCGTCCGTCGAGGCGCGTTGAATCCTGGCAACGTTGCCGAGATGGGCATCGACTGCGCGAATCGTTTCCAGCAGGCGCGAATCGAGCGGCAGGTCTGCAGCCGGCCGGTCGCCGATGATCTTCATCTCGCTGGTGAGGCTCTCTTTGCGATTGCGACCGGTCGTTGCGTTGACGACGTGATCCAGCGCCTCCCGCAGCGCGCGTTCCAGTTTGTCGAGTTCCTCGACCGAAGCCGAGCGCGTGTCGACCCGCATGGTCGCCACCTGCGGAATCGAGTTGACCGACGTGCCTCCCTGAATCGTTCCCACGTTGTAGGTGGTCTTCGGCGAAGGCGGCACTGGCGTGCGGGCAAACCGCTCGATGACGCGTGCCAGGGCCACGATTGGGTTCGCTACCCCGAAGTCGCTCCAGGAGTGGCCTCCGGGGCCGCTTACCGTGACCTCGTAGCGGCGGCTGCCCAGACCTTCTGCGATAATGGTGTCGCTTCCCGCGCCGTCGATGGCGATGAGCATGCCGATCGAATCCAGCCAGCGCCGCTGCTCGAAGATATGCCGCATGCCTCGCAGGTTGCCTTCGCCCTCTTCGCCCACAGTGCCTATAAGAAGGATCGGCGCGACGTTCGTGATCGGCGCGTCGCGCATCGCGCCGCCGATGGCCAGCAGCGCGACAATGCCCGAGCTGTTGTCGGAGATCCCCGGGCCGTACAGCTTGTCCCCCTCGCGGCGGGCGTTGATCTCGGTCCCGGCGGGAAAGACCGTGTCGAGATGCGCGCTGAGGGCAACATAAGGAGTTTCAGCGACCGTGCCCGGACGAATTCCGAAGACGTTCCCCAACTCGTCCTGATGGACCTCCGCCAATCCCAACTCCTCGAAGCGCGCCTTGAGCCAGTCGCCGCGCGCCGCTTCTCCCAGATAGGGCGCGGGAATGGCGGTAACCTCCAGTTGCCGATCTTCCAGTTCGCGGCTGTGCGAGCGGAACCAGGCGAAAGCCTGATGTACGCATCGCAGCTCGGCCAGCGCCGCAATGTGATGCTGGGCGGAGCGCTCGTTTTGCACTTTGCTGGCGGAACTCCCTTCACGAAAGAGGGCGCGGGCTGATGGGCCGAGAGGCATGGCAGCTCAATGGTAAACGACATCGATGCGCAATGCGGTGATGGCTGTTCGCTCTTGGTCAGACAAACTTCCTGGTTGTCCGGTCTGCAGAGTCGGTGGCCGGGGCGGCATCGGTTTTGGTAAGGCCTTGCTTTCGCTCAGAATGACGCAGAAACCTCGGGCCCTCGCGATAAGCGAAAGGCGAACAGCGAAGAGCGAAACGCGGGCCTTCACCCCATTGACGTTCTGTCGACCGACCCTCACCATAGAACGCGGAGCTACCGTTTGCACCTGTCCTGGCAGATACGATTGCGAATCCGATTCTTCTTGATCGCTGCCCTGCTGGGCCTGGCGGCCGGGATCTTCGTTCTCTTCCCCCTCAACGAGTTCGTCTACTTTAAGGAGTACGGCAGTCCCGGTTATTCCACCGGCATAGGCTTTGCGACCGCGCAGGTCTCCAGCGCGATGCACGGTGACCGGCCGAAAAAGACCGTGGTCTACGGGATCGCCGGCATGGTGCTGAGCCTGCTGGCGGCGGGAGTTTTCTCGTCGCTTGCCGATCGCCAGCGGGAGATCGCACGCCTGAGCAGCGCGCTTGAAGGCGACCTGCGGACACTCATTGCCCAGGGCGAGAGCGCCAACCTGGAATTCAAATCGACGTTTCGCTGGGACCTGAAAGAGAACAAAGTCAACCGCGCGCTGGAGGCAGTCGTCCTCAAGACGCTTGCCGGCTACATGAACGGCAATGGCGGCACGCTGCTGATCGGGGTCGCGGACGATGGCTCGATCGTTGGGCTGGAGCACGACTACAAGACGCTGAAGAAGCAGGACCGCGACGGCTTCGAGCAGGCGCTGATGACCGCGGTGGCCACGCAACTCGGCGGCGATGCCTGCCATAGTGTGCAGACGATGTTTCAGTCTGTCGAGCAGAAAGATGTTTGCCGGGTGATTGCCGGGCCGGCGCATCGCCCGGTGTACCTGCGCGCGGGCGAGATGCCCAAGCTGTACGTGCGCACTGGCGTCAGCACCCGCGAGCTGAATGTGCAGGAAGCGGTGAACTACATGGAGGCGCGGTGGAAGCGATAACTAGCAGTTCATCCCGCCTGGCACGGCACCTGTAACAGCAGCCCTCGATTGTGCTTGCATTCTCTCGGGAATGGCTCAAAATTCGACTCTCCAGGCTCTGCAGAAATCGGGCCGGGGCAAAGGAGCACGAAAAATGGCACATCCAATCGCGGTCGAAAGAGTTGTGTTCATTCTGTTGGGCGGCGGAGACGCCGGCGTCTTTTGGATCGACGCCAGTGGGCACGTTCACATTGATCCAGGCAACAACCCCGAAACGCGCCAGGCAGTCAGCGAACTGCAGGCCGCGGTCTCCCTTTCCAGGGTCAATGCCGAAGGTGCCGCGGAGCTCGGGCAGAAGCTTGCCCTGCAGGGGATGAAACAGCTAGCACAGGGTGGTCGCTAGGCTGCCGAGCACCCTGCAGTTTCGTAGGACCGCCCGCACGGTCCTCGCCTCTTCCCATCATGACTATTCCTTCGCTTATACTCTCTCCTTCATGCAAGACGGATACACCGATCTTCCGCCCGGCAAGCTGGCTGCTGTGGTTACCTATCTGGAATGCGAACACCGTCGCCAGCGAATCCATATACCACACTGTCAGACTTCGTCATCCGGCGCGTCGAGAAGCCGACCTGGACTGGTACCGTCGCCTCTTCCGCGAAATCGGCGGGCCCTGGCTGTGGTTTAGCCGTTTGCGCATGAGCGACGAAGAGCTGCGCGCCATCCTGCACAACCCGGATATCGACATTTTTGTTCTATCCCACAATGGGGTAGATCGGGGTTTGCTGGAGTTTGATCGCCGGTATGCCCGACATCGAGCTCCTGTATTTCGGTGTCACGCCAGCGCTGATCGGCAAAGGCGCGGGGCGTGCGTTGCTGGAACACTGCCTGCCGCTGGAGTGGGCGCACGGGCCGAACCGTATCTGGCTGCACACCTGCACATGGGACCACGCCAAAGGACTAGCGTTTTACATCAAGGCCGGCTTCGTTCCCTACAAGCGCGGACTGGAGATTGCCGACGATCCCCGCCTTACTGGCGACCTTTCCCGCGACGCAGCGCCCGATGTGCCGATTCTCTAGAAGGGCCGCTCCACATGCTGCTCGCCGATGACCTTGCCGGAGTGGTCGAACCACACGACTTCATACTGCGGGTGGAAGACCGAGTAGTAGTAGCGATAGACGTATTCCGTCTCGCAGGACTTCGGGGCCAGGGTCAACGATCCACAGTCGCCTTGGCCAGAGGGCTCGCCCAGCAACGCGCGCACTGTCTCGTTGGGATCACCCAGATTGACCAGCACGGCATTGTGGTCGAGCATCTGATCGTGATGGTAGGCCCACACGCCGCCGGCGACGAGGGCGAGCGCGATAAGGAGAAAGGTGATCCTGGTGAGCATGTCAGGCGAATCTGCGGGACGCCACCTCCGACTCCCGGCGGCCCTAGTTTATGCAGCTCGAAGCATGCAATGGGACGGACTGTGCCGCGCCGACGCTGAGACTCCCCGAAGCGGAGGCAATAATCTAGCCCAGCATGGAGCGCGCCGGAATGCTGGGCAAGGTGATTAGTGAAATTGAGAGTTCGGTAGGGACGGCAAATGGATCCACGGCCGCAACTGGCGAGGTGTGGCCGGGGACTTCATACCAATGCCTCCGTGCGGCCACGCCACCGAAAGTTTTGTGGTAAATGGTGTTCGCTTTGAG
>CAWAKG010000038.1:0-21832 GCA_963782505.1 uncultured Acidobacteriaceae bacterium | reverse complement strand
CTGACGCAAAATCGGGCATCACTTCGGAGCCGAAAAACCCGCGATTGGAGGCAGTTTGAGGCGCTTTTGAGGGCTTTTGTGGCACTACTGAGGAGCGCTTTCTAGGCCAGTTCGCTCCCGTCGCCCATCAGCTCGCGCAACTCTTTCGGAGGACGCGCGGGCGTGTCCTGGTTCGCGGGTGGGCGATCGTCGGCAGACGCGACTCCGCCCAGCAGATCGTCGAGCGATTCCAGCCACAGCATCTGCGAATTGAAAACGCGGCCGAACTTCCGCGATGCCGATGTCGCAACTTCTTCCAGCGCAACCTGCTTTCCCGTCTCGCGCTCGATCGACGTCAGCGGCTTGTCGGCGATGCCGCACGGGACGATGAGCGAAAACGAGTCGAGGTCGGTAGAGACGTTAAGCGCAAAGCCGTGTGTCGTGACGCCGCGCGAGATGTGCACGCCGATGGCGGCAATCTTCGCCTCGGGCTTGTTGGCTAGTGCGTACGTCCAGGCGCCGGTCAGGCCGTCGATGCGCTGCGCCGAGATGCCGTAGTCGCTACAGATGCGGATCAGGACCTCTTCCAGGCGGCGCACGAATTCGACCGCGCCAATGCGAGGCTCAAAGCTACGCAGGTCGAAGACGGGATAGGCAATCAGTTGTCCGGGACCGTGGAAGGTTACGTCGCCGCCGCGATCGATCTCGAAGAGCTCGACGCCGCGACGGGCGAGCACCTCGGGCGAGGCCAGCACGTTTTCTAGCCGCGCATTGCGGCCCAGCGTGATCACCGGCGGATGCTCCAGCAGCAGCAACGTGTTTGCGATCTGGCCCGCCTTGCGCAGATTGAGCAGCGTGCGCTGCAGATCGTTGGCCGTGCCGTAAGGAACGCGGCCGAGGTAGAGAACGTAGGTGAGCATTGCGGCTCTTGGCTCTTGGCTCTTGGCTTTTGGCTCTTGGCTCTTGGCTCTTGGCTCTTGGCTAATTGCTAGTTGCTAATTGCTTCTTCACCATCTCGCTGACGACTTTCCCATCGACACGGGCGCCGGCAAACTTCGCCATCACGTTCTTCATCACCGTTCCCATGTCCTTCATTGTGGGAGAGCCCATTTCGGCGATGGTCGCTTTCACGGCGGCGGCGATTTCGTCTTCGCCAACTGATTTGGGCATATATGCCTCGATGATGACGATTTCGTCAGCTTCTTTCCTGGCCAGCTCGGGGCGGTTGCCTTTTTCGAACTGCTCGATCGAGTCCTTGCGCTGCTTAATCATGGTGCTGAACACTTGCAGCTCTTCTTTCTCGTCGAGCGGAGCGCGCTTGTCGATGGCCTTGTTCTGGAGCGCGGCCTTCATCATGCGCAGGGTGGAGAGGCGCAGCTCCTCTTTCTTGCGCATGGCATCAACCATGTCCTTCTGGACCTGCTCGGTTAGGGTCATGAAGAAATTATAGTTGGATGGGCCGCAAGGGTTTTGGGCGATGGGCAGCTTTTGGGGTCAGGCGGAACATCGGTTCACCACCGAGTACACGGAGGGCACGGAGAAAAGTCCGGATTTTTAATGTCTTTGCTCCGTGTCCTCTGTGACCTCGGTGGTGAAGGTCTTTCTATCACCTTCGGTGGCGCCGGCAGTTGCTAGCTCTTGCCTGCTTCTGTAAACTGAAAATGCTTCCTGAACAGCGAGCAGCCGCTCGCAGCCTTCCTGTGCCGAAGTGGCGGAATTGGCAGACGCGCATGGTTCAGGTCCATGTACCCGCAAGGGTGTGGGGGTTCGAGTCCCTTCTTCGGCACCAATAAGTTGTCAGTTGTCAGTTATCAGTTCTCAGTGAAATAGCAAAACTGAACCTGCTAGCTTTTCACAGTCTTCGCTCGCTCATACTCCCTCCGCGGGCTCCCGCTCACGCCCGGATCGAGCCTCAAGTTCGAGTCCCTTCTTCGGCAGCAGAAACAGTTGTCAGCTATCAGTTGTCAGTCCGCAGTTAGAACCAACCGGGCGAACTTTCACGCGCACTCTGGCCACTCATGTCAGAGCATCGCCGTCGGAAGACGCCTCCAATTCGAGTGACCATTCAGCCGGAGTGTGCTCAGTATGTCGTACGTCTAACTGGCCGATATAATTGACTCCTGGAAGGCTTGAACTCTCCTTCTGGAAGATTCGAGCAGGGTGGGGTGATGCACCGGCTAACTGTGCGCCATCA
The DNA here is from genome assembly GCA_963782505.1 of uncultured Acidobacteriaceae bacterium. Classification (GTDB taxonomy): domain Bacteria; phylum Acidobacteriota; class Terriglobia; order Terriglobales; family Acidobacteriaceae; genus CAVVDY01. The sequence continues at coordinate 19,659 of CAWAKG010000038.1, read as the reverse complement.
GAGTATAACCGTAATGACGGTGAGTGCTCTTCGTAGCCATTTGCAAGGCGTCAGCAGCACCACCTGCAAGTTCACGATTGAAAAAGTTCAACGCGATCGCATTTCGATTCGTTGTGATTACGTGGTCTCCGGTAAGAAGAAGCATTCACACGTTTCGCTGCCTGCCTATCCAACCGGCTCCCCCGACGATACTCCAGCTAACAACCTGAATGTGGTTCTGGATCCGCTGAACTTTGAAAACGTCGCGTCTTGCGCCGAAAGGGAGATATATGCTCCGCTGCTTGGCAGCGAAACGCTGGCACATTACCAGCGAATGCACCCGGACTCCGATCTTCCTGTGTCGAGATGCTGTTAACCGCTACCGGAATCTCAACGTGTTGCAGCTTCTAGACAACTGCCATTCCCGGTTCCGTTCCCGCGTACTGAACGGCCAGCAACGTCTCGTCGTCGGCGCGCTCGCTGCCGCCGCGGAACTGCTCCACCTGCCGGCGGCAGGCTTCCACCACCAGCTCGGGGCAGCATAGGCCGGTTTGTTCCAGCAACATCCTCAGGGCTTGTATGCCATACTCTTCGCCCGCGGGATTTTCGGCCTCGCTGACGCCATCGGTAAAGAGCACAAGCAACTGTTTCGGGCCCAGTTGCGTACGTATTACGGTGAACTCCTGATCGCAAAACAGGCCTAGCGGCAGATCGTTGCTTTCGAAGCACTCGACCTGGGATCCGCGTACCAGCAATGCGGGCAGGTGTCCGGCGTTGACCAGTTCCAGAGCGCCCGTCGCCGTGCTATGGCCAACGACCAGGGTGGCGTACTGCATGGGCAGTTTGCTTTCGCAGAACAGGCGGTTCGCCTGCGACAGCATCTTCTCCATCGGCAGATTCAGCGGAACCAGCGCGCGCATCATCGCGCGCAGGTTGGCGGTGAGCATAGCGGCGGCCACTCCCTTGCCGGCCACGTCGGCGATGATGAAGTACAGCCCACCGCGGTCGTCGGCCAGCACGTCGCAGTAGTCTCCACCTACAACGCCCGCCGGGCGGTAGTGATAGGCAACTTCAAAGCCGGGTATCGAGATGTCAGCCGCGGGCAGCAGTCCGTTCTGAATGCGTGCGGCAAGCTCGAGGTCGTATTCCAGGGCGCGCTGCTGGATGGGCGTCAGGCAGCCCAGGCAGACTGACGTCAGCGGATCGCGCAGAATGCGATCTTCTTCGATCGTCTCATGGCAGACCTCGCACACTCCAAGGGTGCCGCTATCGAATCGTTGCAGCGCCTGATCCACCTGCGCCAGCAGCTCGGCCAACTGCTCGGAGTGGTTGTGCTCCATGACGCTCTCCAGGCGCTCACGCCGGGAGAGAATGTCGCCACGAACGGTTTGCAGGTACGGCGTTTCTGCGGTTGCCATAGTAACCACCTTATGCAGGTTAGACAGTTAGACAGACTACCAGGATTCAGTCTTTTCTTCGCCAATTCTTCGACTGGAATCCGGATGATCGAGACCATCCTATACCCGCGGAAGGGAAGGGCGAAGCCCGATTCTTGCGGGGAAACACAACCATTCACCACGGAGGACACCGAGAGCACGGAGAATTTCGGATCACCACAGAGGCACAGAGAAAATTAGGCCTTGCCGGAGCGATCGCAGGCGGGCCTTGCCAGTCCGAAGGACGGCATAGCTTAGCCCAGGACGTGAGTCCTGGGTAGGTCGCATTATCCAATGCGAGTCCCGTTAGGGACGGCACCAAAGCAGATCCCTCACGGGCTGAAGCCCATTCGTGATGACAGATAAAAAGCTTCGCCGCCGGGCTAAAGTACCCTGGTCCCTCGTTCGTCCCGTCCCGCTATGCGGGACAGCACATCTTAGCCCACCCTTTCAACGGTGGGTAAGCTCACCAATAAAACATTGGAGTCCCTCGGGGACGGCATATCGTTGATCCGCGCCTCGAAGATTACATATGCCGTCCCTGAAGGGACTCGGCATGCCAAGATCCGCCACCCAGGACCGAGGTCCTGGGCTGAGATATGTCGTCCTTCGGACTGAGCTGTGGACAAACGAGGCAGATTACCTCACGAAAGCTGATTTCTCCTTCGGGCTCGACTGAAACTCAGTGCCTCCGTGTCTCAGTGGTGATCTTGAAATTCTCCGTGCTCTCCGCGCCTCAGTGGTGAGCTTGTTCTTCACCCCAGCAATGCGCCCACCACGTCGTAGCTTGCGGCCAATGCTGAATCGAGCGCTGCGGGATCTTTGCCGCCGGCTTCGGCCATATCAGGACGCCCACCGCCCGAGCCGCCGACTTTCTTCGCGACCTCGGAGATGATTTTGCCCGCCTGCACGCGCGAGGTCAGGTCTTTGGTGACGCCGACAATGAGCGCGACCTTGCCATCCTGCACCGATCCCAGCACCACCACGCCGGAACCGAGCTTGTTGCGCAGGTTGTCGATGAGCGTGCGCAGTTGTGCGCGCTCCAGGTTGTCGGCACGATGGGCCAGGACCTTCACACCCTTTACTTCGCGCACGTTATCCGTCGCAGATGAAGCCGACGACGATGCGGACTTCATGCGAACCTGATCGAGCTCCTTGCGCAGCTTTTTTAGTTCTTCTTCGCGGCGCTCCAGTTCGTGCTTCAGCGCCTCCGCGGGGGATTCGTCATCGCCGCGTACCAGCGTGGCAACGACGTTCTCCAGTTGATGATCTTTACGGAAGTGGCGCAGCGAGCCTTCACCGGTGACAGCTTCAAGGCGGCGCACGCCGCTGGAGACGCCTCCCTCTTTCAGAATCTTGATCAGCCCGATTTCGCCGGTCGCGCCGGTGTGCGTGCCGCCGCATAGCTCAGTGGAGAAGTCGCCGATACGGATGACGCGCACGCGATCGCCATACTTCTCGCCAAAGAGCGCCATCGCCTTGTATTCGTTGATGGCCACATCGATGGGCACGTCTTCGATAACCTCGACGCGGTCGTTGCGCAGGACTTCCTTGTTGGCCAGGTCTTCAATGTCCTGCAACTCTTCGTCGGCCAGCGAAGCGAAGTGCGAGAAGTCGAAGCGCAGGTGGCCGGGATCGACCAGCGAGCCCGCCTGCTTCACATGCGTGCCCAGCACCTCGCGTAAAGCCGCGTGCAGCAGGTGTGTACCGGTATGGTTGCGCATGGTGGCGCGGCGAACCTCGTCGTTGACCTTGGGGTTTACTAAGTCGCCTATCTCAACCTTTGCTCGGGCACGCACCTTATGAAATCTCACGCCTTGCACTGGCATCACACAGCCGAGAACATCGGCCACGACGGTATTTCCATCGGCATCGTAAAGCCACCCGACATCTCCCACTTGCCCGCCTGAATCTGCATAGAAAGGCGTTCTGTCGAGGATCACTTCCCCTTCCTGGCCAGGCAAGAGAACACGCGTAAGCGGACCATCCGGTATGTAGATTCCTCTTACGTTGGAGTGCTCGGCGTAGGTCTGCTTATAGCCCATGAATTCTGTCGGTTGGAACTTTAGGAACTCAGGGTTCGCGGTGCCTTTCGTGCCACCCTTCCAGGAAGCGCGAGCACGGTCACGTTGGGCTTCCATTGCGGCATCGAAGCCAGCCTGATCGAAGAGCAATCCCGCGTCCCGCTCAGCGTCGATCACAAAATCCAGCGGCAGGCCAAAGGTGTCATATAGCCTAAAGGCATCGCGTCCTGGAAAAACTGGGGGACGCTCGACCAACCTCCGCATCAGGTACTCAGAAAATTTGGGGGCATTTGCCTGGCCAGCAAGCAGTTTTGTCGCTAGTGCAAACTGTTCAGAATCTCGTCCCGGTATGAGCTTCGGCAACAGTGGAGCAATGTCCTCGTCGAAAAATTGTGCATAGCCGTGCACAATTTCCCTGATTCGCTCGATCCAGGCTTGCTCTTCCATTTCCTTGCGTCTCTCTTCGCCAAGCGCCAGGGTATTGGCAAACCGCGTCTCTTCGCCCTTCACGATCTCGTACACGCGCGGCGCGCTCTCGACCAGCTCGGGGTAGGCGTCCTTCATCAGGTCGCGGACGGCATAGACCATCTCGCACAGGAACGGGTTGGTCGCCCCTAATAAGCGCCCATGGCGGATGCCGCGCCGCATAATCTTCCTCAGTACGTAGCCGCGGCCCTCGTTCGATGGCAGCACGCCGTCGGAGATGAGAAACGTCGCCGCGCGTGCATGATCAGCGATGACGCGCAGAGAAGCCGCTTGATGATGCTGCTCTTCGACATCTTCGCGCTTCATTTCTTCGTCAACCGAGACTCCCGTCAACTCGGCGGCGCGCTTGATGAGCGGCACAAACAGATCCGTGTCGTAGTTCGAGATGACCCCTTGCAAGACAGCCGTCACGCGCTCTAAGCCTGCACCCGTGTCGATCGACGGCTTGGGCAGCGGAATCAGCTCGCCGCTGGGCTGCTTGTCGAACTGCATGAAGACCAGGTTCCAGATTTCGACGTAGCGGCCGCACTCGCAGCCGAACTGGCAATCGGTGTGTCCGGCGTCGCTGGCGGCGGGGCCCATGTCGTAGTGGATCTCGCTACATGGGCCGCAGGGGCCGGTGTCGCCCATCATCCAGAAGTTGTCTTTCATGCCGAGCTCGTAAACGCGCTCGGGTGCGACGCCGGTCGCGATCCAGTGCTGGTAGGCTTCGTCGTCGCGGGCGATGCCCTGCTCACCCTTGAAGATGGTGGCGTAGAGCTTGTCTTTGGCAATACCGAACCACTCGGGCGAAGTGACCAGCTCCCACGCGAAGGCGATCGCGTCTTTCTTGAAGTAGTCGCCAAAGCTGAAATTGCCCAGCATCTCAAAGAACGTGTGGTGGCGATTGGTGAAGCCGACGTTTTCGAGATCGTTGTGCTTGCCGCCGGCGCGCACGCATTTCTGCGAGGTGGTAGCGCGCGAGTAGTCGCGCTTCTCTATGCCCAGGAAGACGTCCTTGAACTGGTTCATGCCGGCGTTGGTGAACAGCAGCGTGGGGTCGTTGTGCGGGACGAGCGAGGACGAATGGACGATCTTGTGGCCCTTCTGCTCGAAGAAGCGCAGAAACATGGATCGAACTTCGGAACCTGTGGGTTTGGCTGACATGGTGACTATTCAAGTGTAATTGGCGGAGCGAGGACGCGCATCAGGCGAGACCGATTGGTTTACCACGGAGGACACGGAGGTCACCGAGATTCGAGGGCGTCTTAAGGGCAGGGGTCGCTGATCTGTCTGCAATCCCAATTACAGCTCCTTTCCCGCCTGGTTCTCTCGGTGTTCTCCGTGGTGAATCCTGCCGGGCACCCGGCTCGCCAATTGACCGGGGTGGGAGAATGCAACCATAATTCAAGTGCTCAGCGATTTCCGCTATACAAAGGTGGTCACAAGTGAACGCGAAGAACACGAACGATCGCCGTCCTTTCCAGACGGCGGGCGAGCACCTGGACAGTATGCTTGGCGATGCCTCCAAGCGCATCGAGGAGCAAACGCAGGCGGTGCTCGACTACATCAACGACGAAGTGGTGCCGCTGATTCGCGAGAACTCGAGCAAGGGCCTGCATGTTGCGGCCGACAAGCTGAAGGAGTTCGCGAATCTTCTGGATTCGAAGAAGCCGAGATAGGGATAGCGGGTCTGCCGCATTGGGTAGAGTGGGCCTTCACGCCCGCATCTGCTTCTCTGTTTGAGGATTGGGGGCTTCGGCCGCGGTTGGTGTGTCGCCGGACTGAAGTCCGGCTCCGCACAAGTAAAGGGCCGGCTTACGCAGCGCTAAAGCGCTGCTCTACCCTTTCACTCCTGGCCATCGCGCTTCTGCTGCTCAGCGCCTGCGGACACAAGAACACGGCGGCGCATATCCCGCCTCCGCCGACGGTCACTGCCAATCCGCCGGCGCAAACGCAAGCCAGCACCAAGCCGGTGCCACCGCCGGTCGAGGAGACTGGCAAGCATCACAAGCCGATCTACGTCGAGACCGGCATGGCAAGCTGGTATGGCCCGCCGTATCACCATCGCCGGGGAGCGAACGGCGAAATCTACGATCAGAATGCGCTAACGGCGGCGCACCGCACGCTGCCGATGAACTCCGTCGTGCGGGTGACGAATGAGGGCACGCAACATTCGGTCGTGGTGCGCATCACCGATCGAGGGCCGTTTGTCGAAGACCGAGTGATCGACCTGTCGCTGGCGGCGGCGAAAGCGGTGGATGTGTGGCGTCCGGGAACAGCGATGGTGAAGATTGAAGTGCTGTCGGCGCCGGCGCCGATCTTCGATGGCGGACGCTGGTGCGTACAGATCGGCGCCTTCCAGAGCCAGCGCGACGCGCGCAAGCTGAAAGAAAAGCTGCAAGATCACTACCAGAACGCGCAGGTCATCGAGTTCACCGGGCCGACCGGGGAGTGGGTGCGCATCCGTCCCGAAGGCGACGACAAGCGCACGGCTGAGGAAGTCGCCAGCAAGACGCGGGTGAAAGAGGGCGGCGTATTCCTGGTCAGGCTGGACTAGAAATCTCCAGCTTGTCCTGAAAGTAACCCCATCCCAGTTACCAGACTTTAGCTTTAAGCTATATAAGCGAAATCCGAAACAGGATTTGGCGCATACTCAAGCTTGAGATTCCAAGTGCTTACTCCGAATGACAATACCGCCCCGGTACCTGAGCCCGCAGTCCTTCTGGCTCGTGGCCGGCGACTCGAATACATGACCATTGCCTGGACCGGGCTGGAGGCGGCGGTTTCCTTGTGGGCAGGACTTCTCGCGGGCAGTGTCGCACTGGTCGGCTTCGGCCTGGATTCGGTCATCGAAACGGCTTCGGCCGTGATCCTGCTGTGGCGCCTGCGTGGGGAGATGGGCCCGCACGATCGCGAGCGCATCGAGCGCAGGGCCCATCGACTGGTCGGAGTGTGCTTTCTACTGCTGGCGGCTTACGTGACGGTGGAATCGGTTCTGGCGCTGTGGCTGGGTTCGGTTCCGGACACAAGCATCGCCGGCATCGCAATCGCCGCCGCGGCAATCATGGTTATGCCGATGCTCGCGAGCGCAAAGCGGAAGGTGGCAGAGCAGCTGGGCAGTCCAGCGCTGCGTTCCGACTCGCGCCAAGCCGAGTTCTGCACGTATCTCTCGGCGATTGTGCTGGTGGGGCTGATGCTGAACTGGCTGCTCGGCCTGGTGTGGGCTGACGCAGTGGCTGCCCTGATCATGGTCCCCATCATCGCGCGAGAGGGAATCGACGGGATTCGCGGCAAAGGGTGCGACGATTTCGCGGCAAAGTCCGAATAACCAGAGAGAGACGGAGACACCGAGGCCTCGCTGCCTTTTGTCTTCCGTGTCCCTGTGCCGGCAGATGATCTTGTTTCAGGATGGAAACGCCGTTCCGCCCTTGGCCGATTTTCTGTATTCTGATGTGCAGTTGCATGGCCACCCAACGCGCACAGGTCAGACCATCGGCGAAGCCTTTCGTGCCGCTGACGATCCGCTTCGATCACGCACTGCTGTTTGCGGCTCAGGTGCACCGCCAGCAGGACCGCAAGCGGAGCGGCATTCCGTATCTTTCGCACCTGTTGGGAGTGGCTTCGATTGTGCTCGATTACGGCGGGGACGAAGACCTGGCGATTGCCGCCTTGCTACATGACGCCGCCGAGGACCATGGCGGCCGCGCCATGCTGCACACCATCGAGCAGATGTTTGGCCCACGCGTGGCGAAGGTGGTGGACGGCTGCACCGATTCCTACGGCGACGAAGACAAGGTGAAGCCAAAGTGGTATCCCCGCAAGCTGCGGTACCTGCATCGCGTGCGCAAGGAAGACGCGGAGACGCGCTTCGTATCGGCGGCCGACAAGCTCTACAACACGCGTGCCCTTCTGCGCGATGTGCGGCAGACCGGCGAGTCGGCGTTCGATCGCTTCTCCGCTCCCAAGGCGAAAGTGCTGTGGTATTACCGCTCACTGGTGCGCGAGTACCGCGCGGGCGGCGTCACCCATCTGTTGAAGCCTTTGCTCGACGACCTGGATCGCGCCGTAACGGAGCTGGAGCACCATTCAGGGCTGCTGGCCAACCCCAGGCAAGCCGCCCGCCGACTCAAGCTGAAGAAATAGCCACGTCCTAACAGGACACGAACAATTCCCATGTCAGAAGCAGAGCGCATCGCGGATCTACTGCAACAAGCCAGGACCATCGCGGTCGTAGGCCTGACGGACAGTCCTTTGCGGCCAAGCTACGGCGTGTCGAGTTACATGCAGTCGCAGGGATATCGAATCATTCCGGTGAATCCGAATATCACGGAATCACTGGGCGAGAAAGCTTACGCGAGCCTGCTGGAAGTGCCGGAAAAGATCGATATCGTCAACATCTTCCGCCGGCCGGAAGCGGTGCCGGAGGTGGTCGATCAGGCCATTCAGTTGAAGGTGCCGGCCATTTGGATGCAGGAAGGCGTCGTGCACGAAGAAGCGGCGGAAAGAGCACGGCAAGCGGGAATCTTCGTGGTCATGGACCGGTGCATTCTGAAGGAGCACCGGCGGTGTGTAAGGTGAAAGCAATTAGCAATTAGCAGCTAGCAGCTAGCACTTGGCGGCTATCACTACCACTCCCACTCAGTAGTGTCGAATTCGTTTTCCATCGGTTCGAGCAGCAGCGGATCGTCATCGGTGTTACAAGAAGCGAATGCCGCAGCCCAACCATCCCTTGGAGGACGTTGCTTTCCCTTTACTGTATCTGTCTGCTCTTTTCTATCCACTGTCCAGCCACTAGTTACTTTCTTCAGAACCCCATGATGTTGTAGCCGCAATCGACGTAAATCGTTTCGCCGGTAATACCAGTTGCGCCGTCGCCCGCGAGGAAGACTGCTGTCGCTGCGACTTCGTTCACGTCGATGTTGCGTTGCAGGGGAGAGCGTTCAGCCTGGCTCTTCATCATCTCGCCCAGGCTGCCGATGCCGCGGGCTGCCAGGGTCTTGATCGGCCCGGCGGAGATGGCGTTGACGCGAATCTTCTGCTTGCCCAGATCGTAGGCGAGATAGCGGACACAGGCTTCGAGCGCGGCTTTGGCAACGCCCATCACGTTGTATCTCGGAACGACCTTCTCGGCGCCGTAGTAGGTCATCGTGATAATGCTGCCGCCATCGGTCATCAAGGGAGCGGCCGCGCGCGCCAGCGCCACCAGCGAGTAGGCGCTGGTGTCGAGCGCGATGCGAAACGCCTCGCGGCTGGTGTTGACGAAGTTGTCTTTGAGCGCTTCCGCGGGAGCATAGGCGACGCTGTGCACCAGAGCGTCCAGCTTGCCGTAGCGCTCTTTGAGCTGCTCGAACAGCCGCGCGATCTCTTCGTCGCTGGAAACGTCGCACTGGAACGCCTGCGAGTTCGGCAGCGCGGCGATCAGGTCCTCGGCCTCCTGTTTGAGGCGCTCGTTCTGGTAGGTGATCGCGAGCTGCGCTCCGGCGGCTTGCATTTGCTGCGCAATGGCCCAGGCGATGCTGCGCTTGTTAGCCACGCCAAACACCACAACGTTGCATCCCTGCATTCCATTCGACATTTCCTGCCCTCCCCTGTTACTAGAAGCTAACTCACAAATCCTTTTGTATCAGGGCACCCTTCGACAAGCTCAGGGCTGGCTCAAACCTTCAGCCGGGCCGTGGTCGGCAAGCAATTATCCTGGGCTTCGGTCCCCGCGCGCCCGGTTTGCCGGGGCTAAAGCCCGGACATTTTCTGCGCCTCTTTCGGCACGCCTGAAAGGCGTGCCCTGATACAAGGCAAACGGATTTATGAGACGACTTCTTGCTGAAACCTTCGAGGATACCATCGGGCACGGCAGTCTGAAGGTCAAGGCGTACCCGGTTTGTGCCCGGCAGCCTGCGATTAGGGCTTCACACGTTGGGATGCGTGGGCATATACTTGCGTCCTCTTTTGTGGGGCAGGCTTCGGCATTGTGTCGCGGGAGATGTGGATAAGCGGGCAACCCGGCCAGCTTAACCGCTTCAGGTGTATACCAAACGAGGTGCTGGGCCCGCTGCCCGGCCACTACTCGTGGGAGGTAGCTATGGCGACCATTCGCGATCTCTTAAGCAATCGCACCATCCACTACATTCAACCGGACCAGACCGTCTTCGAAGCGGCCAACTACATGGTGCAATGCAACGTGGGAGCGGTGCCGGTGCTGGACGGCACCAAGCTGGTTGGCATCTTCTCGGAGCGCGACATCATGAAGCGGGTGGTTTGTGAGGCGCGCGATCCCATGACTACGCGCATTACCGAGGTTATGTCGACGGAGTTGCGCACGGTGCCTCCCAGCACGGGCTGCCACGATGCCATGGCGCTCATGCAGGAATTCGCGGTGCGCCACCTGCCGGTGTGCGACGGTTCAACGCTGGTTGGATTTCTGTCGGTACGCGATCTGCTGCGGCAAAAGCTCGACGAGACCGCCGGCGAAGCGGAGTCACTGCGCGCCTACATCCAGACCGGCGCGAGCTGATCGCGTGCGGGTAGAACAGCGCTTCGGCGCCGCGTGGCGTCTGTCAACGCGTAGCGGAGGCTTGCAATCGGCTGCCAGTTGCGGATTGCAAGCCTGTGTCATTTGATGGGCCACTTGACGCGGGCCTTCAGGTGAAGGTCCGCACTACCCTGTAGCCATGCTGGAAAAAATCAATCTCGCGCAGAAGCTGTCGCTGTTCACCGACCACTACAGCCCGAAGATCGTCGGCGAGGTGAACGATTCCTACGTCAAACTGGTAAAGCTGCAGGGCGAGTTCGTCTGGCATCATCACGATGCCGAGGACGAGCTGTTCTTCGTGGTGAAAGGCGCGCTGCGCATGCGAGTACGCGAAAACGGCAGCGAACGCGAATTCGTGATTCAGCCGGGAGAGTTCATCATCATCCCGCGCGGGGTGGAGCATCTTCCCACAGCCGACGAAGAGACGCACCTCATGCTGCTGGAACCGAAGAGCACACTGAATACCGGGAACGTCGAGAGCGAGCGGACAGTAAGGGAGTTGGAGAGGATCTAGTGCAGGGCGTCCCGATATCCCGTCGAGTAATAAGAGCCGTTATCACTTTCTATGCTCTCCTCGCGCCGCAGGTTTTGAGCCAGGCACACCCGTCGGCGTGAACAACGGAATTTGGGGTCAGCCAGTTTGAACTGGTCGAGGCTGCCCGTTTGGGAACAGGTGCCGACTCCGGCTCCCTGAGCCGGTTGCGAATGAAGCCTCCAATAAAGTTCAGGACACTCACCGCCAAGAGTGCGGATGCCGATGCGGGATGACCTTGAATGACTAGGTAAACGAAGCCACCGATAGCGCTCACGGCAAGCGCAGTGCCAGCCACCAAGCTTGTCATCGCGTATCTATACGACCGCTGATACTCGTTGTCCGCGGCTTTGATTATTTCCAACGGGAGGTTCGGGTCGATAGCAGCGAACGGGACTAGCTGCTCAGCCTTGGGAATCAGGGAATTGTCCACGAGCTATGTGCCATGTCGTGCGGGGGTGACATTCCGGGCGGAAGCGAGATCCAATAGACGTTTGACTTCCGCTTCTAATCTCGCATTCTCGCGAAGCCGCGTTAAGTCGCCCATGGCGACGCCCATCTTCTTGCGGAAGGCATTCCGGACCGGACCACTAAGGTCAACCCTAGACTCAGCGATCAGCGTGACTGGCGCACCTGGACAACGAAGCCGGCCGAAAAGCCCCGCTCCCGTGAATCCATCCAGGAATGATTCAACCCACACGTTCATGGCAACCCGATTATAGACCAAGCTGCAACTAGAAAAGAATCGACGGCAGTCACGCCGTGACCTTATCACAGCTGAGGTAGTACGCCTTGTCAACGCGACGGAAGCTCCCGCGAACTCACCATCCCCGCGGCGGCTTCGATCATCACGACTTCAGGGCATGGCTGCCGGCACATCGACGGTCCGGGCGTTGGTGGGTCCACTTGGCTGGCGCCAGTTTGAGGATTTCCATTTATCCCGCCTCCAAGATCCTGACCCTCTTGTCAGTTGCCCCAGCTAACAAGCGCAGGAAGTAGAGATTTCCTGACGGACCAGTTCGGCGATTTCGGAAACTCGCGCCGCTACCTCGGGAGACAGTTCCAGCCCCAGTTGCTGAAGTGGCCGTATGGAGACGGCGAAGAGAACGACGTCCGGCGTCTCGCCCAACAGGTAGAAAGCATCGAGCAGGTCTTTCAATCCGATGTCGTGAGCAGTGATGGTCCGCGGATAGTCGCTGGAGAAACGCGGCGTAAGCCGGCGAACGGAACCCGGAGGATTCTCGTCGACTGTCGCGTCGATGAGAACAATCTTGCTCGCGCGAAGCATGGGGTCGAGCAGGGTGAAGCTTCCTGTACCGCCGTCGAGCAGCGTCACGTTGGGAGGGAAAGAGATTTTCTCCAGGTGACGAATGAGGTGGACGCCAACGCCTTCGTCGCCCATCAGCACATTGCCGATGCCCAGAACCAGGAGGCCGGAGCGCTCAGCCATTCGGGTTGCGGCGCACGAACTTCCATCCGCCGACCATCGAGGACGTTGTTCCACGGCCCTCAATGTAGTCGTGGTAGAAGACCAGATAGACGTGCACGATGGCAAACAGGATGAAAAACCACATCATGGCGTGGTGCCATTGGCGCACGCGAAAGTCTCCGCCCATCAGAGGAACGATCCAGGCGAACAGATGAGGCAACCAGGAATGGCTCATGCTGGCATACAGAGCGAAACCGGTGGCCGACTGGAACAGGAACGCGAGGAACGACAGGAAGTAAATGAATCCCGCCAGGGCGTTGTGGCCGATCGAGATGTCGCCGCGCACCTTCGTCTGCAGCACGTCCACCTTGATGATGTCGCCCATTTCCTGGATGCGTTCGCGCCTGTAGGGGATGAAATTCGTCCACCGTGCGTAGGCGTTGCCCACAAATCCCCAGTAGATGCGAACCAGGAACATAAAGAAGAACACGAACGCTGCCACGAAATGAATGAATCGCACCGTTCCGAACCAGTACGACTGGTAGGCCTCAGAGACGTAAAAGATCGAGACGGGGTGGCCAATCAGAAAGCCGGTGGCGATCAGTGTTCCCACGCAGAGGGCGTTCACCCAGTGATACAGGCGGACAGGAAATTCCCAGACGTACACCCGCTCGTAGGTCGCTATCGATCCATTCGCCATCTCAGCCTCCTTACACAATTTGCACTCGATGGAGGTGCTTGCCATCGGGATCGTAGAGATGCACGGCACATGCAATACATGGGTCGAAGGAGTGGACCGTCCGCAGGATCTCGAGTGGCTGCTCGGGATTGGCCAGGTGTGTTCCAATCAGCGACTCTTCATAGGCGGAGCGCTGGCCCTTGGCATCGCGCGGCGAGGCGTTCCAGGTGCTCGGAACGACGAGCTGATAGTTGTCGATCTTGCCATCCTTGATCTTGATCCAGTGCGCCAGCGCTCCACGCGGTGCCTCGGATAACCCGACACCTTCCGCCGTGGCCGGCCAGGTGGACGGCTCCCACTTGTCGCGCGTAAAGGTTGACAGCTCGCCGACTTTGATCTGGTTCATCAGGTCGTCGTAGAAGCCCTGCATCCAGTACACGATTAGCTTGGTCTCAAGTCCGCGGGCCGCCGTGCGGCCCAGCGTCGAAAACAGCGCCGTCACCGGCACTCCAAGCTGGCCGAGCGCTTCGTTTACCACGTCCTTTACGTCAGTGTTGCCCTTGGCGTAGGAAACCAGCAGGCGAGCCAGCGGGCCCACTTCCATCGGGTGATCTTTCCAGCGTGGCGTCTTCAGCCAGGAATACTTGCCTTCCACATTGAGCTGCTCATACGGAGGCGTCGGGCCGGTGTAGTCGAATTCGGTTTCGCCGGCGAAGGGATGCAGTCCAGCGGAGTCTCCAGCCGAATACTTGTACCAGGAGTGGGCGATGTACTCCTGGATCTCGCCGGCATCCTTGCCGTTGACCGGGTAAACCTCGCTGAGATTGCGATCCAGAATCGCGCCCCGCGCAAACTTGAAGTAGTCCGGCTGATTGTAGCCGCGCGTGGGAAGATCGCCGTACGCCAGATAGTTCTTGAGACCGCCCCCGATGGCGGCCCAGTCTTTATAGAACCCGGCAATGGCCATCAGGTCGGGCAAGTAGACCTGCTCCACGAATGTCTTCGCCTGCTGGATCAGGCTGCCGACGTAGTTGAGGCGGTCCATGTTCAGGGCATTCACTTCGTTGACATTGATGGAGCAGGGCACGCCGCCGACCAGGTAGTTGGGATGAGGGTTCTTGCCGCCAAAGATGGTGTGGATCTTGACGATCTCACGCTGCCACTCCAGCGCTTCGAGATAGTGAGCGACCGCCAGCAGGTTGACTTCCGGCGGCAGCTTGTAGGATGGATTGCCCCAATAACCGTTGGCGAAGATGCCGAGTTGACCGCTCTCCACAAAGGCCTTGATGCGCTGCTGCACGGCTGCAAAGTATTTGGGCGAACTCTTAGGCCAGGGCGAAATCGAAGTGGCGATCTGCGATGTCTTCTGGGGATCGGCGGAGAGACAGCTCACCACATCGACCCAGTCGAGCGCGTGCAGGTGGTAGAAGTGCACCACATGGTCCTGCGCGTACTGGGTGCAGAACATCAGGTTGCGGATGAGTTCGGCATTCTTCGGGACCGAGATGCTCAAGGCGTCTTCCACGGTTCGCACACTGGCCAGCGCGTGTACCGTGGTGCAGACACCACAGGCGCGCTCGGTGAAGGCCCAGGCATCGCGCGGATCGCGGCCTTTGAGGATCTTCTCGAAGCCTCGCACCATGGTGCCGGAACTGTAGGCATCGGTGATCGTGCCGTTCTCAACCACCGCCTCAATGCGGAGATGCCCTTCAATTCGGGTTATCGGATCCACCACCATTCTTGCCATGCCATCACCTCACGGTTGAGCTGCTGCCTTACTTTTGTCCCTGCGATGTTTCGTTGCCCTTAGGTTCTTCGAGCTCGGCAGTGCGCTCATCGCCGCTGCGCTCCTGCTCCATCCGTCCGTGCTTGCGAACGTTCGTGGTAATAGCGTGGGCGGCAACGCCGGCAACTGCTCCCACCGCGACTGCAGTGCCGATCGTGTCGGCCGTGCTCTCAATGCCGAACCCCGGGAAGGAAGCGAGATGCTGGTAGAAGGGCTCGTTGTCCCAGAACCCGGCTTCGCTGCAACCAATGCACCCGTGCCCCGACTGGATGGGATAGCTGACACCGCCGTTCCACTTCGTCACCGAGCAGGCGTTGTAGGTGACGGGCCCGCGGCATCCCATCTTGTAAAGGCAGTAGCCTTTGCGCGCCCTCTCGTCATCAAACGACTCAATGAACAGGCCCGCATCGTAGTAAGCCCGGCGGTAGCAGGTATCGTGCACGCGGCGCGAGTAGAACTCTTTCGGGCGGCCCAGACCGTCGAGCTCCGGCCCGTGGCCGAGTACCAGAATGTGCGTCACCACGCCGGTCATCACGTCGGCGATGGGCGGACAGCCGGGCACGTTGATCACCGGACGGCTCAGAAGCTTGTGCACCGGTGTCGCTCCCGTAGGATTCGGGTTTGCGCCTTGGATGCAGCCGTTGGACGCGCAGCTTCCCCAGGCGATGACCGCTGCCGCGTCCTTCGCGGCCTCTTCCAGGATGCTCTCCGCCGTGCGTCCTGCAATCGCGCAATAGACGCCACCGTCATTCACCGGCACCGAACCTTCGACCAGCAGGATGTATTTGCCAGGATAGTTCTTGATGGTGTCTTGCAGACACTTCTCGGCCTGGTGCCCTGCCGCCGCCTGCAAAGTCTCGGTGTAGTCGAGCGAGATCAGGTCGAGCAGAACATCGGCAACGATGGGGTGCGAGGAGCGAATGAAGGATTCGCTGCAGCAGGTGCATTCCTGGAAATGCAGCCAGATCACGTTGGGCCGGGGTTTCTTCTCGAAGGCTTGCGCGACCAGGCCGAGATTGGCGCGCGAGATTCCCGCAACCGCCGCGGCGTATCCGCAGAATTGCAGGAAATCACGGCGCGAGTAGCCTTTGGACTGCATGAGATCCCAGATCGAGCCGGAGCGATGCATAAAGCCTCTTTCCCATTGCAAGAATGGCTTGTATCAGCATGACTGGCGGCGAAACGATGCCTGGCCGGCATGCCCAATCAGGCGCTATCTGCCTGGTCGCGAGATTACCTGTCGGCTAGATGCAGGTACGTGCCCACGATCTCGGAGATGGGAGACACTTGTATCAGGGCTGCGCACTGCCGTCTGTGACATACGTCATGTGGCCGTGTGACGCCGGACCGGGCGCGGGCAGTTACCGGCGCGGTGTACCCGCTACCGATCCAGTTCGTGGATGCAACTCTGCAACGCTGCTGCCATGCTGCCGAAATGAAGGCCAAATTCAAGCTGTACTACGTAGACAGCTTCGCCGCCGCTCTGGCGGTTGCGAACAAGGCGACATTAGTTACAAGCGACTCGGACTTTCGCCGTTTGGGCCACGGCTTTCCAGTGGTTTGGCTTAAGACCTGACGGATTACTTCCGGCCTGCCGACGATCCACTCGGGATGCTGAGGTCGTGGCCAGTTTGGCGGTTTGGCCGTTTCTCGTCCAGATGCAAGGAAGGCTCTTCGTAAACACATTCCAAAATCAGGAATGGACCAGGGCGCCCCGGCGAACCCACAGACCGAGAAGGGCTTATACGGCCAAGTGGGTACTTTGCAGAGCTAACCTTGCAGGATCAAGAAAAGCTGTTGCCCTGAGGTCGCACGACAACTGCAGCCTTCGCTCAATGTCAATACCCGTCCCCGCACCAGTTGCGCGCGTCCCATGTTTTGCGCTGGCAGGTGGCACCACATTCAAAGGTACGTAAATGTCAATCACAGCACTCACAGCTATACCAATCACGCTCTACGTCACTTGGTGGTGTGATTCGGATCATTGCACATTATGAATGAACTCCTTGTAGCATTATGAGGGCGGAGTGTGCAGACGCCTCCTACCCGCAGGGTGGACTGACCGCGCTCGGAATCGGTGGTGGGGCAAATGAACCAGTCAGGTATCGACGCGAATGAGTCGGTAACCCATCGATCATCGGGGCCGATTCGCCGGATCCATCTCCAGCACTACGCGCTTGCTATTCTTTCCGTCGGTGTCGCATTAGGGGCATCGCTGGTCCTTGAGCATTTCCACTTTCGCGTCCCTTCCGCGTTTTTGCTGCTGTTTGCGGTGGCCATAAGTTCCTGGTATGGAGGGCCGGGACCTGCGGCGTTGGCGGTGCTCCTCTCGGTAATCACCTTCTACTGGTACTTCGTACAGCCCGTCCGCACCTTCTACATCTACTGGTCCCAGATCCCGTATTTCATCATCTTTACAGCGTTCGCTGCGCTCGTGTCCTGGTTCGGCACGGTTCGGCGGCGCGTCGAGGCTGATCTTCGCCAGAGTCGCGACCTGCTGCGAGAGGAAGCAAGCCTTCTGAGCCCGGCCCTGAGACTTGCATTGATTTACGGCTTCTTCGGGGCACTGTGGATCCTCGTGTCGGACCGCCTTTTGTTGTACCTTGTGCCCGACCTCCAAATGGTCGAACAGCTGCAGACCTACAAGGGCTGGTTCTTTATCGCGGTGACCTCGGTGTTGCTGTGGTTGCTGGCGACACGGTTCCTCAGCCAAGTTCGTGCGGCGGAGGAAGCGTTGCATCGTTTGAATCGCAAATTGCAGGCGATCAGCAACTGCAACCAGACCCTCCTGCGCGCCACCGATGAGCAGAGCTTGCTCGAACAAATCTGCCGGATCGTCTGCGAAGAGGCGGGCTACCGCATGGCGTTTGTGGCCTATGCCGAACACGACGAGGCCAAAAGCGTGCGCCCGGTCGTGTGGAGCGGGGCCGAGGAAGGATATCTCGCAACCGTCGGCTTCACTTGGGCTGACACGGAGCTTGGACGCGGCCCCACCGGAACGGCCATCCGGAGCGGGAAAACATGCTGCACTGAGGATTTCGCAACGGATCCTCGAGTTGCGCCCTGGCGGGAAAGCGCTTTGCAGCACGGTTATCGTTCCAGCATCGCTCTGCCGCTCAAGAACGAACACGACAAGGCGTTCGGCAGCCTCACCATTTATTCCGCGCAGCCCAACGCTTCTACACCGGAAGAGGTTAGGCTTCTTGAGGAACTGGCTGGCGACTTGGCGTTCGGCATCGTCACCCTGCGTTCCGGGGCCGCACGCAAGCGTGCCGAGGAAGCGCTGCGCGAGAGCGAGACGCGCTTCCGCACGTTTGTGGACCACGCAGGCGACGCCCTGTTTGTCTACGATCTCGAGAAACGGACCGTTATTGATGTGAACCGGCAGGCTTGCGAGAGCATAGGTTACACGCGACAGGAACTGATCGGGAAGACGCCGGGCGCCTTCCACCTAGAATCGTATCAAGCGGAGATGGAATCTGTCATCGAGCGGGATGCGACGGGTGAGACCGTCTTCGACACACATTGGCATCGGCGAAAGGATGGGTCAACGTTCCCTGTCGAAGTACACACCACACTAGTGTCGTATGGCGGACGTCGCTTCCTGTTGAAGGTTGCTCGCGACATCACGGACCGCTTGCGGGCCGAAGAAGCTATCCGTCAGAGCGAAAGGCAGCTTCGGGATGTAATTGAAGGCATCCCGGCGATCGCCTCGACCATTCGCCTGGATGGATCGCTTGAATTCATCAATAAACGATGGCAGGAATATACGGGCATGTCGGTAGAAGAGTCATTAGACGCGGGATGGCAAAGTGCTGGTCACCCCCAAGACATGGGCCACTATCTAGAGAAGAGGCGTGTCGCACTAGCCAGTGGGGATCCGTTCGAGGATGAGGCTCGCATCCGTTCTAGAGATGGAAAATACCGTTGGTTCCTACTTCGCGGAGTGCCGCTGCGGGATGCACGAGGAAATATCGTTAGGTGGTACGCAACCGCGATTGACATCGACGATCGCAAGCGGGCGGAAGAAGTGCGCCTGGAAGAGCGGGTTCGCGAGCGGACACGCATTGCTCGAGAGCTACACGATACTCTTTTGCAGAGTTTTCAAGGAACGCTACTTCATTTTCAAGCTGCCTCTAGCCTGTTGCCCACCCGCACGGCTGAAGCCAAGAGGATGCTTGATAGTGCGATTGACTTGGCTGCGCAAGCGATTACCGAAGGCCGTGATGCGATACAGGGGTTGCGCTCACCCGAGGTCGAAATCACCGACCTGGCAGTCGCTATAAGGACCTTTGGAGAGAGTCTCGCCGATCGCGGAGACGATGGCTCTCCCGTATTCCAGGTCGAGCTTGTGGGCGTTGCCCGTGAGCTGGATCCGACTTTTGCCGGCGAGGTTTACCGCATCGCCATCGAGGCCCTCCGTAATAGCTTCCAACATGCCGAAGCCCGGCACATAAAGTTAGAGATCCACCACGAAGAAAAGGAATTCAGGGTTCTTGTTCGCGATGATGGAAAGGGGATCGACTCAAAATCCCTGGCTGCTGAGGGCCGCAAAGGACACTATGGCTTGCATGGCATGCGCGAACGGGCCAAACTGATTGGGAGTGAAATAATGATCCGTAGTGAGGTCGGCGCGGGCACAGAAATCGAACTCCGCGCTCCTGCCGTCACCGCCTATGCGGCGTGTGGCGTCATCTTAGCCACACATTCAAGACCTTAAAAAGCGCTGGCGGAGATTCCGGATCGGGGGTCGGCAATCCAACAAGCATCCACTTGGACGTACAGTCGGCATCTCGT
>CAWAKG010000037.1:0-84283 GCA_963782505.1 uncultured Acidobacteriaceae bacterium | reverse complement strand
ACACGTGCTTTGTCCGAGTTGCTCCCGGATAACGGGCAGACGGGGAGCTATGCGATTGCCGGATCGATCTTCTCCGTATCAATGCCCAACTCGCCGAACGCCTGCTGTGCGCGCTGGGCGTCAAACTTGCCTTCGCGGGCAAGGCGGGACAGTGCCGCCGCCGCGATCGATTCAGCGTTCACCTCGAAATGCTGGCGCAGGTGCGGGCGATTGTCGCTGCGCCCGAAGCCGTCGGTGCCCAGAGAAACGAGGCGTCCCGGCAGCCAGGGAGCAAGCTGGTCGGGTACAACCTTCATGAAATCCGTAGCGGCGACGATAGCGCCTTCGGCTCCTTCGAGCACCTGCAGGATGTACGGCCGCTTCTCGGGCTGTGCCGGGTGCAGGCGGTTCCAGCGTTCGACGGCCAAAGCATCGCGGCGCAGCTCGTTGTAGCTGGTGACGCTCCAGACGTCAGCGTGCACGCCGTATTTCTCCGCGAGAATCTGCTGGGCCTTTATAGCCTCGTTCAGCATGGGGCCGCTGCCGAAGAGCTGAATCACGGCCTTCTTCTCGGCGGCCTTGTACTTGTAGATCCCGCGCAGAATACCTTCCTCCACGCCCTGCGGCATCTCCGGCATCGAGTAGTCTTCGTTGTAGGCCGTGATGTAGTAGAAGCGGTCTTCGTTCTGTTCGAACATGCGGCGCATGCCGTCCTGCACAATGATTGCGATCTCGTAGACGTAAGCGGGATCGTAGGCGTGGCAGGTAGGAACGGTGCTGGCAAGCACAAGGCTCTGACCGTCCTGGTGCTGGAGTCCTTCGCCGGCGAGTGTCGTTCTGCCTGCGGTGCCGCCCACCAGGAAGCCCCGGCCACGCGCATCGGCGAACGCCCAAATCATGTCGCCCACACGCTGGAAGCCGAACATCGAGTAATAGGTGAAGAACGGAACAGTCGGCACGCCGTAGTTGGAGTACGCAGCGCCGGCAGCGGTCATCGACGCCATCGAGCCGGCTTCGGTGATGCCCTCTTCGAGAATCTGGCCGTTCTTCTCTTCGCGGTAGTACAACAGCATGTCGACGTCATGCGGGCGATAGAGCTGTCCCTGGCTGGCGTAGATGCCCACCTGGCGGATGATCGACTCCATGCCAAAGGTGCGGCCTTCGTCAGGGATGATGGGCACGATGAACTTGCCGATGTTGGGGTCCTTCATCAACTGACGCAACATGCTCACGTAGCCCATGGTGGTAGACACCGCACGGCCTTTCGAGCCGGCGAGCGATTCGGCGAACTCGGTGAGCGGCGGCGCCTTGAACTCGATCGGCTTGGGATCGCGGTGCGGCATAAACCCGCCGAGTCGCCGGCGCTGCTCGCGCATATAAGCGATCTCAGGGCTGTCATCCGGCGGCCGATACAGCGCACCTTTCTTCGCGGCCTCTACGGGAATCGGAATGTCGAAGCGCGAGCGAAACGCGGTCAGCGCCTGGTCGGCAAGCTTTTTCTCCTGGTGGGTCGCGTTGCGAGCCTCGGCCGAACCCAGGCCGTAACCTTTGACGGTCTGCGCCAGGATCACCGTCGGCTGTCCCTTGTGTTCCACCGCGCGCTTGTAGGCGTTATAGACCTTCTGGGGATCGTGGCCGCCGCGGTTGAGGTAGTGCAGTTGCTCGTCGCTCATGTCCTCGACCAGCTTGAGCAGTTCGGGATACTTGCCGAAGAACTCTTTGCGGATGTAAGCGCCTCCCTTGGCCTTGTAGCTTTGCAGCTCGCCGTCGACGACTTCCTCAAAGCGCTTCACGAGCAGCCCTGACTTGTCTTTCTTCAGCAGGGCGTCCCAATCGGAACCCCAAAGCACCTTGATGACGTTCCAGCCTGCGCCGCGGAAAGCGGCTTCCAGTTCGTTGACGATCTTGCCATTGCCGCGCACCGGTCCATCGAGCCGCTGGAGGTTGCAATTGACGACGAAGATGAGGTTGTCGAGCTTCTCGCGAGCACCCAGGGTGAGCGAGCCCATGGATTCGGGCTCGTCGGTCTCGCCGTCTCCTATGAACGCCCACACCTTGCGATCGGTCTTCTCGATCAGGCCGCGGTTCTCAAGGTAGCGCATAAAGCGCGCCTGGTAGAGAGCGTTCAGCGGGCCCAGTCCCATGGAGACCGTCGGGAAGCGCCAGAAATCGGGCATCAGCCATGGATGGGGATACGACGACAGTCCCGGCGTGTCGCGCAACTCGTGGCGGTAATTCTGTATACGCTCCAGCGAGAGGCGTCCTTCCAGGAAAGCGCGCGCGTATACACCGGTGGAGGAGTGCCCCTGGAAGTAGATGAGGTCTCCGGGCTGATCGCCGTAGCTGGCATGAAAGAAGTGATTGAATCCGACTTCGAGCAGCGTTGCCAGCGAAGAATAAGTGGAAATGTGGCCGCCGATCCCGGCATCTTCTTTGTTCTGCCGGTGCACCATAGCCATGGCGTTCCAGCGGATCAGGCTCTTGATGCGCCGCTCGAGGGCGCGATCACCGGGATAGGGCTCCTCTTCCTCCGCCGGAATGGTATTCACATAGGGCGTGTTCAGCCTAGTTGGGACATCGACGCCGCTGCGGCGCGCGTGGCGAACCAGAACGTCGATCAGGTCCGTGCCTCGTTTGGCGCCCTCTTCCTCGACTATCTGGTCGAAGGCTTCAATCCACTCCGCCAGTTCGGCATCATGCTCCTTGTCCGTTTCATCAACGAGTTCAGGGCCAACCGGAAATTCAAGAACCGTGGGATTATGCAGAGCCACATTTACCTCACAAGGGAGCACGCGCCGGAAAGGATGAGTCCAGCGACGCGGTAAGTTCTAGAGCTGTTTAAGGACGAGCCACTTATATATGAAGATGCTCCGGCCGCACTTGCGCTTCAGTTTGTTGCGCCTGGAAGCGGCGCTTGTGATTGACCCGCGACGTCCTCACTCGCCGCCGGGTCTCCGATCATGCCAATGTATACGCGCGCTTCGATCCAATCGACCGGAGACGAACCTCTTATACTGACGATTCTAGCAAGATGACGCGATGCGGCGAGCGCGCAGACGACGAGCCGGCGGGCCTGAACACGCCGGTCTCCTAAGCGACAAATGGTGACAGGGTTAAGAGCAAGGTGGGTGACCGCATTCGCAGGCGATCTCCACTTCTTCGCTGCCGGCATCCTTACACCAATCGCTGCAATACTTTTCGCCTTCGCCAACGGTGCATTCACAGGGCTCGTGGGCACATTTACGTTCTTCCTGACTCATGGTTCCTCCTCCTCAAAAAAGGCATAGTGGGGTTATACGTGTTCCGCACGGTTCAAGAGGTAAACAACCAAAACTTCGCCGCCAGACGGGCCTGGGGGTGCATCCGCTTGCCGCGAGGCGATCTCAGAAGGGTTGATTCACCCTTTGCCAGATTGCCATGCCTGCAATTACCAGGATGAGCACTCCGGAGGCGACGCCGAAAAGCTTGACCGGCAAAGCAAGTTTCTGCATGCGTGCCTGGAGTTGCTCCTGCTCCACTCGCATGCTGGAGCTGGCTTCATCGAGGAACAACTGATCATCCTCGTGCATGCTCAGGGTGCTGCGGTAGATGAGCAGGATGACCAGCACGGTCGTTATCACCGCCCAAATGATGAACAACGTCATCAGAGACATTTGCCACCTCGGCTCAAAGCGAAACAACCCCCGCAATGGCGCCTGCACGGGGCTTATGGAAACCCATTATATCCCCCAGGAGAAATCGTCAAGCTTAAATTGTCATGGACCGACGTGGCCTCGAGGGAACGTTGCGTCTCCAAGGCTCTGGGCAGGCCTCGCCGGTGCAACCGGAGGGCGGGGTGCCACATCAATACTGTTGGGCCGGGATTTGTCCCGGCGGATAAGGGCGAGTTTGTTATAATCGGCCCAAGATCTTAGGAGAGTGAGAATGGCAACTACAACAACCACACCGACCGTTCCGAGCACACCTTCCGTTGAGAGCAAGCCTGTCAACTTCACCCCGACGGCGATCGGCAAGGTGAAAGAGATCATGGCACAGCAGAACCCCGTCCCGGCGGGACTCCGGGTTGGCGTAATGGGCGGCGGATGCTCTGGTTTCTCGTATTCGATGTCATTCGAGAACGGGGCCGGCATGATGGACAAGACCTTCGATTTCGACGGTCTCAAAGTTTTCGTCGATGCAACCTCGCTCATGTACCTGAAAGGCGCCGTGGTCGACTATGTCGAGACGCTCGAGGGCGCAGGGTTCAAGTTCGAAAACCCGAATGTGAAGAGCACCTGTGGTTGTGGTTCGTCATTCAGCGTTTAGGCTTTTGAGGGTCGCGGAGACCAGAAGCCCTGCTCCATGGCAGGGCTTTCTTGCGTCTGGAACAACAAATGGGTGTTTGCGGGGTTTGGGAGTCGAGGACAATCGGCGAAACCGCAATTACAATAATGATTCCTGTGAAAGCACCCGGGCGCGGCCTGGGAAGAACGGATTGATCCTTGCGTAAACTGCGTTACCTTTTGCCTGTCCTGTGTCTTTTCGGAATCGAGCTCGGTTGCGGCGATCAGTATCGCCCGGTGGCCAACCCCATCATCGGACAGGGCGGTACGCCACAGACTACGCACTATGCCTTCGTGGTGAACAACAATCCGATTGGAACCAGCAGCACTTTGCAGCTCGACGTCTCCGGCGATACCAACCTGCAAACCCAGCCGGCAGGAGCAGGCGCCGTTGCCGAATCCTTCCTCTCCAACAACACCGGGGCGCTGTTTACGGCTAATAGTCTGGCGGATTCCGTCAGCGAGTTCACCACGATTACCAACTTCTCGCCGGTCACGACGATTAACCTGCTTGTCGGTTCGAGGCCCATCGGAATTACAACCACAAGTCCGGGTTTCATATACGTCCTGAACTCATCGTCCAATGACAATTGCCCCAACACGGGTTCGGTGAGCACCATCAACACAAGCGTTCTGACGGTCGTCGATACAGTTTGTGTCGGACCCAATCCGGTGGCGTTCGCCCAGCTTCCCAATGGAACCAAGTTGTACATTGCCAATCAGGGAGACAATTCCGTTTCGGTCTTTGATCCGGGATCCGGGCGCGTCACCTCGACGATTACACAGGCCATGGGCCTGGGCCTGAATCCGGCGTACGTGATAGCCAGCCCCGACAGCAACTACATCTTCATTGTGAATGAAGGCGACGGCACGAATCCCGGCAGTTTGAGCATCATCAACACCACGAGCGATACGATCCTTACCAATATTCCGCTCGGCGTTGCACCTACGTTCGCCTACGTTGACAATCACCTGCTACGGCTGTACGTCACCAACAGCGGCAGCAACTCGGTCACGGTGTTTGACCTTTCCTCCATTAACGTGAACAACAACCCGGTGCTGCCCACCCTCGCCACGGTGAACGTAGGCAGCGGACCCGTTGGTGTCACCTCACTGCCGAACGGCACAAAGTTCTACACCGCGAATGCTATGTCTAACGACGTTACCGTCGTAAGCGCTACCAGCTTTGCCGTGTTAAAGACCATCCCCGTGGGCCAGAGGCCGGTCTGGATCACTTCCGAACCGACCTCGACTAAGGTTTACACAGCGAACAAGAATAGCGGCAACATAAGCATTATCCAGACGGTGAACGATTCCCTGGTGAGCAACATGCCTGCACCGCAGCAAGATCCGAATTGCTCGACATCCTGCGCACTGCAGCAACCCACTATGATCCTGACCTATTAACCGGGAGCAAAGCCGATGAGCCGCGTTCTGGTGATCGAAAGCACTGATCCAGTCAGCCGTGCCATTGGGGAGGCGCTGGCCGGGTGGAATTTCCCGATGGAGTACGCTGCCGGAAATGCCGACGCCTTAAACCAGCTGCGGATGAAGTCGTTCGGCGTCGTGGTAACCAGCCCCGAGAGCACGGTCGATGAGGACCTGGCGCTGCTGGCCGAGATGCGGGCGATCCGGCCCGGCGTGAAGAGCATGGTGCTTGCTCCTCACAGTACGCCGGCAGAACTGATTGCGGCGCTCCGCGCGAGGGTTTTTTCCTGCTTTACGCCGCCGTTCGACCCCGAAGAGATCGCTAACCTGGCCTGCTCAGCGGCCTCTGATAGCGAGTGGCGTGATGACATTCAGGTGATCACGGCCCGACCCGGGTGGGTTTCCGTCCGGGTCAATTGCCGGTTGCTGACGGCCGAGCGGCTGATCAACTTCGCCAAGGAACTAAGCGCGCAACTGCCGGAGGACGCGCGCCTCGAAATGTTGCAGGGGTTTCGCGAGATTCTGCTGAACGCGATGGAGCACGGAGCAGCGTTCAATCCCGAGCAGGTAGTCGAGGTCACGGCTGTACGGACGGCGCGCAGCATGGTGTTCTACGTCCGCGATCCCGGCGCCGGTTTTCGGCGCGAGTCACTCACCCATGCGGCCATTGCTAATCCTAACGATCCAGCGGCGCACATCGCGGAACGCGAAGCCGCCGGCATGCGGCCGGGTGGCTTTGGGATGCTGATGGCTGCAGGCACAGTCGATGAGCTGATCTACAGCGAGGTAGGCAACGAAGTGCTGCTGATCAAATACCTTGACCCGGCAGCAGCAAGCCCCGAAGCCTGATGGCAGCCAAGAAGCGAAAGCCGAAGCCCTTCCGGGCGGCGACCGCGGTCAAAGCGGCAGCGCGCAAGGTCGTCGGCACGCCCCCTCCCACCCGCGCCGAACCCGACAGCACCAAGCGCAAGCCATCCAAAGAGAAATACAAACCGAAACTGCAGGACCTTCTTGCCAACGACGGCGAGTAATTGTCCCACGACTGCTGCAGAACTATTGCGTGACTTCGAGGTTGATGCTCTGGCCCTCGTAAATGCGCTGGCCGGCCGCAGGTATGGTCTTGGTCACCCGCCGAGCGCCGGACGTTGCAGTGTCGTCTGAACTGCCGGAATTATTCTCCTGCGTCGAGATCTGTCCCACGCGCAGACCCGCTACCACAATTGCATTCACCACCTCATCCTCGTTGCGGCCCCGCAGGTCGGGCATGACAAACGATTTCTTGTCTTCCGGAGAAGCCACCAGCAGGCTCACCTTGGGTGAAGATATGTTGGTCGCATTTGCAGGTGGACTCTGGGCCGCGATCTCATCGGCGGGAGCGCCCGGTATGTCAGCCAGGGCTAACGCTCCGATTTCAAGGCCCCGGCGGCGAATGTTGATTTCCGCAGCGCGCTCACTGCCTCCCACCAGATCGGGGATCACGACCCGCTGCGGCCCCATGCTTTCGGCTACGCGCACTCGCCACCCGCTACGCACCTGCTCGCCCGGCGGCGGCACCTGCGACATCACGCGTCCTTCCGGCACATCGGCGCTGTAGAAACGGTCCGAATCGTCCAACAGCAGCCCGTGGTCTTCCACTGCTTTCGTCGCCTGGGCTGGAGTCATGCCGACCAGCTTCGGCACCGCAACCTGCCTGCCGTGAATGGCAAAGCGCATCGCGACCAAAGCCGATACGAGAAACACGACCACCAGTACCATGAGCC
The DNA here is from genome assembly GCA_963782505.1 of uncultured Acidobacteriaceae bacterium. Taxonomy (GTDB): domain Bacteria; phylum Acidobacteriota; class Terriglobia; order Terriglobales; family Acidobacteriaceae; genus CAVVDY01. Next base: position 76,794 of record CAWAKG010000037.1, on the reverse strand, counting down.
GCGAGATGAGAACGAGAACCCGTCGCATTAGTGCGACTCCGCATCGGTTGGCTCACGCGGCACAGTATCGACCTTTTGCGCCACTGCGCTGGGTACCGTTGGCGGAGGCGCTGCGAAGTCCTCGGACTCGCGCCCCTGCAAGGCGACGCGCATGAAGTCGATCCAGATGGGCAAAGCAGCCCTCGCGCCGGTTTCCTTATCGCCCAAAGTCTTCTTCTCATCGAAGCCCACCCACACGCCACAGGTGATCGACGGCGAGAAGCCGACAAACCACGCGTCGGTGAAATCGTTGGTGGTGCCCGTCTTTCCTCCCAGGGGATGGTTCAGCTTGCTGGCAGCATATCCGGTGCCATGTTGGATCACCTCGCGCAACATGCTGACCATGATGCGCGCGGTGCGCGGGCTGACGACGTCTTTTACGTCGGGATAGTTTTCTTCGAGCACGCGACCGTCGTAATCGGTGACCTTGCGGATATAGCGGGGCACAACCCGCACGCCATCGTCGGGGAAAGTAGTGAAGGCTGCGGTCTGCTCGAAGAGTGTGATATCGGCGGCGCCTAAGGCCACCGGAAGATAGGCCGGCATGGGCGAGGTAATGCCGAACTTGCGAGCGTAGTCGATCACCGTCTTTATGCCGCCGACACGCTCTGTCACTTTCAGCGCAGGAATGTTGCGCGACTCCGCCAGCGCGTGGCGAAAGGTGATGACGCCTTCGAACTTGCCATCGTAGTTATGCGGCGTGTAAGGCCCGGACGGCGTGGGAAAGCTGACGGGAGCGTCCAGAACGGTATCATCCGGTGTCATGCCCTCGTCGATGGCCGCGGTATAGATGTAGGGCTTGAAGGAGGAGCCAACCTGCCGCAACGCCTGCGTGGCGCGGTTGAACTTGGATTCCTCGAAGTCGCGGCCGCCGACCATGGCCTTGATGTCGCCGGTCGCGTTGTCGAGCGCCAGCAATGCGCCTTGCACACCGGACTCCTGCTCCAGCGAGACGCGGCTTTGCGCGCCGTTCAACTCTTGCACCTTGACGTACACGATATCGCCGCGCGCCAGGAAATCCTGGGGCGAAGCATAACGCGTCCACTTGATCTCCGCCGGGCCAAGCTGTGCCTGGTATGCGCCAAACTTAACCATTGCGTATTGCGGCGCGACTTCCGTAACCAGCGCGTGGACATAGCTTCCGGGCTGAATCGCGTTGTCCCAATCGACATGCCGGTAGCTTTCCAGCGACTCGCCGTTGGCGATCACATTCAGCAGGTTGCCTTTCCACCCATGGCGGTGCTCGTAGGCCGCCAGCCCATCGAGCACTGCCTGTTGGGCGGCACGCTGCATTTCCAGGTTCAGTGATGTGTAGACGCGCAATCCCGCCTCGTGTACTTCCTCAGTGCCGTATTTCTTTTCCAAATATTGGCGGATTTCTTCCACAAAATAAGGGGCAACATCGTTGGGCTCACTCTGAACGTGGACGTCCAGCGGTGCGTTCTTGGCGCGTTCAGCTTCCTCGGTTGTGATTTTGCCGTCCTCAAGCATGTTGTTGATGACGAGGTTGCGCCGGCGCAGCGACCGCTCGGGATTGTTGATCGGAGAGTAGGCATTCGGGGCCTTTGGCAAACCGGCCAGCACGGCGGCTTCTTCCAGCGTCAGGTCCTTGGCCTTTTTGCTGAAGTAGTAATTGGCGCCGGCTTCGAACCCGTACACCCCATGGCCGAGGTAAATCTGATTGGCATACAAGGTGAAGATTTGCTGCTTGGTAAAGTGGCGCTCGATCTGGATGGAGAGCATGACCTCCTGGATCTTGCGGCGGAAATTGCGATCAGGCGAGAGAAACAGGTTGCGCGCCAACTGCATGGTCAGCGTGGATGCACCCTGCGCCCGGCTGTCGGACACAAGGTCGCGCCAGGCGGCCCCGGCCACTCGCCAGGGATCGACACCCCAATGCCGCTCGAAGTCTTTGTCCTCGGTGGAAATGATGGCGTCGCGCAGCACCTTGGGGAAATCCTCATACTTGTCGATGACGCGCCGCTGCAGCGCGAACTGGCCAATCACGCGGTCGTGGTCGTCGTAGAGGTGCGTGATCGTGGCAGGCCGGTACTCTTCGAGGGCCGTGACCTGTGGAAGATCGATGGAGTAGACGAGCAGGAGGCCACCGGCCGCGCCGGCGATGGCAGCCAAAACGATGAGTACGACGAAGACGACGTTGCCGAGATAACGGTGAGGGGATTCCACTACGGTTCAAGATTACAAGAGTTGGAGCAGGTCTTGTATAGCCCGGGTCTCGAAAACCCGAGTCTCGGGCATCCAGCTATTTGGTGTCAGGCGTACAAGCTTTGCTGATCGCTGCAGCGTCCTCGGGACTTCGCGGCATCGGGTGGCTCTTGTCAGCGGCGGAACACCTGCGCCACAGAGCGACCTCCGCATCCAGTTCTTGGGTGGGCTTGCCTTTGATTGCATCACGCGCGTATTCAATTGCCCAGCTCACTTCCAATTGTTTGTTCCGGTAGTCCTTGTAAGAGGCATCAATGCCATTCACGAATTGCCCCATTGCGATGCCGTCGTAATCAAACTGCGTGTCACTTAGGCACATCTTCTGCAGAATATCTTTTGGGGCGAGGTTGGGCCACTCCTTCTGGTACAACGGCATATTGGACGCACACTGTCCCATTTGAATCGTGCCTGCCAAGTCCATTGCTCTCGCATACCCGGATACCCAACCAAGTTTGAAACTGGCATCGAGCTTCTCCCACCAGAAACCGTCAGAGTTCGGTGCCGCCAACGCCACGTTAGATGCGAGCGCAACGAGCGCAATGACCAATGCCAATATAGGCTTTCTCACGGGGACCTCCGTTCGGCAGTACGGGGCTGTATGATTAAGAGGCGGATACGAACATTATGCAATCGCAATCAGACACGCTGCACGCGTCGCCATCAGTCTTGCCGGTATGGTAGTTAAACTCGCCTTGGCCCGAAGGATAATCAGACATCATCGTGCCCGTCAAACTAGCCCGCTTCTGAGCCCGCAGCATGTTGTGCAGCGAAAGGGCGTGCACACACCTTTTGCACTGAGGGTCTGAATTCATGGCTGTTGACCGGAATCTCCTTGCGACTTCAAGGCCGAAAAAAGCATTCTACGCCCACTTTCGCTGGTCCGCATCAAGCCAGGCCTAATCAGACCTACGTAATTGCTAGTTGCCAATTGCTTCCTGCATCCCCGGCATCCTCATCCCGGTCTAACGACAGATTTGGATTTTCCGTCCAGAGCCGTTTAACATCTGAATCAAGGACACGCAGCGATGTTGGACATCGAACTCGACCCCGAGCTGGAATCCCGGCTGGAGCTGCTAGCCAAGGAAACCGGTCACAGCAAGAGCTATTACGCCGAGCTCGCGATCAAGCAATTCCTAGAAGACCGCGAAGATTACCTGAGAGGGATGGCGGTCCTGGAGCGGAACGAACCGCGGATCTCGCTGGATGAACTGGAGCGCGAGCTTGGCCTAGACGGTTGAGTTCCTCCTGACGGCGCAACAGCAGATCAAGAAGCTCGACCGCACCACGCAGCAGCGGATCACCTCATATTTCCGCGAAAGAATTATGCCCGCCGAAGACCCGCGCCGGTTGGGCAAACTGCTGCACGGCGATAAGGGCGGCCTGTGGCGCTTTCGAATCGGCGACTATCGCGCCATCTGCAAAATCGAAGAAGAGCGGTTTGTGGTCGCGGTGCTTGAGGTTGGCCATCGCCGCGAAGTCTACAGATGATAAAGAGGTGAACAGGTTTTCCCCTACATTCCCGGCATCTTCATCCCCGCCATGCGCCGGGCGAAGCTGGGCTTGCCCATGGTCTTGAACATCTTCCGCATCTGCGCGTACTGACGCAGCAGTTGATTGATCTCCTGCACGCTGGTGCCGGAGCCGCGCGCGATGCGCTTGCGGCGGCTGCCGTTGATGACCTCGTGATGCTCGCGCTCATACCGGGTCATGGAGTTGATGATCGCCTCCACGCGGTTGAGCTGTTTTTCGTCGACCTTGTCGGCGGCCTGATGCATGTTGGCGAACGGCCCGATCTTGGGCAGCATGCCCATGATGCTCGAAATCGACCCGAGCTTCTTCACCTGCCGCAGTTGATCGCGGAAGTCTTCCAGCGAGAAGCCTTCGTGGCTGAGCGCTTTCTTGGCGAACTCCTCCGACTTCTTTTTGTCGAGCTTCGATTCCGCCTTCTCGATCAGCGACAGGATGTCGCCCATGCCGAGAATGCGTCCGACAATGCGGTCGGGGTGGAACGGCTCCAGCGCATCGTACTTTTCGCCCACGCCGATGAACTTGATCGGCTGGCCGGTGACGTTACGGATTGAGAGCGCCGCACCGCCGCGCGCATCGCCATCCATCTTGGTCAGTATTACGCCGGTAAGCGTCAGCTTCTTGTGGAACTCGTCGGCCGAGCGCACCGCATCCTGTCCGGTCATGGAGTCGGCGACGAACAGGATCTCCTGCGGGTTGAGCAGCTTCTTCAGCGACTGCATCTCGTCCATGAGCTGCTCGTCGATGTGCAGGCGGCCGGCGGTATCGACGATGAGCACGTCGCAAGCATTGTTGATGGCCTCGCGCCGAGCCTCCTTCACCAGGCGCTCAACCGTCGCCGTGTTCGCCTCGGTGACCTCGCCCTGGTAGAGCTGCGCGTTGATGGCCTGGGCAACCACCCTTAACTGCTCGCGCGCTGCAGGACGGTAGACGTCGACGGAGACCAGCATGGGGCGATGCCCGCCTTGCTTCAGCCAATGCGCCAGCTTGCCCGAGGTGGTTGTCTTGCCGGAGCCCTGCAGACCGGCCATCAGAACGACCGTCGGCGGCTGCGAGGCGAACTTCATCTTGGCAGTATCTTTGCCAAGGATGTTGATCAGCTCGTCGCGAACGATCTTCACCACCTGCTCGGCGGGCGAGAGCGCGGTCATCACTTCCTGGCCCAGCGCCTTCTCGCGGATGTGATCGACGAGCTCTTTGACCACCTTGAAGTTGACGTCGGCTTCGAGCAGCGCCATGCGAATTTCTTTCAGCGCTTCGCCGATGTTCTCTTCGGTGAGGGTGCCTTGTCCGCGCAGGTTCTTGAACGCGCGCTGCAGTTTGTCAGTTAAATTCTCAAACATGTTGTGATGTTCTGGGTGCAGTGTTCAGCACCAGCGGATTCTCAGCCCGAGCAGGGTTCAGTCCGCCGGGGGGTCCGCACTTCTATTCGATTCTCTCATGGCCAAGAGGCCGCTCGCGCTGAGAGTCCGGTTCGCAGCTTCAAAATTGTGACCCACTAAGATTGCGCGGCCATTGGACGCCTCGGTGCACACAAGGAATCCTCGTATAATTGAGCCTAGCTCAAAACCTTGGTTCTCAAAGTGGGTTTGACCTCCGGAGTGGTGATGAGTTCTTGCCAGACAACGCGGCCGTTAGCAGCCAAGCTTGGTTCACGCCTGAAAGCCGTTCTTCCCATCCTATTCTGCGTCGCCATGGCGGCCTGCAGTGGCTTTTTTGTCAACCCTTCGATCAGTTCCATCTACATCAATCCTCCTTCGGCGACGATCGCCATCGGCAATACGGTACAGCTGATCGCCAACGCTAGATACTCCAATGGAACCACCAACACGATCCAGGGGAATTCGGTCGGGTGGACAAGTTCGAGCGACCAAGTGGCTACCGTTACCTCGCCCGGTGGACTGGTCACGGGAGTGGGCACCGGCACGGCCACCATCACGGTCACGGACCAGGGAGTCACCTCGACGGCCAGTGTCACCGTCACTCCCATGAACATAACGACCATAAACATTACGACGACCCAGGGGAGTACCAATTCGCAATCGACGGCAACCATCTCGGGAGCGCCGGCCACCTTGCAGTTCTACGCCTACGGCAACAACACGAGTACCAATGACCTTACCCAGGCGGTCACCTGGACGTCCTCGAACACGCAGGTGGCTACGATCAGCTCCGGCCTGAGCACCGGCAATGGGCTGGCAACCAGCGTACAGGCAGGAGTTACGAACATCACCGCGACCCTTACCAATACCAGCACCAACACCATCATCAGCAGCAACGTCATCGTGCTGACCGTGCAATAGGGCGAGCGAGTGTCTGATGATCCGAATGACAAGCAGATCCCGTTCGAGTGCTGGACAGGCTGTTCCGACAAGTACTGGTCGTCACAAACGAGTTCACTGAAGAAGACGGTAAGACGCACCTCACGGCGACAGTGCGCTATCCGTGGTTGCAGGTACGCGACACGGTGATCGCGTCCGCGCTCGCGCGCGGCGTATTCCTTCACGCTGAAATCGTGCTTAGTTGCTTGGTATCAGGGCCTGGCTTGAGCCGGGCCGCAGAGCGTCCCAAAATCCGTCGCGCCCGAAGCCTGGGTTCGAGATGTGCGCGGTTCGGCACGACTTGAAGTTAGCCTGCCCTGAGCGAAGTCGAAGGGTGCCCTGATACAACGCTGGAAAATCCGGGATTGCGACGTCGTTTTCCCCCGCATGAATGCGGGGGGCCCACCCGAAAGCCCCCACTCACTCGCGGGTTGCGAGTGAGTGAGAGGTCACCTTAGTTGTCGGGCTGTTCCTAGCTCAGTGGTTCGGCAGATGGAAGGCGTACAGATTATTGTCAAAAGACCCGACGTACACCACGCCGTTCGCCACTGCCGGCGAGGAATACACACCGCCCCCAGTCGTGTACTTCCACAGGAGCGCTCCCGTAGTGGCGTCCAGGGCATACACGCTATCGCTCCCGTAGATAGAACCGACGTACACCACGCCGTCGGCCACCGCCGGCGACGAAAAGACAGAACTCCCCGTCGTGTACTTCCAGATTAGCTCCCCAGAGCTGGCGTTCAGGGCGTACACATTACCGTCATCAGACCCTACGTACACCACCCCGTTCGCCACCGCTGGCGACGAATAAAACAGTTGACCACCGCTTGTGTACTTCCACACGAGCATTCCCGAGCCGGCATCGAGGGCGTACACGTTGTTGTCAGAAGACCCAACGTACACCACGCCGTTTGCTACCGCAGGCGAACCCACCCCGCCACCAGTAGGGTACTTCCAACCGAGGCCACCGTTGCTGGCATTCAGGGCGTACAGGTTACCGTCATTGGACCCGAAATACACTGCTCCGTTGGCCACCGCCGGCGAAGACTGGACAACACTCCCAGTTGGGTACTTCCACCGGAGCGCTCCCGTACTGGCATTCAGGGCGTAGAGGTTACCGTCATAAGACCCGACGTATACCACGCCGTTGGCTACCGCCGGCGAAGATTCGACGAGCCCGTTAGTCGTGTACGTCCACTTTACCGTTCCGTCACCGGCGTTCAGGGCGTACACGTTACCGTCATCAGACCCGACGTACACCACGCCGCTGGCCACCCCCGGCGAAGAAGTGACAGGGCCCCCCGCTAAATACTTCCATAGAAGTGCGCCAGTGCCTGCATTCAGGGCGTACACGTTACTGGCACCTGCAACTGCGCCAGACCCGACGTACACCACGCCGTTCGCCACCGCTGGTGAAGAATAGACAACATTCGCCGCGGTGTACTTCCACTTTAGGACGAGGCTTCCAACCGTGGCAGGGCTCAGAATGAGCTCATAAGGGTTGCAACCCGTGTTGCCGAGGTCGAAGTGAAACTTCGGCCAATTGACAGAAAGCGTTGCAGGCGGGATTATCGTCGGCCCGCAAGGAACCTGCGCCGTCGCAAAGGACGCGATCAGCAGCATCAGACTCAAACAGCAGATAACCTTAATCTTCATACTTTCCTTCTTTCTAAGTTTCTTTGTTGGCCCACACAAGGAGCCGTGAGTGGGAAATCGTGAGTCCGCTTCAGCGGACGTCAGGAGTTTCGTAACAGCCCCATAATGCGGGGGCTTCCCGCCCGAAGGTTCATACTGATTGTCGGGCCGTCCCGGCTCACTGGTTCGGCAGATGACGAAGACAAGCATCTGCAGCCCGCTAACGTAAGCATGACTAATCAATGGCCTGGAAGGTTGAAAGCAATCAGGGCTCCTTGACTGCCGTTGAAGATCGAGCTGTAGACAACTCCATTGGCGACGGCCGGTGAACCGACCGAGTATGTGGCGCTGGACCTCCAAAGAAGAGCTCCGGTAGCGGCATTCAGAGCGAGTAGACCGCTGCTGCTCGATCCGATGTAGACCACTCCATTGGCCACTGCAGGCGAAGACGTGCCTCCGTCTCCCGTCACATAGCTCCAGACAAGCGCACCGCTGCTAGCACTCAACGCGTAAAGGTCACCTTCAAAGGAAGCAACGTAGACCATGCCGTTGGCCACTGCCGGTGAAGAATAGACATAGTTCCCCGTCAGATACTTCCAAACGAGGACCCCTGTGCTGGCATTCAGGGCGTAAATGTTATTGTCGTCCGAGCCGACGTAGACCTTGCCATTGACCACTGCCGGCGAAGATTCGACGTAGTCTCCGGTCGTGTACTTCCAGTTGACCACCCCTGAGCTGCCATCCAATGCGATGACGTTTTTTCCTGACCCGACGTAGACCACACCGTTCACGACTGCAGGCGAGGACTCGGTTTGATCTCCCGCAGCAAAGTTCCAAATGAGTGCTCCGGTGCTGGCATTGAAGGCATATACACCTTCATTGTTCGACGCGACGTAGACCACACCATTGGCTACTGTTGGTGACGAACCGATGTCACCTCCGGTGGCATACTTCCAAATGAGCACTCCAGTGGCGGCATTTACAGCGTATACGTAACCATACTCATCCCCCACGTAGACAATTCCATTCGCTACCGCTGGCGAAGACATGACGTATATAGGATCGTTGGTGCTGAACGACCAGATGAGTGTGCCGCTGCTGGCATTGATCGCAACGAGCATACTATTGGCGTGCATATATACGATGCCATTGGCTATGGCAGGTGAATCGGCACCGAATCCATTGGCGTTTTGCCACTTCACCGTCAGATTGCCGACAGTGTCGGGTCCTAGAATGTGCTCATAAGGGTTGCAACCCGTGTGGGCAAGATCAAAGTGGAACTCCGGCCAGTTAACGAAAAGCGTTGGACTTGGGCTTATGGTCGGCCCGCAAGGAATCTGCGCCGTCGCAAGGGACGCGATCAGCATCATAAAGCTCAAACAGTAGATAGCTTTAATCTTCATGCTTTCCTCTTTCTAAGTTCATGTCGGCCCGCACAAGTGGCTTAGGCTCGTGTAGGTACACTTTCATACCCTTGGGTTTAGGTTTCCCGTTCTGAAGAAGTGCGAAGTTAGGAGCCGAATGGCTCAAGTGCGGGGTACCTGGAGAGTCGTGCCAGGATTAGAACCGATTGGGAGGACTATCTAGGCGGTAGTTATGTCTTCCGTCCCGCAGTCATTGTGCGCCATCCATGCTGCAAGTCAAGTACAAAAGTATTAGAGGCCGGTTCTTTTCACCCAGCCTTCATTGCAATGGCCCGGGGCTAAAGCCCGTCGGAATCGCAACATAGTTTCCCTGCATGAATGCGGGGGCTTCCACCTAATGCACGCTTCCTTCTCACTTGGCCACGAACACCGCTACGCTGCGCGACTTCACGGGATAGCTGTCCTGGGTCAGCAAAGGAAATTCCTGGCCGTCTTCGGCAATGTCGTGGGGCGAGAGCTGCGCGGTGTCTACCAGCCGGAACCACTCGCGGTCGCCGATTTGCGGGAGCTCGAAGTCATGGTCGTCCCAATGCGCGTTGGCGATGAAATGCAGGTCGTCGCGTGAGCCGTCGGGGTTGATTCGCGTTAGCTGCATAGCAACGGCGCGCGAGTCGTAGCTCCAGTCAGGCTGCATGCGCTTCACCCCGTGCCAGGTCACGTGGAAGCCGTCGGCGCCGCTGAAATCGAAGGTCGTGCGGCGCAGCAGCGGGCAGCGCTTGCGGAAGTCGATCAGCAGGCGGAAGAAGCGCACCAGGTCGGCATTGGATTCGGCCATGTGCCAGTCGACCCAACTGATTTCGTTGTCCTGGCAGTAAGCGTTGTTGTTGCCCTGCTGGGTGCGCTCAAACTCGTCGCCGGCAAGAATCATGGGCACACCGTGCGCCATAAGAAGGATGGTGGCGAAGTTCTTGCGCTGGCGGCCGCGCAGCTCCTGAATGCCGGCGTCGCTGGTCGGGCCTTCGGCGCCGCAGTTCCAACTGTTGTTGTCGTTCCCGCCGTCGCTGTTCCCTTCTCCGTTGGCGAGATTGTGCTTCTCGTTGTAAGAGACCAAATCGGCAAGAGTGAAGCCGTCGTGACAGGTGATGAAGTTGATGCTGTGATAGGGCTCGCGAGCGCTGGTCTTGTAGAGATCGGGGCTGCCGAGCATGCGCGTGGCCAGGGCCGAGGTCATGCCGGGATCGCTCTTCACGAATTTGCGAACGTCGTCGCGGAACTTGCCGTTCCATTCCGCCCAGCGTCCCCATGAGGGAAATGTCCCAACTTGATAGAGGCCGCCTGCATCCCAGGCCTCGGCGATGAGCTTGGTGTTGGCGAGCACCGGATCGTAGGCCAGGCTCTCCAGCAGTGGAGGGTTGGCGAGTACCGAGCCATCCTGCCCGCGCCCCAAAACCGAAGCGAGATCGAAGCGGAAGCCATCGACATGCGTAGCAATCACCCAATACCGCAAGCACTGCACAATGAAGTCGCGCACCACCGGGTTGTTGCAGTTGAAGGTGTTGCCGCAGCCGGTGAAGTTCTCATACGCGCCGGTTGCCGGATCGACGATGTAGTAGGTGGCGTTGTCGATGCCGCGGAAGGAAAAGGTTGGCCCGTGCTCATTGCCCTCCGCCGTGTGGTTGAAAACGATGTCGAGAATGACCTCGATGCCCGCCTGGTGAAAGGCCTGCACCATCTGCTTGAACTCGACCACCTGCTGGCCGTCGCCGGGCTGCGAGGAATAGGCCGTGTTGGGCGCGAAGAAGGCGCGCGATTGATATCCCCAGAAGTTCAGCAGCGGCTGGCCGGTAAAAGGATTGACGCGGTCGGATTCAGCCTCTTCGAATTCATTTACCGGCAGCAGCTCGACGGCGGTGACGCCAAGCTGCTTGAGGTAAGGGATCTTCTCGACCAGCCCGGCGAAGGTGCCGGGATTGGCGACCATGGAGGTTTCGTGCACGGTAAAGCCGCGCACGTGCAGCTCATAAATGACGCTGTCGACCAGCGGAACATTCAGCGGCTGGTCCTGCTGCCAGTCGGCCAGGCCCCACTCCTTCACGACGCCGATCCGTTGCGGCGCGTTTGCCGCGGTGTGCCCGCCCCATACGGTTTCGCCGGAGATGATGCGCGCGTAAGGATCGATGAGCAGGCGCGTGGGATCGAAGCGGTACACCATCGGGTCAGGATTGGGCTGCATGTCGAAGCGGTAGGCATAATGAATGCCGGGGTCGACGTTCTCGACGAACATATGCCATACCTGTCCGGTGCGATTGTGCTGCGGATCGAAGGGCAGCTCGGCCACGATCTTGCTGGTCGTAGGATCGCGCAAGACCAGCACGCACGACGTGGCGTGTTTGGAGAAGATGGAGAAATTCACGCCCCGGCGAAAGGGCGTGGCTCCCAGCGGCAGAGGCGATCCACGCTGGATCGTAAAAGGCCCAGGCTGGGGTGGGGTGGCTGGCGGGACTGCGGGCACGCTGGTGCTCATGGGTCCTCCCGACTCGCTGTCTCAAGCTATGGGTTATCAGAAAGCGGGCGGAGGGACAAGGGCCTTTCGTGGCAAGAGCATCGTCATTTGCCGAATCGCAACAAAGAAGGTTAACCGCGAATCGGCGCGGAGAACGCCCTTGCAATCTATTGCAAAACGCTCACCACGGAGAACACCGAGGACACGGAGAAACCATGCTCTGGATTTCTTTTTCCCGGTGTCCTCCGTGTGCTCGGTGGTGAATTGTCTTACCGCCATCGCAACCGCGGGTCCTTCGCTTGGCTCAGGATGACAACCGTTCAATCCCTGTCATCCGGGCTGATCCGTGGTTCAAACTTTTTGCAACAGCAGGCGAGCAATCTTCGCGTACAGATCCACCGCCTCCAGCAACTGTTTCTTCTCGATGTACTCGCCTTCGGTGTGGGCCACGTGAATCGAGCCCGGACCAATCAGCAACGGCTGTCCCCAGTTCGTCAGCGCGGGAATATCAGTGGTGAATGCAGCAATCATCGTCGCGATGCCGGGAACGGTCGCCATCTCCATGTAAGGAATTTCGAGCGGGAAATGCGCTTCGGCTTTTCCGGCGGCGGCCTCGGTGATCTGGCGGCGCAGCTCGCCGGTCGGGCCCGACGAGCCGGAACAGCAGATGCGCCACGGCGTGATCGGGAATAACGTTCGGCGCGCGTCCGCCTTCGATGAGGCCGATGTTCATCGTGCACGGTCCGGCCTTGGGACTGGTCGGCAGCTTCAACGCACGCACCCGCTCCAGCGCATCGAGCAGCTTTTCGATGGCCGACTCGCCCAGCTCGGGATACGCCGAGTGCGCCATCTTCCCTTCCGCCACCAGTTCGACGCGCAGCGTGCCCTTCGATGCCACTGCCAGCTTGTTCTCCGTGGGCTCGCCGTTGATGAGAAACTTCGCGCCGCGCGGCTGCTGATTGGCAACCTGCGCTCCCTGGCTGTCGCGCTCTTCGCCAACAAGAAACAGCAGTCCAACGTGAATACCTTCCGCCTTCAGCTTCTCAGCGGCGCCGATCTGAGCCGCGATGATGCCCTTGGCATCGCACGAGCCGCGGCCGTAGATGCGGTCGTCCGTCTCCGACGACGGGAAGAATGGCGGCACGACGTCCATGTGGGTGGAGAGCACGACGGCGGGGTGCGCTTCCTGCGGTGGCGTTGCCCACAGGTTGAAGCGCGAGCCCTCGACCATCATGCGCTCGACCTTGCAGCCCAGCCGCTGTAACTCTTCAGCGAGGGCTTCTCCTACAGCGGTTTCGTTGCCGGTGATCGATTCGATGTCGATCAGCTTGCGAGTAAGGGCGAATAAGTCCATGGATTGAGAATATCCAAATGCACCACAGAGGCACAGAGGCACGGAGGAAGCGAGAGATATCGTGAGCGGGTCGTATCAGGGCACGGCTTTAAGACGGACCACGAGGGTTTGCATTGAGACCGGCTTCAGCCGCTGCCACTTGAGGTAGGCCAGGGGCTGAAGCCAAGTCGTAGCCTGACACGATATGAACTCACTTACGGTATGCCCTAGCTTCGAGGGGCGGCGGCCACCGGCTCTGGAAAGAGCCGGTCTACCACCCGCTTGCGGTAGTTGAAGGTCGCGCGGAATATGCCCTGGAAGAGAGCGGTCTCGATCGCGCGCCCAACCCAGCCGAAGCCGACCTCGTAGTCGACCTCATCGCGGATGAGCGTGCCCATCGTTCCTCCCTGCATCATGGGCTCGAAGCTATGGGTGTGCTCCCAGCGGCGGAAGGGCCCCTGCTTCTGCGAGTCGTGGAAGTATTCGTTGAGCGAAAACTCGGTGATGTTGACGATCCAGCGCTCGTGCACGGGAAGATACGGGATAACGCGAAACGCAACAGTCATCTCGGTACCGGAGCCCGCCATGCGCAACATGCCCGCCGGCACCTGCCCGGCGGCCAGGCGCGGCGGCATCAGATTGAGCTTGACCAGCTTGGTGCCGAGCGCGGGCGGCATGACGCGCGGCAGATTGTGCGGATCGGCAAAGAAGGCGAACACGCGCTCAATCGGCGCAGGCACCCACTGTTCGGACTCGAAGCGGCGGCTCATGAGGGTCAAAACGACGCACGCCAGAGATAACAGAGGGGCGAAGAAACTGCAACCGGGGCTGCGCGTGTTCAGAAACGAAACTGGCAGGAGTGCATCACCAAATCGCGTAGCGCGATGGTGTTCGACGCAAAGTGAGCAGCGGTGTAGTGCTCTGCGTCTCATTCTGGCCGCGCCGTGTGCCCACACATTCGTAAGTTTTGAATCATGGCGGACACACGGCGGCAGGCCTGGTCGGGCTCAGGCTGCATTGGACTGCTGTGACAAGTTGCGGCCCAGGAACTCTCGGATCGCATCCGCGATTTCCTGGCAATGGGTTTCGATCGCGAAGTGTCCGGTATCGAGGAAGCGCACCTCGGCGTTGGGATTGTCACGCTTGTACGCTTCAGCTCCCGGTGGGAGGAAGAACGGATCGTTCTTGCCCCAGATCGCCAATAGAGGCGGGCGTCGGGTGCGGAAATACTCCTGGAACTTGGGATAGAGCGCAACATTGCCGGCATAGTCCAGAAACAGGTCAAGCTGGATCTCGTCGTTGCCGGGCCGGGCGAGCAAGGCTGAGTCAAGCGTGTAGGATTCGGGCGCAATGCGCGTCGGGTCGTTCACGCCATGCGTGTACTGCCACTTGACCGCGTCGGGAGTGAGGAAGTCGCGCAGAGCAGCGCGATTCTCCGACGTAGGTTCCTTCCAGTATTTCTGTATCGGGTTCCATCCTGCACTCAGTCCTTCTTCGTACGCATTGCCGTTCTGCGAGATGATCGCTGTCACCTTTTCCGGATGCGCGAGTGCCAGCCGCAATCCGACCGGAGCGCCGTAGTCGAAAATATAGAGGGCGAAGTTCTTGAGGCCGATCGCCTCGGCAAAAGCGTTGATGGTGGCAGCGAGGGTCTCGAACGTGAAGGCAAACTGCTTGCGCCCGGGCGTCTCGGTGAAGCCGAAGCCGGGCAGATCGGGCGCTACCACGTGGTACCTGTCGGCGAGCGCAGGAATGAGGTTGCGGAACATGTGGGACGATGTTGGAAAGCCGTGGAGCAGAAGCAGGGTTGGTGCATTGCTGGGGCCTGCTTCGCGATAGAAAATCTGGTTGCCGGAGACATTGATTTGGCGGTAGCTGATCATGAGTTTCTCCTGGCCAGCGAGCGGGATGTGTCTTGCGGGTCGCAACGCGTGGCTACGACATCAGATTTACTAACCGATAAAAAGATACATTAAAGGTGTAATATTTCTAAAGGACAGCATGAGCCGGGTGTTTATGAAAGCCGAGTCCGACTGGAAGGATGGATTCCTGTTTGTCGGAAATCAGCTGTCCCTGGACTTCGTCAATACGCGCCCGGTGCAGGATGCTGCGTATTTGGAGCTACTGCCCGATTTCAAAGCAATTCTGCGCTGGTTTCAAGCGGCGGGCCTGTTGGACCGCAAGGCCGCGTCGAAACTTGCGGAGACCTGGGGCGGTTCAGCAGAGGCGCAAAGAACGGTTGAGCACATGCGCCAGTGGCGCGAGCGGTTGCGATCGCAGATCGCATGGTGGGAATCAGGCAACCCTTTGCAGAACCGCATCCTGAACGAATTGAACCAATTAATGCGAACCCATCCTATGCTGGCCCGGCTGACCACGGACGGAAATAGCCTGGGGACAAAGCTATGGTTCGAACCGAAGACCCCGGAAGATCTGTTTGCCCCGCTGGCACATAGTGCGGCGGCCCTGTTTTCCAGCGCTGATCGTAGCCGCGTTCGCATGTGTGGCAATTGCGTGCTGCACTTCTACGACACCAGCAAGAAGGGGACGCGGCACTGGTGCAGCATGCGGCTGTGCGGGAATCGTCGCAAGGTGGCGGCGTACGCCGAACGAAAAAGGAACGGCAAATAGCTGGCAGGCTGTATGTTCGCCTAGCCCACCGTCTGCGGCTCGCCGGCCAGTTCTTGCAGCAGCGAGCTCAAGCGGCCCAGCACCTGCTCCGGCTGCTTCTCTTTGAGCGAGAACTTCAGAATGCCGGCGGGGGTGAACTGCGCGCCCGATTCTGACGCGACGAAGCGCGCCAGATGTTCCGGCTCGACGTTAGCTTTCTCGACGAAGCGGATGCTGACCGCGTCTTTGCGGCGCTCGATCTGCGCCACTCCGATGCGCTGCGACAGCAGGCGTAGGCCTGCATACTCCAGCAGATTGCGTACAGGTGGCGGTGGCGTGCCATAACGGTCACCCAGCTCACCGGCAACATCTTCGAGCTGCGCCTCCGACTCGACGCCCGCGATGCGCTTGTACATGCGCAGCCGCTGGTTCTCTTCCGCGATGTAGTCGGCGGGAATACGGATGTTCAGCCCGAGATTGAGCTGCGTCTCCAGAGCTTCTTCCTTGATCTCGCCCTTCAGCTCGCGCACCGTGCGCTCCAGCATCGTGGTATAGAGCTCGAAGCCGACGGCTTCGATGTGGCCGCTCTGCTCGCCGCCAAGCAAGTTCCCTGCCCCGCGCAGCTCCAGGTCGAGGGCGGCGATCTTGAAGCCCGCGCCGAGGTCACTGAATTCCTTCAGCGCGGCAAGACGACGCCGCGCCAAATCGGTGAGATCGCGATCGGGCGGGATGAGCAGATAGGCGTAAGCGCGACGATCGGAGCGGCCCACGCGTCCGCGAAGCTGATACAGCTCCGACAAACCGTGACGGTCGGCGCGGTTGATGATGATGGTGTTGCACAGCGGGATGTCGAGCCCGTTCTCGATGATGGTCGTAGCCAGCAGGATGTCGGCCTCGTGGCGGACGAAGGCCATCATGGTTTTTTCCAGCTCGCTCTCCGGCAGTTGCCCGTGCCCCACGAGGATGCGCGCTTTGGGCACCATCTCGCGCAGCTTGTCGGCAATGTCGTAGATGCTCTCGACGCGGTTGTGCACGAAGTAAACCTGCCCGCCACGCTCCAGCTCTTTTTCGATGGCGGAGCGAATCAGCTTCTCATCCCACGCGGCGACGACGGTCTGGATCGCCATGCGATCTTTCGGCGGCGTCTCGATGACGCTCATGTCGCGCAGTCCGAGCAGCGACATGTGCAGCGTGCGCGGAATGGGCGTGGCCGACATCGTCAGCACGTCGACTTCTTTGCGCAATTGTTTCAGCCGCTCTTTGTGGCGCACGCCGAAGCGCTGCTCTTCGTCGACGATGACGAGGCCGAGGTCGGCAAACTTGACGTCCTTGGAGAGCGCGCGGTGCGTGCCGATGACCATGTCGACCTGCCCGGCTTCGAGCCTGGCGATGGTTTCCTTCTGCTGCTTCGGCGAACGGAAGCGGCTGAGCATCTCGATCTTGATAGGGAACGCGGCCAGGCGGCTGCGGAAGGTGTTGTAGTGCTGGAAGGCCAGCACCGTGGTCGGCGCGAGCACCGCGACCTGGCGATTGTCGTTGACGGCCTTGAATGCCGCGCGCATCGCGACTTCGGTCTTGCCGTAGCCGACATCGCCGCACAGCAGGCGGTCCATCGGCGTGGAGGCTTCCATGTCGCGCTTGACGTCGGTGATGGCAGCGGCCTGGTCTTCGGTTTCGGTGAACTCGAAGGAGTCTTCAAACTCACGCTGCCATTCGGTGTCGGCCGCGAACGCGTGGCCCTCGGCGGTCTTGCGCGCGGCGTAGAGCTTGAGCAGTTCCTCGGCCATGTCCTTCATGGCCTTCTTGACGCGCGCCTTGGTCTTCTGCCACTGCTGCGTGCCCAGGCGGTTCAGCACCGGCTTCACGCCTTCGGACGAGCGATACTTCTGGACCAGGTCAAGGCGCGTCAGGGGCACATAGAGGCGTGCGCCTTCGGCATACTCCAGCACCATGAACTCAGCAGCCGCGCCATCTTCCTGCGGAACTTCCTTCAGTCCCTGATACTGGCCAATGCCGTGCTCGACGTGCACGACATAATCGCCAATTGCCAGGTCTCGAAAGTCTGAAAGAAACGCCGAGACCTTCGACTTGCGCTGTTGCGGCCGCCCGGCGGAGACATCGGCTTCGTCGAAGAGATCGCGCGAGCCGAACAGCACCAGGTTCGACTCGGGCAGTACCACACCTTCCGGCACGTAGGCCTTGACGATGGTGGTAGTCGCAATCTCTTCGGAGAAATAGGTCGATTCGTCGACATAGACCTGGCCGGGCTTGGGGGTCCTGCTGCCAATGCGGAACGACAGGTTGTACTCGTTGAAGACATCGGCCAGGCGCTCGACCTCGCCGAGGCTCGCGACGGCGAAGATGACGTGCTGGCCGTCTTTCGCGAGTTGGCCGACCTCCTCCGCAACCGCTGCGATTGAGCCATGGAAGCGCGTGGTGGGCTGCGACTGAAAGACCAAGTGCTCGACATCATCGCTCGACTCGATGCCGAGCTGCTCCGCGCTGATGGCGGGCAAAGCTTGCAGGCGCTCGCTCCACTGCTCGGGCGAGAGATAGAGCTCCTCGGGACGAACAAGATTGCCGACCAGGCTGCGCTCGTGCGCTTCCTCGACTTTTGTCCACCAGGCATCGTGCGTGTCGGAGAGCTGCTCGGGCTCGTCGGTGATGACCTGTGCGTTCGGCAACAGATCGAAGAAGCTGCCCTCGGCTCCGGCGACGGGCGCGTACAGCTCCCATCCGGGAAAGACGGCGACACCGGTGGCGCGCACGGTCTGCTCGATCAGCTCGTCGCTTCCGGAAAGGCGCTCGCCCGAGAGGCGTGCGTTTATGGCGGCGAGCGTTTCCTCTTCCAGCGGCGTCTCGGTCAGCGGTAGCAGTACGACATCGTCGGTGCTGGCGGCGGAGCGCTGGGTCGTGGGGTCGAATTTTCGGATCGACTCGATCTCGTCGCCGAAGAACTCTATGCGCACGGGCCGGTCCGATTCGGGCGGGTAGACATCGAGCAGTCCGCCGCGATGCGCAAACTCGCCCGGCATCTCGACCACATCGACCTGGCTGTAGCCGACCATGCGCAGGTGCTCGACGGTCTTTTCCACGTCGACCATTTCGCCGCGGCGCATGACCTTCGCCAGCCCGGCGTAGAATCCCGCGCCGCGCATGCGCATCGCAGCCGCGTTGGACGTGGTGACAATGATGGACGCCGCGCCGGTCGCGATCTTCCACAGCGAAGCTGCGCGCTCCTCCTGGATCTCAGGGTGCGGCGATTGGCTCTCGAAGGGCAGCACATCGTACGCGGGCAGGCTGACGACGGACTCGGGAGCGACCGACCCCGTCAAATCGGCGAACGAGCGCAGCACGGGAAGAAGGTCGTCAATGGCGCGGTTGTCGCTGACCATGAGCACGAGAGGCCGTGACGAGCCGCGTTGCAGCAGAACCGAGAAGAGCGCTTTGGCCGTGGGGGTGAGTCCGGAGACACGAAGCCGCCCCGCGCCGCCCTTGGTATGGGCTATTGCACGCGCCAGAATGGGAGAGCTTTCCACGTCCGCGAAGAGATCGCGAACGAAGGGAAGGATCATCGTGAAGATATTTTAACAGCGCGGGAAAGATAAGACTTGCAGCCACAGATTACACGGATCAAAGGAATGCCTCAGGTGGTCATCCCGAGGATTACACATTCACCAAGGGCACGGAGATCACGGAGAAAAGCGGTTCTCATTTTCGTCTTGTTCCCTGTGTCCTCTGTGTCCTCCGTGTCCTCCGTGTCCTCGGTGGTAGGAGTAATTTGCAGTCCCGTGAACGCGGCTCGGAGTCGCTTAGCCGCCGGCGCGCCTTACAGCTTCCGCAGCACGTCGATGATCTCTTCCGGCTCGGGCGCGCGGTCGAGCGGATAGAGCTTGCGGAAGGCTATTTTGCCGTCCTTGTCGACCACAAAGATGGCGCGCTCGCTGACGCCGGGCAGGGGATCGCCCTCGCGCAGAATCCCGTAACTGGCCGCAACCTGGCCGTGGGGAAAGAAGTCGCTGGCCAGCGGCAGGCTCAGCACGCCAATTTCTTTCTTCTGCCAGGCGGTGTGGCTGGGAATGGAGTCAACGCTGATGCCGATGACGTCAGCATTATAGCCGGCAAATTTTTCCAGCTCGGCGTTGAAGGCCGGCAGCTCGGCGGTGCAAACCGGCGTCCAGTCGGCAGGATAGAAAACCAGAACCACGTTCTTGCCGCGGTGGTCGCTCAACTTGACGCGCTGCCGTATGTTGCCCATGACGGCTGGAAGATCGAAATCGGGCGCATGATCGCCCACTTGCAAAGGTGCCATGTTCTCCTCGCCCCAAAACAACGTGGAAACTTTGATTCTACGGAGGCGCGAAAGTGGCAGCAAGGGCGACGGCATAATTGTTACCGGGCTGCAACAAAGGGCATTCTTCCTGCCCCCGGGTTTTGGGGACTCTTGGGGACTCAGGGTCGAATGGCCAGCCGCAATCGTGGCGTAATAATATGGAGATGTATTTGTTCGGTCGCGGGTTGGGAGTTCCTATGTTCGGAAAGAAGGATAAGGAAGACGGTTTTCAGCACAGCCCACTGTGGCACGCCTACCGCATCGCAAGGCGCGTCGGAGGCCGCAAACCCCGCCGGGATAAGTCGGGGCGCGTAGTCATCCTCAGCACCCGCCTGACGGCGCCCATTGTCGAGAACCCCGGGAAGGCCGTCGCCAGCGTGCTGGCCGTTGCTGCGGTGCTGGGTCTCGGTATCTGGGGCGGACTGGCCTTACGCCGCAAACGTAAGTCCACCTATCGCAATCCGTATGAGTCGAAGAAGTTCCGGCGCCCGCTGGCCGATTCGGGCGGCTACGAAGCGGTGGGAATTTAGGAATCAAGTCCACCACCGGGGGCACGGAGAAATCAGGAGTGAATCTTCTCGGTGATCTGATCCGTGTACATCGGCGGTCGATAGTCTTTCGACTCGCTCCCTAAACAGCTCCCCCCTACTGGGTCCCACCGGCCTTGCGGAAAAACGCCAGCGCCTCGTCAATCTCCGCAGTGAACTTCCGCGCCAGCTCGTGCTTCCACGATTCGTCCCACAAATTGCGTTTTTCGAGGTAGTGCTGCATGCGGACCAGAGGCTCGCCGCTGCCGGCATGCGGCTTCGAGTTCGGCTGTGTTACCGGGAGCTGGCAATCGATGAGCGTCGGGCCGGCGCCGCCACGCGCGCGATGAATTGATTCCTGACAGACGCGCCACATGGCGACAACGTCGCCGCCATCGACTGCGATTCCGGGAACGCCGTATGCCGACGCACGCTGCCGCAGATCGCCGTTGCCAAAGCGGCTGCCCGGCTCAGTGATGGCGACGAAGATCATGGGAAGCCGCTCGGCCGCAGCCAGAGTTGCAGCGTCATGCCAGTATCCCAGCGCGTTGGCGCCATCAGGCAAATGCAGCAGCACCACGTTCCGGCTCTGCGCCTTCTTCAGCGCCAGCGCGAATCCAGCGGCCACGTTCAACTGCGCCGCGACGGTCTGCGCGTATGGGAGAAGATGGATCGCCGTGTTTGCCGCTTCCGGAGCAAAGGCCAGATACTCGGAACACAGACCGTAGAGTTCAGCAAAGTAGAGGCCCAGCGTCAGCCCGGAGAACATGTGTGCGGCGAATCCCAGCCCGGAGGAGATGGCATCTCCGGCGCGCAGCTCAATCGTGCTGCCAATGCTGGTGGCTTCGAGTTCCGTTCTCCACCCCAGCCGGGATTTCAGCTTGTGTGACTCCGCCAGCTGCTCCGCTCGCTCCTCCACCATAAGGCAATGCAACATCGCCGCGTAAAGCTTGCGCAACATGCTGGGATCGGAGGGCGAGGCTGCAACCTCGGGCCCGGGAACGATTGCTGCGGATGGCTGCTGCTCAGGGGAAACGGGTTGATCGCCGGAAGTATCGATAAATGAAGTGGCCATTCAAGTTTTCTTTGGGATCATGCTCGTATTGTAAGGGACGATTGCGCGAGTGCGTGAGTGCTCGGGCTTGCGTGCTTGAAATTTTTTTGTGCGCGGTTGGAATCTGACAGGACGTTTTCCAAAGCAAATGTGAATACATTGTGGAAAAGGGCGGTGCACCTCGTGCTAAGTCCGCGCTACATCGAAAGTCGTAGCAAGTTGACTCAGGTGCGGTGCAGTATTCGCTGTTGGCTTCCCCCCTTCGCGGTTCGCTCTTCGCTTTTCGTCTTGTCATCCTGGGCGAAGCGCTTTCCGTTGGCGCGCAACGGGCAACTCGCCTTTCTTGGTAGCAGAAAAAATCTCCACCACCGAGATCACTGAGAAAAATCGCCTTTCCATTTTTCTAATCCTCCGTCTCCACCGTGTCCTCCTGTGATGGAGTGGGTTTTACCCCGGGCAACAGCAGTTCCTTCGACTGCGCCTGTAAACACAAAGGTCGCCGCCCCCGTGTTACGCTGGCGCGGTGAAGCTGCGGCTCGATCGCCTGCTGGTGGAGCGTGGACTGGTGCCGTCGCGCGAGCGTGGCCAGGCACTTATCCTTGCCGGGCGCGTGCTGGTCGATGAGCAGAAGGTCGACAAGGCCGGGGCCGGGGTCGCGAGCGACGCCGCGGTCCGTATCCTGGGCGACGATCTTCCTTACGTCAGCCGCGGCGGATTGAAGCTGGCGGCGGCCCTGGCGCGTTGGCACATCGACTTGCGTGGCCGCGTCTGCATGGACATCGGCGCCTCAACTGGGGGTTTCACCGATTGCCTGCTGCAAAACGGCGCGAGGCTGGTCATCGCCGTCGATACCGGCTATGGGCAGATGGACATGAAGCTGCGCTCCGATGCGCGGGTGCGGCTCCTGGAGAAAACCAACGCCCGCTACCTTTCGCCGGAGCAGCTATGGCCCACCGGTTCGCCGCGCGAGCCGATCGCTTTGGTCGCCATGGACGTGTCGTTCATTTCGGCGACCCTGGTCCTGCCGGCAGTCATCGAATGTGTGCGCGCTTCGGGAGCGGTGCAATTCGAGCTGGTGGTGCTGGTGAAGCCGCAGTTCGAAGCGGGGCGCGCGCAGGTGGGCAAAGGCGGAATCGTTCGCGATGCCGAGGCGCAGCAATCGGCCGTCCGCAAAGTGGCTGCGGCGGTGGAACAGCTCGGCGGAAGCGAGATCAGCCACATCGAGTCGCCTATTCTCGGGGCTGAGGGAAACCGCGAGTTTCTATTACACGCCGTCTTCGGCAGCCAGGCCGAATCCGCTGCGATACACTGATTGCTCGCACATGAAGTCAGCCGCGATCATCTCCAAGCCGTCGAAGCCGGAGCTGGCCACGATCTTGCCGGATCTCCTCGGCTGGTTTCGCGCGCACGGCTACCACCTCTATCTCGACAAAGAAACCGCTGCCTACGTAACCGATGGTGCAGAGGTCGTCACTCGCGACCAAGCCGGCGACAAACGCCCTGACTTTGTGCTGGTGCTTGGAGGCGACGGCACGCTGCTGTCGGCAGCGCGCGCGGTGGCCCACGCGGGCGTGCCCATCCTGGCGGTAAATCTCGGCTCCCTCGGCTTTCTCACCGAAGTGCCGCTGGCTGAGATGTACGCTACGCTCGAGGCCGTTGACCAGGGACAATGCCCGCTGGAAGAACGCTCGGTGGTGCAGTGTGAGTTGATGCGCCATGACGAATGCCTGGCGCAGTATTTCGCGCTGAATGATGTCGTAGTGAACAAGAGCGCGATTTCGCGGCTGGTCGACTTCGACCTGTTAATCGACGGCGTGTTCGTTTTCAGCTATAAGGCGGACGGAGTAATCATCGCCACACCCACAGGATCGACCGCGTATTCGCTGGCCGCCGGAGGTCCGGTCATGATGCCCTCGGTCCGGGCCTTCGTCGTAACTCCGGTTTGCCCACATTCCCTCACCCATCGCCCGCTGGTGGTGAACGACCACGCGACCATCACATTGCGGGTCGAGAGCGGCCAGGAAGAAGCCTTCCTCAGCATCGACGGACAGGTGGGAACGCCGGTGCTCCAGGGCGACCGCGTGATCTGCCGCCGCGCCGGCCACACCGTGAAACTGATGCGGGTGCGCCGGACCTTCTTCGACCTGCTGCGTAACAAGTTGAAGTGGGGCCAGCGGTAGGCGATTTACAGTTTTTCCGGGCCGAGCAAGTCGTTGATGGTTTCGCGGCGGCGGATGAGGCGCGCGCCGCGGCCATTCGCCATCACCTCGGCCGCGCGTGGGCGGGAGTTGTAATTCGACGCCAGCGACATTCCATACGCGCCGGCATCGAGGATGGCCAACAGATCGCCTTCCTCAACCTCCGGCAACTCGCGGCTGCGGGCGAAGAAGTCGGAGCTTTCGCAGATCGGCCCGACCACATCAACGACAATCTTGTTCACCTTTCGGCCGGCGACGACCGGCACAATCTCGTGGTAGGCGTCGTACAGCGCCGGCCGGATCAGATCGTTCATCGCCGCATCGGTCACCAGGAAGAGCTTTCCATCGTTCGTTTTCTTGTAAACAATGCGCGTGACCAGGATGCCCGCTGGCCCGACGATCGAGCGGCCCGGTTCGAGCAGGAGATGAACATCCAGCTTCTTCAGCGGTCCGGAGATTTCGCCGGCATAGGCTTTCACCTCGCCGGCGAAGTTGCCGCCTTCTGCTGAGCGGTAGCTGATGCCGAGTCCGCCACCGGCATCGAGGTAGTGAATGTCGTGGCCGTCAGTGCGAAGATCGGCCACAAACTCGGCGACCTTCTCCATGGCCTCGCGGAAGGTCGAGAACTCGGTAATCTGCGAGCCGATGTGCGCGCTCACGCCGGCGGCACGCAAATACTTGCTCTCCGCGGCGGCGGCGTACAGCTCGCGCGCGTCATGCAGCGGCACGCCGAACTTGTGTTCGTGCAGGCCAGTGGAGATGTAGGGATGGGTCTGGGCATTGACGTCGGGATTGACCCGCACTGCATAGGGCGCGGGTTTGCGCAGATGCGCCGCACGCGCGGCGAGCAGGCGCAATTCACTCGCGCTCTCCAGGTTGAAGAGCAAAATGTCGGAGTGCAGAGCGAGATCGATCTCCTGGGCCTGCTTGCCGACGCCGGAGAACACCACCTTCCCTGCCGCCTTGCGGTCCACCGACAGGACGCGTTGCAGCTCGCCTCCGGAAACGACATCGAAGCCCGCGCCCAGTTTCGCCAGCCATTTCAGCACGGAGAGGTTCGAGTTCGCCTTCACCGAATAGCAGACGGTGTGTTTCTGCGCAGCAAATGCGCGGTCGAACTCCTCATATCGGCTGCGAATCGTCTCGGCGGAGTAGATGTAGAGCGGCGTGCCATACCTCTTCGCAATCGCGCTGACGGCAACGTCTTCGGCAAACAGCTCACGCCCGCGAAAGAGCCCTGACGGTTTGTAGGTGAAACCCGGAGGGCGCTCGGGAAAGGAGCTCGCTTTCACTTTTTGCCGGAAGCCTCTTTGACTTTGAGAACGACGATGGTCTGATCATCAAATGGATCGACACCCTCGGCGTGTTCGCAGACAGCAGTAAACAGTTTGTCAACGAGCTCCTCGGCGTTCAGGTGGAGGGTGCGGTCGGCTACTTCTTCGAGACGCCGATGTCCGAACATCTCACCCCGGGAGCTGGTCGCGTCAAGGATGCCGTCGCTGAAGAAGATGAAGGCATCACCGGGCTCGGCCTGCAAGGTCATTTCTTCATACTCGGCATAGTTGAATAGACCCATCGGCAGGCCTGTGACGTTGATGAGCGAGCAATGTCCCGCGCGGCAATGAATCGGACGAGGCAAGCCGGAGTTGGCGATAAGAAGCTTGCGCTGCCGGTCGTCCCACACCGCGTAAATCATCGAGACGTACTGCCCGTCAATGGGGCGTTCAGCCAGCGACAGGTTGATGGCCTCCAACATGCCGGCCGCGCCGGGCTCTTCCATAGCGTGCGAGCGGGCAATGCCCGACACCAGGGCCGCGTAGATGGCCGCCGGCGCGCCTTTTCCGCTGACGTCGCCCACCGCAATGCCGGTCACTCCCACGCCTGAGTACTTGAGGAAGTCATACAGGTCGCCGCCGATCTGGCGCGCCGGGGCGAAGCGCGTCGCCACCTCCGCGTTCTGAAAGACGGGCAGCTTGGGCGGCAGCAGGCGGAATTGCAGCTCACGGGCCACAGCCAGGTCCTGCTCCAAGAGCTTCTCCTGGCGGGCAATTCGTTCGTAGAGTGTCGCGTTCTCAATGGCGATGGCCACCTGCGCCGCCATGGTGGTCATGATGCGCACGTGATCGTCGTTGAAATAATTGCGCCGGGTGTGCTCGATGTCGAGCACTCCGATGACCTTGTCCTTGTAGATGAGCGGAATCGCCAGCTCGGAGCGGGTTTCGGGATTGGCCTCGATGTAGCGCGGGTCCCGGCTGACGTCGGGCGCCAGCACCGGCTGCTTGTGCTGCGCGGCGTAGCCGACCAGCCCCCGGCCCAGCGGAATCTCCTGCTTCAGTTGCACGCTTTCTTTAAATCGCAACGAAAAGCGGTGGGTCAGCACTTTCTCCGAAGGATCGAGAAGCAGGATCGAGAACATCTGGTAGTCGATGATGCGCGTCACCAGGTCGGCAATGCGCTTTAACAACTGATCGACATTGAGGATGGAGGTGAGCTCGCGGCTGATCTCGGTGAGCAGCGTCAACTGGCGCGCCTGGCGCGCGACGCGCGTGTAGAGGCGCGCATTCTCGATGCCGACGGCGATGCGCGAGCCGAACAGCATGAGCAGGCGCTTGTGCTCTTCTGTGAAGGCTTTGGGTTGCGCCGCTTCGACATCGAGCACGCCGATGACTTTGTTCTTGGCAATCAGGGGCACCGCCAGCTCGGAACGCACGCCGGGCGCTGAGTTGATAAAGTTCTCCTCCGCACGAACGTCGTTGACCAGTACCGGTTCGCGAAGTTCGACGGCTTTGCCGGTCACGCCCTGCCCAACCTTGATGACGATGCGCTCGGCAACGTCCGGCGGATGCCCTACCTGGAAGCGAATGCGCAGCTCCTGCGTCTTCTCGTTCAGCAGGAGGATGGCGAAGACCTCGTAGTCCAGCACGCGCTTCAGCATCTCCGCGACACGCTGGAGCAAAGTGTTTACGTCGAGCGTGGTATTCACCGCATCGGCAACTTCCAGCAGATAGCTGTCGAGTGTGCCCGCGACTAGCGGATTTTGAGCTGCAGAACTCATGAGCGCCTGTACATGATAGCAGTGATGCGCGATGGATTTGCGGGCGCGGGAGCGCCGCTTTTTGACGCCACCATGATGAATGACTGACGTGAATCCGATTGGCTGGAGGAAGCATGTGAGCGAACAACAGATCGCGACTCTCAGGTGGCTGTGCTTAACAAGTTCTTGGCTGGGAGCTGGGAGCCGGCGGCCGGCGGCTCACACTCCGTCGTACAATTCGGTATTGGCACTCATGCCGAATACATCTCATCGCAGAGGACGCAATGAACCTGCACGGCAATAAACTCACGTGGCTGGGCCACGCTACCTTCCGCATCGAGACCAAAGACGGCGCCACGGTGTATGTCGATCCGTGGGTGATGGGCAATCCCATGTGTCCTGAGAGCGACAAGAACGTGAAGAAAGCCGACGCGCTCATCTGCACGCACGGGCACGGCGATCACATCGGCGACGCAGTCGCGATCGTCAAGCAGCATCAGCCGCAGATCGTCGGCATCTTTGAGTTGTGCATGTGGCTGCAGAAAAGAGGCGCGAAGAATATCAACCCCATGAACAAGGGCGGCACACAGACCGTCACCGGCATCAAGGCGACGATGGTCAACGCGGTGCACTCCTGCGGGATCATGGAAGACGACGGCAGCATTGCCTATGGTGGCGAGGCCTGCGGCTACGTGCTGGAGCTGCCGGGTGGAGTGAAACTCTACCATGCGGGTGATACGGGCGTCTTCGGCGACATGGCCATCATTCGCGATCTGTACGCGCCGGAGATCGCCATGCTCCCCATTGGCGATCTGTTCACCATGAATCCGCGCGAGGCGGCCTACGCTTGCGGACTACTGAAACCGAAGTTCGTCATCCCCATGCACTTCGGCACGTTTCCGCCGCTCACCGGAACGCCTTCGCAACTGAAGGCACTGCTGGGCCCGGGCGGGCCAGAGGTGGTGGAGATGAAACCGGGGCGGACGCTGGGATGACGGAGCCGATCACGATCACCGATCCGCGCGTGGAGAACTATCTCTACGCAGTGCTGCCCCAGCGGGGCGCCGTGTTACAGGAGATGGAAGCTCGTGCGAAGGACGAGGATATTCCCATCGTCGGTCCGGCCGTCGCGCGACTGCTGTTTCAGTACGCGCGGCTGATTGGCGCGCGAAGCGTGTTTGAGATGGGATCGGCCATTGGCTATTCGACCATCTGGTGGGCGATGGCTGTCGGCGACCGCGGCAAGGTGCATTACACCGACGGCAGCGAGAAGAAGGCGAAAGACGCGCGCGGATACTTTGAGCGCGCGGGCGTGGCGAATCACGTCGAGGTTCATGTCGGCGACGCGCTGGAATTTTTCGAGGCACGCAAGGAACAGTTCGACATTGTCTTCTGCGATGTCGACAAGCACGATTACCCGCGCGCCGCTCGCATGGCTGCCTCGCGCGTGCGCACGGGTGGGCTGTTCATCACCGACAACACGCTGTGGAAGGGCAAGCTGGCTTACATGGCGGGTAATCCTGAACTCAAGCCCGATCCGACCGACGCGCAAACCAACGCCATAGGTGAGTTGAACCGCATGTTGTACGAGTCCCCGGATTGGTATACGACCATCATTCCGCTGCGCGATGGCGTGACGGTGGCGATGCGGATGTAGTTCCGCCTTCTTTCATGCCCAAACCCATTCGCATCATCGGGGCCGGCCTGGCCGGATCGGAGGCCGCGTGGCAGTGCGCGCGCCGCGGGCTCAGTGTCGAGTTGTACGAGATGCGTCCCGTGCGCTCTACGCCTGCGCACCAGACGGCGAACTTCGCCGAACTCGTCTGCTCCAACTCGCTAAAGTCCGACACGGAGAACACCGCGCCCTGGCTGCTGAAAGAGGAAATGCGCCGCGCCGGCTCCCTGCTGATGGAGATAGCCCAGCAAACCGCCGTTCCCGCGGGGCATGCGCTGGCGGTGGATCGCGACAAGTTCTCGCAGGCGGTTACGCAAGCGATCGAGCGCGAGCCGCTGATTCGCGTGGTGCGCGAGGAAGTCACGCACATCGACGAAAGCGACGGCGTGACCGTCATCGCCAGCGGGCCGCTGACCTCGGACGCGCTATCGCGCGAGGTCCTTCGCTTGGGCGCCGATCCCAGCTTAGCCCAAAGGCGGGGCGAAGCTGGGGCACCTGATACGCAGCTTTACTTCTACGACTCGATCAGCCCCATCGTCGAGGCCGACTCTATCGACATGTCGCGCGTGTACATGGCCGCGCGCTACGACAAGGGCACCGCCGACTACGTCAACTGCCCGATGACGAAAGAGGAGTACGACCGCTTTCTGGATGCGCTGCTCGAGGCTCAGTCGGTCGACGCCAAAGATTGGGAGAAGCTGAACTACTTCGAAGGCTGTCTGCCTATTGAAGAGATCGCTCGGCGCGGCCGCGATACCCTGCGCTTCGGCCCGATGAAGCCCGTGGGCCTGCGCGATCCCAGGACCGGACACATGCCCTACGCTGTGGTACAGCTTCGGCAAGAGAACCTGCGCGCCGATTCCTACAACCTGGTCGGATTCCAGAACCACCTGAAGTTCGGTGAGCAGGCGCGCATTCTGCGCATGATTCCGGGGCTGGAGAACGCAAAGTTTCTCCGCTACGGACAGATCCATCGCAACACCTACATCAGCGGACCGATGCTACTGCGCGAGACACTACAGATGAAGCAGCATCCCAACGTGCTCTTCGCCGGGCAGATTTCGGGCGTCGAAGGTTACGTCGAGTCGATTGCCACGGGATTGCTGGCGGGAATGGCAGCGGCCGCGCTGGCGAGCGATGTCGAGCCCGTGCCGCCTCCGCGGGCGACGGCCTTCGGCGCGCTGGTGAATTACATCTGCCACGCCGACGCCACGAATTTTCAGCCCGCCAACATCACGTTCGATCTGTTGTTACCGTTGGATGAGGCCACGCGCCGCCGGGTACGCGACAAGAAGCAGCGGCATGCCATGGTTTGCCAGCGAGCGCTGGAAGAGTTGGAGGGCTGGGTTCACACGTCGCCTTTGCCCGTCTCTACGTAATCGCCGGTGCTACCCGCACTCTGTGCCTATTCAGCGAATTGAGTCCTGCAAGCTCATCAGGTTTTGTGGCCTGACCCGGATGATTCCGCCGCGCGGGCTGTCGAGATCGGCCAGCAGCAGAAAGGCGATGGCCAACACGATCGGCAGAACGAACAGCGGCCTGCGCGCTTTCCCTTCTCCCGCAGCATACCCCAGAAGGAAGTTACAGCAGATAGCGATTGCGAACATGAACGACCAGGCGGCCACCGGAATGCGGTTCCACCACGCCGCCTGCGTATACCCCTGGCGGTTCAGAACGTCGTTCATACCAGCGACGACGAGGGCGTTGACGGGCGTGGGCTGCGCCTGCGCCACACCGGCTACCGTGGACCACATCTGGGTTTGCAGCTCCGAAGTCTCGCGATTGACCTTTGCCAGGAGGTCGCGGTCCCGCGTCCGGAAAAACACAATGCGGTCCGCCAGGTATTGCTTCAACAGGGCGTGAACTTTGTCCGTATCGGCGGCAGGCAGCAGGTCAGCGCGAACATACTCTGTGCCGATCGCATTGGCCTCCTCTTCCTCGTAATTTTTGCGCTGATCGTAGCGGCCAACCGCCATGGAAAAGGCGAAGCCGACGATCAGGCCCAAAAGGGTGAGAGTGGCGCCGAGCACAAGGTTAAATTCTTCCAGCTCTTTGGGCGCAAATCGGCGTCGTGAGATTCGATCTCCAACCTGCGCCGCGCCCCACAACACGAAAAAGCACACTAGACCCATTAAGATTGGGTAATTCAATGCAGTCCTCAACATGGTGAAATGATACCGTCGGGCAGATCAGGAACCAAAGACTATTCCCACCGGGCTACCTACGCCTTCGTTGAGCTTCGCTGCGGCCGAAGCCTGACGGGCGGCGACCTCCAGATATCCCGAACTCCCCATGATAGCGAAGTATTCGCCCTCGGCTGCCCCAGCGTAGGACTTGCAGATGCGGGTGATGGTCTGGCCACCGATCAGGATGCTGACCGCCGGCACGGACGCAGCGAAAAGCTCGGGGGCATCCTGCTCGCCGATGTTGGTTATCAGGTTTCCAAACTTATCAACTTTCAGGACGACGCCGCGCAGGCTATTGTCGCCGATGCGCTCGACGGAGGGCAATGACAGCCGCACGTAGTCGGTGATTTCAGGCCCGAAGTCGGCCGGGTCGATGCCCTTACTCAGCCAGCCGCCGACGGCGGCAAAAACGTCGCGGCCGTGGAAGGTCTGGCTTACGGGCTGAAGGAAGTAGCGATCAGCCGTGATGTGCCGCACGGTGAACTTCGGCTCGCGCGCTTCGATCATCGAAAGCACGCCGTTGTCCGGCGCGACGAAGACGTAATTCTCGGTCTCGGCGAGGATGGGACGCCGCTCGCTGCCCACGCCCGGATCGACCACGATGACGTGCGCGGTGCGCGGCGGAAAGAAGCGGTAGGCCTGCGCGACGGTGAACGCGCCGTCGAGAATGTCATACGACGCGACCGAGTGGCCGATGTCGACGATGCGGGTTTCAGGATGAATGTTCAGCACCACGCCATGCATGATGCCGACAAAAGCGTCGTTGAGTCCGAAATCGGTGGTGAAGGTAACGATGCGCGGCTCAGCCATGATGCGAAGCTAGCGGGTGCAAGCGAGGGGAGTCAAGAGACAGAGGGCGCTGTCCATTGCCGGGCCGCGTGAAATCGCTATCGACCCGCCCTTACGCCATGCCCGCGGCGCGGGCGGCTTCCTCGTACTCGCGCGCCGACTCGGAGGGAAGCAGCACCCACAGGCTATAGATTCCGAGCGCGGTTCCCAGCGGGAAGTTGAACAGCGCAAGAAACGACAGCACGATGGTGAGCACGCGCGCCCACGTCTCCCGTTGCAGCAGTCCGTAGCCGGCGGCAAATCCGGCGGCCGCCTTGACCAGAACAGCGATGCCGATCACCCCCAGCAGCGTGGTCAGGAACTCGCCAGGAAACTCGGGACCCGCTTGTCCCGACTGTTGTATATGTGGGATCAGCTCAGTGGCGACGATAAGCAAAGCCAAGCCGGCAACCACGTTGAAGGCGGACAGTGCCAGCCACAGAATGCCCACCAGGCGAACGTGCTCCTGCACGCGGTTGGGCGAGGATCGCGCCATGACCAGCGCGTCGGAAAACTGCCTGCCACACTGATTGCAAAATCGCTGGTCCGGCTGGACCGCCGTGCCGCATCGATCGCAGAACATAAAGACCTCCTTGACCGTGGAAAGCCCTAACTCATGATACGTATGCCGGTCCAAAGTTGTTTCAAGGCAGTTGCCAGTTGCCAGTTGTCAGCTATCAGCCGTCAGTTCAAACCACATCATCGCGTGGCGAACGGTTGGACAACAGCGTTGACACCGCCCCCTCGCCAACAAGCGCCCAAGGAACGCACGCACGCCGTCACGCAGCCGGACAACCAAGGACAGAAAGCTGAAAGCTGACGGCTGACAGCCGAACTTCCGTCTGACAACTGACAACTGACAACTGAGAACCGACAACTAATCTACGGCTCCACGCCGCCAGTAGTGGTGCGGTCGACCATCGGCTCGGCCGCGGTCAGGTTGGGAGTGGCTGGTGCACTTCGGCGCCGCAACTCGCGTGGAAGGTCAGAGCGCGTGATCCACAGGCCCAGCAACGTCGCTGCCAGCCAGGTCAGCCCGATCAGCGCGACGGCAAGCAGGTCGGCACGGCGGCTGCCATTCATGTGCACGGAGCGCGATACACCATAGGCGAGCACGCCCGCGAATGCAGCGGTGACGAACGCCTTCCCAAGCTCCAGCCATGGCATTCCTCGCAGGCGGACCAGTTGGGCACGATGCAAGAGCACCGCGAGCGTTACCGTGTGCATGAGGATGCCGATGTCGGAAGCCATGACCAGCCCCACCACTCCAAAGTTGCGAAACATTGCAGCATAGACCGGCAGGGACGCAACCGTTATTACGGTGCTGGCCACCATCGGCGTGAGGGTGTTGCCGGCGGCGTAGAATCCGCGCGCGTACAGTGCCTGCGCCGACCACATCGCCAGAGACAGCGAAAACCATGCGAAGTACATCGACGTGGAAAGTGAATCGGCGAAGGTAAAGTGTCCGCGCCGGAAGGCGAGGTCAACAAACGGCAATGCCGCCGGGACCATCAGCGCCGTCGCCAGTAACGACGCGGCAGAGATGCGATATACAGATTGGTTCACGGTGTCGGCGAAATCGGCGCGCCGGCCCTCGCCAAAAAGTTTGGCGAAGAAGGGCATCGATGCCTGGCCCGCAGCCTGCCCCAGAATCGAGATGGGCAGGGCGAACAGCCGCTTGGCATAGTTGAGGCGCGTAATATCGCCGCTGCCGCCCGAGGCAAAGTAGCGCAGGATCCAGTCATCGGCGGAAACCAGCGACACGCCGAGCATCAGCGGAATACTGAGCCGCACCCATTCGCGAAACTCGGGATTGCGCCAATCGAAGTTGAATCGATAGCGCAGCCCGGCCGTGGAAGCACCAATGGCGTTGATGAGAAACGGCCCGATGAACGACCCGGTCAGTGCGCCGTAGGCCAGCGCGACGATGCCGAAGCGGTGGGCGCCGATCAGTCCGCCGAGGATGATCGAGGAGCCGTAGATGATGGGACTCAGCGCCGGGTAAAGAAACATTTGCTTCGACAATAAAACCGCGGAGACTACGCCTCCCGCATAGAAGAAGATCTGTCCCGGCAGCAGAATGCGCGTGAGGTAAACGCAAAGCTGCATCTGCTCGGCTGTGAAGTGGGGAAACAGGAGCCGCTCAAACTGTGGAGTGAAGATTTCGACCAGGATGGTGCCGAAGATCGCCACCACCGTCATGATGGTGATGGTGGAGTTGAACGCTTCTTGTGCTTCGGCGTCGCGCTTCTGCGAGATCTGCCGGGTGTAGATGGAGATGAAGGTAATCGACGCGGTGCCGCCGGCCAGGATGTAGAAAAGAAAATCAGGCAGCGTGAATGCCGCGACGTAGGCGTCCGTCTTTGGCCCGGCGCCGAACGCCCAGGCGACGTACATCTCGCGCAGGTATCCGATGACACGGCCCAGCATGACTGAGGCCATCAGCAGCAGCGTGGCTGAGAACGCGGTGTGCTGATGCGAGGGACTCAGGTTGCGCAGGAGACGCGTCGACAGCCGCTCGGGCTTCGCGCGGGAAGATGTGGGTTCGGCCATGAAACTGCGATTCTACGTTATGCGTTGTCGCGAAGAGTGGGTGACGAGTGTGGTGCGGTGCATGCCTCGGCAATCATTCGCAAAAAAGACCCGGAGCGGGTCGGCCCCGGGTTTTAGAGTAGAAGGCCGGTTTGTCGGAGGGCGATAACCAGCCTCGTGCGGCGCGGAATCCGCTAGATTGCAAAGCTGATTGCCTAAGAGCAAACCGTTTGCCAATCGATACAGAGGGTGAACGCGCGGTCCTGCCGGCGGGGATCTGTGCGACTTTTCAAAGGGTTACCTGTTCGGGCCTAAGCATGGGCGACCGCCGCACGGGCGCGGCAAAGCCGTGGGCTATCGAAATGGTTAGCGCCAGGCTATCTTTTCATGTCGTAACTGCGTTCGCGGTGGCGTCAGTTCCTCAGCGCACCGCCCAGGCCATGCCGTCAGGACCGCGGCCGGTGGCGATGTCGCCAGTCACGCTGAGCGTCTTCAGATCAACGATTGCGACTTTGCCGTCGGCGGTCAAAGCAACGTAGGCACGCGAGCCATCGGGGACGATCAAGATGCCGGCAGCGGATTTGCCCAGCTTCACGCGCTTGATCACCTTGCGCGACGAAGCGTCAATCACTACCAGATCGCCGTTGCCGATGTCCGACACCAGCACCAGCTTGCCGTCAGGTGTGAACTTGAGCCGGTTGGAGTGCTTTGTCCCGACGTCGAGCGTCTGCACCACTTTCTTCGCCGCAACATCGATCACACTGACTGTCCCGTCGCCGGCATTCGCTACCCAGAATTGCGCGCCGTCGGGCGAGAGATCGCAGCCCTCGGAACCCTTGCCAACCGGAATCACCGTCTCGGTCCACTCCTCCGGCCCGGATGTCCGTTCGATCAGGTTGACGCTGCCGGACTGAGTGTTGGCGGTGAAGATGGTGTTCAGGTCTTTCGCCAGCACGATCATGTGAGTGCGATTCTGCCCGGTGCCCAGCAGCCAGTCCACTTTGAGGCTTTGCGGATCGAGCCGCGCGATGGCTTTGTTCAGCTCGGCAGTGAAGTAAACCTTGCCGCCGGCAAACTCGATGCCGTGCGGGCGCCGCAGCGGGCTGACATCGACGCGCGTCTCTTTGAGCGTACTGAGATCGATAACAGAAAGGCTATTACCTGCCCGGCCCTGCTGATACGGCCCATAGTTGCTGACGTAGGCGAAACGGCCGTCGCTGGATGCTGCGACCTCGTGCGGCGCGTTTCCGGTGGGCGCCGTGCCGACGATCTTGTTGGTCGCCGGATCGATGATGGCCAGGGTGTTGTCGTCCTTGTTGAGTACCAGCAGCGCGGGTGAGATGAGCTGTGCGTGGGCGGCGACTGCGCTAACGACGATCAGGAGAAGAGCGAAGAAGCGAAGTAGCTGATGTGTCATGGAAGGTGCTCCGGTAGTCAGGGTACATGATGGGAAAAGGAAGTAAAACGGTCAGCGGCCGACAATACGCCCGAACGCTTCCGCGTGCGTGCTTCTTTCACACGCCCTTTAGCTGCTCTTCCGTCATTCCGAAGTAGTGCCCGAATTCATGAATCACAGTGCGCCGGATTTGCTCCCGCAGCTCGGCATCGTTAGCGCAGACCGCCTCAATATTCTTCTGGTACAGCACGATGTAAGCTGGCCCGCTGGCCCAAAAAAAGCTCCTCTGAGTCAGCGGTACGCCGTGAAAGATTCCCAACAGCAAGCGCCGGTGTTTGCCGGGATCGGGTGGGTCCTGGTCCGGTGGCACGTCCTCGACCAGGACGGCGACATTGTCGACGCGCCTGCGGAACTCCGCAGGCAAAGAATCCATGGTCTCCGCCACTATCTTTTTGAACTCCTCAGTTTCCATCGTTTCACCACGAGCGAACGGGAGGCTACCCTCTGTCCGCGCCTTGGTTATTCTCGGCAAGGCTCCCAACCGACCCGAGGCCGACGGCCGCTGCGCGGCAAAGGCGGCCCAAGATAATCTACTCGATCTCGTCCTCGACTCTAAGCGGGGTGCCGCAATCGCGGCAGATCAGGGTTGCGCACTCGCCACAAGTCAGGGGATTGGACACCACGCGATGGCAGCCTGCACAAATGATTGGAGGATCGGGCTCATCAATGATTGGAGGATCGGGCCGTTAATCGCTGCGGCTGTCGAAGGCTGTGGCTTCAGCTCCCGCTTGTCTAACTCTTTTTGAACTGCCACCCGTGCAGCTGGCTCCAGATCGTCAAAATCGGCAGCAGCTCCTCATCTTTCATCGCGGCGTAGGTTTTCTGATAGTCGAACTCTTCAGGTACCAAGGGAGCGCCCCTTTTCCTGGCTGGGCGAACAGTTTACCGCCTCAGGCGCTCAGGAAACAGCCTTTTTCGGCCATGACTGCAAAGCTCCGTTACGGTCCTACCCACCCGCAGGACTCCTCGGCCCCATGCAAGCGAGCGCTGGCGGCCAGCGTCGTTTCCGCTCAGATTGAGCCACGTACTGCGGCACAACCGCCTCATTCATACCGCAGCGCCTCCACCGGGTCCAACCGCGAGGCGCGCAGGGCAGGCACCATTCCGCTAATGACTCCGACGAAGAGCAGCACTGCCGCGGAGCCCATAACGGCTGTGGGGGAAATGCGCAGGTGAATGTCGCCGACGCCGGAGGTGTCTTCAAATAGCGGCCCGAGCAGAGGCAGTGTCGGCAGCACAGCCGATAGCAGGTAGGACAGCCCAATCCCAATTACGCCGCCGAGCAGCATCAGCATCATGGTCTCGGCCAAGAATTGCAGGCGGATATGCCACTTGCGCGCGCCCAATGCGCGCCGTAGGCCGATCTCGCGAATGCGCTCGTCCACCGACACCAGCATGATGTTCATCACGCCCACGCCGCCGATGCCCAACGTCAGCGCGCCGATGAACAACAGCAGCACCTGTAGGCCGATCGTCAGCCCGTCGATGATGGGACGAAACTCTTCGCGGCCGAACATCTGGATCGCCTTCTTATCGGTGGGCGAGAACTGCTGCCGTTCCGCCACGGCTGCCAGCACCTGCGCTTCGGCCTTCTTCTCGAACTGCGGCGCCACCGGCTCGAAGACCAGCACCTGCGGATAGCGTGTGTTCCAGATGTCGCCCGCCGAGGAGAACGGAATGAAGACCGAGCGGTCGTCGCTGGTGAAGTAGTTCGACATTTGCAGCTTGCGGTCCATGATGCCGATGACGGTGAAGCGCACGCCGGCGATCTGAACGGTTTCGCCGACGGCGTTGCGTCCACTGAAGAGCTGCTGCTTTACGCGGCCCCCCAGAAAACACACGCGATGCTTCTCGACCTCGTCGCTGGCGTTGATCCAACGGCCTTCAGCGGGCACTTCGTTGCGCATCTCGCCATATTCAGGACAGACGCCGCGAATGGCGGTGTTCGCCATGCGATCGCCGTAGGCAATGGGAAGGAACTTCACCGTCTCCAGGCAGGCGTGTTTAACCAGGGTGGCTTCCGCCCTCACGGCTTCGAGGTCGGCGAGCTCGAACCTCACTTTCTTGCCGGCGCGCTGGCCTCCGGGCTGCTCGCTGGTTTGTTCAGGCCAGCAGGTAACGGCGCTCTTGCCGAAGGCGTCAAAAGCGTGCACCAGAACCTGACGGAAGCCGCTGCCGTAGGCGATGAGCAACGTGACCGCCACAATGCCCCACACGATGCCCAGCATAGTGAGCAAGCTGCGCGTGCGGCCGCGACGCAGAGCAATCCAGGCCTCCTGCAGGATCTCTCCGCTGATGGCGAGCGCGCGCATAGAAATCACCCCAGAACCCTGACAAAATCTGCCGCTGTAATGATCTGCGTAGCCTTGTGACGGCGGAGCGACAGCAATCCGCTTTTGTCGCCCGTGACCAGATAGTCGGCCCGGCCGGCCTCTGAAAGGGCAAGCAGGTAATCGTCGTTCGCATCCGGTGAGCGCCTCACCCGCGGCAACGATTCGATTGGCTCAGACAGTCTTCTGATCTGATTCACCAGTCGGCCGGCCTTGTGCGGCTCGATCAATTCGGCCACTCGCGGTTTTTGCAGCGTGGCACGTATCTCTTCGAGGTGGTCTGCGCAGCTCATCAGCGTAAACTTGCCATCCTCCCATGCGTCATAAATCGCCGCGGCATGACCTGACGGAGAAATCAGCGCCGAGACCAGAATGTTGGTATCGAGCACCACACGCATCAGCCTTTCCGGGCCTTCCCTTTGCTACGGCGTTCGGCGCGGACCTCGCGAACCGCCTCGTCGATAACGCTCTGCACATGCCCGGGATCAACATCGGCGTTTCGCGTCCTGATGTCGTGCACGGTGCGGTGAAATACGCGCCAGCGCACTGCCTCTTCGATGAACTTCGAGAGGTCGCCCTTCTTCATGCCTCGGGCGCCCAGGAAGGTGCGCAAGGTAAGATCGGTTTCCTTCGAGACTTTGATATTCCAGCGAACAGCTTCTTCCATTCCAGTACCTATACACTTAAGCAGATAAACATTTATGTGCCCATTGTAAACTGCGCGCGCATTCGCTATCCTCCCGCCTCGTAGCGCAGCGCTTCGATGGGATCAATGCGCGCCGCCTGCCGCGCGGGGTACATCGCGGCCAGGATTGCAACCGCGCCCAGCAGTGCGATCGAGAGCGCCGCCGACTGCCAGGTCGGCTGAAGCCCGGCAAAGTACTGCGGCATGGGCAGCAGGTTGAACAGCGCGCAGAAGCCAAAGGAGATGGCCATGCCCATTCCGCCGCTGAACAAAACCACGATGATGGTCTCCACAAAGAACTGCATCATGATGTTGCGCGACTTCGCGCCTACGGCCTTGCGCACTCCGATCTCGCGTGTGCGCTCGCGCACCGCGACCAGCATCACGTTCATCACGCCCAGTCCCCCGAGGAACAGCGTTGTAAAACCAACCGCGCCGAGGAAGGCCTTCATGCCGTTGGTCATGGCTGCAAAAGCCTGCGCCTCTTCGATGGTGTCCCAGACGTTAGCGGCTTCCTTGTCGTGAGGGTCGAAGTTGTACACCTGCGCCAGCGCGGCGATCA
Organism: uncultured Acidobacteriaceae bacterium; assembly: GCA_963782505.1. Classification (GTDB taxonomy): domain Bacteria; phylum Acidobacteriota; class Terriglobia; order Terriglobales; family Acidobacteriaceae; genus CAVVDY01. The sequence continues at coordinate 37,836 of CAWAKG010000037.1, read as the reverse complement.
CCTCGTTTTTGCACGCGGTGTGTTGGCCCACCGACTGCGGCGTCACCAGCAGGCGATCGAGCCCGTGCGGCTTGGCCGGAGGCTTGTTGGGAAAATCATTGTGAATGGCGGTATATGGGATGAAGATCTTGTTGACGTCGAAGCCGTCGTAGCTGGAGTCCTGGTCCTTGGCCTTCATGATGCCAATGACCTTGTAGGGAATGTCGTCGAGGTAGACGTTCTCGCCGATGGCGTTGCGTCCGGCAAACAACTGCTTGCGCACCTCCGTCCCCAGGAAGGCTACGCGACGGCTCTCCGCCAGATCGTCCCAGTTGTAGAAGCGCCCCTCGCCGACGTCGATCGATCGCACCTCGGCAAACGGGGGAAACGAACCGACGACCATCTGCGCGCTGGCGTTGTAGTTGCTGTGAATACGAACGTTGCTCTGGCCAACTTCGGGCAGCACCCACTGGCAGTCGGGCGACTGCTTCGACAACCGGTCGATATCGGTGTCCTCGAATTCGATGCGCCGGCCGGCGCGGGTGCCCCCTGCCTGAAGGCTGGTGCGGCCGGCAAACACGATCATCACGTCCTTGCCGAAATTCTGCGCGACCTTGGCCTGTCCCTCCCGCAGTCCCTCGCCCGCTGCGACCATCAGCACGATGGAAATGACTCCCCAGGCAATGCCGAACATCGTCAGCGCCGTGCGAAGCTTATGCGCCCACAGGGTCTGAAAAACATCCCGAATAAGGTCGCGAAACACCATAAGAAAACCCGTCGTAACCCCCGCTTTCCCTGGCCTAAGGGGATACGAAGGGTTATACGGCACGTGAAAGTGATTGGTTCGGGCGAAATCGAAATGCGTCCCAGCGGGTTTAGTGGGCGCTCTGCGGCGGGGGAGCGTAACAGGTCGTCACGGTCAACGGCGCGCTAACCTGCGATGAGCCGGCCGACGCGGTGACGCCAGCCACGGTCGTCATTCTGACCACCGACGTTCTCACTGCGAAGCTGTATGAGTTGCTGTCGCCCGGAATCACAACCTGTGATGGCGGATGCACAACCAGCGGCTTATCGGTAGTGAGAGATACTGCTACGCCTCCAGGCGGCGCAGGCTGGTTGAGCGTGATGGTGGCGACGGAGATGTTGCCCCCTTTCACCGAAGACGGAGTGAAGACAAGGGAAGTCAAGGTGACATCAGCGACCTTGAAGGTTGCGGTTACACTTGCCGGTCCCGCAAGTGTTAACGAGCAGAAACTACCCTCGAAGTCCTTGCACCCACTCCAGCTATCGAATGTAAAGCCTGGACCAGGAATCGCCGTCAGCCCGATTTGTGTTCCATCCAGGTACGAGTAGGAGCACACGCTTCCGCAGTAAATGTGCCCGTCACCGCTTAGAACGGTACCGCTGCCCGCTTTGTTCACCGTCAGGGAGACGATGGGAGGAGGCAAGCTAAAGACCGTCCCACAAGCACATGAGTTATATTCCGAGGCGCCTCCCTGCGTTGTCCCATAGAGTCGCCGGTCCGCGGCTTGCAGCAGTCCACTAACGGGCGACGAGCCGTCAGTGGGGTAGCCCGAGAACAGATGAAGTGTGGTCAGCGAGCCACTCGGGGTTATCGCAAAAGCCGTACCGCAACAGTTGCTGCCGCTTCCGGAGGTCGTACCGTAGTAGTTGCCGTCGCTGGCCTGCATCAGGGCACCCTGCGGGGCAGTACCGTCCGCGCAGGCGTTTTGACTGCAGAAACTGTGCAGGGTCGTCACCGACCCTTTGGAAGTCATTCTGAAGACCGTGCCCTGGTCCTTCCCGCCACCCGATGAGGTTGTTCCGTAGTAGTTTCCATCGCTGCCCTGTACTACCGCACCATAAGGAAACGAACCGTCGCTCGGCTTGCCGCTGAAACTGTGCAGGTTTGCCAGGTTCCCGTTCGGAGTCATTTTGAATACAGTCCCAAGACTGTAGGTTCCGCCGGCGTAAGTTGTGCCATAGAAGTTCCCGTCAGAGCCCAGCGCCAGTCGGGCATAGGGGTAGATTCCATCGGTACAGTTACGCGAAGTGCAGAAGCTATAAAGCGTCGTAAGAAGGCCGTGGAGCGTGATCCTGAAGATGGTGCCGCATCCGGTACCGCAGAAACTACTGCCTCCATAGACGGTTATCCCATAGAGATTGCCATCGTTCCCTTGCGCGAGACTTGAGGCGGGATACGAGCCGTCGGGGCATCCGCTTTGCGCACAAAAACTGTAGACGATCGACACCGCCCCATCGGGGGTCATCCTGAAAACAGTCCCTTGATCCTTTGCACCTCCTTTGGATGTGGTTCCGTAGAAGTTCCCGTCACTGGCTTGCAGCAGCCCTCCGTAAGGGTAAGACCCGTCGTGAGGCTGTCCCTGAAAACTGTGCAAGGCTTTCAGCTGCCCCTGCGGAGTCAGCTCGAAGACGGTGCCGCGGCTATAAGCTCCCCCGGTGGAAGCCGTGCCGTAGAAGTTTCCGTCGGCACCCTGAACCAAAGTGTCATAAGGCACGCTGCCGTTGGTTCCGTCGAAATTAGTGAGTGTCTTGAACGTCTGTGCGGGCAAGACCGTTGAAGCGTGGAATAGGCTAAGAGCAGGACAACTGCACAACGCATAGTGTCAACACAAGGATCGTAGATTCGAATGTGGGACACGCAGGAGGGTGCACTTAGCAGCGCGTACCATCTTCAAGTTTGACCACAGCTCACCGAACAGGTCAGTAAGCCACGTCACACATCGTAGTGACCTGACTCCAGGCTGGTCGCGTTGCCAAAGGCGAAGTCCTCCGCATGATGGAAGAGGCGCCGGCTTCCGCAAGCGCCTCTTCCAAACCAGTCGATTGGCCAACGTTCGTCTGTCTGCGCCGCCCTTTCGCGATTATCTGTGCAGCCCGATGTTCTGCTGCGATGAACCGTACGTGGGCATTACCGTCAACGTCGTGCTGACCTGCGACGGGCCGGCCGTCGCTGTCACGTTCGCCACGACGCTCATCCTGACCACCGATGTTCTCACCGCGAAGCTGTATGCGGTGCTCCCACCCGGGACCACAATCAGTGCGGGCGGATGCACAATCAGCGGCTGGTCGCTCGTAATGGCGACGCCCAGTCCGCCCGATGGGGCGGGTGTACTGAGCGACACCGTCGCAATGGCGATGTTGCCTCCCTTCACCGAAGGCGCCTTGAAGGTCAACGAACTCAGCGTGACGGCGGAGACATCGAAGGTAGCGATCACATCCTTCCCATTGTCCATGGTCACCGAGCAGAAGTTGCCATTGCTCTGGCCACAGCCGGTCCAACTGGTGAACGTGTATCCAGACGCAGGATTCGCCGTCAGTCCGACCTGTGCGCCTCCGGGATAGGTGTGCGAGCAGACGGAACCACAGTTAATGTAGCTGTCACCGCTGATGATGGTTCCCATCCCGGACTTGGCGACTGACAGATTAGCGTGGGCGACAAAACGGAAGACGGTACCGTCGCCGTTAGAACCGCCGGAGGCGGTGCCATAGAACTCTTCGTTATTGGCTGCGAGCAGCCCCGCCCGGGGAGAGTAGCCGACGTTGTCCCCAGGAAAGCGGTATTCGGTCGTGAATGCGCCGCCCAGGGAGATTTGGAAGACGGTCCCGCAAAATCCGCCACAGCTCTGGTCGGTGCCGGAGGCAGCGGTTGTCCCGTACAGGAAACCGTCCGTTGCCTGCACCAGCCCGTTCGGATCCCAGCCATCACTGTCGATGCCAAAGTTGTGCAACACCGTCAGCGAACCGCCCGGCGTGACCCGAAAGACGGTACCGACCTGATTGGTCCCGCCCCCGGAGGTGGTGCCATAGAAGTTGCCGTCGGTAGCAAGCGCCAGCGCCGCCTTCGGATATGCGCCATCTGTGTTGTTGAAGCTGTACAGAGTGGTCAGAGTACCGCCGGACGCGATTTTGAAGACCGTGCCATACCCGTTGGCGCCTCCCTTTTCCGTCGTGCCATAAAAGTTGCCGTCGCTGCCCGGCACCAGAGTGGCATAAGGCAGGGAGCCGTCCGTGCCATTGAATACATGCAGGGTGGTCAATGCGCCCTCGGTCGTGATTTTGAAAACCGTGCCGTTGCCCGACGTGTCGCTACTGGTAGTACCGTAAAGGTCGCCGTCCGAGCCCTGCACCAGCCCGCCATAAGGGTTCTGGCCGTCGCTGCCGGCGAAGCTGTACAAGGTAGTCAGAGCGCCGCCAGAGGTAATCTGGAACACGGTCCCTAGATTATTGTCGCCGCCGAGCGAGGTAGTGCCATAGAAGTTGCCGTCGCTGGCTTGAACCAACGGCGCATAAGGCGCCTTACCATCGGCGCCATTGAAGCTGTGCAACGCAGTCAAGACCCCGTCGGGCGTAACGGTGAACACAGTGCCGTAGTCGCCGAAGGTACCGCCATCAACCGTGGTCCCGTAAAAATTTCCGTCGGTACCCTGGATGAGACGGGCCGAAGGAGAGCTGCCGTCGGTCCCGTTGAAACTTGCTAACGTGGTTAGAACCTGGGACGACGCTGCAATCGAAAAGCCAGCCAGGAACGCAAGCAGCACACACGTACGGCGCATGACACCCTCCAGGCAAAACAAGGTGAACTAAGAAAGTTCTATTGCAGGATTATCTCCCACCCGAGCACAGGGTGTAACGATATTGTAATGCAGAATCGTCGGCGCAGGCTTGTCCAGCGAAAGGGGATGCGCCCAGAGAGTCATCCGTCGATGGCTTGGCGTATTGACGCTGGTTCACATTTGGGGGCCTGCGAGCGCGATACGGCTGCAACCCCTTTATGCTGTGCTGCTGGTCATTATCGTGGGGCTGCTAGGGCCGGGCGCGCCTCCTCATTGCCCTTCCGCGCTTGCCAGCCGCGTCTTATTGCAGACGTTCGTATGTGGGCGTGACGGTCAGCGTGGCGCTAACTTGCGAGGCGTTGGCGGAGGCGGTCACATTCGCCACTGTTGTCGCTCGGACTGGCGTGGTGCGTACTGCAAAGCTGAACGAAGTGCGTCCGCCGGGAACGATGACGAACAAGGGCGGATGCACCACAAGTGGCTGATCAGTTGTGATGGCAACGCCCAGGCCTCCCGGCGGCGCGGGCGCGTTGAGGGTGATGGTCGCAATGGAGATGTTGCCGCCCTTTACCGAGGACGGGTTGAGCACTAGCGAAGTCAGGCCGACGTTGGAGACCGTGAAAGTAGCGATGACATCCTGGTCACCATCCATCGTAACCGAGCAAAAAGCGCCATTCATGTTGTTGCATCCAGTCCAAGTACTAAACGTGTAGCCGGGAGCGGGAATGGCGGTCAGTCCGACCTGCGTGCCGTCGCCATAGTTGTACGAGCACAGGGAGCCGCAGTAGATGTGCCCATCGCCGCTGATGACGGTGCCCATGCCGGACTTGGCCACGGACAGAAGAGCAGTAAAGTCAAAGCGGAAGACAGTGCCGTCACCGTGGGCGCCACCGGCGCTGGTGGTACCATAGAACATTCCAGGCTCAGCCTCGAACAATGCCGCTGCGGGAAAACTGCCATCGCCACCGCTAAAGCTATAGACGGTTGTAAAAGTGCCAGCCAGGTTGAGCTTGAAAATGATTCCACAGCCTAGAACGCAGCTTTGGAAATTCCCGCCAAAGAAAGTTGTGCCATAGAGATTGCCGTCGTGGGCCTGTATTAGTCCGTTGGCTTGCGCACCGTCGATACAGTCGAAATTGTGAAGCGTGGTGAGCGTTCCCTGGGGTGTAACTCGGAAGACGGTACCACAGGCGCCGCTTCCGCCATAGTAGGTTGTGCCGTAAAAGTTTCCGTCGGATGCCTGCACCAATCCTGCGTAAGGGTATGCGCCATCGGAGCCGGCGAAACTGTGCAGAGTGGTGAGCTCGCCCTGCGGAGTCAGTTTGAAAATCGTGCCATCGCCCACCGGCCCACCCTCCTCAGTCGTCCCGTAGAAATTCCCGTCGGTGCCCTGCACCAGGCCGGCGTAGGGCATCGAGCCATCACCATAATTGAATGAGTGGAGCGAGGTCAGGGTTCCGTCGAGAGTGATCCGGAAGACCGTCCCATCCTGGTTCGAACCACCGCCGGTGGTTGTCCCGTACAAGTTGCGGTCCGTCGCCTGGATCAGTCCAGCGTACGGTTGATAACCATCGCTGAACGCGAAGTCATATGTCGTCGTGAGGGTCCCCCCAGAGGTGATCTTGAAAACCGTTCCATCGCCCTGCGAACCACCCTGGGCGGTCGTGCCATAAAAGTTGCCGTCCGTCGCCTGGACCAGTCCTGCGTAAGGATTCATCCCATCGGTGCCTTGAAAGCCGTGGAGCGACGTCAGTGTTCCCTGCGGAGTGATTTTGAACACCGTTCCATTACCGGGGGGCTGACTGCTTCCACCCAGGCTGGTCGTGCCGTAAAAGTTTCCGTCCGTGCCCTTGACCAGAGCAGCGGTGGGGGTGCTGCCGTTGGTTCCGGCAAAGCTGGCTAATGTGGTGAGATTCTGGGATGGGGCAATCACCGTGGCTGCGAGGCAGAACACTAGAGCGGCAAGCGTTGGGCGCATGGGGTCTCCGGTAGGCGAAGAAAGATGACATGAATTGCAGCAAGGGCTATTATTCTCGCCCCAGACCCGGTGTCAAGAAATTTTACCTGCTAGTCACACTACGTTGCGCCGCCTCGGGCCTTCTTCTCTGCCCGCTTGCTTCTCTATGCGCCGGGTGGGGCCTAGCGCTGAAGATTAGTTGCGGGCGCTTGCGACGAACGGTAGCCCGTCGTTACGGTTAGCGACGCGTTCACTTGCGAAGCGCCGGTCGAAGCTACGATGTTGGCCACGGTCGTCATTCGGACCGGCGACGTGCGCACTGCAAAGCTGTAGGACGTCCTGCCCTCGGGAACAATTACCAGCGACGGCGGATGGACCACCAGCGGACTATTGGTAGCCACGCCCACGCCCAGGCCTCCCGGCGGCGCGGGCGCGTTGAGGGTGATCGTCGCGATGGAAATGTTGCCGCCCTTTACAGAAGATGGATTCAGCACCAGCGAAGTCAGGCCGACGTTGGAGGCGGTGAACGTTGCAGCCACATCCTTTGCACTCGACATCATCATGGTGCAGAAGCTGCCTTGCGCGTTGTCACACCCGGTCCAGTTAGTAAAGGTGTAGCCGGGAGCCGGAATAGCTGTTAACCCGACTTGTGTTCCGTCTACGTACGGATACGAGCACACGGAGCCGCAATAGATGTGTCCATCGCCACTGATGACGTTGCCACTGCCTGTCTTGCTGACTGAAAGCGCGTACAACAGCTTGAATGTGGCGGTTACGTTGCGGGCGCTGTTCATGGTCACTGTACAAACGTTCGAGTTGCTCTGATCGCAACCGCTCCAGTTGGTGAACGCCCAGCCCTGGTCCGGAGTCGCAGTCAAGGTCACCACGGTACCGCTCAGATAGGTGTGCGAACACGTCGAGCCACAGTTGATGTAGCCGTCGCCGCTGGTGACAGTGCCGTTGCCAACCTTGGTTACGGATAGAGGCAAACCAAGCCCCAAGTCCAGACGGAAGATGATACCGTAGTTGCTGGAACCGCCGTCCGTCGTCATCCCGTAAAAACTGCCGTCAGTTGCTTGTACCAGCCCGTTCTGAGAGTGGGCGCCGTCGTTCGGAGACCCTTGGAAGCTATGAAGCAACGTAAATGTACCGCCCGAAGTCACCTTGAAGACTGTACCGGCATCAGTTCTGGTGCCGTCGTACTGAGTTGTGCCATAGAAGTTCCCATCGCTCGCTTGAATCAGATCGCCTTTTGGCGAGATGCCATCAGTACAGTCAATACCGGGACAAAAGCTATAGATTATGGTGACCGTTCCGCCGGGCGTCATTCGGAAAACCGCACCCTTGTTGTATGCGCCGCCCTCAGAGGTTGTGCCGTAGAAATTACCGTCTTTAGCCTGCACTACCCCTGCATAGCTGTAAGCACCGTCATTCGGTGCCCCGGCGAAGAAGTGCAGTGTGGTAAATATTCCCCCTGGAGTGATTTTGAAGACTGTATTCTCAGTCGTTCCATAGAAGTTGCCATCCGTTCCCTGAACCAGCCGCCCATAAGGGTAGCCACCGTCTGTACAAGGATAGGAAGTACAGAATGTGTGCAGCGTTGTCAGGGTGCCTTCGGGGGTGATTTTGAAGACCGTGCCGCAGCCATGGATGTCGCAGGAGCTGCCGCCCGTCAGGGTTGTCCCATAGAGGTTGCCGTCGGTGCCTTGCACGAGCCCCGCGTAGGGGTGAGAGCCGTCCGTGCAGCCGGGCTGAGGACAAAAGCTGTAAATGGTAGTCTGCGCTCCCTCGGGTGTAATCCTGAAAACCGTGCCGGCTCCATAGGCGCCGGCGGTAGAGGTAGTTCCATAGAAGTTCCCATCTGTGGCTTGAACCAGCGTGTCGAAGGGGAACTCTCCATCGGAGTTGTGGTTGTCGAAGCCGAACAGCTTGGTCAGCATACCTCCGGGAGTCATTGTGAACACAGTGCCATCAGAGGGATATGCACCGGTGCTCGTTGTGCCATAGAAATTGCCGTCGGTGCCCTGAACGAGAGATCCGTAAGGATTTGCACCGTTGAATGCGTCAAAATTTACCAGCAGGGAGTAGTTCTGCCCGTACGCGGAGAGGCAGACCGCTACGCAGAACAGTGTGCACGCAGTCCGACTTCGCAACAGCGGCATGAGTCACCTTTCTTGCATGGAATCCCCGGGCTAGCGGAGCTGCCGGAACTCAGTCTTGGTTAGACCTTGCACGATAAATGGAATGGGCCGAGTCCCTGCAGGCGCCAAAACTTCGCTTGGCATGGTAGCACCGTTTCAGGAGCTAGCAATTGCAAATTCGTGGCAATAGTTATTAATTCACAGACGGCCGTCAGCGACTTCGGTGCTTGCTGGGGATTGCGCCTTCGCTCGATTGGGCTTCCATTGCTCACCGCAGCTGCGACGAACCGTAGCCCGTCGTTACCGTCAGGGTTGCATTCACTTGCGATGCGCCGGCCGAAGCTACGACGTTGGCCATGGTTGTCACTCGGACCGGCGACGTGCGCACCGCAAAGCTCCAGGACGTCCTGCCCTCGGGAACCAACACCAGCGACGGCGGATGCACAGCCAGCGGACTATTGGTAGCCACGCCAACGCCCAAGCCTCCCGGAGGCGCGGGCGCGTTGAGGGTGATCGTCGCGATGGAAATGTTGCCGCCCTTGACCGATGAAGGGTTCAGCACCAGCGAAGTCAAGCCGACATTGGAGACAGTGAAAGTTGCGGTGACATTCTTCGCACTAGACATCATCATGGTGCAGAAGCTACCTTGCGCGTTGTCGCAGCCAGTCCAAGTACTGAACGTATAGCCGGCAGCGGGATTGGCCGTCAGCCCGACCTTTGTGCTCTTCGGGTATGGATAGGCGCAGACATCGCCACAGTAGATGTGGCCATCGCCGCTGGTGACGGTGCCATTGCCTGCCTTGGTGACCGACAGAGGACTAAAGAGGCCCGTGTCCAAGCGAAAGACAGTACCATCGTCATTGTCCCCGCCGTCAAAAGCTGTCCCGTAGAAGTTCCCGTCGGTAGCTTGAGTCAGCGTGTTAGGACCGCTACCATCAGTGTTGCCGAAGCTGTGCAGAGTAGTCAGTTCTCCCGCCGGGGTGATCTTGAAGACCGTACCATAACCGCCATTAGTCCCCCCGTCACTAGTTGTCCCGTAGAAGTCGCCGTCGGTGGCTTGCGCCAGTCCATTTGGCTGAGAGCCGTCGGTGCCGTTGAAGCTGTGCAGCGTGGTCAGCATGCCCCCGGCGGTGATTTTGAAGACCGTGCCCTGTTTGTTGGCCCCGCCATACGATGTTGTCCCGTAGAAGTTCCCCTCGGCAGCTTGAATCAGCCCGTCCTCAGGTAGGGCACCGTCGGTGCCGTTGAAGCTGTGCAGCGTGGTGAAGGCTTGTGCGGGCGAGGTAATCGCGATAGCGGTGCAGAAGGCGAGAACGAGAACGGCACGACGCATAAGACCTCCGGCCCGAACAAGAATGACCCAAGGACGGCTCGAACTATCGCCTACTCGGCGACTCGTGTCAAGGGAAATTTCCGATCGCGGCGACTCCGCCCGCTTACCGCAGCGAGAAGAGGTTACGGCCTACTCCCCAGCCTTCTCCGCCCTCTTCCTTCTCTGCGCGGGATGCACGAACCAGGCGATGGCGATGCTCACCAGGTAGAGCAGGATCATGGGCGCGGCGAAGATGCACATGTTCATGATGTCGGTGGTCGGGGTGATGACCGCGGCGATGATGAAGATCACCAGAATGGAGTAGCGCAGGTTGCGCCACATCCAGCCCGCGGTGAGGATGCCCATCAGCGAGAGGAAGAAGACGAGGATCGGCATCTCGAAGACGATGCCCAAGCCCGGCGATGATCGTGATGAACAGGTCGGTGTATTCGCTGATGGTCACCATCGGTTTGAACTGCGAGCTCCAGCCGATGAGGAAATCGAGCGCGGCGGGAAAGACCATCTTGTAGCCGAAGAATCCGCCGGCGAGAAACAGCCCCACGGTGCTGAACATGAAGGGCAGCACGTAGCGGCGCTCGTGGCGATAGAGTCCGGGCGAGATGAACGCCCACACCTGATACAGGATGAATGGCGAGGCGACGAAGATTCCCGCCAGAAACGCGACCTTCAAGTACATGTTGAAGGCGTCGGTCGGGTTCAGGTAGACCAGCTTCTGGTCCAGGCCGTGATTGGCCAGCGCCTGCACGATGGGCTTCTGCATCAGCCCGAAGATCTGTTCGTGGTACCACCAGCAGACACAGAATCCGGCGACCGCATAGAGGAAGCTGTAGATGATGCGGCGGCGCAGCTCCTCCAGGTGATCGAGGAAGCTCATCCCCGTCATCTCTTCGGAGGCGCGCTCCTGGGCTTTTTCTATGACCGGGTTAGGCATCGTGGACGGCGCGCGCGTTGCCGTTGCCGGGGGTATCTGCTGAAGGCAGCGCAGGCTCGGGGACAGCCGGCTCCGGCGGCGGCTCGGTAAATTCGCGGCTCACCGCGCCAGGAGCGGGAACGATCACGGTGTCGAACGGCTTCTCGGCAGGAAGGATCTTTTGGGCTTCGGGCGTGGCGCGCTCGGTCTCCTGCTTCTTGGCCCGCTCTTCGAGTTCGATGTTCATCATCTCGACTTCAAGCTGGTTCTTGAACTCGTTGCTGGCTTTCTTGAACTCGGCGAGGGCCTTGCCCAGTTGCCGTCCCAATTCGGGAAGCTTCTTGGGCCCGAAGATCACCAGGGCCAACAAGAAGATAAAAATCATCTCTGGCATGCCGAGATTCATGGGCTAATGATAAACGCGCCTGAGGCGGGCAGCAACGCGAGGGAGGCCGGAGAACAATTTTCGCACCGCGCCCGGTACGGCATGCTGAGGCGGGCGCAGAAACCTCACCACCGAGGACACTGAGAAAACCGAGAAATCGGGATCAGCGGTCCTCCGTGGCTCTGCTCCCTGGTCGAGCGTTTTCACAGCCAGGCGGAAACCTGACGGCTGGCGAGAAAAACCCCAGCGCTTACGTCACTCACCCTACAACGTCTTACGTTGCAGTGGGTCGTCCGGATTTTTCGCACCCCGGCGGCGGCCGAGGCATCCAAAGCGTAAGAATGCAGCCGAAGGCGGCGCCAACGGGTGCTATACTTTTATGCAATTATCGCTTGGTTTTGCGCTACGCTTGAAGATGCAGCTCCTGCCGGTCGAAGGAAAACATAATGGCAAGTAGTTCCCGCCGCTCCACCATTCTTGTGCTCGTCGTCGTTCTCGCCTGCGGTTGCGCGGGCATGCTGTTTGGCCAGAAACTGACTTCCACCGCCGCCCCCAGCGATGGCGACATTCGCGACAGCGTGCGCGAGTTCACCGAGGTCTACGAGACGGTGCAGCAGAATTACGCCGAGCCGGTCAATCCCGACAAGACGATCTACAACGGCGCCATTCCCGGCATGTTGCGGGTGCTGGATCCGCACTCCAACTTCTTCGATCCCAAGGCCTATGCTGCCCTGCGCGAGGAGCAGCGCGGCAAGTATTACGGCGTGGGCATGCAGGTGGGCCCTCGTAATAATAAGGTTATCGTTATCGCTCCCTTCACCGGAGCCCCCGCCTATCGCGCCGGCATCCGCCCCGGCGACGTAATCATTGCGGTGGACGGCAAGCCGACTGACAACATGAGCACCAGCGATGTGGCCGAGCTGCTTAAAGGCCCCAAGAACACGACGGTCAAGATCACGGTGCTGCGCGAAGGTTCCGATAAGCCGCTGGACTTTACCGTGGTCCGCGACGAGATTCCCCGTTACAGCGTGGACGTTCACTTCATGATCCGGCCGGGCATCGGCTACATGCACGTCTCAGGCTTCCAGGAGACGACCGACCACGAAGTGGCCGCGGCGCTGGATCAGTTTGGCCCCAATCTTCAGGGACTGATTCTCGACCTGCGCCAGAACCCCGGAGGCCTGCTAAGCGAGGGCGTTGGCGTCGCCGACAAGTTCCTGAAGAAGGGACAGGTCATCGTGTCGCATCATGGGCGCGCCTCGTCGGAGAAGGTCTACCGCGCCACCCACGGCAACGGCGGCAAGGATTATCCCCTGGTGGTGCTGGTGAATCGTGGCACAGCCTCGGCGGCGGAGATCGTCGCGGGCGCGATTCAGGACCATGATCGCGGATTGATCGTCGGCGAGACCACCTTTGGCAAGGGACTGGTGCAGACGGTGTACCCGTTGTCGGAGAATACCGGCCTGGCGCTGACGACTGCCAAGTACTACACGCCCAGCGGACGGCTGATCCAGCGTGATTACAACGGCGTCTCGCTCTACGACTATTACTACAACACCCGCGACGCCAACGGCCAGGAGGCTCCGCAGCCTAACCGCGAAGTAAAGATGACCGATAGCGGCCGTACAGTCTATGGTGGTGGGGGTATCAATCCCGACGTCGTCATCCCACCCGTCAAGACCAACGACTTCCAGGATGAGCTGCTGCAGAAGTACGCCTTCTTCAACTTCTCCAAGCATTATGTGATCGACCACCAGGTGACCAAGCAGTTTGAGGTGGACGACGCGGTGATGCAGGAGTTCCGCAAGTTTCTTGACGACCAGAAAATCCCCTTCACCGAGGCCGAACTGGCCCAGAACAATGAATGGCTGCGCTCCAACATCAAGGCCGAGTTGTTCATCAACGAGTTCGGCCAGGAGGCGGGGCTGATCGTGCACGCCGAGAGTGATCCGGAAGTGGAGAAGGCGTTGGATCTTCTGCCCCAGGCAAAGCAGCTGGCCGACAACGCCAGGAAGACGATTGCCGCGCGCAATAATGCGCGCGTCGCCGCCCAGGAAGAGTCCGCCAAAGCCAGCACCACCAGCCGCTAATCTCGAAAGCCGTTCAGTCAGCCAAGCCCGCGCCCGCGGGCTTTCGCTTTGGCAGCTGTGGCGGTGAATGTATTACAATATTTGTAATATGATTGGGGCATGGGATGAGTGAAACGGTGCTCAGGTCGACGCGCAAGCGCTTACGGCTTACGCAACAACAAGCGGCCATGCGGGTCGGGATCTCGCAGCCGTACTTCGCCTTGCTGGAATCCGGCAAGCGGCCTCTTTCGCCGATACTGGCCCAGCGGTTTGTGCGAAAACTAAAGGCATCACCCTCGCTGATCCCTTGCCAGACGCGGCCCGTAAAGCTTGACACACCGGAATTGATCCGGCGGTTGAGCGCGCTTGGATATCCGGGATTTGCTTCGACTCCCGTTGGACGTCCACAGAATCCAGCGGAGGTCGTGTTCCAGGCAATTTCGTTCGAGGTGCTCGACCCGCGCATTACTGAGGCTTTGCCCTGGGTCCTGTTGCATCACCCGGAAATGGACCACGCGTGGCTGCTCAATCAGGTGCGTTTGAATAATCTCTCGAATCGGCTTGGGTTCGCGGTCTCGCTCGCCCTGCATGCGGCAGAGCACCGCAATCAACAGCCGACGCACGCCTATCGACGGCTGCAGGCATTGCAAGTCGAGCTCCGTAAGAGCCGGCTGGACTTTGAGGATACATTTGGTAATGCGACCATGAGTGACAGCGAGCGAAAATGGGTCCGGGAGAATCGTTCGCCCGATGCCCGCTACTGGCATATTCTGGCTGACTGGAGACCCGAACATCTGCAATACGTCTGAGCCTGTAGTTGCACCACCGCCTCCCTGGAATGACTTCTTACGGGAAGTCAACGCTGGCCTGAGCGAAGAAGCAACTCTACACTGCATTGGCGGATTGGTACTCGTCATCCTTTATGATCTGCCGCGTGCGACTGACGATCTCGACGTAATCGCGGTTACGCCCTGCGAAGCTCGAGCAAGGATCGAGGAGATGGCCGGGCCTGCCTCAAGACTCGCAAAACGCTACAAGGTCTCCATTCACGGCAGTGGGATCGTCGATCTTCCGGACGGGTACGCGGATCGGCTAACGATCATTCCTTTTTCCTATCAGCGACTTCACCTTGCCGTACCTGATGTCTATGACCTTGTCTTGTCCAAGCTCGGAAGAAACAGCCCGAAAGATCGTGAGGACGTGAAGTTTCTGGCGAGCCAGTGTGGGCTCAAATTCGAGACGCTGATGGCGCGCTTCGATGCCGAGATGCGTAGCTGGATGGCTAATGCCGAACGTCATCTTACAACGCTTAACGTCGTCTGGCGCCCATACTTTCAATGAGCGGCCTGCGCATACCTTCCTTACCTAAAGTAATACGTGAAGCTTAGACTGACGTACGACTTGAGCGGAGCGCCAACGATGCGCTCGAAGGGCTCGGGCTCATTGGGAAGCGCCAAAGTTTCCAGCGTCTCGCCCGTATGACCATTCGCGATCAGGAAGTTCGCCGCCACTGACATTCGATCATCCTTCAAGGTCTTCAGCACCGCGCCGCGCACCTCGGTCACCGGAAGGCCCGTAAAACCGTCGCCCAGCGGCTTGGCCTTGACGAACTCGCCACGCACTCGCAGGTGATAGGGCAGATGATTGATGGCGCCGAGAGCATCCCAGAGGTTTTCCTGTGGCGCTTCCAGGTCCTCACGAGCAGCCCTGACACGAAGGTCCTTAATTCGTGGCACCATTATGACGATTGTGCTACGCTGCCTCTGCAGAGGGGTGTCATGGGGCTCTTGCGTGCCGGCGTTGCCATCGATTCCGATTTATTGAAGCGCTTCGACCGCTTTATCCGCAGTGAAGGGTATGAGAACCGGTCCGAGGCCATCCGCGACCTTATTCGCGACCGTTTGAACCAGTCGAGCTTGAGGCTGGATACCGCGTTCGTTGTGGGCACCATAACCCTCATCTACAACCACCATTCCCGGCTATTGCCGGACAGATTGATGGAACTCCAGCATCGGTATCACGACCTCATCATTTCCACCGTGCACTCTCATCTGGACCACGATATGTGTCTGGAGGCGGTTGTGGTACGGGGTGTGTTAAAGCGAGTACAGGAACTGGCAGACCGCCTGATCAGTATCAAGGGAGTGCAGCACGGCAAGCTGGTCATGAGTTCTCCAGAGGCTTATCTGGCGAAACCGGCGCGAGTCGTTAACAAACCCGGTCAGAACGCGGCCCACCACCACCACAAGTAAGCAATTTGCAGCTGCGGCATTACGTTCTTCCGGCCCCGTCAAGGAGTAGCACGAAATGCACAAACGTACTAAGCGACTTCGGTTTCCCTTGCTTGTGGTTCTCATCTTAAACCAAGGATAAAAGATGGGAGTTCTCATGCGACTGGGTAACCCGAAATGCAAAGTGCTGTCATTTCTTCTGTGGATGACGGTATTTGCGCAGACGGCAGCCGCACAATCCAACTCAGCGCAGATCGGCGGACATGCGCCCGACCCGCAGGATCACCCGGTCACCGCGGGCGAAAAGGGTCATTCGCCTCAGCTATCGGGAACTGTAGTTGACGCGTCTGGCGCAGTACTTGCCGGGGCGACCGTGATGGTTCAGAGCGCGAACGGGACTGTACAAAGATTGACACAATCAGACAGCAATGGCTCCTTCAGTATTTCTGGACTCTCGGCAGGTAATTATCGGCTTGTCGTATCTAATCCCGGTTTTGAGACCAAAGAAATGCCCGTAACCATAGGGACCACCGGGGAACCGGCCCCGTTCCGCATCTCTCTGACTGTGAGCGCCGTGAGCACTACTGTAGAGGTGCAGGGCCGGGAGGATAGCCTTATCGGAATTGCCGATTCCGCCGCCCAGGGAACGGTGGGCGCGAAGCAAATCGAAGATCGTCCGATTCTTCGTTCGGGAGAAGTTTTGGAGACGATTCCCGGTCTCATCATCACGCAGCATGCCGGCGGCGGCAAGGCCAACCAGTATTTCCTGCGCGGCTTCAATCTCGACCACGGCACAGATTTCGCCGTATTCCTCGACGGTATGCCCCTTAACCTGCCGTCGCACGCGCACGGCGAGGGATATGCGGACATGAACATTGTCATCCCGGAGTTTGTGCAGCGGCTAAATTACGAGAAAGGTCCCTATTACGCTGAGATCGGCAACTATAGCTCAGCCGGATCGGCCAACATCCAATATTTTAAGACGTTGCCCCAGAACTTCTTCCAGGTGGAAGGCGGCATGTATGGCTATGCGCGGGCCGTTTTCGGCCTTTCGCAAAAGCTCGGCTCGGGTAGCTTGCTGTACGGCGGAGAAGCGTATTACGATGACGGCCCATGGAAGCATCCGGATGCCTATAGCAAATTCAACGGCCTTCTAACCTACAGCCAGGGCGACGCCACCAAAGGTTTCGGCATCACGGCCCGGGGTTACCATGGAAAATGGAACTCGAGCGATCAAATCCCCGGTGCCGCCGTGCCTCTCGTCGGTTCCTACGGCGCGCTGAACCCGACTGACGGGGGAAATTCACAGCGCTATACCTTGCAGGGTGAATGGCATCACCAAGGCACAAATTCCGCGACGACAATCATGGCCTACGGATTTTATTATGATCTCGATTTATTTTCCGATTTCACTTACTACCTGGATGACCCCGTAAAGGGCGATCAGTTTGAACAGCAGGATAGGCGCTGGGTGACTGGGTTTGACGCAGCCCATACGATTTTCAGCCAGTGGTTTGGCCGCAAGGTGGAAAATACCTTCGGCCTGCAGGTCCGCAACGATTGGGTTCACAACGGCCTTTACCGGACGGAAGATCGTGTGCGCACCGACAAGAATGACAGCAACGCCTGCAATGCCGAACCTATCCCCGACTGCGATACCAATCCGGATCTGATCGCTATCCTGCCCGCGGCCACGGATTTGAATAAGTTTACGGACACGATGGTGGGTTTTTATGTAGAAAATAAAACCCAGTGGGCGGAAAAATTCCGCTCGGTCCTGGCCCTGCGCGGCGACGAAGCAATCTATAACGTCACCAACCTGACTCCCCCCTATGTCGCCACCGAATTGCCTGGTGCTCCGGTGGTCAACTTTGCGGAGCTCAATTCCGGCACGGCCAGCCAGTTCCTGCCCAGCCCGAAAGCGAGTTTGATTTTCGGCCCATGGTTCAATACTGAGTTCTATCTACAGGGTGGATTCGCTTTTCACAGCAACGACGCGCGCGGCGCTGTGCAAAGGATCGAACCGATTTCGCCGGACTATCCTTTCCCAACGCCCACCACCCCAATTCGCCCCCTGGTTCCAACCAAAGGCGCGGAAATCGGGGTGCGTACTGTAGCCGTCCCACATCTGCAAAGCACGCTTTCGCTCTGGTATCTACACAGTGCTTCCGAACTGCAGCAGGATGGTGATACCGGAGGCACGGTTGCTTCGGCATCGCCGAGCAATCGCTATGGCATCGAATGGGCGAACTACTACACGCCACTGGAACATTTGGCTTTTGATTTTGACTTTGCCTACTCCAGGGCGCTTTTTACCACGATAGACGCAGATGATGCTGCGCCCGGCAGCCCGGGCGGCAAGTGGGTGCCCGAAGCGGTTGGGTTGGTGATTTCATCCGGCATCACGGTGCAGAATTACAAAGGCTTTTGGGGGAGTTTGCGCCTGCGCGCCTTTGGCCCGCGCAATTTGACATCCGACGCAATTTATCGCTCAAGTTCAACGATATTGCTCAATGCGGAGGCCGGTTATCACATCAACAGAGAATGGCGCGTTATGGCTCAATTCTTTAATTTGCTTGACCGCTACGATCACGACATTGACTACGCCTATACCTCCCGAATAACGCCAACAGCCATGGCGGCATTCACGGACGTTTTCCACCCCGTCGAGCCGTTCCAGGTGCGATTCACGTTGGTAAGAACCTTTGGGGCGAAGTGAACATCGCTGTTATCGGTTCGCGGCAGCCTTAGGATCAATGGGAATGCCGCCGCCTGGCTGTGCCGCGCAGAAGACGAGGGCGACGGCAGCCACCACCCATCCGGGGAAAGCGATTGGCCGCTAGATCCATCCCCACCGCCTGAACCAAGCTCACTTGCACAGCACCTCAGCCATTGTGCTTGCGATAACTCGCCCTGAGCTCTTCCACGATTTCGTGCGCAGCCTGGCGCGCCTCATCGAACTTGCCCGGCGGAAACGAGATGGCGCCGACACGCGCGTGGCCTCCGCCGCCGTAACGCTCGCAGATCTTCGCCAGGTTCTCGATCGGCGGCAGCGGCGCCCACGGATTCGAGCCCACGGAAACCTTGGTGCGGAAGGTGCTCTTGCTGAGTCCCACACTGTAGGTGCAGTGCGGATGCAGGTAATACGGGATGAACTTGTTGTAGCCTTCGAGCTCGTGGTCGGTGATGTCGAAGAAGATCGTGCCGTCCTTGCACGATGAGCGCTGGCGCAGGATCTCGATGGAATTCCTGTGCCGCTCCATCAGAGCGGGCAGCCGGTCGGCGACCATCGGATCGAGAACGATCTCCGCCAGTGGCCGGTAGGCGAGCATGGGAATCAACTTCGGCATCAACTCCGAGTCCTGGCTCGATTCGATCACCATGGTCAGCTTCATGGCGGGCTCGCCGATGGCCACCGCGGTCTGAGGGTCGGCATAGAGTGCTCCGTCGATGATGTCGGCCCACTCGATGACCTCCGACACCGGCTCCTTCTGGAAGCCGAAGCGGTTCTCCGTCACGTCCGCGATGAACTTCGTGCAAGAGCGGTAGTCGGGATCGTAAAACTTGGTATTGCTCAGCGTGCGCTCGTAGTGCTCGGCGTCCTCCGGGGTGAGAAATGCGCTCTGATGATGGTCGAACCACCAGGTGATCTGCGGCGATGGCGAATATTTGAAGTCGACGATGGCGTTCTCGTCGCCGGTGAAGTCAGCTTCGTTGAACAGCGCGCCGGCGCGATGCAGCAGTCCGGCATACTCGAACTCGGCGTGCTCGCGAATGCGCTCGCGATAGAAGCGGCTAAACACCGCCGCCGAACAGGCTCCGTCGAAACAACGATCGTGATAGAAGACCTTGACCCGCACAGATTAAACACGGCTCCCTTCCGGCCGTTTGTGACACTGCGATGAATGCAAGAAACAAGAAGTGAAAAGTAAATAGAAATGACATGTCTGAGAGGGTGATGTCAAGCGACAGCCCGCTAAGCGGCGTTCGCCAACTGTTCCGCCACCTCGCCTACAAACGGCAATCTTGAACCTCTCGCCCTGATACGTCTTCACCAGCAGCAGCAGCCACAGCGTGAATTCAGCCAGCATCACGAGCCCAAACAGAGGCAGTGCGACCAGCGGCAGGGCCCTCGCCAGCAAGAAGAGCGCCAGGTGGACAAAGACCAGCACGCCCGCCGTGATCAGGCACTGGAAGGAGTGAAAGCGCACGAATCGGTTGCGGTTGAATGGCCGGAGAAAGAGAAAAAGGACCGCAGGAAAGACAAAATACGCCAGCGCACCGGCCACGTTCTCAGGCAAACCGTGAACGATTTCCCGGGGTGCCGGACGATCGGTCAAGGCCGGCGACGGCTCGTGGGTTTCCGCTGGTTCCGCCTCGGCAGCCACGGTGTCCGGCGGCGCCACACGAAGTTTGATTCCGCAATTGGGGCAGAACTGCGACGTCTCGGAAACCTGCCGACCGCAATAAGCGCAGAGGGACAAGGGAGTTATGCCTTCGCACTCGCCACGGCCTGCCCGACAACTGGCAGTCCGGCCTTCTCCCAGGCATCGAATCCGCCGACCACATTCATGACGTTGGCATGTCCGGCACGCTTCAGGAAGCTGCACGCAATCATGCTGCGGTAGCCGCCCTTGCAATGCACTGCGAATCTCGCCCCTGCGGCCAGCTCTGGCAGCGCGCGCTTGAAGTTGTCGAGGGCGTGCCAGCTTGCGTCCTCGATGTGCCCGGCATTCCACTCGCCTTCGCGGCGAACGTCAAGCACGCGCAGGGTTCGCTGGTCGAGATGCGACTTCAGCTCGTGTACGGTGAGCTGAGGCACCTGTTCCAGTGGCAATCCGGCAGCCTTCCATGCGGCGATGCCGCCGTCGAGATATCCTGCAACAGCCTCGATACCTACGCGCGCCAGCCGCAAACGCGCCTCGGATATCTGCTCGTCCCTCGCGCCGATCAACACCGGATTCGCCGACAATCCCAGCACCGCGCCCGCCCAGGAGGCGAACTGCCCACCCAGCGGAATGTTGATGGAGTTCGGCACATGTCCGGCCGCGAACTCGTCCTGGTGCCGCACATCGAGCGCCGTTACGCCCTGCGCAATCTGAGATTGCAGTTCCCTGGGCGAGATCGGCGTCAGCGCCGGCAGATCATTCAGGGCTGAAGCGCCTTCGCGGTTGATGGCCGCATCCTGCGCAAAGTACTCGGGACGCGCCGGCAGGTTCGAGGTCATCTGTGCGACGAAGTCCTCGCGCGTCTTGATCTGCAACGCCCAATTGGTCAGCCGTTCGGTGCCGATGGTCGACGAACGCTCCGCCCGCATGTTTCGCCCGCACAGCGAGCCGGCTCCGTGTGCGGGATAGACCAGCGTTTTGTCCGGCAGGTTCATCAGCTTGCGGTGCAGCGAGTCGTACATCATGTCGGCAAGCTCTTGCGGCGAATGCGTGGGCGAAAGGTCGGGCCGGCCGACATCGCCGATGAACAACGTGTCGCCGGTAAGAACTGCCGAGGGCTCATCGCTATGCTCGCAGTCGGTAAGCACCAGGCAGACGCTCTCCGGCGTGTGGCCGGGCGTCTCCAGCACCAGGATGCAGAGCTTGCCAACCTGTAGCTCGAAGCCGTCGTACAGCGAGACGTGCTCAAACGTTGCGCCTGCCGCTGCGCCGACATAGATTCTGGCGCCGGTGCGCTGCGCGAGTTCCTTGTGGCCGGAGACGAAGTCGGCGTGCAGGTGCGTCTCGAAGATGTGGCGGATGGCAAGGCCATTCTTCTGCGCGGCTTCAAGGTAGATCTCGACATCGCGCTGCGGGTCGACGACTACCGCCTCGCCGTTCGAGCCGAACATGTATGACGCATGCGCCAGGCAGCCGAGATAAAACTGTTCAAAGTACATAGGACTCTCCGTGCCGAGGAATCATACCCCGCGGGGAAGACGTAGAGTAGCAGTTTTCGCGGCGGGGAGGCCGGCGGGCGGTCCAGCCAGCACTCTGAGTAGTCAATAAACACGAGGGTGGCCTAGCCTGCCCTGAGCTTGTCGAAGGGGCCAACCTTCGGTTAGTAGGGCGGGGATTGCTCTTCGCGCGGGATCAATGTGCTCGACTCGGGTTTCGGCTTCGTTCGCGGAGTTTCTCAAACAGGAATCATGGCAGGATGCGGAAAGCGCGATGGTGAGGGGAGCGATAGACGGCAAAATCCCGGCGATCGAGGGTGAAGATGGTGTCGATGCGTTCGCGGCCAGCCAGATAAACCAGCGCGGCGTCGGCCAGTTGAGGACGGATGTCCTGGTACGCTTTCATCACTTCGGCAATGGCGCCGGCCTCGGCGCCGGCCAGCGGAAGCAGTTCCAGAAAGCCGCCCGGCTTCTCGGAAAAGCAGCTTCTTAGAAGTTGCTGGACAGCCCGCGGATGAGAACGCAAGAGCCACGCCGCCTCGGTGATCACCGGCCAGCAGGAAACCAGAGGGCCGGGGAGTTGATGAAGGGCCTTGACGCAAGCGGCGTGGTGCCGGTCGACGCTGGAAAGAATGGCAACCAGCGGTCCGGTGTCGACCAGTACGCGACGGTTGGGGTGCGGTTTGATTGTCATCCCGAGTGAGCTTCTGTTGCGAAGTGAGGGATCTGGGCGTGCCGACTCGCGCCGGCGCGCGAAAGGCACGCATCCCTATTCAAACTGCACCACTACCAGTACGCGATGCTTCACTTGGATTTCCCGAAGCCGTGCAAGTGGCGGGGATTGGAGCTGAGGTCGGTTGGGAGAGATTTCGGGCCGCGCCTTATACAGCCAATCAATCCCGCGGCTTCGGCCAGTTCGTAGGCTGGGCGCGCCTCGGTGGGCTGGTCAAGATAGGTTTCCAAGGCTTCGCGGACGAGTTCCGACTCCGGCTGGCCTTTGATCCGCGAGCGGTGGCGCAGGCGCTGCCCCAGGGTCTCTGGGAGTCGAATTGTAATACGGGCGGATGCCATGTCTGACATTTTAGCATAAATGTCAGACGTTCCCGCCGCTTGCCCCACAGCTTCGCGGTTTTCGAATGTGTGGGAGGCGATGGATGATCCGAATGCGGCTCAGGAAAGAGGATGGTGTTGACGAATCCCTCCCACCCAGGGGAATTGCCCGACTGCCGAAATTTGTATTTTCTAGTCACATCCTTGTGGCATGATATTGCGAGAATTCATCGGCGCAAGGGGTGCTCTCATGGGCAAGTCGAGCGGCGCGGTTCTCTGTGTAGTTTCGATTCTGGTTCTCTGCGCAGCGGCGCAGGACTCTCCTCAGGACGAGAATCGCGACCGCGCGATGCCGATTCCCTCGTCTCACGGCCTGACGATGCCGGGGGCTTGGAACAGACCGAATGTTCCGCGTCCGGCCACGCCGAGCAACCCGCAATCGCAGGGCGACCCATCGTCGGCCTCAAGCGGGCAAAGACCGGTTCCGCAGTCGGGGGTGATGCACGATCGACAGTCCGACAGTGCGAGCCGCACGGGTTCGCAAAAGGCCACGGTGTTCACGCCGCAAGATCCCATGCCGGGCAGGTATGTCTTCGGCCAAGCTGTTTATCAGGTTGGGAAGTTGCCATTCTCTGTAGCCATGGGTGACTTCAACGGAGACGGCATCGTTGATGTGGTTACCACAAGCATTCAAGACAAAACAATCTCAATCCTTCTGGGTAAGCCCGACGGAACGATGAATCCTGCAACTGTCATCTCCTTCACCTCACAGGTGCGAGGCATCGTGTCCGGCGACTTCAATGGCGACGGCAAGCTGGATATTGCTGTTGTGGATGGGGATACCACCGTGGCGGTTCTTCTCGGTAACGGCGACGGGAGTTTTCAACCTGCTGTTGATTACACCACCGGATTTGAGCCACAAGGCCTATCGGTCGCAGATCTGAATGGAGACGGCAAGCTCGACCTGATCACTGCAAACGAGTGCACTCCAAACATCTCGGTGCTTCTAGGCAATGGCGATGGTAGCTTCCAACAACACGTTGACTACACTGCGGCCACAGGCTTTGGCTGCGGCTATCAGGCAGGGGCACCAGCAATCGCAGATCTGAATGGAGACGGGAAGCTAGATCTCGCAATTGCTGTACAATTCGCTGTTTCGGTCTTGTTAGGCAATGGCGATGGTACATTCCAGACCTTTGTCCAGTACGGCCAAGGTGATGAGTCTGAAGAAGTGGCGGTTGGCGACTTCAACGGCGATCACAAGCTCGATCTTGCTGTGACACGCCAGTCCGACAAAGTGTCAATTCTGCTGGGCAAGGGCGACGGAACGTTCCCGACGATGACCGAATATGCAACCGGCCCTTGTCCCGTGTCTCTGGCGGTAGCTGACCTAAATGACGATGGAAGCTCAGACATCGCTGTCGCCGATCAGGAATGTGAAGTTTACCCCAACCCCTTTGGTTCCGTTTCCGTCTTGCTAGGCAATGGTGACGGAACATTTCAACCCCACGTCGATTACGGCGCTGGCGTCGATCCGGTTGTAGCAGTAGCGGATTTCAATCGTGACGGCAGTTTAGACCTGGCAGTAGCGTCGCAAAACTGTATTCAATACTCGCCATGCGGCATTGGGCAGCTCTCGATCCTGCTGGGGACAGGAGATGGTAGCTTCGGTGGGGCTACATATCCGGCCCGCTATCATTCGTGGGGAGTTGCCACCGCCGATTTTGACGGCGATGGCAAGCTGGATCTCGCCGTCGCGAACAGCAACGACCAGGACTATAAGACGGTTTCGATTCTGCTCAACAACGGAAACGGTACCTTTAAGCCTCACGTTGATTACGAGGCAGGTTCTGGTTCGGCCTCTATTGTTACTGGAGACTTCAACCGGGACGGAAAACAAGACCTAGCTGTTCCCGATTACAACGCAGGGGCCGTCTGGGTTCTACTAGGAAACGGTGACGGTACCATGCAGGGCCGCATCGGCTATCCCACGGGCGGCTCTCCTGTTGTTTTGATCACAGGAGACTTCAACAACGACGGCAAGCTTGACCTGGTTACAGTGCCGAGTCTTGGATCGACAGTTTCCATCCTGCTGGGAAATGGCGACGGTACTTTCAAGAACCATGTCGAGTTTGCTGCGGGCAGTTCTACGATCGGTGTTAATGCTGGTGATTTCAATGGAGACGGGAAGCTGGATCTTGTAGTTTCAAATTTTTACATGGGCACGGTCTCGCTGTTGCTAGGCAATGGCGATGGAACTTTTCAAGCTCCGGTCGCTTTTCAGGCGGGTGAGGCTCCCGACTCTATCGCAGTTGGAGACTTCAACAAAGATGGTAAGCTGGACATCGCAGTCTCGAACTCCTTCAACAGTTCTAACGGGATGAATGTCACGGTCTTACTTGGCAACGGAGACGGAACGTTTCTGGCCCCAATGCAATACGACTCAGGTGACGCGGGGGGGGCTCTCACCGCGGCCGATTTTGACGGCGATGGGAAGCTCGATCTTGTTACCGAGGGTCAAGGGCCTGCCGCTGTACTCTACGGCAACGGTGACGGCACTTTCCGGCCTCACCTGGATTATGGGAGCGATCTTGGCTGGACTTCTGTAACAGCTGCTGAGCTTACCGGCAACGGTGGGATGGACCTGGTGGGAGGAAGCCTCAACAATGGCGGCTCTGTCGCGGTTCTGCTGAACATCCCCGTAATCGCTCTCTATCCCAGTAACTTCACCTTTGCGCCCACCATCCTGGGTGATACCAGTCCCCCGAGAGATTTCTTGATCAGCAATCCCGGCAGTGCGCCGCTGAAGGTGTCGAACATTGCCATCACAGGGGACTTCAGCCAGACCAATAACTGTCCTGAAACGCTGGCCATCGGAGCAAGCTGCACCATCACGGCGGTCTTCATGCCGACGGAGCTCGGTGTTCGGACGGGGAGCATTACGATTCAGGACAACGCCCTGGCGGGCACACAGGTGATTCATCTGTCGGGCGTGGCGTACAGCGCGCTCAAGCTATCAAAGACGACGCTTAGCTTTGCCGCCGCTCCTGGAAAGACCGACTCGCGACCGGTTACGCTGATGAATCGAGGAAGCAAGGACATTGCTATTAGCAAGATCGAATTCCAGGGCCGAGACAGTGCTGACTTTTCCCAGACCAACGACTGCGGCAACGACCTTCCGGCTCATAGCAGTTGTACATTGAGCGTGACATTTAAGCCTACGAATACCGGGACTAAAGTCGCGGGCATGTCCATCAATGACTCAGACCCGTCCAGTCCGCAAGTGATCGTGCTCCATGGGATCTCGCGAAGATAGACCTCCGTTCTGCAATAACTCGCAACAGACGCATTCGCGGCGGAACCTGGTCATCGGGTTCCGCCCCTCGTACATTTGCATTGTTCAGCAATAATTAAATCGAACTCATGTCAACCCACCGCCTCCGGCTTGAGGAAGGTGAGCAGCGGTTGCAGGTCCGCGCCGGAACGTGAAGCCTGGCACGAGAGAACAAGACGTCCTGAAAAACGGGCGAAAACAGGCCCCTAAAACGCGCAATTTCGGCCGTAAAACCCTTCCGAAACCCCTCCAAGCCGCGTCGAAGTGGGCAAAAAGTGGCCCCGATTTCCCCCAATTTGCGGCTTTCGGAGGGCCGTCAGCGGTGGGGGTTGTACCGCGCTCGGGGTGAAAAAGGGCCAAATTCGACCCCAGAAGAGGCCGGCAAAAGCGGGCTTCGAAGGCGTTTCGAGGCGAAATTCGACGGGAAATGAGCGTTTCCTGCACCTTGTCCCGAACCCGTCCTGACCTGCTAGTTCCAAAGCGGGTTCGCGGCTCATCCCAACCTCGGTTTCGCGATAACCCCGTGTCGTTCCCCTGTTACAATTCGTCACGAATCCGGCGTCCTGCCGGGGAGACGAGCCGAACTTCTGGCTACGCGACTGCGTATCTTCTACCAGCCTAAACGGTAACTTAGGCCAGGAGTAAAAGCCCTTTGGGAGCGCTGTTTGGACGACAACCAAGCCGTAAACGCACTGGTTCGCCGCTGTGTGGCCGGCGATGCTGCGGCATGGCAGGAGATCGTTCAGCAATATAACCGGCGCATCTACAACATCTGCTACCGCTTTTGCGGCTCGCCGGATGATGCGGCTGACCTGACCCAGGAAGTGTTCATTAAGATCTATCGCACGCTGAGCACCTTTGACGGGACGCGGGCCGCCTTTATGACGTGGGTTACCACGGTAACCCGCAACCTGCTGGTCGACCACTTCCGCAAAGGGAAATATGACCGGGTGACGGATTCGCTGGACGCGACCCCCGGGAAACCAAGAAGATGGGCTCTCGATTGGCGATCAGCTTGAGGACCGGAGGTCAAGTCCGGAGCAGCGGGTGCAGAGCCAGGAGACCCAGAAGGCGGTCCAGGCGGCGCTCCGGAAGCTCTCGCCGGAATTGCGAGAAGCGGTCATATTGCGGGATTTGCAGGATATGGACTACAAGGAGATTGCCATAGTCCTCAAAGTACCCGAGGGAACTGTGAAGAGTCGCATAAATCGGGGACGAACGGAACTAGCGCGACTGTTACAACGTACCTATGGGCAGGCATCCCCAGGTTAGCCCGAAAGAAGGGCGAACCTGGGGCACCGGTTAGAAAATGACGGACAAACTCCAATCCGGAATGCAGTGCACAGAGTGGGAGGCCATGCTCGCCGACGCTCTGGACGGCACGCTGCATGGCGCCAAGCTGGCAAGCTTTGAGGCGCACCAGCAGGCGTGTCCGGTTTGCGGCGCCCAGTATCAGGAAGCCGTCGCCGGCATGCACTGGCTGAAGCAGTTGGAGGACGTCGAAGTCCCGCGCAACCTGGTGCACAACATCATGGTGCATACGGCGGGGGCGTTGCCGGTGCCGCGTGAGAAGGCGGTGGCGCCGGGTGAGGGCTGGTGGGGATGGATGAAAGGCCGCATCGCCCCGGTGTTTGCTCCGCTGGCTACGCCACGCTTTGCCATGTCGTTCGGTATGGCATTCTTCTCCATCACCATGATCCTGAATGTGGCCGGCTTCCACGTCAGCGATCTGAAGCACCTGGATCTGAGCGCGAGAGGAATCGAAAGAACGTACTACACGACACAGGCGCGCGTGGTGCGGTATTACGAGAATATTCGCCTGGTGTATGAGATCGAGTCTCGCGTGCGCGATTTGCGCCGCGCCGCCCGGCCCGAGCAGAAGCAGGAGGAACCTCAGACGCCAAAGAACCCTAACAAGAGTGAAAACCAACCGCAGCACAGGCATTACAGCGATACCGGGCAGGAGCCAGTACTGGCCAATGCCCACGCCGCAGTGGAACTGGAAATGAATCGGGCCCGGCAGAACAGGAAGACCTTATGAACTGCGCCAATCATGTCGATACTCCCGCAACGGCGTATTGCCGCACCTGTGGCAAACCGGTGTGCGCAATCTGTGCGCGGGACGTGCGTGGCGTTATCTACTGCGAGGACTGTCTCGCAGCACAGGTGAGCGGCGCCATGCCGCCTCCGTTGCAGCCGGGCGTTGCGGCTGCGGGTGCGCCTACGGTTGCCAGCGGCAGCCCTGGGTTGGCTGCGTTGCTGGGATTCATTCCCGGCGTGGGCGCCATGTACAACGGCGAGTATGCCAAGGGCTTCATTCACGTGCTGATCTTCGCCACGCTGATCTGGGCTGCTGATCACGTGAGCGGCCTGTTTGGTCTCGCCATCGCGGCGTTTGTTGTTTATATGCCGATCGAGGCCTACCAAACGGCCAAGGCCCGCATGCTGGGATTGGAGCCTCCCGACCCGTTCGGGTTCAACAACCTGTTAGGTAGCCGGCCTCCGGCGGTCGCGGCTGCACCTGCGGCCCCCGGGACGACTCCGGTGCGGGCAGGCGAGGGGGCGGCCGTCGCGGAAGACACGTCCGACAATCAACAGATTCCAGTCGGCGCGTTTGTCCTGATCGGCTTGGGCGTTCTGTTCCTGATGAACACCTTTGGCTGGATGCACTTTGACTGGATATGGCGCTTTTGGCCGCTCATCCTGATCGCTGTCGGCATTCGCGTGCTGATGAAGCGCAACCGGATGGGGTACTGAGGAGGCGTCATGCGATACCGATACAATCCTTATTGTTCCTGCCCTCGGTGCCGCGCTCATGGATACATGGGGCCGGCGGTCCTGATCACCCTGGGTGTGCTCTTTCTGCTGTCGCAGGTGACTTCCAACTACTGGCTGAGCTTCGACCGCACCTGGCCGGCGCTGCTGATCGTGATTGGGCTGGTGTCGTTCCTGCGGCACAGCGCGCCCGCCAACGGACATGTTCCGCGGGAGTATGTCGTCCCGGCGCCTCCGGCGTATCCGGCGCGCCCGGTGGCTTCTGCCCCCGGAACACCCGGTACGGTGGTGACGCCGCCGCCGCCACAGCCAGGAGGCAACTTACCTGCGTCGCCTTACGGACAAGGCGGCAACAATCCAAGCGATACGGGGGTGCACAATGGCTAGCACCTACACGCAACCGCCAATGACGCCGGCTCCGCCGCCACCCTACCGGTATCAGCGCTCTTTGGCCGGGCCGATTGTGCTGATCGTCATCGGCTGCCTGTTCCTGGCGCACAACTTCGGCGTGCATCTGCCGATCTGGCGGACCTTTGGACGCTTCTGGCCGCTGCTGCTGATTTTGTGGGGCGTCATCAAGCTGGTGGAACATGCTGACGCCAACCGGAGGGGTTATCGCGCCGCGGGCATCGGCGCCGGCAGCATTTTTCTGCTGCTGCTAATCATCATCGTTGGTCTCGCTGCCCGCCACAGCAGTGACGTCAATTGGGGAGGCGTGCGCGACCAGATCCAGATCGACGACGATCTGGGCGGGATGTTCGGCAACGCCTACACCTACGATGACACCATTCAGCAGGCCTTCCCTGCCGGCGGCAGCCTGCGCATCGTGAGCGATCGCGGGGCCATCAACGTTCAGCCCAGCGATGACAGCTCGCTGAAGGTGGTGGTCCATAAAAAGCTCTATGCGAACAATCAGAGCGACGCCGACAAGTACAACCAGGGCAGCAAGCCGATGGTTACCGTTGACGGGACATCGGTGGTGCTGAACGCGAACACGAACGGCGCCGGTGACCATGGCGTGTCGGCCGACATGGACGTGTACGTTCCGCGCCAGGCTGCTCTCGATGTGGCCGGCCGTCGCGGTGACCTGAGCGTGACGGACCGCAAGGCGGATGTGAAGTTATCCGGCCAGCGCGGCGATGTTGTGCTCAACAACATCACCGGCGCGGCCAAGATCAATCTGGAAAAGGGCTCAGTCCGCGTCTCCAATGTCACGGGTGACGTCGATATCGACGGACGCATCGATGACGCAAGCGTCGACAACGTAAACGGCACTGTGAAACTGAACGGTGACTACTTCGACGACATTCGCCTGTCGAAGATCACAAAGACCGTCACGTTCAAGTCTACTCATTCGGACATCACGGTGGCGTCGGTTCCCGGCGATCTGGAGATTTCCGGCGACTCACTGCGCGGGACGGACGTGTCCGGCCCGTCACGGCTAGTGATGCGCTCGAAAGAGGTCCACCTGGAGGGTGTCAGCGGCGATTTGGAACTTGAGTCGACCAATGGCGACATCGAAGTGAACGCCTCGAACAAACTGCCGCTGGGCAATATTTCCATCACCGGCAGAAAGGGTGACGTCACGCTGACCCTGCCTCCGAACGCGGGATTCGAACTGAACGCGACCACGCGCAAGGGCGACATCTCCTCGGACTTTGGCAACGTGAAGATCGACCAGCGGGGCGGCGGGACTTCGACCGCAAGCGGAACCGTTGGGAACGGCGCGGGCAAGGTGGTCATCAACGCCGACGTGGGAGACATCAAGGTCACCAAGAGCTAGGGATAAGACGGTTCACTTGAAGGCGCCGAGAGATCGGCGCCTTTTTTCTCCGTCCGCGAAGCGGACAGCCTATCTAGGCCCGAGCGTTGACAGATGCGGGGTAGTCCCGTGATGCTGGCGGCGGTGAGCGGCGGTCCGCCGCGCCCCATCCAACTCGCCATCAGCGACCACGACAATTGGGAGCCGCTGAAGTTCGACTAGGGGATTGGCCCTACTCGCGGTTTCCTGTTTCGGGAAGCAATCCGCGCCGCCTGTCGAAATTAACTTCGCTTGCAACCAGCCGGCTGCAAGAATTGTGTCGTAGTAAGTTTGCCCCGAAGTCAGTTAACTTCCGTCCCGCACGTCTGAGACGAAGGCGCTTCGTAATTACTGCAACCAGCGCCCAACGACCCTACAACTTCAGCACTTGGAGGTGCATGATGCATTCATATCCCTCGTCCCTATATGCATCGCAACGCTTGAACTCCATTCGCTTTCCGGCGAAAGGTGCGATGCAGGTTCTAACCACGTTGTTAGTCTTCTCTCTTTGTTTATTCCCCAACCTGGCCGCGGCGCAGTCGCCGCATATTTATGATGTGCCCCAAGCTGGGCCTCCCGGGTCCCAGACACAGACAGTAGGCAACGGATGGGATCCCAACGCCACCATCGACATTTACTTCGACAGCACGGACGTCGGCCTGGTGGACACCGACAACAACGGAAGCTTTGGTATGGCGGTTAAGGCGCCGACGATCCGGCAAAACGGGCTTTCGATACAGATACCCGCAGACGCGGTTCCGGGCCAACACTGGATCACCGCCGTCGAACGGATTACTCAACTCCAGGCGCAGGTGCCATTCACCGTCAGGGCTGATTGGCCGCAGTTTCACTTCGACGCGGAGCACGCGGGCTACAACCCTTATGAGAATGTTTTGAGCGCGGCAACAGTCGGGAAGCTGACATTACGTTGGAAGCACACAATCCCAGGCGACGTCACTGCCGCACCCACGGTGGCTAACGGCATCGTCTATGATTCTGCGGTCAACGGAGATAACAATCTATACGCCTTCGACGCCGGCACCGGGGCGCTGCTCTGGAGCTTCGGGGGCGGTCCATTGTGTGAACCGACAGCAGAGGCCAACGGCGTAGTTTATTACAGCACATGCTTCAGCCCCAGCGGCCATAACTATGTCACAGCCTTGGATGCCCATTCAGGTGCTTGGCTGTGGAGCTACGACATAGAAAGCGAGGGAGGTAGTCCGCCTGCGGTCGCTAACGGCATAGTCTATGTCGGCTCGCGCGATAACAACGTCTATGCCGTTGATGCCGTAACCGGCACGCTCCGGTGGAAGTACACGCTTGCGAATACGCCATGGATGCCGACCGTGGCCGACGGCGTACTCTACGTGGGCGATGGGGACTATGACTCTTCCGGAGACCATACGCTTTACGCGCTGGATGCCACCACAGGAACGCTCATTTGGGAATTTGCAGGGCAGTGGTCTATGGGAGAGGCCCCAGCGGTGGCCAATGGCGTGGTCTATGCAGTTTCCACATACAATAGAACTAACCAGAGTATTCTCTACGCGCTAAACGCCAAAACGGGCGCGCTCATTTGGACATATAACCTTGGTTCGGCCTATACCCCGGCGGTCGCCAATGGCGTGGTCTATGTGCCTAGCAGCGGGTACGATAACCACTTTTATGCTCTCGATGCGGCTACTGGCGCCTTGTTGTGGAAATACACCACCGGAACGCAGGACTGGTTCAACCCCCCGGCGGTAGCAAACGGGATAGTCTATCTCGGCATCGGGCGTAACGACTCGACCGGCATGCTGGCCGCGTTAGATGCCACTACAGGTACCATCCTCTGGCAGTACACAACCGGCGTGGGCGTGACTCCTTCAGCGCCGGCGGTGGTCAACGGTATGGTATACGCCGGTTACGGAAACGGGACCGTCTACGCCTTCGGCCTGCCCGACCAGCAAATGTCGGAGAAATTAAGCCCGCCGGAGCGTCCCGACCCGGCTCGGCTGACGCCCAACCGGTCGCTCCAGCCCGTCAAGCGGTGAGCGAGGATCCTCGGACGCAGCGTCCATTAGCAAACTCGGGCGCGGAATATTTCCCGCGCCCGTTTCTAATTTGCGCCGAGTGATGACAGAGACTAGACGCCGTCGAGGTTCGAACAGGCCGTCGCCGAACCTCCTCGTATTGCCCTAGGAGGCCCGCCTATTTCTCCCCAGTCCCGCGCAGCGGGACGGCTCAGTGTAGCCCAGCGTGAAGCGAAGCGGAACGCTGGGTGCGTCCGTCGCAAGACCTACAGCCCCGGCAGGGGCTCTTCTGGCAATCACAACGAGAGGGCACATCCATGCGTGCTCAAAATCACGGAAACTCCTAATGGCCTCTCATAAATTCGAACCATGTCCCACACCCACGCCTGGTACCCCGGGTTCGCCCGTCTTTTGGGCCAACCTGGGCGGAGAAAGATGTGCCGTCCCGATGGGACTCGGGAGTAACTAAACACCGTTTGCGGCACGACTCGAGCAGGCCGCGGAAAGAGTCAAAAGCAGATCCCTCGTCGGCCTGAAGGCCTCCTCGGGATGACAAATATAAGCGACTTAGAACGGCGCACCTAAAGGTGCGCCCCTTCAAAGCGCTGGACCCGTCATGGAATAGCCTTTGATATTCGCGACTTCCACTCGGCAGAATAGGCCAAACGTCGTACGATGTTCTCATGCTCGAGAGCGATTTGCCGTGCCTTGACCTTCTGGCAGCAACTCCCGAAATCTTGCGCGGTCTCATGGGGGGACTCTCAGACGACGATGCTCGCTGGAAACCCGCTGCGGATCGCTTCTCCATTGCGGAAGTACTGGCTCATCTCTCGCACTCCGAAGGGCACTGCTACCGCATGCGCGTCGATCGCTTTCTCGACGAAGATCTTCCTTTCTTCGAAGCCGACGACGCCCAAATGTATCTGGAACTCTATCGTGATGCCGACCCCGAGGATTCTTTCGACCATTTCGAAGAGCAGCGCGAGAACAATATCGGATTTCTAGAAAGTCTTCCGCCAGGTTCGGGAGAGCGCAAGGCGAAGCACGCCGAGGTGGGCGAGATCACTCTGGCACAGATGCTGCATGAATGGGCCCTCCACGACATCGGCCACATTCGCCAGATTGCGGAATTGGTGAGGGCGAGAAAATATCTGGCCGGCGCCGGACCGCTCGGAAAATCCTATCAGTTGCAGCCATGATTCGTCCTGTGCCCCCGGTTCGCCCGTCTTTTGGGCTAACCTGGGTGCAGAAAGAAGTGCCGTCCGATGGGACTCGGGATTAACTAAACACCGTTTCCGGCACGACTTGAAGTCGTGCCCTGACGCCCGGCTTCGTTCAGCGGCCCTTCCTTCTTGCTTCCCTGCCACTGATTGGGAGCCGGATGCCCCCGTCTGAGTCCGCTGCCGGGACGGAAAAACCTGCGTCTCCGATCGAGCGGCAAGATCCGGGAGGGGGGACCCAGGTTCAGGATGGTTTGTACAATCGCCGCCGGTTATCGGCAATGATTGTGTAATTTAAGCGTGACGTTAGCCATCTGCTGAGATAAGATGGCAGGCCTCGGGACCAACCCTCCTCGGGTCCGACCCTCCTTGGAGCACATCATGAAACTACATATCCTTGTCTGGTCGAGCCTGATCACACTCCTTACGTCGCTCTGCCCGACGGCACAAGCGCAAACCTTCAGCGTTATCCACGACTTCAATCAACCTCAGGCGGCGGATCCAGGGTCGGGAGTGACGATAAGAGCGCGGCGCTCTTTTCGGCACAACATTTGGCGGCGGTAACGGCGGAACGGTGTACGAGTTGACGCCGTTGGGGGCCGACTGGAACTTGACAGTTCTATACCCCTTTGGCGGTCAAGACGACGGATATGGGCCGCTTTCGAGGGTCGTCTTCGGTCCGGACGACCATCCCTATGGCACTACTCCCGCAGGTGGCAACCAGAATCAAGGCACTATTTTTAAGTTGACACCTCTTCTGAGCACTTGCAAAACGGTTAACTGCTTCTGGAAGGAAACCGTGCTTTACCAATTTCAGGGCCTTGCTGACGGAGCATTACCCGATGGCGACCTCACCTGGGATCAACAGGGCAATATCTACGGCGTAACAGAGTACGGGGGTACATCCAATGATGGCACCGTATTCGAGCTTTCTTATGTCGGGAACAGTTGGACAGAAACCCCCATTTACAGCTTCTCGGAATTGTCCGGTGGAGCGAAGCCCGTCAATGGCGTTGTCATTGATAATAATGGCAACCTTTTTGGCACGACTTCCGAAGGTGGGCAGTTTGGCTATGGAACTGTTTTCGAATTGACTTATCAACCGGGGAGTGGATGGACAGAGACTGATCTCTACGATTTTGGGAACGGCATCGATGGAGTTTCTCCCTATACGGGTGTCATATTGGATAGCGCTGGTAATCTCTACGGCGCCGCCAGGGACGGCGGCGGGTTAGGCGGCGGGACGATTTTCGAGCTATTACCTACGGGCAATACCTGGACATTCAAATTGCTATACACCTTTGTGAAGCGTCCGTATTATCCCAACTGTGGTCCCGCGCGACCTCTCACAATGGATGCGGCGGGTAATCTTTACGGCACGACCGTTTGTGATGGTGACAACCAACTGGGCAATGTCTTCATGCTGACCCCCACCCCAGTCGGCTGGATATATACATCACTTCACGATTTCGATGGCAGCGACGGCGAAAATCCCCAGTCTAATGTGACTATTGACTCAAACGGCAACCTATATGGCACAACATGGCAAGGCGGCCAGTACGGATATGGAAACATCTGGATGATCATGCCGTAGCGGAATAAGTGGTGATAAATCCCCGTGCCGTCCCGATGGGACTCGGGATCAACGAAAACACGCTTAACAGCACGACTCAAAGTCGTGCCCTGACGCAGAGCTTCGCTCAGCGATGATTCCTTTCCTTCTTGCTTCCCTGCCCTGAGTTAGCGCAAACTGGAGGGCACGAATCAGCCATTCCGATTGCGATGCCCATTCTGCCAGGAAAGCGGAGCACTCCCACGAACCGGCCCGGTCGAACTCTCATTGTCCTTATCTTCTTATTACTGGTCTCAGTACTAGTCTCACTCTCGACCGTTGCATCCGCCCAGACAG
This sequence comes from uncultured Acidobacteriaceae bacterium, assembly GCA_963782505.1. Taxonomy (GTDB): domain Bacteria; phylum Acidobacteriota; class Terriglobia; order Terriglobales; family Acidobacteriaceae; genus CAVVDY01. Next base: position 2,269 of record CAWAKG010000037.1, on the reverse strand, counting down.
AGGATAAAGGCAAAGCGCAATCCGCCCAATCTTCCGACGAGCCCGCCAGCATCGACTTCTGGAACCGGTACATCGCCACGATGCGCGCCACTCTCGCCGGCTCGTCTCCGCAGGACCGTGCCGACCGCGCGATGGAGCACCTGAATCAACTGCCGCCGGCAGTGACGATCGATGAGATCGAAGAGCATCCCATCAAGGTCGAAGACCACCAAGGCATTGGTTTCTCCTACCAGGGCAGGATCCTTTTCTTTGTCTGTGAAGGGGATGTCGACAAGGAGGGCGGGGAGACCCTGGTTTCGGTCACACAGGCCGCGCAGCGGAACCTCCGGGACGCGCTTCAGGCCAGGGAGGCGGTACGGCATTGGCCGGTCATTCGCCGCGGCATTCTCTACACGCTCATAGGACTGTCACTGTTAATAGGTTTCTGGTGGGTGGTGTGGAAAGCCTTCCACGCCACCTTCGACTACCTTCATCAAAGAGAGAAGAGTCTCACCTTTCAGGTGCGCATCTCCGGAGTCGACCTGGTTCCCCACCTTGCCGGGCTCGTCTACACGCTGCTGCGCGCCGGTGCCTGGCTGCTTACGCTCGGCGCGCTGTATGCCTGGCTGACGCTTTCGCTCGGACACTTCCCCTACACCCAGCCGTGGGGAAGGCAGCTCGGCGGTTATGTCTTCCACTTCTTTGGCAAACTGGGACTTTCCGCGATCGACGCGCTGCCGGGAATTTTCTCCTGCATCGTCATTTTCCTGATTACGCGGTGGGTTATACGCCTGGGCAAGGCATTCTTCCGCCAGGTATCCAGTGGCGCTCTGCGGCTGTCGTGGATGGACCCGGACGTGGCGCACGCCACGGAGCGAATCTTCTCGTTTGTCGCCTGGGTCTTCGCGGTCGTCGTGGCCTATCCGTATATACCGGGATCGAGCACAGAAGCCTTCAAGGGCATCAGCGTTTTCTTCGGCGTCGTGGTCTCGCTAGGGTCGACCGGCATCATCAACCAGATCATGAGCGGTTTGTTTGTTGTCTACTCCAAGGCGCTCAAGCCCGGCGACTGGGTGGTGGTGAACGATAAAGAAGGTGAAGTCCTGGAAGTTGGCCTGCTGGCGGTGAAGATACGGACCATCGAGCAGCAGGAAGTAACGCTGCCGAATTCGGTCATTGTGAATACAACGACGACGAACTACACGCGTCTCGGCAAACTGGAGGGTTCGGTCGCCAGTGTTACAGTCACCATCGGCTATGACGCTCCCTGGCGGCAGGTGCATGCACTGCTCCTGACGGGGGCCGAACGCACCGGGAACCTGCGCAAGACTCCAGCCCCGTGCGTCGTGCAGCGCGCGCTCTCCGACTTCTATGTCGAGTACAGCCTGATCGTGCATCTCCAGGCCGAGAAGCTTCGCATTGAAACCCTGTCCAACCTTCATGCCAACATTCAGGACGCGTTCAACGAGTATGGCGTGCAGATCATGTCGCCGCACTTCATGATGCAGCCGCAGGACAATATTGTGGTGCCTCGCTCCAAATGGCATGCCGCACCGGCGCCGCCGGAAAGGTAGCTCAGAAGGTCCAACGCAGCAGGATCGCCGGCTTCACCTCATGTCGTCAAGAATTGATCCCACGATCCCGCCGACCACTCCGCCGCCGACTGCCTGCTTCGCGCTGTCGCGCGGCAGGTATTTCTCGATCGCGTGCGCCAGCTTGGCGATGGGGAGCGTTTGCAACCAGATCCTTCCCGGGCCGCTGAGTTGTATGAGGAAGATGCCGTCGCCACCGAAGATCAGGTTCTTGATGCCGGGTACAGTTGTGATCTGGAATGACACGCTGGCCTGGAACGCACCCACGTGTCCGGGGTGGACGAACAACGTCTGACCCGCCTGTAGATCGCGCACAATCAGCTCACCGGAAAGCTCAAGCCATGCAGTTCCCTTCCCGCCGAGGTGCTGTAACAGGAAGCCGTCACCGCCGAAGATGCCCGCGCCCAGCGACTGCTGGAAGCCCACACTGATTCGTACTTCCGGCGTGGCACAGAGAAAACCGTGGCGATGGATCATGTATTCGTTGCCCGGCCCGACTTCGACCGGCACAATGTGGCCGGGGAGTTTGGTGGCGAAGGCCAACTCGCCGACAGCACCAATGGCGCGGTATTCCGTCATGAAAATTGAGCCGCCGCCGGCGACGCGCTTAAGCACGCCGAACAGGCCTCCGCCGCCGGCGAATTGCGTGTGCGTGGTCATCTGGATGGAGCTGCTCATCCACGACAGCTCTCCCGCCT
>CAWAKG010000036.1:0-35996 GCA_963782505.1 uncultured Acidobacteriaceae bacterium | reverse complement strand
CGGTAGATCAGTTCTACCATCTGCATCCTTTTGGTTATAACTATATAGCTGGCGATCCGGTTCCCGGGGGCTTTCTGTTCATGCCAAGCTACGAGAACCAGGGCGAGCTGTACATTGGCTTGCAGAATGTTGAGGCGCCGCAGAACGTCAGCATCCTATTCCAGGCTGCCGAGGGGAGCGCGAATCCCGATCTTACGCCGCCGACCATTGGGTGGAGCGTGCTCAACGGCGATCAATGGGACGACGCCGACGGCCACCTTATCCTGGGGGATACTACCCGCGGCCTGATCAACACTGGAATCATTCAGGTCAACCTTCCCGAAGTTGCTCCCAGCATGCGGATGCCGGCGGGACTGTACTGGATTCGCGCAGTGGCGCAGCAGAATTCGACGGCGGTGTGCGACACCATCGCGCTGCAAACCCAGGCGGTAAGTGCGACGCTGGTGGACAACGGCAACGCGGCCGATCACTACTCCACGCCGCTGCCGGTGGCCAGTATCAAGCGGTTTATCTCGCCGATTGCGGGCATCGCTTCTGTGAGCCAGCCCTATACCTCGCGAGGGGGACGCGCGGCTGAAGTGGACAGCGCGTTTTATACTCGCGTCAGCGAGAGGCTCCGGCACAAGCAGCGCGCGGTCTCGGCCTGGGACTACGAGCGGCTGGTACTGGCGCAGTTCCCCGATGTGTACAAGGTGAAGTGCATTCCCGCGGCTTTGCAGCCGGAGAATGCCGGCTCGGGCCTGGTGCAGGTTGTTGCGATCCCTGATATTAGGAACAAGATTCCCTTCGACCCGTTTGAGCCTAAAGCGCCGGCAGACGTGCTGCGCGATATCCAGGATTTCCTCTCGACGAGAGTACCGGACTGGGTGGACCTTCGGGTACAGAACGCGCAATACATCGCGGTGAAGGTGAGGTTGGCGGTGCGGTTCATCGGGGAGGGCGACGAGAGCTACTATGCCAAGCGGCTGAATGACGACCTGAACCGGTATCTGGCTCCATGGGCCTATGACGAAGGCGCCGATATCGTGATTGGGGGCCGCATTTACGCGAACAGTATCGTGGACTTTGTAGACCGCCAGCCTTACGTGGACTACATAGCAAAGATCGAACTCTTCAGCAGTTCGGATGGTGAGAACTTCACCCGCATACTGCCGCCGCAGGTGGGAGATCCGAACTACATACTGGGCTACTTCGTCGAAGCCCAGCAGCCCAACCAGATTCTGGTGGCCGCACACCAGCACCAGATAGACGTTATTTCTGACGCCGGCTATTCGGTACAGAAGCTGGTAGGCATCGGTTACATGACCATTGAACTGGACTTCGTGGTGGCTTAACGAGGGCCGGCGGAGTAACGGGAGGAATTTATGGCGATAACTACCAAAAGCCGCACCGAGCTAAAAGCCTATTTCGTCAAGAATGCTATTCCGACGGAGAGCAACTTCGCGGACTTAATCGATGCCATGCTCAACCAGCAGGAAGATGGCATTGCCAAACCTGCGGCGGGTCCACTGCAGATCCAGGCCAACGGAGATGCGAACAGCCCGAGAAAGGTGCTGTACATCTATGGCAGCTTCAATGACCCAGACCCGGCCTGGTCCATCAGTCTGAATGCGCGGACAAACCCGGGCGACCCGGCCACCGCGCACGCCGGGCTGGCAATCCAGGATGGCAAGAATTCAAACCGCTTGTTTATCGACGCCGGAACTGGAAATGTCGGCATTGGGACGCTCACACCGACGGTCTCGCTGCACGTGGAATGCACCAGCGGCGAAGTTTTCGCAGGAGGCGGTATTGCCGGCTACTGCTTCGCGAATCGAAATGCTCCCAATAACGGATTGCGGGTGGAGGGTGCGCCCGCGGGGCAACGCTGGGTGTGGTATGCCAACGACAAGATCGCACGGTTGTGGACAAACGTTAACGGGGACCGGATCGGCATTGATGCCGACGGCAATACGCAGATAGGCGCCATCAACGCAACCCCCAGAGCCAGGCTGCAGGTTACGGGAGCAATCGGCAACACGGTTGGCATGTTTGGCAACGCAGGCATCTCGATGGTCACCGACTGGCCCAGCCTGGGTATCAACAGCTACTTCAACGGCGCCTGGAAGAGTATGGCAGCGGGTTTTGCCGGAATGATTGACGTTGATCAGGGTGTTGGGAACATGGACTTTTATGTTGCTTCCAAAGCATTGACTGCTGCTGACCAGGTCTGCAACCTGATCAAGGGCATGTTCATATCGGTGGACGGCGCTGTTCATGTCCCTAATGCTCTGATGTGGGGGAACAACTCTACCATCTCCGGGGACCAGGGCGGCTGCATTGAGTTGGGAGGCAACAATAGCACTCCGGGCACAGGCATTCCGTACATTGATTTTCACTTTAGAGGTAAGCTGCAGGACTTCAACGCAAGAATCATCAATGATGCCGACGGCCAGCTCACGCTTCAGGCCCCGATGGTGAGGACGGTCGGTTCCTATCTTGAAGTTACCGGTGCCGGGAACGAAAGATGCTACGTCGGTGGCGATGGCGCCGGGAATGACGTACAAATCGGCAGCCTGAGTGCCAGTGTCACCAGCGTGGTCGCCTGGAGCTGGGTGAATAGCAGGACCATGGATTTCACCTGCGCAACCCTGCACCAAACTTCAGACGGGAACTTGAAGACCAACGTGACACCTCTGGCTGGAGACGACGCGCTTACTAAAGTCTGCGCTCTGCGAGGAGTGCGGTTCGACTGGAAGTCTGATGTCGCAGAAGGCGGTGGGTCACAGCCATCGGCGGGCAAGCATATAGGGCTGGTCGCTCAGGAAGTCGAGGAAGTTTTTCCTGAACTAGTTTCCCACAAGATGGGAGAACTTGGCGTCTCCTACACCGGCCTAGTGCCCGTCTTAGTTGAAGCGATCAAGGAGCTGCAAGAGCAGGTAAATCGCCTGAAGAATGAGCGCACCAGGAATTAGAGTTCATAGGCTGAGCGCAACTAGGGTAGTATAGCGACCCTGGAGTTTGGAACGCGCATAGAACGTTGATGGCAAGAAAACCACGTTAGGTTGGCACATGGCAGATCTTCCCATAGCGATGGATTTCGCGGCGCTTCGCCAGCAAGGTATAGCTTTGCTGGAGCAGATGAACGGCGGCGTGTGGACCGACTTCAACGTCCACGACCCCGGGATCACGATCCTGGAAGCGCTCTGCTATGTAATGACCGACCTGGCCTACCGCAGCGGCCATTCCGTTCCGGATTTGCTGGCCAGCGCGGGAACCACGGCTACCGCGAGCCTTTACACGGCGCCGGAGATCCTCACGACCAACCCGGTTACGATTACGGACTTGCGTAAGCTCGCGCTGGACGTTCCCGGCGTGAAGAATGTCTGGGTAGAACGAACCGCTTCTAAGGTTGATTTGTACTACTTTCCCGGGAACCGGGAAGTCTACTACCCTTCCAAGGACCTGAGCCAGAACCCTAACTTCAAGGCCATGGAGCCGGTGAAGCTGAAGGGTGTCTATCAGGTGCTGATTGAGATCTCGGAGCTGAGCGGCATTGACGGCAGCAAGGTACGCAGCGACGTGGCGCAGCGGCTACACCAAAATCGTCCCCTGTGCGAGGACTTCGCCGAGGTTCGTGTGATGGCTCCGCAGGACGTGCAGGTGCAGATGGCGGTGGAGATTGACCGCGTGGAAGATGCGGAGGAGCTGATGGCAGAAATTCTCCTGGCCATCGAGGAACAGCTTTCTCCGGTGATTCCAACCACCTCGGCCGAACAGATGCTGGAGTCGGGAGTCGCAGTCGAGGACATCTTTGACGGCCCGCTGCTGCAGCGCGGAGTGGTTACCGACCAGGCTCTTAGCATTGGGGACCGGCGAACCAGTCTGCACGGTTCCGATATTATTCACGCGCTGATGGATGTTCCCGGAGTGCGCGCCATACGCAGCCTGAGCATGTCGGCGGGCGGAGGCAACCAGGAGCAATGGCTGTTGCCGCTGGACGATCAACGTGTGCCTCGCCTCGATGTGCTCGGCTCGCAAATCGTTTTGGAGCGGCAAGGTATTTTGGTGGCCGTTGACCTGGCGAAGGCTAACGCAAAATACCAGGCGCTTATCGCAGCCAAATATCAGGCTGCGCCGTCCGAAGGAACCATCTTCGACGTACCTGCCGGCCAGGACCGCGAGCTGGCCAGCTACCATTCCCTGCTGCACCACTTCCCCGTGGCCTATGCCGTGGGAGAGACGGGCCTGCCGGACTCGGCCAGCGACCAGCGCAAGGCGCAAGCCAAGCAACTGAAGGGCTACCTGATGCTGTTCGATCAGTTGCTGGCCAATGAGTTTGCCCAGCTGGTGCAAGCGGGAAACCTCTTGTCCTTCCAGGACGACGGCATGCGGACGTACTTCTCGCTCCCGGTGGACGACGACACTCTGTCGCTGCAGGAGATGCGCACCAATGATCTGAGCACCTATGAGGCCGATCTGGATGCGATGACCGAGAATAGCGATGCTGCGACGGTTCGCAAAGGCCGTTTTCTGAATCACCTGCTGGCCCGCTTCGCGGAAGAGATGACCGACTACGCGCTGGTGCTGCCGCAGGCGCTGCCTCCGGGTGAGAGCTCCGCCGCGGTCAAGGTCGTGAATGACAAGCGGGCGTTCCTGCGGGCCTATCCCGAGATCAGCAGCGGCCGAGGTTCGGGACGGAATTACCTCGGCGACCCGAACGCTACAGTCCCCTCGGGGCTGGAGGAGCGCATCAGCCTTCGGCTGGGACTGACGGACGATGAGCGCCCGTTGCTGGTGGAGCACATCCTGCTTCGGCCGCTTACGGGGGATGACCCGCAAATCATGCCGCTCCTGGCAGCGTCAGAGCTGAAAGATCCGTTCTCGCTGCAACTGAGTTTTGTTTTTCCGGCGGGCACAGGACGGCTGCAGACCGGCGATCGGCCGCTGCGGCGATTGGTGGAGCGGACGGTGCGCGAAGAGACGCCGGCCCATCTCACGCCGTACGTGCAATGGCTCAGCGCCGGCGACTTCGCCAATTTCAAACAGGTTTACACGGCGTGGCTGGGTGCGCGTCGTGCGTACTACGCAGAAGACTTCGGTCTCGCTATATAGGAAGCAGGCGGCGGCAAATGGCCAGTACGTCACAGATCGCTCTGCGCTCGGCTCGTGATCGAGTCATCGACCTGCTGGGCATCGGCGAAACCTATCCCTTGCAGGATTTGGCGGTAACCCAGGACCTCAAGGTCGCATTCGGCGCCACCGCGAAGGTCACGATTGACTCGGGGCAGACCGACGTCAACTACACCCTCTGTGACAACATGAAGAATCCCATCGGGTCAGCGACTGCGGGCACGGGAGGTGCGACCGTACTGGTTACGCCGCCGATGTCGGACGACGAGACGTTCTACATTCAAGCTGCGAAGATCACCACCTTCGGCTCGCACATTGACCGCCAGGATTTCCTGAACCAGACGGCGGAAATCCGGGTGGGAGTTGACGATGGCCTGAACGCGTACATTGACGCGCCGCTTCTCGATCCCAACAAGGACAACCCGCAATCCAGCGATCCGCGAATTGTGAACTACGGGACCACGGTGGCGGTGAACGTGGACAGCAGCCAGGAGGGCGTGGACTATCGCCTGGTTGTCGTTAACGGGAACAACGAGACGGTGGTGTCTCAAAAGGATGTGCGAGGGAACCTGCGGACGATCACCATTGCTTCGGTTCCGATGCAAGAGGATGTGGTGCTGCGGGTGCGGGCGACCAAGCATTTTGACCCCAGCGAGCACCGCCCCGACGATTCGGCGCTGCTCACCGTCAACATGCCGTTGATGGTGCGGGCGCGCACCGACCTGGCTGTCTCGGCAAAGCCTTCCACCGTACCGTTCGGCAAGGACACCGCGATTCTTATCAGCGGAACCCAGGCGAGCGCCAGCTACGCCGTGTACACACATACCCTGAGCGATGACGATTTCGTTTATGGCCAGAAGCCCAATCCAAGCCTGATTACGATAAACGCGGACATTGCGGTGATCACTCCTCCGTGGTCTCCCGCCCCGTTCACCGTGCCGCAGGGCTACAGCAAAGTCGGCGACTACCTGGCGGGGACCGGCGGCGACATCCAAGTGCCGGTGACCGGGCTGTCGGAAGATGTCATGGTCATCGTCGAGGCACGCAAGCTGCATGGCGACGCTAAGGTGCCTTCCAGCATGCGGCTACAGCAGCCGGCACTGGCGCTGGTGCAGCCCGATCCGGCTCCGGCGCTCGTGGTCGAACTAAGCGTCAACAACAACGCCATTACCGGGCCGATGCTGGTGACGAAAGGACAGCTTGGGGTGTTCTACTTCTTCCGGGTGGGCGACAAGGGCCCCGAGCTTCTGCCTCCGGCATACTTCCACAAGCATGATGCCGATGACGCATCGCTCAACAAGGGCGTCAGCGCCATGTGCATGGGTATTGACTGGGTGGTCGCACGCGATCCGCAAACGCCGCCGCCCGACCGGGTGCACACGCTGCCTCCGCCGCCGCTGCTCGACATTGGGCCGCAGGCTCTCGGCATAACTCTCTTCGCCCGAGGCATGAAGGCGCGCAGTGCGGTGGATGTGCCGATTACCCCGACTGCCGCGGTGCCGGTGTTGCCGGTGATCAAGCTGGACCAGGACACCGTCGCGCACGGGTCGCCCGCCAAGATCGTGGTTACAACCAGTGTGAAGGGTGAGACCTACGCGCCCTTCCTGCCGGATGGAACCGCCGTGGCGGCATCCCAGGACGGCAATGGCTCCGACCTCACGTTCCTGTCCGCGCCTCTGCAGCAGGACACCACCTTCCTGGTTCGCGTGACCCAACCCGGAGCGCCGGGTATCGCGGTGACCAGGACCGTTTCCCTGACTGCGAAGGTGCAATAGGTTTCACAGCCGGAGATTTTTGACGCAAGGAGACGGGGCGAGTGGCGGGGCAGCAACATCGGATTCTGCGGCAGGTGCTGGAAATCGAAACGCCCGAGGAAGGCGTTGCGCGCAAGATCAGCGATGATATGGGCTGGATCCAGCGCCGGTACCTGCTCCCCATCATTGACGAGTGCTGCTCTGAGTTGGCCTCCCCGGACCGGCTGTATCGCATAGACAAGCTCGAAGTAAATTTAGGCAACGTCAGCTTTTCTAACCTGCAAGAAGAAGTGTCGCGATCATTGAAGGCCAACCTGCGCCAGGCGTTGGCGACACGACTGCGTGCCCTCGATCAGGAAGCGGAAGACCGGGACGGCCACGCCGATGTCAGTTCGCGCCTTGAGCTGCTGGCGTTTTTCGCCGGCAATGGAGTCGTGCCGTGGTGGGCTGACTCGCAGCGCAGCCGCCTGGTTCCCGAGAGCGTCGAGTTTCTGCTCGAACAGGCGCCTGAGGAATTGGCATCGCTGATCCTGGAGCTCCTGCAACAGCGGGAGGCTGCGACGCGAATTGTGCTGCACTGTGATGATGCGCTGCTGCTTCGGCTGTTCGGTGTGCTGGCATCGCGAGCCTATGAAGTACGCCGTGAAGTGGAGTTGCTGGCGGCGCATGGCCCGCTACGGGCGCTGACGAGCGCGTCGCGGAGCGCCGTGTGGATAGCTCTCCTGCACCATGCCTCGATCGCCGACATAGCGGCGAGGCCGCCGGTGGGCACAGCGCCTGGGCCGGCGTTTCTCGGCGAAGCAGCGCCGTTCTGGCGGCGGGTGTTCGAATATGTCGCACGCGATTCGACGGCCGCCTGTGCAACTTTGCTGGAGGTTTTGCCCGCGGCGGCTGTCACGCCGTCGAATGCGGAATTGTTGCCGGTGGCGGCAGCGCTGGTCGCGGCGGCGAAGCAGGATGTCCGGATGCCGCGAGAGCAGATAAGGAAAGCCGAGGAGATATTGCTCGCTGCTCCTGCATCACGGGGCCCGGGGGCTTCGGAAAGGACGCCGCGAGGGGGCCCGGGGGCTTCGGAAAGGACGCCGCGAGGGGACCCGTCGGCGGCCGCAAAATCTTCCGAGGCGGGGGACCATGCCGCTGCCGCGATCGAGCGTGGGCGCGAGTCCTCCAAGCCCGACTCGGTGGCGACCGACGACCTTCGCGGACGATTGCATCAGCGAGACGACTCGCGTTCCTCACGTCCGAATCTCATCTTTGCGGGTGCCGATTCGGTTTACATCGACAATTCGGGGCTGGTGATCTTGTGGCCGTTTCTGCCGTCGTTCTTCGATCGGCTGGGCATGCTGCAAGACAAGAAGTTTGTTGACGTGGCGGCACAGCATCGCGCTGCCGGGCTGATGCAGTACGTGGTGACTGAGGACCCCACGCCGCCGGAGTATCAGATGCTGCTCAACAAGCTGCTCTGCGGCATATCTCCCGATGACGTTCTGGAGTTCGGTCCGGAGGTGACGGAGAGTGAGGTGCAGGAATGCGCGGGGCTGCTGACCGCGGCGATCGAAAACGCTCCGGTATTGCGCAACATGTCGCACGAAGGGTTCCGGGGCTCGTTCTTACTGCGTAAGGGCGGCCTCAGCGCAGGCGAGGGCAGCTGGATCTTGCGGGTGGAGCGCGAGGCCTACGACGTTGTGCTCGACAAATTTCCCTGGAGCTTCAGCTGGATCAAGTTGCCATGGATGCAAGCTCCCCTGGCGGTGGAATGGTAGCCGACGAGAAAATCCCGCTGAACGCGCGCGACCTGGAAGTCGAACTGGCGTGGTTCGCCCAGGTGCTCGACCTGCGTTTCAAGCTGTACTTCAATGAACCGGTGGAGCATGCGGAGGTGCACGAGCTGGCGCCTCCGCCGCTTACGGATTCCAACTCGGAGTATGCGCAGTTTCTGCGCCGCTACGATCTGGATTTTGCCGAACGCCTGGCGGTCGTTCTGGCGCTGGTGCCGCATCTGCGTCCCCAGTTGCTCGACATCTTCTTCGTGCGCAATAAGACTTTCGATCGCCGCTTTACCGAATTCGGCGGGCTGCGCCAGAGTTCCGAATCGGACTTTCTGCCGACGGTTGAAACCCTGGTATTCCTGCTGGGAGGAACCAGCCTCGAGGTGCGCTTCAGCGTGATGCGCTTGTTCGAGCCGCGCCATCCCCTGATGCGGCACGGCATCGTCACGCTGGCCGGCCAGTCGCGCGAGGAGCCGGCCTTACGTTGTGCCTTACGCGTGGGCGAGGAGTTCCTGAGCCTGGTCACCACCGGCTATCCTCGTAAGCCCACGTTCGGCGCAGATTTTCCGGCGCAGCTTATCGAAACCGATCTCAGTTGGGACGACCTGGTGCTGCATCCTGCCACGCGCTCCCACATCGAGGAGATCGAGACCTGGATCAAACACGGCGCCACGCTCATGAACGATTGGGGCATGGCCGCCAAGCTGCGCCCGGGATTCCGCAGCCTGTTTCACGGACCTCCGGGCACCGGCAAGACGATGACGGCGTGCCTGCTGGGGAAGAGCACGGGGCACGACGTTTACAAGATCGAACTGTCGCAGATCGTGTCGAAGTACATCGGCGAAACCGAGAAGAACCTGGCGCGTGTCTTCGACCAGGCGCAAAACAAGCGCTGGATCCTGTTTTTCGACGAGGCCGATGCCCTGTTCGGCAAGCGCACCCAGACCAAGGATGCGCACGACCGTTACGCCAACCAGGAAATCTCGTACCTATTGCAGCGTGTCGAAACCTTCGACGGCATCGCCATCCTGTCCTCGAACTTGAAAGACAATCTCGACACGGCTTTCACCCGCCGCTTCGAGTCCATCATTTACTTTCCCATGCCGCGTCCGGAGGACCGGGCGCGCATCTGGCGCCAGGGATTTTCGAAGAAGGCGCGTCTCAACGAATCCGTCGATCTCGATGTAGTGGCGCGGGAGCATGTGCTGTCGGGCGGGTCGGTGATGAACGTCATACGCCACGTCTCGCTGCAATCGCTGAAAGAGGGCGAGCGATCCATCGGCTACGACGACTTGCTGCGAGGTATCCGTCGCGAGTATGCGAAGGAAGGCAAGGCTGGTTAGGGAGAGGACGATTTGGCGAGCCACGCAACAGCGCAAATGTCGGGGAAGGAGGCATCCACGCCCCAAAGCCGCTCGCGCTCGGAAGCGCAAGCGGCCAGCCTTGCTCCTCCGCAATATGGCGTTGATTTTCTGGACAATGCAGCGAAAGAGCCGTCGGTTCGGCAGAACGCAACCGAGGCCGGGCCCATCCAGCGTTCCGCCAGCTCGCCGTCGGCGGCTTCGAGCGCGGGGGAATCTTCGGCAGAGACGAATCGCGGCGCTGCTCGCGACGGCCTGGGAAACCAACTGGTCGCCGGCATACGGGCGCTTTCGGGACTCGACCTTACCGACGTTTATGTGTATCGCAACTCGCCGCAGCCTGCCCATATGGGCGCCGAGGCTTACGCGCAAGGCAGCGAGATTCACCTGGCACCGGGCCATGACCGGCACCTGCCGCACGAAGCCTGGCACATTGTTCAGCAGCGGCAAGGACGAGTCGCGCCAACATGGCAGGCGAAAGGTCTGGCTTTTAATGACGACCGGGAGCTGGAACGCGAAGCGGATCGCATGGGCGAGCGCGCGGCTGCCAGGCCGAGTCTCGGGCCTGTGGCACTCCCGAAAGCGATGCGGGGCGCGCCTGCGCTAAGCGCTCCCATTCAGCGCAAGGTGGGGTTCGAACTGGAAGACAACTACTGGCGACCGTGGTACGTGAAAAGGCCGCTGGTTTCGTTGTTCTCTTCCCCGACTCTGTACCCGGCTTCCCGCAAGGCCAAGCTCCATACCGGCACGGGCTTCGAGTTGGAGGCGGACGATACTCCCGGGCCCAAAAAGAGCAACATTGAGTTCGTGACGCACCCCTTCGAGGCGGACGACAACGGCAAGTCAGAGTTAAAGACAGCTTTGACTCAGATTCGAACCATCGTGCGGGGGACGCTTGACGGTTTAGCCGGCAAGCCCGGGCCTACGGGCAATGCGCCGCCGTACCCGTTTGACGCCACCCGGCTGGCCGGGCCGGATGATCACAACTTCAATGGGCCCGATTACAACCACGGGCGCGACGTATATCTCTCGGGCGGGAGAAATGGCGGCAACTTCAAGATGCAGGCCACATCGGGGATCGGGTTGAGTGACATTCCTCTGGTGATGAAGTACTTTGGCGCTGCTCAGCCCACGGAAACTGCCACCGAGAAGAGCGAGCGCGATCCTGCCCGCAAAGCCGTCGTTGAATCAACCAAGATAGCTACGAACCAAATCATCAGAGTACTGGGAGGAATTCCCAGTGTAGCTTCCGACGCACTGCACCGAATCGCCAACGATGCTGCGTTGACGGTTAACGAGCAACAGAAGTTCACCGCTAATCCGGTCGAGATCACCGGTTTCTTGTCGGCGCTGTTGCTCACCATGAAGATGCTGCAGGCGCCCATGGAAGGCGTGGTCAAGTACCGCATGTCATTGATGCTGCGCAACAACTTCGTCACTTTGTTCGGCGGGATTCCCTCCGAACAGCGCGACATTCTCCGGGCGCATCCCCAGGTTCTGGTGAACCAGGCCATCGCTGCCTCCAACGCGAAGCCCTTGTTTGACCGGGTGCAGGGCGTGGACCCTGACACCAATCTGAGTGCGAATTCACCGCTGGTTCGCGTACGCCAGTACACTGCGGAACCGCAGCCACATCAAGACCTGGTCGCGCTGACCATCGGTATCTGGATCAATGGCATACTGGCGGGCAAAGATTACCTGACGCCCAGCGGCCTGGAGGCCTGGCTCAAGTCGCAAGGTGTCGGCAAGAAGCGGCGGCGCGAGCTGGGTGGGCTGATGGAGAGTTTTGGCTCGTTGCCCGATCTGGACCGAGCTCCGGGTCAGGGCCGCTCTCTGGCGGTGTTCGAGAACCGGTTTATCGCGCCCAAAGGAGCGGGTGGAGATCTCAACATCGAAGAAGCCTGCAACATGGCGTGGAATCAATTCCTGTTCTATCAGCACATCGAGGAGTCGCATGACTGGGACAGCCCGGTAGGAGCATATCCGGAAGAGACCTTGTTTTAATTCACTGACTAGGGTCAGGGCCGCCGGCTGGGAGTTTGTGGAGATGTAACAGGCCGATGTCATGAAAAGTCAAGTTGCACCCAAAGACGCGGCCCACGATAGCTCTCATGGAGCGGCCCACAGCTCCAAGGGCGGCGGTGTCGCGCTGGCACCTCCTGCTTACGGCATCGAGTTCGCGGACAAGCTAGAAGCCGAGGCTCCCCTGCAAGCTCCGCCGGGGCCCGTGCTGCAACGCCAGGCGGCAGCCGCTGCGCCGCCGCCCAATGGTTCCGGCAATCTGCCGATTGGCCCACCCGACGACCCGCTGGAGAAAGAAGCCGATCAAATCGCCGACAGGGTGATGCGCATGCCGCTGGACGGCACGCAATTCGCAACGTTAGGGGCAACGCTCAGCCTGCAACGCAAGTGTGCTTGCGGCGGGGAGGGCGAATGCGAGGCGTGCAAAGAAGAGGCGACGCTGCAGCGGATGTCGAATGGGGCTAACCGCGCGGGCGTAGCGCCGGCATCGGTTCACGAGGTGCTGCACTCTCCCGGCCAGACGCTTTCGCCGGGCTCGCGCAGCTTCTTCGGGTCTCGCTTCGGACGTGACTTCTCGCAGGTGCGGGTGCACTCCGACACCAAAGCGGCCGAGTCGGCGGCGGCGGTCGGCGCTCACGCTTACACCGTCGGCGACCACGTGGTCTTCGGGGCGGGAAACTACAGCCCAGACAGCGCTGCCGGCCAGCGGCTCCTGGCGCACGAGCTGACGCACGTGGTGCAGCAGGGGGGCCAACACAACGCCCTGCAGCGCAAGCCGGGCGATGTCACTTCCTACCCTGTGACGGGCGTTCCCGGCGCCACTGAAACCTTCGACCCCGACAAACATACCTATGTTTATGACTTCCGCGGCAAGCCCTGGATCACGGTCCACTACCGCAACCACGCCGATATCGAAGTGGACTTCACACGTTTCGGTCAGAGTTCAGAGCAGCTACTTCTGCAGATAAAGTCTTCCGCGCCGGTAGACGTCACTATCGATCTCGACGTGGAACAGGAGGTTCGCAATTCGCGCAAGTCGATGGAGAATTCGTCCATCGGCTACGACCTCGCCGTCCACGGCTCTATCCATGTTCTCAAGAACGGTCTGACCACGACAATACAAGGTCCAACGCGTCGCGTGGTCACCGACGTGACCAGGCACACCGTGACCATCGAAGGCTTGCCTGAGCCGGATGTTCGCGAGCACGAGGAGCACTGGCTGGCAGGCAACATCAAGGATACGTATCCCTCCTTCAAGAATCTTGCCGATCTGCGCAGCTACCTTGCCGCTAACCGGAAGCGCAGCTTCGTCATCGTGCGCGCCAAGGACGGGCGGTACATAGCGCGGCCAGTTACAGGTAAGGAGATCACCCAACTTGCCGATCATGTGCGGCACGGCAACTACGACGTCAAGAAACAAGAAAATATCGACTGGTACAAGAATGCCTACCAGACGGGGGAATACCAAGGTCTGTGGGTTGAGGGGAAGGAATATAACGACCTCGGCTCGCTGGAGGATGTTTTCTTCGGCGATCCCAAAAGTGCCGCGAAGGCTGGCTCCGATGAAGAGCTGGAGTGCGAAGTCTACCAGATGGGGTCGATTGACACCGACCTGGGTATTTCCTACGGCCGAAAGCCGTTGACGCACGCTCAAGCCACCGCACGCTGGACCGAACTCGACGGCATGAAGCAGGACGAGATTGACCGGCTGCAAACCGAGGCGGGCCATCCCTTCCAAGCGTTGCATGTGCGCGGCGTCGCATCGATGCACACCATCGACACCAATTACTTCTGGAACCGCGACGAGTTTCGCGCAAATCTGCCGAAACTGGATGCCATGGGCGGCCCGCGCGGGAGTTCTGAGTCCGCTGGTTCTCAAGACTATTTCGAAGCTCAGCTGGATCGCGAGCAGGACGATCCGAACTTCGTGGCTCTGCTGCGGCAGCATCCCGGCGCGACCTATACCTATGGCACAGCGCACTACGAGAAAGTGGTGCAGGCAGGGCAGAAGTGGGCTGCCGATTCGTTCCAGAAGAGCGCCTACGATATTCGCGACTTCGTAGCCGATGACGCCAGACTGGCTAAATGGGTGCTGCAGTGCCCCCAGCTGCCATATCAGGATGTGATGCGCACGCTCGCCGTCTTCGATCTGATGGACGACGACCTGC
Source organism: uncultured Acidobacteriaceae bacterium (assembly GCA_963782505.1). Classification (GTDB taxonomy): domain Bacteria; phylum Acidobacteriota; class Terriglobia; order Terriglobales; family Acidobacteriaceae; genus CAVVDY01. Next base: position 21,810 of record CAWAKG010000036.1, on the reverse strand, counting down.
GCTGGTACAACGCACTGACCCTCCCGCAGTATTCGGTACTCCTGGCCAGCGGCGGCAATGCCAATGGCGTAACGCTGGCATTGTTTCGCGCCAAGGTGAACGAAGTCGCCAAGAAGATGGAGGATGCGCGGGACAGCATCCTCAAGGGCGACATCATCGCCATCAAGGAGAAGGGCGAATTCGGCGACTCGGTGCGGAAGGCCGTCTACAAGCAGTACGGCTACACGCTCGATTCCAAGGCATTTCCCTACCAAGACAAGCTCTCCGCAAGCCACGTCGCCGATAGCGAGATGATGGGCGGATCACGCTCATCCTTCTCTTCCCTGGGCGAACAGATGTTTGCGACCGAGCTGCGCCGCGAAGTAGCCCAGGACAACGCTTTACAGTGGGCAAAGCGCATCGGCCTGGCCATCGGGGCGATTGTTCTGGTGGTGGCGTTAAACGCTGCCGGAGCCGCGATTGCGGGTGCATTGTTTGCTGAAGGCACTCTAGGTTACATGGCGGTCAGCGCTCTCGTCGTAGGCACCGGCCTCACCGCATCCGAGGCCCTGCAGGCTCACATCGCCGGCGTGGACATGTCCGTTGGCGACCTTCTGAGTGCGGAGGCCTGGAACGTTGCTACCGCGGGATTATTGGGCAAGCTGGGCGGAGTGTTCAAGGAGTCCAGTGCAGCCGTGAGGTTATCCGTCGTGGGCACAGCTGCGTTCGGGCTCGGCATGGCGCGCTTCCTGTCCCAGCACAAGGGACCGGTAAGCTCCGACGAGTTGGTTGACTTCATGATCGAGAACGCTGTCATGTTCGCGGCTATGGAGGCAGCGGGCGCGCTGGCAAGGCCGTTGAACGTTGAGGCGAGCCTGTGGGGGCGCGCCAGGCGCCTGGGAATTAAGGCTGCCGAGATCGATACCTTCAACAATCAAGTCAATAATCTGCTGCGCGACCTGTCTTCACTTTCAGCCCGGCCGGCGGAGGCGGCGCGAGAGCAGGCGCGGATCGAACAGACTACCAGTAAATTGCTTGCGCAACAGGAGCAGTTGGTTAAGGATCTGAGCTCCAAGCTGAGCACGCAGGGCGATGCAGATGCCATACAGGCCGAGGCCGGCGTCGAGCTGCAACGCATCAAAGCGGCCGTTGAAGGAATGAAGCGCGCGAAGTTCCTGGCAACGCTCAAACTCAAGCCTGTGGGGCAGTCGCAGACCGTCTACACCTTCGAAAACTCGCCGGACGCCATCCAGCAGCTCAAGGAGTTCTTCCCCGGCTCCCGCATCGAGTCCCAGTCCGACGGCACGCTTGAGTTATACCTGGCGGGATCCAAGGATCCGGTGACACTGAAGCCCGCGAGCGGCTCCCAGCCGGCGGCTCCCGATACCCGCATCGACATCAACACCGCATCGGTTAAGGAGCTTCAGCAATTGCCGGGCATCGGGGCGGCAAAGGCCAAGGCGATTGTCGAGGCGCGCGAGTCCCGCCCAGGCAAGCAGTTCACCAGCGTCGATGACCTGAGAGGCGTTGCCGGTATTGGCGAGGCCATCTTCAGCAAGATTGCGGGGCTTATCGTTGCGAACGAGCCGCCGACGATGGATGCGCGTCGCACCAACCTGGCGGAACGACAGAAGGCCCTGCTGGAGCGAGCCGATCTAAAGGGATACTCCGATGCCTCGCTGGAAGCGATTCGCCGTCTGCGCCCGCTGGATACCAAGGATGCTAAGACGCTGGCGGATACCGAAACGAAGATCAAGGCCGCTGAGCAGCAGGCCGGCGGTGCCTTGAACCGCGCCTCGAAGGCCGCGTTGGAGAGGACTGCGAAACGCTTGGGAGCGGATGTTGGGCAGCTGCGAACCGGGGGGCTGTCCACTGTTCCTGACGATCTGGTGGGCGACGCTCTGTCGCGCGTTCCGCAAGGTACGCCGAATTTGGGAGTGGCGGAGTTGCGCGGAATTATTTGGGCTCACATCCTCGGCGTGCCCGTGGAGCGGGTTATGGGGACGGGCAAAGTTGTCGGCGCAAAAGCACGCAACCAGGCCCTCGACACCTTCGGACGCATTGCGGACGCTGGTGTGCGCAACTGTGGCCAGGTGTTGCGGGATATGGTGGCTTCCCCCAAAGCGTGGAGAGGTGGTTCGTTTGTGCTGGATGTCGCACGATACGACATCGGCATCGAGAACATCGAGGCATTCGAAGAGCGTGTCATGGGTCCGGTTGGACGCCGCGACATCGATATCGTTCTCAAAGACAAAACTCACGCCGAACTAAAGAACTGGAGCTATGAGGCATGGATGACGTACCGAACCGGCATCGCGGATGGCGCGAACCGCACGGACCCGGGGCAATTCCTGACCGACGTAGGAAACGCGAATTTTGATCCCAACGTACTTAAGCGGCTGCGGTATATCTTCAATTATCCGCCTCCTGCCAGCGTGGGGGATCTGCGCGCTTACTTCCGCGCCCAACTTGAGATGTATATGAAAGGGCAAGTTTCCCCCGCGCAAGCCAAAGTGATGCTGGACGCATTTGATAAAGCCGATAGTCTGATCGTTGTCTCCAAAGCTAGGGCAGAGGGCGGCGTAGCGCCCGAGCCGGATCTGAGTGGAGTAGTACCTGTGCCCGTGCCCCCGCGCCACGACAAAGATCAGACCCAGGCCCCGGTGACCGTGCCGTGACGACATCATCGCCTGATACTGTGCAGGTGCCTCCCCGCCGAGTTTTGCAGCCAACCAACACGCCTTCGCCCATGGCGGTTCATGCCGAGGTGTTGGCCAATACGTTGGAGCACGCGGGTGTACGCAATCTGCCGCTGAACGCGCAACTGTTCCGTGCCTACACCAAGCTCTATGCAGGTGGCGGAGGCAGTCTGGTCGAGATCGATGTCGAAGCGCCTCCCGAGCAGTGGCTGGAAACCGAGATCCCACGCGGGCGGTTTGCCATTAACGCGGCGGATGGCGCTTTCCCGCTGCTCATTGGGGACGACGGCGTTCTACACGCGCTGCAGGCTGATGGCTCACTGCACGAAATCTATCGTGTTGGCACATGCGCGGAAAGCTCCGAAATCAGCGCGCTCCCGCAGGGCCGGATACTTATTAGCACCATGAGGTCTCTTTCCGGCATGTACCTGGTCAACAGCGAGGGGCGAACGCTATGGCGGAAGCACAGTGCAGACACCCTGGTCGCCGTTTTGGCAGACAGAGTGTTCACACTACGTGACCGCGATCCCTCGCTGCTGATCGCAATCGATGTAGAGAATGGCCGCAATAGCTGGCAATATCGCGTGCGCGACGCTGCGGCGGCAGCATTCGTAGGATTGGTGGACGACACCGTGTGGGTTTCGAATGGAATGACGCTCACCGGCCTCGACATCCAGGACGGCAGCCAACGCGCCGTTATCGATACTGGAGTGCATGCAAACATTCCGCGGCTTACTCCCGAAGGCTACGCACATCTGGTATTCGGGCAACTCGCTTATTGGCTGCTGGACCTGCGGGCTGGAGCAGTGATTGGGAGCACACGCGTGGACGCAACTGCCGGCAGTCCGTATGCCATGGAGTGCGTATCCGACGGCAGCGTAGTCATCCGCGATCGCTCATATTGCATCTACCGCATCCCCGGGCTCGACAGCGACGCTTCGCCCGTCGCCGTGTGGACCGCACCATCACGGCCCGTGTCTGCGTTGGTTCATCGCAATGGATTGCTGGTGCTAATCGAACCACATGGGCGTGCTTTGCTTGCGGCGCGTTCTCTCCACTGGCTCGCTCCGGACTACTGAGTTTCTGATTTTCCAACGCCTATCCTCTCCTCGATAGTTGTTTCACGTTCCCGCGTAAACTCACCCGCACAGCACCGAGCCCCCATTGAGGTTCAGCACATCGCCGGTGATGCGGCGGGCCCAGTCTGAGCCGAGGAACACGATGCGTTGGCGACATCGTCAGCGGTTGCCAAGCGCCTTAAGGGAATTGCGCGAATGACCTCCTCTTTATAAGCGTCATCTTCAGGAGGAAATACCGGGTCGTTCAGCTCGGTCTCGACCCATCCCGGAGCGACAACGTTGACGCGGATGGTCGGCGCGAGCTCGACCGCGAGCGACTTGGCAAAGCTGATCTGTCCGCTTTTCGAGGCTGCGTAATTGGAATAGCCGGCCTCGCCGCGCTGTCCCGCGGTGGAGCTGACGATCACAACCGAACCTCCGCCATTGTCGCGCAGCGCAGGAACGGCGGCTCGACATACCGTCCCGGTGCCGCGCAAATTGCAGTCGAGCACGCGGTCCCAAATGTCATCGCTCATCTGGATGCACGTGAGTACGTTGCTGCGGGAGGATGCCCTCGTTCGCGATTGACTCGAGCGCCTCGAAGTTAGTGCCGTGCCAGATGGAAGCGTCGCCGAGGTAGGGTTTCCATGACGCTTCGAGGCCCTCAGCAGAGACTCCGCTGTCCGCTCCGTCACCTTGCGCGGCGCGAATACGTTGCTGGTTAGTTTCAAAACGTTGTTTCTTGTCAGCACGAACGATTTGGTCCAGCTCAGCGCGTGAAAGGCCGGACACGCGCAGAACATCGTCGATGCTTGCCCAACCCGCTTCGTCCATGGCGATGCCTCGGCTGGCTGCGCCGTGACGCAATTACCACGAAAGGTACCTGCCTTTACGTACGTTGTTGCGCTCTGCGCGTTTGATCTCGGGGTGAGCCATCGGGTCCAGATTACTCTCTCAAGCGCGCTGCCTCGGGCCCGTGAATTTACGTGCGGTAAACCCACCAGAATAACCCAACTGGGAGTCATCTGGAGAACCACTTTTGGGCTATGGCTAGGAGGCGTATTCGGCGATGAGCCTGTGAATATCTTCAGGTTGGGCTTGCACATCGGACGAGCCGTACCGCATGTAGATCACTCCGTTCAGCAGGTACGCGGGTTCCTCGCCATGGATCACTGCGATTGAGACAACACTGGCGCCATCGATGTGGTTGAATGTGATCTGAATCGGTGGCGTCGGTTTTATGCGATTGCGGACCACCTGCCGGATCTTCTGTTCCAATCGGCCTTTTTGCTGATACGTGAGCTTGAGGCCGGTGACTTTGCCCGAGTTGTCAACGCCGATGAATATGACGCCATTACCGGAATTAGCAAAAGCAGCGATGGTCTTGAGTAACTCTTCGTAGGCTGACCCGCCAGTGTGTTCTTCTTCTGAGATTCCGCGCTTGAACTCGACGTGTGGGCCCTCTCCCTGTCTCAACGCCTCATTTAAGCTGACCAATTTCGCTTGAGAAAACGCAAAGTAGTTCCTGAGAAATCGGCGGCTCAAAGAGCGCACGAGGATCGTGGTCAGCAATAAGAGCAGGATACCGACTGCAGCGAGCCACCACAGATTTCCGACCGGTACCAAATTCACGGCAACGACACGCGAGGCTCTGTCGATTAGGACGACAAAGCAACTGCCGTTGCGATCTATGTAAACGCTCACGGGTGATGATGGTATCTGTTTCGCCTTGGACAGGAACATCGGAACCCACTCGTGCCATTCCAGCACTGCTCCGGTTTGAGCGTCGGTTATGGCAAATCCGTCCGCAGAGAGTCGCAGTCCCCCTCGTGCAAGTGGTAGATCCGAAGCGGCGATCTTGTCTGCCTCTTGTCTGAGGCGCGTGTCTACCTGTGGCAGTTCCTGAGCACTAGTTCTCAGCATCTTCCAAGGCGCATACTCAGCGTAGCCGATGAGGATGTCCACGGGCCGCCCGGCAAGGCTTGACCGACGAGAGTAGAGACGCCATATCTCGCCGTCCTCAGTAGGGTAAGAATCGGGCGTGCGAAATCGGGCAACGGAGTCTGGCCTACCGAAGTCGAGCCATCGAAAGGGCGCCGGATTGTCAGAGGTGTCCCGGAAGTCAAAAAAGTAGCCGGTTCTTGAGTATCAATGAGATAGTCAGGCTTTTCAGAATATGCGTCTGCCGCGTAATGCGAGGCATCGCAAGTGCTATCGGCGCAGGTGATTTCCGTCAGGGCGCTGAAGTTTGCGTTTCGAGCATCCCGAATGGCTGGAACAAGTGTGGCGACGTACACAAGGGCTGCAAGGGCTGTTGTGACAAAACCCACTAAACCAGAGATCTCAGTATTTTCGCATCAACCTGCCTCTTCGCCCATACGGGCCTACCATCCGGAGCCGAACTGACGGCCGAACTAGACATGGCACTCCCTCGAAAGCTTTGCCCTAATCATCCCATGAAACGACAGGCAAAGTGCTACTCGAAATAGCCTTGATTTGACTTTCGCCAAGCGAAGCAGGTGCGACCTTTCAGTCCGCGTCGGGGCCTCACCGCGTACAAGCGGGCTCTCAAATGAGAATTACCCTTGACAGCGGCGTTAAATACGCCTATAGGTATAAGCGTGTATTCTACGGTTGAGGTCGCGCGCATCATTGGCGTTGACAAAGCCACCCTGCTGAGATGGCTATATGCCCGTCGAGTGCGGGAACCGAAGCATGTCACTTATGCGGGACAGGATCTCAGGATGTGGACAGAGGACGACTTGAAGAGGGCCAAGAGGTATAAGGACAAAAATTACCGTAAGGGGCGTGGTCGCAAGCAACGCCCATGACACGAAACGCGCCGTGCCGGTGCTCTAACACCGACACGACGCTGACCAGGGCACCTGAATAGGAGGCACCCATGGCTGAAAGTAAACGTAGCACCCCATCTCGACACACTCAAGAACTCCCTGTCACAATCAGCCGCGTTGCGCTGTACGCGCGCGTCAGCACTCTGAACGGACAAAACCCGGAGATGCAGCTCTTGGAACTCCGCGAATATGCTGCTCGCCGCGGGTGGACGATACGCGGCGAGTACATAGATCAGGGTGTATCCGGCTCGAAGGAGTCACGCCCTGAGTTGAATCGGCTAACAGCAGACGCGCATCGGCGGGCGTTTGATGCCGTGCTGGTTTGGAAGATCGACCGCTACGGTCGGTCACTGAAGCAACTGGTAAATGCCCTCTACGGAACGGCATGTGTGCCAATCGCAGATTGTCTCAACGGAGGGGTTCACTCCCAGTGGACTGTGCCCATTTTTGTGCCCACTTGCTGTTTGTAGCGGCTTGCTCCCGCGAGATCCTGAGAGCCTGAAACCCGCATAAATACTAGCGAATCCCACTTCGTACAAATACCGCTAAACTATTGATTCTTCGTGAAACCAATCTTCGGGACCAGGGGGTCGGAGGTTCAAATCCTCTCTCCCCGACCAATCTTTTCCAGCTACTTACAGCGGCGAAGAACCCGCTGACCTGCCCCATAGTCCGAAGATGATGAGACTTTCTCCGATTTCTGTTCGCCCAATGGCCGCTGTTCCGGTGTTCCTGGGCCCCAACTGATTGCATAAAATCATTTGTTCCTGAGTTCGAAGAAGCGAGTTTCACTATCCCCTTGGTGAATCGATACCGTGTACAAACGCCAAGCCACCCAGCCAGTAGCTGCCAACGCGGCATACCAGATCACAAACGCCAGGTTCACGACCCAGCGCGAGGCCACTCCCACACGCCGAAGAAGAAAAGGAAGGAAGTTCCAGGTGGTGAGATGAACGTAATCCCATGGATCGTACCTCACTGAGTCGTTAACCAGGCCCCAGGCTTCCATCTTGCCGAGAGCGAAGGCGACGATGTTCTTGAAGCGAAGCGCGACTATGAAGGTCGGATGCCCCAGCGTGTGCATTTGGTAGATCTCCAGCGGCAGCCAGAACGCCAGCGAAGCCAGCTGAATCGCACAGCTCAAGACGATGAGCGCGATCCCCGTTCTCCACACCAGCGTTCCCAGTTGCGCGCGATGACGCAGTAGCAGCGGCACCGAGAGGAAGGCCACCATTTCGGCTGCGCTGGAAACATAACGATCGCCCCACGCGAAGTCGCCGCTCCACACCGTGTATCGTGCGTAGAAGCTAATGTATGCCAGCAGCAGCAAACCCGACGTAACCAGATACGCTTGCACGTCCCGTCCGAACTTCTTCCACGCCAGCACGCTCACCAGCACAAGCACAAGCAGCAACGGATCGAAAAGAAATATGGATTTCTCCGGCTTGAACAGGGCGCCGAAGAATCCCACGTGAAACGGGGTTTCCCACGGATAGTTTGCCGGCAGCGACGGGTGCAACATTCGATCTTCGCGGGCCATGATCGAAAGGTAGGTATTGAACCATGATCCGAAACGGTGATATTGATACCAGCGATCAATCAGCAGAAAGAACGCACAGACCGGCGCTGATATCTTTACGAAGCTCACAAAGCGCTGCCACAGGGCGCGCCCGCGCACATCGCGAAGCCAGAACAGCAGCAGCAGAAAAAGGCCGCCCGCCAGCAAATCCAGCCCAGTCGTTAGCCGGGTTAGCAGATTCAGCCCAAAGGCCGCCGAGCCGAGGAAGAGGTCCCGCCGCCTGCCGGTAAGCACCCATTCGTAATAAAAGGTCAGGCCCGTCATGGTCAGCAGCATGATGTAGTTGTTCTCCATCATGTTCTGCGTATAGTGCAAGTGCGTGGTACAGAACAGCAGCGCCAGCACGCCCGCCACCGACTGCCGCGTGCTGAAGCGAAGCCGCTGCAAAAAACGAAAGCAGACCAGAGCGGTCAGCACGTTGATCAGGATGTTCACGCTGTAGCTGACCACGATGCTGCGCACCGCCGGATCGACATCGTAGTTTTCAAAGATCGGCAACTGCTCCAGCTTCGTCCCGAGGATATCGGCGGGCAGCATGAGCAGCGGCTGTCCAATGCCGTACCAGGTGTACAGCTTGCCGCCGCGCCCGTGAAGTCCCCACTCGGGATACTCGTTGGGAAAAACCTCAGGCTCGTCGGTCCACAGCGCAGTGGCGGCTTGCAGGCGATGCGCGGTGTCGGCGGTGCCGAGTTCTCCTGACTGAATGACGAATGCGCTCAGGCCCGCCATCAAGGCCAGCAGGAGCACGGGACTGCGCAACCAGCAGCGGACCCGGGACCTGCGAGTCTGGCCTCTGGGCGCGCTGGTGTGAACGATCGGGGAGATCATTGCCTGCGATGGTAGCAGCATCCCGCGGGGCAAAGCCTACCAATGCTCCGCCTCCAACGTCTTCTCCGCCAGTACCCACTTCAAATCCCGGACCTGTTGGCGAAGCCCTCGCATAGCCGAGGTCGGTGTTCCATCGTGCCCGGCTCCTCACTATGGTTGCCAGTGATACAGCACTTCCCCGGGAAGTGTAGTAACCGGGTGCGTGTGTCTCACTTTTGGGGGGCAGTCTTTAAACGGGAGAAGTACGAATGAAAATGTGCGGTCGGCGTGCAACTGGAAGTTGACGGCCTAAGGTTTTGGATATACCGACACTTGTAGTTTCTGCAGCGAAGCCCGAGCCTGGCTTCCATCAGTATCAGGGCGGATGCTCAGTTCAAGCGAAGCGGCAGAGGAAAGATCGACGCTGTATTCTTCGCACTCCGTCTGTGCACTCGGTGGGCTGAAATTCCACTGCTGCCGGACAACATCTTTCCATGCGCCTGTCTGCTGGGATAGCCATCGCAGTACGAATTCTTGTGTCCGCTCCCGTTCTTCTTCTTTGAAGAGAATCCGAATGACGCGAATTCTTTGCGGCTGATCGAAAATAATCCGTATGGTCTGAATGCCGGGTTCAGCGGCTCGCCAGCCGCGCTCGGCATCCTTCAGCAGCGCTCCCTCAATCGGGTACCCTGCGGCCTCGGAGGTGACTTCGACGCTAGCTGTTTCGTCCAGTTCCAGCCAATCAGGCTGTGGCGCAGAATCTGTGTCGCAAGTTGTGGAGATCAGCCTTTTTCGCATGATTCGATCCTCACCATTGGGCTGCTCTGGCCAGGAGAGCGCTGGGATTTGCTGGCGTACGAGGCGAGCGCTAACGGAGCGCGAGGCTAGCGTTCCAGCTTTTCCTCGGCTGTTCTGAGGCGCTCTTTTTCGGTTCTCAATCGGGCCTGGGCCTTCTTCAGCTTCTCTTTTTGCTTATCGCATTCTTCTGCGGCCTTGGCAACTCGTTGTCGGGAAGACTTGATCTCGGCCAGCGCGCCCTTGTGTGATTTCAGCATGTTTGAAGATGGGACTAGCAGCGTCGATAGTTTTCAACGGATTCGATGGCTCGACGCCAACCTTTCCTGGTTGCCTTAGGGCTGATCACTGAACGTTTCGTTCAGTTGCAGGGTTGCCTGCATGGTGTCCTCGACTGTCGGAGTGCCTATGTCGATCGTGCCATTGCTGTTCGGCGCACATTGATGTTGAAACAGACTTTGATTCAACATGATTAACTGCAACAAACGGCCCAGAGAACGAGAGTGATAGCCATTCAGGAAGCGCGGCCCATCCGACCACCCCAGGTGGACGGAGTAGTCGCAGATGAGACTCCAATATCCGCGGGCCCGAGCCCACAACTTCAGGTACTCCAGCGCCCCGTCCATTCCGATGTGATATTCGATTTTGACGACGCCCGCTGTGCCCGGCGACAAAGCATCCCAGTTAAGTACGACAACGCTCTCCAATATCTTGTCGAGCGCAACACCACCGCTGGCTTTGCAGGATAACGCAGTCTTCATTCACTTCTCCGTTCAAGCAGATTCCGGCTATATTTCGCCAAACCCCGACTAAGACTCTCGCTCATTCTCGGCCACGTGAGGTGCCATGTCGACGTGGCCGTTATCCGCATCGCCGTCGAGATCCTGCAAGTTCTGAGTTGAGCCCTCCGGTTGCGAAATCTGGCAAGACGCACCGTTCAACTTTCTGGCGGCCGCAATGCGCCAGCCGACCTCCACGAAACCATTCCGTTGTGGCAGGGAGGAACAGCTTTTCTTGATTGCCGCGCGCAGGGTATCTCCCCATTCCGTGCCGTGCTCTTCCGGAACATAAGAACCTACCAGGGGATCGAGCTCGAGATAATTTGGTTTACCGACGAGAAACGCAATGATCTGCTTAGGCTCCTCTTTCTTGATTTCATCACGCCAGGCGATGCAGGCGCGGTGATTCATGCGAATGTCGATCAAGATGAGGTCGTAGCGGTCGGGATGCCAAACGGACGATGCCTCCTCCAGATCGGTCGCCCCCACCGCTTCAATACCGTGCAGCGCCAGAATCTTCGTCCGCAGCGCACGACGTTCTGCGTTCGCGTCCATTAACAACAAGCTGATCTTGTTGGTTGATCTGGTTGCCGGCACTTGTCTCACATTCATGACGGATGCCTCTCGGTGAAGCGCAGTTGAAATGAGCTGCGGCGTTCGGGAGAAACTCTCAGTGCTACGGGAGAGCGCGGTGAATGGAGCTACCGAAATGTGACTTCCTCCCGCTTCGCGGGAAGGACGGAAGGAGCCATCTCAGAGATTGCAAGATGATTCAATTATACGCCTAGCAGAACACCTCGCCTGGCATGCGGGAGAGAGTACGCGTCGGCAGCGTATTGCGGGCGGCGCGAGCAGCGAGGCTTCCCGTGCCACTGAACTGCTTGCGCTCGATCTTCAGCTTGAGGGCCCGTTCCATGGAACGCAGTTCGCCAATCTCTGCGCCCGACACCAGCGTGGAAGCGCGCCCCGCCGATCCCATGCGCCCCGTTCGCCCGACGCGATGAATGAAGTCCTCAGGAATTTGCGGCAAATCATAGTTAATGACGTGCGCGACATTGTCCACATGGATACCGCGCGAGGCGACGTCTGTGGCCACCAGCACCTGGAACTTGCCGTCTTCGAATCCACTTAGCGCGCCGGTGCGCTGCGATTGCGTACGATCTCCGTGGATCATGGCCGTGGCAAAGCCGTCGCGCACCAGGTTCTTGGCCAGGCGTTCGGTTCCGCGTTTGGTTCGAGCAAAGATCAGCGTCTGTCCCTTCTCCGAGTACAGAAGTTGGCGCAGAACGTCAGCCTTCTCGGCCTGCGGAATCTCAAAGGCCTGCAGCTCAACCGTGTCGGCCGGCTTAGAGACGGACCCAAGAGCCACGCGAACCGGATTGCTCATGTAGTCGTTCACCAGCTTGGCGACCGAGGCTTCCAACGTGGCAGAAAAGCACAGGGTCTGGCGCTGGCGCGGCAGCGCCGCTACGATGCGGCGAATTGCCGGTAGAAAACCCATGTCGAGCATACGGTCGGCTTCGTCCAGAACCAGGATCTTCACCTGGCGCAGGTCGATCAGCTTGCGGCGCAGATAGTCCTCCAGCCGTCCGGGGGTCGCAACAACCACGCTCGCCCCCTTGCGGATGGCCTGGATCTGCTTTTGTTCGCTCATGCCGCCAATCACCAGCGCGGCGGGAGGAACGTTGCCATCCTGCAGCTTTGCGTACTGCTCGTGGACCTGCATCGCCAGTTCACGCGTGGGCACCAGGATCAGCGCGGATACCTGGCGCGCCGCAGCCCTGGCTGCGAGCTGTTCGATAATCGGGATCAGAAAAGCCAGCGTTTTGCCAGTGCCGGTTTGCGCCGTGGCAAGTATGTCTTTACCTTCCAGCGCGGGAGGTATCGCGGACGCCTGCACCGGCGTCGGGGTGATGAAATGGAATTGTGCCAGCTTCTGCTGGAGCCCAGCAGACAAGGGCATGTTCTTGAATTGTGTCAAACGGATTTTTCTTTCTTGGAGAGGCGTCTCGCGAGGAAGTCCGACAGTGGGTACCCGGTGAAGCGCGGTTAGCGCACTTCTTTAGGTGGTTCATGACGGGCGAGTCGCGAAGATACGGCTGAGGCCACTCTAGTTTTTATTCGTCGCTGAACGACACGGAAGCAGGGAAGGCGGGAATCAGATCGAATTGCGGATCGGATGTCGCTTGCAAGCGGCCGTAGCCAAAAGCGTCTAGCAAGAACTATATCACAGTTGTGCTTCGCTCCGGCAAAACCTTACTAGCCAAAGACCCAGGATGGCATTTTGATTGACTTCTATATGACAGTTGGCTTCGACTTGCATTCTCAGCTCCAGGGGCATGAAGTCAGATCCAGACACCGTACATTACCCAACACGTGCTTCAGGGAACCGCACCCGTGACCAGGAGGATCCGCCCGCGCTCACGATTCCCTTCCTTCGCGTCACTGCCTGCATATTCGAAGCTGCACACTCGGCTCCGAGGTAGACCCCATCCCGCATTCGCAAATGCGAATCGGAATCCTGCGTCGTTCACTTCTACTACACCGGCAAGGAAGGATCGCCGGTGGTGCAGTATGAATATTTGCGGCAACAGATTGAAAGTTGCCGCCTACCAGAGACGCCGCCGTTTTGCCTGACTTGCTGAAGTCCTGGTGATTCAGCGGCTGCGGCTATAGCCCTTGTGGGGTTTCGTGCTCAAGTTGCAGCATTAATCCTGTTTCTCTGCAGCGGCCAGAGCGTCATGCAACCGGGCAAAGACATGCTGCGGGCCGATGATATCCACCACGTGATGCCGAATCAGGTCAGCGTGCAGCGAAGGCGCCACACGCGCAAAGGCGAGCTCGAAGTGGTCCTGCGATAACTGCTTCAGCAGTGCTCGCAGCGCGCGGGCTGCGGTGTAATCAAGGTTGGTGATGGCCTCGGCATCCACGATCAGCCAGCGCACTTTGGCGGAGCCGTCCCGGGTCAGGTCCAGGATCTCTTCCGCGAACCTTCCGACATTGGCGTAGAACAACGCCGCACCGAAGCGATACAGCACGATTCCCGGCTCGGTGATCTCTCCGGAACCCACGGGGTGCAGCTCCCACTGGCCATTCTCGCCAACCACCATAACGCCTGTCAGCGGCCGGTAGCTGTGTTTCACAATGCGCAGCAGCGAGAGCACCATGGCGATGACGATGCCCTGCTCCACACCAATCACGACGACGACAGCAGCCGTGATGAGAGCGAGAAAATATTCACCGGGACTTTCGCGTCGAATCTCACGCAGGCTGCGCAGATCAACGAGACGAACGGCAATGCCGAAGACGACGGCTCCCAGTACGCAACGCGGAAGGTACTGCAACGGCCCGGTGAGGAAGAGCAGGACCAAGGCCACCACCACGGCTGTCAACACCTGCGCCAACTGGCTCTGCCCACCTGAGCTCTCCACCATGGCGGTCTGCGTGGGACTGCCATCGACGACGAACGTCCCGCTCAAAGCGGCAGCGGCGTTGGCAGCCGAGAGTCCCAGCAAGTCGGCGTCTTCATCGAGTCCCTGGTGATGACGAGCCGCATAGTAACGGGAGGTTGCTGCGCTCTGGGCGACGATCATCACCAGACACGACGCTGACACCGGGAGCAGCGTCAGTACTGTGTGCCACGTCAGCGAGGGAAAGGTCAGGCGAGGGAGTCCTCCGGTGACCGGCCCAACCACAGCGAGGCCATGCTTTGCGAGGTCCCAAGCCGCGCTTGCTGCGGTGGCTCCTATCACGGCAAGCAGCGATCCCGGCACCTTTGGCGCCAGCCTGTGCAGGCCAAGCACGACAACCAGCACCGCAGCGGAAAAGCCCAGCGCGAGCGGCTGCACCTGCGACAGCTTGTTACCGACTTCGAGAAATTGGCCGACCGTTTTGTGCGCCTGCACCTCGATGCCAAGCATCTCGCCCAGCACGGCGGTGCCAACCTGAAAGCCCACGCCGGTAAGAAATCCAACCAACACGGTTTGCGAAAGGAAATCGGCAAGAAAGCCCAGACGCAGGAAGCGCGCCAGCAGCAGCAGAGCCGACGTGAGTAAGGCAACGACACCTGCGAGTTCGACGTATTGCGGGCTGGCAATCGGGGCGAGGTTGCCGAGCCCGCCGGCCAGGATCGCCGCCGTCGCGGAATCGGCAGAGACCACCAGGTAGCGAGAGGATCCGAAGGTAGCGAACGCCAGCAGCGGCAACAGAAGCGTATAGAAGCCGGTAACAATGGGCATGCCCGCGATCTTGGTATAGCCCAGCGCCTGCGGGATGTTCATCGCCGCGAGCTGGAAACCAGCGAGCGCGTCCTTGAAAACCTGCGGCCGGCGAATCGGGAGGATTCCCCGGAAAAGACCGAGCCGGGATGCTGACGAATCGGGTGCCGTCATGCGCGGCTATTTCCTCGGCGCGTGATCACTTCTTTGTCTGCAGTCTCTTGCCCCTCTTGTCCGGCTTGCTGCCGTCGTCATAACCTTCGTCCTGTTTCCTCTTCTCGGAAGGCTTGGCATCAGCGGCAGCGTGATATTCCCTGCGAATCTCCTCCAAATCCACTGTCGGCTTCGGCATCTTCATGCCCAGGTCCTCCATGGTGTCGGCGACGATCTGCGAAACTGCAAGGTTGCGAAACCACTTGTGATTGGAGGGGATGATATACCAGGGGGCGTGTTTCGTACTGGTCTTGGCGAACACGTCCTCGAACGCCTTGGTGTAATCGTCCCAGAGCTCGCGCTCCTTGTAATCGCTATCGCTGATCTTCCAGTTGCGGGCAGGATCGTCGAGGCGCTGCTTGAACCGCTCCAGTTGCTCTTCCTTGCTGATGTGCAGGAAGAACTTGATGATGTGCGTATTGTTCTGGCGACAGAGAAGGCGCTCGAAGTCGTTGATCAACTCATAGCGCCCTGACCAGACCTCTTTGGGAGCCAGCTTGTGCACTCGAACCACCAGCACGTCTTCGTAGTGAGAGCGATTAAAGATAGCCACCGTGCCCTCCGCCGGAACGTGCTGATGGACCCGCCAGAGAAAGTCGTGCTCCAGTTCCAGCGCCGTCGGGGCTTTGAAGCTCGCGACCGTGGTGCCCTGGGGATTCATCGCGCTCATCACGTGGTTAACTGTTCCATCCTTGCCCGCTGCATCGAGTGCCTGTAGAACGATCAGAAGTGAATGCCGTTTCTCGGCATACATCAGGTATTGTTGCTCCGCCAGCTTCTTACGATGCTTCTCAATGTCGGTTGCCGCCTTGTCCTCAGAGACATGCTTTCCCGTGTATGAGGGGTCGAAGTCGCCCAGCCTGACTTTCGACCCCGGGCTCACTCGGAATTCTTCGCGATAGTTCATAGGCCCTCTTCAGTCCTGCGATTCCCATCCACCCAGCTACATCGGCAATAGAAATTCCCAAGGTCATCGAGCGACTGCTTCATCCGCAACAACCATGGCGTGTGACGTGTTTTGAACTCGTCCGTCTGGCAGCAGGCACGTGGGATCCCGGTTTTTTTGCTTAGCCGCTAGCAACAATGTCAATGCCTTACGACCCCGCCCAGGCAAATGACGCTGCGCACACCGCCGAGAGGCAAGGCTCGTCGCACGGAACGAACGAGAACCTTTATACACGTTGCATTCCTTGAGTTAACAGCCAATATCGGGCGACGGTTCACAGTTCGAATGAGCCGGCTCAAAGAGGACTACCATGAGTCACCGGGCGGTTATTTTAGCGAGGTTTGTTCTTGGTCACAGCCAGGGGCGAGGTCGGTCACATCCCGCCGGTTGCGGATTGTGTGCATAATTAAGCAGGGCACAGGTTTCGTACCGGCTCTTCTGACGGTACGGATCAATGTGGCTGGCCCTGGAGTCTTGCTATGAAATCCGAAACCGCGGTTGGCAGCTATCTTCGATACGGGCGGACGCTCGCCGATTCTGGGGTGAGCGGACTACGCGACGGCACGAGTTCGTACCTGAAAGGTCAGTCTCTTGGCAACGTTCTAGGAGAGTCGGCACGCTCCTCGCTAACCTTTGCAGCCATCGGACTTGGCGCAGGGCTGCTGCAACTCTACATCGGAAACCGTCGCTCGCGCGTCCCGCGTAGTGTTGTTGTGGGAGCGGTTGGGGCAACCCTCGCCTTCATCGCCGGCTTCACCTGGAAAACGCGCGAGCTTGCGGGAAGCATGGCGCATGGCGCCTTGAAGAACCTGGAAGTTACCCGAGATGAGCACTGGCTGGAATGCCACCCGATCGATTATGCGTAACCGGTTCCGACGGGCCAGGGCTGCAATCATCGAAAAGCTGGCTGGAGAATACCTCCTGCTTGGGGACCAGCGGCTGTCGATCGCCAATCGACTTGTGACCGAGGTCACCTGTCGGCATGACTGACCTCACGTAGCTCCAAGGCGCACCTCACTGATTTATACCGTCACGAAAACGCAAAATGTTAAGCGTTGGCCGGGGCGGTCGCACCCGGCTGGCAGGCCCCTTCGAGAGCGATCAAGGAACAGCTTTGCCGGGCTGCTGTCTCCTGATGAAGCGCCGTAGGCAGCTTTGGGAAACAGCGCTCCAGAACTTTCATAGGTGCAGAGATCTTCATCGACGATTGCTTGCGGATACCGCGCCGCAGCGTCGTGATCGACTTGTGTTCTGAGCTCGTGTAATCCGCCTGCGGAGGTCACAGCCCGCAGGCAGGCAGGCAGGTATGCGAAGTGTCTTCTCGCCCGCGCAGGCAAGCTACTGGATCGTTCCGGCGCAAATCTTATTCCTCTTCATCCAGGCTCTGGGCGTTGCTCTCTTCTGCTACATCCTGAAGAAACGCCTCGGACCGATGCTCGCGGCCGAGCGCGACTTCCGCTTCGACCGGCCGCGCGAGCGATTTGGGAAGGTCCTGCAGTTTTGGCTGGGGCAGTGGAAGCATCCTCGCTTTCCGACCGCCGGCATTCTCCATATGCTGATTTTCTCCGGCTTTATCATCCTCGCCCTGCGATCGTTCACGCTGCTGGTAATTGGTATGCCCTCGGCCTTCGAAACAGGTAGCGTACCGGGACCGCTGTCGCAGTGGTACGCGTGGATTACGGACTATGCCGCCACTGTAGTCTTTATCTGCATGATTGTGGCCGCGGTGCGACGCATCGTGTTGAAGCCCGCCCGCTATGCCGTGCCCCCGAGATATGGGAGGGGGCACCCGGTTGACGCCATCTTCTTATTAGGGTTGATCGCGGTCCTGATGTTCGCCGATAGCCTGTTTGCCGCCAGCCAGCCGGTTGGGATTCCCGGACACGCGGAGACGCTGGCCATCTTCTCGCTGGCGTGGGTGTTGAACATCGCGATTGGCTCCATATCGCTCGGTGCGCTTTGGGGCGTTCACGCCGGAGCATCGCTGTTGCACGCCTCGGCGTTCTACTTCCTGCTGTGCTACCGGCCGTTTGGCATTCAGTTCCACGTCGAGACCTCGCTGTTCAACGTCTACTTCGCCAAGCTCGACCGCGGCACCATCAAGCCAGTGAGGTGGGGCGTGGCTGACGATCAGATCGACCAGGTGAAGTCGTTTGGGGTGAAAACCTTCGAGGACTTCACCTGGAAACATATCCTCGACTTCTACACCTGCGCGGACTGCGGCAGATGTTCCGACAAGTGCCCGGCGAATGCCGCCGGACGACCGTTGTCGCCGCGATTCATCAGCATCAAGGCCCGGGACTACGCCTTCCAGCACTTCCCGGTTTTCGGCAAGTCCAACAACAGCCATGCGCTGATCGGCGGAATCTACTCGGAGGACGAGATCTGGTCCTGCACCACCTGCGGCCAATGCGAAGAGGAATGCCCGCTGCTGATCGAGTACATCGACAAGATCGTCGACCTGCGGCGCGGCATGATCGACGCCGGCAACGTGCCGCAAACGCTACAGAAGCCGCTGAAGGCACTGGAAAGCCGCGGCAATCCTTACGGCAAGCTGGAGAAGAAGCGTGCCGAATGGGCGAAGAACAAAGAATTTCAGCAGAGCTGCAAGGTGAAACTCCTCGACGGTGACACCGCGGAGACGTTGTTCTTCGTGGACAGCGTTACCTCGTACGACGATCGGATTCAGGCGATCGGCCGCGCGACGGCGCGCATTCTCGACGCTGCCGGCGAGGACTTCGGCATCCTGGGCGCGGCGGAGAAGGACAGCGGCCACGAGGTACGCCGCTTCGGCGAAGAACTGCTGTTCATGGCCCTGCGCGAGCAGAACGTTGCCGCGATCAAAAACTCGGGCGCGAAGCGGATTGTCACTGCCGACCCGCACGCCTTCAACGCTCTGAAGCACGACTACAAAGATGTGCCCCCGGTTGAGCACATCAGCCAGACGATTGCGCGAGAGATCAAGCAGGGCAAGCTGAAGCTGAAAGGCGTCGATGACCCAGCGAAGGTCTACGCCTACCACGATCCCTGCTACCTGGGGCGCCACAACCAGATTTACGACGATCCGCGCGACGTGCTCGACGCCATTCCTGGACTGAAGCGAGTGGAGATGAGCCGTTGCCGCGACCGCTCCTTCTGCTGTGGTGGAGGCGGACTGATGTTGTTTTACGAGCCCAAGGAAGACGAGCGCATGGGCGGGTTGCGGGTGAAGATGGCCGCCGAGGCGGGCGCAAATGTCATTGTCACCGCGTGTCCGTTCTGCATGGTGAACATCGAGGACGCAATCAAGGTTACAGGCATGGAAGGCAAGATGACTGCGATCGACCTGGCGGAACTGGTAGATCAGCAACTGGTGCGCATTCCTAAGACGTATGACGACAGCGAGCTGACAGCTGCGTTGGTGAATGGGGAGTGAATTGAGTAAAGAGGGAGAGCGAAGGTGAACATTCTGGTTTGCATACGAAGAGTGCCGGACACCTCGGAGAACGAGATCCAGTTGAACGACGCCGGCAACGATATCGAGCGCGAAGACGTCGTGTACTCGATCAACGAATGGGACAACTACGCGGTCGAAGAGGCGCTGCAAATCACAGCGCGCGTGGGCGGCGAAGTCACGGTCGTTACCGTGGGCGACGAAGAGGATGAAGAGGTCCTGCGGCGCGAGATGGCGATGGGCGCCAAACAGGGCGTGCTGCTGACCGATGAGGTCTTCACCCGCTCGGACGCAAAGGGCATCGCGACCATCCTGAAGGGCTATGTTGACAAGAACAAGTTCGACCTCATCCTCACCGGAGTACAGGCCGAGGATGGCGGCGCGCAAGTCGGCGGAATGCTGGCGGCGCTGCTCGACTATCCCTTTGCCTCGCTGGTGAACGCCATCGAGGTGCTCGACGGCAGCAAGCTGAAGATCACCCGGGAAATAGCCGGCGGCAATAAAGAGGTGAGCGAAATCGATCTGCCCTGCGTACTGTCCATCCAGACCGGCATCAACGAGCCGCGTTACGTCGGAATGCGAGGCATTCGCCAGGTCGCGTCGGTCGAGATTCCGCAGTTTGGCGCTTCCGAGCTCGGCGTTGACAAGGGCACGGTGGGCGAAGCCGGCGCGAAGGTGAAGCGGCTTGACTACTTCGTTCCCGTGCTGGGCAAAGGGGCCGAGATGCTCACCGGAGACCGGAAAGAGGTTATCGACAGACTGATCGAGTTGATGAAGAGCAAGGGAGGGTTGCAGGCATGAGCCGCATATTCGCTTACATCACCCACAAGGCCGGAGTGGCCGACGATACCGCACTTGAATTGATCGCGGCAGCCAGGAAGATCGACGCCGCTGCAGCTCCCGTCGCGATCGTCACCGGATTCGGTAGCGAACTCGATGCGGTCTGCGAGTCTCTGCGAGTCAGCTACAGCGAGATCTGGAAAATCTCGAACGAAGCGCTCGCCTACCCGAATGCGGAAGTCATTCGCCAGGTGCTGGTGAAAGTCGTTCCCGCCGGAAGCGTGGTGCTGGTTGCGCATGACCACTTCGGCATCGACCTGTCGCCGGGGTTCTCTATAAAGCTGAACGCGGCGTACGTGCCCGACGTGCTCGATATCAACATGGACGGCAGCCGCCTAATCGCCGTGCGCCAGGAGTTTGGCGGGCAGATCAGCGCTCACGCGAGTTGCGACACTTCGACGGGCGCAGTGATCAACGTCCGCCCCGGCGCGTTCAAGTCTGAACCAGTCGCAGCAGCCGGCCAGATAGTCGACAAATCCGCCGAGGTCGGCAGCGTCACCACGCGCCGCCGCTACCTCGAGACTCAGGTGGCTGAGTCGGGTGATGTGGACATCACCAAACATGCGGTCCTGGTCTCCATCGGCCGCGGCATCCAGGAGCAGGACAACGTTGCCATCGCGCAGGAGCTTGCCGACGCGCTGGGAGCTGCGGTGAGCTGTTCGCGTCCGGTGGTCGACGCCAAATGGCTGGAGAAGTCACGGCAGGTTGGCTCCTCCGGCAAGACGGTGAAGCCGAAGGTCTACATGGCGCTGGGCATCAGCGGATCGTTCCAGCACCTGGCCGGACTCAAGGGCAATCCGTTCATCGTCGCCGTCAACAAGAACCCGAAAGCTCCCATCTTCCAGGTCGCCGATGTCGGCATTGTCGACGACATTTTGGAGTTCATGCCCGCGCTGACCGAGAAGGTGCGCGAAGCCGTTACTGCGAAAGCATAGTCATAACGAGGCACACCGATGATTAGCAAGAAGACGCTGAAGTTGAGTTTGAAGTCGCTGAAGGAGTTCGGCAAGAAGCGCCTGCCGGACGAGGTGCGGATCGAGCTGGACGAGCGCGATGAATGTCCGATCGACATCGTGCGCGATATGTGCAGCCCCGACAAGCTGGGTATCCAGCTCCTGTTTGTGCCCGAGGACTGCGGTGGCATGGGCGGCGGCGCCTTCGATGTGTACTGCATCTGCGAAGCCATGGCGGTCATCGACCTCGGCATCGCAACCTCGGTGCTGGCGACCTTTCTGGGCAGCGATCCTATTACGGTCGGCGCTACAGCTGAGCAGAAGAAGCTGTGGCTGGGAAAGATTGCCGACGAGGGAATCCTGTTCGCCTATGGCGCCACTGAACCGGATGCGGGTAGCGACCTGGGCTCGTTGAAGACCACGGCCGAGCGCGTCATGGATGGCGACAAGATCATCGGCTACAAGATCAGCGGGCTGAAGCAGTGGATCAGCAACGGCGGCATCGCCGATGCCTACAGCATTCTGGCGAACGCACCCGGCGGGCCAAGCTGGTTCGTGGTTGAGGCGGGCGCGCCCGGCTTCACTCACGACAAGCCGGAGAACAAGCACGGCATTCGCACCAGCAATACCGCAGCTCTGGCGCTCGAAGGCGTGTATGTC
>CAWAKG010000035.1:0-27410 GCA_963782505.1 uncultured Acidobacteriaceae bacterium | reverse complement strand
GGAGGCGGCCCGAGGGGTTTTATTCATGCCTCGGATCGATGCGGCCGCGACGAAGCCAAGCTCGAAGAGCGAAACGATCCCATAGCGCAGGATTATTCGTCTGCACTCAGGCCAGGCTGGAAGTCCTGGGTAAGCGCTCCCTTGTCATCCCTGATCCCTCTGCTTGCAACAACCGTCGCAAGCCCTACTTCCGTGACACCTCAGTCAGGAACACCTTGAGTTCCGGATCGTAAGAGTCCAGATTAACGCCAAGTGCAGATTCTTCTCTAGCGACCGCTGGGTGCATCCATAACTCCGTCTGCCAATTGTTACAGGTGGTACAAGGAACCGCACAGGCATTCACGTTGGGGTTACAGGGACAGGAATTGTAGAGCGCGTTGGCGGCAGCCTTGAGGCCGTCGAGACAAGTCTTGGGCGGATCCAAAAAGTTCAACAAGGCGATAAGGCTGCTGCGTGACTGGTTGAGCGTGTAACAAGTTTCACAAGTGCCGCAGGCGGTTTGCGAAAGGGTTACCACCAGGTTAGCGAACACGCTTTCGTCGAAATCAAAGCAGGGCGGACGGTCAATCTGATTCGTCGTTACGGCCCGCGCACCGCAACCCAACGTCGAGCAGAGGCTTGCGCCAGGCTTGACCCACTGACCGCCGATGGTGGAGAAGAGTCGTTGCAGATGCTCGTCCGACTGGCCTTGCACTGCGACGAGGCTTCCCTGGCCGTCCACGAAAAGGAAATCACCGCGAGCCCCGCCTGAGACAATGTTGAACTGACTGGTTAATGCCAAATTGAGTCTGGTTACCGTGCCATCGTGGTTGTTGGTGAAGACGTATCCTCCAAGCGGTGTGCCAGCAGCGCCAACCGCAACACCGTCTGGCCCACCAGGTATGTTCGCGCTGATATACCCTTTCTGGCGATCAAACCGGTAAAGCTCATTGGTATTTTGATCGGCAGCAAAAAGGTACTTGCCGTCGCAGGACCATGCCAAGCCATCGAATGCGGCCATGGACACGGTCGTCCATTGTTCACTCTTGCATGCAGGATAGCAAGTAGTGGGATTCGCTACCCGGTAAATGGTATCGTCATCAGCGGTGAAATATAGATCGCCGGTGTAGGGGTCCAGCGTCATATCCAAGCCGTTCGTGTCGGAGACCAGGGTCGTGTCGTTATCCACCACGCTATTGAGGTTGACCCTGACTATGTTTACCTTGCCGTTGGTGGCATTCAGGGCGTAAACGTTCCCGTCCAGTCCTATCGTGAGCCTGCCGTACTGGTCGCTCTTCAATAAAAAGGGTGCCGTGGTTGGACATTGGCCTGGGGCCGAGGGCAACCCGGGATACCAGAAGAGGCCCTTCGGTGTCGAGATGAGAACTCTGCCGTCGGGCAGCGTGGCCAAGCCGGTGCCCAGAAGGTACGGGTTGGTTGGGCCGATGGTGCACTGAGCATATGGCCCGTTCAGTACCTTCCATTGGCTCCAGCCGGGCTGCGCAGCCAAGATCACGAGCGCTGCCGTCCAGAAGAGAAGTACTCTTGTACTTTCTTTTCGGCTCTCCATACGAGCTCCCTACGAGTGGATAGGAGTTTACTTCCGCCTCGGTCGATAAGTTTTTGGGGAAAAGGCACCAAGCACTCCATCGGGAGTGCAGCGCGCGCCGCATGCCTAAGGAAACTTCTACCGTACGATCGATAATGCGACCCCGATGAGGATGGTCGGTCACCCATCATTTTATAATTCCACTGCTAGTAGCACAGTGCGGAACTATTGCGAAACTCTCGGGGAGACTTGGTAGCGCTGCAACTATCCTTTAACACAACGGCAATGTCAAGACCACGAAGGTGACTAGCAGCTGGCCATCTTCCCACCAAAACGACGATCAGACCGTTGAGCCGGAGGTTTTGCAGAAAAGGGATCAGATTGTTAGAAGTTCACAACGTTCAAATCCAGCGGATACTCCTTCTTTCTCGGGCTGGGCTTGGTGGCGAAGCCTTCGCTCCAGTCGCCTTCCACTCCCGGAGCGGCATCAAATTGCGCGCGGGGAACTTCACCATTCAGGGCGAACGAGTCGATCTCGTAAGGAATGCCCTGCGATCCCAGAACGGACGGGCCGTCCATCAAGTGAAAATGCAGGTGCGGGGCGGAGGTGTTTCCGCTGTTGCCCAGCTTGCCCAGCAGTTGCCCGCGTTTCACATGCTCGCCCTTGTGCACCACGACCGAGTCCTTGATCATGTGGGCGTAGAAAGCGTAGGCACCGCCGCCCAGATCCAGGACGACGTGATTGCCATCGACGTTCTCTACCGTGATCGTCTTCGGGTCGGGCAGTTGGCCGGGCTTCTGATCGTCGAGATTGTTCAGCGCGTCGACCACCGTGCCATCGGCGACCGCGATAACGTCGGCGCCGTAGGACGTATAGTTGTGCACGTCCGACGCGTCGCCCCGAACGAAACGGCCGCCGTCATCCAACTGCATCCAGTCGATGGCGAAGCGCTGCGCGAAATAGATGCCGCCATTGACGGCCAGCCCTGCGCCGCGGTGGACCGAACCCGCCCCGCAACAGCCATTGGTCGCAACCCAGAGATTGCCTTTCAGCGGCGGGCCAATCACGCGCAACGCGCGCGAGACTTGTATGGTAGCGGCGACATAACTCAGCGGCTCGGCGGGCTGCGGCGCGGGCGAGGGACCGCCCAGCAAATCGAAGCGATGAATCAGGCGCGACGCGATCGGTTCACTGGCGGGCAGCGCAATGTCGATAAGGAACAGGCGCGTGGTGCTCTGCTCGATGTTGGCATTCTTCACCGGTGGCGCAATCGCCGGGCGCAAGCGCGCAAGCAGCGCGTCGCCTTCGAAAGTTGCGATCACCTTGTCCGGGTTGGACGCATCCAGCACGCTGATCTTGTTCAGCGTCGCCCGGGTCGGGTTCGTGTTGGTGATGACCAGTTCATAGACAAGATGCTGCTGGCCATCGGTGCCGACGACCGGCGTAACGCTCGAGGTCAGCGTCGAGGCGACGACGGGCGTGAACTGGTCTTTCGCGGCCGCGCTGCACGCAGCGAGCAGGATCACAAAGGCGGCCAGCGACGCGAGGGGGCTCTGCTTTTGCATCGCCGCATTGTACACGCAGGATGGCGTTGGGTATCGAGTCAGCGCGGGGTTTCGGGCCGTGCCGCATGAGGTTGCGGTTTGCGAGGATCCGCGTCACGACACGACCTTCGGTCGTGTCTAACATGCCATTGTTTCCATTTATTTTCAGCGACTTAGCGCGAATTATGCCTGGGATGGGGCAACGGACGATGGATGTCATAGTTTCGATTCGAAGCCAAGCCCAGAGCACCAGGCCGATGCGCCGTTGACATCCGCCGGGAGTTCATGAAGAATGCGAATGGGAGTTCGTGTTCTCGTTCGTTCCGTCGGGCTCCTTCGATCCCCGCCGGTAATTGCAACACGAAGCTTCGCAGGAGTGCCGCAAAGTATGGGTGTACCGATTTCGCAGATGTGGACTGTTGCTTCCTACGTCCTGAAGCAGCGCGTCAAGGGGCGCAAGCGCTATCCGCTGGTCCTGATGCTGGAGCCGCTGTTCCGCTGCAATCTGGCGTGCGCCGGATGCGGCAAAATCCAATACCCCGGCCACGTGTTGCGGCAGCACCTTTCGGCCGACGAATGCATGCGCGCGGTCGAGGAATGCGGCGCTCCCATGGTGTCCATCCCCGGCGGTGAGCCGCTCTTGCACCCTGAGATCGACAAGATTGTCGAAGGGCTCGTCGCGCGCAAGAAGTACATCTACTTGTGCACTAACGCGCTGCTGCTGAAGCAGAAGATCGACCTGTTCAAGCCCAGCAAGTACCTGACGTTCTCGGTTCACGTGGACGGCCAGCGCGAGCACCACGACTTCTCGGTGTGCCTGGAAGGCGGATACGACAAGGCGCTGGAAGGCATGCGCGAAGCGGTCGCGCGCGGCTTCCGGGTCACCACCAACACCACGCTCTTCGACGGCGCCGATCCCAATAGCGTGCGCGCCTTCTTCGACGAGATGATGGAGCTGGGCGTGGAGGGCATGATGCTCTCGCCGGGTTACTCGTACGATAAGGCCCCGGACCAGCAGCACTTCCTGGGACGCGATCGCACGCGGCGCCTGTTCCGCGCCATGCTGTCGAATCGTAAGAAGCGCTGGGTCTTCAACCAGTCGCCGCTGTTCCTCGAATTCCTGATGGGCAAACGCGATTATCCCTGTACACCGTGGGGCATGCCGACGTTCAACCTCTTCGGCTGGCAGAAGCCCTGCTACCTGCTACAGGACGGTTATGCCGATACCTTCGAAGAGCTGATGCAGGCGACGGAATGGCACAAGTACGGTTATGAGTCGGGCAATCCGAAGTGCGCGAATTGCATGGTGCACAGCGGATATGAGGCTTCGGCGGTGAACGATACGTTCGGTTCATGGAAGGGTTTCATGGGAACCGTGCGCGCGACGTTCTCAAGCAAGTATCAAGACCCGGAAGCCGCCGAGATGCTCAGCGAGGAGTATCGCCCGGTGCACAGCGTGAATCCGCTGGTGCAGATAGGGCCAGTAGACTAAGAGTATTCACCACAGAGACAGGAGTGCACAGAGTCTTGGGATCTTTAGCTCTTAGCTTTTAACAAGACCTTCGCGGGCTAGTGGAGACCTTGGGTGGGCTGGTTATATTGATCCCCGAGCCCACTTCGCCTGGCGACAAGGCTGTTTGCTAGCATCCTGTCCGCAAAGGCGGCTATTGAGGATCGGAAACCTGGCCACATCATAATTTCGTGTGCTATGAACCTACTCTCAACATGCACTTGGCTAGCTTTCGGCTTAATTATTCAAAATACCGAGACGAAAGCCCTAGTAAATTATGTTTTCGATTGGGGACCGTGGTATTCACGGCGCTTCTAGTCGTGGTCGGGTTCCTGCAAGTGTGGCTACTGAACGTGACATGGAAAACGATAGAGCGACAGACCCGCCTGCTCAACTTTTCGCAACAGCAATGGGTCGACATAGCAGGGTGGAGGGTTGACGGAGACGAGGAGGAGGAACTCCATGAGGAAGACAGTAAGCTCGCGAACGTGACCCGCACCATCGACTGCACTTTCGAGGTTTTTAACAATAGTAATCTACCAATTACGCTCCGCCGCGTTATAACTAACGTCGGCTTGATGGGAATGAACACTCAGCCACGGTCATACGAAGTCACAGAAAACCTGACGCTGCCTCCGCATCCGCCAGCCCGCTCCTTCGGATATGTAACGCGGGTTCCCATAGTTTTGAACGAGGAGGCAGTATCTGCGTATCTGGCAGACAACCTCTTTGTCTTTTTTCTCGTGGAGATATTCTTCTTAGACGCAGACGGCAACGAAAAACCCCAGTCCTTTCAGCAGTTGGCAAGATTGAAACCCGGCAAGATCGAACTTTGGCGGCCAGCTGGCGCGGTGCCTGAGGAAATTCCTTATCGAGATCAGCAAGAGCGACTTCAACCACGGACAGACTGACCGACACAAGGGCGGGAATTTTTTCCCCATCGGCAAGGCGGTCTTCGACGTGCAACCGAGTGGCATCCTTGATGTTCTCCACCGCCTCCTCGTGGCTGTCGCCTTGGCTGTGGCAGCCTTGCAGCGACGGACAGGACACGAAGCATCCATCCGCGTCGGCCTCCATCACGACAGGCAGCGTCAGTTGCGTCATCCCACGGATTATAGCCTCGTCCCCACGGGAAGCGGCACATACCGGCTTATGATTCAGGCCTGGCGTAAGGAGCAGCGACACTGGGTCGCATTGTCTCTAAAACGCAAGAATGGCCTGGCGCAAGGCCCTTGATCGCATCGGCTCCTGCATCCACTCGGCCGAGAAACCCGTTCATGCAACAATAGGACGGAGTGTGCGGGTCTTCGTGTCTTCCGTGATAAGACCTCCCTGGCGAAAGGAAACTCATCACCAGCCACGGAGGGGTTTGAAATCGATTTCCCGGTGTCCTCCTTGCCTCCGTGATGATCTGTCTTGGCAGGGGCCGGACGGAAAACCCTGCAATCTGCAGCATCGCACGGGTTTTTCATGAATCGCTTGCGCGGCCAGGACATCCTGGGGAAAGTCTTATCCCAGGCACACGCTAGACTAATCATTCCTATTTGCCACCGGGACGCTCGGTTGGGAGTCGGAGGTATTCAATGGCAGGAAACGTAGCTGATGCGCTGTGGAAGTCGCTGGAGAAGGCTGGTGTTAAACGCTGCTACGGGATCATCGGCGACGCGCTGAATCCCGTGATTGACGCGCTTCGCCGGAATGGAAACATCGATTTTGTCCACGTGCGCCACGAAGAGTATGGCGTTTTTGCGGCGGTCGCCGACGCCTACATGACGGGCCGGCCGGTGGCCGTTTGTGGCACCGCAGGTCCGGGCGTCACACACTTATTTAATGGGCTGATGGACGCAAGAAAAGAAGGCGCACCCATCATCGCTATTGCCGGCGACGTGGAAACCAGTCTGATCGATACTTGCGCGCTGGAGGAGCTGAACCCATACAAGTTTTTCGAGTCCGCATGCCTGTATGTTGGCCGCGTGGTAAATCCCATACAAGCGCGAGCGGTATTCGATACGGCGATCCTCACCGCCTTGGCCGACCGCGGGCCTACCGCGATTTCCCTTCCGGGCGACGTGGCAGCCTCGCCCGCGCCCTTCGAGGTTCGCGATTGTGCGGTGGGCGTTATGCCGGTGCTCCGGCCGTCCGATGCCGATGTTGACAGGCTGGCGGCGATGATCCGGGATGCGAAAAACGTAGCCATCTTTGGCGGCGATGGCTGTCGCGACGCCCACGACGAGGTCATTGCTCTGGCGGGCAAGCTGAAAGCGCCGGTCGGATACTCCTTCCGCGGCAAGCAGTGGCTGGAACACGACAACCCGAATGCGGTGGGCATGACCGGGCTGCTTGGATATGGCGGCGCCTATAGCGCCATTAACGGCGCAGACCTTTTATTGCTGCTGGGCACGGACTTCCCTTTCTCCGAGTTCCTGCCGGGCGACAACGTCAAGAAGATCCAGATTGATCGCGAGCCGAAGCACATTGGGCGGCGCACTCCGGTCGATCTGGCGCTGGTGGGCGACGTGAAGGCGACCCTGAGCGCGTTGCTGCCCAAGGTGGGCGAGAGAAACGACGGCGAATTTCTGGAGAAGTATCTCACTGAGACGCGCGATTTCTACGACTTGCTCAATCATTACGTCGATAAGGGACCCGATCTCAAACCGATCAGGCCGGAATTCCTCGCAGCCACGCTCTGCAAGCTGGCGGCAGACGATGCCATGTTTTTCGCCGACACCGGCACGGCATGTATCTGGCTGGCGCGGCACGTCCGCGGTTCGGCGCAACGCCGGCTTTTCGGGTCGTTCTCCTGGGCTTCCATGGCGAATGCCGCGCCCAATGCCTTCGGCGCACAGTTGGCTTATCCCGGCCGGCAGACCATCGCCCTCTGCGGAGACGGCGGCTTTACTATGCTCGCCATGGGCGATCTACTGACCCAGGTGGAGCGCAAGACGCCGGTGGTTCAGATCATCCTAAATAATGGCGCGCTCAAATTTGTCGACATCGAGCAGCAGGAGGCGGGGCTGATTCCCTTCGGCACGGAATTCAAGAATCCCAACTTCGCCGCTGTGGCCGAAGCCATGGGGGCGAAAGGCATACGCCTCGAAGACCCGGGCGATGTGAAGGATGCATTGGCCGAGGCGCTGGCGCATAAGGGCGGCCCGGTGGTGGTCGATGCCCTCATCGATCCCTTCGCCTTGTCGCTGCCTTCGCATGTGCCGCTGCACACGGCGGCCGGATATACGCTCAGCCTCTCCAAACAAGTGCTGTCAGGCAGCATGGACTCGGTCATCAAGACGATCCAACGCAACCTTGGCCTGGTTTGAAGAAAGTAATACACCTGAGGCGCGGTTTGAAGTTATTTTCTCCGTGTCCTCCGTGTCCTCTGTGCCTCGGTGGTGAAAGGTTCCTGGACCGCAGATAGTATCTTCGCCGAAGATAGACGCGATTCCTTAGCCGACCAGGGGATCCCTGACCCTGAGCGCGGGAAAGCGGGAGAAGTCTCGGTCCGCCGTCCAGAGCTCTGTAATTCCATGTTCCAGGCAGAGGGCTGCAATCCTTGCATCATGGATTCTCGGCCCCGAAGAACGAGCCGAGCGAAGGACGCGTTCGAGCCTCTGCCAGTACTCTTCAGTTTCAGCAATGAGGACCAGACTCGGCGATTCGAGCCAGGCCTGCACCTGGTCCAGCGCAGTTGCCAGAGGCGTCGGAGGATTATAGATACGGGGGTGGGTCACGATCGCCAGGAACTCGTGAATGCACGGCCAGGGAATGGCCCAGGGATCGCGTTGCTCCGCCAGGCTCCCAACACAGCCATACGCGGCATCGTGCCAGGCTGAGTCTTCACGGTGGGCATATACCAGAACGTTGGTGTCAACGGCGATCATGCGCCGCGGCCCTCGTAGCTCGCCTCGCGAATCGCTTCCCAGGAGGCCCCGGCGAAAGCACGTTGCAGCCCCTTGCCCTTGAACGTCGCCTTACGCAGACGAAACCCGCCACGGCTTGTGCGCTCGGCGAGAGTGCGCCGCAACCCTTGTTCCACCAGCGCCTTGAGCGTGGTATTTTCCCGCTGCGCCACCCGGCGGGCCTGCTGCAACAGACTGTCAGCAATATGGATGGTCGTCTTCATATGGCTAGCCATATCACTTAGTACGGCAGCCTGTCAATGCGCCAGGATCGAGGAATGTGGTGGAATAGTGAAATGTCCGAACCGCAGCGCACGCACAACGAGATGAACGGCGAGGCCGTCCCCGGCCACGAACGCGAACAGATCGAAGGCTGGATTCCGGAGCTCGCGTCGGAAGAAGACCTGCGCGAGGCGCTGGAGAAGGCATTCGATTACCGCGGCGATGTGACCATTACGCGCAAAGACGGATCGAAGGTCGAGGGCTACATCTTCGACCGCCGCAGCGGCAAGACGCTGGCTGACTCTGCCGTACGTCTCATCCCCAAGGACTTACACCAGAAGCTGGCGATTCCGTACTCCGACATCGCCGCGCTGGTTTTCAGCGGACGCGACATGGCCGCCGGAAAAAGCTGGGAAGCCTGGCTGAAGAACTACCGGGAGCGCAAGGCCGCGGGCGAGAAGAACATCGGGATCATGCCGGAAGAGCTGGAATAAGCGCGGGTCCGGCCTTCCGAGCACATTCCTTCTCCGCACCTCATTGTGTCGGTACGCGCCTGACGTCTCGAGCTGCCCGTGATGTCGGCGCCTTCTGACGCAGCGTCTTGGGCGCCAGTTTGGCCGGTGGCGGCACCGGACTTACTGCCAAATAGTGCGCACTGTCGGAATCGGCAATCGTCGTGACAAGCGGGTCTTGGTTGTGTGCGAGCTCGTCCGCGTCCAATATGGCAATCAGACTGTCGTCCTCAATTGCAGCGTAGATGTATTTCCCGTCAGGCGAAGCGGCCAGTGGGGAATACACATAGTCGCCCTCTCCCGGGAGATGATAGATAACATCAGGACGATAATCATTGTTTGCTGGATTGAAGTTGAAAGCTACTATGGTTGGGTCAATCGGTCCAAGAGCAAACAAGTGATTGCCCGCTATTACGTAGCTGCGTATATCAAAATAGGTATCTCCCCGCATGCGTGGCGGAGTAATCAAGCCCACGAGTCGCGGATTATTGGGATCGGTCCCGATATCCAGAACTTTGAGCTGATAAGGCTGATTACCGCGGGACGCAAACCCCATCAGGACAAGCCATTTCCCGTCAGGCGAGATCGTCGGCTGATACTGACTCGTTTGTAAGTTGAAGCGATCGGTAGACACAACCGTCGCGGTGCTATGGACCGTGTCGTAGATTGCCAGGTGAGTCTCACTACCGGAGCTGTAATAGGTAAACCAAACGTAAACATACTTGCCGTCAGGCTTAGAAACTACCGCCCAGATGGAGGGCGAATAATAGCCTGAACCAGCAGGAATTTGCCTCAGTATCGTATTGAATGTCGGCGACTGAGGGTCGGCATCAATGACGTCTAGTAGAAGGTCGTGATCTTGACCGACGGTGTCGCGCGTGGCAGTATAAACCACGGGCTTACCAGTGAGCGGGTCAGTCGAGGGCGCCAAAGGCCGGCGACGGGGTAAGCCGCTCGGCACGTAAAGGTAATTCCCTCGCAGCTGTCCCGTCGCGGTGTTCCACGCCCAGAGATGGATGGGATCGGCTCCGAATAAGTCGGCGCCATCCGAAGTGAATTCGATTGCGTTAACTCCGGGCAGCACTGGGGGTGGGGAGAAAGTGGTCATCGCCCGTTGTTTGAGGTCGAACGTCCGTACCGTGCCATACCCGCTGAAATTCAGGGATGCAAATTGCTGCTGAGGCTGAAAGGCGGGGTTAAGCCCGATTTTCAGTTGCCCGGCCAGCAGCCCGCTCTGGTACTGCTGGTCCAGGCCATTGTTTGTCTCTGGGTTGGTCACGATGACGTCGATCCCCG
The DNA here is from genome assembly GCA_963782505.1 of uncultured Acidobacteriaceae bacterium. Lineage (GTDB taxonomy): Bacteria > Acidobacteriota > Terriglobia > Terriglobales > Acidobacteriaceae > CAVVDY01. Next base: position 16,901 of record CAWAKG010000035.1, on the reverse strand, counting down.
GATCGGCGGGCGCATTAATGGGCACCGTCACGCGCAAACTATTGCCATTGTCAACGCTTGCAGGAAGGAACGGAATTCCACCGATACGAACCAGCGCGCCATCCATAAAGTTCGTGCCCGTCACAGTGATCTCAGTTGCTTTGTCATTGGTTACGTCACCTTGTACTCCAGTGACGGTCGGAGCCGAGTTGGGGGGAGTCAAATTAACGATTCCGATACCAAGTCCGTAGGTGTTCGCGCCTCCAACAACTATTTGGCTGTCGATAATGGCATTCGTGGGATCGGTGAGCATCTTTCCGGTGTCGAGCACAAGCAGGTTCGGCCCAAACTGCTGCTGACCCATCACCCGCGATAACAAGCTTGCTTCCGTCCGAGTTGATCGCAAGCCCACTTCCATAATTATCGCGATAGAAATTAGGCAATTGAACGGTAGTGTTCGGAAGAACTTGTCCATACGTCTGTGAGCCAGGGCGAAAGTCTACAACGGCAGCAACCTGGTTATAGCTTTGATCGTCAAATCCAGTTATATATCCGAAATACTTTGATGGATCGTTCCGGTTAGGTGTCACCACGATGGCATCTGGGTAATCCACCGTGAGCATTTGCGAAAGCACTTCGTATGTGGAGGTATTAATAAGAAGCAGTTCGGGTATTTCTCCCTGACCATTCTCGGCCTCCAACACCATCGCTACATACTTCCCATCGGGTGTAGCAGCGGCGTTGCCTGTCCAGCCGACGTAGTAGAAATAGTTGCTGTTATTAAACGGCAAGGGTATCGCCGTGACCTCGAAGGTCGATAAGTCGACAACACCTGTGACATAATTGTTATTCGGGCTGTAAATGAGGTACACAGGCGCCAAGAATGCCTTGTTCCCAAGTTGAACAACGGTGCCCCCGACTCCTGCTTGGGATCCCATGGCTGGGACTAAATTCACTCTCTTCGTCACCGTGAGAGACGCCACATCAACGATGTCGAGAGTAGAATTCTCGAAATCCCACACAAGCACGCTCTTTCCATCATCTGTCAGCGTGGCCGAGACGCCCCAGACATTAGGAATCTTCTTGATCTCCCGGCCGATTGTCAGATCGACGACACTCATCGGCTCCGTATTCGCGGACAGAAACGCCAATCGCGGATTAGCGCCTACGATGACCGAGTGAGTGAAGTAACCTGCTGTCATGGTCTTCTGAAGCTGGTAGGTTGCCAGATCAAAGACGCTAAATCTGTTGTCGTCGGTCGTGACCAAAAAGCTCTCCTGTGCCCTCGCGAGGTGTACCAGGCCGAAGAGCGCTAGCGAGCCGATCAGCATGCTGCCGACGGTTTGGCTCAGAAGGAAACGGCGAAGAGTAGCCAAAGACATATCGCCTCCCAAAAACAGCATGGGTTGAGGATAGACAGCGTTTGGCGGGGGCCTGAACCGGGGAACTGAGAGACAGTGAACTCGAACGAGTATCTCAGCATCGCTCCCGCGGCTCGAAGCGATCATCTTGATCTTTTAGTCGTGTAAATTGCAATAGCGCAAAGGTGTTGTGCCGTATGGTTCACTTCGGCCATCCCCAATGGCTGTTGCCTGAATCCGAAGCACAGTGTTCCTCTCAGCTCGCCCGAACTCGCTGCGCAGCCGGCCTTTACCGCGTCCAGGCCACGCTCGTACAACTCCCCCTGCTAGAATCGAGCTTTCGGGTTTGTGCCCGGTTCCTCCGATCATGAAGTGTCCGTTCTGCGGCTTTGAAAATGACAAGGTAGTCGACTCGCGCGAGAGCAAAGAGGGCGAATCCATTCGCCGCCGCCGCGAGTGTCTGAAGTGCGAGAGGCGCTTCACCACCTACGAGCGCATCGACGAAATTCCCTACATGGTGGTGAAAAAGGACGGGCGACGCGAGAAGTTCGAGCGGCAGAAAGTCCTGGCCGGGTTGCTGCGGGCGTGCGAGAAGCGGCCCGTCTCCATGGGCAAGCTGGAGCAGATCGTCAACGACGCGGAAGGCTTCGTCATCGATTCGCCCGAGCGCGAGCGCAAGACCAGCGAGATCGGCGAGCTCATCATGAATCGCCTGAAGCGCATCGACAAGGTTGCTTATGTGCGCTTCGCCTCGGTCTATCTCGACTTCAAAGATGTCGGCGAGTTCATGTCGGAGCTGAAGGATTTATTGGACACCAAAGAGCACCCGCCTGTTAAGGGCAAGTGATCAGTTGTCAGTTGTCGGTTGTCAGTTCTAGAAGACGAGTTGTCAGTGTTGGTCGGCAACCGTGGCTATTCAACACTGGGAGTTAACAACTGCGTGCTGACAAACCGATCGCTGGCAACTGGTTTACTGACAACTGAGAACTGACAACCGACAACTCAAAAAACATGGCACACACAGTTACCCTTATCCCCGGCGACGGCATCGGTCCCGAAGTTATCAACGCCACCGTCCGCATATTGGAAGCCACCGGCGTGAAGTTCGATTGGGAGCGCTACGCCGCCGGCGCGGAAGCGTATGAGAAATACCACGAATACATTCCCAAAGAGCTGATCGAGTCCATCGAGCGCACCAAAGTTGGCCTGAAGGGCCCGATCACCACGCCCGTCGGCGGTGGATTCTCCAGCATCAATGTCGCGCTGCGCAGGAAGTTTGAGCTGTTCGCCAACTTCCGCCCCATTCGCAGCCTCCCGGCCGTGCTCTCCCGCTATCAGGGCATCGATCTCATCGTGGTGCGCGAGAACACCGAGGGACTCTACTCCGGCATCGAGCACGAAGTCGTGCCCGGTGTGGTGGAGAGCCTGAAGATCATCACCGAGAAGGCTTCGACCCGCATCGCGCGGTTTGCCTTCGAGTACGCTCGCCGTGTCCGGCGTAAGAAGATTCATTCCATCCACAAAGCCAACATTATGAAGATGTCGGACGGGCTCTTCATTCGCTGCTCGCGCAATGTGTCGAAGGAATACCCGGAGATCACCTACGGCGAACACATCGTCGACAACACCTGCATGCAACTGGTGATGAATCCGTACCAGTACGACATCCTGTTGCTGGAAAATCTCTACGGAGATATCGTCTCCGATCTGTGCGCCGGTCTGGTTGGCGGATTGGGTCTGGTGCCGGGCGCGAACTTCGGACACGAGTGCGCCATCTTCGAAGCGGTGCATGGCTCGGCGCCCGACATCGCCGGCAAAGACATGGCCAACCCGACCGCGGTGCTGCGCTCGGGCATCCTGATGCTGCGGCACCTCGGCGAAGAGAACGCGGCGAACCACATCCGCGCGGCCATCGAGAAGGTCTTCACCGAGAAGAAGCACCTGACGCGCGACATCGGCGGCACCGCCAGCACCACGGAGTTTACCGACGCCATGGTGGACGCGCTGCACACGATTCCGCCACCGCAGCCGAAACCGGTGGAAGTGGAGATGTAGGCCCGTGGAGCGGCGCTTCAGCGCTGTGTGCAGAGCGAAGCAAACTTCAATCCCGGAACGCACACTTGACATCCGTAATGTAACGCGTTACGGTAGGCGATGATTCGCTCGATCCGTCATAAGGGACTAAAGCGTCTTTACGAGGACGACGACCCGCGCGGCGTGAACCGGGAGCACCTCATCAAGCTGCGTGACATACTCGCCCGGCTCGATGCGGCCCGCACTGTTGACGATATGAACGTGCCGGGGTTTATGTTGCATCCGCTAAAAGGCCGGTTGAAAGGTTTTTGGGCGATAACGGTACGCGCAAACTGGCGAGTGATTTTCCGGTTTCCTGACCATGATGCATTCGACGTTGATTATGTGGACTACCACTGAAAGAGCCTGAGGCCATGCCGATGAAGAACCCACCCCACCCTGGCGGCTTTGTTTTGCGCCAGTGCATTGAGCCCCTGGGCTTAAGCATCACCGACGCCGCCGCCGCACTTGGCGTCACCCGGACCACGCTTTCCGAGCTGGTAAACGGAAAGAGGGGTATATCTCCCGAAATGGCCGTCAGGCTTTCGAAGGTTTTTGGCTGCAGCGCCGAAAGCTGGCTTGTGCAACAGGCGCAGTACGATCTCGCCCACGTCCGCGCCGACAGATTGAAACTCAAGCGGCTGGAATTCGCTTAAGCCGGGGAAAGAACGGGTCGCGGAGTACAATCCGGCCTGAGGTAAAACCATGTCGTTCAAGAATGGTGATCGCTCGCGCGCTCACCGGCTCCGCAAAGCAAAAATTAAGCTGCGCACCAAAACCCGCGATTTGCGGACCGTACCTGCAACCCCAACGCGCTCCCAGGCGGTCAAGAAGAAGCCCTAACTGCGCGATCATGATCTTTGCTCACCGCGTCTCATCCGTTTGCCTGCTGACATCGTTGTTTCTCTTCGTCTCGGGCTGCAACGGCAATGCTCCTCGTCCGTCGGGCAGCCAAACTGCAAAAACGGAGTCCAAGCTACCGCCTATCGATCCGGCGACCACTGCGACCGTCAGCGGTGTCGTTACGTTCGAAGGGTCAGTGCCCCCGTCGGAGCAGATCGACATGTCGGCTGATCCGGCGTGCAAGGGCGACACTACATGGCGGCCAATCGTCGTCGATAAAGGCAAGCTGGCGAACGTACTGGTCTACGTAAAGGATGGCCTTGGCGACCGGACGTTCGAGCCACCATCAACAGCAGTGACGATTGAGCAGAAAGGCTGCCGATACATCCCGCGAGTAGCGGCGGCCATGGCTGGGCAGACGGTCGAGTTTCGCGACGAAGACCCCACCATGCACAACGTTCATCCGATGCCGAAGAACAACCCGGAGTGGAACCAGGCTGAGCAGCCCGGCGGCAAGCCGATCCGCCGGACCTTCGACAATCCCGAGCTGATGATCCCCATCAAATGCAATCAGCACCCGTGGATGAAGATGTACCTGAACGTGATGTCGAATCCGTTTTACGCGGTTACCGGCCCGGACGGCAGCTTCATGTTGAAAGGTCTGCCGCCGGGGACGTACACCATCGCCGCGGTGCAGGAGAAGCTGGGCGAGAAGACGCAGACAGTTACCCTAGGGCCGAAGGAAGACAAGCAGGGCGTGGCGTTTGGGTATCAGTGACAGAATTTTGCGCTGTCAACTTCAGCGCAGCTAAGAACCTGCCGTTTCCTTTGCCGCAAACATTCTTGCTTTGTCATCACGAGCGTAGCGAGGGATCTGCTCTCTGCTTGCGGCGGGACACTTTCACAATGGAAACCGATTCGGTCAACCGGCGAGAACAGATCCCTCGGGCCGAAGCGGCCTCGTGATGACAAAAACGTCAGTACCCTATCGCCTTCCCTGCATTCCGCCCGTCGCTGGCGCCCAGGCGCTCGCCCGTCTTGGGATCGATGGCAATGCACTCCGCATCGCCCCAGAAGCCAGGGCGCACATTTATCTTGTGTCCCATGTGCTCAAGAATGCCGATGGTGTCGGGCGAAAAGCCAATGTGCTCCATCATGATTTCATCGGGCAGCCACTGATTGTGAAAGCGCGGCGCGTTCACCGACTCCTGAATGTTCAGCCCGTAATCGACTACGCCCATCAGAATGTTGGCGACTGTCGTCGTGATGGTTGGCCCGCCCGGCGTGCCCAGCACCATAAACAGCTTGCCGTCTTTGAGGACGATCGTCGGCGTCATTGCCGACAGCGGCCGCTTGCCGGGGCCGATAGCGTTCGCCGGGCCTTGAATGAGCCCATACATGTTGGGCACGCCCTGCTTGGAAGCGAAGTCATCCATCTCGTTGTTCATCAGGAAGCCCAGCCCCTCAGCCGTGACCTTCGAGCCAAAGCTGCCATTGAGCGTGGTGGTTACCGAGACAGCGTTGCCGTCTGCATCAAACACTGAGTAGTGCGTCGTATTCTCGGGCTCCTTGATGGGCCTCCCCTGAGGATGCTCCTTCGCATACCGATCGAGCTGATTGAAGACCGCCGGACGTTTCAGGTCTCCGCTCGGAGTGGCGCGACGGATGACGATGGTCTCGCGCCAGGCGCCGGCATAGCGTTTGTCAATCAGTTGCGCAACCGGAATCTTCGAGAAATCGGGATCGCCCATGAACTCGGCGCGATCAAAGTAGGCGCGCTCGAAGGCTTCCGCCGTCAGGTGAATGCTCTCAGCCGAGCGGTTGCCTTCTTTTGCCAGGTCGTATCCTTCGAGAATATTCAGACTCTCCACCAGCGCTACGCCGCCCGACGACGGCGGAGGCGCGCTGATGATCTCATAGCCGCGATAGGTGCCGCGAATCGGCTGGCGCTCTTTGACTTCGTAGCTGGCAAGGTCCTCGGTGGTGATCAGGCCGCCGCCCCTCTGCATGGCAGCGGCGAGCTCGCGGGCCAGGGAGCCGTGATAGAAATCGTCAGGATTTTCGGCGATGCGCTCCAGCGTCTTCGCCAACTCCGGCTGGCGAAAAACTTCGCCCGGCTGGTAATAATTGCCATCGCGCTCGAAGATGCGGTACGAGTCGGGAAATTTCTCTAGTCCAGGATGACGCAGGTCCATGGCTTCGGCGTAGTCGAGGGTGAATCCGTCACGGGCCAGCCGGATCGCCGGCTCCATCACCTGCGCAAGCGTCAGCCTGCCCCAATGCTTTTCGGCGTAGACCATGCCGGCCACCGATCCGGGAACGCCGATCGCCTTGTAGCCGAGCGTGCTCATGTCCTTGATGACCTCGCCGTTGCTGTCGAGATACATGTTGGCCGATGCCTTTGCCGGCGCCTTCTCGCGATAGTCGACAAAGTGCACTTCGCCGTTGGCGCGGCGAAAGAGCATGAAGCCGCCGCCGCCGATGTTTCCCGCCTGGGGATGCACCACCGCCAACGCGAAGCCCACTGCGACCGCTGCATCGACAGCGTTGCCGCCCTGCTTCATGATCTCGACCCCGGCTTGCGACGCCTCGGGATGCACGCTCGCCACCATCGCCTTGGGAGCGTGCGTGGGCTGCACCATGTTGCCGCCGAACAGGGGCAGGGAGGCCGTCAGAAGCAGCGCGAGGGTCAAGCCCAGGCGAAGAGTCCGGCGCTTTAGAGACGATGTACGGTTTGGCAAGATTGCAACTGACAACGTGGGGAACGATTTCATGCGGCTGTAAGATTCCTTGTGCACACGAGGCTAGTCTTCGCCACCATGGGCGTCAAATGCTGCGATGCTGGTTGCGCCCTTTAGTCCTTGCGCTCCGTCCAGTCCTTGTTGAGCTTCTTTTCTGACGCGAGCTTGTTTTGCTCTTCGAGGGTCTCGCGAGTGTCTTGCGCACTGCCGCTCACCGCGTCTTTGGCGTTGGCCAGGACAAACGAATACTGCTGCAGCTCTTCCGGCGGCGATTGTTCCTTCAGCTCGCGAAGCTGGAGCTGCCATTCGCTATCGGCCTCGATCAGCAGCTTGAGTCCCTTGCGCATGTCGGCATTGTGTGAGCCATACATGTCAATGTTGTCGGAAATTTCATCGAGTATCGCGACAAAGTCCTGCAACAGTTCGTGGATTGTTTGCGGCCGATCAGGAGGGACCTTGGTTGTCGCGCGCAAATCGCTGATGCTTTTCATGCGCGAGCGCGCAAAGCCAATCATGAGTTCCAGCCGCTTGTTGGGATAGTCGGCAGTTTCGCGCATCTGGTCGACTTCCTGTTCGGTCAGCGGATCGCGGCTGTGTACCTGCGCGACCGCGGGCGAGGCCAGGCAGAACAGTGCCACAGTGCCCAGCAGCACAATATTCAGTTTCTTCATGACTTGCCCCCCGGCTCAACTTGCTTGCCAAACATTGCAATGAGCAGATCGGCGCGCAACTTATCGATCTCGTCCAGCGACTTCAGCAACGGCGGCCGGTCGTCCAGGTTCAGGCTCTCGGCAATGTCCGCCATGCGTTTTTCCAGCTTGCGCAAGTCGATCTCGGTCTGCTTCAGGCGCTTGTGGGATGAGGTGGCTGCGCCGGTTGCTTTTCGCGCATACTCCATGACACTGCTCACCGCAGACTGTGCGTGGTCGACGTCGCCCTTGGTGAACAGATCGTTGGCGTACTCCAGTTCGCCATGAGCGTATTCCATGCAGAGCTTGGCCTGTTCCGCCCCTTGAGCGCCATCGGCCCGCGTCTTCAAATCCGCCAGGCTCTCGGTCTTCGCCGGCGCGAAGCAGCAGAGCAGCAACACCACCACCGGAATTTGCCACCGCAGTTGCATGTCACTTCTGGGACCGATACTTGCTCGCGTTGGCGGGATCCAGCGCGATCAGGCGATGCCGGGCCTGCCACTCCATATCCGGCTGTTGCCCGGCATCGGTCTGGAGAAAGCGCTTGTAGTATTCCACCGCCTGCGGCGCCGCCTTCAGATTGTCAAACGATGTGGCGCGAAGAAAATAGGTTGCCGGGGTCTCCGGCAGCAGCTTGGCACGCGCATCCAGCGCCTGAATCGCCAGCTGGTAATTCTTGTTTTCCGAAGCCACAACCGCCAAGTTGCCATAGGCCTCGCCGAGATTGGGCTTCAGCTTCAATGTCAGCAACAGCTCCTGCTGCGCCTCAGGATACTTCTTTTCCTCCATCAGCACCGAACCGAGGGCGAAATGGACTTCCGGGTCCTGCGGCAGTTTCGCGACAGCGGCGCGGAACATCTGCTCCGCCTCGACGTACTTCCCGGCCTTGACGTAAAGCGTGCCCAGCTCCAGCGCAGCGTGCGGATCGTCATGCGCCTTGCCGTCGGCGGCTCCCAGCTCTTTGGCCGCTTCGTCATTCTTGCCCTCCGCGGCCAGAATGCGCCCCAACTGAGTTCGCACCACCTGGTTCTGCGGATCGGCAGCCAGCAGTTTGCGCAGCATCGCCTCCGCCTGCGGGTACTTCTGCTGCTTTGTATACACCACCGAAAGCGCTACCACCGGCTCAATCGACTTGGGATCGAGCGCCATCGCCGCCGCATATTCCTTCGCGGCGTCGTCCAGCCGGTTCTGTTTCTCCAGAAGTTCCCCGGCGGAGAGATGCGGCTCAGGGTTGTCCGGCTCCAGCTTCGCCGCCTCAGCGAAAGCGGCAAGCGCCTGCTGCGGATCGCCTTCTCCCAATGCAATGCCCAGCGATTGCCACGCACGAGCGCGCCCTTCTTCAACATGGGCGGTGGGCGTCAGTTGCGTAGCGGCTTTCAGATACTTCACCGCTTCCGCCTTGTCGCCGTGCTGCGCCAGCAGGATGCCGAGATTGAGATTCGACTCGAAGATGTCGCTCTTGGCGGCGACGGACTTGCGATAAGCGTTGATCGCAAGTTCCGGACGATTGGTCGCCTTGTACACATACCCCAGATCGAACCAGGCACGGAAATCATTCTCCTTGTCGGCGGTCGCCTTCAACAGCAGTGGCTCTGCCGTGGCATAGTCGCCCTTCTGGATCGCAGCCTCGGCTTGATCGACCTCAGGCGAGGTTTCAGTGATGGCGACCTGATGATGGCGTATCGTCGGCTTGCTCTCCTGCGTATCGGCGCGCAGATAGAGCGGCAACAGCAGGCAAGCGCAGACAAGAAAGAACGTCAACCACGGAGAGCACCGAGGACACCGAGTCTTATGGGAAAAGAATCGCCCACGTTTTTCTCCGTGTCCTCCGTGCCCCCGGTGGTGAATCTCCCTACGCCGCGTCATCGCTCTGCGAGCTCCCTTCGCGCGCCAGCAGGCGCGAGAGCCATTGCCCGGTGTAGGATTCCGACGCCTCCGCAATCTTCTCCGGCGGCCCTGCCGCAACCACCCCTCCACCGCGAGCGCCGCCTTCCGGGCCGAGATCGATGATCCAGTCCGCAGTCTTGATGACGTCGAGATTGTGTTCAATCACCACGATCGATCCTCCGGCCTCGATCAGGCGGCGAAACGCCGCCAGCAATTTGCTGACGTCGTCGAAGTGCAGGCCGGTGGTCGGCTCGTCGAAGATGTACAGCATCCGCGGAAGCCTCTGGTCGCGCTCCTTGCGCGAACGTCCCAGATCACGCAGCCGTGGTTGCAGATGTGCCGCCAGCTTCATGCGTTGCGCTTCGCCGCCCGACAGCGTCGTCGCCGATTGTCCCAACCGCAAGTAGCCAAGCCCGACTTCTTCTAGAACACGCAGCTTCTCCACGATCTTCGGCACGCCGGAAAAGAAGTGCAACGCTTCTTTGACGGTAAGATCGAGCACTTCGTGAATGTTCTTGCCGTGGTAGCGAATCTCCAGCACCTCGGGCTTGTATCGCGTGCCTTTACACTCCTCGCAGATCAGCTCCACGTCGGCGAGGAACTGCATTTCAACCGTGACGGTTCCGTCGCCCTGGCAGGTTTCGCAGCGCCCGCCGGGGATGTTGAACGAGTAGTGCCCAGCGGTGTAGCCGCGCTTCTTGCTCTCGGCGAGGCTGGCGAACAGCTCGCGAATAGCATCGAACGCCTTTATGTACGTCACTGGATTCGAGCGCGGCGTGCGTCCAATCGGCGACTGATCGACCAGCACGACTTCGTCGATCCACTCCGCGCCCTCAACGCAGTCCACTTCGGCGCGCGGTCCGCCGGTGACCTGCCCCTTCTCGGCAGCCAGCGCGTTGAAGAGTACGTCATGTACCAGGGTCGATTTGCCCGAACCCGAGACGCCTGTGATCGCCACCAGCATGCCCAGCGGGATCGTCACGTCAATCTTCTTCAGGTTGTGTGCCCGCGCGCCAAAGAGCTTGATCTTCCTGCCGCTGCCCTTGCGATGTACATGCGGAGTCTGAATGCGCAGCTCGCCGGTCAGATAACGCCCGGTAAGCGACGCCGGATGGCCGGCGATTTCGTCATAGCTTCCCGCGGCAATCAGCCGGCCGCCATTCTCACCTGCTCCGGGGCCGAGATCGAGCAGGTAATCGGCAGCGCGCATGATCTCGGCATCGTGTTCGACGACGAGAATGGTATTCCCCAGGTCGCGCAGGTCATGCAGGATCTTGATTAGCCGCGCGGTGTCACGGCTGTGCAATCCGATGGAAGGCTCGTCGAGCACATACAGCGTTCCGACCAGACGCGAGCCCAGCGATGTCGCGAGCTGAATCCGTTGCGCCTCGCCTCCCGACAGCGTCGACGCCAGCCGGTCCAGCGTGAGGTATTCCAGGCCAACGTCGTTGAGAAAGCGCAGCCGGTCGCGGACCTCGATAAGCAGCTTGTCGGCAATCTCGGTTTCCTCGCGCGTGAGCTGCAATTCATCGAAGAAGCGTGCAGCCTGCTCGACCGTAAGCGACGAAACCTGGCAGATATCTTTGCCGCCGACCTTTACCTGCCGCGCCTCGGTGCGCAAACGCAGGCCGCTGCACTCCGAACAGATGGCATACCCGCGATAGCGGCTGATGAAAACGCGAACGTGCAGCTTGTATTTCTTGCGCTCCAGATAATCGAAGAAGCCGCGCACGCCCCAGAAGTTGTCGTCACCCTGAATGACCCAGCTCTGTTGCTCCGCTGTGAGGTCGGCCCACGGCACATCCAGCGGAATGCCCGCGGCGCGCGCGTAACGCCTCATCTCGGTCGCGAAGGGCTTGTACTTCGGCTTGGTCCATGGCTCAATCGCGCCCTCCGCCAGGGTGAGCGACTTGTTGGGAATGACGAGGTTCAGGTCGAAGTCGATGGTGTTGCCAAAGCCCTGACACTTGGGACATGCGCCATAAGGATTGTTAAAGGAGAAGAAGCGCGGCTCGGGCTCTTCATACTTGATGCCGCAGTTCTTGCACTCAAAGCGCTGCGAGAAGCGCAGGCACTGCGGCGATTCGCCCTCGCGCGGCGCGGTGTCGTCGCCGCTCTGGGGCGCAATTTCGTCGCCCCGCCGGGGCGCGATCTCAAAGACGACCTCTCCCGCTTCGCGATATCCTTGCTCGACCGCATCGACGATGCGCGCACGCACGTCAGGCCCAACCGCGATGCGATCGATCAGCAAGTACACCGGCTCGGCGAAGTTCAAATCCAGCAGCGACTCCGGCGTGGAGAACTCGAACACCTGCCCGTTCTGGTACAGGCGATTGAAGCCACGCTTGCGCAACTCGAACAGCCGTTCTTTGAGCAATGAATCTTCCGCCGGTTTCGCAGTCTTCTTCTTCGCGGATTTGGCGGACTTGGCCGGCCGGCGGCCTTTCACCTTTTCCGGTTCTGGCGGCTTGGGCGGAGGCTGCAAAGGAAACAGCACCTGCACGCGCGTTCCTTCGCCCAGCGCGAGGATGCGGTCCGCCACTTCATCGACAGTGTCCTTCTTCACCTCCTGGCCGCAGTTGATGCAGAACGTGCGACCAATGCGGGCATACAGCAGGCGCAGGTAGTCGTAGATTTCCGTCGCCGTGGCCACGGTCGAGCGCGGATTGCGCGTGGTGTTCTTCTGCCGGATGGCCACTGCGGGCGCGATGCCGTCGATCACGTCGGCGTCGGGCTTCTCGATGCGTTCCAGAAACTGCCGCGCGTAAGCGGAAAGCGACTCCACGTATCGCCGCTGTCCCTCAGCGTAGATGGTGTCGAACGCGAGCGAAGACTTGCCTGAGCCCGAGACCCCCGTCACCACCGTGAGCTGGTTGTGCGGGATCTCGAAATCGATGTTCTTCAGATTGTGGACGCGCGCGCCCCGGACAACGATGCTATCGGTGGACATTGCTCTATCGACTCGGACCTCTCGGGCAAGAAACTGCGCGCATCCCTACAGAATGGCTCAGAAACGACTGCTGAAACTTTTGATTATAGATGGTCGGGGGCGGGGTGCCCACGGTGCGAGGTGCTGCTGTAGATGCTCCAAGATAATGTCACCCCATAACTGCAACGAGACTTTGTCACCCTGTAAGGATGGTGGCGATGACTCAGAAAGAGTTTCAACGGGTGAAAGTGATTGAGAATGCAGCGGGCGGGAGGCTGAGCGTACGCGAAGCCTCCCGTCTGCTGCAATTGAGCGAGCGCCAGGTACAGCGGCTCAAACGGCGTTATCAGCCGGATGACATCGCCTGGGTGAAGCACGGCAATTGCGGACGCGCCATGCCCTGGGCCGTTTCTCTTCCCCAGAAGCAGTTGATTGTAAGCCTGGCCCGCGGCAAGTATCAGGGTTTCAATGATTCCCATCTCGCCGAAAAACTTCAGGCCGAGGAGAACCTCGCCCTCAGCCGCGAAACCGTGCGCCGCATCTTGCGGGCCGCCAAACTGCCCTCTCCGCAGAAGCGTCGGCCCGCCAAGTATCGCTCCCGCCGGCCGCCCCGCCCCTGCTTCGGCATGATGGCGCTCACCGATGCCAGCCGCCATCGCTGGCTCGAAGACCGCGGTCCCCAGCTCACCCTGATCGGCTTTCAGGATGACGCCACCAGCCAGATCCTGGCGGCTCACTTCCAACTGGAAGCCGAAAATACTCTCGGTTATCTCCGCGCCTTGCAGGCCATGATCACCACCCATGGCATCCCGCTCAGCCTCTACCGCGACCGCCACAGCATTTTCCAGCGTAACGATTCCCACTGGACCGTCGCCGAACAGCTCGCGGGAAAACAATCGCCCACCCAGCTGGGACGCGCCCTGGAAGCCCTCGGCATCGAGCAAATCCCCGCCTACTCGCCCCAGGCCAAGGGCCGCATCGAACGCGCTTGGCGCACCTGCCAGGACCGGCTGGTCAGCGAACTCCGCCTCGCCGGCGCCACCACCTTGGAGCAGGCCAATGCCGTGCTCCAGCGCTTCTGCGCCGACTATAACCAGCGCTTTGCCCGCCCCGCCGCCCAGCCAGCTGGCCAGTTTCGCCGCTTGCCCCGCGGCTTCGATCTCGCCCGCTGCGTGGCCCTGCGCTACGAACGCGTCGTCGCCGCCGACCATACCGTCACCTTAGGCGAGCACTCCATCGCCCTGCCGCCCTTGCCCCGCGCTCGCGGCTACGCCGGAGAAACCGTCGAACTCTCCCATCAACTGGACGGGACCCTGCGCGTCTATCGCGGTGACCGTCTGCTCTATGCCCAGCCTCTGCCTCTGGCCGAAGTCCCCGATCGCCGCCCTGCGCCCCGCACCACTGCGCAGAAAAGAAAAACCCCGATGCCCCGCATCTACAACCTCTCCGGCCGCCCTGCTTTAGCGGCCGTTACCTAAACCACAGGGGGTGACAAAGTCTGGTTGCAGTTGATACGACATTTTCTGGTTGCAACAACACGGTGCGAGGTGCTGCAGAAGCAGCAAGCCGGTTGCAATCGTCTCCACCGCATACGTAAAACATTCCGCGTGATGTCTGCGATGGAAGCAGGGCGGACGAATCACGTTTGGCAACCGAAGAACTCCTGTCAGTGAAACACACTTGCCCAGGATGGAACACGCGAATAGCTTGGTTGGATTCACAGAGTGAGGATAAACTGTGGCTACATGAGAACTATACCTGCTGGCCCATCCCCGTCGGAGTTCTACGAAGCCTTTTTTGCCGAGGCGAGTAAGAAAGAATCTGATTTGCTCCGACTCTGGAACGATCCGACGGAATACACACGTTTTATCCGCTCAACCATATTCCCGGCAGTAGCGAGTGCTCTCGATCTCACCTGCTATCCGTTCGACTATTACACGCTGGATAGCATTTTCTATAAAGAAAGAGACACTGACAATTTCAGTAGCCGTTGGACGTACGCTAAGTTCATCTCCGTTGCCTTAGAACACGAGAACAACTGCGAAGGCCCGACGGTCTGTGGAAGCACCAAGGAAGAAATAAACAAGCTGCAGCTATTCAATACCCCCTTGAAAGTGCTGATTACTTATCCGCCGGGGAACGATGGTGACGCCCTCCTCAAGAAGTATGCGGAGATAATCAACGCAGCAGACATATTCGAAGACATCTCTCGGTGCCGTCGGCAGCTAGTCATCTTCGGTTGGACTGACGCTGCTGCTAACCTGACGTGGAAGGGATACGAATACTCTGACGGGGATTTCCGAGAGATATCACCCGAGTTACCGTCAGGGGGTCCATTCTCATGGGAACCTTCATCTTTGTAATCGGTTTCGCTGGCGCTGTCGTTGCTCTGTCTGTCATGTGGTTTCGCTTGTCTCAGAGGGAAGCGGCGGAGGAGCGCTATTGGCAGCGGCAACGGCAGGAAGACGAGCGACGCGTCTACGAGCAGCAGCAGGAACAAATTGAGCAGCAACAGAAACAGATTGCTGTTAAGGGCCAGCAGATTCTTGACAGACAGCGCGATGTCGTGAAGAAATTCCTTGAAATTGCCGAGCGCAAGGTCTCTGTTCTCGACGATTACGGGGACGAGCGAATGCACCTGCTTCCGAAGGAGGTCGATGAATGCATTGCCAAGCTCGGGATTCGTGAAGGAAATCCGGTCGCCAAATTCTATGCCAAAATGGAACCTGTGCCACTGGAACATGCGCCATGGAGATGGGTGGCTTTGCGATTGCCGCAGCTGTTCACTGAATATCACGAACTCCAGAAGAGCAAAGCTAGGACGAGGGAGGAGATTAACTCGTTATCTGGCACAGAATTCGAGAGCCATGTTGCCCGAATGCTGCAGCGGTGCGGATGGCAGGTTAGCGGAACACCGACGACCGGCGACCAAGGTGCAGACCTGATTGTCTCCAAAGAAGACCGAAGGATTGCGATTCAGATTAAGCGGTACGCCTCAAATGTGGGGAACTCCGCTGTTCAAGAGGTCATCGGAGCCGTGCGGTTCTATGGCGCCAATGAAGGTTGTGTCGTTACCAATTCGTCGTTCACCTCTAGTGCTCGCTCGTTGGCTCAAAAAAACAACATCCGCCTGATTGAAGGTTCTAATCTCGATCAACTTGAGGCGCTTTAGCCCGGTGCCCCGTCTTTTGCCCTAACCTGGGATCGCGGCGGAAGCAGCGGCGTACGCCTGGATCAGTTCCGTCCCGCCCTGCGGGACAGCACATCTTAGCCCACCGTTTCAACGGTGGGTAGCAGGGAATAACGCCCGGAGTCCCCCCGGGGACGACATATGTTTAAAGCGCGATATCTGTCGTCCCTACGGGACTCGCGTTTCTTTTCTATGTCTCCCAGCGCTGAAGCGCTGGGCTTAGATATGTTGTCCCCTGCGGGGACGGGGCCATCGCAGCGGTCAGAACCCCTCCCATTGCCGCCGTGTATCAGGGCAGGGGTTTCAGCTGTGCCGCGAGTCGCCGAACTAGCCCGGTATCAACCGATCCTCGCCAAGAGAGATTCCTTTGCGGTTTCCAGCGCTTCGATGGCCATTTGGCGACTAACGGTGGGGAATTGCTCCAGGAACTGGTCCAGGGTGTCACCCGCTTCGAGATAATCCAGCAGGTTCTGAAAGGGAACACGCGTTCCGCGAAAACACGGAATTCCGCTCAGGATTTCAGGATCGCGCACGATGATGGTCCCGGCCATAACGGACTCCTTGACTGACATAGTAAAGTAAACCGCCTGTAGCCACTCATCACAAGCAAAGAAATAAGTGGAGGCAGCCGGCCGTTCTACGCCTCGTACCGTTCCACGTAGGCGTCGATCAACCCCCGCAGCATGCGCTGATACGGCACCCGGTTCAGCTTTGCCTGCCGTTTAAAAAACTTCAGGCTGTCGGCCGTCAGTTCCAGGGTCACCTTGACCATTTGGGAACGCTTGACGAGCTTGGATGGCGGCGGCAGGAAGTCTTTTACGCGCTCGCCCAGTTCAATCGGCTCATCCGTGTATTTTGTTTTCCTGCTCATAGCGTTTCTTTCCCTTTCTCCAGAAGCCCGCCCCGTAAATCCTGATTTGCCCGCCTCGGTAGCTGAACCGCACCGTCAGAATGCGGCCCTCCACCTTGCCCAGGCAGAAAAACCGCTCCTCCCGGCTCCTGTCATGCACCAAGTCCCGGACGATAACGCGCCGGGGATCGTCGAAAGCCCGCTGTGCATATTCGAAGGAAACATGGTGCTTTTCCTGATTGATCAGGTTCTTCGCTTCGTCCCAGGAGAAGCTCGCCTTATCCATATAATCTACCATATTTTTATATGGATTCTTACCGTCTCTTTCGGCCCGGTGCCCAGGCCGGTGCCCCGGGCTC
>CAWAKG010000034.1:0-21298 GCA_963782505.1 uncultured Acidobacteriaceae bacterium | reverse complement strand
GCTGGTGGAGTCATTATGCTTTGCATCATGATACAAGGCATTCACCGGCAGTAAGCGGGGCCCGTTGCTGTTCCGCCTTCAGAAAAGGATGGGGCACCGGCGACGAACAGGAGCTCGAAGAGCGAAACAATCTATTGCCCAGGACGGAAGTCCTGGGTACGCAGCCCGTCTTTAATTCCGGAGCCCTTCAGGGGCGGCACCGCCTTTTACAAGGCACCCTCGCGAGCCGGTGACAGGAACCGGCGCTCTCGCTGTACGCACGAACTGCAGGTCCCTCGGCTCCTCGTCCGCCGCAGCGGACTCGTCGCTCGGGATGACACGGCTTGTACCGGACTGAGCCAAGAGCCAAAAGCCAAAAGCCAATCGCCTAGAAATTCACGATATTCAAGTCCATCGGAAACTGCTTCTTTCTCGGGCTGGGTTTGGTGGCGAAGCCTTCACTCCAGTCACCTTCCACTCCCGGAGCGGCATCAAATTGCGCGCGGGGAACTTCACCATTCAGGGCGAACGAGTCGATCTCGTAAGGAATGCCCTGCGAGCCCAGAACGGACGGGCCGTCCATCAAGTGAAAATGCAGGTGCGGGGCGGAGGTGTTGCCGCTGTTGCCCAGCTTGCCCAGCAGTTGCCCGCGTTTCACATGCTCGCCCTTATGCACCACGACCGAGTCCTTGATCATGTGGGCGTAGAAAGCGTAGGCACCGCCGCCCAGATCGAGCACGACGTGATTGCCATCGACGTTCTCTACCGTGATCGTCTTCGGGTCGGGCAGTTGGCCGGGCTTCTGATCGTCGAGATTGTTCAGCGCGTCGACCACCGTGCCATCAGCGACGGCGATGATGTCAGCGCCGTAGGAGGTGTAGTTGTGCACGTCCGACGCATCGCCGCGAACGAAACGGCCACCGTCATCCAGTCGCATCCAATCGATGGCGAAGCGCTGGGCGAAATAGATGCCGCCATTGACGGCCAGCCCTGCACCGCGGTGGACCGAACCCGCTCCGCAACAGCCATTGGTCGCAACCCAGAGATTGCCTTTCAGCGGCGGGCCAATCACCCGCAACGCGCGCGAGACTTGTATGGGCGCGGCGACATAGTTCATTTCGACGGCCGGCGCCGGCGCCGGCGAGGGACCGCCCAGCAGATCGAAGCGATGAATCAGGCGCGACGGGATCGCTTCACTGGCGGGCAGCGCAATGTCGATAAGGAACAGGCGCGTGGTGCTCTGCTCGATGTTGGCATTCTTCACCGGAGGCGCGATCGCCGGACGCAAGCGCGCGAGCAGCGCGTCGCCTTCAAAGGTTGCCATCACCTTGTCCGGGTTGGACGCATCCAGCACGCTGATCTTGTTCAGCGTCGCCTGGGTCGGGTTCGTGTTGGTGATGACCAGTTCATAGACAAGATGTTGCTGGCCATGGGTCCCGACAACCGGCGTCACGCTTGAGGTCAGTGCCGAGGCGACTACGGGCGTGAACTGGTCTTTCGCGGCCGCGCTGCACGCAGCGAGCAGGATCACAAAGGCGGCCTTCAGGAGCGACGCGAGGGAACTCTGCTTTTGCATCGCCGCATTGTACACGCAGGATGGCGTTGGGTATCGAGTCAGCGCGGGGTTTCGGGCCGTGCCGCATGAGGTTGCGGTTTGCGAGGGATCCGCGTCACGGCACGACCTTCGGTCGTGTCTAACATGCCATTGTTTCCATTTATTTTCAGCGACTTAGCGCGAATTATGCCTGGGATGGGGCAACGGACGATGGATGTCATAGTTTCGATTCGAAGCCAAGCCCAGAGCACCAGGCCGATGCGCCGTTGACATCCGCCGGGAGTTCATGAAGAATGCGAATGGGAGTTCGTGTTCTCGTTCGTTCCGTCGGGCTCCTTCGATCCCCGCCGGTAATTGCAACACGAAGCTTCGCAGGAGTGCCGCAAAGTATGGGTGTACCGATTTCGCAGATGTGGACTGTTGCTTCCTACGTCCTGAAGCAGCGCGTCAAGGGGCGCAAGCGCTATCCGCTGGTGCTGATGCTGGAACCGCTGTTCCGCTGCAACCTGGCGTGCGCCGGATGCGGCAAGATTCAGTACCCCGGCCACGTGTTGCGTCAGCACCTCTCGGTGGACGAGTGCATGCGCGCGGTCAACGAGTGTGGCGCGCCCATGGTGTCGATCCCCGGCGGCGAGCCGCTCTTGCACCCTGAGATCGACAAGATCGTCGAAGGGCTGGTCGCGCGCAAGAAGTACATCTACTTGTGCACTAACGCGCTGCTGCTGAAGCAGAAGATCGACCTGTTCAAGCCTAGCAAGTACCTGACGTTCTCGGTTCATGTGGACGGCCAGCGCGAGCACCAGCTTCTCGGTGTGCCTGGAAGGCGGATACGACAAGGCGCTGGAAGGCATGCGCGAAGCGGTCGCGCGCGGCTTCCGGGTCACCACCAACACCACGCTCTTCGATGGCGCCGATCCCAATAGCGTGCGCGCCTTCTTCGACAAGATGATGGAGCTGGGCGTCGAAGGCATGATGCTCTCGCCCGGTTACTCATACGATAAGGCCCCGGACGAGCAGCACTTTCTGGACGCGATCGCACGCGGCGGCTGTTCCGCGCCATGCTGTCGAATCGTAAGAAGCGCTGGGTCTTCAACCAGTCGCCGCTGTTCCTCGAATTCCTGATGGGCAAGCGCGATTATCCCTGTACCCGTGGGGCATGCCGACGTTCAACCTCTTTGGCTGGCAGAAGCCCTGCTACCTGCTGCAAGACGGCTATGCCGACACCTTCGAAGAACTGATGCAGGCGACGGAATGGCACAAGTACGGTTATGAGTCGGGCAATCCGAAGTGCGCGAATTGCATGGTGGGTAGCGGGTATGAGGCTTCGGCGGTGAACGATACGTTCGGTTCATGGAAAGGTTTCATGGGAACCGTGCGCGCGACCTTCTCGAGCAAGTCTCAAGACCCGGAAGCCGCCGAGATGCTCAGCGAGGAGTATCGCCCGGTGCACAGCGTGAATCCGCTGGTGCAGATCTCGTAGCACGCCCTGTCGCAAATCTTTACTCCTTGCGATACTACATGTGATATCATCTTTAGCAGGGTCAGCGAGCTGTAGAGGAAGGTGGCGATGAATGCGCGATGGTAGGAACAATGTGACATGCCGACAAGGTAGAGATGTCCACTATCGAGAAAGTCATAGACAAGATTTCGCAAATTGCGCAACGTCGAAAAAACACGACCGTCCCTGAGATCGAGTGGGTTGTGAATCAATTGCGTGAACACGGGTTTGAAGTTAGAGAACCTCGAAAAACGCGCCACGGTATCCTTTACGGGGTCGGGCCCGTGCGATTCATGGTCTGCACGCATAATCCCGGCAGCAAGCAGGTTAAGGCTTGCTATGTAGACAACTCCTCATGCAATGTTGGAGCTCGGGTTGTATGAAGAATGAAGTCACGAAAAAGCAGGAGTATTATCGCGCTCTTCCCTACGGAATCATCCTGCGCAAGGACGAAGAGGGTGATTGGATCGCCAGAATCGAAGAACTGCCTGGTTGCACGGCTCACGGTGCCACCCAAGCAGATGCTCTGAAGGGCTTGAACGAGGTGATGGAGGTATGGATCGAGGACGCGGTGATGAGCGGGGCGGAGATACCTGAGCCCCGGATTGCGCAAGGACTTCCCAGCGGAAAGTGGCTGCAGCGAGTTCCAAGATCACTGCACAAAAAGCTGGTTGAAGAGGCTGCCCGCGAAGGTGTAAGTCTTAACCAGCTTGTTACATCAATGCTGGCTGAAGCCGTCGGCTTGCACAATTGTTCACCCGAAGTTTCTGAGAAAGCGTTGCACGAGGAGAGAATGCCCAGTCTCATGGTGGACCGGCCGAAACGGGCAGTTCATGTAAGGAGATAGATCTTCAAGTAGCCCTCCAAAAGTAGCCCTCCAATCGAGAAGGGGGCCAGGTTAGGCAGCGACATGTCTGAACCGCAACGTAACCTCACTACCGACTCCCTTGACGTCGTCCCCGGCCACGAACGCGAACAGATCGAAGGCTGGATTCCGGAGCTCGCGTCGGAGAAGACCTGCGCGAGGCGCTGGAGAAGGCATTCGATTACCGCGGCGATGTGACCATTACGCGCAAAGACGGATCGAAGGTCGAGGGCTACATCTTCGACCGCCGCAGCGGCAAGACGCTGGCTGACTCTGCCGTACGTCTCATCCCCAAGGACTTACACCAGAAGCTGGCGATTCCGTACTCCGACATCGCCGCGCTGGTTTTCAGCGGACGCGACATGGCCGCCGGAAAAAGCTGGGAAGCCTGGCTGAAGAACTACCGGGAGCGCAAGGCCGCGGGCGAGAAGAACATCGGGATCATGCCGGAAGAGCTGGAATAAGCGCGGGTCCGGCCTTCCGAGCACATTCCTTCTCCGCACCTCATTGTGTCGGTACGCGCCTGACGTCTCGAGCTGCCCGTGATGTCGGCGCCTTCTGACGCAGCGTCTTGGGCGCCAGTTTGGCCGGTGGCGGCACCGGACTTACTGCCAAATAGTGCGCACTGTCGGAATCGGCAATCGTCGTGACAAGCGGGTCTTGGTTGTGTGCGAGCTTGTCCGCGTCCAATATGGCAATCAGACTGTCGTCCTCAATTGCAGCGTAGATGTATTTCCCGTCAGGCGAAGCGGCCAGTGGGGAATACACATAGTCGCCCTCTCCCGGGAGATGATAGATAACATCAGGACGATAATCATTGTTTGCTGGATTGAAGTTGAAAGCTACTATGGTTGGGTCAATCGGTCCAAGAGCAAACAAGTGATTGCCCGCTATTACGTAGCTGCGTATATCAAAATAGGTATCTCCCCGCATGCGTGGCGGAGTAATCAAGCCCACGAGTCGCGGATTATTGGGATCGGTCCCGATATCCAGAACTTTGAGCTGATAAGGCTGATTACCGCGGGACGCAAACCCCATCAGGACAAGCCATTTCCCGTCAGGCGAGATCGTCGGCTGATACTGACCCGTTTGTAAGTTGAAGCGATCGGTAGACACAACCGTCGCGGTGCTATGGACCGTGTCGTAGATTGCCAGGTGAGTCTCACTACCGGAGCTGTAATAGGTAAACCAAACGTAAACATACTTGCCGTCAGGCTTAGAAACTACCGCCCAGATGGAGGGCGAATAATAGCCTGAACCAGCAGGAATTTGCCTCAGTATCGTATTGAATGTCGGCGACTGAGGGTCGGCATCAATGACGTCTAGTAGAAGGTCGTGATCTTGACCGACGGTGTCGCGCGTGGCAGTATAAACCACGGGCTTACCAGTGAGCGGGTCAGTCGAGGGCGCCAAAGGCCGGCGACGGGGTAAGCCGCTCGGCACGTAAAGGTAATTCCCTCGCAGCTGTCCCGTCGCGGTGTTCCACGCCCAGAGATGGATGGGATCGGCTCCGAATAAGTCGGCGCCATCCGAAGTGAATTCGATTGCGTTAACTCCGGGCAGCACTGGGGGTGGGGAGAAAGTGGTCATCGCCCGTTGTTTGAGGTCGAACGTCCGTACCGTGCCATACCCGCTGAAATTCAGGGATGCAAATTGCTGCTGAGGCTGAAAGGCGGGGTTAAGCCCGATTTTTAGTTGCCCGGCCAGCAGCCCGCTCTGGTACTGCTGGTCCAGGCCATTGTTTGTCTCTGGGTTGGTCACGATGACGTCGATCCCCGGATCGGCGGGCGCATTAATGGGCACCGTCACGCGCAAACTATTGCCATTGTCAACGCTTGCAGGAAGGAACGGAATTCCACCGATACGAACCAGCGCGCCGTCCATAAAGTTCGTGCCCGTCACAGTGATCTCAGTTGCTTTGTCATTGGTTACGTCACCTTGTACTCCAGTGACGGTCGGAGCCGAGTTGGGGGGAGTCAAATTAACGATTCCGATACCAAGTCCGTAGGTGTTCGCGCCTCCAACAACTATTTGGCTGTCGATAATGGCATTCGTGGGATCGGTGAGCATCTTTCCGGTGTCGAGCACAAGCAGGTTCGGCCCAAACTGCTGCTGCCCATCACCCGCGATAACAAGCTTGCTTCCATCCGAGTTGATCGCAAGCCCACTTCCATAATTATCGCGATAGAAATTAGGCAATTGAACGGTAGTGTTCGGAAGAACTTGTCCATACGTCTGTGAGCCAGGGCGAAAGTCTACAACGGCAGCAACCTGGTTATAGCTTTGATCGTCAAATCCAGTTATATATCCGAAATACTTTGATGGATCGTTCCGGTTAGGTGTCACCACGATGGCATCTGGGTAATCTACTGTGAGCGTTTGCGAAAGCACTTCGTAGGTGGTGGTATTAATAAGAAGCAGTTCGGGTATTTCTCCCTGACCATTCTCGGCCTCCAACACCATCGCTACATACTTCCCGTCGGGTGTAGCAGCGGCGTTGCCTGTCCAGCCGACGTAGTAGAAATAGTTGCTGTTATTAAACGGCAAGGGTATCGCCGTGACCTCGAAGGTCGATAAGTGAACAACACCTGTGACATAATTGTTATTCGGGCTGTAAATGAGGTACACAGGCGCCAAGAATGCCTTGTTCCCAAGTTGAACAACAGTGCCCCCGACTCCTGCTTGGGATCCCATGGCTGGGACTAAATTCACTCTCTTCGTCACCGTGAGAGACGCCACATCAACGATGTCGAGGGTAGAATTCTCGAAGTCCCACACAAGCACGCTCTTTCCATCATCTGTCAGCGTGGCAGACACGCCCCAGACATTAGGAATCTTCTTGATCTCCCGGCCGATTGTCAGATCGACAACACTCATCGGCTCCGTATTCGCGGACAGAAACGCCAATCGCGGATTAGCGCCTACGATGACCGAGTGAGTGAAGTAACCTGCTGTCATGGTCTTCTGAAGCTGGTAGGTTGCCAGATCAAAGACGCTAAAGCTGTTGTCGTCGGTCGTGACCAAAAAGCTCTCCTGTGCCCTCGCGAGGTGTACCAGGCCGAAGAGCGCTAGCGAGCCGATCAGCATGCTGCCGACGGTTTGGCTCAGAAGGAAACGGCGAAGAGTAGCCAAAGACATATCGCCTCCCAAAAACAGCATGGGTTGAGGATAGACAGCGTTTGGCGGGGGCCTGAACCGGGGAACTGAGAGACAGTGAACTCGAACGAGTATCTCAGCATCGCTCCCGCGGCTCGAAGCGATCATCTTGATCTTTTAGTCAGGTAAATTGCAATAGCGCAAAGGTGTTGTGCCGTATGGTTCACTTCGGCCATCCCCAATGGCTGTTGCCTGAATCCGAAGCACAGTGTTCCTCTCAGCTCGCCCGAACTCGCTGCGCAGCCGGCCTTTACCGCGTCCAGGCCACGCTCGTACAACTCCCCCTGCTAGAATCGAGCTTTCGGGTTTGTGCCCGGTTCCTCCGATCATGAAGTGTCCGTTCTGCGGCTTTGAAAATGACAAGGTAGTCAACTCGCGCGAGAGCAAAGAGGGCGAATCCATTCGCCGCCGCCGCGAGTGCCTGAAGTGTGAAAGGCGCTTCACCACCTACGAACGCATCGACGAAATTCCCTACATGGTGGTGAAAAAAGACGGGCGACGCGAGAAGTTCGAGCGGCAGAAAGTCCTGGCCGGGTTGCTGCGGGCGTGCGAGAAGCGGCCCGTCTCCATGGGCAAGCTGGAGCAGATCGTCAACGACGCGGAAGGCTTCGTCATCGATTCGCCCGAGCGCGAGCGCAAGACCAGCGAGATCGGCGAGCTCATCATGAATCGCCTGAAGCGCATCGACAAGGTTGCTTATGTGCGCTTCGCCTCGGTCTATCTCGACTTCAAAGATGTCGGCGAGTTCATGTCGGAGCTGAAAGATTTGCTCGACACGAAGGAGCACACGCCGGTTAAGGGCAAGTGATCAGTTGTCAGTTGTCGGTTGTCAGTTGTCAGTTGTAGAAGACGAGTTGTCAGTGTTGGTCGGCAACCGTGGCTATTCAACACTGGGAGTTAACAACTGCGTGCTGACAAACCGATCGCTGGCAACTGGTTTACTGACAACTGAGAACTGACAACCGACAACTCAAAAAAAATGGCACATACAGTTACCCTTATCCCCGGCGA
Organism: uncultured Acidobacteriaceae bacterium; assembly: GCA_963782505.1. Lineage (GTDB taxonomy): Bacteria > Acidobacteriota > Terriglobia > Terriglobales > Acidobacteriaceae > CAVVDY01. The sequence goes on along the minus strand of CAWAKG010000034.1, from coordinate 13,234 downwards.
CGGCATCGGTCCCGAAGTTATCAACGCCACCGTCCGCATATTGGAAGCCACCGGCGTGAAGTTCGATTGGGAGCGCTACGCCGCCGGCGCGGAAGCGTATGAGAAATACCACGAATACATTCCCAAAGAGCTTATCGAGTCGATCGAGCGCACCAAAGTTGGCCTGAAGGGCCCGATCACGACGCCCGTCGGCGGCGGATTCTCCAGCATCAACGTCGCGCTGCGCAGGAAGTTTGAGCTGTTCGCCAACTTCCGCCCCATTCGCAGCCTTCCGGCCGTGCTCTCCCGCTATCAGGGCATCGATCTCATCGTAGTGCGCGAGAACACGGAGGGACTCTATTCCGGCATCGAGCACGAAGTCGTGCCCGGTGTGGTGGAGAGCCTGAAGATCATCACCGAGAAGGCTTCGACCCGTATCGCGCGGTTTGCCTTCGAGTACGCTCGCCGCGTCCGGCGGAAGAAGATTCATTCCATCCACAAAGCCAACATCATGAAAATGTCGGACGGGCTCTTCATTCGCTGCTCGCGCAATGTGTCGAAGGAATACCCGGAGATCACCTACGGCGAGCACATCGTCAACAACACCTGCATGCAACTGGTGATGAATCCGTACCAGTACGACGTCCTGTTGCTGGAAAATCTTTACGGCGATATCGTCTCCGATCTGTGCGCCGGCCTGGTTGGCGGATTGGGCCTGGTGCCGGGCGCAAACTTCGGACACGAGTGCGCCATCTTCGAAGCGGTGCATGGCTCGGCTCCCGACATCGCCGGAAAAGATATGGCCAACCCCACGGCGGTGCTGCGCTCGGGCATCCTCATGCTGCGCCACCTCGGCGAAGAGAACGCGGCGAACCACATTCGCGCGGCAATCGAGAAGGTCTTCACCGAGAAGAAGCACCTGACGCGCGACATCGGCGGCACGGCAAGCACAACCGAGTTCACCGACGCCATGGTGGACGCGCTGCACACGATTCCGCCACCGCAGCCGAAACCGGTGGAAGTGGAGATGTAGGCCCGTGGAGCGGCGCTTCAGCGCTGTGTGCAGAGCGAAGCAAACTTCAATCCCGGAACGCACACTTGACATCCGTAATGTAACGCGTTACGGTAGGCGATGATTCGCTCGATCCGTCATAAGGGACTAAAGCGTCTTTACGAGGACGACAACCCGCGCGGCGTGAACCGGGAGCACCTCATCAAGCTGCGTGACATACTCGCCCGGCTCGATGCGGCCCGCACTGTTGACGATATGAACGTGCCGGGGTTTATGTTGCATCCGCTAAAAGGCCGGTTGAAAGGTTTTTGGGCGATAACGGTACGCGCAAACTGGCGAGTGATTTTCCGGTTTCCTGACCATGATGCATTCGACGTTGATTATGTGGACTACCACTGAAAGAGCCTGAGGCCATGCCGATGAAGAACCCACCCCACCCTGGCGGCTTTGTTTTGCGCCAGTGCATTGAGCCCCTGGGCTTAAGCATCACCGACGCCGCCGCCGCACTTGGCGTCACCCGGACCACGCTTTCCGAGCTGGTAAACGGAAAGAGGGGTATATCTCCCGAAATGGCCGTCAGGCTTTCGAAGGTTTTTGGCTGCAGCGCCGAAAGCTGGCTTGTGCAACAGGCGCAGTACGATCTCGCCCACGTCCGCGCCGACAGGTTGAAACTCAAGCGGCTGGAATTCGCTTAAGCCGGGGAAAGAACGGGTCGCGGAGTACAATCCAGCCTGAGGTAAAACCATGTCGTTCAAGAATGGTGATCGCTCGCGCGCTCACCGGCTCCGCAAAGCAAAAATTAAGCTGCGCACCAAAACCCGCGATTTGCGGACCGTACCTGCAACCCCAACGCGCTCCCAGGCGGTCAAGAAGAAGCCCTAACTGCGCGATCATGATCTTTGCTCACCGCGTCTCATCCGTTTGCCTGCTGACATCGTTGTTTCTCTTCGTCTCGGGCTGCAACGGCAATGCTCCTCGTCCGTCGGGCAGCCAAACTGCAAAAACGGAGTCCAAGCTACCGCCTATCGATCCGGCGACCACTGCGACCGTCAGCGGTGTCGTTACGTTCGAAGGGTCAGTGCCCCCGTCGGAGCAGATCGACATGTCGGCTGATCCGGCGTGCAAGGGCGACACTACATGGCGGCCAATCGTCGTCGATAAAGGCAAGCTGGCGAACGTACTGGTCTACGTAAAGAATGGTCTTGGCGACCGGACGTTCGAGCCACCATCAACAACGGTGACGATTGAGCAGAAAGGCTGCCGATACATCCCGCGGGTAGCGGCGGCCATGGCCGGGCAGACAGTCGAGTTTCTCGACGAAGATCCCACCATGCACAACATTCATCCGATGCCGAAGAACAACCCGGAGTGGAACCAGGCTGAGCAGCCCGGCGGCAAGCCGATCCGCCGCACCTTCGACAATCCCGAGCTGATGATCCCCATCAAATGCAATCAGCACCCGTGGATGAAGATGTACCTGAACGTGATGTCGAATCCGTTCTATGCGGTTACCGGCCCGGATGGCAGCTTCACGTTGAAAGGTCTGCCGCCGGGAACGTACACCATCGCCGCGGTGCAGGAGAAGCTGGGAGAGAAGACGCAGACCATCACCGTCGGGCCGAAGGAAGACAAGCAGGGCGTGGCGTTTGCGTATCAGTGACAGAATTTTGCGCTGTCAACTTCAGCGCAGCTAAGAACCTGCCGTTTCCTTTGCCGCAAACATTCTTGCTTTGTCATCACGAGCGAAGCGAGGGATCTGCTCTCTGCTTGCGGCGGGACACTTTCACAATGGAAACCGATTCGGTCAACCGGCGAGAACAGATCCCTCGGGCCGAAGCGGCCTCGTGATGACAATGCAGACGGAAATGCCTTGAGTGGACTGTCAGTACCCCATCGCCTTCCCTGCATTCCGCCCGTCGCTGGCGCCCAGGCGTTCGCCCGTCTTGGGATCGATGGCAATGCACTCGGCATCGCCCCAGAAGCCGGGGCGCACATTTATCTTGTGTCCCATGTGCTCAAGAATGCCGATGGTATCCGGCGAAAAGCCAATGTGTTCCATCATGATCTTGTCGGGCAGCCACTGATTGTGAAAGCGCGGCGCGTTCACCGACTCCTGAATGTTCAGCCCGTAATCGACTACGCCCATCAGAATGTTGGCGACTGTTGTCGTGATGGTTGGCCCGCCCGGCGTGCCCAGCACCATAAACAGCTTGCCGTCTTTGAGGACGATCGTCGGCGTCATTGCCGACAGCGGCCGCTTGCCGGGGCCGATAGCGTTCGCCGGGCCTTGAATGAGCCCATACATGTTGGGCACGCCCTGCTTGGAAGCGAAGTCATCCATCTCGTTGTTCATCAGGAAGCCCAGCCCCTCAGCCGTGACCTTCGAGCCAAAGCTGCCATTGAGCGTGGTGGTTACCGAGACAGCGTTGCCGTCTGCATCAACCACTGAGTAGTGCGTCGTATTCTCGGGCTCCTTGATGGGCCTCCCCTGAGGATGCTCCTTCGCATACCGATCGAGCTGATTGAAGACCGCCGGACGTTTCAGGTCTCCGCTCGGAGTGGCGCGACGGATGACGATGGTCTCGCGCCAGGCGCCGGCATAGCGTTTGTCAATCAGTTGCGCAACCGGAATCTTCGAGAAATCGGGATCGCCCATGAACTCGGCGCGATCAAAGTAGGCGCGCTCGAAGGCTTCCGCCGTCAGGTGAATGCTCTCAGCCGATCGGTTGCCTTCTTTTGCCAGGTCGTATCCTTCGAGAATATTCAGACTCTCCACCAGCGCTACGCCGCCCGACGACGGCGGAGGCGCGCTGATGATCTCATAGCCGCGATAGGTGCCGCGAATCGGCTGGCGCTCTTTGACTTCGTAGCTGGCAAGGTCCTCGGTGGTGATCAGGCCGCCGCCCCTCTGCATGGCAGCGGCGAGCTCGCGGGCCAGGGAGCCGTGATAGAAATCGTCAGGATTTTCGGCGATGCGCTCCAGCGTCTTCGCCAACTCCGGCTGGCGAAAAACTTCGCCCGGCTGGTAATAATTGCCATCGCGCTCGAAGATGCGGTACGAGTCGGGAAATTTCTCTAGTCCAGGATGACGCAGGTCCATGGCTTCGGCGTAGTCGAGGGTGAATCCGTCACGGGCCAGCCGGATCGCCGGCTCCATCACCTGTGCAAGCGTCAGCTTGCCCCAATGCTTTTCGGCGTAGACCATGCCGGCCACCGATCCGGGAACGCCGATCGCCTTGTAGCCAAGCGTGCTCATGTCCTTGATGACCTCGCTGTTGCTGTCGAGATACATGTTGGCCGATGCCTTTGCAGGCGCCTTCTCGCGATAGTTGACAAAGTGCACCTCGCCTTCGGCGCGGCGAAAGAGCATGAAGCCGCCGCCACCGATATTTCCGGCCTGGGGATGCACCACCGCCAACGCGAAGCCCACGGCGACCGCCGCATCGACAGCGTTGCCGCCCTGCTTCATGATCTCGACCCCGGCTTGCGAGGCCTCGGGATGCACGCTCGCCACCATCGCCTTGGGAGCGTGCGTGGGCTGCACCATGTTGCCTGCGAACAGGGGCAGGGAGGCCGTCAGAAGCAGCGCGAAGATCAAGCCCGGGTGGAGAGTGCGGTGCTTTAGAGATGATGTACGGTTCGGCAAGATTGCAACTGACAACGTGGGTAAGGATTTCATGCGGCTGTAAGATTCCTTGTGCACACGAGGCTAGTCTTCGCCACCATGGGCGTCAAATCCTGCGATGCTGGTTGCGCCCTTTAGTCCTTGCGCTCCGTCCAGTCCTTGTTGAGCTTCTTTTCTGACGCGAGCTTGTTTTGCTCTTCGAGGGTCTCGCGAGTGTCTTGCGCACTGCCGCTCACCGCGTCTTTGGCGTTGGCCAGGACAAACGAATACTGCTGCAGCTCTTCCGGCGGCGATTGTTCCTTCAGCTCGCGCAACTGAAGCTGCCATTCGCTATCGGCCTCGATCAGCAGCTTGAGTCCTTTGCGCATGTCGGCATTGTGTGAGCCGTACATATCGATATTGTCGGAAATTTCATCGAGTATCGCGACAAAGTCCTGCAACAGTTCGTGGATTGTTTGCGGCCGATCAGGAGGGACCTTGGTTGTCGCGCGCAAATCGCTGATGCTTTTCATGCGCGAGCGCGCAAAGCCAATCATGAGTTCCAGCCGCTTGTTGGGATAGTCGGCAGTTTCGCGCATCTGGTTGACTTCCTGTTCGGTCAGCGGATCGCGGCTGTGTACCTGCGCGACCGTGGGTGAGGCCAGGCAGAACAGTGCCACAGTGCCCAGCAGCACAATATTCAGTTTCTTCATGACTTGCCCCCCGGCTCAACTTGCTTGCCAAACATTGCAATGAGCAGATCGGCGCGCAACTTATCGATCTCGTCCAGCGACTTCAGCAACGGCGGCCGGTTGTCCAGGTTCAGGCTCTCGGCAATGTCCGCCATGCGTTTTTCCAGCTTGCGCAAGTCGATCTCGGTCTGCTTCAGGCGCTTGTGGGATGAGGTGGCTGCGCCGGTTGCTTTTCGCGCATACTCCATGACACTGCTCACCGCAGACTGTGCGTGGTTGACGTCGCCCTTGGTGAACAGATCGTTGGCGTACTCCAGTTCGCGATGCGCATATTCGACGCATAGCTTCGCCTGTTCCGCCCCTTGAGCATCATCGGCGCGCGTCTTCAAATCCGCCAGGCTCTCGGTCTTCGCCGGCGCGAAGCAGCAGAGCAGCAACACCACCACCGGAATTTGCCACCGCAGTTGCATGTCACTTCTGGGACCGATACTTGCTCGCGTTGGCGGGATCCAGCGCGATCAGGCGATGCCGGGCCTGCCACTCCATATCCGGCTGTTGCCCGGCATCGGTCTGGAGAAAGCGCTTGTAGTATTCCACCGCCTGCGGCGCCGCCTTCAGATTGTCAAACGATGTGGCGCGAAGAAAATAGGTTGCCGGGGTCTCCGGCAGCAGCTTGGCACGCGCATCCAGCGCCTGAATCGCCAGCTGGTAATTCTTGTTTTCCGAAGCCACAACCGCCAGGTTGCCATAGGCCTCGCCGAGATTGGGCTTCAGCTTCAATGTCAGCAACAGCTCCTGCTGCGCCTCAGGATACTTCTTTTCCTCCATCAGCACCGAACCGAGGGCGAAATGGACTTCCGGGTCCTGCGGCAGTTTCGCGACAGCGGCGCGGAACATCTGCTCCGCCTCGACGTACTTCCCGGCCTTGGCGTAAAGCGTGCCCAGCTCCAGCGCAGCGTGCGGATCGTCAGGCGCCTTGCCGTCGGCGGCTCCCAGCTCTTTGGCCGCTTCGTCATTCTTGCCCTCCGCGGCCAGAATGCGCCCCAACTGAGTTCGCACCACCTGGTTCTGCGGATCGGCAGCCAGCAGTTTGCGCAGCATCGCCTCCGCCTGCGGGTACTTCTGCTGCTTTGTATACACCACCGAAAGCGCTACCACCGGCTCAATCGACTTGGGATCGAGCGCCATCGCCGCCGCATATTCCTTCGCGGCGTTGTCCAGCCGGTTCTGTTTCTCCAGAAGTTCCCCGGCGGAGAGATGCGGCTCAGGGTTGTCCGGCTCCAGCTTCGCCGCCTCAGCGAAAGCGGCAAGCGCCTGCTGCGGATCGCCTTCTCCCAATGCAATGCCCAGCGATTGCCACGCACGAGCGCGCCCTTCTTCAACATGGGCGGTGGGCGTCAGTTGCGTAGCGGCTTTCAGATACTTCACCGCTTCCGCCTTGTCGCCGTGCTGCGCCAGCAGGATGCCGAGATTGAGATTCGACTCGAAGATGTCGCTCTTGGCGGCGGCGGACTTGCGATAAGCGTTGATCGCAAGTTCCGGACGATTGGTCGCCTTGTACACATACCCCAGATCGAACCAGGCACGGAAATCATTCTCCTTGTCGGCGGTCGCCTTCAACAGCAGTGGCTCTGCCGTGGCATAGTCGCCCTTCTGGATCGCAGCCTCGGCTTGATCGACCTCAGGCGAGGTTTCAGTGATGGCGACCTGATGATGGCGTATCGTCGGCTTGCTCTCCTGCGTATCGGCGCGCAGATAGAGCGGCAACAGCAGGCAAGCGCAGACAAGAAAGAACGTCAACCACGGAGAGCACCGAGGACACCGAGTCTTATGGGAAAAGAATCGCCCACGTTTTTCTCCGTGTCCTCCGTGCCCCCGGTGGTGAATCTCCCTACGCCGCGTCATCGCTCTGCGAGCTCCCTTCACGCGCCAGCAGGCGCGAGAGCCATTGCCCGGTGTAGGATTCCGACGCCTCCGCAATCTTCTCCGGCGGCCCTGCCGCAACCACCCCTCCACCGCGAGCGCCGCCTTCCGGGCCGAGATCGATGATCCAGTCCGCAGTCTTGATGACGTCGAGATTGTGTTCGATGACGACGATTGATCCTCCGGCCTCGATCAAACGGCGAAACGCCGCCAGCAATTTGCTGACGTTGTCGAAGTGCAATCCGGTGGTCGGCTTGTCGAAGATGTACAGCATTCGCGGAAGCCGCTGGTCGCGCTCCTTGCGCGAACGTCCCAGATCACGCAGCCGCGGTTGCAGATGTGCCGCCAGCTTCATGCGTTGCGCTTCGCCGCCCGACAGCGTTGTCGCCGACTGCCCCAGTCGCAAGTAGCCAAGCCCGACTTCTTCTAGAACACGCAGCTTCTCCACGATCTTCGACACGCCGGAAAAGAAGTGCAACGCTTCTTTGACGGTAAGATCGAGCACTTCGTGAATGTTCTTGCCGTGGTAGCGAATCTCCAGCACCTCGGGCTTGTATCGCGTGCCTTTACACTCCTCGCAGATCAGCTCCACGTCGGCGAGGAACTGCATTTCAACCGTGACGGTTCCGTCGCCCTGGCAGGTCTCACAGCGCCCGCCGGGGATGTTGAACGAGTAGTGCCCGGCAGTATAGCCACGCTTCTTGCTCTCGGCGAGGCTGGCGAACAGCTCGCGAATAGCATCGAACGCCTTTATGTACGTCACTGGATTCGAGCGCGGCGTGCGTCCGATGGGCGACTGATCAACCAGCACGACTTCGTCGATCCACTCCGCGCCCTCGACGCAGTCCACTTCGGCGCGCGGTCCGCCGGTGACCTGCCCCTTCTCGGCAGCCAGCGCGTTGAAGAGTACGTCATGTACCAGGGTCGATTTGCCCGAACCCGAGACGCCTGTGATCGCCACCAACATGCCCAGCGGGATCGTCACGTCAATCTTCTTCAGGTTGTGTGCCCGCGCGCCAAAGAGCTTGATCTTCCTGCCACTGCCGTTACGGTGTACATGCGGAGTCTGGATGCGCAGCTCACCGGTCAGATAACGCCCGGTTAGCGACGCGGGATTCTGCATAATTTCGTCATAGGTGCCACTGGCAATAAGGCTGCCGCATTCTCACCCGCTCCCGGTCCAAGATCGAGAAGGTGGTCGGCCGCGCGCATGATCTCGGCGTCGTGTTCGACCACGAGAATGGTATTCCCCAGATCGCGCAGGTCATGCAGGATCTTGATCAGCCGCGCGGTATCGCGGCTGTGCAATCCGATGGAAGGCTCATCCAGCACATACAGCGTTCCGACCAGGCGCGAGCCCAGCGATGTCGCGAGCTGAATCCGTTGCGCCTCGCCTCCCGACAGCGTTGACGCCAGCCGGTCCAGCGTGAGGTATTCCAGGCCAACGTCGTTGAGAAAGCGCAGCCGGTCGCGGACCTCGATAAGCAGCTTGTCGGCGATCTCGGTTTCCTCGCGCGTGAGCTGCAATTCATCGAAGAAGCGTGCAGCCTGCTCGACCGTAAGCGACGAAACCTGGCAGATATCTTTGCCGCCGACCTTTACCTGCCGCGCCTCGGTGCGCAAACGCAGGCCGCTGCACTCCGAACAGATGGCATACCCGCGATAGCGGCTGATGAAAACGCGAACGTGCAGCTTGTATTTCTTGCGCTCCAGATAATCGAAGAAGCCGCGCACGCCCCAGAAGTTGTTGTCACCCTGAATGACCCACCTCTGCTGCTCCGCCGTCAGGTCGCACCACGGAACATCCAGCGGAATGCCGGCCGCGCGCGCATAGCGTCTCATCTCGGTTGCGAACGGTTTGTACTTCGGCTTCGTCCACGGCTCGATAGCGCCTTCGGCCAGCGTGAGCGACTTGTTGGGAATGACGAGGTTCAGGTCGAAATCGATGGTGTTGCCAAAGCCCTGACACTTGGGACATGCGCCATAAGGATTGTTAAAGGAGAAGAAGCGCGGCTCGGGCTCTTCGTACTTGATGCCGCAGTTCTTGCACTCAAAGCGCTGCGAGAAGCGCAGGCGCTGCAGTGCTTCGTCATTGCGCGGCGCGGTGTTGTCGCCGCTCTGGGGCGCAATTTCGTCGCCCCGCCGGGGCGCGATCTCAAAGACGACCTCTCCCGCTTCGCGATATCCTTGCTCGACCGCATCGACGATGCGCGCACGCACGTCAGGCCCAACCGCGATGCGATCGATCAGCAGATACACCGGCTCGTCGAAATTCACATCCAGCAGCGACTCCGGCGTTGAGAACTCGAACACCTGCCCGTTCTGGTACAGGCGATTGAAGCCCCGCTTGCGAAGCTCGAAAAGGCGTTCTTTGAGCAGTGAATCTTCCGCCGGCTTCGCAGTCTTCTTCTTCGCGAATTTGGCCGATTTCGCCGGGCGGCGGCTTTTCACCTTTTCCGGTTCCAACGGCTTGGGCGGCGGCTGCAAGGGAAACAGCACCTGCACGCGCGTCCCTTCGCCCAGCCCGAGGATGCGGTCCGCCACCTCATCCACTGTGTCCTTCTTTACCTCCTGGCCGCAGTTGATGCAGAAGGTGCGTCCAATGCGGGCATACAGCAGGCGCAGGTAGTCGTAGATTTCCGTTGCCGTGGCAACGGTCGAGCGCGGGTTGCGCGTGGTGTTTTTCTGCCGGATGGCCACCGCCGGCGCAATGCCATCGATCACGTCGGCATCAGGCTTCTCGATGCGCTCCAGAAACTGCCGCGCATAGGCCGAGAGCGACTCGACGTATCGCCGCTGCCCTTCGGCATAGATGGTGTCGAAGGCGAGCGAAGACTTGCCCGATCCCGACACGCCCGTCACCACCGTGAGCTGGTTGTGCGGTATCTCGAAATCGACGTTCTTCAGATTGTGGACGCGCGCGCCCCGGACAACGATGCTATCGGTGGACATTGCTCTATCGACTCGGACCTCTCGGGCAAGAAACTGCGCGCATCCCTACAGAATGGCTCAGCGACGACTGCTGAAATCTCTGATTATAGATGCCAAGGGCGCCTTATCGTAGCTTGCTACAGAGGAGAAAAGTAAGGGATAATATTGAGGTAAGGGGAAATCAATATCGTAAGGAGTAAAAATTGTTACATTCCACAGTGACGAGCAAGGGACAAACGACGATTCCGAAGAAAATTCGAAAGGCATTGCGCATCAAGCCGGGCGACAAGTTGGAATATGCGGTGGAGGGAGACCGGGCCACCATCCGCGTGCATCCGGGCATTGGCTCACTCAAGGGCGCGCTCGCCAGCAACAAGGGAAGGGGGATGGCTTTCGCTGAAATCCGTCAAGCCGCTGCCCGTGCCGCGCGTCACGAGGGTCCGCGGTGAGCCAACGAAGACTGGTTGACACCAACCTGATTATCCGTTATCTGGTGCAGGACCATGAGAAGCACGCCAAAGCAGCCGGGAAGCTGTTCGATGCCTGCGACCGAGGCAAGATGGAAATTGTGGTGTTGCCGGTGGTTTTGGCGGAGTGCGTATTTGTACTTGAGTCTTTCTACGGGCATCCACGTGCCGACATTGCCTCTGCACTCGGACGCCTCATCTCCAGCCCTGGCGTCGAGATCAGTGACCTGAGGGTTTGTCTCGACGCACTGGACCGCTATAAAGCAACCAAGGCCCATTTTGTTGACTGTCTGATCGCCGCCACCGCAGTTGCTAAGGACCTGCCGGTATCTACATTTGATCAGGACTTCCGAAACTTTCCCGAAGTGCGCGTGCAAACCGAATAATTACTCGCCGGCGTGGCGTACACATTCCCCTACAGAATGGCTCGGGAGCGACGGCTGAAACCTTTGATTATAGATGGTCGGGGGCGGGAGATGTGGCAGGCTGGCGATAGCCCGATTTGGCGTCAGCTAGTTGTCAAGACCAAGCCAGCGACCCTCCTCGCCATGACTGAAACAGCTAACTCTTCCTGCGTTGTTGACGTGTAGCTCGACCGGCGTCGGACACGGAACGGCGACCACATGATTATCAGAAAGAAAGCTGGCACTCTGCGGCGACCCCTCACGTGATGTGCCGAAACTATCGAACGAAAACGCCACAACGTGGTCGGAGTTCCCAGCCAATCCGAGCGCAACTTCGGAATCCACCCCCCAGAGGTCATAACGCACATAAAAGGAATGCCGATTCCTGAACTGACGTAGAACGCACTCGGATGCCGCCTCTGAGTCGGCGTTTATACACACCCGCCCACAATTCTTGGCCCCACTTCCAGCTTGTTTCTGAAGCGCATGATCTAACAGCCTTGAGCTTACTTGGGGAGGTTGGGAAACCAGCGACAGGACAAATGAAACCTGCGTAACCGCGGCTGTATTCACAGATGCTCTGAGACACTTCTGAACGAAGCCTTCTCGCTTTCCGCAGACCCGATACGTTCCCTCTCGAACTTCAACAGAGAACTTTCCGGAACCGTCCGTCTTCACGGTTAGGGGCCGTGTGGTCGCGGATGACTCGACAATAATCATCGTCTCGGGGATTACGGCGCCGCTTCGGTCCCTTACAGAACCCTCAATGGACGCCGAACTGGGGCCTTTGTTGTGGAACTGCGGAAGCTACCGACAGAACTGACATCAGCCCTGCTGCTAATGCTGTCGCGAGGTTCACGGAATCATCTTAACGCGCCGGGTGCCGTAGTACGGCATCACAGCCGTGTCTGTTGTCCAGCGGGAACCTTCAACCGATCCTCGTCAAGAGAGATTCCTTTGCGGTTTCCAGCGCTTCGATGGCCATCTGGCGGCTAACGGTGGGGAATTGCTCCAGGAACTGGTCCAGGGTGTCACCCGCTTCGAGATAATCCAGCAGGTTCTGAAAGGGAACACGCGTTCCGCGAAAACACGGAATTCCGCTCAGGATTTCAGGATCGCGCACGATTATGGTCCCGGCCATAACGGACTCCTTGACTCACATAGTAAAGTAAACCGCCTGTAGCCACTCATCACAAGCAAAGAAATAAGTGGAGGGAACCGGCCGTTCTACGCCTCGTACCGTTCCACGTAGGCGTCGATCAACCCCTGCAGCATGCGCTGATACGGCACCCGGTTCAGCTTTGCCTGCCGTTTAAAAAACTTCAGGCTGTCGGCCGTCAGTTCCAGGGTCACCTTGACCATTTGGGAACGCTTGACGAGCTTTGATGGCGGCGGCAGGAAGTCTTTTACGCGCTCGCCCAGTTCAATCGGCTCATCCGTGTATTTTGTTTTCCTGCTCATAGCGTTTCTTTCCCTTTCTCCAGAAGCCCGCCCCGTAAATCCTGATTTGCCCGCCTCGGTAGCTGAACCGCACTGTCAGAATGCCGCCCTCCACCTTGCCCAGGCAGAAAAACCGCTCCTCCCGGCTCCTGTCATGCGCCAAGTCCCGGACGATAACGCGCCGGGGATCGTCAAAAGCCCGCTGTGCATATTCGAAGGAAACATGGTGCTTTTCCTGATTGATCAGGCTCTTCGCTTCGTCCCAGGAGAAGCTCGCCTTATCCATATAATCTACCATATTTTTATAGGATCCTACCGTCTCTTTCGGCCCGGTGCCCAGGCCGGCGCCCCGGGTTCGCCCCGTCTTTGGGCTAACCCGGGAGCGCTCAGTGGAAGCAGCGGTGTAGGCATGGATTAGCCCGTCCCGCCGTGCGGGACAGCATGCCTAAGCCCACCGTTTCAACGGTGGGTAGCGGAGTGGACACCGCCCGAGTCCCGCCAGGGACGACATATGCACGAGGCGACGGTGTCATAGACCGGATATCTCGGCAAGCCTCAAACGAACCATCGGTGAATCGCTACATCTGTGCCGTCCCTACGAGACTCGGAGGTTGGATGGCATGGTCCCCACCGCTGAAGCGGTGGGCTTAGATACGTTGTCCCTGCGGGGACGGGGCCATCGCAGCGTGGATACTCCCGCTTTATGGGCAGTTCATGGCGATTCTCGCGACCGTTGTTGACAGCTTGCAAATTTGGAGGTTCGACGGCCGGCGCCCAGCCTC
>CAWAKG010000033.1:0-15854 GCA_963782505.1 uncultured Acidobacteriaceae bacterium | reverse complement strand
GCCCCGATGGTGAGGACGGTCGGTTCCTATCTTGAAGTTACCGGTGCCGGGAACGAAAGATGCTACGTCGGTGGCGATGGCGCCGGGAATGACGTACAAATCGGCAGCCTGAGTGCCAGTGTCACCAGCGTGGTCGCCTGGAGCTGGGTGAATAGCAGGACCATGGATTTCACCTGCGCAACCCTGCACCAAACTTCAGACTGGGAACTTGAAGACCAACGTGACACCTCTGGCTGGAGACGACGCGCTTACTAAAGTCTGCGCTCTGCGAGGAGTGCGGTTCGACTGGAAGTCTGATGTCGCAGAAGGCGGTGGGTCACAGCCATCGGCGGGCAAGCATATAGGGCTGGTCGCTCAGGAAGTCGAGGAAGTTTTTCCTGAACTAGTTTCCCACAAGATGGGAGAACTTGGCGTCTCCTACACCGGCCTAGTGCCCGTCTTAGTTGAAGCGATCAAGGAGCTGCAAGAGCAGGTAAATCGCCTGAAGAATGAGCGCACCAGGAATTAGAGTTCATAGGCTGAGCGCAACCAGGGTAGTATAGCGACCCTGGAGTTTGGAACGCGCATAGAACGTTGATGGCAAGAAAACCACGTTAGGTTGGCACATGGCAGATCTTCCCATAGCGATGGATTTCGCGGCGCTTCGCCAGCAAGGTATAGCTTTGCTGGAGCAGATGAACGGCGGCGTGTGGACCGACTTCAACGTCCACGACCCCGGGATCACGATCCTGGAAGCGCTCTGCTATGTAATGACCGACCTGGCCTACCGCAGCGGCCATTCCGTTCCGGATTTGCTGGCCAGCGCGGGAACCACGGCTACCGCGAGCCTTTACACGGCGCCGGAGATCCTCACGACCAACCCGGTTACGATTACGGACTTGCGTAAGCTCGCGCTGGACGTTCCCGGCGTGAAGAATGTCTGGGTAGAACGAACCGCTTCTAAGGTTGATTTGTACTACTTTCCCGGGAACCGGGAAGTCTACTACCCTTCCAAGGACCTGAGCCAGAACCCTAACTTCAAGGCCATGGAGCCGGTGAAGCTGAAGGGTGTCTATCAGGTGCTGATTGAGATCTCGGAGCTGAGCGGCATTGACGGCAGCAAGGTACGCAGCGACGTGGCGCAGCGGCTACACCAAAATCGTCCCCTGTGCGAGGACTTCCCCGAGGTTCGTGTGATGGCTCCGCAGGACGTGCAGGTGCAGATGGCGGTGGAGATTGACCGCGTGGAAGATGCGGAGGAGCTGATGGCAGAAATTCTCCTGGCCATCGAGGAACAGCTTTCTCCGGTGATTCCAACCACCTCGGCCGAACAGATGCTGGAGTCGGGAGTCGCAGTCGAGGACATCTTTGACGGCCCGCTGCTGCAGCGCGGAGTGGTTACCGACCAGGCTCTTAGCATTGGGGACCGGCGAACCAGTCTGCACGGTTCCGATATTATTCACGCGCTGATGGATGTTCCCGGAGTGCGCGCCATACGCAGCCTGAGCATGTCGGCGGGCGGAGGCAACCAGGAGCAATGGCTGTTGCCGCTGGACGATCAACGTGTGCCTCGCCTCGATGTGCTGGGCTCGCAAATCGTTTTGGAGCGGCAAGGTATTTTGGTGGCCGTTGACCTGGCGAAGGCTAACGCAAAATACCAGGCGCTTATCGCAGCCAAATATCAGGCTGCGCCGTCCGAAGGAACCATCTTCGACGTACCTGCCGGCCAGGACCGCGAGCTGGCCAGCTACCATTCCCTGCTGCACCACTTCCCCGTGGCCTATGCCGTGGGAGAGACGGGCCTGCCGGACTCGGCCAGCGACCAGCGCAAGGCGCAAGCCAAGCAACTGAAGGGCTACCTGATGCTGTTCGATCAGTTGCTGGCCAATGAGTTTGCCCAGCTGGTGCAAGCGGGAAACCTCTTGTCCTTCCAGGACGACGGCATGCGGACGTACTTCTCGCTCCCGGTGGACGACGACACTCTGTCGCTGCAGGAGATGCGCACCAATGATCTGAGCACCTATGAGGCCGATCTGGATGCGATGACCGAGAATAGCGATGCTGCGACGGTTCGCAAAGGCCGTTTTCTGAATCACCTGCTGGCCCGCTTCGCGGAAGAGATGACCGACTACGCGCTGGTGCTGCCGCAGGCGCTGCCTCCGGGTGAGAGCTCCGCCGCGGTCAAGGTCGTGAATGACAAGCGGGCGTTCCTGCGGGCCTATCCCGAGATCAGCAGCGGCCGAGGTTCGGGACGGAATTACCTCGGCGACCCGAACGCTACAGTCCCCTCGGGGCTGGAGGAGCGCATCAGCCTTCGGCTGGGACTGACGGACGATGAGCGCCCGTTGCTGGTGGAGCACATCCTGCTTCGGCCGCTTACGGGGGATGACCCGCAAATCATGCCGCTCCTGGCAGCGTCAGAGCTGAAAGATCCGTTCTCGCTGCAACTGAGTTTTGTTTTTCCGGCGGGCACAGGACGGCTGCAGACCGGCGATCGGCCGCTGCGGCGATTGGTGGAGCGGACGGTGCGCGAAGAGACGCCGGCCCATCTCACGCCGTACGTGCAATGGCTCAGCGCCGGCGACTTCGCCAATTTCAAACAGGTTTACACGGCGTGGCTGGGTGCGCGTCGTGCGTACTACGCAGAAGACTTCGGTCTCGCTATATAGGAAGCAGGCGGCGGCAAATGGCCAGTACGTCACAGATCGCTCTGCGCTCGGCTCGTGATCGAGTCATCGACCTGCTGGGCATCGGCGAAACCTATCCCTTGCAGGATTTGGCGGTAACCCAGGACCTCAAGGTCGCATTCGGCGCCACCGCGAAGGTCACGATTGACTCGGGGCAGACCGACGTCAACTACACCCTCTGTGACAACATGAAGAATCCCATCGGGTCAGCGACTGCGGGCACGGGAGGTGCGACCGTACTGGTTACGCCGCCGATGTCGGACGACGAGACGTTCTACATTCAAGCTGCGAAGATCACCACCTTCGGCTCGCACATTGACCGCCAGGATTTCCTGAACCAGACGGCGGAAATCCGGGTGGGAGTTGACGATGGCCTGAACGCGTACATTGACGCGCCGCTTCTCGATCCCAACAAGGACAACCCGCAATCCAGCGATCCGCGAATTGTGAACTACGGGACCACGGTGGCGGTGAACGTGGACAGCAGCCAGGAGGGCGTGGACTATCGCCTGGTCGTCGTTAACGGGAACAACGAGACGGTGGTGTCTCAAAAGGATGTGCGAGGGAACCTGAGGACGATCACCATTGCTTCGGTTCCGATGCAAGAGGATGTGGTGCTGCGGGTGCGGGCGACCAAGCATTTTGACCCCAGCGAGCACCGCCCCGACGATTCGGCGCTGCTCACCGTCAACATGCCGTTGATGGTGCGGGCGCGCACCGACCTGGCTGTCTCGGCAAAGCCTTCCACCGTACCGTTCGGCAAGGACACCGCGATTCTTATCAGCGGAACCCAGGCGAGCGCCAGCTACGCCGTGTACACACATACCCTGAGCGATGACGATTTCGTTTATGGCCAGAAGCCCAATCCAAGCCTGATTACGATAAACGCGGACATTGCGGTGATCACTCCTCCGTGGTCTCCCGCCCCGTTCACCGTGCCGCAGGGCTACAGCAAAGTCGGCGACTACCTGGCGGGGACCGGCGGCGACATCCAAGTGCCGGTGACCGGGCTGTCGGAAGATGTCATGGTCATCGTCGAGGCACGCAAGCTGCATGGCGACGCTAAGGTGCCTTCCAGCATGCGGCTACAGCAGCCGGCACTGGCGCTGGTGCAGCCCGATCCGGCTCCGGCGCTCGCGGTCGAACTAAGCGTCAACAACAACGCCATTACCGGGCCGATGCTGGTGACGAAAGGACAGCTTGGGGTGTTCTACTTCTTCCGGGTGGGCGACAAGGGCCCCGAGCTTCTGCCTCCGGCATACTTCCACAAGCATGATGCCGATGACGCATCGCTCAACAAGGGCGTCAGCGCCATGTGCATGGGTATTGACTGGGTGGTCGCACGCGATCCGCAAACGCCGCCGCCCGACCGGGTGCACACGCTGCCTCCGCCGCCGCTGCTCGACATTGGGCCGCAGGCTCTCGGCATAACTCTCTTCGCCCGAGGCATGAAGGCGCGCAGTGCGGTGGATGTGCCGATTACCCCGACTGCCGCGGTGCCGGTGTTGCCGGTGATCAAGCTGGACCAGGACACCGTCGCGCACGGGTCGCCCGCCAAGATCGTGGTTACAACCAGTGTGAAGGGTGAGACCTACGCGCCCTTCCTGCCGGATGGAACCGCCGTGGCGGCATCCCAGGACGGCAATGGCTCCGACCTCACGTTCCTGTCCGCGCCTCTGCAGCAGGACACCACCTTCCTGGTTCGCGTGACCCAACCCGGAGCGCCGGGTATCGCGGTGACCAGGACCGTTTCCCTGACTGCGAAGGTGCAATAGGTTTCACAGCCGGAGATTTTTGACGCAAGGAGACGGGGCGAGTGGCGGGGCAGCAACATCGGATTCTGCGGCAGGTGCTGGAAATCGAAACGCCCGAGGAAGGCGTTGCGCGCAAGATCAGCGATGATATGGGCTGGATCCAGCGCCGGTACCTGCTCCCCATCATTGACGAGTGCTGCTCTGAGTTGGCCTCCCCGGACCGGCTGTATCGCATAGACAAGCTCGAAGTAAATTTAGGCAACGTCAGCTTTTCTAACCTGCAAGAAGAAGTGTCGCGATCGTTGAAGGCCAACCTGCGCCAGGCGTTGGCGACACGACTGCGTGCCCTCGATCAGGAAGCGGAAGACCGGGACGGCCACGCCGATGTCAGTTCGCGCCTTGAGCTGCTGGCGTTTTTCGCCGGCAATGGAGTCGTGCCGTGGTGGGCTGACTCGCAGCGCAGCCGCCTGGTTCCCGAGAGCGTCGAGTTTCTGCTCGAACAGGCGCCTGAGGAATTGGCATCGCTGATCCTGGAGCTCCTGCAACAGCGGGAGGCTGCGACGCGAATTGTGCTGCACTGTGATGATGCGCTGCTGCTTCGGCTGTTCGGTGTGCTGGCATCGCGAGCCTATGAAGTACGCCGTGAAGTGGAGTTGCTGGCGGCGCATGGCCCGCTACGGGCGCCGACGAGCGCGTCGCGGAGCGCCGTGTGGATAGCTCTCCTGCACCATGCCTCGATCGCCGACATAGCGGCGAGGCCGCCGGTGGGCACAGCGCCTGGGCCGGCGTTTCTCGGCGAAGCAGCGCCGTTCTGGCGGCGGGTGTTCGAATATGTCGCACGCGATTCGACGGCCGCCTGTGCAACTTTGCTGGAGGTTTTGCCCGCGGCGGCTGTCACGCCGTCGAATGCGGAATTGTTGCCGGTGGCGGCAGCGCTGGTCGCGGCGGCGAAGCAGGATGTCCGGATGCCGCGAGAGCAGATAAGGAAAGCCGAGGAGATATTGCTCGCTGCTCCTGCATCACGGGGCCCGGGGGCTTCGGAAAGGACGCCGCGAGGGGGCCCGGCTTCGGAAAGGACGCCGCGGGGACCCGTCGGCGGCCGCAAAATCTACCGAGGCGGGGGACCATGCCGCTGCCGCGATCGAGCGTGGGCGCGAGTCCTCCAAGCCCGACTCGGAATTGGCGACCGACGACCTTCGCGGACGATTGCATCAGCGAGACGACTCGCGTTCCTCACGTCCGAATCTCATCTTTGCGGATGCCGATTCGGTTTACATCGACAATTCGGGGCTGGTGATCTTGTGGCCGTTTCTGCCGTCGTTCTTCGATCGGCTGGGCATGCTGCAAGACAAGAAGTTTGTTGACGTGGCGGCACAGCATCGCGCTGCCGGGCTGATGCAGTACGTGGTGACTGAAGACCCCACGCCGCCGGAGTATCAGATGCTGCTCAACAAGCTGCTCTGCGGCATATCTCCCGATGACGTTCTGGAGTTCGGTCCGGAGGTGACGGAGAGCGAGGTGCAGGAATGCGCGGGACTGCTGACCGCGGCGATCGAAAACGCTCCGGTATTGCGCAACATGTCGCACGAAGGGTTCCGGGGCTCGTTCTTACTGCGTAAGGGCGGCCTCAGCGCAGGCGAGGGCAGCTGGATCTTGCGGGTGGAGCGCGAGGCCTACGACGTTGTGCTCGACAAATTTCCCTGGAGCTTCAGCTGGATCAAGTTGCCATGGATGCAAGCTCCCCTGGCGGTGGAATGGTAGCCGACGAGAAAATCCGGCTGAACGCGCGCGACCTGGAAGTCGAACTGGCGTGGTTCGCCCAGGTGCTCGACCTGCGTTTCAAGCTGTACTTCAATGAACCGGCGGAGCATGCGGAGGTGCACGAGCTGGCGCCTCCGCCGCTTACGGATTCCAACTCGGAGTATGCGCAGTTTCTGCGCCGCTACGATCTGGATTTTGCGGAACGCCTGGCGGTCGTTCTGGCGCTGGTGCCGCATCTGCGTCCCCAGTTGCTCGACATCTTCTTCGTGCGCAATAAGACTTTCGATCGCCGCTTTACCGAATTCGGCGGGCTGCGCCAGAGTTCCGAATCGGACTTTCTGCCGACGGTTGAAACCCTGGTATTCCTGCTGGGAGGAACCAGCCTCGAGGTGCGCTTCAGCGTGATGCGCTTGTTCGAGCCGCGCCATCCCCTGATGCGGCACGGCATCGTCACGCTGGCCGGCCAGTCGCGCGAGGAGCCAGCCTTACGTTGTGCCTTGCGCGTGGGCGAGGAGTTCCTGAGCCTGGTCACCACCGGCTATCCTCGTAAGCCCACGTTCGGCGCAGATTTTCCGGCGCAGCTTATCGAAACCGATCTCAGTTGGGACGACCTGGTGCTGCATCCTGCCACGCGCTCCCACATCGAGGAGATCGAGACCTGGATCAAACACGGCGCCACGCTCATGAACGATTGGGGCATGGCCGCCAAGCTGCGCCCGGGATTCCGCAGCCTGTTTCACGGACCTCCGGGCACCGGCAAGACGATGACGGCGTGCCTGCTGGGGAAGAGCACCGGGCACGACGTTTACAAGATCGAACTGTCGCAGATCGTGTCGAAGTACATCGGCGAAACCGAGAAGAACCTGGCGCGTGTCTTCGACCAGGCGCAAAACAAGCGCTGGATCCTGTTTTTCGACGAGGCCGATGCCCTGTTCGGCAAGCGCACCCAGACCAAGGATGCGCACGACCGTTACGCCAACCAGGAAATCTCGTACCTGTTGCAGCGTGTCGAAACCTTCGACGGCATCGCCATCCTGTCCTCGAACTTGAAAGACAATCTCGACACGGCTTTCACCCGCCGCTTCGAGTCCATCATTTACTTTCCCATGCCGCGTCCGGAGGACCGGGCGCGCATCTGGCGCCAGGGATTTTCGAAGAAGGCGCGTCTCAACGAATCCGTCGATCTCGATGTAGTGGCGCGGGAGCATGTGCTGTCGGGCGGGTCGGTGATGAACGTCATACGCCACGTCTCGCTGCAATCGCTGAAAGAGGGCGAGCGATCCATCGGCTACGACGACTTGCTGCGAGGTATCCGTCGCGAGTATGCGAAGGAAGGCAAGGCTGGTTAGGGAGAGGACGATTTGGCGAGCCACGCAACAGCGCAAATGTCGGGGAAGGAGGCATCCACGCCCCAAAACCGCTCGCGCTCGGAAGCGCAAGCGGCTAGCCTTGCTCCTCCGCAATATGGCGTCGATTTTCTGGACAATGCAGCGAAAGAGCCGTCGGTTCGGCAGAACGCAACCGAGGCCGGGCCCATCCAGCGTTCCGCCAGCTCGCCGTCGGCGGCTTCGAGCGCGGGGGAATCTTCGGCAGAGACGAATCGCGGCGCTGCTCGCGACGGCCTGGGAAACCAACTGGTCGCCGGCATACGGGCGCTTTCGGGACTCGACCTTACCGACGTTCATGTGTATCGCAACTCGCCGCAGCCTGCCCATGTGGGCGCCGACGCTTACGCGCAAGGCAGCGAGATTCACCTGGCACCGGGCCATGACCGTCACCTGCCGCACGAAGCCTGGCACATTGTTCAGCAGCGGCAAGGACGAGTCGCGCCAACATGGCAGGCGAAAGGTCTGGCTTTTAATGACGACCGGGAGCTGGAACGCGAAGCGGATCGCATGGGCGAGCGCGCGGCTGCCGGGCCGAGTCTCGGGCCCGTGGCACTCCCGAAAGCGATGCGGAGCGCGCCTGCGCTAAGCGCTCCCATTCAGCGCAAGGTGGGGTTCGAACTGGAAGACAACTACTGGCGACCGTGGTACGTGAAAAGGCCGCTGGTTTCGTTGTTCTCTTCCCCGACTCTGTACCCGGCATCCCGCAAGGCCAAGCTCCACACCGGCACGGGCTTCGAGTTGGAGGCGGACGATACTCCCGGGCCCAGAAAAGCAACATTGAGTTCGTGACGCACCCCTTCGAAGCGGACGACAATGGCAAGGCAGAGTTAAAGACAGCTTTGACTCAGATTCGAACCATCGTGCGGGGGACGCTTGACGGTTTAGGCGGCAAGCCCGGGCCTACGGGCAATGCGCCGCCGTACCCGTTTGACGCCACCCGGCTGGCCGGGCCGGATGATCACAACTTCAATGGGCCCGATTACAACCACGGGCGCGACGTATATCTCTCGGGCGGGAGAAATGGCGGCAACTTCAAGATGCAGGCCACATCGGGCATCGGGTTGAGTGACATTCCTCTGGTGATGAAGTACTTTGGCGCTGCTCAGCCCACGGAAACTGCCACCGAGAAGAGCGAGCACGATCCTGCCCGCAAAGCCGTCGTTGAATCAACCAAGATAGCTACGAACCAAATCATCAGAGTACTGGGAGGAATTCCCAGTGTAGCTTCCGACGCACTGCACCGAATCGCCAACGATGCTGCGTTGACGGTTAACGAGCAACAGAAGTTCACCGCTAATCCGGTCGAGATCACCGGTTTCTTGTCGGCGCTCTTGCTCACGATCAAGATGCTGCAGGCGCCCATGGAAGGCGTGGTCAAGTACCGCATGTCATTGATGCTGCGCAACAATTTCGTTACTTTGTTCGGCGGGATCCCCTCCGAACAGCGCGACGTTCTGCGTGCCCATCCCCAGGTTCTGGTGAACCAGGTAATCGCTGCTTCCAACGCGAAGCCCTTGTTTGACCGGGTGCAGGGCGTGGACCCTGACACAAATCTGAGTGCGAATTCACCGCTGGTTCGCGTACGCCCGCACACTGCGGAACCGCAGCCGCATCAAGACCTAGTCGCGCTGACCATCGGTAGTTGGATCAATGGCATCCTGGCGGGCAGAGATTACCTGACGCCCAACGGCCTAGAGGCCTGGCTCAAGTCGCAAGGTGTCGGTAAGAAGCGGCGGCGCGAGCTGGGTGGGCTGATGGAGAGTTTTGGCTCGTTGCCCGATCTGGACCGAGCTCCGGGTCAGGGCCGCTCTCTGGCGGTGTTCGAGAACCGGTTTATCGCGCCCAAAGGAGCGGGTGGAGATCTCAACATCGAAGAAGCCTGCAACATGGCGTGGAATCAATTCCTGTTCTATCAGCACATCGAGGAGTCGCATGACTGGGACAGCCCGGTAGGAGCATATCCGGAAGAGACCTTGTTTTAATTCACTGACTAGGGTCAGGGCCGCCGGCTGGGAGTTTGTGGAGATGTAACAGGCCGATGTCATGAAAAGTCAAGTTGCACCCAAAGACGCGGCCCACGATAGCTCTCATGGAGCAGCCCACAGCTCCAAGGGCGGCGGTGTCGCGCTGGCACCTCCTGCTTACGGCATCGAGTTCGCGGACAAGCTAGCAGCCGAGGCTCCCCTGCAAGCTCCGCCGGGGCCCGTGCTGCAACGCCAGGCGGCAGCCGCTGCGCCGCCGCCCAATGGTTCCGGCAATCTGCCGATTGGCCCACCCGACGACCCGCTGGAGAAAGAAGCCGATCAAATCGCCGACAGGGTGATGCGCATGCCGCTGGACGGCACGCAATTCGCAACGTTAGGGGCAACGCTCAGCCTGCAACGCAAGTGTGCTTGCGGCGGGGAGGGCGAATGCGAGGCGTGCAAAGAAGAGGCGACGCTGCAGCGGATGTCGAATGGGGCTAACCGCGCGGGCGTAGCGCCGGCATCGGTTCACGAGGTGCTGCACTCTCCCGGCCAGACGCTTTCGCCGGGCTCGCGCAGCTTCTTCGGGTCTCGCTTCGGACGTGACTTCTCGCAGGTGCGGGTGCACTCCGACACCAAAGCGGCCGAGTCGGCGGCGGCGGTCGGCGCTCACGCTTACACCGTCGGCGACCACGTGGTCTTCGGGGCGGGAAACTACAGCCCAGACAGCGCTGCCGGCCAGCGGCTCCTGGCGCACGAGCTGACGCACGTGGTGCAGCAGGGGGGAGCGCTTCAGCGGCAGATCCTGCAACGCGATGCGACAGATGACGCGAAACAAAAGGAGGCTTGTCCTTCTGAGGACAGCGTTGAAGACGGCTATGGCGAAGCGGCCTATCCGCCATTACTTGATGCACAGAAGAGACCCTATGATTACCTCATAGCTGGCAAGCAAGTGAAAGGGGAAGGCGCCGAGGCCCAACGGCAGCGTCTCGTTCGGGCGTTCGTCGAAAGCCACTACACGCTAAACGACGCTCAACGAAGTGCTGCGCTAAGAGTCCTGACCGCCGAATCAAAGTTCCAAGGAATTGCGCCTCCCCCGGGCTGCGCCGTCGTGATTGCGATAGAAGCCCACCTGATGGACCGTTTATTCGCCATCACCGGTGTGGAACTTCGCGTCGAGAAAGCGGCGGCTGAGAAGAAAGCGCGAGAGGAACAGGAGAAGACACGTCAGGCGGGACTCAAGAGCGCCGAGGCCCGCGAGAAAGCTGCTGGGCTGCCGCCGCCTCCGAAAGATCCGTATATCACCGGCGATACCAAGGGTCCAAGCGGCTCAGAATACACCGGCCCCTCCGACTCGAAGGGCAACGCACCCGCGCTGCCGGCAAAATTAACCGGGCCCGAGCTGCAACCGGCTCACGGCACCGGGACCTATCGCATGGAGCTGCAGTACTCCTTCGTGGGCAACGATGTGCTGAGCCAAGTCGTCGAGGCGATGAACTGGGTCAACTATCACTGGGAGCGTTACGACATCACCAACCTGGTCGTGAAGGGCCTGAGCGATAAGCAAAAGAGGGACCTGAAGCAGCAGGCGCCCAGTTCGGATGCGGAAGTGGGCAAGATGGCCGCGACCGGTCGTCGCGCGGAATATGCCTACGAAGACCTGGCGCAGCAGACAGAGAGTTCGGTCAGCGATTTACTGCACCCCACGCAGAGCGCCACGACCGGCAGTCCAGCGGAAGTCGCGAACAAAGCAATCGCCAACTACGAGAACCTGCAACTCCTGCCCGTGTCGGCCATCGTAGATGCCGGCGGCTGGGCTTTGGGCGCACTCGCCGATATCATGGGCGGCACATTCGAAGAGCGCGAGATTCCCTGGCCGGATAAGGAAGGCTACTACTTCATTCGATGCGTCGCGCAGCCCGATCCGCAGGGCGCGCATGGCGAGCAGCGCAGGGCCGCGAGCGTCGCCGCCATGACGGTGGAGGTCCGATCGCTCAGCAAGCTCGCGAAGAATGCTCTGCTGGCGCCACTGGCCACGCTGGACGAGAAGCGGCTTGAGCTGGAGATCGCGAAGAAGCAGACTCCGCCGGATGCGAAAGAAATTGAACGCCTGACGAAGGAGCTGGGGTCGCTGGAGATTAAGACCAGCGGATCGGCGATTGCTGCGATCCAGCAGGCCATCGAGGACAAGAAGAAAGAAAAGGAGAACGCGACCGAGTATCGCAAGGCCGAACTGGACAACGAGATCGAGAGACTTAACGACCAGTTAGAGCATGCCAAGACAGAGGGCGGCAAGATGACGAACGTCATCCGCCCCAACGCCAGCCTGGTCAGCAAGGTCACCGGCCAAACCTATCCCTTGCTGCTGCAGCTGGGAACCGTCAAACCCAATTACAAGAAGTACGCATACATGCTGTCAGACGTGACCTCGCGCGACGGCAAGCAGTTCTTTGGTGAGGCCGATACCGAGCAGGATGCGGCTTGGAACGCCGTCAAAGACTTCGCCTACCACAATGAATATGGTGAAGGGATCATCGCCATCTCGATGCCGGAGGGCGCGGCGTTCCAGTTCGCCCAGAACTCCATCCCAAGCGAGAAGCACGACTTCGCGATAGCCAAGAAGCGCATCGATGACCTGGTCACTGTGCTCGTCATACTGGGGCTCTTCGTACCCGGTGTGGGAGAAGTCGCTCTGGTGCTGGGGGCTGCGGTGGCCGCCGAGCACATCATCGAGCGCTGGCAAAGCGACACGCTGCGCTTCGACGAGTCGCTGGTCAATGATCTGATCGCCGTGCTCAGCGCTGTGTTCGCGGGCGCCGCCGCAATCGGCAAATTGCGGGTGGTGCGAACCTCGGAAAGCTTCCTGCTGAAGACGGCGCAAAGCGTGGGCGAAGCAGCCGAGATCGGGAACAAGGCCCTTAACTATGGGGGCATGATCTGGGGAAGCCTCAAAGATCTGAACGACATCATGGCCGACAACGAGGCCGAGCTGCAAGGCAAGATTACTCATGCCGAGGCCCGCCGCAACCGGGTAAAACGAATCGCGTCAGCCATTCAGACGGGAGCTCTGGTGCTTCACAGCTTGAGCCAGGAGGGGAAACAGCAGAAGAGCGTCGAGATGGAGCCTACGGAAATCGAGGGCAAAAGTGGCGACAAGCCCACCGAGCCGGCCAAGGACAAGACCGGAGACAAAGGTTCCGGAGAAAAGGCAGTTGAGAAGCCGTCGGACACTTCGGACAAAGCTGAAAAGCAACAAGTCAAGCCAGCCGAGACGGCAGACACTCCGGTTCACGATGCCGATGATCCCGTGGCCAAAGCAGGCAAGGCGACCGACGCCGTCAATCCCGAACAGGAGCAGCCGCAGGCCCGGGTCACCACGAAAGACGGGCTGCATCAACTCTTCGTTCTTGAAGACGGGCGCATCATCCGCTGCTCCCTATCGTGCGGAGAACTAAGGACCCACTACCAGGAGTTCATTGCGTCCGGGATGAAGGATAGCGATCCCGTCCGGCAGAAACTGGCGACTGAACTCGATGGCGAGCTGCGAACGGCTGAGATAGGAGCGAGGTCCAAAGATCCGGCTGAGAGGCAAAAAGCTGCAAAGAAGGCCGCTGAGCTGGAACCGAAGCTGCGCAGCCTGGCGGCCAAAGACCTGGCGGCAGAAATCGGCGGAAAAGTTGACGTTGAAAAGCTTTCCTCCAACTTCACGCCGGACGAGATCCGAGAGCTTCATCAGTTGCTGGGGACGAAGAAGTTGGGTGCACTGGCCAAAACTCAGCGGTTGCAGCAGCAACTATCGCACTCCCTGGCGCTCGGCAGCGGTGACCTTGTGGTTCGCGAAGCCATGCTCAACATAGTCAAAGAGGGGATCGGCAACCTCGGCGCTAATGACCTGGCCACTGCGCTGACGGAGCTGGGCAAGTTGCAGAGTCGCTTCTCAGGTTACGTCCCGCCAGATCTCGTTGCCCGCTACGAAGCCAAGGTAAAAGCCGGAGACGTGGCTGGCGCCAAAGAGCTGCTCACTGCGGCGGAGAAGGGAATAGGCGATGCACAGCGTGCTGGTCAGAATGCCGAGATGATCAGAGCGCTGGAACCCCTGCAGGCCGAACATGCCAAGCAGGAAATCGAATACAACCGCGTTCGCGGGGAAGAGTCGCGACTATCGTCTGAGATTGCGAAAGCGCAGGAAGACTTGAAGCAGGCGATGAAGCGGGCGGATGCCGTTCGTAGCAGTAATCCCGATGCCTACGCCAAAGCTATAGCTGAGGCGAAAGCTGCGCAAGAAAGAATGAAAGCAGCCAAAACCGAGTTGGACAAGCTGCCTTCGGCCAGTGAAGAGGCGAAGGATCTTGCGAGAATCAAGCAACGCATGGCTGATGTTCGCTTGCGCATGGATCCCGAGTCGCGTGCGCCTCTTCCATGTTTTGCCGCAAGCACGCCTGTGTGGACCTATCAGGGACCCCGGCGCATCGACAAGATCGAGACAGGTGACCGCGTTCTGACTTTCGATTTCGAACAGCGATGCATATTGGAGCGTCCCGTACGCGAGGTATTCCGCTTCAAGACACGGCACTTCTACAACATTCAAGCTGGCTCATCCGTCATTCGTGCTACCGGGCGGCACCGTTTCTGGGTCAAGGATCTCGAGCGTTGGATACCTGCAGCGCAGCTAAAACCGGGGATGAAGCTGCATGTTCATCACGGGACAGCCGCCGAAATAGAAAATGTGGCGCTTGACGAGAGCTTTGATGTAGCCGAGACATTCAACCTCTCGGTTAACCAGGAGCATAATTACTTTGTCGGCGACGGATTTCTTGTACACAATCAAGGTGGTTTTGATACGAAGTTGGGAGGTGACATCACCATCTACCGTGGGGTCAACCCTAACTACCCGAACAAGGTTTACATCGGCAAAACGACTGATGTTACCGCCGGCGGCCAATCGCGCGGCGTCAAAGAGAGGCAGAGCGAACATCAGGCGTATGCCAAGAAGATGCTTGCTGATCGCGGTAGCTTGTCGAAGGATGATATTGAATTCTATGAGTTCATGTCGGAGGTTCAGCTTACAGAGTTGGTTACAGGCCTGACCACAAAAGAGCAGGGACAGTACCTTGAACAGAGGAATATTGAAATCGAAGAGGGGCTGATAGGGGAGCATAACGTCCTAAATCGTCGTTCTGAGATTACCAGCCCCGCTCACATGCAGCGGGTCGTAGATTCAATCAAGAATGATCCAAAGGTCAAGGCTGCCGGATTCTGTACTCGCTAGCGGAGGACGTGATGGGATGGTGGGGCATAGGTGGCGAGAATGACGAACTCATTGGGGATGATTCGGCCGACGCGGTTGCCAAGGGAATGGCGACGCTGAAAGAAAATCGAAGGGCCATGGGCGAGAAGCCGCTGAGTGCTCAGGAATTTGTTGACTCTCTTGCGACAGCGCTAACGAGCGGCCATCACTTTGTGAGCCATGGAATTCGTGCTCGTTTGAGCGATGGGCGAAGTATTGAGTCGAGCGGCTCCCCGATCAAAGATGTGGATGCTGGCATGCGTCACATTTTAGAGTCAATTTCAGCGGTATACGACGATGCCTTCCATCGAGAACCGACCTTACGCGAGGTTCTGGAGAGCTTTGTTTTTGTGTTGGGCCATATGCCGGAGCGCTATCTCTCGGGCATGGAACGCATCTCCATTCAAGAGATCGTAGCAACCTAGTGCGTGTTCGGTGACGGCCGAGACAGCGACCTGCCGAATGAGCCTAACTGCAACGTCTTATCCCATCACCTTACGGAAGCGCTTAACTTTGGCCAGGAGGCGCCAGCTCTTTTCCTCGCAAGTTGTTTCGTGCTCCGCTCGCCTCACCCGCAAAGCACCGAGCCCCCATTGAGGTTCAACACCTCGCCGGTGATGTGGCGGGCCCAGTCTGAGCCGAGGAACACGATAGCGTTGGCGACATCGTCAGCGGTTGCCAATCGCTACATTCGCGAATCGCTACCCACGTTGTTGCGCTCTGCACGTTTGATCTCGGGGTGAGCCATCGGGTCCAGATTACTCTCTCAAGCGCGCCGTCGGCGGGTTTCGAGGAAGCTGAAGATGCGCTGCCTTTCCAGCAGGTGTGCGATGCCTGGTTGCGGTTCACGATACCCACTTGGATGGTACGGATCTTCGACACTCTGAACGCCTAACCCTGGCTGCCGGTGCCTGCAAACCGCGCTCCAATAACGGCTGCAGTGGGCTTCAATCGGCTGTATAGGTTTGCTACCCGCTCCAGCAGATTGTTAAGGTTACAGTGCATTACGAGGTTCGAATCCCTGTCTCTCCGCC
>CAWAKG010000032.1:0-22678 GCA_963782505.1 uncultured Acidobacteriaceae bacterium | reverse complement strand
AGCGGGAGGGCCAAGCCGAGCGCAATGATGCCGCTGTTCGCTTTTGGCTCAGGATCAACGACGACTTGCGGGAAGCGCTACAGCAAAGCCCCAATCTTCTCCGTGTCCTCTGTGCCTCGTGGTAAAGCCTTTCGCAACTACCCGCGAAGAGCTAAGAGCCAAAAGCCAATGGCCAAGAGCGGCCTTCCCCCCCGTCATACACCAGCTTCCCATCCACAAGTCGAGCCTCGGCCATCATTTTGTGCTCGCGCGGCGCGTGCTTTTCGTCGTCGATGTGCAACACCGTATGCCCATGCGCGGCGAGGTAGTCGCTGATCAGCATGCGGTGGCACTGAAAGTAGACCCGCTCAGCGCACATGTAGGCCGTCTTACCGCACGCGCTGATTTGCAGCAGGCGTTCAATCCCCTGCGCAAACTCGTCGGTCATCATGTAATCCGCATAGTTGCGGAACGAATCGTTGCGCAACGCAATGTTCGGCGAATCCTTGCGAAGCTTCTTCCGTCGCCCGCCAAGCTCCTTCATCCAGACGTAAGCGATACCGCGTTTGGGTAGTTCGGCCTGCAACCATTCGCGATTGAAGTGCGGCAGCCGCCTCGACATAGGAAAGGAGCGGACGTCGGCCAAGCTGGCGATCCCATGTCCGGTGAGAGCCAGCACGAGTTCATCCAAGGTGCGAGTCGAGTGACCGATGCTGTAAATGACCACCAAAGCGATTCCATCCGCCAAGTCAAGTTCCGCCACTAAAGTGCTAGCTATTGCCCAAAATTGCCCTCAAAAACTCGTCTTAAGTCTGCCAACATTGTGCCTCTCTTGCGTTATAACTCTCGGCGCCTGATCAGCCGGTTTCTTTGCGCGGTCTATTTGAGTTCCGCGCGGGACGGTTGGGCGCGCTCAGTTCTCTGCCGATCCAATTCGTGGTCAGTCGTTGACCACTGTACTTCAACCGAGTTCGGATTAGGAGGAGCGGTATGAAGAAATCCCTGATCTTGGTGGTTGTTCTGCTGTTCGCAGTCGGCGTCTTTGCCGACACCACCTACAACAATTTCAACGATACAGCGATTACTGGCATCCCTTCGGCTATCCCAACACAGCTACCTACGGAGAGCTGTTCACGGCACCCAGTGCACCGGATACTAACCTCTCCAGCATGTCGTTCTACATGGGCAGTTCCCTTGGTGGCGGAAATATCATCACCGGCGCTTACGTCGCCACATGGAATGGTTCGATGGCCGGCACGCTTCTGTACGATAGCGGCTCGTTCAACTACGACAACAATGGAGACGAGCAGCTGACCTGGAACCCCACATTGCGGTAACTCCTGGCCAGGAGTATGTGATGTTCTTGAGCATCTCCAAGTTCTATGGCCAGTCGGGGGGCACCAGCTATATTTCTCAGGGCTCGAGCATCCCTGGCCTCAATGGCTTCGCCTACAACAACAACTCGGGCGACTTCAACTCGCTGTTCACCACCGCGTGGAGCGGTCCCCTGAGTCCTGATTGGGCTGTCAACCTTACCTTCACCAGCGTACCCGAGCCCAGCTCCTTGATGCTGCTCGGCACAGGCATCCTGGGTGGCCTCGGTGTCCTGCGCCGCAAGCTGTTCTAAATTTCGTGATCGATTTCGCGCACGCCGGAGCATCGTGCTCCGGCGTTTTTCTTTTGCCTTCAAGTCCGGCAAGCTGTTCATAATCTTGCGCAAAGTTTGTGCCGTTTTCGGGCAAAACATTAGGTTGAGCACGATGACACTTCCGCGCTATACTTGCAGACGCTTGAAAAGTCGGTTTATCTGCGTCGCATACGGTAAAGTCGCGGAAGCCGGGTGAACGAGTTCTGTGCGGCAGTCGTCTCTTCTGACCTATCGCAGGTCAGTCTGCGTTACAACCGAGTTGAACTTAGGAGGAGCGGTATGAAGAAGTCCCTGTTTTTGGTTGCTGTCCTGCTTTTCGCGGTCAGCGGCTTCGCCAACACCACTTACAACAATTTCAACGGATACAGTGACTACTGGAATCCGTTCGGAAATCCCAACACGGCCACGTATGGTGAGACCTTCACTGCGCCTGGCAACGGTGACACCAACCTCACCAGCTTCTCGTTCTACATGGGAAGCCCGACGGTTCCGGGAAACATCCTTCTCGGAGCTTACATTGCTACGTGGACCGGCACTAACGCCGGCACGCTGCTGTATTCCAGCCCTTCGTACAACTATGACAACGCCGGTCATGAGGAGCTCACGTTCAGCACGGGTGGGCTGAATCTCACTCCAAACGCGAACTATGTGATGTTCCTGAGCGTCTCTCAGTACTATGGCCAGTCGGCCGGTGAGACCTCCGTCTCTCAGGGCGGCGCGAACATCCCGGGCGGCAACTTCGTCTATTACAACAACAGCGGAAACTTCAGCCAGTTGTTCAACAGCACCTGGGACGCAACCGGTTTAAAGCCTGATTGGGCCGTCGACCTTGAGTTCAACAACGGTGTTCCGGAGCCCAGCTCCCTGATGCTGCTCGGCACGGGCCTCCTCGGTGGCCTTGGCATGCTGCGCCGCAAGCTGTTCTAAATTTCGTGATCGATTTCGCGCACGCCGGAGCACCGTGCTCCGGCGTTTTTTTCTCCGCCCAGCCGTCGGCAGCCACGTTGTCAGCCCACACGCACAAGACGAACGGTATCGATCGTTTCTGCGCTAAGTATCTGTGATTGTATGGAGTTCGAGCTTTAACGATAGTTTGGGTAAGAATATACTTGACTCCTCAACCGTCCTGTGTCATGATCTTGGACATGGACACGGAACCCAAGACACTCACCGAAGCAGTTACCTACTTTGCTAACCCCGATAACTGCATCAAGTACCTTGCGGCGCGGCGCTGGCGTACCGGGGTGATCTGCCCTACCTGCGGTCGCACGGATGCTTCCTATGTGCCGTCTCGCCGCTACTGGCAGTGCAAGACGCGCCATCCCAAGGCTCAATTCAGCGTCAAGACTGGCACCGTCCTTGAGGACTCGCCACTGTCTCTTGAGAAGTGGTTGCCTGTGATGTGGATGGTTGCCAACTGCAAGAACGGTGTTAGCTCTTGGGAGATTCACCGCGCCTTGGGTGTCACCCAAAAGACAGCATGGTTCATGCTTCACCGGATTCGTCTTGGAATGCAGGAACCCGGAACGGGCGCGGCTCCGCTGAAGTTTGGTGGCCCTGATACCGAAATCGAAGTTGATGAGACTTTCGTTGGCGGGAAGTCCAAGAATATGCACCGCGAGAAGCGGATTCGTTTCGTGCAGGGTGGCGGCATCGGAGGACACAGCGGCAAGACCGCTGTCATGGGAATCCTTGACCGCGATCTCCGCAAGGTTCGTGCGAAGGTAGTTCCGAACGTGAAGCGGGAAACCTTGCAGTCCGAAGTGCTCAAGCAAGTCAAGTACGGAACGAAGGTCTACACGGATGATGCCGTTCCTTATGACAGGCTGCACTGGCGCTTCGTCCACGAAGTTGTGAACAAGACTGAAAGCTACGTTCGCGGTCGCGTCCACGTGAACGGCATGGAAAATTTTTGGAGCTTGCTCAAGCGGGGATTGAACGGAACGTATGTCGCAGTAGAACCGTTCCATCTGTTCCGCTATGTGGATGAGCAGGTATTCCGTTACAACAATCGGGCAACGAAGGATAATCCCCTGAACGATGCAGACCGCTTTGACCTGCTCTGTTCTCAGATCGTCGGTAAGCGCCTTACCTATGCTGAGCTTACCGACAAGAAAAAACAGGAAGCCGGATTCTAGGCGGAAGATTCGGGGCCGGAAGCCGATGGCGGCGTAGTCGCTTTCGGCTTTCTTTTTGAGCCTCGTTTTGGGCCGCGTCGATTGGGGTTGGCGTCCACCTGTTTCCGGTACTCCGCTTCGCGCCGTTTCATTTCCTCGTGCGATACGGACAGCAGATCGCCTACGAGCTTGTCGAATCTCTGGAATTCTGCGGAATGTTTCATTTGCTCTCATTGTATAGTCTGTGTTGCGATCAGAAGTAAGTCGGCAACCCAAGACTCGATCACCATGGAACCGCCACTCCTATACGCAGTTAAGTCGTAGACGGTCGGGTGGAGGGGACGATGAAACAGGCCTGTTGAACCCGCCTGTTGTGCAGTTTGCCTTCGTCGGTGGGCGTAGTAGTTACGAACCTTACGGATGCTTTCTGCCGGAGAGTTTACGGCACCGATAGCGGCGGCAATGGTGGAGCGATTACCGAGAGATAGCCTTGCAGCGGCGTCTATACACTGGATAGCAGTTCCCCATTTCGGCTCAAAGCTCAAGCGATATGGATACTTTTTTCGTAGAACCGGGAAGAACGATGACCGGTCTGTTATGCCAGGTACTGGTGTCAGTGTAGTTCCACCGATAGTAGTTATATTGCCTAATGCCGACAGCACAACAACCTCACGGCAGAACCTCGTCCACGCGTCATGGAGTCTGATTACGACCATCTCGCAAGCCAATTGTGCATAGCGTTCATCAGGTTTGGCAGACATCTCCATGAACTCAGAATGAAGCCATATCGTCTCCATCTTGAACTTGTGAAGACTCGTGCTAAATGGCGACTTCATTCGGCTATTCTTCTAGGGGAATATTGCTCAAAGCACGAATATAGAAAGGAAACCGCACACGGCGGCTCGCTATTCTTTGCGTAGTGGAGCGCGATGCCTTCCAAAATTCTACGAACGCCTTAGACGGCTCTGCATCGTCGTCAATTATCGCCGCAAGAAAACCCAGATTGTTGCGAGCGCAGTCCAAATCCTTCGGAAGAGACTTTGGGTGCTTGGCTTGCTCGGCAGTTAACTCTCCTCGCGGTATTCCCACTTGTATAGAGGCCACGGCGCTAAACAACATTAGGAGGTGCGGAGGTTGAATCATGGGTGTTCCTGCAAGATCAGGGGCCAATTTAGTCGCGATAAATTTTAGTACAGAGTCGAGTTTATCCAATATCTCTGTATCGAACGATTCATCACAATCCGCGTAGAGTTTGGTTATTTTTTCCTGTCCGCCATCGGTTACTCCGTTTAAAAGCACTCCAAGCATTTCTGCGATCAAGGAATCGTCTAACATCCTTACCCGTTCGCGTGTTGTAAGGACGTGGTACTTATCCCACAGAGGGGTCGCCCATCGCTTCGCAGCGTCACGCACTGCCCACTTGAAATCCCCTTGAAACTTAGCCCAACGCTTTTCTGGGGCGTTAAGGGTGACAGTATATGAATTGAGGCGAGCGAATACTTCTAACACGTCGTCGTCGGAAGCATTAACAAGTTGATCGACCGCAATGCCATAGCCTAGAAAGTTCTCCTGCAATTTAGGCTTTAGCGAGGCGTAATTCATTCCCTTAAACTCGCCGGCACGCTTCGACAACTTGAATCCATTTTCAGCAAAGTCAAGAATGGCTCTCAGACGTTGCTGGCCATCCACTACCTCTCGAATGGTTTGCTTCGTCGCGACGTCGATTCGCGTCCGCAGATATACCTTAGGAATCGGCAGCCGTCTAAGGATTGTGTCAATAAGGAATATCCGGGCCTGCGGACTCCATACGCTTCCTCGCTGGAAGTCGGGGTTAAGTTCTAAACGCTTTTGGCGTTTCCAATCTATGAAATCGGCAATCCTGTACTGCTCTAAGAAAGATGGCATTGGATTGTCCTCTTGGGAGTATCGGAACAGAATGTTTGTGTCGGGTGATATCATACGCCACCCCCGTTTAGAGATGGCGTTGCTGCCCTGTCACGGCACGATTGTGCCACTCGACCCTCTGAGGAGTCAAGTATATTCTTGCCATAGTTTGTCCCAAAAATCTGCTTCTGCGACAATTTTAACTGGCAAAAACCAGCCACTCGTGCTACACTTCCGCGCCTGAGCAGAGTAGCTCGATTGCCTTGACCGTTGTGATCGGTCGCGCTGGATCAACATACAGGCAAAAGGCCGCTGTTTCAATCCCACGGGCCGATCACGGGCGATGGTGCGTTATCGCTACGTCAACCTGCAACTGCCTGATCGATTTTGGAAAGCGAAAGAGGAGGAACTTCGATATGATCAAGTGCTCACGCTATGTGCTCCCTGTCGCGCTAGCTATGGTGGCGATGCTTGCGCTGCCGGCTCTTGCCGACACCATCGTCACTACCAATCCATCGTGGAACGGAACTGATACGATTTCAAGTTTCGGCTATCCCAACACTGCCACCTACGGCGAGGCGATTACCACTCCGAACGGTGTGACCAACGTGTCCAGCGCCAGCTTCTGGCTGAGCGAGACGCCAGGATTCCAATTCCAGATGTTCATCGCCCCCTGGGACAACAACAATTACCTGATTCCCGGCGGCTTGGCCGGCGCTCAGTACATTAGCCCAATCCAGACTGTGACTCAGTCGGGACTGGTTGAGTACACCATCAGCGGGATCAACTCCGCCGTAAGCCCCGGCACGATCTATATGTTCGGGCTTACGATTGACAACGTTTACAACAATGATGCTCAGTTTGGCGCAGGGAGCCAGGGCGGCACCATCTTCGCCAACGGCAGCGCAACCTACTACTTTGCATGGAACAATGACTCGGGTAACGGTGGTCTGCTGGGCGCGAACTGGAACAACCAAGGTTGCGCCGACAATCAGGGAGCTTGCGGCAACGCCGCGTGGGTGGTGGACTATAATAGCGTACCAGAACCGGGTTCCCTGATGCTGCTGGGCACGGGTGTTCTGGGTAGCCTCGGCGTGCTGCGCCGCAAGCTGTTCTAAGCCTGACACAACTGATTCGCACATACGCCGGAGCATCCCGCTCCGGCGTTTTTGTTCTGACCGATGTTTTTCGGCTCAATGATTCGCCAGGGTGCGAATTTCTCCCAACCCTAGTAGACGCTGGTCGGCGGTTGCCAACACCAGATCCAAGACCTGGGCAGTTGCCGCAATGAAGCGGTCGGCGGGATCGGGATGCAGAGGTAGGAGCCGTGCCGCAAAGGCGATTTCGTGCGTCAACGCAGCTTCTCGCGTGCCGGCTGTGGCTCGCGTAAGCCAGTGGTCTAAATCAGGCGCCGAGATTCACTCGGCGATTGGCGAGCAGAGTGAGCGCTTAACATGTGCTGACAGGAGAGAGCCACAGTTCACTCTCTTCATTGCGTATTTGCTGCAATAGCCGTTTGCCCAACTGTCTGGGGTCATGGATCGCCCACAGCCAGATGTGTGTGTCGAGGAGCAGTTTCAATCGCGCAGCGCCTCCCACTCAGCCTCATCGTTTGCGGGAGACACGGCGTCTCCCAAGATCTGCATGGAATGCTTCATCGAGCCAATCCATTCTGCCCGTCCCTGGATCGTGGCCGGTGGGATGACCACGGCGATAGGCTTTCCGAAACGCGTTATGCGAAGAGGCTCTTTCGTCTTGCAAACTTGTTCCAGCAATGCGAGACACTTCGCCTTGAACTCGGAAATAGCTATTTCCCGCATTCATTCCTCGGACCGTAAGTTTAACCATGGTCAATTTAATAGTCAATCGACCTGCAACTCATGGCGCCATGTGCTCCAGCGCCTGTGCGAGCACTGCTTCCTCATCCGAAGTCACGGTGCGCAGATCGAGCAATACCCGCCCATCTTCCACCCGCGCGATGATCGGTGTCTCCCACTGCCGTAGCTTCTCCGCGATTGCATCGACTTTCATACTCGGGCTCGAAACGGCCAGCACGTGCGTCGGCAATGTCGATCCCGGAGCAGCGCCGCCTCCCAGCACCGACCGTGACGCGACGACCTCGAAGTGCAGCTCGGGGCAGGTGACATGCAGCTTGCGGATCAGGTGCTCAGCGCGGCTCTTCAGTTCCTCGTCGCTGAGGCGCATCATGCGCAGCGCGGGAATCGAGTCGTAGTCCTCGCGCAAGTAAGCCAGCAGCGTGGCTTCCAATGCCGCGTAGAACATCTTGTCGACGCGTACTGCGCGAAATAGCGGGTTGGAGCGGATCTTCTTCACCAGCTCGCGAGTACCGCTGATCAGCCCCGCCTGCGGCCCGCCCAGCAGCTTGTCGCCGCTGTAAGTGACAACATCCACACCTGCGCGCACGCTGGCGCGAATCGTCGGCTCGCCATGTACGCTTACCTCGCGCAGATCGAAGAGATCGCCGCTGCCCAAATCTTCCATCACAGGAATAGCGTGCTTGCGTCCCAGCGCTCCCAGCTCTTCCAGTGACGGCTGCTCAGCGAAGCCGACAATCTGGAAGTTAGAGCGATGCACCCGCAGCAGTAGCTTCGTCTTTTCGCTGATCGCGGCCTCGTAGTCAGCGATACGGGTGCGATTCGTGGTTCCCACCTCGCGCAGCACCGCGCCTGACTTGGCCATTACATCGGGAATGCGGAACGATCCGCCGATCTCCACCAGCTCGCCGCGCGAGACGATCACCTCTCCGTTCTCGGCCAGCGCGTTCAGCGACAGCAGCACCGCCGCTGCATTGTTGTTCACTACGATCGTCGCAACCTCGCGCTCCGGGGTGTTCAGCAGGCGCGCGAACAGGCGGTCGATATGCGAGTCGCGCTTGCCACGCTCGCCGGTTGCCAGATCGAGTTCGAGGTTGGAGTAGCCCTGCGCTATTTCGGCGGCGTGCTCCAGCGCCGCGCGGCTGAGCGGCGCACGTCCAAGGTTGGTATGCAGGATGACGCCGGTAGCGTTGATTACTGGGCGAAGGGAATACTCGAGCGACACGTTCAGATGATGAGCTACCAAAGATGGCAGATCTTCGATCGCCGCTCGCGTTCCTCGCTCATCCAGGCGCTCATTCGAAATCGCCTGCCTGACCTGGTCGAGCACCGCCCTGGCTGCGCTGGTTACTGCTGCATGGCCATAGCGATCCAGCATCGGCTGCAAAGCCGCGTCATGCAACGACTCGTCAACCGACGGCAGCAGCCGAAACAGCTCAGCTTTGGCGGATGTAGTCACTTCCGCCTAGTTTGCTGATTCGCGAGCAGGGATGCAAGCAAAGATCGTACAAGGTAGCGACGGGTTATTGAAAGCCATCTAGCTATCTCATGAGTCGTTTTGTATCAGGGCACGGCTTCAGCCGGGCCATGGTCGGCAAGTAATCATCTTGGGCTTCAGCCCCTGCGCGCCCGGTTTGCAGGGGCTGAAGCCCGGACATTTTTCGCGCCCCATTCGGCACGCCTGAAAGGCGTGCCCTGATACAAGGCAAACCGATTTATGAGGCAGCCAGATGGCCCCCTGGCTTCAAGGCGCCAGCGCCGCAGGCACGCCGGAGTGCTGGGAAGGACACAAAAAAATTGAGGGCCCCTTCCGGGGCGACACAAACCGGCTCACACCAGCGGTACTACTGTTGGGCTTGCGCTGCATGGATCGCCTCAGCCGCGTTTGCGTGTCAGACGCCGAACGACCAGGATCGCAAGCAGACCGCCGACGCAAGCCTTTGCGATATCGCCAGGATCGACGAAGTGAATGAAGCGCGTGCCGGCGTCGGTGATCTCCAGCGCGCCCATAGGACGGGCAGCGACCACGCCACCTCCTCCGCCACCGCCGGCGGCCAACGGCTTGTCCTCAGCAGCGCCCCCCTGCCTGCTGCCTCCCCAGCCTCCGCCGAGGCGATACTGCACGCGGGCGACCGGCACGACCGTCCTGCCGCCGCGTTCAATCGGATCGCCGAAAACCTGCTTCACTGTCGCCGTAGTTGAAAAGCGTTCCGCTATGGATTGCAGAATTTCTTGTGCCTGATTCATAGCTACCCCCGTGGTTCAAACATTTAAGGAATCTGAGTATACAAAGGTTGTGCGCGCGTTTGGGTTGTCATCCCGAGCAAGGCGTCCGTGAGCACCATCGCAGAAACCGCCTCTGTCGCTCAGCCAAGGAGAGCAGGTCCTTCGGCGGCTGAAGCCGCCTCAGGATGACAATTCAATAGAGCGCGGCTTTATGGCCCCACTCAAGTCGGGTGCAAAACGACTCGATTGACTGACAACCGGCAACTGATCACGGGCAACTGATCACGGCCAACTGCTTTCATCCCACTTCCACCAGACCGTATCTTCGATTCCAGTGGCTGCGCAGGTGCTGCACGGCGTGCGCAATTTCTTCTTTCGTCAGATTTTCGTTCGGGCCTTCGAGCACGAAGCGAGCTTCATGGCGTGCGGCTTCCAGAAGCTCGCGATCGCGAATCAGGTTGGCCACGCGAAAATTCGGCATCCCCGCCTGCGCTGTCCCGAAGAACTCTCCCGGCCCGCGCTGCTGCAAATCGAGTTCTGCGATTTCGAATCCATTTTGCGTGCGCACCAAGGCCTGCAATCGCTCTTCGGCTTCTGGAGAAACCTTGCCACCCGTCATCAGAATGCAATGTGACTTCGCACTGCCGCGCCCGATGCGCCCCCGCAACTGATGCAGTTGCGAAAGCCCAAAGCGCTCGGCGTGCTCGACCACCATGACGCTGGCGTTCACGACGTCCACGCCAACCTCGATGACCGTCGTCGCGACCAGCACGTCGATCCCGCCCTTCTGAAACGCCGCCATGGTCGCGTCCTTTTCCTCAGCCGACATGCGCCCGTGCAGCAGGCCAACGCGCAGCCCGGCGAGGTCGCTCTTGCGAAGTTCGTCATACATGTTGATGGCGCCCTTGAGCTCTCCACCCAGCGCTCCCTCTTCGATCACCGGATACACCACGTATGCCTGACGGCCCTCCGTAACCTGCTTGCGCACGAACTGCCAGACCTCCTCGGCGCGCTCATCGCCGACACGGGTGGTCTTGATCGGCGTGCGTCCGGGCGGCAGCTCGTCGAGCACGCTAGTTTCGAGGTCGCCATACAGCGTCAGTGCCAGCGTGCGCGGGATGGGCGTAGCCGTCATGACCAGCACGTCGGGCTCGGCCTGCCCGGCCTTCTTCATCAGCTTGAAGCGCTGCATCACGCCAAAGCGGTGCTGCTCATCGACGATCACCAGCCCCAGCTTGTCGAACTCAACTGACTCCTGAATCAGCGCATGTGTGCCGATGACCAATTGCGCGTTGCCTTGCGCAATGTGATGGCGTGTCTGCTTCTTGCGCGCCGACTCCTGTGAGCCGGTCAGCAATACGATGCGATAGCCCGTGGGCTCCAGTATGCGCCGGGCCGAGAGATAGTGCTGTGTAGCAAGGATCTCCGTCGGCGCCATCATCGCCACTTGGTAACCGTTCTCCATGGCGATTACCGCCGCTTCCAGCGCAACGATCGTCTTGCCGGAGCCGACATCGCCTTGCAGCAGCCGCCGCATCGGCGATGGCTGCTTCATGTCGTCGACGATTTCCTTCAGCACGCGGAATTGCGCTTTCGTCGGACGAAACGGCAGGATCTTGCGCACGGCGGTGCGAATCTCGTCGTTCGTCTCAAACGCGACGCCGGTCTGTGCGCGCATCTTGCGGCGCTTCAACTCCAGCCCCAGCTCGAGAAAGAACAGCTCCTCGAAGATCAGCCGTACCAGCGCGGGGGTGCGCGCCTCCTGAAGCTTCGTCAAGCTCTCGCCCACCTCCGGCCAATGCGCTTGCTGGAAGGCACCGCGGCGGTCGATCAGGCTCATGCGGCCGCGGACGATCGGCGGGATCGCATCGGGAATGTCCGGCTGGAGCTGCTCGATCATGCCGTGAATCACACGGCGAAACCAGCGCGCCGTGAGCCGCCCTTTGCCCGCTGCTTCATAGATGGGAACAATGCGGCCGACCTCCAGCGACTTCCACTTGCTTTCTTCACTGGATTGCGCCTCGGCGGGATCGTGCAGAACTTCGAACTGCGGTTGGAGGATCTGTAAGCGCTGGCGGCCGAAGTCGCTCTGCTCGACCTTCCCATAGAGCGCAAGCGTCATGCCGGCACGGAACTTGTCTTTGAGATACGCGGCGTTAAACCACACGCACTTCAGCGTGTCGCGGCCCTGGCCGACTGCCATCTCGAACAGCGGCATGCGCTTAGTTCGAAACAGGCCGAACGTGCGAACCTCGGCGACGATGCTGGCCATCTCTCCCGCGCGCAGCTCGTTGATGCCGCGCGGATTCAATCGGTCTTCATAGCGAAATGGCAGGTAGTAGAGCAGGTCTTCGACGGTGGCGATACCCTTCTCCAGCAGGATCTCGGCGATCTTCGGGCCGATGCCCTTCACATACTGCACGTTGGTGGAGAGGTCGAGCAAAGAAGATGGTAACGCAGCGGACAGCCGCTATTGGCTTTTGGCTATTAGCCTTTAGCTCTTGGCCAGAGAGGTTCCGGTGAGTATCTTGCCAAGGGCCAAGAGCCAAGAGCCAAGAGCCAAGAGCCAAAAGCCAAGAGCCAAAAGCCAAGAGCCTCGACAACCTTGCGCATCGCACATTGCACTACACTCGTACATGGCCCGCCGCCTGCTCAAACAATTCGCCGCCGTCCTGATCGGAAATGTCCTTTACTTCTTTGTGCTCTCACCACATCTGCCGGCCAGAGCGCAGCACAGTCCCGAACACCTGGACTTCGGCTTGCTGGTGGATCTCTGGATCTGCTTGGTGGTCTACGGGCTAATCGAGCTCATCGCGCGCAGCCGGCGTAAGAATCCAAGCCAGCCGAATCGGTGAGGTGCAGGTAAACTCAGCAGAACCTCAGCGGGCCCGGCATATCCGCAATGCGATATACAAGCAACAGAATCTGCTAATTCGGTGTAATCATCCAGACCAGGCTGGTTTCGCAGCCGGTGCCACAGTGCGCACTGCCGTAGAGATTGCCGCTGGAATCCAGGTAGATGGATTCGGGGTACTCGCCATCCAGGGCGCCGGTGAAGTCATGGAGGCTCGTATACACCCAGCCGTTTTCCGTCGGCGTGAGCTTGTAGATGGCGCCGGCGTTGAACTTGCCGCCCATGTAACCCACACCGTACAGGTTCCCGCCGGCATCGATTGCCAGTCCCTCCAACGATGACGCCTGCCCTGGCTGAGAGTTGTAGAGCACGTTAAACGTCCAACCATTGCCCGACGGACTCAGTTCGAAGACTGTCCCCCCGGAAGAGCTGCTATAAGTTGCGCCGTACAGGTTCCCCGACGGGTCAGCGGTCAGCCCGCTTACCGGGTGGGTGCCGTCGCTGAAATCGAAGCTGTGCAGAATAGTTTCGGTAAA
Source organism: uncultured Acidobacteriaceae bacterium (assembly GCA_963782505.1). Classification (GTDB taxonomy): domain Bacteria; phylum Acidobacteriota; class Terriglobia; order Terriglobales; family Acidobacteriaceae; genus CAVVDY01. The sequence continues at coordinate 9,599 of CAWAKG010000032.1, read as the reverse complement.
CGTGCGCCCGTTAGCTAGCAGTTCATAAACCGTCCCAAGATTGTTGTCCCCGCCATTTAAGGTTGTCCCATATAGATTGCCGGCATTGTCCCTGAGCAGACCTCCTTGGGGCTCGGTTCCGTCCGACTGTGTTTTACCGAAGGCATGCAGTTGCGTCTCTTCCCATTTGCCGGCGCGTGGGCCGCGCGGCGGAGGCGACACTTCGAATACCGTTCCCTGCCCCATGCCGTTGTTCCCAATACCGCCGTATTCGGTTATGCCGTAGAGGTTCCCGGCATGGTCAAACGTCACTGGAGTACTGGAGTACCTTCCATCGCAGCCTGTATTACAGTTTCCATTCTGAAAGCTGTATAGCACCGTGTGCTTCCAGGGTAGCCACCCATTGCACACGGTCTTGCAGAGTGGCGTGAGACGGTAAACCGTGCCGAAGCCCCAAGAGCCCCCGTACAAAGTCGTTCCGTAGAGGCCATCCGGTCCGAAAGTCAGTTGCCCCTGCGGGTTGAATCCGTCAGCCACTCCCTGAAAGGTGTAGAGCGTGATCAATACCCACTGGGAGTTGTTTCGGTAGAGTTCAAATACGGCTCCGCATCCGTCCTCGCATATTTCGTTGTCGTCGCTCTCGCCGCTGTTGGCCGTTACTCCATACAAATTACCTGCCTGATCCATCGTCAGCTGCGATGAAAACCATTCCTCCGGAAGTGTGTACAGCAGGTGAAAGGTCTGGGCCTGGACTGGAGCCGCCAAGGCAAACACCGCGAAAGTAATACTGATGCTGACAATGATCCGGAATGCGCGAGCGCGGCCGCTCCCACTGGGGCTCGACATCATTGATCTCCTGTCCTGCTTCGAGATTGCCGGGACCGCGCCTGAGCGCAGTTGTCCGGACGGAAGCAAAGGTTTGACTCTTACGAAGCGGGGATACGGGATTCTATCCCACCTCCACGGATTGTGGCTGCCCACCGCAGTGAACGGCGCAAGCTGGCAAAGAAAACGGCGGAGGAGCTGGGGCCTCCGGCCGAAGGCAATCGTTATGGCTGACTACTGCATTCACAGTTACTGCATCAGCATGGCCTTATTGGCGTACGCACCGGAATGCGACGAAGCAGAGGATCCCGGAGCAGCGCCCGCCGACGCGGTGCCGCTGCCTGAGGCTGCGCCGCTCGTGGTGCTATCGCCGCTTCCAGAGAGACTCGAACCGCTGCCCGTCACGGTCCCGCTACCGGAGCTGCCTGAGCCGCCACCCGTGATGGTTCCGCCGCCGGTATTGCCTGAGCCGCCACCCGTGATGGTTCCACCGCCGGTATTGCCTGAGCCGCCACCCGCGATGGTTCCGCCGCCGTTAACCGTTCCGCCGCCACCTCCATTGTTCCCGCCTGCTGCGGTCGTAAACGTGGCGTCCGCCAGCGAAGCCAGGTTCTTGGCCGCATCGCGCGAGTCGATGCGGTAGTGATAGGTTGCACCCGGCTGCAATCCGGTCACTGTCACACTGTGGGACGTCGTGCCTCCGCCGGTATCGAGCAGCACCGACTGCTGCGGATAATAGCCGCTCGCAAAACCATAGACCACCTGCGAGTCGGCGTTTTCGTAGGTCTTCCAGGTGAAGGTGGCAGTCGTGTCTGTAACGTTGGCGGCCACCTGTGTTTCAATCGGAGGCTCGGTATCGGGATAGGGCCCGGCAAACGGATTGTTGTCCTGCACCGTCGTCGAGCCGGTGATGCCGCTGCGCCAGCGGACAAAATCAAAGCTCCATTTGTAAATCTGGCTGAATGCCTTGCCGTTCCAGGTGCACTGTTCAGGGTCGTCGAAGGTGTGCTGGAAGAGTTCGTCGCCGCGGCTGAGGCTCATGGTGTCGCCCGTCAGGCTCCAATACCAGGCGTACGCCGGAGCCACCAGATCGTTCAGCTCGGTCCAGTAATCGACGGTGGGAATGTCCCAACGCGTATAGCGTAAGGCATGAGTGGCGGGAACATAGTAATCGCGCCACAAAGCGTCCAGAGCGCGCTTGACCGCCGCAGGCACACGATAGTCGGGATGCCCTTCCGCCACCGTCATGTCGTAATAGTGAATCGCGGTCTCCATCGCCAGCCCTACCATGAAGGGGTGTGACGCACCCAGCCGCCCGTTGTCGAGCATGTCGAGATGGCCGAGCAGCTTGTCGATGTTCTTGGCCAGAAGACGGTCGCGCTTTCCTGTCAGGAGTTCATAGGTGATGCGGACGTCGGCGCCGTAAGCCGTCTCCCGAATCCAATACGGATCCACCCAGCCGCCAGTTTGTGCGCCAGAAGGCACGCTCTCCATCGTCTTGATCGCGTCCAGGTTGGAGGTGTCCCCCGTCCGCCAGTAGTTCATCGCCATTCCATAGGGAAAGATGGCATAGAGCGGGAGCTTCCCGCTATTAGCCAGGATCCACTGCCGGTAAGGATCGAGAATGGTCAGCGCGCAGTGGTTCCACGAAGAATCGTTGGTATAGCTTTCAATCTGCTGATAGACACGGCCGCCGTCGTAATACCAGGCGTCGTCCTGGTCCCGGCCGTCGAAGCTGGTCAGGAAACTCCCTGCCGCATTTAGGCCGTCGCGCGAGCCGCTGTAGTTCACGTTGTCGCAATACTTGTGGCCAAGCTGAGTCATGTAGCTTTCCCACGTGTCCTGGCCGGGAATCGGCGACGGATACGTTTCGCGTGCCAGCGGCGCCGTGGGCGCTGACAACACCGTGAAGTAATATGTCGTCGAAACATCCTGCCCGTTGTCCTGCAGCGTGATGGTGACCGCATAGTTTCCCCGGGCGGTCTTTGCTGACGTGCGCAGTCTCACCGTCATCAGGTTGTACTGGGAGTTGTAGCAAAACCCCATGTTCTTGCCGGCGTCATAGTACTGGTCGTAACTGTCGCTGTTGTTGGGATTGTACTCACTGCAAGCCAGGTGAACGCTAATGGTCTCGGGTGTGAGCCCCCGTGCCGTAGCCGCGGCCGCGGCCTTCACCATGCCATCGCTGCCATTGTTGTAGCCGCTCCGGTTGTGCACATAGATAAGGGGATGGTTTCCTGCAATCTGCGCCACCTGTACCGCGAAGTAAAGATCCGAACCGGCATAAACGTTGAGTGGACCGTAGGTGTAGATAAGGTAGTTGGACTGCCCGTTGGGGTCCGGGAGCGCGGTTTGCAGGGGTAGCAGATAGGTTGCCGGATCTCCCGTGTCCCAATTGTAGGGGCCGGGTGAAGTCGAGGTGACTCCATGTACGTCCGTGCAGACTACATAGAAGTAGTATGTCCCGGTGCCTTGCACTGGATCGTAGGGCATGAGGCGGTCAATCGTAACCTGATGATGATTCACCAGGCTCGAATCGGTGCCGTTGATACGCCGTTCTCCCTGATAGTTGGTGTCGCGTGCCAGCACTACCTGTGAGTTGCTCGGGTGCACGGTGTCCCACACAATGTCGGCCGAGGTGGGGGTGACGTTTTGTACGGAAATATTGCTGATTTCGTCGGGATATCCGGTTGCTGCTGACGCACATACCGCGCCGGCTATGGTGAAAACAAGGGTTGCAATGATGATGAGGCAGCGATATTTGCGAACGAGAACGTCCGGACAAGAATCGTTATGACAGCACGACAACATCGCGAGCTCCTTAATGAAGGCACGGACCCGGCTCCCGGACGCGTTGTGACCTGTCGCTGTACAGAAACTGCTTGGTTGCCGCTCAGCTCGCTCGATCTGTTGCCGCTACTGGCGCGCTTGCACGGGGGTGCACAGCGCTTGCCACTGCAGGCCGTGGCGAATTGCAGTATCGTCCTGCTCATCCGTCATCCCGGCTTGCCAGTCGTTGGCCCAAGGGGCCGCTGATCCGTGGCTGCAATTGCAGTCACGGGTAACATCGGCGTAGGTGACGATAGGAATCAGCTTGTTAAGAAGGTTCTAACGAAAGTAATGCAATCGTAAGCTGATCTCTTCAGTTCGTGGGTCTGGAGTTGACCTGGGATCGAGGGTCCGATGATGCCGGGCCGCCCGCATCGCGGCTATCGGCTCGGCATTTCCGTGCCAAAAACAAAAAGCCAGAAAGGGCATAAGCGCCTCTCTGACTTTTCTGTTCTTAGTATAGCACATAGAAGCCAGAATCTTTAGTTTCTGGCAACCTTATATTTCAAATAGTATGTTTGAGTTACGCAGATTTATAGCACCTTGGAGCCATTGACAAGGACTGGCCCCGTTCCATGAAACCGTTGGTCAGTTTGCCTCGGCTGTTAGAATTCCCGCCTGATGCCTACGCCTTGGTCAGCCCTTGCCGAAGCCACGCCGGCGCAGCGCCGCACCCTGCTGGCCGCCGCGCTTGGCTGGATGCTCGACGCCTTCGACGTCATGCTCTATGCCCTGGTGGTCGCGCACATCATGCGTGACCTGCACATGTCGAAGGCCACCGTCGGCTTGCTGAATACCCTCATGTTGCTCGCCTCCGGCGCGGGCGGACTGCTGTTCGGCGTCATCGCCGACCGCATTGGCCGGGCTCGCGCGCTCTCCCTGAGCATCCTGACCTACTCGATCTTCTCGTTCGCTTCGGGGCTCTCGCAGTCGGTTGTGCAGCTTGCCGTCTTTCGCACCTTTCTTGGACTGGGCATGGGCGGCGAGTGGAATACGGGCGCTACCCTGGTCGCCGAAACCTGGCCCTCACATCTGCGCGCCCGCGCGCTGTCCATGGTGCAAAGCTCGTGGGCCATCGGCTACGCTCTGGCTGCCTTGGTCGCCGGAATCGTGCTGCACTTTGCCAACTGGCGCTATGTGTTTTTCGTTGGCGTGCTGCCGGCGCTGGTCACGTTCTGGATCCGGCGCCGTGTGCCCGAGTCGGAGATGTGGCGGGAGGCGCGAAACAGGAAAAAGCCTGAAGCTGCTTCCCTGCGGGGGAACCTGCCGGACCATCCCGCCGACCGAAGTCTTACATTGCGGGACATCTTCCGCCGGCCGCTTCTCCGCAACACGGTCGCCCTCCTGCTGCTCAACTTCTTCGGACTCTTCGCCTGGTGGGGGCTGTTCACCTGGATACCGCCCTATCTTTCCATTCCCGTGGAACAGGGCGGCCGCGGCTTCGGCATACTCTCCACTACGGGCCTGCTGCTGACGCTCAATCTGCTGGGCATGCTTCCCGGCTACCTGTTTTTCGGGCCGGCAGCCGATCGCTTTGGCCGCAAAGGAGCATTCGTTTTCTATCTGCTGGCGGCCGCTCTCCTGGTTCCGCTCTACGCCATGGCGCGCAGTTCGGGCACGCTGATGGTGATGGGGATTGCCGTCGCCTTCTTTGGCACCGGATTCTTCTCCGGCTCAGGGCTCATCGCCAGCGAAATCTTTCCCACCGCCATCCGTGCGCAGGCGCTGGGTGCGACCTACAACGGCGCGCGCATGATAAGCGCGGTCTCTCCGCTCTTGATCGGGTGGTTCGGCCAGCGCCACGGCCTCGACGCTGCCTTCTATCTGTGCGCCGGTGCGTTCCTGCTGGCCGCGATCGCCGTGCTCCCGCTGCCGGAGACGCGCGGCAGAGAATTGAAGTAGACAGAAACTGGAAAACGCGAAAAAAAGAGGCGGCCCCACAAAGGGCCGCCGTAACGGTTAACCGAATTCGAACTGATCTAGAGGCCGAACTTGCGGCTCACCACACTGGCAACGCCCAGAACCCCCGAGACCAACAGCACAAAGCTGCCGGGTTCAGGGACGCCCTGGCCTTCCACATCCGCGCCGGTCACGAACTGGTAGGGAGTACCGCCAGGGGCCGTAAGATACTTCCGGGTGACCTCGATCTCCAGAGTATTCATACCGGCCGCCAGGTTCACATTGGCGGTCAATGTTCCATTGAGGAGTTGGTTCGCGTCGATGGTTCCCGTGTCGTACTGGGCGACTTGAGTTCCATCCAACAGAATGGTGAACTCGCCGCCATCGGCGTTCTGGCCGCCAACCCCCATGGCTGCCCAATCCAGGCTGATTGTTCCAGCTCCTCCGGCGGCCGTGAAGGTCTGCGACAGGGTTCCACCCTGCTGGGTGCCGTCAAAGTTCACCTCGCCGACTTCTCCTTCGGCAGCATTCATGCCACCCAAGGGCCATCCTGTAACAACGGGGAATCCCTGGCCCCATGTTCCGTTGGATGTTGTGCCAATTGTCCAGCCGGTAAAGTCGCCCGACTGGAAGCTTCCGTTAACTAGCAAATTAGTGGCACTTGCCTGCGCAGCAAAAACCGCAAGCAAGGCGACGAGCACCAAGGGCATGTAGCGTTTCACTTGTTTCCTCCAGATTCACACGCGCCTGTGCAAGAGCGAGAAACACAGCGCGCATCTTGCAGGTCTGACAGTTTATCCCAAAGTGGCATGAAGCGGGAACAAGATCGTGCACAAAAAATTGATGAATTTGGAGGGAATATAGCGCCTTTAGGCCAGAGCGTCTGCTTTTGTCAGCTCACTACTCGGACCTTCAGTTGCGCGAAAAGGCGGCCTGGTTCAGGCCGCCGAAAAAAGTCAAACCAATTCCAAACTGATCTAGAGTCCCAGCTTGCGGCTGATCACGCCGGCAACGCCCAGAACACCCGATAGCATCAGCACAAAGCTACCAGGTTCTGGGACGCCCTGCCCTTCCACGTCGACACCAGTAACCCACTGGTAGGGTGTTCCTCCGGTGGAGATGTAGCGGCGCGTAACGTCGATCTGCAGGGTATTCATTCCAGCGACGAGGGGCACGCTCGCGGTGAGGGTCCCGTTTAACAGCCCGTTGATGGATCCCGTGTCATACTGGGCGATCTGGACTCCATTCAGAATCATGGTGAACTCGCCGCCGTCGGCGTTCCCGCTTCCCATGGCTGCCCAAAGCAAGGTTTCTGTCGCAGCGCCTCCGGCACTCATAAAGCTCTGCGTCAGCGTTCCGCCCTGCTGGGTGCCGTCGAAGTTCACTTCGCCGACTTGGCCTTCAGCAGAATTCATACCACCCAAGGGCCATCCCGTAACCACTGGGAATCCCGAGCCCCATGTTCCGTTGCTGGTTGTGCCGATTGTCCAATCGGTGAAGTCATTCGACTGGAAGCTTCCGTTTTGAATCAGGTTGGTTGCGCCTGCCTGTGCCACGAATACCGCTAGCAAGGCAACCATCACAAAAAGCATGTAGCGTTTCACTTGTTTCCTCCAGATTCACAAGCGCATGTGCAAGAGCGAGAAACACAGCGCGCATCTTGCAGGTTTCACAGTTTATCCCAAAGTGGCATGAAGCGGGAACAAGATCGTGCACAAAAAATTGATGAATTTGGAGAGAATATAGCGCCTTTAGGCCAGAGCGTCTGCTTTTGTCAGCTCACTACACGGACCTTCAGTTGCGCGAAAAAAGGCGGCCTGGTTCAGGCCGCCGAAAAAAGTCAAACCAATTTCAAACTGATCTAGAATCCCATCTTACGGCGCAGCAGGCCGGCCAGACCCAGCACGCCCGATCCCATCAGGACCAGTGAGCCGGGCTCAGGAACGCCCTGGCCTTCCACATCAACACCGGTTACGTACTGCAAGGGTGTCAAGTTCGCAACCGAGATGTATTTGCGCGTAACGTCGATCTGCAGGGTATTCGTTCCGTTGTTGAGGTTCACGTTCGCGCTGAGAACGCCATTGAGCATCTGGCCTTGGTTGATACTTCCAGAGTCGATTTGGGCGACCTGAGTTCCGTTGAGCAGAATCGTGAACTCGCCGCCATCAGCATTACCGGCGAATGGAGCCGAGGCTAACCAATCCAGAGAGACGGTTCCAGCGCCTCCAGCACTCAGAAAGGTCTGACTAAGGGTCCCACCCTGCTGCGTGCCATCGAAATTCACTTCGCCGACTTGGCCTTCAGCAGAATTCATACCACCCAAGGGCCATCCCGTAACCACTGGGAAACCTGTGCCCCAGGTTCCGTTGGATGTTGTTCCGATTGTCCAGCCGGTGAAGTCGCCGGACTGGAAGTCTCCGTTTTGAATGAGGTTGGTAGCGCTCGCCTGCGCGGCAAACACCGCAAGCAAGGCAACAAACACAAAGGGCATGTAGCGTTTCACTTGTTTCCTCCAGATTCACACACGCGTGTGCAAGAGCGAAACTAAACCTGAGCCGCTTCTTGCAGGGGTGTGATTGTAAATCAAAGACAAAGGAGTTCAAAGAGAATCTGGCACTAAAATTCGATGAATTACTTCCGTAGTAGATAGCACTTTTAGGCCATAAATAGATGGACCAATAGATACCAGCCATGGCAAGACATCGGCGAAGAAAAGGCGGCCCTCGCAGGCCGCCTAAATGGTTGAACGCTTCGAAACTGATTCAGAATCCCAGCTTCCGGCTGACCACGCCGGCCAGACCCAGCACGCCCGATCCCATCAGGACCAGTGAGCCGGGCTCAGGAACGCCCTGCCCTTCCACATCCGCGCCTGTTACGTACTGATACGGCGTGTTGCCCGGGCTTGTGCCGTATTGACGCAGCACTTCGATTTCAAAGGTGTGCGTACCAGCGGTGAGGTTGGCATTGGCGGTCAGCATTCCGCTGATGGTCTGGTCCGCCGTGATCTGGCCGACGTCGAAGTTGGCGAGCGTGGTTCCGTCCAGTACCAGAACGAAGTCGCCGCCGTCGGCGTTGGTGTGGATGCCGTCACCCATCGCAGCATACATAAAGCTGAGGGTCGCGGCTCCAGCCCCGCTAGTAAAGGTCTGCGACAGTGTTCCACCCTGGAAGTTGCCGGGGGAGCCTCCGCCGACCTCTCCTTCTGCAGCGTTCAGGCCACCACCCAAGGGCCATCCTGTAACAATTGGGTATCCCTGGCCCCATGATCCGGTGGACGTTGTGCCGATTGTCCAGCCAGTGAAGTCGTTGTCCTGGAAGCTTCCATTGATGAGTAGATTGGTGGCGCCCGCCTGTGCCGCAAGTACCGCAAGCAACGCAACCAAGACGAGATGCATGTAGCGTTTCACTTGTTTCCTCCGAATTTCACACACGCGTGTGCAAGAGCGAGATCAAATTAGGCTCACTTCTTGCAGGAGAAGAAGTATAAATCAGCGGCAGGAGATCAAAGAAAATCTAGCACTAACATTTGATGAATTATTGGCGCAGTAGATAGCACTTTAGGGCCACTATGGCCGATAGACTCCGCCCATGGTGGGACATAGGCGAAAGAAAAGGCGGCCGTTTTCAGGCCGCCTGTAATGACTACAGCACTCGAAACTGATTTAGAAGCCGAACTTGCGGCTCACTACGCTGGCTACGCCCAGAACGCCGGAAACCAGCAGCACAAAGCTGCCCGGCTCCGGAACGCCCGGCCCTTCCACATCAGCACCCGTCACGAACTGATACGGAGTGTTGCCAGGGAGCGTGATGTACATGCGGGTTACGTCGATCTGTAAGGTGTGGCTGCCGGCGCTCAGGTTGACATTGGCGCTGAGAGAACCGTTGATGATCTGATTTGCGGTGATCTGGCCCACGTCAAACTGGGCCAAAACTGTGTTGTCCAGGATCAGCGTGAATTCGCCGCCGTCCGCGTTGGTGTGGATTCCATCACCCATCGCGGCATACATCATGCTGACGGTCGCGGCCCCAGCGCCACTGGTAAAGGTTTGCGACAGTGTTCCACCCTG
>CAWAKG010000031.1:0-30348 GCA_963782505.1 uncultured Acidobacteriaceae bacterium | reverse complement strand
CGGCGAAGGCGGCAGGAGAATAGCGTAGTCGTTTGTCATCACGAGCGTCCTCGTTCGGCGCGAGGGACTGCTTTTGTTCGATCCGGCACTCAACTTGGTTCGCGGTGGAAGCCCGCCGATTTATCCGACGGGAAACGGGTCTCATATCTGATCATGGGCTTTCGCCCGGCCAGCGCCAAAGCGCGTCCATACAAAAACACGTCTTTTCCCCCCGCATGAGAGTCTGTTACGAAACTTCGCGTGAAGACTGGGCAACACGCGGGTTCCGTCGGTTCTCGCCCCAAGCATCGACTTTTCTGAGTCAGGTTCCATTGCGCTAAGACCAAAGCTCGCCTTACGACGCCAGCGCTGCTCGCAAGGCGCAGCCGCCCATCACCTTCCGCATGCGTTTCAGGTTGTAGACCAGCGTGGCCAGGCTGGTCTCGGTCTGCGCCCCGGCGACTCCGCGCAGCAGAAACCGCGGGTTCCCAAAGATGTGGTACTTGAGCGCTGCGAACGGATGTTCGACTAAGCATCGTCGCCAACGCATCATGGTCGCTGTCGCGCGTTGCTGCATGCGTTGCAAGGCCATCTCATGCAGGTGACGATAGACGAAGCGTTGCGCCGACTGGGTGCAGCGCGACTTCAGCGGACAAGCGCCGCAAACCTTCGCTCCGGCCACATACTTTACGCGCTTGCGACCGCGCTGCAGCTGGCCACGGGTGAGCGTCTGCTGCGCCGGGCAGCGGAACGTATCGCTCTTCTCGTCGTACACAAACTCAGTAGCGGCGAACAGCGTACCGTCGCCCTGGTTGTTGACCGCGCGCTTGGCGGGCACGTGCGGCACGATGCCTTCTGCCTCGCAGGCTTCCGCCTGTTCGCCGTTGGAGTAGCCCGCATCGGCCACCACGTTTAGCGTTTCCGGATTCCCCAGCGCCTGCTTCGCCGCTTGCCCCATCGGCAACAGACTACGTTCGTCATTAGCTTCCGCCGTGACCTGCTGCGCTACGATCAGCCCGTGCTCGCTGTCCACCGCGATCTGCACGTTATAGGCGGGCCGATTACCATCGTTGGTGCGCATGAAGCGCGCTTCCGGCTCCGCATCTTGCGTGAGCTTCTCCAGCGCTGCCGCCACCGCGCTGGGATCGATCACCCACTCGTCCTGCTCATCCGCCGCATCCAGTTGCTCCAGATAACGCTTGATCGCATCGCGCTCCCGCACCCGTTGCGCGCTGCTCACGGTGCGAAACTTCGAACCATCCACCGCTACCAATTCACCCCGCACCAGTCCCACCTCGCGCGCCAGCCGTACCAGTTCCGCTCCCGCGCGCGTCACCGCTTCGCCATGCAGCCGCCGGAACTCCGCGATGCTCTTGTGGTCCGGTCGCAACCTGCCCAGCAACCACATCACTTCCACATTGCGCTGGCACTCCGCTTCCAATCGCCGCGAGGAGCGCACCTGATTCACATACCCGTACAGATACAGCTTCAACAGGTCGCGCGGATCGTAGCCCGGCCGTCCTGTGGCTGCCGGTTCGCCGCGTTGAAAACCCAACTGAGCCACCGCCAGCCGACCCACAAAGGCCTCGATCACGCGACACAGATGATCGGCCGGAATCAACTCGTCCAAGGTGACGGGAAACATCGTCACCTGCTCCCGCGCCTCGCCGCTGATGTATCCCATGCCCGCAAAACTACTACTCTCCAGACCCCTTCGCACCCCGCATTCTTGGTCCGGTGCCGAGTTTCGTAACAGACTCATGAATGCGGGGGCTTCCACCCACTCCTTCTTCATCTGTCATCCTGGGGTCGCCACGGCGACCGAAGAACCTGCCGTAGTTTGCTCGGGAACACGGTCGCCTGCGCGATGGCGTCAGAAATGGCTTGACTCCGTTGGCCGCAGCAGGCATAGTTCCGAGGAATCCCGGGTCATTCTCTCGCGCCGGAGGTCTTATGCGCCGCGCCGCTCTTTTACTTGCCCTTCTTGTCGCAATAGCGATTGCCTCGCCTGCACAAACCTTCACCACCCTTTACAGTTTTTGCACTCAAGAGCAGTGCACTGACGGTGCCAACCCGTATTCGACTCTTGTTCAGGACAGCCACGGGAACTTCTACGGGACAACCAGCTATGGCGGGGACCACGCCTTTGGCACAGTCTTCAAAATCACCCCGGATGGTACGCTGACTACGCTTTACAGCTTTTGCTCCCAACAAAACTGTGCTGACGGCATGGTTCCTTTTGCCGGATTAGTGCAAGCCACCGACGGGAATTTCTACGGGACAACTTACGAAGGCGGCGCTTACAGCGTTGGTGTTGTCTTCGAAATTACCCCAGAGGGTGCCCTGACTCCGCTGCATAGCTTCCAATACCTAGACGGCTACCAGTCGAATGCCCCTCTCATACAAGCGACTGACGGGAATCTCTACGGGACAGCCGGATTTGGCGGGGCCAATGGCCAGGGCACGATCTTCAAAGTCACCCTTGAGGGCACGCTGAACGTTCTCTACAACTTTTGCCAGCAAACTGGCTGCTCCGACGGCCGCCTTCCTCAGGCAACAATAGTGCAAGCGACCGATGGGAACTTCTACGGGACAACGACTGGAGGCGGTGCTTACTGCACGGATACGGGTGGCTGCGGCACGGTCTTTAAAATCACTCCCCAGGGCGCGCTGACCACGCTTTACAGCTTTTGCGCGCAAGAGAACTGCGCGGACGGCACTGGCCCTGTTGGCGGTCTGGTGCGGGCCACCGACGGGAACCTCTACGGAACAACGGAAGGAGGCGGTGCGCAAAACTATGGCACGGTCTTTAGGATCACCCCCGAGGGCACGCTGACGACGCTGCACAGCTTTGATTCCACGGACGGCGCTTTCCCTTATGCAGGGCTGGTTCAAGCCACCGACGGAAACTTCTACGGGACAACCTATGCAGGCGGGGCTTACCAACCTTTCGGCCAGGGCACAGTCTTCAAAATCACCCCCGAGGGCACGCTGACCACCCTGCACAGCTTCGACACCTCTGACGGCAACTCACCTATTGCCGGGCTAGTGCAAGCTATGGACGGGAACTTTTACGGGACAACCGTCAGCGGTGGAACCTACAGCGGAGGCACAGTCTTCCGGTTGGTCGCTTATGCTGTTCTATCGGTGAACAAATCTGGCATGGGGACCGTCATCAGCGGCGATGGCCACATCTACTGCGGCTCGGTGTGCGCGTACACGTATAACGGCGGGGCGCAGGTTGGCCTCACCGCCATTCCCGCCCCTGGCTACACGTTCGATGGTTTCACCGGCTGCGACAACGTGCAGAACGGCGTTTGCCTGGTGCAGATGTCGAGCGCGAAGAATGTCACCGCGACCTTTACTACCTCCAACGTGGGCCTGACTTCGCTGGTGCTCAATCCATCCTCGGTGAAGGGAGGGAACATCTCAATCGCGACCATCACGCTCAACGCGCCCGCACCGCCGGGAGGACTGGGCGTTGGCGTGGCTACCAATAGTCCGCTGGCTGTGCATCCGCCGTCGCTGGTGCTGGTTCCCGAGGGCAGGACGTCCTGGAGCTTTGCGGTGCGCACGTCGCCGGTCCGAGTGACAACCATGGCCAACGTCGTAGCTTCGGCCGGCGCATCGCAAGTGAATGCAACCCTGACGGTAACGACGGGCTACGGTTCGTCGCAGCTGCGGTGAGCAATGGAAGCCCAATCGAGCGAAGGCGCAATCCCCAGCAAGCACCGAAGTCGCTGACGGCCGTCTGTGAATTAATAACTATTGCCACGAATTTGCAATTGCTAGTTGTGTTGTATCAACACGTTGTTCCCACCGAAGCCGGAGCGGCTGATAGGAGCAGCGCCACCCAGACTAGCATGCGGGCGGCAGCAGTTGTACTGGTCGAGCCAGCAAGGTAAGTGGGTAGTGCGCTCCCAAGAATTGGCGTAGGGATGAGCGTAAGCCCACTCGCGCAGGGCAGTCTGGATAAAGCGTTCGGCTTTGCCGTTGGTGCGCGGCGTATAGGGGCGAGTGCGACGATGTTTGATGCCATGCAGTTGCACCAGGCCACGAAAGGCGCGCGACTTGTAACAGGGTCCATTGTCGGTGAGCAGGGCACGAATGGTAATGCCGAGACGGGTGTAATAGGCCAGCGCGGCAGCCAGAAAGGCGGCCGCGGAATCGCCTTTCTGATTAGGCAGGACCTGAGAAAAGGCGATGCGGGAATGGTCATCGATGGCGACGTGAACGTACTCCCATCCGACGCGCTTGACGTGCTGACGGCGGTCGCCATGGATGCGGTGTCCGACACAGCCAATACGACCGAGTTTCTTGATATCGAGATGGAGCAGATCACCGGGATGCGGATGCTCGTAGCGGACCAGCGGGGGAACGGGTTCCAGATCACGGTAACGGTTGAGGTGCAGGCGACGGAGAATGCGGCTGACGGTAGCGGGGCTGAGCCGGAGATAGCGGGCGATGCGCTGGCCGGTCCAGCGTTGGCGGCGGAGGGCTTCGACCTGGCTGAGCAGTTCGGGCGCAGTGGGACGGCGCAGACGATGCGGTCGCGAGCTGCGGTCGCGCAGGCCGCTGGCTCCCGCGCTTTGGTAACGCCGTACCCATTTACGGGCGGTCTTGAGGCTGACTTTGAACTCGGCTGCAGCCGAGTTCAAAGTCAAACCCTGAAGGAGAACCGATTGGGCCAGTTGCTCTCGACTATGCAAGGTAAGTCGGGCATTCTTGTGGATGTCCATTCGCTGACTCCGAAGTGAAGTTGACTGCTGACACAATCAGCTTCTCCGGTTTCGGTCGAATGGACAATTTACTAAGGAACAACCTGTTGAAAGATCACAGCTAGCTCCTGAAACGGTGCTACCATGCCAAGCGAAGTTTTGGCGCCTGCAGGGGACTCGGCCCATTCCATTTATCGTGCAAGGTCTAACCAAGACTGAGTTCCGGCAGTTCCGCTAGCCCGGGGATTCGACGCAAGAAAAAAGGTGACTCATGCCGCTGTTGCGACGTCGAACTGCGTGCACATTGTTCTGCGTAGCGGTCTGCCTCTCCTCGTACGGGCAGAACTACTCCCTGCTGGTAAATTTTGACGCATTCAACGGTGCTAACCCTTATGGATCTCTCGTTCAGGGCACCGACGGCAATTTCTATGGCACAACGAGCACCGGTGCATACCCCTCCGATGGCACTGTGTTCACAATGACTCCCGGAGGCATGCTGACCAAGCTGTTCGGCTTCGACAACCACAACTCCGATGGAGAGTTTCCCTTCGACACGCTGGTTCAAGCCACCGATGGGAACTTCTATGGAACTACCTCTACCGCCGGCGCCTATGGAGCCGGCACGGTTTTCGAGATTACGCCCGAGGGAGCGCACACTACCATTTACAGCTTTTGTCCTCAGCCCGGCTGCACGGACGGTTCTCACCCCTACGCGGGGCTCGTGCAAGGCACCGACGGCAACCTCTATGGGACAACCCTGACGGGCGGCAGCTCCTGCGACATCCATGGCTGCGGCACGGTCTTCAAAATCACCCCCGAAGGCACCCTGACAACGCTGCACACATTCTGTACTTCCTATCCGTGTACAGACGGTGGCTATCCTTATGGGCGGCTGGTTCAGGGAACGGATGGCAACTTCTATGGAACGACTGAGAATACAGTCTTCAAAATCACTCCAGGGGGAATATTTACCACACTGCACTTCTTCGCCGGGGCACCGAATGACGGTGCTTACAGCTATGCAGGGGTAGTGCAGGCTAAAGACGGTAATTTCTACGGCACAACCTCTGAGGGCGGCGCATACAACAAGGGTGCGGTTTTCCGAATGACGCCCGGCGGAACGGTCACCATAATCTATAGCTTTTGTCCCGGTATTGACTGTACTGATGGCATCTCGCCAAAAGGCGATCTGATTCAAGCGAGCGATGGGAACTTTTATGGCACAACTCAGTACGACGGCACCAGAACTGATGCCGGTACAGTCTTCAAGGTGACTTCGGGCGGTACATTTACGTTGCTTCATAGCTTCCAAGGGTCTCCGAACGACGGCGCCCACTCTCAGAACGGGCTGGTACAAGCAACTGACGGCAGTTTTTACGGGATGACGACGGACGGCGGTTCCAGCAACTACGGTATCGTCTTCCGTCTGGACTTGGGGCTTGGTTTGCCTCTATCCGTAACCAAGGTTGGCAACGGCACTGTCACCAGCGGCGACGGCTACATCAACTGTGGCTCGACGTGTTCGCACACCTATCTGAGCGGTACCGTGGTGACCTTGACTGCGACTCCGGACCAGGGCTGGGCGTTCACCAACTGGAGCGGTTGCGATCAGAGCAACTCGAACGTTTGTACAGTGACCATGAACAGCGCCCGCAACGTAACCGCCACATTCAAGCTGTTGTACGCGCTTTCAGTCAGCAAGACAGGGAGTGGCAACGTCATCAGTGGCGATGGACACATCTATTGCGGCTCCGTGTGCTCGTATCCGTACGTAGACGGAACACAAGTCGGGTTAACAGCTATTCCCGCTCCCGGCTACACGTTTAGTAAATGGACCGGGTGTGACAATGCGCAAGGCAGCTTCTGCACCATGATGATGTCTAGTGCGAAGAATGTGGCGGCTACCTTCGCGGTCTCCAACGTCGGCCTGACTTCGCTAGTGCTCAACCCGTCCTCCGTCAAGGGCGGCAATATCTCCATTGCGACCATCACGCTGAACGCTCCCGCGCCTGAAGGAGGCCTGGGCGTCGCCATCACAACTGATCAGCCACTTGCGGTGCATCCACCTTCACTGGTCACGGTTCCGGGCGGGATGCGTTCCCTCAGCTTCGCCGTTCGCACCACGCCAGTCCGAGCGACAACAGTGGCGAATGTGACGGCCTCCGCCAACGCCTCGCAAGTTAGCGCCACGCTGACCGTCACGCCCACATACGAACGTCTGCAATAAGACGCGGCTGGCAAGCACAGAACGGCAATGAGGAGGCGCCCGGCCCTAGCAGCCCCACGATAATGATCAGCAGCACAGCATAAAGGAGTTGCAGCCGTATCGCGCTCGCAGGCCCCCAAATGTGAACCAGCGTCAATACGCCAAGCCATCGACGGATGACTCTCTGGGCGCATCCCCTTTCGCTGGACAAGCCTGCGCCGACGATTCTGCATTACAATATCGTTACACCCTGTGCTCGGGTGGGAGATAATCCTGCAATAGAACTTTCTTAGTTCACCTTGTTTTGCCTGGAGGGTGTCATGCGCCGTACGTGTGTGCTGCTTGCGTTCCTGGCTGGCTTTTCGATTGCAGCGTCGTCCCAGGTTCTAACCACGTTAGCAAGTTTCAACGGGACCGACGGCAGCTCTCCTTCGGCCCGTCTCATCCAGGGTACCGACGGAAATTTTTACGGGACCACGGTTGATGGCGGTACCTTCGGCGACTACGGCACTGTGTTCACCGTTACGCCCGACGGGGTCTTGACTGCGTTGCACAGCTTCAATGGCGCCGATGGTAAGGCGCCTTATGCGCCGTTGGTTCAAGCCAGCGACGGCAACTTCTATGGCACTACCTCGCTCGGCGGCGACAATAATCTAGGGACCGTCTTCCAGATTACCTCTGGCGGCGCTCTGACTACCTTGTACAGCTTCGCCGGCAGCGACGGCCAGGACCCTTATGGCGGGCTGGTGCAGGGCTCGGACGGCGACCTTTACGGTACTACCAGTAGCGACACGTCGGGCAACGGCACGGTTTTCAAAATCACGACCGAGGGCGCATTGACCACCCTGCATGTATTCAATGGCACGGACGGCTCCCTGCCTTATGCCACTCTGGTGCCGGGCAGCGACGGCAACTTTTATGGCACGACGGAAAAGGGAGGCGCCAACGGCTATGGCACGGTCTTCAAAATCGCGTCCGGCGGTACTCTGACCACTCTGTACAGCTTCAACAACACGGATGGCGCATATCCGAAGGCGGCGCTGGCGCTTGCTACCGACGGCAACTTCTATGGCACCACGTCCGGGGGCGGGACCAATCAGGTCGGTACCGTCTTTCGGGTCACGCCGGGCGGTTCGCTGACGGTGTTGCACAGCTTTGGCATCGACAGTGATGGCTGGGATCCGAACGGGCTGGTGCAGGCAACGGACGGTTTCCTGTACGGGACAACCGCTGCCTCCGGCACCGACCAGAGCTGTGGCGGATTTTGCGGGACCGTCTTCCAAATCTCCCTGGGCGGCGCATTCACGACCGAATACCGCTTTCCTGGGGACAACGTCGGCTACTCTCCCCGGGCGGGCCTGCTCGCAGCCAATAACGAAGAGTTCTATGGCACCGCCTCCGGCGGTTCTAACGGCGACGGTACCGTCTTCCGTTTTGTCGCCCACGCTAATCTGTCAGTCGCCAAGTCCGGGATAGGAACCATCATCAGCGGTGACAGCTACATTAACTGTGGTTCCGTCTGCTCGCACACCTATCCCGGAGGCGCACAGGTCGGACTGACGGCGAATCCTGCGTCTGGATACACGTTCACCAGTTGGACCGGCTGTGGCCAGAGCAATGGCAACTTCTGCTCGGTGACCATGGACAATGGGAAGGATGTGATCGCTACCTTCGATGTCTCCGCCGTCACGCTGAGTTCGTTGACCTTCAAGGCGCCTTCGGTGAAGGGAGGCAACATCGCCATTGCGACGGTGTCGCTCAGTACACCCGCCCCATCGGGCGGACTGGGCGTCGCCATTACGAGCGACCAGCCGCTGATTGTGCATCCGCCCGCACTGATTGTGGTCCCGGGTGGGAGCACCGCATACAGCTTCGCGGTGAGAACATCGGTGGTCAGGATGAGCGTCGTGGCGAGCGTGACAGCGACGGCCGGCCCGTCGCAGGTCAGCACGACGTTGACGGTAATGCCCACGTACGGTTCATCGCAGCAGAACATCGGGCTGCACAGATAATCGCGAAAGGGCGGCGCAGACAGACAAGGTCAGTCGATCGTAAGCGTAACCGTCAGCGTCAGAGGAAACACAAGATTGACAGATTGAATCCCCAGCTAGCGGGGTTTAGCCAGTTTACGCGTAAATTCTCAGGCGGCGGAACCCAAATTTCGGCAATTAGCCCAATCCAGTCGTCTGTAAGGCTCTTAAAACCAGGTTTCGTCCAGAGCCGATTACCTCGGGGTTGCCCCGCGATCCCCCGGAGGCTGTTCGTCGCTTCGTCAACATTTCCAGAACCCGAATTCGTGACAACTTCGTGTCCCGCCGACCCAAAAAACCACCGATGTCGTCCAGTGCCCGCTATAGAAACGGGAAGATCGCCTGCGCGTACTTTGTTGCACCCTTTGCGTTGGGGTGACCAAGCGAGGCGTGCTTGCAAAAGTCTAGTTCGTCCTTAGCTTGTGCTTCGCAAGATTTCGCGCGCGGGCCCGCCATCCCATCTTGAGGAGACAGATCACCATTAACCCCGAACAAGCAGGCGTCGGAAGCAAACACCGCGTTAGCGGGAGCGAAGCCCGGATCGGCAAAGAATATCCTTGGCTTGCCCCCCAAGGCGGAGTTGGTTTCCGACACCGCCTTCGCCAGCGCGCCTTTAGACGCAGAATTAAATAAACTGCACCGATCGCTCAGTGTCTTCCACTCTGATGGATTCATGGGAGGCAAGATGGACATGCCGAAAATCATGATGACTACACTCATAAACTTCTTGCCCTCCGTCTGATCGCTCTGCTCGCTCAGGATAGGAAAGTATCCTGTGACCACTATGCGGGCAGTACTAAAAGCGCCCGCGATCCCAGTCAAGAGGACTTTCATGTCCTGGTGGCAGTGTTGTTCGGTCGCCGCTGCTATGTCAGTCGGGTCAAAAATATTGAGGATGTGCTCGATCTTGACATCGTTGATACCTCCATCCACCAGCACGAGATCGATATCCTTGGCATCGGGTATGGATGCCAAACAGTTGGGGACCTGCTGGAAAATCGTCGGGAAGCTGCGGGGGACCTCGCCATCTTGCCCCGACGGCCCCGAACCTGAGTTGCCGTTTCCGATGATTGCTCCGGTGTGGGCGGCAACCGTTTTGTACACACCAATTCCGCCCCCATTCCGATTGGTCACCTCATTCATAACCAGGGTGCTAAATTTCTCCGAGTCTCCCAGCCCGCAGCCCCAAGCCACCGAATCCCCAAAGACAAGAATTCTGTAGGTGTCGAGGACAATCGGAATTGTGTTGCTGGGCGTGAGGTCCTGCAGCGCGACTCCGAAGGTGACGTTCTCCCCCGCTGGGTTAGGGGCTACGCCGGCTTTCGGTCGAATGATCTTCGCTTGAATGGTGTGTGGATCCAGGTAGGTGATGCCTTCCGGTGCGGTGACATCCTGCGTCTCGATGAGTATCCTGGCTCCCTTGTTGAATCCAGTACCAAATATCTTGACCGTCGTTCCGGGCTTCACCCTGGGGCCGGGTTCGATGTGGTCCAAAGTGGGCACTACATAGACCGTGTCCATGTTCGACTTAGTTCCGTCGGCCTGGAGCATATAGAAACTACGTTTGCCGCCCGGAGCGTTAGGTATCTGAAACGACGCGAGGCTATCGCCGTTCACGATGGTTTTGCACGGGATAGGCTGCCCAGTATTGTCGTCCAACATCTGGACGACGTCAGTCATGTTGAAATTCTTGCCGGTGATGGTAACCGTGTCGCCCTCTTTCCCCCGATTTGGAGTAGCCGTAATGATCGCCGGCTTTGCCAGCGCCGTGGTGAATTCGTCTGGACCAATCGCGACCAGTTTGGTCGGGTTCGATACGCTTTGCAGACCGGCTTTCCCAGGAGGACCCTGATTGCCGGACGCACCTTGATGCCCCGCGTTCCCGTCATGCCGGTCGTGTTTGTTAGTGTTTGAGTAGGAACCTCTTGCTCCCGCCGAGCCACCACTTCCCGGCGTGCCCGGCATGCCGCCTGGACCGGCGGCCCCGCCGTCAACCGATATGAAGAACCCCGTCGAACTGAACGTTGTCAGAAAGGACTGCGGAGCGTAGAGGGTGAACTGGCCGCCCCAGCCGCCATTCCCGCCTTGCCCCCCATCGCCTGCCTTGCCGCCGTCGCCCCCGTCGCCGCCATTGCCAGGACCTGAACCACCCCAATTGACTCCATCGCTGCCGTCGCCGCCGTCGCCGCCGTCGCCGCCATCTGCTCCTGCTCCACCCTGACCGCCGTCTGGGCCGCGCAGATCCACAGCCGGAGATCCGTTCAGCTCCAGGATCCAGATCTCGATGGTCGGAGCTGGATCGAACGATGCTCCCATGCCCCCATGGTCACCGCTCGTCCCGTGTGTCCCGCGTGTACCGTCACTAAAACCTCCGGGCTTGCTGGGCTTGGCCGGCTTCCCCGGCTTTGGCTTCTTTGCAGGCAGCGACACTGGGGGGCGCTCATACGTGAAGGTTACGTTGTTGCCGACCGTAAGTTTCTTCGTGAGAATCACCAGGTGCATATTGGGATCTGCAAGAATTACATTGGTTCCATCCGCAAAGTCGATCCACTCCGCCGCTAGGTAGGCGACGTCCAACAACACGTCACTGGCGACCTTGGCAGACGGGACGCTCAGAGGCTGCGAAGCAAGTTGAGTCGCAGTACCAGAGATCTTGGCAAACTGACCGGCTCCAGGAGCTTTTTGATAAGCATTGTGAAAGAGGACTGATTTTGCACTGTTGGTCGGCGCGCGCGGGGAGACCAGTCCCTTCGGAACCATGGCGTTGCTTTGCAGCTTCATTGGTCCGAGCGCGGACAAATCCGTGATACCCATTGATTGCAGCACCGCAAGGTGCTTCTGAAGCTGGCTGCGCCTGGCCCCTACTTCGGGATCAAGGGGCGTGAAGAAGCCCCCGGGCCCGGGACCGATGGTTTGCGCATTAAAACTAATTGCAGAATCTGTGAAGGTCACGTGAGCAGGGGAGAAAGGCGAGAAAGACGGAGTTAGTGGCGGCATTTTTTTTAGCTCTCCAGTGTGGCTTTGATCGGTGGACTTGCTTTAATGCACTGCGAACCTGGGCGTCAAGAATGGGAACTTCAGAGCGACAATAACCGTGGCCGGGAAAGCCCCGCAACCATAGTCCGATCCCAATCTCACGTCAATAGCGCTAAGGTGGGCACAACGAACTGCAGCGAGTTGATTTGGAGTAATTCAGGTGGGGCTGGATCCTGCGTTAACAGAATGTTGGCTTGGTGGTGTTGAACTGCGTCAGTAGCTTTCCGAAATTTCGGTTTGTACGCACCATAGAAGAAACGATCGAACGAATCTGTAGCCTGGGTGTGCCTTCCTGGATTGCTGCCGACTCCGGCGCTAGACCGTCAAGCGACGCCGATATCTCGACATAAGCACTTGATTGCACGGGGAGTGCTGTTCGTTTCTCTTCGATGTCCGCCATAATTTCCGCGGTGAAGCCGGCATGATAGAGGAACGTCCGACCGCTGACTGCTTGCTCAACGATCCACATATTGCACCTCGGCATTTGGCCGCTAAGGCCACTCGCGGAAGCGGGCGCCTCTTCCATCATGCGGAGGACTTCGCCTTTGGCAACGCGACCAGCCTGGAGTCAGGTCACTACGATGTGTGACGTGGCTTACTGACCTGTTCGGTGAGCCGTGATCAAACTTGAAGATGGTACGCGCTGCTAACTGCACCCTCCTGCGTGTCCCACATTCAAATCTACGATCCTTGTGTTGACACTATGCGTTGTGCAGTTGTCCTGCTCTTAGCCTGTTCCACGCTTTCAACGGTCTTGCCCGCACAGACGTTCAAGACACTCACTAATTTCGACGGAACCAACGGCAGCGTGCCTTACGACACTTTGGTTCAGGGCGCTGACGGAAACTTCTACGGCACGGCTTCCACCGGGGGAGCTTATAGCCGCGGCACCGTCTTCGAGCTGACTCCGCAGGGGCAGCTGACAGCCTTGCACAGTTTTCAGGGACAGCCTTACGACGGGTCTTACCCTTACGGAGGGCTGCTGCAAGCCAGTGACGGGAACTTCTACGGAACCACATCCAAAGGAGGTGCAAAGGATCAAGGGACTGTCTTCAGGATGACCCCCGATGGGGCGGTGTCGATCGTCTACAGTTTTTGTGCGCAAAGCGGATGCCCCGACGGCTCGTATCCCGCCTCAAGTCTCGCGCAAGGGAACGATGGCAATCTCTATGGGATAACCGTCTATGGAGGCAGTAGTTTCTGCGGTACCGGATGCGGCACCATCTTCAGGATCACGCTCCACGGCCTTCTTACGACGCTTTATAGCTTCTGCACTTCGCGTAACTGTACCGATGGAATCTACCCCTATGCCCGACTGGCGCTGGGCTCTGACGGGAACTTCTATGGCACAACTTACGCCGGCGGAACCTACAGTCTTGGGACTGTATTCAAAATGACTCCGAACGGGAACCTGGCAAACCTGCACAGTTTCAGCGGCAAGCCGAGCGACGGTTCGTTTCCTTATGGTGCGGTAGTACAGGGCAGCGATGGAAACTACTACGGAACAACCTCATCGGGTGGCGGGAAGGACCAGGGCACGGTCTTCAGAATGACTTCCAAAGGGTCGGTGACGACCCTGCACAGTTTCTGCAGTCAAAACGCCTGCGCGGACGGTACTGCCCCGCAGGGTGCCCTGATGCAGGCCAGCGACGGCAACTACTACGGTACGACCTCCGGAAGCGGCAGCAACTGTTGCGGTACGGCTTTTGCGATAACCCCGAGTGGCTCGCTGACCACACTTCATCTGTTCTCGGGCTACCCCACTGACGGCTCGTCGCCCGTTAGTGGACTGCTGCAAGCCGCGGACCGGCGACTCCATGGGACAACGCAGGGAGGCGCCTCGGAATATAACTCATGTGCTTGTGGGACGGTCTTTAGCTTGCCTCCTCCCATCGTCTCCCTGACGGTGAACAAAGCGGGCAGCGGTACCGTTCTAAGCGGTGACGGGCACATTTACTGCGGAAGCGTGTGCTCCTACTCGTACCTGGATGGAACACAAATCGGGCTGACGGCGATTCCTGGTCCAGGCTTTACATTCGATAGCTGGAGTGGGTGCAAGGACTTCGAGGGTAGTTTCTGCTCGTTAACACTTGCGGGACCGGCAAGTGTAACCGCAACCTTCAAGGTCGCTGATGTCACCTTGACTTCCCTTGTCTTCACTCCGTCTTCGGTGAAAGGGGGCAACATCTCCGTCGCCACCATCACGCTCAACCAGCCTGCGCCGCCTGGAGGCGTAGCAGTATCTCTCACTACCGATAAGCCGCTGGTTGTGCATCCGCCATCACAGGTTGTGATTCCGGGCGACAGCAACTCATACAGCTTCGCAGTGAGAACGTCGGTGGTCAGAATGACGACCGTGGCTGGCGTCACCGCGTCGGCCGGCTCATCGCAGGTTAGCGCGCCGTTGACCGTGACGACCTGTTACGCTCCCCCGCCGCAGAGCGCCCACTAAACCCGCTGGGACGCATTTCGATTTCGCCCGAACCAATCACTTTCACGTGCCGTATAACCCTTCGTATCCCCTTAGGCCAGGGAAAGCGGGGGTTACGACGGGTTTTCTTATGGTGTTTCGCGACCTTATTCGGGATGTTTTTCAGACCCTGTGGGCGCATAAGCTTCGCACGGCGCTGACGATGTTCGGCATTGCCTGGGGAGTCATTTCCATCGTGCTGATGGTCGCAGCGGGCGAGGGACTGCGGGAGGGACAGGCCAAGGTCGCGCAGAATTTCGGCAAGGACGTGATGATCGTGTTTGCCGGCCGCACCAGCCTTCAGGCAGGGGGCACCCGCGCCGGCCGGCGCATCGAATTCGAGGACACCGATATCGACCGGTTGTCGAAGCAGTCGCCCGACTGCCAGTGGGTGCTGCCCGAAGTTGGCCAGAGCAACGTTCGTATTCACAGCAACTACAACGCCAGCGCGCAGATGGTTGTCGGTTCGTTTCCCCCGTTTGCCGAGGTGCGATCGATCGACGTCGGCGAGGGGCGCTTCTACAACTGGGACGATCTGGCGGAGAGCCGTCGCGTAGCCTTCCTGGGGACGGAGGTGCGCAAGCAGTTGTTTGCCGGACGCAACGCCATCGGCGAGAACGTCTACCTCGACGACATTCCCTACAAGGTCATTGGCATCATGAAGGCCAAGGACCAGGACTCCAGCTACGACGGCTTCGACGTCAACAAGATCTTCATCCCATATACCGCCATTCACAATGATTTTCCCAACAAGCCTCCGGCCAAGCCGCACGGGCTCGATCGCCTGCTGGTGACGCCGCAGTCGGTGGGCCAACACACCGCGTGCAAAAACGAGGTGATCGCCGCGCTGGCGCAGGTGTACAACTTCGACCCTCACGACAAGGAAGCCGCTAACGTCTGGGACACCATCGAAGAGGCGCAGGCTTTTGCAGCCATGACCAACGGCATGAAGGCCTTCCTCGGCGCGGTTGGTTTTACAACGCTGTTCCTCGGGGGACTGGGCGTGATGAACGTGATGCTGGTCGCGGTGCGCGAGCGCACACGCGAGATCGGAGTGCGCAAGGCCGTAGGCGCGAAGTCGCGCAACATCATGATGCAGTTCTTTGTGGAGACCATCATCGTGGTTTTGTTCAGCGGCGGAATGGGCATGGCCATCTCCTTTGGCTTCTGCGCGCTGTTCAACCTGCTGCCCATGCCGCAGTACTTTGCCGGGCTTCAGCCGACCTGGCAGTCGGCGGCGCTCTCGATCGCACTGCTGGGCGCGGTTGCAATCCTGGCCGCGATGTACCCCGCGCGGCAGGCGGCGCGCATTGATCCCATCGAAGCGCTGCGCTACGAGGCGGGAGGATAGCGAATGCGCGCGCAGTTTACAATGGGCACATAAATGTTTATCTGCTTAAGTGTATAGGTACTGGAATGGAAGAAGCTGTTCGCTGGAATATCAAAGTCTCGAAGGAAACCGATCTTACCTTGCGCACCTTCCTGGGCGCCCGAGGCATGAAGAAGGGCGACCTCTCGAAGTTCATCGAAGAGGCAGTGCGCTGGCGCGTATTTCACCGCACCGTGCACGACATCAGGACGCGAAACGCCGATGTTGATCCCGGGCATGTGCAGAGCGTTATCGACGAGGCGGTTCGCGAGGTCCGCGCCGAACGCCGTAGCAAAGGGAAGGCCCGGAAAGGCTGATGCGTGTGGTGCTCGATACCAACATTCTGGTCTCGGCGCTGATTTCTCCGTCAGGTCATGCCGCGGCGATTTATGACGCATGGGAGGATGGCAAGTTTACGCTGATGAGCTGCGCAGACCACCTCGAAGAGATACGTGCCACGCTGCAAAAACCGCGAGTGGCCGAATTGATCGAGCCGCACAAGGCCGGCCGACTGGTGAATCAGATCAGAAGACTGTCTGAGCCAATCGAATCGTTGCCGCGGGTGAGGCGCTCACCGGATGCGAACGACGATTACCTGCTTGCCCTTTCAGAGGCCGGCCGGGCCGACTATCTGGTCACGGGCGACAAAAGCGGATTGCTGTCGCTCCGCCGTCACAAGGCTACGCAGATCATTACAGCGGCAGATTTTGTCAGGGTTCTGGGGTGATTTCTATGCGCGCGCTCGCCATCAGCGGAGAGATCCTGCAGGAGGCCTGGATTGCTCTGCGTCGCGGCCGCACGCGCAGCTTGCTCACTATGCTGGGCATCGTGTGGGGCATTGTGGCGGTCACGTTGCTCATCGCCTACGGCAGCGGCTTCCGTCAGGTTCTGGTGCACGCTTTTGACGCCTTCGGCAAGAGCGCCGTTACCTGCTGGCCTGAACAAACCAGCGAGCAGCCCGGAGGCCAGCGCGCCGGCAAGAAAGTGAGGTTCGAGCTCGCCGACCTCGAAGCCGTGAGGGCGGAAGCCACCCTGGTTAAACACGCCTGCCTGGAGACGGTGAAGTTCCTTCCCATTGCCTACGGCGATCGCATGGCGAATACCGCCATTCGCGGCGTCTGTCCTGAATATGGCGAGATGCGCAACGAAGTGCCCGCTGAAGGCCGTTGGATCAACGCCAGCGACGAGGTCGAGAAGCATCGCGTGTGTTTTCTGGGGGGCCGCGTAAAGCAGCAGCTCTTCAGTGGACGCAACGCCGTCGGCGAAACCGTTCAGATCGCCGGCGTGCGCTTCACCGTCATCGGCATCATGGACCGCAAGCTGCAACTGTCAAACTACTTCACCAGCGACGACCGTTCGGTCTTCATACCGTTCTCGGCTGCGGGCGACGTATGGAATACGCGCTATCCGCAGGTACTGATCTTCGAGCCGGTAGCGCCGCAGTTCGAGAAGAAAGCCGAAGCGCAGGTGCTGGCGGCCGTCGCGGAACGGCAGCAGTTTTCGCCCACCGACAAGAAGGCGATCCAGATGTTCGGGCGCGAGGAATTTCGCCCCGTCATTGATGGACTCACGATTGGCCTGCAGGTGCTGCTGCTATTCATCGGCGCGCTGACCTTGGGCATCGGCGGCGTGGGCGTGATGAACATCATGCTGGTGTCGGTGGACGAGCGCATCCGCGAGATCGGCCTGCGCCGCGCATTGGGCGCGCGCAAGTGGCATATCCGGCTGCAATTCTTGGCCGAGACCATGATGCTGATGCTGCTCGGCGGCGTAATTGGGATTGGGCTGTCCTACCTGCTATCGGCTGTGCTGCCGACACTGCCTCTGCTCGGGCCGCTGTTCGAAGATACTTCCGGGGTCGGCGACATTCACCTGCGCATTTCCGCCATGGCCGTTATGGGCTCGGCCGCCGTGCTGCTGTTCGTCGGAGTCATTAGCGGAATGGTGCCCGCCCTGCGCGCCTCGCGGTTGGATCCGGTGGAAGCGCTGAGGTACGAATGAGGCGGTCGCGCCGCAGTACGTGGCTCAATCTGAGCGGAAACGACACTGGCCGCCAGCGCTCGCGTGCATGGGGCCGAGGAGTCCTGCGGGTGGGTAGGACCGTAACGAAGCTTTGCAGTCATGGCCGAAAAAGGCTGTTTCCTGAGCGCCTGAGGCGGTAAACTGTTCGCCCAGCCAGGAAAAGGGGCGCTCCCTTGGTACCTGAAGAGTTCGACTATCAGAAAACCTACGCCGCGATGAAAGATGAGGAGCTGCTGGCGATTGCTGCCGATTTTGACGATCTGGAGCCAGCTGCACGGGTGGCAGTTCAAAAAGAGTTAGACAAGCGGGAGCTGAAGCCACAGCCTTCGACAGCCGCAGCGATTGACGAGCCCGATCCTCCAATCATTGATGAGCCCGATCCTCCAATCATTTGTGCAGGCTGCCATCGCGTGGTGTCCAATCCCCTGACTTGTGGCGAGTGCGCAACCCTGATCTGCCGCGATTGCGGCACCCCGCTTAGAGTCGAGGACGAGATCGAGTAGATTATCTTGGGCCGCCTTTGCCGCGCAGCGGCCGTCGGCCTCGGGTCGGTTGGGAGCCTTGCCGAGAATAACCAAGGCGCGGACAGAGGGTAGCCTCCCGTTCGCTCGTGGTGAAACGATGGAAACTGAGGAGTTCAAAAAGATAGTGGCGGAGACCATGGATTCTTTGCCTGCGGAGTTCCGCAGGCGCGTTGACAATGTCGCCGTCCTGGTCGAGGACGTGCCACCGGACCAGGACCCACCCGATCCCGGCAAACACCGGCGCTTGCTGTTGGGAATCTTTCACGGCGTACCGCTGACTCAGAGGAGCTTTTTTTGGGCCTGCGGGCCAGCTTACATCGTGCTGTACCAGAAGAATATTGAGGCGGTCTGCGCTAACGATGCCGAGCTGCGGGAGCAAATCCGGCGCACTGTGATTCATGAATTCGGGCACTACTTCGGAATGACGGAAGAGCAGCTAAAGGGCGTGTGAAAGAAGCACGCACGCGGAAGCGTTCGGGCGTATTGTCGGCCGCTGACCGTTTTACTTCCTTTTCCCATCATGTACCCTGACTACCGGAGCACCTTCCATGACACATCAGCTACTTCGCTTCTTCGCTCTTCTCCTGATCGTCGTTAGCGCAGTCGCCGCCCACGCACAGCTCATCTCACCCGCGCTGCTGGTACTCGACAAGGACGACAACACCCTGGCCATCATCGATCCGGCGACCAACAAGATCGTCGGCACGGCGCCCACCGGAAACGCGCCGCACGAGGTCGCAGCATCCAGCGACGGCCGTTTCGCCTACGTCAGCAACTATGGGCCGTATCAGCAGGGCCGGGCAGGTAATAGCCTTTCTGTTATCGATCTCAGTACGCTCAAAGAGACGCGCGTCGATGTCAGCCCGCTGCGGCGCCCGCACGGCATCGAGTTTGCCGGCGGCAAGGTTTACTTCACTGCCGAGCTGAACAAAGCCATCGCGCGGCTCGATCCGCAAAGCCTCAAAGTGGACTGGCTGCTGGGCACCGGGCAGAATCGCACTCACATGATCGTGCTGGCGAAAGACCTGAACACCATCTTCACCGCCAACACTCAGTCCGGCAGCGTCAACCTGATCGAACGGACATCCGGGCCGGAGGAGTGGACCGAGACGGTGATTCCGGTTGGCAAGGGTTCCGAGGGCTGCGATCTCTCGCCCGACGGCGCGCAATTCTGGGTAGCGAATGCCGGCGACGGGACAGTCAGTGTGATCGATGTTGCGGCGAAGAAAGTGGTGCAGACGCTCGACGTCGGGACAAAGCACTCCAACCGGCTCAAGTTCACACCTGACGGCAAGCTGGTGCTGGTGTCGGACATCGGCAACGGCGATCTGGTAGTGATTGACGCTTCGTCGCGCAAGGTGATCAAGCGCGTGAAGCTGGGCAAATCCGCTGCCGGCATCTTGATCGTCCCCGATGGCTCGCGTGCCTACGTTGCTTTGACCGCCGACGGCAAAGTCGCAATCGTTGATCTGAAGACGCTCAGCGTGACTGGCGACATCGCCACCGGCCGCGGTCCTGACGGCATGGCCTGGGCGGTGCGCTGAGGAACTGACGCCACCGCGAACGCAGTTACGACATGAAAAGATAGCCTGGCGCTAACCATTTCGATAGCCCACGGCTTTGCCGCGCCCGTGCGGCGGTCGCCCATGCTTAGGCCCGAACAGGTAACCCTTTGAAAAGTCGCACAGATCCCCGCCGGCAGGACCGCGCGTTCACCCCTGTATCGATTGGCAAACGGTTTGCTCTTAGGCAATCAGCTTTGCAATCTAGCGGATTCCGCGCCGCACGAGGCTGGTTATCGCCCTCCGACAAACCGGCCTTCTACTCTAAAACCCGGGGCCGACCCGCTCCGGGTCTTTTTTGCGAATGATTGCCAAGGCATGCACCGCACCACACTCGTCACCCACTCTTCGCGACACCGCATAACGTAGAATCGCAGTTTCATGGCCGAACCCACATCTTCCCGCGCGAAGCCCGAGCGGCTGTCAACGCGTCTCCTGCGCAACCTGAGTCCCTCGCATCAGCACACCGCGTTCTCAGCCACGCTGCTGCTGATGGCCTCAGTCATGCTGGGCCGTGTCATCGGATACCTGCGCGAGATGTACGTCGCCTGGGCGTTCGGCGCCGGGCCAAAGACGGACGCCTACGTCGCGGCATTCACGCTGCCTGATTTTCTTTTCTACATCCTGGCCGGCGGCACCGCGTCGATAACCTTCATTTCCATTTACACCCGCCAGATTTCGCAGGACCGCAAAACCGAAGCACAAGAAGCGTTCAACTCGACCATCACCATCATGACGGCGGTGACCATCTTCGGCACCATTCTGGTCGAAATCTTCACTCCGCAATTTGAGCGGCTCCTGTTTCCCCACTTCAGCGCCGAGCAGATGCGGCTTTGCGTGTATCTCACGCGCATTCTGCTGCCGGGACAGATCTTCTTCTATGCGGGAGGCGTAGTCTCGGCGGTTTTATTGTCGAAGCAAATGTTTCTTTACCCGGCGCTGAGTCCCATCATCTACGGCTCCTCGATCATCCTCGGCGGACTGATCGGCGCCCACCGCTTCGGCATCGTCGCGCTGGCCTACGGCGCACTGACCGGGTCGTTCATCGGGCCGTTTCTCATCAACGCCATAGGTGCTTCCACGGCCGGGCTGCGCTATCGATTCAACTTCGATTGGCGCAACCGCGAGTTTCGCGAATGGGTGCGGCTCAGTATTCCGCTGATGCTCGGCGTGTCGCTGGTTTCCGCCGATGACTGGATCCTGCGCTACTTTGCCTCGGGCGGCAGCGGCGATATTACGCGCCTCAACTATGCCAAGCGGCTGTTCGCCCTGCCCATCTCGATTCTGGGGCAGGCTGCGGGCCAGGCATCGATGCCCTTCTTCGCCAAACTTTTTGGCGACGGCCGGCGCGCCGATTTCGCCGACACCGTGAACCAATCTGTATATCGCATCTCTGCCGCGTCGCTACTGGCGACGGCGCTGATGGTCCCGGCGGCATTGCCGTTTGTTGACCTCGCCTTCCGGCGCGGACACTTTACCTTCGCCGATTCACTTTCCACGTCGATGTACTTCGCATGGTTTTCGCTGTCTCTGGCGATGTGGTCGGCGCAGGCCCTGTACGCGCGCGGATTCTACGCCGCCGGCAACACCCTCACGCCGATGGTGGCCAGCACCGTAATAACGGTTGCGTCCCTGCCGGTCTATGCTGCAATGTTTCGCAACTTTGGAGTGGTGGGGCTGGTCATGGCTTCCGACATCGGCATCCTCATGCACACGGTAACGCTCGCGGTGCTCTTGCATCGTGCCCAACTGGTCCGCCTGCGAGGAATGCCATGGCTGGAGCTTGGGAAGGCGTTCGTCACCGCTGCATTCGCGGGCGTGCTCGCCTATGGTGTATCGCGCTCCGTGCACATGAATGGCAGCCGCCGTGCCGACCTGCTTGCCGTCGCGCTGATCGGGCTGACCTGGCTGGCAGCGACGTTGCTGGGCCTGTGGATCACGCGCTCTGACCTTCCACGCGAGTTGCGGCGCCGAAGTGCACCAGCCGCTCCCAACCTCACCGCGGCCGAGCCGATGGTTGACCGCACCACTACTGGCGGAGTGGAGCCGTAGATTAGTTGTCGGTTCTCAGTTGTCAGTTGTCAGACGGAAGTTCGGCTGTCAGCCGTCAGCTTTCAGCTTTCTGTCCTTGGTTGTCCGGCTGCGTGACGGCGTGGCGTGCGTTCCTTGGGCGCTTGTTGGCGAAGGGGCGGTGTCAACGCTGTTGTCCAACCGTTCGCCAACCGATGATGTGGTTTGAACTGACGGCTGATAGCTGACAACTGGCAACTGCCTTGAAACAACTTTGGACCGGCATACGTATCATGAGCTAGGGCTTTCCACGGTCAAGGAGGTCTTTATGTTCTGCGATCGATGCGGCACGGCGGTCCAGCCGGACCAGCGATTTTGCAATCAGTGTGGCAGGCAGTTTTCCGACGCGCTGGTCATGGCGCGATCCTCGCCCAACCGCGTGCAGGAGCACGTTCGCCTGGTGGGCATTCTGTGGCTGGCACTGTCCGCCTTCAACGTGGTTGCCGGCTTGGCTTTGCTTATCGTCGCCACTGAGCTGATCCCACATATACAACAGTCGGGACAAGCGGGTCCCGAGTTTCCTGGCGAGTTCCTGACCACGCTGCTGGGGGTGATCGGCATCGCTGTTCTGGTCAAGGCGGCCGCCGGATTTGCCGCCGGCTACGGACTGCTGCAACGGGAGACGTGGGCGCGCGTGCTCACCATCGTGCTGTCGTTTCTTGCGCTGTTCAACTTCCCGCTGGGAACCGCGCTCGGAATCTATAGCCTGTGGGTGCTGCTTCCCTCCGAGTCGGCGCGCGAGTACGAGGAAGCCGCCCGCGCCGCGGGCATGGCGTAAGGGCGTGTCGATAGCGATTTCACGCGGCCCGGCAATGGACAGCGCCCTCTGTCTCTTGACTCCCCTCGCTTGCACCCGCTAGCTTCGCATCATGGCTGAGCCGCGCATCGTTACCTTCACCACCGATTTCGGACTCAACGACGCTTTTGTCGGCATCATGCATGGCGTGGTGCTGAACATCCATCCCGAAACCCGCATCGTCGACATCTGCCACTCCGTCGCGTCCTATGACGTGCTCGACGGCGCATTCACCATCGCGCAGGCCTACCGCTTCTTTCCGCCGCGCACCGCGCACGTCGTCGTGGTCGATCCGGGCGTGGGCAGCGAGCGGCGTCCCATCCTCGCCGAGACCGAGAATTACGTCTTCGTCGCGCCGGACAACGGCGTGCTTTCGATGATCGAAGCGCGCGAGCCGAAGTTCACCGTGCGGCACATCACGGCTGATCGCTACTTCCTTCAGCCCGTAAGCCAGACCTTCCACGGCCGCGACGTTTTTGCCGCCGTCGGCGGCTGGCTGAGTAAGGGCATCGACCCGGCCGACTTCGGGCCTGAAATCACCGACTACGTGCGGCTGTCATTGCCCTCCGTCGAGCGCATCGGGGACAACAGCCTGCGCGGCGTTGTCCTGAAAGTTGATAAGTTTGGAAACCTGATAACCAACATCGGCGAGCAGGATGCCCCCGAACTTTTCGCTGCGTCCGTGCCGGCGGTCAGCATCCTGATCGGCGGCCAGACCATCACCCGCATCTGCAAGTCCTACGCTGAGGCAGCCGAGGGCGAATACTTCGCTATCATGGGGAGTTCGGGATATCTGGAGGTCGCCGCCCGTCAGGCTTCGGCCGCAGCGAAGCTCAACGAAGGCGTAGGTAGCCCGGTGGGAATAGTCTTTGGTTCCTGATCTGCCCGACGGTATCATTTCACCATGTTGAGGACTGCATTGAATTACCCAATCTTAATGGGTCTAGTGTGCTTTTTCGTGTTGTGGGGCGCGGCGCAGGTTGGAGATCGAATCTCACGACGCCGATTTGCGCCCAAAGAGCTGGAAGAATTTAACCTTGTGCTCGGCGCCACTCTCACCCTTTTGGGCCTGATCGTCGGCTTCGCCTTTTCCATGGCGGTTGGCCGCTACGATCAGCGCAAAAATTACGAGGAAGAGGAGGCCAATGCGATCGGCACAGAGTATGTTCGCGCTGACCTGCTGCCTGCCGCCGATACGGACAAAGTTCACGCCCTGTTGAAGCAATACCTGGCGGACCGCATTGTGTTTTTCCGGACGCGGGACCGCGACCTCCTGGCAAAGGTCAATCGCGAGACTTCGGAGCTGCAAACCCAGATGTGGTCCACGGTAGCCGGTGTGGCGCAGGCGCAGCCCACGCCCGTCAACGCCCTTGTTGTCGCTGGTATGAACGACGTTCTGAACCGCCAGGGGTATACGCAGGCGGCGTGGTGGAACCGCATTCCGGTGGCCGCCTGGTCGTTCATGTTCGCAATCGCTATCTGCTGTAACTTCCTTCTGGGGTATGCTGCGGGAGAAGGGAAAGCGCGCAGGCCGCTGATCGTTCTGCCGATCGTGTTGGCCATCGCCTTTCTGCTGCTGGCCGATCTCGACAGCCCGCGCGGCGGAATCATCCGGGTCAGGCCACAAAACCTGATGAGCTTGCAGGACTCAATTCGCTGAATCGGCACAGAGTGCGTGTACCACCGGCGATTACGTAGAGACGGGCAAAGGCGACGTGTGAACCCAACCCTCCAACTCTTCCAGCGCTCGCTGGCAAACCATGGCATGCCGCTGCTTCTTGTCGCGTACCCGGCGGCGCGTGGCGTCATCCAACGGTGACAACAGATCGAACGTGATGTTGGCGGGCTGAAAATTCTTGGCGTCGGCGTGGCAGATGTAATTCACCAGCGCGCCGAAGGCCGTCGCCCGCGGAGGCGGCACGGGCTCGACATCGCTCGCCAGCGCGGCCGCTGCCATTCCCGCCAGCAATCCCGTGGCGATCGACTCAACGTAACCTTCGACTCCCGAAATCTGCCCGGCGAAGAGCACATTGGGATGCTGCTTCATCTGTAGTGTCTCGCGCAGCAGCGTCGGCCCATTGATGTAGGTGTTGCGATGGATCTGTCCGTAGCGGAGAAACTTCGCGTTCTCCAGCCCCGGAATCATGCGCAGAATGCGCGCCTGCTCACCGAACTTCAGGTGGTTCTGGAATCCGACCAGGTTGTAGGAATCGGCGCGCAGGTTCTCTTGCCGAAGCTGTACCACAGCGTAGGGCATGTGTCCGGTCTTGGGATCGCGCAGGCCCACGGGCTTCATCGGGCCGAAGCGCAGGGTATCGCGGCCGCGCCGAGCGATCTCTTCAATCGGCAGACAGCCCTCGAAGTAGTTCAGCTTCTCCCAATCTTTGGCGTTCGACCGACTGAGCCTCGAGCAGCGCATCCAGGAAGCGGTCGTACTCGTCCTTCGTCATCGGGCAGTTGATGTAGTCGGCGGTGCCCTTGTCGTAGCGCGCGGCCATGTACCCGCGCGACATGTCGATGGAGTCGGCCTCAACGATGGGGCTGATCGAATCGTAGAAGTAAAGCTGCGTATTAGGTGCCCCAGCTTCGCCCCGCCTTTGGGCTAAGCTGGGATCAGCGCTCAGGCGCACAATCTCACGCGATAGCGCGTCCGAGGTCAGAGGCCCGCTGGCGATGACGGTCACGCCGTCGCTTTCGTCGATGTGCGTGACTTCCTCGCGCACCACGCGAATCAGCGGCTCGCGCTCGATCGCTTGCGTAACCGCCTGCGAGAACTTGTCGCGATCCACCGCCAGCGCATGCCCCGCGGGAACGGCGGTTTGCTGGGCTATCTCCATCAGCAGGGAGCCGGCGCGCCGCATTTCCTCTTTCAGCAGCCAGGGCGCGGTGTTCTCCGAATCGGACTTCAGCGAGTTGGAGCAGACTAGCTCGGCGAAGTTCGCCGTCTGATGTGCCGGAGTCGAGCGCACGGGGCGCATCTCGTAAAGCTCGACCGCAAACCCGCGGCGCGCGCATTGCCACGCCGCTTCCGATCCGGCCAGGCCGGCTCCGATGATGCGAATGGGTTTGGGCATGAATGCGCGGAACGCTATGAGTGAATTATACGAAGGACAGATGGGAAGGCGGTGAGTTCGGAGTCCGCCCGAAGGGGCGCAGCTTCAGCTGCGCCGGCAGAAGGACTTTTTTGAGATTTGTAATCCCGAGCGGACTTCAGTCCGCGAGGGATCTGCTTTTTCCGCGCTAAATCTATGCTCCGTATGCGGAAAGCAGGTCCTTCGACTGCGTGAGTTTGCCCCGCAAGCGGGGCAAACTCCGCTCAGGATGACAATCAAGAAAGGGTATCGCGTTTCCCCCGCATAAGAGTCTGTTACGAAACTCGGCACCGGACCAAGAATGCGGGGTGCGAAGGGGTCTGGAGAGTAGTAGTTTTGCGGGCATGGGATACATCAGCGGCGAGGCGCGGGAGCAGGTGACGATGTTTCCCGTCACCTTGGACGAGTTGATTCCGGCCGATCATCTGTGTCGCGTGATCGAGGCCTTTGTGGGTCGGCTGGCGGTGGCTCAGTTGGGTTTTCAACGCGGCGAACCGGCAGCCACAGGACGGCCGGGCTACGATCCGCGCGACCTGTTGAAGCTGTATCTGTACGGGTATGTGAATCAGGTGCGCTCCTCGCGGCGATTGGAAGCGGAGTGCCAGCGCAATGTGGAAGTGATGTGGTTGCTGGGCAGGTTGCGACCGGACCACAAGAGCATCGCGGAGTTCCGGCGGCTGCATGGCGAAGCGGTGACGCGCGCGGGAGCGGAACTGGTACGGCTGGCGCGCGAGGTGGGACTGGTGCGGGGTGAATTGGTAGCGGTGGATGGTTCGAAGTTTCGCACCGTGAGCAGCGCGCAACGGGTGCGGGAGCGCGATGCGATCAAGCGTTATCTGGAGCAACTGGATGCGGCGGATGAGCAGGACGAGTGGGTGATCGATCCCAGCGCGGTGGCGGCAGCGCTGGAGAAGCTCACGCAAGATGCGGAGCCGGAAGCGCGCTTCATGCGCACCAACGATGGTAATCGGCCCGCCTATAACGTGCAGATCGCGGTGGACAGCGAGCACGGGCTGATCGTAGCGCAGCAGGTCACGGCGGAAGCTAATGACGAACGTAGTCTGTTGCCGATGGGGCAAGCGGCGAAGCAGGCGCTGGGGAATCCGGAAACGCTAAACGTGGTGGCCGATGCGGGCTACTCCAACGGCGAACAGGCGGAAGCCTGCGAGGCAGAAGGCATCGTGCCGCACGTGCCCGCCAAGCGCGCGGTCAACAACCAGGGCGACGGTACGCTGTTCGCCGCTACTGAGTTTGTGTACGACGAGAAGAGCGATACGTTCCGCTGCCCGGCGCAGCAGACGCTCACCCGTGGCCAGCTGCAGCGCGGTCGCAAGCGCGTAAAGTATGTGGCCGGAGCGAAGGTTTGCGGCGCTTGTCCGCTGAAGTCGCGCTGCACCCAGTCGGCGCAACGCTTCGTCTATCGTCACCTGCATGAGATGGCCTTGCAACGCATGCAGCAACGCGCGACAGCGACCATGATGCGTTGGCGACGATGCTTAGTCGAACATCCGTTCGCAGCGCTCAAGTACCACATCTTTGGGAACCCGCGGTTTCTGCTGCGCGGAGTCGCCGGGGCGCAGACCGAGACCAGCCTGGCCACGCTGGTCTACAACCTGAAACGCATGCGGAAGGTGATGGGCGGCTGCGCCTTGCGAGCAGCGCTGGCGTCGTAAGGCGAGCTTTGGTCTTAGCGCAATGGAACCTGACTCAGAAAAGTCGATGCTTGGGGCGAGAACCGACGGAACCCGCGTGTTGCCCAGTCTTCACGCGAAGTTTCGTAACAGACTCATAAATGCGGGGGCTCCCACCGAAAACTCACATCCGCATCGCCACCGTCACGCCATCGCGCAGCGGAATGATCGTCGTGAACCACTCCGGCGACGCGTACAACATGCGGTTCAACTCACCTATGGCGTTGGTTTGCGCGTCGGTCGGATCGGGCTTGAGTTCAGGATTACCGGCCATGCAGGCCAGCTTGCCCTTCCACAGCGTGTTGTCGGTGATGAACAGCCCGCCCTTCCGCACGCGCGACGCAGCCATGCGAGCGGCGCGCGGGTAATCGTGCTTGTCGACATCGCAGAAGACAATGTCGAACTGCTCCTTGCGCGCCTCGAAGAACTCCAGCGCATCGCCAACGTGTACTTCGATCCGATTCGAGACTCCAACCCGCTCGAAGTATCCGCGCGCGTCTTTCGCCTTCTTCTCGCTGCCGTCGGTGTAATGCACCTTGCCGCGGTCGCCGACAGCCATCACCCACCAGATGGTCGAATAGCCAATGGCCGATCCCATCTCAAACACGCTTCGCGCGCCAATCAGCCGCGCGTACTGAAACAGCAGTCGCGCGACTGCCGGACCGACGATGGGAATATCCTCGTCCTTCGCACGAGCTTCCATCTCCTGTAACACGGCGTCCCGCTGGGGCAGCACTGCGTAGAGATAGTTCTCCACGCGCGGATCGGTGATCGTGATCGGCTCCGTCATCCCAGCGTCCGCCCCGGTTTCATCTCCACCACCTCTGGCCCGCCCGGGCCCAGCAGTGCCTTCAGTTGCGAAGGCGTTCCGGTGAGCGGCGGAAACGTGCCGAAGTGCATGGGGATGACGAACTTCGGTTTCAGTAGTCCGCAAGCGTAGGCCGCCTCGCGCGGATTCATGGTGAACAGATCGCCAATGGGGAGCATGGCGATCTCCGGCGCGTACAGATCGCGAATGATGGCCATGTCGCCGAAGACGCCCGTATCACCCGCATGGTAGAGTTTCACTCCACCCGGCAGCTCCAGCACGTAGCCGCAGGCCTCGCCACCATAGGCAATGCTGCCGTTGTCTTCCATGATCCCGCAGGAGTGCACCGCGTTGACCATCGTCGCCTTGATGCCGGTGACGGTCTGTGTGCCGCCCTTGTTCATGGGGTTGATATTCTTCGCGCCTCTTTTCTGCAGCCACATGCACAACTCAAAGATGCCGACGATCTGCGGCTGATGCTGCTTGACGATCGCGACTGCGTCGCCGATGTGATCGCCGTGCCCGTGCGTGCAGATGAGCGCGTCGGCTTTCTTCACGTTCTTGTCGCTCTCAGGACACATGGGATTGCCCATCACCCACGGATCGACATACACCGTGGCGCCGTCTTTGGTCTCGATGCGGAAGGTAGCGTGGCCCAGCCACGTGAGTTTATTGCCGTGCAGATTCATTGTGTCCTCGAAATGAAATGCGTTGGAAAGTTGTCTGCCAAAACCGCATTGTACGCGCCTATCGCTCATCGCTGTTCGCCTTTCGCTCTTCGCCAGATGGTCAGCATCTCACAAATAGCTGGCCGGGTTGCACAACGTGTGGTTGACTAGTCTCGAATCTTCTATCTGATAGGCAACGTGGCGAATCCCGAACATCTCGCGAAGTTAAAGGAAGGAGTCGAGGCTTGGAATCTGTGGAGACAAGAAAATCCTGAAGTGGTGCCGGATCTCACGGAGGCGAAGAATCTGAGCTACGCGCGCCTCAGTAGGGTGGACCTTCACGGGGCGGATCTCACCGCGGCGGATCTAAGCCGAACGGATCTCCCTTGGGCCAACCTCAGCAGCTCGAACTTCAGCAGGGCATTCCTCAGCGGGGCGTTCCTCAAAGGGGCGGACCTCAGCAATTCGAACCTCAGCGGGGCAGATCTCAGGAATGCGTGCCTCCACCGCACGACGCTCCGCGAGGCTCTCCTCATTAGGGCGAACCTCAACAGCGCGAACCTCAGCGGAGCGGATCTCCTCAACGCGAACCTCCGCGCGGCTGACCTGAGCGGGGCGAATCTAGACCGGACCACCTTGGTCGGCACCAACCTCGAAGGGGCAGATCTGACGGCCTGTCACGTGTACGGAATCTCCGCGTGGGACGTAAATCTGGAAGGAGCAATCCAAAAGAACCTCGTTATAACGCCGCGGAATGAATCCCGGATACAGGTGGACAATCTCGAAGTGGCTCAATTCATTTACCTGCTTCTTGACAATCAGAAGATCCGCAGCGTCATCGACACTATCACGTACAAACTGGTGTTAATTCTGGGTCGCTTCACGCCTAAGCGAAAAGTGGTTCTCGACGCGATTCGAGACGAACTCCGCAAACGCGATTATCTGCCGGTCTTGTTCGATTTCGAGAAGCCTGCCAGCAAGGACCTCACCGGGACGATCTCCACGCTGGCCAACATGGCCAGGTTTGTCATCGCCGACTTGACCGGCCCGAGCAGCGTGCCGCATGAGTTGGCGACGATCGTCCCCAACACCGTAGTCCCTGTCCAGGCGATCATCCTGAAGGGACAGCGAGAGTACGCGATGTTCGCCGATCTAATGAGGAGACACCACTGGGTCCTGAAACCGCATCAATACAAGTCTCGGGAACTGCTGATCGCTCAGCTCGGCGAAACGGTGATTGCTCCGGCGGAAGCGAAGGCGAAGGAGCTCGCACGGAAGTAAGCTTCTAGCGAATAGCGGTTTTCCCG
>CAWAKG010000030.1:0-10680 GCA_963782505.1 uncultured Acidobacteriaceae bacterium | reverse complement strand
GCTCCGGAGATTTCGCGGATTTTTCCTGATTTTCGTCCTTGCCGGCCTGGCCTTGCGGCTTGTCTTCTATTTTAGATTCCCGCACGTTATGGGCGACTCGCTGATTTATGGCGACATCGCCAGGAATTGGCTCGACCACGGCATCTTCGGACTGACTCACGCCGAAGGGATACGGCCAACTTGGATACGGCTACCGGGATATCCGGCCTTCCTCGCCGCCTGCTTCCTGCTGTTCGGTCGCGAGCATTACAACGCTGTGCTGCTGGTGCAGATCGCGATCGACCTGCTCGGCTGCTTCATCGTCGCCGACCTGGCCCGCCGCACCGTCTCCGAAGGCGCCGCCAGGATTGCGTTCTCGCTGGCAGTTTTGTGTCCGTTTACCGCGAACTACACGGTCGCTCCGCTGGCTGAAACCCTCAGCATCTTTTTCGCGGCCGCGGTGCTGGACTCCGCCGTCGCCGGATTCAATGCGTTAGACGTTGGCAGGCCGGCATGGAAAGCGTGGATCGCGTGTGGCCTCGCCCTGGCTGCCGGAATCCTGCTGCGCCCGGACGGCGGAATCCTGCTGGCAGCGGTTGGTTTGTTCCTGCTGTGGCGCATGTGGAGGATGCCCGGCGAGCGTTTCCGTCTGTTTTGGGCCGGAGCGCTGATACTGGCAATGTCGCTGGCTCCGCTCGTGCCCTGGACCATTCGCAACTGGCACGATTTTCGGCGCTTCGAGCCGTTGGCGCCCAGGTACGCCAGCGATCCCGATGAGTTCGTTCCCGAAGGCTTTGACAAGTGGATGCGCACCTGGGTTGTGGACTACGTATCGACCGAGGAGGTTTACTGGCAGGTTCCGGGCGATGATGTTGATCCGAAGCTATTGCCCGCCCGAGCTTGTGATACGGGACAGGAGTGCGCAGAAACCCGTGCGATTTTCGATGACTATTCCAAGTCTCACTTTGTAGGACCCGAACTCGACGCCCGCTTTGCGCAACTGGCCGACCAGCGTATCGCGCGGCACCCGCTGCGTTACTATGTCCGGCTGCCTTTGATGCGTATCGCCGACATGTGGCTTCGGCCGCGGACCGAAATGCTGCCTTTGGCCTCGCGCTGGTGGGAGTACGGCGACGACCCGCGTGACGCCGTCCTGGCGACGATCTGGGGCGCTCTCAACCTGCTGTTTGTCTTCGCTGCTGTGATGGGCGTGATCCAAGGACCGCGTCCCAGGTATCTCGCCTTGATGCTCTTGTTGCTTGTCTTGCGCTCGGCCTTTCTCGGAACTATGGAAAATCCCGAGCCGCGCTACACGCTGGAATGCTATCCAGTGATTTTGGTTCTAGGGGCTGCATGGATTAGCGGGTGGAGAAGGAGCGGGTCTCGCCGCGCATCAGGCGCGACATAAGAAAGGCCACCGCTTCAGCGGATGCAACAAACCCCGGATTGAGCGGACATGGTGGGACAAACATGCGCCAGCCGCCTCGCGGCGAAAGGTGAGAGCCCCGCGATTCATCGCGGGGAAGGCGTAAGTGGAAAATCGAAAGTCCGCTTCAGCGGACGATAGGGGTTTCGTAACAGCCTATTCAGCGGTGGGC
Organism: uncultured Acidobacteriaceae bacterium; assembly: GCA_963782505.1. GTDB lineage: Bacteria > Acidobacteriota > Terriglobia > Terriglobales > Acidobacteriaceae > CAVVDY01. The sequence goes on along the minus strand of CAWAKG010000030.1, from coordinate 9,103 downwards.
TCTCTTGTGGCGCGCCCAGGGCGCGAGGTTCAAAGGTTCAGCGCCGGATAGGCGCTGGAAGACAATCCAGTCGCGTCGGGACAGTACAGATTACGGGCTGAAGCTTGCGCATTGGCGACGTATCAGCGACCAACTTCCAGCTACGGCTTGATCATCCAAATGACGCCGCGGTTGTTCGTCCCGCCTTGGGACGCCGTGCCGTAGAGGGTGCCGTCGACATCGATTGTGACCTGGCTCTGCGGAAATGCTCCGTCGGCTCCGCCGGTAAAGTCATGCAACGACGTGTACACCCACCCGTTATTAGTATTTGTCAGCTTGAATATGTTGCCAAAGCTATTCACGCCACAAGCATAGTTGGTGCCGTAGAGGGAACCAGCAGCGTCCGAAGTGAGGACGACAAATGGTCCTCCTTCTGTGCATCCAGGAATGTTGGCCAGTACCGTGAATGCCCATTTGTCGCCGGAGGGCGATAGCTCGAAAATCGTCGGCCCCGGAGTTCCTCGACTAGTCGCACCGTAAAGATTACCGGAACTGCCCAATGTCAGCCCGGCATAGGGCGAGCCACCATCACCCTGGCCGGTAAAACTGTACAGATTGTTCTCCTTCCAGCCAGCTTGCGGATCGTACGTCAACTCCCAAACGGTACCGTTGTTATTGTCTCCCGCATAGTTAGTTGTACCGAATAAGTTTCCTTTGCTATCCATAACAAGGCCGTCGTACGGGTAGCAACCGTCTAATTGCGAGAAACTGTATCCCGTGAAACTGTAGATAGGCGTCTCCGTCCAGTTGTCTCCCGACCCTGTCATCTTAAAAACAGTGCCGCAGCCCCAAGCTCCTCCCCCGTAAGTGGTGCCATAGATGTTGCCGTCTTGGTCCCAGATGAGATCTCCGTATGCGGGGTTAGCTCCGTCACCATCGCGACTATCGCCGGTAAAGGTGTGAAGGTCGATCGCAGTCCAGAAAAGACAGGCTACGGTCTTGCAGACCGACAATGGTGGTGTTAGCCGGTAAACCGAACCGCTGCCGGACCAAGATTCATTAGCTGTCCCAAAAAGGTGGCCGTCCGGCCCGAAGAGGACTCTGGCGACCGGGAATATCCCCCCGTTCGAGCTTGGAAACAGGACGATGAGGTTCTCCAGCCAATTGGATCCAGTGTCCCTTAACTGATAGACCGTTCCGCAAGCCCCTTTGATACCGCAACTGTTACCACCTCCTGTTGTCACGCCATACAGGGTGCTTCCTTTGATGGTTACGCCCCCTGAGGGCGAGACGCCATCGAAAGCTCCACCCTTGAAGCTGTAGATGACGCTGAAGGTTTGGGCACGAGCTGTCAGTGTAAGCAGTGTGAAGACCGCAATCAGGGGGAAACAGGTAAGTACCTTTAGTTTCATGTCCTGCTCCGAAGTTGTCAAAAGCTCCGAGCCCGCGGTGACGTCAAGCTGCTTGTGTAAAAACCCGGAGGGTGCGGTTTTTCCATTCCAGGTTGAAGCGCTGGAAGATGGAGTAGATGATCCGGTCCACGCTTTTGACGTTGACAAAACACACCATGGGCCGAGTTCGCCGGCGCACCTCCACGAAGCAGCGTTCGATGATGTTGGTCGTGCGCAACTTCTTCCAAAGGTGCCGGGGAAAGCTGAAGAACGAGAGCAGTTGCGGCAGATCGCGTTCCAGTTGCCGCACCATGGAGCCGTACAGGGATTGCCAGCGGCGGCGGAAAGCGCGAAAGGCGGCTTCGGCCTGGCGTCGGCTCTCGGCGCGATAAATCGCCTGCGCATCGGCCTTAACGGCGTCGTAGTTGCGGCGCCGAACCTTCTCCAGGATGTTCCTCATCTTGTGCACCCAGCAGCGCTGATGCGGCACCCGCGGGTAGACCGTCTCCAGCGCCGCCGCGAGGCCAGGACAGCCGTCGGTGGCGATCAACAACAGCTTCTCGCCGCGCAATCCACGACGATACAGATCCTGCAACAGCCCTTCCCAGGCAGCTTGGCTCTCTCCCGAACTGCGCATAAAAGCCAGCAGTTGCCGGGTACCGTCCTGGCGTACCCCATAGGCCACCAGCATGTGCACCCGCTTGCGCCCGCTGGGCCGTCGCATGCGCAGACTCACCCCGTCCAGAAACAGGTAGGCCCACTCGTCGGCGAGCGACGCCCGATGAAAGGCGTGCACCGCCTGGTCTAGCTCGCGGGTCAACCGCGATACGGTTTGCGGGCTCACCGTTTCGCCCGTCAGGATCGCCACCAGCCGGCCCACCTGGCGGGTCGAGATGCCGCGCAAAAACGCCTCCCGGATCAGCAGCGACACCTCTTCGGCGCGGCGCTGAAACTTCTGCAGCACCGCGGGCAGAAAGCCCCGCTTGCGGGTGCGCGCGATGCGCAGCCGCAAGGTCCCGAAGCGGGTGACGAAATCGCGCTCATAGTAGCCGTTGCGATAATCCTGCCGCAGCTTCTGCCGGCTGTGGCGCGGACTGACCATGTACAGGTCGCGTTGTCGCTCCGACAGCAGCTCAAACAGCCGCCGCATGCTGTGCTGCACTTCCCCCTGCAGATCGCCCCAGAAACTGTCTTTCAGCTCGCTGACAAAGTGTTGGAAGTGCTCGGTGATGGGTGTTACCTTCGCCATGGGTGTAAGTCTCCTTTCCAAAGGGGCTTTAGCTTGTGAGGCCAAAGCCAAACTTACACCCTCTCGCTTTTACACAATCGAAGTTACGTCACCGAGCCCGCCATGTTATCTCAGGAGTGATTTGAAGTCACGCTGGATCTTCGGTAACTCTTGATACAGGCGTTAGCGCTGCGGGCGACGGCGCGGGTCCTGCTGCTGTTCGGACCACTTCGCATTCGGCAAATACGTCCGAGGGCGTAGTCCACCGGCTATCTAATCCTGCTTACCGCGCCGCCAGCAGAATATTATCGATCAGCCGCGTCGCGCCAATAAACACCGCCACTGCGACAAGCGCCCCGCGCGTCACATCGCTGACCGGTTCGAGCGAGTCGGGATCAACGATGGCGAAGTAATCCAGCCGGGCGCCAGGCTCTTCTGCGATGAGGCTCTTGCCCAGTGCAACCAGTTTCTCTGCATCGCGCTCGCCCGCCTCCGCGGCCCGTTGCACTTGCGCGAGTGAGCGACTCAGCACCAGCGCCTGCGTCCTTTGCTCCGGACTGAGATAGGCGTTGCGCGAACTCATTGCCAGCCCGTCCGGCTCGCGAACGATGGGGCAGACGACCAGCTTTACATCCATGTCCAAGTCGCGCACCATGCGGCACAGCACGGCCACCTGGGCTGCGTCTTTCTGCCCGAAGAAGGCGAAGTCAGGCCGCACAATCTCGAACAGCTTGGCGACCACCGTTGCCACTCCGCGAAAGTGTCCTGGCCGCGAGAGGCCGTCGAGCCGCTCGCTCAGTCCACCTACCTCGACATGCGTCGTCGCGCCCGCTGGGTACATTTCGCTCGCCGCGGGCATGAACAGCACATCGACTCCCAGAGCTTCCAGAATTTGGCCGTCGCGCTCCGGAGTGCGCGGGTATTTGGCCAGGTCCTCGCTTGGCCCGAACTGCAACGGATTTACAAAGATGGAAACCGCCGTGGTATCGCATTGCTCGTTGCTGGCGCGCACCAGAGAGGCATGTCCCTCGTGCAAGGCTCCCATGGTGGGAACGAAACCCAAGGATTTCCCGCTCCGGATAGTCTCGCGGCAGTGCGTCTTCATCTCGGCGACGGAGCGAATCAGTTTCATCGGCATCAGTCGTGCGGCGTGGGATGCGCCGAGCTAGTCCCGGCAGGCTTTGCCGTTGACGGTCTTTCTGGACTCGACGTCGCGTTGTCGCTGGTTTGCAGCTTCCAGCTTTGTACAATGCCCTCGAACGCGGGCTGTAATCGGCCGATCGATCCCGGCTGCGCCTTGAGAGAAAGCGAATAGATCTCCTGGTCGGGTCCCTCGATGAACACCAATTGCTCAATCCAATCGCGTGCGCTTTCTTTGTCGTGGTAGCGGACCTTAATCATCTCCGCAGGAAGCGTATCGACGGCCAGTTGCTGACGTTGCAGGGTCTGAGGATTATGCCCGCCTGCCCGCATGTTGCTCATTGCTGCATCGATGATTTGATCGATGCTGAGAGCGGCGCCGTCGTCCAGCGTGGGAAGTTCGACCGCAGCAACGGTGACCACATCCCAAAGCTTTCTGTCGGTGGTCTGCGCAGGAGCGACGACAACTCCATCGCCAAAGGCTTCGCCCAGCACCGTCCAACTCGCAGGATAGTCGAAACAAAATCCGCCCTCGGGCTGGCAGAACTGCTTGGACGAACCGGCAACGGGGAGAGTACGCTTCGTAGCTTGGCCCCGAGCAAGGCCGCCTGTTAGAAGAGCCAGAGCTACGACACACCCAGCGAAACTGTGAGAGCGAAGCAACACCCTCTCATCATCGCAGGGCGTGCTTGCGCTCCGCAATCGCCTCCAGGGCCGCCGACGTGTCTTTGGGCAAGTGATAAGACTCCGCTTCCGATGGGAAGCCGCCGGACTTCACGTCGTCCTTGTAAGCGAGCACCGCGTTGGTGATCGCGCTCCCCAGGTCGGCATAGCGGCGAACAAACTTGGCCGCCGGCGCAAAGGTCAGGCCAAGCAGATCGTGGAACACGAGCACCTGCCCGTCGCATTCCGGTCCAGCGCCGATTCCGATGGTCGGGATCTCCAGTTCGTGGGTGACCATCGCCGCCACCTCGCGGGGAATGCCCTCCAGCACCACGCAAAACGCGCCTGCCCGCTCCAAAGCCACGGCGTCGCGCATTAGCTGCTCGACCGCCTTCAGTGTCTTGCCCTGGACCTTGTAGCCGCCCATCGCGTGCAATGATTGCGGCGTGAGCCCGATGTGGCCGACAACGGGAATCTCAGCATCGACCAGGCGCTCTACGATCCGAGCCCGCTTCTCGCCGCCTTCGATCTTCACCGCCTCGGCGCCGCCGTCTTTGATGAAGCGCATGGCATTACGCAGAGTGTCCCTGATTCCTACGTGGTAAGACGCGTAGGGCATGTCGGCGATCAGCAGCGCGTGCTTCACGCCCCGTCGCACGGCGCGAACGTGATGCAGCATCTCCGGCATGCTTACCGGCAGCGTGTTGTCGTAGCCGAGCATGACCATGCCCAGCGAATCGCCCACCAGGACCATGTCAATGCCGGCCTCGTCGATCAGACGAGCGCTGGGATAGTCATACGCAGTGAGACAGGTAATCAGCTCGTGGTGCTTTTTCTTTTCCAGCAGGGAAATAGCACTGACTTTGGCGTGGAAGTCGCCGGTGGTAATGCTCACGATGTCCTCCAGTGCAGTTCCGCCCGGCGGATACCGCCTGTCGTGCTTGTCACACGCTTAGATGATGCGAGAAGCAGCCGAGAGGATTCTACACCTTCACACCCATCTGTGAGCGCGAAAACTAAGGCGCAGCGCTGGTGTGGTCGTGGATGATGCGCCAGCCTTCAGGAAACTTGCGAAACACCAGAGTGAACAGACCGTGCGGTTCTTTGCCGTCGGACATCGTGAGATGCCAGCGGCCACGAACGAACGCCGACTCCGGCCCGAGGGCTACGACCTGCAGGTCAGCGAACTCCAGCTTCCCCATCTCGTTCCCGCCGAATTGATACTTTTTCTCATAGCGTTCGAGCGTTGGTTGCCAGCCTTTGGTCACGGTTCCACCCGAGAAGAACGTCAGCTCAGGCGAGTTCCAATATCCCGCCATGAAGCCTTGCAAGTCATGGCGGTTCCAGGCTTCCATCTGGTGCTCGACCACGCTGCGAACGTCTTTCTCAGTCTGCGACGCTGCCGATGCTGGCACGGGCACTGCCGCCGCAGCCAGAAGAATACCTGCCAGACACAGCCCAAGGGGAACTCGCATGATTTGCGCCACCTCCAGTCCCGCGGCAGTGTAGCGAAACCGTGCGATGCTGGGCAACAGGCACAGATGCGAATGGCGGGCCGGTTAGCCCGCCTCCGGTTGAATGGAAGTCCGGTTAACGGTTCTGGGCCGTCGCCTCGGTGTGAGCGTTACGCACCGCCGCGACAAACCGGTCGTTCGAGTGGGGATCGTGCACCTGTCCGGTTAACACCGGGCGGAAGCCCACAGTGTGGCCATAGTAGCTAGTCATCGCGTCCTGGTCCCCGCGAATGGCTACTCCATTGAGCGTGGCTCCGATGAAGGCTCCGCGCGAGCGCGAGTAGGTCAGGACTTCAGATTTCATCTTCCAGTTGGTTGAGGCGCTGGCACTGCGTCCGACGGGACCCGCAGCCGCGCTGACATTGCCGCCAATCTTGAATTTGGAGCTGAGCAACTGATTCATGCCGTTGTCATTCATGATCAGCATGACCACGTCGGTGCCTTCGACCCCGATCTGGGCGCCCCAGCTTCCGCCGGTTGCCGCAAAGAACGCGGGTGCACTCCATCCACCGCCGGCGCGGCAGGTGGCCACGCCACGGCCATTCTCAGCGCCGAAGATAAACCCGCCCTTGATCATCGACGGAATCACGGCCACGCACTTGGCATTGGCGAATACGTCCTCCGGAATTCCTTTATCGGGAGCTCCCAGCAACTCATTGATGATGGCCCCCGACTGGTCCAACCGTGCCAGGGCCTTCTTCCCTTCGTCCTTCGCGTTTTGTGCCGCATTCACGTCATTTGCGGCAGCGGTTTTATGCTGTTGGTTGTCTGCGTTCTGGTTGTTCTGTGCCATTGCCATGAACGTGCCAAGCAGCAGCACCATCAACAGGATGCCAAATCTTTTCATAAGCTCTAAGGTCTCCTCCATATTCTTAATTCCTGGAATAGGCTTTGAAGTACAATCCGTCCGCCTTTACCCATGTTGGATTGATAGTTTCCGGGAAAGGTTGACGCGCAATGCCAATATTTATGCGGTGATTTGCTACAACCATCTGCGGGAGAAAATCATCGCGCGCACTTCGCATTTTTCCTGGCGCGCATACTCGCGCGTGAGATCGGGAGACTTTGCCCGCTCCTATCCATTGAGCGTTCTCTGTTTTCCGCAACCACGACAACTGGGTATCATCTACATAGCAGAGTCGGAATGACTCGAACTTTATGGGAAACACCTTCAAGACGGCTTTGCTTCTGACGGCGATGACGCTGTTTCTGCTCTTCGTGGGGCAGATGTTTGGCGGCCGTAGTGGCCTCGAGCTCGCCCTGGCCTTCGCCGTGATCATGAATTTCGCTTCGTACTTCTTCAGCGACAAGATTGCGCTCGCCATGTATCGCGCGCAGCCCGCCACGCGCGAGCAGTTGCCGCGCGTCTATGCCATCGTCGAGCGTCTCTCGCAGAAGATGGGCATCCCCATGCCCAGGATCTACGTGATCCCGACCGACTCGCCAAATGCGTTCGCAACGGGACGGAATCCGCAACATGCTTCCGTAGCTGCCACCCAGGGCATTCTGAACTTGCTGGATGATGAAGAACTGGAAGGCGTGCTCGCCCACGAGTTGGGTCACGTGCGCAATCGCGACATCCTCATCAGCTCCATCGCGGCGACGCTCGCCGGAGCCATCACGTTTCTGGCGCGCATCGGATTCTGGTTTGGCGGTAGCCGCGACGATCGCGAAGGCGGCGGCATGATGGGACTGCTGATGCTGATTCTGGCGCCGATCGCGGCGACGTTGATTCAACTTGCCGTGTCGCGTTCGCGGGAATATCAGGCCGATGAGACGGGCGCGCACTTGACAGGCAATCCTCATGCTCTGGCAAGCGCGCTGGCCAAGCTCGATACCTATTCGAAGCGCATTCCGATGGCCGCGTCTCCGTCGACGGCGCACCTGTTCATCGTCGCGCCCAAGCTCATGGGCTTGAGCTTCGCCAACCTCTTCTCAACCCATCCGCCAATCGCCGACCGCATCGAGCGGCTCACCGGCCAGCCGGCGGAGATGTTTGGCGTGCGCTCGCGCGAAGAGTAAGAACGGAAGAGTTCACCACGGAGACACGGAGGACACGGAGGAAATAAACTCCGGTCGGTTGAATGCTCTATTGGATTCGAACTAACACACCAACTCCGGCGCGGGAGCGAACCATTCGAGGGCGCCGATCGGATTGCGCCTCGGGCGCAACATAGGAAAGCCCACCGCTTCAGCGGTGGGAAAGCGAGAAATGAAATTTCTTAGTCCCACGGGGACGGCATACAACAATTCCAGCCCAGCACGGCAGCGAACGAGGTTTGAAGCGTCAATCTCCCTGCGCCTCGGGTGCAACATAAGAAAGCCCACCGCTTCAGCGGTGGGAAAGCGGGAAATGAAATTTCTTAGTCCCACGGGGACGGCAGAGATCCTCATCCGAACACGAATCGCGAATCGTATTCCACGCCAGATTTCTTCAGCATCTCCAGCAACTCGTCTTCGAAACTCGCCTTGGCGTGATGTTGCTCCTGATTGGCGATGTAGCGCATCACCGCAGCCTTACTTGTCGGACTCACGCTGAATGCCGCATACCCCTCTTGCCACGCAAACTTGGTCCCTTGCTGGTTGAGCCGTCGGGAGCTGTTACCTTTCAGGTCCTGAATGGCGCGAGACAGCGACATCGCAGCCGGTAACGCGATCAGCACCTGTGCGTGATTCTTTGTCCCTCCCGCGATAACCAGCGGAATACCCTTGCCTTTCGCCACCCCGCCAAAATATCGAGCGAGAGTGGATGGGTCAGGGATGGTTTCGGCGCGGCCCTTGGTACTGAATGTGCAATGCACCAGGTTCGAGATTAATGCGTGAGGCATGGGAACAGACTAGAGGCCTTGGCCGGGTGCTTCGGTGACGCTCCGCACATGTGCTTGTGCCATCCCCGTGCCCCGGGCACGGCATACAACTGAGACACGACCCGAGATATGCCGTCCCCAGGGGACTCGGTCAACAATACCCCGTTTTCCCACCGCTGAAGCGGTGGGCTTTCTTATGCCGCGCCCAAGGCGCATTCACTGAGGTCGTGTTTGTCCTCCGTGTCTCTGTGATGAACGCTATTAGCCAGAAACCTTAGAGCTTTGATGTCCGGCGAAGAGCGAAAAGCGAATGGCGAAGAGCGCTACTTGAAACTCTTCCTTCTGCTTGTTCCTTTACAATTATCAATTCACTTTCAGGAC
>CAWAKG010000029.1:0-24326 GCA_963782505.1 uncultured Acidobacteriaceae bacterium | reverse complement strand
TCACCTGCGCCGCAACGATCCTTGTACTGCTAGCGTATAAGATTATTGCTATCGGCTCAACGCCAGTACCAGTGGTCCCGCGCGGTTACTCATTGATCGAGTTGAAGCCCGCCCTATCTGCCCACCAATTTCCGGCGGAAAGCAGCGGCCACCGCCAGTCCAGAACCTGAGCCGAGCAGGATCAGACTTGAGGGTTTGGTACCCCCGCGGCAATACTCATCCCCGAAAGGAAAGCGGTGTGATCGCCGCTGTTGTTGATTCCCATGAAGCCCAAAGTTATGATCTCCCCCGCCACCGACGGTGAACGAGGCGGACTCGAGCGTGAAGGGTGTAAAACTTGCCAAAGCCCAGGTACCAATCACGCTTCCATCGATTAACGCCTCAACCGTCTGGTTACCATCGAAGCCGTTTCCGGAGTATCTCGAGCCCAGGTAGAAGCTCAGGGTGTAACTACCCGGGGAAAAGCCGCTAATGTCTTGCGACACTGACGGGTTGCTCACTGACGAACCGCTCTCTAAGAATACAGCCTGGGTGAAGGGTAGCCCGTCGAAGGGCGGCGGGTTGAAGTTGGTATTAGGACCGGTCAGGCCCGGGCCGTACCAGTATTGATCATGCGTCGTACTCAGTGTCCATCCAAAGCCGGGAGCCGAATTAAAATCCTGAGCAACATTACCGCAGCCACCCGTGCCTTGGTAAGCGTAGTTGCCGCCACAGGTGATGAGCACGGCGCCGAAGTTCGGATTCACAATGACGGGGTCCGCAAGGGCCGCGGGAGCCGCCAGTACAAATGTCCAAATGAGGAGACATCCTATTAGACGAGTAGACATGATTTGCCTCCAATAAGCTTGAAGTAAGAAACTCGTTTTCATGACGCCTCTGCCCGCGACTAGCTCAACCACCTCCGGCGAACCGCGACCCCAACGCCCGCCAAACCCGAGCCGAGCAGGACGAGGCTGGAGGGCTCGGGAATGAATGAGTACAGGCCGCTGGAAAAAGACTGAAAGACCCCCTCGTTGTTGGCGTTGGTGAAGTTAGCGCCAAAGAAAGGTGAGTTGAAGAACTGCTCGTTGTTGATCTGCGTGCCCACTGCGTTCAGGCCGAAAGTGTTGCTATTGAAAGACCGGTCGGTCCCTGAATCTTTCGCCGTGACCGACACATCATTGGGCACGACCGCGAACCAGTAGGTCCCGGCTGGCAATTCGACGTTCATGCCCTCCACCAGGTTCTGGTACTCGGTGTAGCCGAAAGCGCCGCGGCCAGTCGGGGTGTTGGTAACGGAACCCGTACCGGAAGCGATCATGGTGCCACCGTTGCCCTCCGATACTCCGGAGCGGATCTCCCAATAGCCGGTGGTCGGATGGTTTGTGCTCAGGTTGTTGGTGAACATGCCGTTGATGTTGATTCCACCGCCGGATACGACAAAGTTCTGATTAGTTGCCGCCCCATAGGGATTGCCACCAACGATGTAGTCGTTCTCATTCGACAGGCCATTGGCGTTTGGGTTGTTCGGATCGAAATCACCGCCATAAAAAAACACGGCATCCGCCCACAGCGGACTGGCGGCCAGGAGTAGAAGAAGCAGCATTGCTAGATATCTCATAAGTTCCTCCTTGGACTTATCTGCCAAGTTGCCGTCGCACCGCGACCGCGGCTCCCATCAGGCCCGTGCCGAGCATGAGCAGGCTGGAGGGCTCGGGAATAAAGTCATCCGTTACGCCACCCGAGAACAGCGGAAAGTCGCCAAAGTAATCGGCATTGGTGAAGCTCGCCCCGAAGTGCGCAGAGTTGAAATACTGCTGGTCCTTGATAAAAGTCCCATGGCCATTCAGGCCGAAGGTGTTGCTGTTGAAGGAGCGGCCGTCCTGGTCAGGAGCTTGAGGCACCACCGCATACCAGTACGTACCGGGATCCAGCGGTATGAAGTAACTTCCGATATCTACGTAGTTCTGGTATTCGGTATAGCCAAAGCCGCTGCGGCCGGTGGGCGTCACCTGGTCGACGGAGGTGCCGGAGGCAATAATCGTTCCTCCATTGCCCTCCGATACACCCTTGCGCAGCTCCCAGTAGGCGGTCTGCGGGACGATGTTCATCAGGTTGTTGGTCCAGAACCCGGTGACCCAGGCACCTCCGGAGCCCACCACGAAGTTTTCATAGGTGGCAGCGCCGTAGGGATTGCCGCCGACGTTTGCGTCGTTCTCGTTCGCCAGAGAATCGGCCAAGGGGTTGTTCGGATCGAAATCACCGGTGTAGCTGGCCCCCCATAGCGGGCTGGCGGCCAGGACAAGAAGAAGTAGCATGGCCAGATATTTCATAAGTTCCTCCCGAGACTATCTAAAGAAGCGCCGGCGCGCGGCGGCGGCAGCGCCCAGCAGTCCCGTGCCGAGCATGAGGAAAGTGGAGGGCTCGGGCAGCCAGTTGTACACGCCGCTGGAAAAAGTCTGGAAGACGCCTACGTTGTCTGCGTTGGTGAAGTTCGCGCCGAAGAAGGAGCTGTTGAAGTACTGCTGGTTGCTGTACTGGGTTCCTATCGAATTCAGGCCGAAAGTGTTGCTGTTGTACGAACGGCCGTCCTGATTGGGAGCATTGGGCACCACCGCGAACCAATAGGTACCGGGAGGCAGGGTAACGGGCAAGGGGGTGCAGTTCGGCCAGTTGGTGCCGCAACCAACCAGGTCGTTGTACTCGGTGAAGCCGAAGCCGCTGCGACCGGTCGGGGTCTGGGCGAAACTGTCCCCACTGCCGGTTCCGGAAGCGATCAGGGTTCCGCCGTTTCCTTCCGAAACACCCGAGCGGATTTCCCAATAGGCGGACGTCGGGTTCAGCTGGCTCAGATTGTTGGTGAACAGGCCACTGACAGTGGTGTTGTAGGTGCTGATAACAAAGTTCTCGTAGGTGGCCGCGCCATAAGGAATACCGCCGACGATGGCGTCGTTCTCGTTTGCCAAGCCGTTAGCGTTCGGATTGTTGGGATCGAAGTCGCCGCCGTAAAACAACACCACGTCGGCCCAGAGCGGGCTGGCGACCAGGAGAAGAAGAAGTAGCATAGCCAGATATTTCATAAGTTCCTCCTTGAGCTATTTGCAAATATGGCGGCGCGCGGCCGCCGCGACGCCGAGCAGTCCCGTGCCGAGCATGAGCAGACCGGAAGGCTCCGGTATGCCGGAGGACTGAGACAGGCCGCAGGCCTCCCCTTCACTACAGAAGGTCAAAACCCCGCTGGAAAACGTCTGGAACACGCCTTCGTTGTTGGCGTTGGTGAAGATCGCTCCGAAGAACGCGGAGTTGAAGAACTGTTCGTTGTTGGTCTGGGTACCAACCGAGTTCAGGCCAAACGCATTGCTGTTGAACGAACGGCTAGCGCAGGTCGTACAGACGGGAACAACCGCAAACCAGTAGGTTCCGGCCGGCAGGTTGACATCTACGCCATCAACTTCGTTGTGATACTCGGAGTAGCCGAAACCACTGCGACCGGTCGTAGTCACGGTGTCGATGCCCGAACCGGAGGCGATGAGGGTGCCGCCATTGCCCTCGGAGACGCCCTTGCGGATCTCCCAGTACGCATTGAGGTGGCCGGTGACAGTGGGAAAGGTCGTGCGGTACGACATCAGATCGTTGGTGAACATGCCGCTGATGGCGACATAGTCGCCCGAACCAACAACGAAGTTCTGGTATGTGGCAGCGCCGTAGGGATTGCCGCCGACGATGGCATCGTTCTCGTTGGCCAGACCATTCGCGTTTGGATTGTTCGGGTCAAAGTCGCCGCCATAGAAGTAGCAGTTCGGGCCGCACTGGGCCCAGAGCGGCGTCGCCGCCAGGGTGAGAAGCAACACGAGTGCGATTCGCTTCATGATTTCCTCCGTCGAATCAGCTGAACCACCGCCGCCGAGCAGCGGCCGCGACGCCCATCAGACCGGTGCCGAGCATCACCAGACTGGAAGGTTCGGGAATGTCGGCGGCCCCACCGAGGCCGCAGGAACCACCGCAGTAGAAACCCAGCACGCCGCTCGAAAACGTCTGGAAGACGCCTTCGTTGTTCGCGTTGGTGAAGTTGGCGCCGAAAAACGCTGAATCGAAGTACTGCTGATTGGGGATCTGCGTACGGACGCTGTTCAACCCGAAGGTATTGCTGTTGAACGAACGGCAGCCCTGTCCCGGTGCCTGGGGAACAACCGTAAACCAATAGATACCGTCCGCGAGCAAGACCTGCAGATTCCCGGCCGTGTCGGTGTACTCTGTGTAGCCAAAGCCGCTGCGCCCAGTGGGAGTGTGTGACCAATTGCCGCCAGAAGCGGTGCCGGAACCGACCAGCGTGCCACCGTTGCCCTCGGAGACGCCCGTGCGAATTTCCCAGTAGCCGCTGGAGGGCGTCAGGGTACTCAGGTTGTTGCTGAACAGGCCAGAGACATACACGCTGCCACGGCGGCTTTGACACTTGGCGGTCGCACAAATACTTCCGACGACGAAGTTCTGATACGTGGCAGCACCATACGGATTGCCGCCGACGATGGCGTCGTTCTCGTTAGACAGACCATTCGCGTTTGGATTGTTCGGGTCGAAATCACCGCCATAGAAGTACGTGACCTGGGCCCACAGCGGCGTCGCCGCCAGGGTCAGGAGAAGGACTACTGTTAGGGTCTTCATTGGATTTCCTCTTTCTACGGCTGCGTGGGCGAGCAGCCTGCTACAGGGCGCAAGTGTCAAGAAAAGAGTGTGTCAAGGAGGGCGCAAAGTTCTGACAGGAGAAATCTAGTTCCGCGCTAAAGGAGGGTCAACGCAGAAGTCGGCGCTCGGTTTCGAAACCGAGAGGCGAGTGCCATATTGGGAAATACGCCCTTCAGCGCCGGCAGTGGTCCTCACGTGCGAATGACAGAATTCGCTTTTCTCCGTGACCTCTGTGTCTCTGTGGTGGATCTTTCTTGCGTAGCCAAAAGCCAAGAGCAAAAAGCCAAAGGCCATCATCAAATCTGCGATACTAAATAGACCTGCATGAGCGAATACCTCAAAGCGATACAAGAGCGCGTCGCCATCTTCGACGGGGCGATGGGAACGAACATCCAGCTTCGCAACCCCTCGCTCGACGACTTCCGGGGCAAGGAAGGCTACAACGACATCCTGGTGCTCAGCCGGCCCGACCTGATTGCCGACATCCATTCGGCGTTCTTCAAGGTTGGCTGCGATGTGGTGGAGACCAATACCTTCAACTCCACGCGCATCGTGATGGCCGAGTACGACATGCAGAACGACGTTCGCGAGGTGAACCTGGCCGCCGCCAAGCTCGCGCGCGAGGTCGCCGCCAGCTTCTCCACGAACGGCCGTAAGCGCTTCGTCGCCGGATCGATGGGCCCCACCACCAAGCTGCCTTCGCTGGGGCACATAGGCTTCGACGCGATGGCCGACGCTTACACGGAGCAGGCGCTGGCATTGATTGAAGGCGGGGTGGATGTCCTGCTGCTCGAGACCTGTCAGGACATTTTGCAGGCCAAGGCCGGACTGGTCGGCATCTTTGATGCGCTGAAGCGGGCAGGGAAGAGCATTCCGGTGCAGGTTCAAGTAACACTTGAAGCTACGGGAACCATGCTGCTGGGCACCGAGATCGGCGCGGCACTCACCACGCTGGAGATGTTCGACGTTGCCATCATCGGCATGAACTGCGCCACCGGCCCGAAGGAGATGAACGACGGCGTCCGTTACCTTGGGCTGAACTCGCCCAAGCCGGTATCGGTCCTGCCCAATGCCGGGCTGCCGGAGAACGTCGGCGGCGTCGCCGTGTACAAGCTCAAGCCGGAGGAGCTGGCCGAGTATCACAAGCAGTTCATCACCGAGTACGGCGTGCGCGTCGTTGGCGGCTGCTGTGGCACGCGGCCCGAGCACCTGAAAGCTGTCGTCGAGGCCTGCGCCAATCTCGAACCCGCGCCGCGCGACCCGAAGATAATCGGCGCCGCCGCCAGTGCGTATTCCATGGTTCCGCTCGAGCTCGATCCCAAGCCGCTGGTGATCGCCGAGGAGATGAACACCACCACGCGCGTCGAGCACTTCAAGAACATGGTGCGCATGCAGAATTATGATGCGATCCTCACCTTGGCCAAGAAGCTGGTGAACGAAGGCTCGCACATGCTCGACCTGTGCTGTGCCATCGTGGGCGAGGACGAGAAGGGCTACATCAGCGCCATCCTGGAGAAGATTGCCACCCGCGTGCCCGCGCCGATCCTCGTCGACTCGACCGAGGCCGACGTGGTGGAAGAGGCGCTGAAGCGCATTCCCGGCAAGGCGATTATCAACTCCATCAACCTGGAAGATGGCGAGAAGCGCACCTCGAAAGTGTTGCCGATGGCCAAGCGCTACGGCGCGGCGGTCATTGCCTTGACCATCGACGAAGAGGGCATGGCGCTTACCGCCGAGAAGAAGCTGGCCATCGCCAAGCGCATCTACGATCTCGCGGTGAACAAGTACGGCATTCGTCCGGTCGACTTGATCTTCGACGCGCTGACGCTGCCCATCTCGACTGGCCAGGAAGACTACCGTACCGCAGGCATGGAGACGTTGAAGGCAGTGAAGGCGATCAAGCAGGAGATGCCGCTCGCGAAGACCGTGCTCGGCGTCAGCAACATTTCTTTCGGCCTGAACACCTATGCGCGGCGCGTGCTGAATAGCGTCTTCCTGCACGAGGCTGTCGACAACGGCCTCGACATGGCCATCGTGAACTACAGCAAGATTTATCCGCTGTACAAGATTCCCGAAGCCGAGGTCGATGTCGCGCGCAAGCTCATCTATCAGGACCGCTCGAACGGCGACCCGCTTCAGGCTTACATGCAGCACTTTGCCGGGACCAAGGGCAAGGAAGAGCACACCACTGCGCACGTCGATACGCTGTCGATTGAAGACAAGCTGAAGTGGGTGATCATCAACGGCGAAAAGCAGATCGGCGACGGCGAGCACAAGCGGTCGCTTGACGAATTGCTGGAACAGGCGCTCACCACCTACACGCCGCTCGACATTATTAATAACGTTCTGCTCGACGGCATGCGCACTGTCGGTGACCTCTTCGGCTCGCGCAAGATGCAGCTTCCTTCGGTGCTCGACTCGGCCGGCGTAATGAAAGCGGCCGTCGCCTATCTCGAACCCAAGATGGAGAAGAAAGAGGGCAGCCAGAAGGCGACCATCGTGCTGGCGACGGTGAAGGGCGACGTCCACGATATCGGCAAGAACCTGGTCGACATCATCCTCACCAACAACGGCTATCGCGTGGTGAACCTCGGCATCAAGCAGCCCTCGGACGCGATCATCAACGCCGCCATCGAACACAAGGCCGATGCTATCGGCTTGAGTGGACTGCTGGTGAAGTCAACGCTGGAAATGAAGTACGTGGTGCAGGACCTGCATCACCAGAAGCTGGAGTTCCCGGTGATCTGCGGCGGCGCGGCGCTCACGCGCAAGTATGTGGAAGACGATCTGCGCCGCGAGTACAACGGCGGCATCTTCTACGCCGACGATGCCTTTGCCGGGCTGCACATCATGGAAGACCTTGCTTCGCCCAACGGTGCGCGTGAGAAGCGCATCGCAGAAGGGAAGCAGGTGAAGGAGTTTGCCCGCGCGGCTGTCGCCGGTGCGGGTGAAGGCGGCAACGGAACGAGTCCGAACATCGAGGTCCCACGAGCGCCGAACATTCCGCAGCCGCCATTCTGGGGGACGCGCGTGGTGAAGGACTTTGATCTGCGCGAAGTATTCCAGTACATCAACGAGACCGCGCTGTTCAAGAACCAGTGGCAGCTCAAGACAGCATCGCAGGAAGACTACGCGAGACTCGTCGAGACCAAGTATCGCGGCATCCTGAAAGCTTTGGAAGAAGAAGTCATCGCCGCCGGCTGGTTCGAACCCAAGGTGGTCAACGGCTACTTCGGCGCACAGGGCGAAGGCAACGACGTCATCGTCTACGAGTTACCCGAAGGATGGAAACAAGGAGATCCGGTTCCGCCAGAGAAGCTGCGCTTCACCTTCCCGCGCCAGCGAGAGGGAAGAGGGCTGTGCATCTCGGACTTCTTCCTGTCGAAATCATCCGGCAAGATGGACGTGCTCGGCATGACGTGCGTGACCATCGGCGCGCAGGCTTCGCATGAGACGCAGAAGCTCTTCGAGGGCGGCGAGTATACAAAGTATCTCTACCTCCACGGACTGAGCGTCGAAACCGCCGAGGCGCTGGCCGAGCTGAACCACAAGCGGGTGAGGGAAGAGCTCGGCATTGCTGGCGACGACGCGCCGCACATCCGAGACCTGTTCCATCAGAAATATCGCGGCTCGCGCTATTCGTTTGGCTACCCCGCGTGCCCGAACCTCGAAGACCAGACAAAGCTGTTCGCGCTGCTGCATCCCGACGAAGCTATCGGCGTACACCTCACAACCGGCTTCCTGCTCGACCCCGAGCAGAGCACGTCGGCGATCGTGGTGCACCATCCTGCGGCAAAGTATTTTGTAGCGTGAGGAGCCCGAAGGGCGTGCCATGACAGCCCAGCGTGAAGCGCAGCGGAACGCTGGGTAAGCTGCCCATTAAGAATTCCAGAGCCGGCTTCAGCCGGCGGCACATGTCCCTTCGCAAAAGGGGTAGAGCACGCCTTCAGGCGTGCATTGAACAGCTGCTTTCTTGCTCCGCGCTTTAGCGCCTGCGGTAAGGCTCTCTCCTCAGCGGCTGAAGCCGCCTGTCAAGTCGGTACTTCACCTGCACCGCTGAAGCGGTGCTCTACCAAGCAATGTACCGCCCCTAGGGACTCCCGCCATTTCGCTAGCCTACCCAGGATTCCGTCCGCCTTCGGCGAACTCCATCCTGGGCTGTCATGGCACGCCCTTCGGGCTTTGGGTTTGAAGAGTTGTCTGCCCCATGTTAGGTTACATGTAACCACATGGGGAGGGAATAATGGCGACTCGGGCTTCATCCAATTCTTCTCGCGACAAGGTTCGCGCTCATCGCAAGCGGCTGCGCCAGCAGGGGCTGCGTCCCATCCAGATCTGGGTGCCGGACATGAGTTCTCCGGCTTTTGTGAGAGAGGCGCGCCGGCAGTCCCGGGCTGTTGCGGGGAGTCCACACGCGGCTGAGGACCAGGACTTCATTAACGCCATCTCCGAGTGGGACGCGAATTGAAGCGCGGCGAGATCTGGACCGTAGCGGGGGGTAAGGACTATGCAGGCAAGCCCCGTCCGGTCGTAATTGTTCAGGATGATCGCTTCGATAAAACCGATTCGATCATCGTGTGCGCATTCACAACTGACCCCACGGACGCTCCGCTATTCCGCCTAGCTGTCGAACCGAGCGAGGACAACGGACTGCGCGCGGTCTGCCGCTTGATGGCGGACAAGATCACTACCGTGCCCAAATCGAAAGTCCGTATGCGAGTTGGCCGTCTTGCCGACGAGGATATCGTGCGACTCAATCGAGCGATCCTGGTTTTTCTGGGGATTGCTGCTCCAGCGAGGAAGTAATATGCAGCTCCACATCTTCGCCCGCTTTCGCGCCAAGCCGGGCAATGAGAATGCCGTCGAGGCCGCGCTGCACAAGGTCGTTCCTCCCACGCGCGCTGAAGCAGGCTGTCTGGGCATCAATACCTTTCGCGCGACTCGCGATCCGTTGCTCTTCTATCTTCATTCGCGTTGGGTGGATGAGGCGGCGTTCGATCTGCATGCGACCTTGCCACACACGGTCAAGTTCATCGAGACGGTGCAGCCGCTGATTGAGCATGAGCTGGATGTAACACGGGCGACGTTGATGGAGCAAGCCGGATTCGTGGTGCGAGCGAACAGCAGGTCCTTCGCTCCGCTCAGGATGACAGGAGCAGTTTTATCTGGCGGCTGGCAGCTTCTGTTCTCATACCTGAAACCTGATACCCAGTCCGACAGCTATCCCGCGTTATACTGACTCCTACTGGTATACCCGTGAGCTCGCAGGAAAAAACGTTTTACATCGAGACCTTTGGCTGCCAGATGAACTTCCACGACTCGGAGAAGGTCGTGGGTTCGCTCATCTCGCAGGGCTATCGCCAGGTCCAGACCGAAGAAGATGCCGACCTCATCTTCTATAACACCTGCTCGATCCGCGATAAGGCCGAGCAGAAGGTCTTTCACCGCCTGGCCGACTTCAAGAAGCTGAAGGCGAAGGGCAAGCAGTTTGGCGTGCTCGGCTGCGTGGCCCAGCAGGAAGGCGAAAAGATCTTCGAGCGTGCGCCGCACGTGTCGCTGGTCGCCGGTTCTGCATCGTATCGCAATCTGCCGGAGATGCTGATACAAATCGAGGCGGGCGCTACGCGCGTGACAGGCCTCGACGACCGCGAAACCGATCAGACTTTCGAAACCGAGTTCACCGCCCGCAGCAATCCGCATCGCGGATACATCACCATCATCGAGGGCTGCGACAAGTTCTGCGCCTACTGCGTGGTTCCGTACACGCGCGGCAAGGAGCGCAGCCGCACCTCGCACTCGGTGCTGGACGAGGCCCGGCGCATGGCCGAGGCGGGTTACACCGACATTCAGCTCCTGGGACAAAACGTAAATTCGTATCGCGATCCGGCAGGGAAGCGAAGCTTCGCGGAATTGCTGGCCGGAGTGGGCGAGATCGCGGGCATTCGGCGCGTGCGGTTCACCACGTCGCATCCGCGCGACTTCACCAGGGACATCGTCGACGCCATCGACGCAGTGCCGACGCTGTGCGACCACGTCCACCTCCCGGTGCAGAGCGGCTCGTCTCGCGTGTTGCAGTCCATGTTTCGCGAGTACACGCGCGAGGAGTATCTTGAACGGGTCGGCTGGATGAAGGCGGCGCGCAATCGCGACATCAGCATCACAACCGACGTGATTGTGGGCTTTCCGGGCGAGACCGAAGAGGAGTTTCGTGAGACGCTGACTCTGCTGACGGAAGTCGGCTATGACGGCGTCTTCTCGTTCAAGTATTCGCCGCGGCCGAATACGCCGGCGCTGCAGTATGCTGACTCAATTCCGGATGGCGAAAAGTCGCGGCGGTTACAGATTCTGCAAGAGCATCAGCGGGAGATTCAGCGGGCAAGCTACCGGCGGCACCTGGGCTCCGTCTTAGAAGTAATGGTGGAAGGGAAGAACGCCGCCCGCGGACAGATGATCGGACGCACGTCACAGAATAAGACACTGAACTTCACGGGCGTTGACCACTCGGAACCGAAGATCGGCGACTATGTGAATGTTCAGGTGACGCAGAGTTTCCCCAACAGCTTGCTGGGGGAGATGGTGGGCTGATGTAGTCCCACCCCGGCAAAGGAAGCCGGGATGGGGCACCCGGTGTTCCGGCGCGAGCGAAGTCGTACCCGGACGGGGAGCAATCCGGAATAAGGTCAGGGAGGGATCACGATGGAAGTGGAGATGAAAATTCGCGGATTGATGATGGATCCGGTGACCAACATGCCCATCGTGATTCTGAAGGACGCGGGCAGCGACACCGTGCTGCCGATCTGGGTCGGCATCTACGAGGCCAACGCCATCGCGCTGGAGATCGAAAAGGTCACCACGCCGCGGCCCATGACCCACGACCTGCTGAAGAACCTGCTGATCGGGCTTGAAGCGACAGTTCAGAAAGTGGTTGTAACTGAATTACGGGAAGACACCTTCTTCGCCGTGATCTGGCTCGACCGCAAGGGCGAGATCATCAGCATTGACTCGCGGCCCTCCGATGCGCTGGCGCTCGCCTTGCGCATGGATTGTCCCATCTTTGTCGCGGAAGAAGTCCTGAAGAGCAGCAAGCTGGCAACGACTGTCAGCGACCAGGTGAGCAGCGAGGAGCTGCGCAAGTATCTGGAGAACCTCGGCGAAGACGATCTCGGCCGCTACAAGATGTAGGCCATGCCTGACTCCGCCGAACAGCTACAACGTCTTTATTTAGCTGGATTTGAGCTGCACACCTTCGAGCGCTACCCGAATGCCGTCGGCGTCCTGCGCGACGGCTGCATTGCGCTTCTGCGATCGACTCCAGCGGGCCTGACTATGATCGGTGCGCCGGGCTGGCATATGGGCGAAGTGCTTGGCGTGCTGGTGGAGAAGGATGGGCGCAAGGTCTTCCAGGCCAAAGCCGAAATGGTGGAAGCTACTCCGGAGCGCCTGGCCGCGCTACAGAAGTTCCGGGAAGATCTGGAAGAGCAGCTCACGTCGATCGCATAGTGAGGATCACCAGATGATCTCTACGCCGTAGGGTGCGAAGTGTCTGCCGGCGGTGAGGAGCGGAATTGCCTCTTCAATTGCCTGGGCCAGCAAAATACGATCGAAAGGATCTCGGTGATGCATGGGCAAGGCGTCGATCCGAAGAACGTGCCGAAGCGTTATGGGAAGCAGGAGTACGGCTGTGGTCCGAATCTGTTCCGATAAGTACACGGCAGCGGGCTTGGGCACGATCAGTTTGCCGCGTTGTGCCTTGATGATGATCTCCCAAACGCTCGCGACGCTCAGAAGAGCTTCATTTGTCGGCTCAGAGAATAGTCTTGCTGCCTTGCGCGAAAGTTTGGAATCGGCGGTGATTGCCCAGAGAAAGGCGTGGGTATCCAGAAGGAATCTCACCTATAGAATTCCTCTTCAAATTCCGGCCAAGGATCATTGAAATCATCCGGTACGACGATTTGTCCCTTTGCCGTTCCCAGGCGGCGGGGGGTCTTTTTCTCCGCCACCGGAACCAGTTTCGCAACCGGCTTACCGGCCCGGGCGATCACGACTTCCTCTCCGGCCTCCACTTTCGCAAGCAGTTTGGAGAAGTGAGTCTTGGCCTCGTGAACGTTGAATTTCATAGCGCCATAGTAGACTAAGGAGTGGACTAAGGTCTAGCGGAGCTTTTACCGGCTGGCGCAGCAAGCTGGGGTGGGTATCTCGCTATAATCACAGCCGAGGATCACATGGTCAGTACTATAGTTCCGGTCGAGGTATATCTCCGATCCAGCTTTGAGCCCGACGCCGAGTATGTCGACGGCGAGATCGAGGAGAGACCTGTGGGCGAATACGATCACGCTACCTGGCAGGAAGCGCTGCTGGCATACTTTCGAGAACACAAGGTTGAATGGAACGTCCGGGCGAAACCTGAGCTTCGGCTCCAGGTAGCCGAACCCCGTTTCCGCGTGCCCGACGTGACGGTACTGGATCGCGATCAGCCGATCGAGCAGATCGTTACTCATCCGCCTATTGCAGTCTTCGAAATCCTTTCGCCTGACGACGTCATGGCTCGAATGCTCACCAAGCTGTCCGACTACGAGCGCATGGGAATCCAGGGGATTTTCGTGATCGATCCGAAGGGAAGCAAGTACCGCTTCGCCAGCGGCAGCCTCACGCCGATTCCACTCGGCCTCACGGCTTGCGGGCGATTGACCATCAACTTTGAGGAAATCGAGAGCCTGCTGGATTAGAGGCGCTTGGCGAGGCGCATTTCCGCGCGCGGCACGCGAGTTAACATAATACTTGTTATCGGACATTACGGCCGTAAGCGGAATGTGCACTAGAGGCGAATCGGTGCTCCAGGCGACAACGGCTTCACAGCACCAGAACGTGGGCACCGTGCTCCGGCCCAGCCAGGGTTGCAATGCTGCGGTCTAACGTGACGAGCTGACCCTTCTTGTTCACCGCCATGGCCAGCAGATAGGCATCTGTGACCTGCTGGTGCCCAACCAACCTCCTGCCAAACAAGTCCGCGGCAGCCGTTATCGGCAAGTCATCCGGCCAGAATTGGTGGCCGGCCGACTGAGTAAGACCTGCAAGCAAGGCGAGCGCCTCGTCGACATCAGGAGTTACGGCGAAGAATGCGGGGTTGGAGACAATCCTGGTAAATCCCGCCTGCGTGAGTGGGCAACTTGCCCATGCCTTTGCCCCCTCTGTGTCATACCAGTGGGTTACCTTCTGATGCGCGACATGGGGCGGGTGCGCGAGCGCAATCAGCACATTGACATCGAGCAGCCTTACCAACCTTCTGCCTCAAATTTTTTCACCCACTCAGTCGTAATTCTCTGCTTGGTCTTTGGCAAATCGAAAACCGGCCGTCCGTTCACGTACTTAATCCGCGGCTGGCGGCGTACATTTCGGACGATCAGCTCTCCAATCGCCTTGCTCAGCGAGAGATTGCGGCTTTCGGCATATTGGCGGGCAATTGCCTCGGCCTCATCATCAAGGGTGACTGTGGTTCGCATGGATCAATTCTACATCAGTCCGAACCAAAGGGATGCGCATATGATCTAATCTCACCACAATTCCTATCTCAGCACCACCTTGGGATGGAACAGTGTGCCCGCCACGCGGCTGGCGAGGCAAACCATCTCGGTCTGGTTGGCGAAGACCTTCACCCACTTCGAGCGCGACATCTCGGGCAGGTTGACGGTGCGGCCAGTGCGAATACGGCCTAACGCTTCCTCATCGGCGGTTACCGACGGCAGATCAGGCAGCAGACGCCGCGGATGAATCATCAGCTCTGGGAGCCGGCCGTCACTCGCGCACTGAGCGATCTCCTCGATCGTGTGCGCTTGCGCGAGCTCGAACTCCGCCACTGACGTCCGGCGCAGGCTGGCGAGGTGTGCTCCGCATCCCAGCTTCTGCCCGAGTTCATGCGCCAGGCCGCGGACGTAGGTGCCCGACGAGACCCGGCAGGCGAAGGACAATTCCAGGCCGATCACTTCCCTGACGTCGAACTCGAACACCTCGACTGCAGCCGGCTTCAGCTCAACTTCCAATTTGCGCCGCGCCAGCTTGTACGCCGGAACGCCTTTGATCTTCTTGGCGGAGAACGGCGGCGGGGCCTGCTGCAACTGGCCCTGGAATTTCTGAGCAGTAGCTTTTACTTGCTCAAGTGTCACTTCAACATTCTGCTCGGGCCCGGTTGCCTCGCCGTCGGCATCGTAGGTGTCGGTGGAAATTCCCAGCCGAATGATTCCTTCGTAGCGCTTCTCTGAGCCGGAATAGAACTGGCTTAGCCGCGTCATGCGGCCGATCACCAGCGGCAAAACTCCGGTCGCCATGGGATCGAGGGTGCCCAGATGACCGATCGAGCGCTCGCCCAGCAGCTTGCGGCAGCGCGCGACTACATCGTGCGAGGTCCATCCCGCGGGCTTGTCGACCACCATCACACCGTTCATTGCCATGCTTCTGGTATCGTGTATGTTTAGGACGTTTCGGTCAAATGCGCCGTCTGCTTTCCCGCACGGGCAGCCACGCGGATGAACCCGCGACTCTTCTATGATCCCGCTGAAAGATGACGCTCCATGCGTTACCACACCCTACGTCACCTACACGCTGATCGCGGTGAACACGCTGGTATTTCTGCTGGAGATGTGGATTGGGTTGGGCGGGGAGCGGCAACTAAACCGCTTCATCTTTCAGTTCGGGATGGTGCCGGCGAGGTTCGCCGTCGTCTTGTACAACCAGGGCTACGTTCCCTGGAACCTCGTGTATCAGCTTCAGGCACGATACATCCCGGCTGCGGCGGCGTTCGTTCCCGTATTCACGTCAATGTTCCTGCACGGCTCGTGGCTGCACCTGATCTTCAATATGCTTGCGCTGTGGATCTTCGGCGACAATGTTGAAGACTATGCCGGGCACTTTCGCTATCTCTTGCTGTATCTTCTCAGCGGACTGGCAGCGGCGGCACTGCACACGTTTTTCAACTTCTCGTCGACCGTACCCACGGTGGGAGCCTCCGGCGCGATAGCCGGCGTGATGGGCGCCTACTTTGTACTCTATCCGCGCGCCCGCGTCCTTACGCTGGTGCCCTTCTTTTTTGTGTTTTTTGTGTGGCTTCCCGCCTGGATTGTCCTGGGCTTTTTTTTTATCACCCAGTTCCTGAGCGGGGCAGCGACGTCGATCGTCGCCCACAGCGGCGGATCAACGGGCATTGCCTTTTGGGCGCATGTTGGAGGATTCCTCGGCGGCATGTTTCTGGTCAAGCTCTTCCCTGTCCGGCCCCGCCGCTATCACTACAGTTGAGGCTCGCTGCCCGCCGCTGGCACAAAAAAGCCGCTCCGAAGAGCGGCTTGGGTTGATCAAGTTAAGTGAAACTTAGAACAGCTTGCGGCGGATCACGCCAGCCAGACCAAGCACGCCCGTGCCCAGCATGACCAGAGTGCCCGGCTCCGGAACCGTAGTGCCGATCAGCGTGAACGCCGAATCATAGGAGATCGGGCCGTGCTGGTTGAAGTAGTCCTGATAGCCTTTTCCATCGCCGCCGGTGCCGGTCGCCCAGCCCCACTGCGGCGGGAAGGAAAGATCGGGAACCACCGAGAGCCAGTACGGAATGCCGGACAGTTCCTGGAAGCTCAAGCCGGTGATGTCGTAGGTGTAGATGTTGCCGTTGAGTTGAGTCTCGCCACCAGTACCGGAAATGTGCGTGGTGTGCTGCAAGGTTCCCGGAATGCCGCCGTTGTCAAAGTAAACGTTAACTGTCCAGCCGGTGATCGTGCCCTGCTGGTCGGGATTGAAGTATCCCCCCGTGAACTGAACTTCGTTGATGGTGTAAAGGCCGCCAGGGCTGATGTTCCAGTTATCGTAGGTAGTGGCGAAGTTGCCGAAACCGCCCTGGCTAGTGTCGTTTTGCGAGGCATTCAGCTGACCTAGATTATCGTACGACTGGCTGTACAGCACGGCTGCATACACCGGTGCTGACAGGACAACCGCCAAAAGCGCGGCCAGCAAGACGAATTTGCTACGACCAAACCTCATGTTTCCTCCTGATGTCGAAACGCCGTCCCGCACGAATGTCTGCGAGGCGTACGAAGAACTTAAATTCCCCGGTACAACAGTGCTTCAATTCTGGCGCGAACCAACCTGGAAACCACGTGGTCGCTAAGGTTACTCCATCTCGCCCGGATTTGTCGAGTATCAGTTCGGTTAAAACGACGGCTCGCATTGATAACGAAGTAGATAACCAGGCAATCGCCTCCTCCCCTGGCCCTGCAGGAGTAGCGCAAGTGACAAAAGCAAAAGCCGCCCGAAGGCGGCTTTTGAAGGAAGCGTTTGTTTGGGCTAGAACAGCTTGCGGCGAATGGCGCCGGCCAGACCGAGCACGCCCGTGCCCAGCATGACCAAGGTACCCGGCTCAGGAACGCTGGATCCAATCAGCGTGAAGGCCTCGTCGCTAGCCAACTGGCTGCGGTTGCCGAAGAAGTCCTGGTAGGAGACGCCATCACCCTGCGCGGAGGTCGCCCAGCCCCACTGCGGCGGGAAGGCGAGATCAGGAACCACTGCCAGCCAGTACTTGACCCCGGCGAGTTCAGAGAAGTTCAGGCCCGATACGTCATACGAGTAAGCGGGGAAACCGTTATAGTTACCGAGGAAGGTCTCGTTGCCGGTGCCTGCGATGTGCGTGGTGTACTGCTGCGTGCCCGGCTGGCCGGCGTTGTCAAAGTAGATGCTGATGGTCCAGCCGGTGATGTTGCCCTGCTGATTGGGGTTGAAGTACCCGCCAGTCCACTGAATTTCGTTGATGTTGTAGTTGCCGCCGTTGACGGTGAAGTTGTCGTATGTGGTTGCGAAATTTCCGAAGCCGCCAACATCGTTCTGAGACGCTTCGGCATTGCCGGTCTGATCGAACGTCTGGGTGTACAGCACATTCGCTGCGAACGCCGGGGCAGACAAAACAAGGGCGCAGAGGGCTGCGAGCAAGACCGCTTTGGTACGACTAAACTTCATGTTTCCTCCTGTTGAAATCAAACCGTCTCCAGCCGGTGCACCAGCCGGATGTACGGAAGCTGGGCTATCTCACGAAAACTATCCCGCTTGCCCACACTTCGGGAGCGGAACAGGCACGGAAAGTTAAGTTACCTGATTTTCAGTCGATTGTCGAGTATCTTGAGGATCAAAAATTTCTGAGCGGGTGCTTACTAAATGGGTAACACAAGGGCGTCGTAGACAGGCTACTGTCTATGCGAGCGGAATTGACCCGCAAAAGTTGGATTTACTATTGCTTTCGTTGAAATAGAGAGCCTTGATTTAGTTACTAAATATTTACACGGCGATGAGACAGAAAGAAAGCTCCTGCAGGCGATTCCGGCAAAGGCGTAGCGTTCCACTGCGGAGGAGCGCGCCCTCAATATGACTTTTGGGCATGGCCTCGGATTCCGGTAAATTCGGGCGCCAGGGCCTCCAGAATTCAACCGTCAGGAATGGGCCGAGAGCCACTCCGGCCCGCCTGGGCATGGGCCCCGCGCCCTCGAATGGCCCAACCAAACTCCTGACTTTGATAGCTCTCCTTGACCTTCTCCCGCCGGTCAGCTTAAATCATTGATTCGGTTCAAGGAGCAGCGAATGCGTATTGCCTTTCTCGGTCTGGGCATTATGGGCCGCCCAATGGCCATCAATCTAGTGAAAACAGGGCATGAAGTCTGTGTCTGGAACCGTACTGCGCGCCAGCATGTCGACGGCGCAAAGACTGCCGTTTCCCCAGCCGATGCGGCCAGGGAGTGCGAAGTCGTCTGGTTGTGCGTGGCGGATACTGCCGCCGTAGAGCGCGTCATGTTCGGCGCCGATGGTGTCGAGCAGTCCCTGCACGAAGGCATGATCGTGGTGGACTCCAGCACCATCTCGCCTTCGGCTACGACGAGATTTGCGGAACGCATTGCCGCCAAGGGCGTGCAGTGGGTGGACGCGCCTGTCACCGGTTCCAAGATCGGCGCCGAGAACGGCCAGCTCATCTTCATTGTCGGCGGCACGCCGGAGGCTGTCGAGTTCCTACAGCCGCTGTTCAAAGCGATGGGCAAGATCGCCATCCACATGGGAGGCACCGGCAAGGGGCAGTCCGCGAAGATCTGCATGAACCTGCAAATCGCCATGATCTACGAAGGCTTCGCCGAAGGCATGACTCTGGCGCGCAAGCTTGGTGTCGAGCCGCAGATGATGGTTGAGCTGATCCAGGCTTCGATGATCAAGTCCGGCGTTACCGACTACAAAATTCCCTTTGTGCTCCGCCACGACTACTCGCCCAACTTCCCTCTTCGGCTCATGCACAAGGACATTCACCTGCTTCTCGACACGGCGAAAGAGATGCGGGTGAAGCTGCCTGCGTTGGAGACGGTTGACGAAATCTACGAGCTTTCCAGCGAGGAAGGCTGGGACGACCTCGATTACGCCGCGACGATTCAGTTGCTGGAGAAGTGGGCGGGGCTGAGCAAGTAGAGGATGCAGCGGAGGAGCGGCCGCTTAGTTGGTCCGCTCTTTGAGCTTTTCTTCCACCACAGACAAGCGCTCGGAAATACGCAGCTGATATTCCAGGTTGTCGAATCGTTTTTCGAGATATTGCTTCAGATCGTGGATTCTGTCATTAAACGCGACTGAGCGGTCGTCAATTTGCCGGCCCAGGGCCGTGGTTTGGATATCGAGCTTGCGCTCTACGGACGCAATCTGGATATCGAGCTTGCGTTCCAAGGCTTCCAGCCGCTCTTTGATAGCGCGTAATTCGGGAGCGAGGAAGTCTTGTAAGACACCGCGCACATCTTCGACGACGCTCATAGGTTGCAGTTTATCCCTAAGGCGGCCGGCAAATCCAACCGAATCGGAACGGGGGATCAACTCGCACGGCCGCTGTCCACCACGTAAACCTTGTTGGGATTGCCCGGTTCAATGGCATTCTTGTCGAAGCTCGCCTTGATGCGACGGCGCAGCTCGCGGCTGATGTCGAACTGCGCGCCCGGCAGCGTCTTGACCAGCAAGAGGTACTCGATCTCATCGCCGTTGACGCGGTCGATCCCTGGCACGTCGGGCTCGGCCACGATCTGTTTTTCAAATCTGGGATCGTGCGCCACGCCGAGCGCAACTTCCCTGAGCAGGCTGATCACGCGATCGCTGTCCGCCTTGTAGCTGACGGATATCTTCATCGCCAGTTGCGTCCAGTCGCGGGTAAGATTGCTGACGATGGTGATCTGGCCGCTGGGAACCGTGTGGACCGTCCCGTCGGCATCGCGCAGGGTCGTACGCCGCAGGGTCAAGCCCTCCACAACACCCTGCACGCCTGCGATCTTGACCGTGTCGCCGATGTCGTACTGGTTCTCGATCAGGATGAAGAAGCCATTGATGAAGTCCTTGACCAGGGTTTGTGCGCCGAACCCTATGGCGAGTCCGGCAATGCCCGCGCTGGCCAGCAGCGGCTCAACTTTAACGTTGAGCTGGGTCAGGATCTGCATGGTCGCCAGGAAGCCGATAATGAAAACGCCGACGCTGTAAATGACGCTGGAGAGCGTGCGCAACTGCTGGGCGCGCACCGCCGACGGCAGCGCCTGACTCGATCCCAGATCGCTCAAGTGACGTGACACGACCTTGAGGAGCCGGGCAAGAACGAATGACACGATGATGATGGCGAGAATGCGCGGCGCCTGATGGCGCAGAAATTCCCAGCCATCGTCACGCCAATCGCTGAGTACCTGCGTAAGGTCGTGAGGATCGGCCAGCAGCGAAACCGAGAACAGCAGCGCGCGGCAAGGCATTCGTGGCGCGATTATAGCAATCGCCGCCGCTCTGCTCGTCCCGATACAGAATACTTCTCTGCCCTACTGTTTATGGGGCGCCGGCGTCGGCGACGAACCTCCCACGTTGACGGTGACGCTGGACGTCGCGCGCCCGAAGCTGTTGGTTGCGGTCAAGGTGTAGGTGGTGGTGACCGCCGGCTCGACCTTCACCGAGTGGCCCACAACTACCCCTACGCCCGAAATGATGATGTAGCCGGGATCAGTCACGCTCCACGAGAGCGTTACGGGCGTTCCCGGACCGGCGGAAGGGCTGGCGACAAATCCATTCACCATCGGCGGACCCTTGGGAAAATGCTGGTCGGTGTAAATGGGAAAGACCGGCATCATCTCGAAGTCGGCGGTGGTGATGCGCTTGATCTTGGCCAGGTCGTCGTTGTTCCAGCGCGAATCAGGCGCTCCGGAGATGTACATATCGATGCCGTTATCGACCAGGATCATCCCGTAATGCTTCAGGGCTCGCAGGATCACCTGCACCTGGGGAGAGAATCCCGAGATGTCGTAATCGGCCCGCAAGCGAAAGCGCACGCCCATGGGCGGGGCGATGGGATCTTTCGACATGTCGGCCGGGTGATGCGCGGGAGGAGTAAACACGTTTCCGCTATGCAGCAGGGTGAAGGCGAGAGCGTGCCGGATCTCGCCGGACTCCACCTCGTCATAGCGCACCAGGCCGACGAACTCCGGCACCCCGGCGGCGTTGGCCGAAGTCCAAGTCCACGGGCGCTGGTCGTCGCCCTTCAGCATGTCGTAGTAAGCTGCCGTGCTCGTCTTCCAGGTGCCATCTGGCTGCGCGAAACCTTGCCACAGGTCGTACTCGCGACAGGTGTCGCGATCCAGTGCGATGATATGCCGGTCGGTGCCCGGATCGGGTTTGGGCGCGCCCTGCATGGGTGTGTCCAGTGGAATTGGCATGGGTCCGGGATCGCTCTCCGTCGGGTACAGGGTGCTCTCCACCGGTATGGGTTTCTGGCCGCTTACCACCACGTATGGAATCCCAAGGATGTGCCCTTGCCACATTCCGGAGCCGAAGTCCGGATGCAGGCCAACCGGGCCGATGAAGTTCATCACCGCTTTCGAGCGAGGGTCCACCGGCCAGTTGGAGATGTCGATGTTCCACAAGCTGTCGTCGCTCAGGGGGCGATAGCCGTTAAGATTGGCGCCAACTCCCAGATTCATCTTCGAGCAGGGTGATTCGACGGCCGAGGCCGTGAGGGACAAGGCAACTACTACGAAAAGCACAGTCTTCGATGACAAGAAGCGTCCTCCGACGGAAAGCAATCTTCGCCAAGCAAGCTTTGATCCAAGTCCAGCTTTGAAGGGGACGGCCTTCAGGCCGTCCGCAAGTTCCGCCAAATCATTCGGGCTGTAGCCGCTGACGGGACCTCGCCGGGACCTAATCAGAGTTTCCCTAACTATAATCGTAACGTCATGAACCGCTTCTTTCACGCTTGTCCGATGGTCAGGCTTGCTTTGTTCTGCGTGATGCTTCTGATGGTGCTGAGGGCGCCGCAAGTGCGGGCGCAGGTAATACAGCAACCGGTCGACTCCAGCCAGCAACCCGGCGTGGAGCCTCAGCTCAATGCCGATCCTGAGACGAGAAAAATTCAGCAGGAGATGCAGAAGCAGCGTAATCTTCAGCGCGAGCAGGAGATCAAGCAGGACACCGACAAGCTGCTGGAGCTTGCGACCCAGTTAAAGGCGTATGTAGATAAGACGAACGAAAACATCATCTCGCTGGACGTGATTCGCAAGGCCGATGAGATTGAGAAGCTGGCGAAGAGCGTGAAAGAGAAGATGAAGCAGTAGGAGCAGCATGCGCAAGCCATTCGCCGCCGGTGCAGAGCCACAGTCGGAGGCGCTCCTGTTTCTATCTGCGCGCGGGTCGCGTTGCGCGAACATAGCAAAACCCCGGGGGCGAGGACAGCGATTTCTGGAAATTGGGAAGTCATTTCAGGGCAGCGTTGGAAAGTTCTACGTCAAGTCAAGCTCCTCCCGACCCGAGGCGTTCGACCTATGGGTGCGGGAGTAGCCCCTCTGGAGTAGTTCCATATCGGTCAAGTGATAGTCGCGTGCTATCTCCTCGTAAGAGCCTTCCGATGTCTCGCCGTCGGATGTCTCCAAGGTGAAGCGCTTGCCTGCATCATCCGCTGGTCGGACAAACATCTTGAAGGACTTCGCTTCAGGGCCCTTCGTTTCATAAAAAGCATAGGCAATTGCATTGGGCTTAACGCCGGTGGCCGTACCCGTGATTTGCTCCTGTGGTTCAAGTGCAGTATCGCCAGCAGGCGAGGAAGCTCTGCGCGTACCCTGTGGCCTTCTCTCCGGGAAAACCGGTTTGGGACCGAGCGGAGGCGGCTTGAGGTGGGCTCCATGCAATTCGCGAAGAAGGTCTTCATATTGCTCCTCGCTGTAGGGTTCTCCCTTTAAATCAGTGCCGATTCGGCTTTGTAACCAGGTGGGAAGAGCCGAGTTCCAATCACCGGCTCGAAGCACTGGGATAAACTTGGCCTGCAAGATATTCTGTGCCAACTTGCTGGTAATGATCATGGCTTCGTAGCCAACTCCGCCTATTCGCTCATTTGCTTTCCTGGCGTAGTCTGGGGTGCATACAATCAGGACAAAATTGCTTTTAGTGACACTTGTCTCCATGAAGTACGTCTTGTCCTGCCCTTTACGAAGGTGCCATCGATCGAGAATGACATTTACGCCGCCCTGGGCTTGCAATCGTTCTGCAATCTGAAGCACCCATTCCTTGTGTTCCTCGCTGTCGTAGGAATACGAGATGAAGACGGTTGGGCGCCCGTCGTCAACGGCCCCGGGACCTGCAACTGGAGCCGATTTCGGTGTGGACGCCTCTCTCGCCATGGACATACCTTCTTCTGTGACGGAAAACCAACCTGATCCGCTCGGATCGACAAGATAACCTTCGTTAACGAGCTTTGTCCATGGGCCTCCCAGCAAATGAGTTATGATGGGAATCTTCTCGTGCTGCTCGAAATCTCTAGCAAGTCCGTAGGAATCACCCGGAAGCAGTAGGTTGTGTTTGTTGAATCCGCTGGAACCCATCTGCGGTATTAGCACTACCATTCTGCGAAGAAGTAGCATGGCCTGCTCATCTATCGGCAACGCCTTGAGTTCGGCTAGCGTTTTGACAACAGAAGCGATGGTAAAGGGTGTCGTCTGTGGCATAGGGTGTGTCGATGCTGCGATTGAAACATTCCCGCTCGCCTTCATTTTAAGCTCGCGAAGCCGATTGGCTGCTTCCCGGCGGAGGGCGTTAGCGTCGCGATCCAGCTTTCTGGCGTGCTCAGCCTGAACAGCGGCGACGTTAGGACCCCTAACTTCGGGCGGCAGGACTAGAGACTTTGGCCCGCTCGCTAGTTGGGCAATCTCCTGCAACATCTCCCGCTCGACGATGGCATCCACCACAACGCCACATTTTTCAAGCGCGTCGAGGTAGCTCTTTATGGTCGCCTCAATCCGCGTGCGGAACGCATATACCGCGGCGTCGCTGTACGCTATGGGTATGCCCGCGGAATTGTTCCTTTTCTGTGCTTCCCATACCAGCTTTTGCTTATGAGCGTTCAACTCATCGCGCAGCCTGTCGCCGGTTTCCACCATCAGCTCATGCAGATGACGCTTGAACTCGTCGGTGAGTGGTGGCATGGAAGTAGTTTAACCGCTTCCCACCCGGGCAAAATCGTCCCGAACGGCACACCCGGCAATTAGCACCTGGCAATTAGCAATCATTCGGGGCCGAGTCAGCGCTCAGAACAGAAAAGGGATGTATGCCGCCATACATCCCTCACGCTTATCTGTTGCTTCAGGTCCTACACTTCCGACTTGACAATC
>CAWAKG010000028.1:0-13367 GCA_963782505.1 uncultured Acidobacteriaceae bacterium | reverse complement strand
GCCTGCGTGGAGGGTGCGCGGCCGGCCATGGTGGGTTCCGGCTGGTCGTTCACGAGTTCTTAATGCCGCGTGTTGTTGCAACCAGAAAATGTCGTATCAACTGCAACCAGACTTTGTCACCCCCTGTGGTTTAGGTAACGGCCGCTAAAGCAGGGCGGCCGGAGAGGTTGTAGATGCGGGGCATCGGGGTTTTTCTTTTCTGCGCAGTGGTGCGGGGCGCAGGGCGGCGATCGGGGACTTCGGCCAGAGGCAGAGGCTGGGCATAGAGCAGACGGTCACCGCGATAGACGCGCAGGGTCCCGTCCAGTTGATGGGAGAGTTCGACGGTTTCTCCGGCGTAGCCGCGAGCGCGGGGCAAGGGCGGCAGGGCGATGGAGTGCTCGCCTAAGGTGACGGTATGGTCGGCGGCGACGACGCGTTCGTAGCGCAGGGCCACGCAGCGGGCGAGATCGAAGCCGCGGGGCAAGCGGCGAAACTGGCCAGCTGGCTGGGCGGCGGGGCGGGCAAAGCGCTGGTTATAGTCGGCGCAGAAGCGCTGGAGCACGGCATTGGCCTGCTCCAAGGTGGTGGCGCCGGCGAGGCGGAGTTCGCTGACCAGCCGGTCCTGGCAGGTGCGCCAAGCGCGTTCGATGCGGCCCTTGGCCTGGGGCGAGTAGGCGGGGATTTGCTCGATGCCGAGGGCTTCCAGGGCGCGTCCCAGCTGGGTGGGCGATTGTTTTCCCGCGAGCTGTTCGGCGACGGTCCAGTGGGAATCGTTACGCTGGAAAATGCTGTGGCGGTCGCGGTAGAGGCTGAGCGGGATGCCATGGGTGGTGATCATGGCCTGCAAGGCGCGGAGATAACCGAGAGTATTTTCGGCTTCCAGTTGGAAGTGAGCCGCCAGGATCTGGCTGGTGGCGTCATCCTGAAAGCCGATCAGGGTGAGCTGGGGACCGCGGTCTTCGAGCCAGCGATGGCGGCTGGCATCGGTGAGCGCCATCATGCCGAAGCAGGGGCGGGGCGGCCGGCGGGAGCGATACTTGGCGGGCCGACGCTTCTGCGGAGAGGGCAGTTTGGCGGCCCGCAAGATGCGGCGCACGGTTTCGCGGCTGAGGGCGAGGTTCTCCTCGGCCTGAAGTTTTTCGGCGAGATGGGAATCATTGAAACCCTGATACTTGCCGCGGGCCAGGCTTACAATCAACTGCTTCTGGGGAAGAGAAACGGCCCAGGGCATGGCGCGTCCGCAATTGCCGTGCTTCACCCAGGCGATGTCATCCGGCTGATAACGCCGTTTGAGCCGCTGTACCTGGCGCTCGCTCAATTGCAGCAGACGGGAGGCTTCGCGTACGCTCAGCCTCCCGCCCGCTGCATTCTCAATCACTTTCACCCGTTGAAACTCTTTCTGAGTCATCGCCACCATCCTTACAGGGTGACAAAGTCTCGTTGCAGTTATGGGGTGACATTATCTTGGAGCATCTACAGCCTGCGATTAGGGCTTCACACGTTGGGATGCCTGGGCATATACTTGCGTCCTCTTTTGTGGGGCAGGCTTCGGCATTGTGTCGCGGGAGATGTGGATAAGCGGGCAACCCGGCCAGCTTAACCGCTTCAGGTGTATACCAAACGAGGTGCTGGGCCCGCTGCCCGGCCACTACTCGTGGGAGGTAGCTATGGCGACCATTCGCGATCTCTTAAGCAATCGCACCATCCACTACATTCAACCGGACCAGACCGTCTTCGAAGCGGCCAACTACATGGTGCAATGCAACGTGGGAGCGGTGCCGGTACTGGACGGCACCAAGCTGGTTGGCATCTTCTCGGAGCGCGACATCATGAAGCGGGTGGTTTGTGAGGCGCGCGATCCCATGACTACGCGCATTACCGAGGTTATGTCGACGGAGTTGCGCACAGTGCCTCCCAGCACGGGCTGCCACGATGCCATGGCGCTCATGCAGGAATTCGCGGTGCGCCACCTGCCGGTCTGCGACGGTTCAACGCTGGTTGGATTTCTGTCGGTACGCGATCTGCTGCGGCAGAAGCTCGACGAGACCGCCGGCGAAGCGGAGTCACTGCGCGCCTACATCCAGACCGGCGCGAGCTGATCGCGTGCGGGTAGAACAGCGCTTCGGCGCCGCGTGGCGTCTGTCGACGCGTAGCGGAGGCTTGCAATCGGCAGCCAGTTGCCGATTGCAAGCCTGTGTCATTTGATGGGCCACTTAACGCGGACCTGAAGGTCCGCACTACCCTGTAGCCATGCTGGAAAAAATCAATCTCGCGCAGAAGCTGTCGCTGTTCACCGACCACTACAGCCCGAAGATCGTCGGCGAGGTGAACGATTCCTACGTCAAACTGGTAAAGCTGCAGGGCGAGTTCGTCTGGCATCATCACGATGCCGAGGACGAGCTGTTCTTCGTGGTGAAAGGCGCGCTGCGCATGCGAGTACGCGAAAACGGCAGCGAACGCGAATTCGTGATTCAGCCGGGAGAGTTCATCATCATCCCGCGCGGGGTGGAGCATCTTCCCACAGCCGACGAAGAGACGCACATCATGCTGCTGGAACCGAAGAGCACACTGAATACCGGGAACGTCGAGAGCGAGCGGACAGTAAGGGAGTTGGAGAGGATCTAGTGCAGGGCGTCCCGATATCCCGTCGAGTAATAAGAGCCGTTATCACTTTCTATGCTCTCCTCGCGCCGCAGGTTTTGAGCCAGGCACACCCGTCGGCGTGAACAAC
This sequence comes from uncultured Acidobacteriaceae bacterium, assembly GCA_963782505.1. Taxonomy (GTDB): domain Bacteria; phylum Acidobacteriota; class Terriglobia; order Terriglobales; family Acidobacteriaceae; genus CAVVDY01. Next base: position 10,654 of record CAWAKG010000028.1, on the reverse strand, counting down.
GGAATTTGGGGTCAGCTAGTTTGAACTGGTCGAGGCTGCCCGTTTGGGAACAGGTGCCGACTCCGGCTCCCTGAGCCGGTTGCGAATGAAGCCTCCAATAAAGTTCAGGACACTCACCGCCAAGAGTGCGGATGCCGATGCGGGATGACCTTGAATGACTAGGTAAACGAAGCCACCGATAGCGCTCACGGCAAGCGCAGTGCCAGCCACCAAGCTTGTCATCGCGTATCTATACGACCGCTGATACTCGTTGTCCGCGGCTTTGATTATTTCCAACGGTAGGTTCGGGTCGATAGCAGCGAACGGGACTAGCTGCTCAGCCTTGGGAATCAGGGAATTGTCCACGAGCTATGTGCCATGTCGTGCGGGGGTGACATTCCGGGCGGAAGCGAGATCCAATAGACGTTTGACTTCCGCTTCTAATCTCGCATTCTCGCGAAGCCGCGTTAAGTCGCCCATGGCGACGCCCATCTTCTTGCGGAAGGCATTCCGGACCGGACCACTAAGGTCGACCCTAGACTCAGCGATCAGCGTGACTGGCGCACCTGGACGACGAAGCCGGCCAAAAGCCCCGCTCCCGTGAATCCATCCAGGAATGATTCAACCCACACGTTCATGGCAACCCGATTATAGACCAAGCTGCAACTAGGAAAGAATCGACGGCAGTCACGCCGTGACCTTATCACAGCTGAGGTAGTACGCCTTGTCAACGCGACGGAAGCTCCCGCGAACTCACCATCCCCGCGGCGGCTTCGATCATCACGACTTCAGGGCATGGCTGCCGGCACATCGACGGTCCGGGCGTTGGTGGGTCCACTTGGCTGGCGCCAGTTTGAGGATTTCCATTTATCCCGCCTCCAAGATCCTGACCCTCTTGTCAGTTGCCCCAGCTAACAAGCGCAGGAAGTAGAGATTTCCTGACGGACCAGTTCGGCGATTTCGGAAACTCGCGCCGCTACCTCGGGAGACAGTTCCAGCCCCAGTTGCTGAAGTGGCCGTATGGAGACGGCGAAGAGAACGACGTCCGGCGTCTCGCCCAACAGGTAGAAAGCATCGAGCAGGTCTTTCAATCCGATGTCGTGAGCAGTGATGGTCCGCGGATAGTCGCTGGAGAAACGCGGCGTAAGCCGGCGAACGGAACCCGGAGGATTCTCGTCGACTGTCGCGTCGATGAGAACAATCTTGCTCGCGCGAAGCATGGGGTCGAGCAGGGTGAAGCTTCCTGTACCGCCGTCGAGCAGCGTCACGTTGGGAGGGAAAGAGATTTTCTCCAGGTGACGAATGAGGTGGACGCCAACGCCTTCGTCGCCCATCAGCACATTGCCGATGCCCAGAACCAGGAGGCCGGAGCGCTCAGCCATTCGGGTTGCGGCGCACGAACTTCCATCCGCCGACCATCGAGGACGTTGTTCCACGGCCCTCAATGTAGTCGTGGTAGAAGACCAGATAGACGTGCACGATGGCAAACAGGATGAAAAACCACATCATGGCGTGGTGCCATTGGCGCACGCGAAAGTCTCCGCCCATCAGAGGAACGATCCAGGCGAACAGATGAGGCAACCAGGAATGGCTCATGCTGGCATACAGAGCGAAACCGGTGGCTGACTGGAACAGGAACGCGAGGAACGACAGGAAGTAAATGAATCCCGCCAGGGCGTTGTGGCCGATCGAGATGTCGCCGCGCACCTTCGTCTGCAGCACGTCCACCTTGATGATGTCGCCCATTTCCTGGATGCGTTCGCGCCTGTAGGGGATGAAATTCGTCCACCGTGCGTAGGCGTTGCCCACAAATCCCCAGTAGATGCGAACCAGGAACATAAAGAAGAACACGAACGCTGCCACGAAATGAATGAATCGCACCGTTCCGAACCAGTACGACTGGTAGGCCTCAGAGACGTAAAAGATCGAGACGGGGTGGCCAATCAGAAAGCCGGTGGCGATCAGTGTTCCCACGCAGAGGGCGTTCACCCAGTGATACAGGCGGACAGGAAATTCCCAGACGTACACCCGCTCGTAGGTCGCTATCGATCCATTCGCCATCTCAGCCTCCTTACACAATTTGCACTCGATGGAGGTGCTTGCCATCGGGATCGTAGAGATGCACGGCACATGCAATACATGGGTCGAAGGAGTGGACCGTCCGCAGGATCTCGAGTGGCTGCTCGGGATTGGCCAGGTGTGTTCCAATCAGCGACTCTTCATAGGCGGAGCGCTGGCCCTTGGCATCGCGCGGCGAGGCGTTCCAGGTGCTCGGAACGACGAGCTGATAGTTGTCGATCTTGCCATCCTTGATCTTGATCCAGTGCGCCAGCGCTCCACGCGGTGCCTCGGATAACCCGACACCTTCCGCCGTGGCCGGCCAGGTGGACGGCTCCCACTTGTCGCGAGTAAAGGTTGACAGCTCGCCTACTTTGATCTGGTTCATCAGGTCGTCGTAGAAGCCCTGCATCCAGTACACGATTAGCTTTGTCTCAAGTCCGCGGGCCGCCGTGCGGCCCAGCGTCGAAAACAGCGCCGTCACCGGCACCCCAAGCTGGCCGAGCGCTTCGTTCACCACGTCCTTTACGTCAGTGTTGCCCTTGGCGTAGGAAACCAGCAGGCGAGCCAGCGGGCCCACTTCCATCGGGTGATCTTTCCAGCGTGGCGTCTTCAGCCAGGAATACTTGCCTTCCACATTGAGCTGCTCATACGGAGGCGTCGGGCCAGTGTAGTCGAATTCGGTTTCGCCGGCGAAGGGATGCAGTCCAGCGGAGTCTCCAGCCGAATACTTGTACCAGGAGTGGGCGATGTACTCCTGGATCTCGCCGGCATCCTTGCCATTGACCGGGTAAACCTCGCTGAGATTGCGATCCAGAATCGCGCCCCGCGCAAACTTGAAGTAGTCCGGCTGATTGTAGCCGCGCGTGGGAAGATCGCCGTACGCCAGATAGTTCTTGAGACCGCCCCCGATGGCGGTCCAGTCTTTATAGAACCCGGCAATGGCCATCAGGTCGGGCAAGTAGACCTGCTCCACGAATGTCTTCGCCTGCTGGATCAGGCTGCCGACGTAGTTGAGGCGGTCCATGTTCAGGGCATTCACTTCGTCGACATTGATGGAGCAGGGCACGCCGCCGACCAGGTAGTTGGGATGAGGGTTCTTGCCGCCAAAGATGGTGTGGATCTTGACGATCTCACGCTGCCACTCCAGCGCTTCGAGATAGTGAGCGACCGCCAGCAGGTTGACTTCCGGCGGCAGCTTGTAGGATGGATTGCCCCAATAACCGTTGGCGAAGATGCCGAGTTGCCCGCTCTCCACAAAGGCCTTGATGCGCTGCTGCACGGCTGCAAAGTATTTGGGCGAACTCTTGGGCCAGGGCGAAATCGAAGTGGCGATCTGCGATGTCTTCTGGGGATCGGCGGAGAGACAGCTCACCACATCGACCCAGTCGAGCGCGTGCAGGTGGTAGAAGTGCACCACATGGTCCTGCGCGTACTGGGTGCAGAACATCAGGTTGCGAATGAGTTCGGCATTCTTCGGGACCGAGATGCTCAAGGCGTCTTCCACGGTTCGCACACTGGCCAGCGCGTGCACCGTGGTGCAGACACCACAGGCGCGCTCGGTGAAGGCCCAGGCATCGCGCGGATCGCGGCCTTTGAGGATCTTCTCGAAGCCTCGCACCATGGTGCCGGAACTATAGGCATCGGTGATCGTGCCGTTCTCAACCACCGCCTCAATGCGGAGGTGTCCTTCGATACGGGTTATCGGATCCACCACCATTCTTGCCATGCCATCACCTCACGGTTGAGCTGCTGCCTTACTTTTGTCCCTGCGATGTTTCGTTGCCCTTAGGTTCTTCGAGCTCGGCAGTGCGCTCATCGCCGCTGCGCTCCTGCTCCATCCGTCCGTGCTTGCGAACGTTCGTGGTGATTGCGTGGGCGGCAACGCCGGCAACTGCTCCCACCGCGACTGCAGTGCCGATCGTGTCGGCCGTGCTCTCAATGCCGAACCCCGGGAAGGAAGAGAGATGCTGGTAGAAGGGCTCGTTGTCCCAGAACCCGGCTTCGCTGCAACCAATGCACCCGTGCCCCGACTGGATGGGATAGCTGACGCCGCCGTTCCACTTCGTCACCGAGCAGGCGTTGTAGGTGACGGGCCCGCGGCATCCCATCTTGTAAAGGCAGTAGCCTTTGCGCGCCCTCTCGTCATCGAACGACTCAATGAACAGGCCCGCATCGTAGTAAGCCCGGCGGTAGCATGTATCGTGCACGCGGCGCGAGTAGAACTCTTTCGGGCGGCCCAGACCGTCGAGCTCCGGCCCGTGGCCCAGTACCAGAATGTGCGTCACCACGCCGGTCATCACGTCGGCGATGGGCGGACAGCCGGGCACGTTGATCACCGGACGGCTCAGAAGCTTGTGCACCGGTGTCGCTCCCGTAGGATTCGGGTTTGCGCCTTGGATGCAGCCGTTGGACGCGCAGCTTCCCCAGGCGATGACCGCTGCCGCGTCCTTCGCGGCCTCCTCCAGGATGCTCTCCGCCGTGCGCCCTGCAATCGCGCAATAGACGCCACCGTCATTCACCGGCACCGAACCTTCGACCAGCAGGATGTATTTGCCAGGATAGTTCTTGATGGTGTCTTGCAGACACTTCTCGGCCTGGTGCCCTGCCGCCGCCTGCAAAGTCTCGGTGTAGTCGAGCGAGATCAGGTCGAGCAGAACATCGGCAACGATGGGGTGCGAGGAGCGAATGAAGGATTCGCTGCAGCAGGTGCATTCCTGGAAATGCAGCCAGATTACGTTGGGCCGGGGTTTCTTCTCGAAGGCTTGCGCGACCAGGCCGAGATTGGCGCGCGAGATTCCCGCAACCGCCGCGGCGTATCCGCAGAATTGCAGGAAATCACGGCGCGAGTAGCCCTTGGACTGCATGAGATCCCAGATCGAGCCGGAGCGATGCATAAAGCCCCTTTCCCATTACAAGAATGGCTTGTGTCAGCATGACTGGCGGCGAAACGATGCCTGCCCGGCATGCCCAATCAGGCGCTATCTGCCTGGTCGCGAGATTACCTGTAGGCTAGATGCAGGTACGTGCCCACGATCTCGGAGATGGGAGACACTTGTATCAGGGCTGCGCACTGCCGTCTGTGACATACGTCATGTGGTCGTGTGACGCCGGACCGGGCGCGGGCAGTTACCGGCGCGGCGTACCCGCTACCGATCAAGTTCGTGGATGCAACTCTGCAACGCTGCTGCCATGCTGCCGGAATAAAGGCTAAAGACAAGCTGTACTACGTAGACAGCTTCGCCGCCGCTCTGGCGGTTGCGAACAAGGCGACATTAGTTACAAGCGACTCGGATTTTCGCCGTTTGGGCACGGCTTTCCTGTGGTTTGGCTTAAGTCCTGACGGATTACTTCCGGCCTGCCGACGATCCACTCGGGATGCTGAGGTCGTGGCCAGTTTGGCGGAACGGCCGTTTTTCGTCAAGTTGACACGACGCGGACGTCACGGGAGCAATCTCCGAGAACGCCGTTTGTGGACCGCCGAGCCGATTTTCTGAGATACGATTCGAGACGGAGATGAGCGGCGTGCGAGAATTTTGGACCATAGCTATGCTAACCTCAGACCCATGCCGACTTGTTTCGTGGTGATGGGCTTCGGGCAAAGGATGGATTATCCGACCGGCAGGGTCCTCGATCTGGACAAGTCGTACAAGTACATAATCAAGCCGGCAGCTGAAGCCGCGGGTTACGAGTGTATTCGGGCGGACGAGATTCAGCACGCCGGCAACATTAATGTGCCAATGTACCAGCAGTTGCTAAATGCTGACGTTGTGATTGCCGACGTTTCCACGTACAACCCTAATGCATTTTATGAGCTTGGTGTTCGCCATGCCCTGAAACCCCATACGACCATCACGATAGCCGAAGATAAGATGGTATTCCCATTTGACATCGGTCAGATCGCCATCAGGAAGTATCACCATTTGGGTGAGGGTATAGACTTCGACGAAGTCGAACGCATGCGAGCCGAGTTACAGGGGGCCATAAAGACCGTTGGCGCTCAAGCCCCGTGCGACAGTCCGGTATATACATTCCTGAAGGACCTCCAGCCCCCGGCCGTAGCTAAGGCGGAAGCTGAGCGCGCGGGAGTCGCTGCGGCTTCGGGGACGCAGGCTGCAGCGCAGCCGACAATTCGGGCCCTCATGGATCAGGCCGAGGCAGCATTCGAGCGGAGTGACTTCTCTACAGCGAAGAGGCCTGCTGACCGTGGTTCACACCATGATGCCGAATGATGTATTTGTTGTCCAAAAGCTCGCATTGGCAACCTACAAGAGCAACTTGCCGACTCCAGTTGATGCGCTGAATGAGGCCAGTCAAATGCTCGAGGCACTTAATCCGGGGACTTCGACTAACTCCGAGACCTTAGGACTGTATGGGACTATTAAGAAAAGGCTTTGGGAGGCGACGCAGGAGTCATCACATTTGGATATAGGCATTTGGGCGTCTGCGAAAGGTTTCTACGTCAGCAACTCATGCTGGAGCGGCAACAATCTGGCATACCTGCTGAACGTTCGCGCTGCCCTGACCGCCGAGTCTGCTCCCGCTGAGGCAATCGCGGACTTCATCTTGGCGCAGCGTACGCGTCGCCGCCTCCTCGAATTGTGTCAGGCGCTGCTGGAGTCAGAACATCCGCCGAAGGGAGCGGACGAATACTGGGTCAAAGCAGCGATGGCTGAAGCCTACTTAGGATTAGGCGATGATGCAAAAGCGCAGGAATTGCTGGCGGCGGCGCGAGCCATCAGTAATTCGGTCCCGTTGCTCGCTTCGAGTCCCGTTACTATGCCAGCGCCGGCGCCTTCTGCGGTGCAGGAATGGATGATTCGAACCGTCGAAGATCAACTCGCGCATCTGCGGGACCTGCTTAACAAATCGCCACTGGACCGGATCAAATAGAGCCCGAATCGCACTGCCAAAATGAAATAGGTGAATTACGGAAGTTATTCCGGGCCGAAACTCCTCTCGTGGGAAGTCTGCCAGCGAGCCCCATCAACTCCCTGACACGTCGTCACTGGAACCGCATGAGCCTATCGTCGGCAACCCACTGACTGAGATCGATACCGCTTGGGCATCGGCACGAGGGAGCAACGGCCGTTATACGGCCAGATGAAAGGAAAGCATTCGTAACACGGGCCGACTTCGCGGGAGTAGTCTCCCGCAAGCGGTTTATCGCCAACCGGAGGTTGCTCATAAACGCTCATCTATGCAGTTCGAAAGTTCGAAAGATTAGGAGCGTTGGATACGCTGAGCGAGCTTCGCTGATAGGTGCTGAGCCAATATGCAGAACAGCGTCAGGGTCGACGCCAGCAGGATTCTTGGGTAGAGGCCGCTGGTACGAAACAGCTCGATAACAAGGATCAGGCTGGCCAGTACGAGGAGGGTCAGCGACACTGCTCTATGAAATCGTCTCATGCCATATTCCACTTCACCTAGACTGCTTCGCTGGATCTCGCGCCCATTGTTGGAGTCCGTACAAGCTGGTTTGCTGATGCAGGTATTGCAGGCCGAAGCGGGAGCACGGTAAATTATCAGGCCCTTGGCGGAGTCGGAAAAAACCGGAAACAGATGCTGGTCTTTCGGACATCGCCAAACGTCGCGGTCTGGATGATAGGTGAAACCGGCAGTGCTCCCCATCACGGATCGCCGGTGCGCATGATGCGCTATCCATTCCAGAAGAAGCGCGATCAATGCCAGCGAAAGCGCATATCCCAGCATCAAAAAATATTCCAGAGGCACGCCAGCCATGGTTCAACGCTCCTGGCCCTGAACAACGATGTCGGTGAACAGGACATCCCTGGGCTCTTCGGTCGTCGTAGTGCTTCGGATGTAGCGAATACCGAGGAACGACAAGTAGAGAATCGGAAGCGCTCCTCCCAGAATAAAGACGATGTCGCCAGGCATGCGCAACCACTCCAGTATCGAGTTGGCGCGACTGCCAATATAGTTGAGCGTCCGGGCGTCATAGTAACTCACGCTGATGGAGTGATACAGTTGCAGGATTCCCAGTGGAAACAATGTCGCAAAGACCATCCAAGCCAGCCCAAGATTTAGAGACCAGAAGCTGATCTGTGCCGCCCTGTCGGACCACTGTTTTTCCGGGATAATGTAGCGCAAACAGAAGAGTGCAAGACCAACCCCGAGCATCCCATATACGCCCATCATCGCCGCATGAGCGTGATTTGCTGTCAAAGCTGTACCAATTTCATAGTAGGAAACAATCGGTAAATTGATGAGAAAGCCGAAGACACCGGCGCCAAGGAAGTTCCAGAACCCGACCGCAGCGAGGAACATGACCGCCCAGTAGTGCGGGAAATACGTTTTTGCCTTCTCGCCCTGCACCGCGCCCAGCTGCAGAAAGCTCCAGGCCTCGAGTGTGAGAAAGGTAAGGGGTATAACCTCTGCGGCCGAGAAGAACGCTCCCAATGCCATGTGGAGCGCGGGTTCGCCGGAGAAATATACATGGTGCATGGTGCCGACGATGCCACCCGCGGAATACAGGACGATATCCAGGTAGATCATGCGCAATGCGATGAGCTCGTCGACTACACCTAACAGAACAAACATGTAGGCAACCAGGATGGTGGTGAACAACTCCAGAAAGTCTTCCACCCAGAGATGCACGACCCAAAAACGCCAAAAGTCTGTAGTCGTGAAATGGCTGCCGGGTTGCGCAAGCAAACCCACAGCATAAAAAGCGGGAATCGAAAGCGCTGAGAAGAAAAAGAGCCATGGCAGATTGCCGGCACGATCGGCAGAAAGGCGGCTGCGGAGGCCGCGAAAGAGGATCACCGACCACAACGCTAGGCCAACGATCAGCAATACCTGCCAAAGACGACCGAGGTCTAGATATTCAAAGCCCTGATCCCCGGTCCATGAATTTCGAATTAGGCCATGGATGCCGGCAAATTCTCCGAACAGGCTTCCGACTACAACAATCACCAGCGCGCCCAGCAGTCCGTAGACGAGGAACTTCTGTCCTCGCGGCTCTCGGCCTCCAATCATCGGGACCAGAAAAATTCCTCCCGCAAGAAATGCAGTGACAATCCAAAAGAGAGACAGTTGCAGGTGCCATGTTCGAACTACATTAAAGGGCAGCAACCGTCCGAGATCAATGCCGAAGAAGCTCTGCAGATCGGCACGATAATGTTCTGTAGCTCCCCCCAGCAGAGTCTGAACGAAGAACAATGCGGCCATGGTAAAAAAGAACCAGGCACATGCCTTTTGGGAGGGCGTAAGCAACACCTCATCCGGAGGGCGAAACGACATGCTCTGCTGCTCGCGCCCGTGCCATCCCAACAGGTTCCAGCGGCCAAAGGCGGCAAGCAGCAAACCTATGCCGCCCAGCAATGCAATCAGGGAAAGGACGCTCCACACGATGGAGTCCGCGGTTGCTTGATTATCAACCAACGGCTCCGGAGGCCAATTGTTGGTGTAAGAGTAAGGATGTTCAGGGCGGGCGGTGGAGGCGGCCCACGCAGACCAACTGAAGAATGCAGTGAGCTTGCGGATGTCTTCCGGGTCTTCAATAGCTTTCGGCCTCAAACCAAACTTCGTGGTCGGCTCCCCGAAGAAAGCTGCGTAGTAAGACCTGCACTGGTTGAAAGCGTGAGTTTGCGCATCCGTGTAGACCAGGACGCCCGTGGCTTTATCGTAGCGGTTCTTCTTGAAGTCCTCTATGGTTCGGCTCCGCGCTGTGTCGGAGGTTGAGCCCCCATAGAAGTCGATACTCCATAGCGCAGCACGATGCAGATAGTCCGCCGTGAAATCCGGTCCGAGATACGCACCATGGCCAAAGATCGAGCCGTACTCCATCAGGCCATTGCCGAGAAATATCTGCTGGCCCGCCATAATGTCAGCACGGGTGAATAAGGTCGATCCGTTTGTGCTTTTGACGATTTCCGGTATGGGCGGTTCGTCGTTGTAGGTGTAGTAAGTAAGCACGCCCAGGATGAAAAATCCAGACATCAGGACGAGTACCGCCGCCTGAATCCAGCCACGAGAGATCATTAGCGGCCGCTTTTCATTCATGTTCATCGTCACCGCTGCCCACCTCCTCTTCGGCGACGCCAATCAGGGCGTGCTACGCCAATAAAGTGATCTCCAATGCCGCGCATTGTACTGCTTTTTCGGATCGCGCCGCAAATAAATGGCACGTCCATAACCACTTCGAATTTACGAAGAACGCTCGTAAGTGTTGGCAGGCCCGCGCGCACGAAAACGGTTGCAGCAATGCCTGCGACAGAAGCGGGATGATGGTGTCGAAATATTTGCAGGAGCGCAGCCACTTGGCACTTATCTCGACTGTGCCGGGTTGCGCCGAACCTAGGCTTCAAGATTGAAGGCGAGAGAAAGAACAGCTTTCTGGCTGTTAAGCGACGCCAGATGAAGCACGAAATCAGGAACTGCTGTGCAAGGGCTGCCTCTCGAGTCCGGGTGCTCTGAAGTCAAGCCTTGCCAGGCACGGCGGGTTCGCGGTTCGGTGAGCTTGTTCCGAAGTCCGGTTCTGGGAGATCTGGCCGGATTAGGAACGCGAAGCCGGCTCGCGTTGGTTAACGCGCCAACTCCCGGGTTGTCGCCCACTCGGGAAGTAACCCACTTTGACGGTTTGTCGGCATGTCGT
>CAWAKG010000027.1:0-9238 GCA_963782505.1 uncultured Acidobacteriaceae bacterium | reverse complement strand
CAGCAAAACTAGTTCGCGAGAATAGCGAGGCTAGTCGAACAATTTCAGCCTTACCGGCGTGCGATTCTGTGTGATACTGATGGCATGCCACAGCGGTCAAGCAAAACGGCTTAAACCAAATAGCTGCCGAGATGGTGCGCGAAATCGCTGGCCTTGATCTCAAGGGAAAGAATCCCGCTGCGGTTGCGCTTGGAAGGCGCGGAGGACTGAAGGGTGGTAAAGCTCGGACTAAAGCGCTTTCGGAGGAGCGTTGGACCGGGATCGCGCGTATAGCTGCTCTAGCGCGGTGGAGGGACAACCATAGTGGCTCTGAAGACTAGCTCAAACGTCATCATTGTTGAGCAGTTGAGGGAGAGGCTGTGCGCGCTGGAGGATGTTACGGGCGGCGACGTGTTGGTGCTTTGTGCTCCGATCCGCTCGGGACTGGATGTTGTCGTCAAAGAGGCTGTTGACGGCCTGCCCCACAGAAAACGCAAACTGAGTGTCCTCCTGGAAACGGGAGGTGGATATATTGAAGTAACCCAGAGAATAGCGCAAACGTTGAGGCACCATTATCGTGTTGTCGATTTCATTGTCCCGAATTGTGCTTATTCCGCTGGCACTGTTCTTGCGATGAGCGGGGACGACATTTACATGGATTATTTTTCTGTTTTGGGGCCAATCGATCCGCAGTTGCCGAAAGACGACAAAATGGTGCCTGCCCTTGGCTACCTAGAGCAGTATGATCGACTCATTAAGAAATCGGCAGCCGGAACTTTGACTACCGCGGAACTTGCATTCCTGATAAACCGTTTCGATCCAGCCGAACTCTACATGTATGAGCAGGCCAGAGAGCTCTCTATTTCGTTATTAAAGGAGTGGCTGGTCAAGTACAAGTTCAAGAACTGGAAGACGACGAGGACGAGAAAGATTAAGGTGACGCGCGAGATGCGCGTAAAGCGCGCAGAAGAGATCGCCAAAACGCTCAACAAAATTGACAAGTGGAACTCGCACGGGCGGGGCATCCACATGGCTGTTTTGCGCAAGGACTTGAAGCTGTTGATCCGCGATTTTGCAGAAATCGATGGCCTCAGCGATTGCATCAAAGATTATCACAGGCTTTTGCAGGATTATCTTTCAACCGTCAGATATTCGTGGGTCGTACAAACCCCCAAGCAGTTTACGCCGTTAGGCTAAGCAACGAAGGTAATTGACGATGCCGAAACAAATTGAACTGGAAAAGATCATCGCCGATAACCCCAATGTTGACCCAGAGGAACTCAAGAAAGCTGAAGAAGCGCTGAGGAATCTTAAGCAGACTGGCATGGTGCGGCGTTCGACCTATGGTTTAGAGACGCCTGAATCGAAGAAAGAGATTCGCCACAGCGAGGAGACGGAAAGGTCGGCTAGCGCCGTGCCCGTTCGTCGGCTTCGTTAGTGCACGTTTTCCTCACTTTGACTTCTGCTTAAGCTTTGCCCTTCGCTCCGCGGCCCAGCCCGGCTTGTTCACCTGCCGTCCGCGGCCGATGGCCAGCGCATCCGGCGGCACATCTTCGGTGATGCATGACGCTGCTCCGACGTAAGACCCCTTACCCAGACGGACCGGCGCAACCAGTGTGGCATCGCTTCCTACGAAGACGCCATCTTCGATGATGGTCGGGTATTTAGCGACTCCGTCGTAGTTGCAGGTGATGGTGCCGGCGCCCACGTTGACCCCTTCGCCCACTTCAGCGTCGCCGAGGTAAGTCAGGTGGTTGGCTTTTGATCCCTTCCCCAGCCGGGTCTTCTTGGTCTCGACAAAGTTGCCGACGTGCGCCCGCTCGCCGATGTCGCAGCCGGGCCGCAGATGGGAGTAGGGGCCGAGTTCAGCTCCGTTCCGTACCACCGAGTCCTCCAGGATGCAGCCCGGCCTGATCAGCACGCCGTCGCCGATCTCACAGTTGGAGATCACCGAATACGAGCGGATGCGGCAGTCGGAGCCGATCTTCGTCTTGCCGATCAGCTGCACGAACGGCTCGATGACCGTGTCGCCGCCAACTTCGACGTCAGCATCGATGTCGCAGGTCTCCGGGCGAAAGATAGTTGTGCCCGCCGCCATCAGTTCGTGGGCCTTCCTGGCACGCAGTCTGGCGTCGAGCTCGGCCAACTCCATACGCGTGTTCACGCCCAACACTTCGCTGGAATCGTCGGCGGCCAGGGCCATCACCCTCTCCCCGGCGGCGCCCAGGATGGCGGCCATGTCGGTGAGGTAGAACTCACGCGCGGAGTTGTCGGTCGTCAGCCGGTCGATGTGATGAAAGAGCGGCCTGGTGGCGAAGGCGTAAATGCCGGAGTTGACCTCGCCCTGCCCGCCTTCGTCGCCGGTAAGCGAGTTCTGTTCGACAATGCGCTCCAGCTCGTCGGTGGTGCGGCCATGCAGCATGCGCCGGAAGATGCGCCCGTAGCCCGTAGGATCGTCAGGCCGCGCAGTGAGCACCGTCATGGCAGCGTCGCTGTTGATGTGAAAGTCGCGCAGCCGATCGATGGTCTGTGCCTGAATGAGCGGTACGTCGCCGGAGAGCACCAGCACGTGCGCAAAGCCCTGCAAGGCACTGCGGGCCTGCATGATGGCGTGCCCGGTGCCTAATTGGTCCGTCTGGAGAACAAAGTTGATGCCGCTCGCGCGCAGCGCTGCCTCGACCCGCTCCGCCTCGTGGCCGATGATGGCAAAAATGTTTTGCGGCGCGACCACGCGCCGGGCGGTCGCCACGACATGCGCCAGCAGTGGCCGGCCGCCGATCTCGTGCAGTACCTTGGGATGCCGCGACTTTAGGCGGGTGCCTTTGCCTGCCGCCAGTATCGCGATGGCGAACATGTGGTCCCGCTGGTCGTGCGGGGGTAGGGCAGAACTCTCGTTTGGCATGACGTCTCGATTCGTTGGGGAGATTACGACTTCATTCGCGAGGCAGCAACAGGAGTTTCGCGCGCTTCCATCATAAGCCGCAGCAGGTCGCGCGCAACGTGCATCGTGTTGTGGCGGGCAATCAGCCCGTCCGGCTGGCGCATCTCCTCCACCAGATAGTCGCCCAGGATCGGTTTTACGCCCAGCTCCTCAATGCGCTCCAGGTCCACTTCAATGGGGCATTGCAGCTTTTCCGCGTATTTCTGGAGCAGCGGCTCGGAAGCCGGTGTGGTGTTGACCAGGGCATATTCGAAAAACTGGTGCCGCGCATGCTTGTAAAGGGCGCGAATGTGGTCAGACGCGCTCAGCCCAAGGCTTTCGTTGGCCTGGGTCATGAGATTGCATACGAAGACCTTGATCGCACGCGATTCCTGAATCGCCTTGGACACGCCGTGCACCAGAAGATTGGGCACGAGGCTGGTAAACAGCGATCCCGGTCCGACGGTGATCAGGTCAGCATTCTCGATGGCCTCCAGCGTTATGGGCAGGGGCCTGGCGTTCGCCGGAGCCATTCGCAGCTCGACAATGCGCTTGTTGCTGGCGGTGATGTTGGTCTCACCCCGAACATAGGAGCCGTCATCCATCACCGCGTAAAGCTGAGCGTTGCTGGTGGTAGCAGGATAGATGTTGCCGCGTGTGGCGAGGATGGCGGCCGAGAGTTCCACCGCTTTGCTGAAGTCGCCGGTGATTTCCGCTAACGCCGAGAGAAACAGGTTGCCGAAGCTGTGACCCTCCAGGCCCTCGCCGGCGGTAAACCGGTAGCGGAACAGCTTCGAGAGCAGCGCCTCTTCCTCCGCCAGGGCAACGATGCAGTTGCGAACGTCGCCGGGCGCCGGCATGTTGAGCTCCTTGCGAAGGCGCCCGCTGGAGCCGCCGTCATCGCTGACGGTCACCACCGCGCTCAATTGCGCGATGAAGGGCAGCTCGGGATCAATCTCCGGCTCGCCGGGCAGACAGACGTAGCGCTTGAGTCCGTGCAGCAGGGTCGACAGTCCGGTACCGCCTCCCATGGCGACGACGCGGAGCGCGCGGGAGCCTTCGAGCTGGCGTGCAATCGGCATTGCTTGGCAGTGCTGCGCTTAGAAGTGCCAGTTCTGCGAATCCGGAGGCACTTCGGCACTGGTATCAGGATAAAGCAGTTCCGTAAAGCGAGGGTCGTCAGACAGGCTTTTGAAATCAGAGTCGTTGCGTGCCTGGAAACGGTTGGCCGGATTCAAACGGATCGCCTCGTTCAAACTGGTGATGGACTCCGGAAAATGCCCCATGAGACAGTTCAGCGCGGCCATCCCGTACCAGATGAAGTCGAGCTGGGGATACTTGCCTACCAGGGCTTCGAAGTTCTCCCGCGCCGCAAGATAGTCGCCCATGTTCATGAGCGAGATGGCGTAATCGTACTGCTCTTCCGCAGTCTTGAACTGATTGGCGATGTGGCTCAAGTGCTGGTTGCAGGTATTGAGATGAACGGCTGCGCGATCGGAGAGCTCAGGGCTCGCGCCGCCAATTACCTTTTCAAAGCACACTTTCGCACGGTCGTATTTGTGCGTCTGCATCGCCTTGAGGCCGGCTTCATACTGCTGCACAGCCTGGGTGAACCGGGGATCGTCGGAAACCTTCATCGGCTTGCGTGAGCGAGACTTGTCCGAATCTTTCATGGAAGCTAATCGATTGTTAGCGCCAGACTTAGCAGAAGCCCGTTTGCGGGCCACTGGGTTTTTTTTGTTCATCCCGCCGTCCCCATGAGGCGATTCATGGCAAACCTGCCGACTACGGCCCGGGATAGGCCTCGATCTGCTGATTAGATGGAGATTCTTACCCGCAATCACGGTCGCCGTCAACTCACCTGACGTGGCAACCTGGGCTCCTAATCCATCTTGGCTGCCTCATCAAGGTCGATCCACTTCCACTCACCTTTGATGATCCCGGCGCGAATCTGGGCCGGCGTCTTGTGCAGCTTGGTCTGCTCATAGGCGTAGAACACCTCTTTCATGCAGATGCCGCAATGCGCCCCGTGATCGCTCTCGTAACAGGTGTGCAGGCTCTTGTGGCCGATGCGCTCACAGTAGCAATAGCACGGCAGCTGGTTGATCACCCCGGGAATCTTCGCGGCCAGCTCATAGGCCTTGACCTGATAGGAGTACTTGAACATTTCTCCGACACGCTGGTCCGGCGGCAGGATGGGCATAACCTCGCCCGGCTGGGGAGGCGCCGTGTTGTAAGCCGGGACATGGTCCCCCTGTGCAAGGGCTAAGACCGTGAACGCCGCCACCACTGTCAGCAAAACGAGTTTCCGCATCGTTGAGCCTCTTGCGGGTATTCTATATGGAAAGGAACGTTGACAGTGTCGCAAAGCACCACCCCCATCATTCGCACGTTTGGGGAGGAAGGAAGATTCTGTCGCATTCGGGCTGCACGACGTTTCCGCAGCTGTAATGCATCGCAAAGCGTCTAAGGTACAGGTGATGAAGGAAACTCATAACGGTCCTCTCCAGGCAACCAGCAGCGATCGTCAACCAAACTCACACGGCGCCAGACCCGTGCTGACCGCCTGGGCGCGCGATATTGCGATTTCGCTGGCGGTCTCGATCTTCTTCATCATCTTCCTGTATCAACCGGTGAAGGTCGAAGGGACCAGCATGATGCCGACGCTGGCCGACCAGGAACGCGTTTTCATCAACAAGTTCGTTTACAAGCTGGAGCCGATCCACCGCGGCGACGTGGTTGTCTTTCGCTATCCCCGCGACGTCTCGAAGAGCTACATCAAGCGCGTCATCGCCGTCGCCGGCGATCAGATTCGTATCGATAACGGCGTGGTCTATGTGAACGGTCGCCGTCTGCCCGAGCCCTACGTACCGGAAGATTATTGGGATACCCGTTCGTATTCAGAGATCGTGGTTCCACCGCATTCGTATTTCCTGCTGGGCGATCACCGCAATCTCTCCAACGACAGCCGCGACTTCGGCCCCGTCAACGAAGAGTACATCTACGGCAAAGCGGTGTTCGGCTATTGGCCGTTCGACAAGCTGGGCAAATTGCAATAGTCATTCTCGGAACTGCCCGTTTCCGCAAGTCCGCCGTCCGGAGCGAACAGCAAAGGCGGGAGCGGATGTGCCGGCGGTGTTTTCCGGCTGACATTCAGCTGACATTCAATGGACTGAGTCACAAATTCAGGGCGCTCCCTAGATGTAAGATTGCCGGAGTTACTAGAGTTGACAAGGAAATCACCCTTGCCGGGCAAACCTGACGGCTGGAATTACAATCCTTGGAGCTGTGCATGCCTACGAACGACAACTTCGAAACCAGATTCCGAACGCTCCATGAGCTTTTGTTCGATTCCAGTGCGGCGCCCGAGCAGATTGCCCACTTCCGAACTCGCATGGGGCAGGCGGAGGGTGCCTCGAGTATCGCCGCCGCGCTCTTACTTACCAAAGCCGGCCTTGACAGTCTCTCAGATCATGCGATCGATTTGCATCTTTTCATCATTCACAATGCGCGCATGAAATTGGTGCGTTACCTGTTGCCGCCCGGGGATGTAATCCTTGATCTTGGCGGGGCCAATGCTCCGCTCTACCACATGGGGTATCCCCATCGGTTCCGGCGGCTGGTATTGATTGACCTGCCCACTGAGGAACGGTATCGCGACTTCCAGGAGGTAAATCTGGAGATGCTGGACGACGGAGGAGAGGTCGTCGTGCGGTACCAGGATATGACTGACCTCATCGGAATACCGGACACGAGTGTTGACCTTGTCTGGTCGGGTCAAAGCATTGAGCACGTCACGCCTGAACAGGGACAAAGAATGTGCGCGGAGGCATTTCGCGTGCTAAAGCCGGGCGGCCATTTTTGCCTCGATACGCCCAACCGGCTGCTCACCGTTCTGCATACTGCATGGATGGGCGGCGGATTCATCCACCCCGATCATAAAGTCGAATACAAGCCGGCTGAATTACGCCAGCTGCTGGTGGACTCGGGCTTCAGAGTGGAGAAAGAACGCGGAGTATGCGACATGCCGCTCACCGTGGAGTCGGGCGAGTTCAGGTACCAGGACTTTCTTGTCGGGGGAGCCATCACAAACAACATCGAAGGTTCCTACATTCAATACTTTCAGTGCGTCAAGCCTTAGAGGCGCAGCACGGATGGTTCTGGATGCTTAGCCGCAACCTCCTCGTCGCAGTCCTGGAGTTCGTCTCTGTGACCGCGCTCGCCGCCAAACGCGATGCCAGCGTACTGCTGCGCTGATCGCGACTTCGCCAAGGCCACTGCCGAAAAGGGCGCCGCCGGCTGGCAAAAGCGAAGGACGGCGCCGGGAAGGTGATCGGCGATCTGGGCAGCCACGACAAACCGTAATCGCACTCTGATAAAATCTCTAAAATCCACTCATCGGAGACGCGATGCAAGCAGTGCTTGCGCTGGAAGACGGACGAATCTTCCAAGGCAAAGGCTACGGCGCAAAGGGCGAATGCTACGGCGAAGTCGTTTTTAATACTTCCATCACCGGCTACCAGGAAATCTTTACCGATCCCTCCTACGCCGGGCAGATAGTCGTTCTCACCAATCCTGAAATCGGAAATTACGGCACCAACCCCGACGACAACGAGGCCACGCGTCCATACATCGAAGGGCTGATCGTGCGCGAGTTCTCACGTATGAGCTCGAACTGGCGCTCGCAGGAGGTCGCGGAAGAATACCTCGAGCGCTACAAGATTCCCGTGCTGGCCGAGATCGATACCCGAGCGCTGGTACGCCATCTGCGCGACAACGGCGTGATGCGCGGCGTCATCTCGACCCTGGAGAGCGACCCCCAAAAGCTGGTTGCCAAGGCGCGCTCGATCCCGAAAATGGACGGCACCGACCTCGCCAAAGAAGTCACCACCCCACGCGTCTATGAGTGGGAGGAAGGCGTGCGCTCCTACGAGCCAACCGAAGTGGTCGGCGTGAAGGACGCTCCGCCCAAGTATCACGTGGTGGCGTACGACTACGGCATCAAGCACAACATTCTGCGACGCCTGGTGGGCGAGTGCTGCCGGGTGACCGTGGTTCCGGCGACAACGAGTGCGGAAGATGTTCTGGCGCTAAAACCCGACGGCGTCTTCCTGTCGAATGGCCCGGGCGATCCTGAACCCGTGACCTACGCCCAGGAGAGCATTCGCCGCATGATGGGCAAAGTGCCGATCTTCGGAATCTGCCTGGGGCATCAGTTGATCGGCCTCGCGCTCGGCGGCAAGACGTACAAGCTGCGCTTTGGACATCACGGCGGCAATCATCCGGTGAAGCAAATGGCGACCGGCAAGATCGAGATCACGGCGCACAATCACAACTTCGCCGTCGATCCCGATTCGCTGAAGCAGAGCGAAGTCGACCTGACGCACATCGATTTGAACGACAACACGCTGGAAGGCTTGCGCCACCGCTCGCTGCCGCTGTTCAGCGTGCAGTACCACCCCGAAGCCGCGCCCGGCCCCCACGACTCGCACTACCTGTTCAAGGACTTTGTGAACATGATGGAGGAGTGGAAGGGGAAATGAGAGTTTGAAGGGGCGCGCCTTTAGGCGCGCCGAAAAGGCCAGCAAGAATTGCGGCTTTAGCCGCTGAGGGCATTCGAACTTGAGACCGACTCGACAAAAAACCGAAGCTGGATACACATACTTTGTCACTTCCCAGACATGGCAGCGGCGCGCTGTATTCAACAAGCCTGCATGGGCGGAGTTGTTCATGGAGATCCTTCAGAGCTATCGCGGCCGCGCTTACCACTTGCATGAATATGTCCTCATGCCGGGACACTTCCACATCCTGATCACGCCTTCTGTGACCTTGGAGAGAGCTGTTCAGTTTGTTAAAGGTGGCTTTTCTTTTCGCGCCAAGAAGGAACTGGAGTCCAACATGGAAATCTGGCAGACCGGATTTTCTGACCACCGCATCAGAGACTGGCGTGATTACCAGAATCATGTGGGATACATCTATCGCAACCCTGTGGGCAGAACGCTGGTAGAACGAGCTGAAGAATATCCATACTGTTCCGCCTTCCACGGCAGCCCGAAAGGCGAGGTCCCGCAGTGGCTAAAGCCACATACGGAGCAGGCTTTCGGCGGGCCTGAAGGCCCGCCCCTTCAGGCTCAGCAACAAGATCCCGGCGCGCCTGAAGGCGCGCCCTTCAACAAACGGCTAAAGCCGAACCCTTGCAAATCGAAGAAGAACAAATGGTCCTAAAGAAATAATGCCACGCCGCAACGACATCGCGAAGATTCTGATCATCGGCTCGGGACCGATCGTCATCGGGGTGGTTGTCGCTGTTTTGTGGATGGCGGCGCCGTCGCTCGCTCA
>CAWAKG010000026.1:0-261193 GCA_963782505.1 uncultured Acidobacteriaceae bacterium | reverse complement strand
TGAGTCCGCTGCGTCTGCCAGTTCCGCCATCCCGGCTCGAAAGGCTGGCGGATTCAGTATCGCACAGCGCGCGTATACGCCGCTATCTGCGCATCTTCTTTGCGCTACATGCACGCAGTTGTGAAATATGCGACCGCCCGTCGCTACCCATCCTCCAGCCCTGTTGAGTTAGCGAAACTCGTTTTTCTAACAAATCGTTAACCAGATCAAAACTCTATGAAACCGGCGAAATTGCGGCGAATCTATGGGCATTCCTGCCCGTTCGCAATAGAATAAGGCGCATCACCAGCTCCTTCCCTAAAACTATGGCCAGCACAGCAAAGACCATTCCCGCTTCGAAGCCCCGGCGTAAGCCGGTTCCGGTAGCCGAACCGACCAACGGAGCAGCTTCCCCCAACGAAGTCGCAACGGTTGCCGCTGCCGTCAACCTTGACGATCCCGAGCTTTACCTCAATCGCGAGCTCAGCCTGCTTGACTTTCAACGGCGCGTGCTGGAAGAGGCGCAGGATGCGTCCAACCCGCTGCTCGACCGGCTGATGTTCCTGTCGTTCGTGGGCTCGAACATCGACGAGTTCTTCATGGTGCGGGTGGCGGGTCTGAAGCGGCAGATCGAAAAGGGCGTGGTGGAGACGGGGCCCGACGGCATGACTCCGACGGAGCAGCTGCGCGCCATTCGCGCCTCGGTCATTCGTATGTATCGAGGTTCGTACGATACCTGGCGCCGCGAGCTGGTGCCGGCGCTAAACAACGCGGGTATTCGCATTCTCGAATATGCGGAGCTGAGCGATGAGCAGCTGGCCACAGTCAACTGCTATTTTCAGGACACGGTCTTTCCCACATTGACGCCGTTGGCGTTCGACCCCGGCCGCCCCTTCCCGCACATCTCTAACCTCAGCCTGAACCTGGCCGTGTTGCTGCGCGATCCCAAAGGGATTGAGCACTTCGCGCGCGTCAAGATTCCCGACACGCTGCCCGCGCTGGTACCCGTTGCGCCTGGAGCGAAGATGAAGTCCAAGGCGCGGACCACCGGCAAAGAGCAAGGCTTTGTGTGGATCGAGCAAGTAGTGACGGCGAACCTTTCGGCGCTGTTTCCGGGAATGGAGATTCTCGAGGCGCATCCTTTCCACGTCACACGTGATGCCGACGTTGCCATCCAGGACCTGGAAGCCGGCGATTTGCTGGAGGTGGTGGAGGAAGGCGTCTGGCAACGGCGGTTTGCCGATGTGGTGCGCGTGGAGATTACCGAGAACATGCCCGCATCGGTGTTGGAGATCCTGGCTACCAACATGGAATTAGAGCCGGAAGATGTGTACAAGATCTCCGGGCCTCTATCGCTGGTGCGGGTGCGGCAGCTGGCGCGGATCGACCGGCCGGACTTGAAGTACGTGCCGTTTGTTCCGGCGATGCCACTGGCTTTGACCAAGGAAGAGGATGAAGACATTTTCAGCGCCATCCGCCGAGGCGACATCCTGATGCAGCATCCGTTTGAGTCGTTCCAGCCGGTCATCACGTTGCTGCAAAAGGCAGCGCGCGATCCTAACGTGCTGGCGATCAAAGTTACCCTCTACCGTGTCGGCAGAAACGCTCCTGTGGTCGACGCTCTGCTGGAGGCGGCAGAGGCCGGCAAGCAGGTCGCCGTTTTGCTTGAGTTGAAGGCCCGCTTCGACGAAGAGAGCAACATCGGGTGGGCGCGCAAGCTTGAAGAATATGGCGTACACGTGGTGTATGGCTTGATGGGCCTTAAGGTGCACTGCAAGGCATTGCTCGTGGTGCGGCGCGAAGGTGATGTAATCCGGCGTTACGCCCACCTCTCCACCGGCAACTACAACGCGGTCACGGCGCAACTCTACACCGATATCGGTATGTTGACCTGCGACAACCACATCGGCGCCGATTGCACCGACTTGTTCAATTTCCTCACCGGCTATTCCGCGAAGACGAAGTATCGCAAGCTGCTGGTGGCCCCGGTTTCGTTGCGCGACCGCTTTGTCGAACTCATCGACCGGGAAATCGAACACCAGAAGGCTGGTCGCGGCGGGCATCTGATTCTAAAGATGAACGCCCTGGTCGACCCGTCGATGATCAAGGAGCTTTACCGCGCTTCACAGGCGGGGGTGAAGGTCCAGTTGCTGGTGCGCGGCATCTGCTGCCTGCGGCCGGGCGTGCCGGAGGTGAGCGAAAACATCACGGTCACCAGCATTGTCGGCCGCTTCCTGGAACACAGCCGCATCTACTTCTTCCACAATGGCGGAGACGAGGAGGTCTATCTGGGAAGCGCCGATCTTATGCCGCGCAATCTCAACCGCCGCGTCGAGGTCATTTTCCCGGTGGGCGATCCGAAGCTCATCAAAACGGTGCGCGACGAGATTCTGGGAACCTACCTGAAGGAGCAGGCCAAAGCGCGGCACATGCTGCCTGACGGCAAGTATGTGCGCGATGAGAGCGCCGGCAGGAAGAATGCCTTCAACAGCCAGGAGGTCTTCATCGCGCGCTCACAGAAGCGAGCCAGTGCGAAGCGCTAAACCGTTCAGCCCGGCAGACGTCTAACCCACGCTCGGCCCTGTTGGCTTAACATGGAGGCGAGGCCGTCTGCGCGCGGCCATTGCGCATTCCGGTTCATGTCTTTCCACCGCTCCAATGCTGTTCGCGTTTGCGAGAGTGGCTCCGGTCCGTCGCGTCTCGGACCGTGGCTATTAGCGCTCATTGCGTGGGTGTGTCTGGTGCTTATGCCATGCCCCGTTGTCGCGCAGGACGGAAGCGGCGCTGCTGCTCCAGGCTCAAGCAATGCGCAGAAGTACACCGTCACAGGCACGGTGGTCAACGCCGGAACCGGCGAACCAATAGCGCGAGCGCTGGTTACGTTGTCAGGCACTCCCATGCGGTACGCCTTCAGCGATAGCACTGGAGCGTTCTCGATCGATGGCGTTCCCGCTGGGCAACATGCGATCTCCGCGCAAAAACCTGGCTACTTTAACGGGCACGAAACGGGAGGCTCCTTCCGGTCCGCACAGTTTGTGGATGCCGGCCCCAACAGCGACTCCGTCGTCATCAAGCTGGCTGCTGAGAACGTGATCTTTGGGCGTCTGACCGACGTGAATGGCCAGCCCATCGAATCGGTCGGTGTGCGGCTGACTCGGCGTACCTTGCGCAACGGTGTCTGGCGCATGGAGTCGAAAAGTTCTGCCACAAGTGATGAAGACGGCATGTATCGCTTCGCTAACCTTCAACCGGGTAGCTACTATGTTTCCGCCGGACCGGACGTGCCAACCCGCGAGATGTTGTTCAGCGATCCGGAAGTGCCGCGTACCGGGTGGCAGGGAATCTACTATCCTCAGGCGCCGGACCTGGCATCGGCTTCGCCCATCCAGGTAACTTCCGGGCAGAAGGTTGAAGCCGACCTGGTTCTGAATCGCGTGCCGGTATACGTGGTTTCAGGTATGGTCACCGGATTCCCGCCAGGCCAGGGAGCGAGCCTGCAAGTGCAGAACTCTGCCGGAGATTTCGTGGGTGCGAGCGTACGCTTTCATCACGACACTGGCGAATTTGAGGTTCGCCTGCCCGCAGGCAGCTATCGTCTGAAGGCATATTCCCAATTGGGTGAACAGCAGTTGAGGGCCGACGTTCGCCTCACGGTAGAGAAAGATCTGCCGAACCTGCACCTGCCGCTGCAACCGGCAGTTTCAATCCCCATCCATGCGCAAATTGAAGACCGCTCGCAGGACACGGCTCAATCGCCAAGATCGCCCAGCTTTGTTCTGGCTCGGGATGCATACGATTCGCCTCCAGTGTCGGTACATCTCATCGCTACCGATCCGGGAGGCACAGACGCTTATTCCGTGCCCGGCGGCACCAAGGGCAATCGCACGCTGAGCCTGCGCGCGGTTGAGCCGGGCCGCTACATCGCGGACATCTCCGCCTATGGTGGCTGGTACGTGGCTTCGGCCCTGTGCGGCAACACCAACCTGCTATCGGATGATCTGGTGGTTACCGCCGGCGATTCCTGCACCATTGAGCTTTCCCTGCGCAACGATGGTGGATTGCTGAGCGCGAAAGTAAATTCGACTGCCGCCGCGGCTGGGATGGCGCTGCTAGTTCCGGCGCGTGGACGCGGTATGCCGCATAGCACGTCGTTCTACACGCCTAATGCCTCAACCCCCGCACAATTCCAGATCAATGGGGTCGCCCCGGGTGAGTATTTGCTGTATGCCTTCGACCAGCCCGAAGGCGTGGAATACTCAAATCCCGAGGTGCTGCAGTCCTACTCTTCCCAGGCCACCCCAGTGACGATCAGCCCGGGCCAAACGACAAAGGCTGCAGCGCAACTGATACAGACGGGTACGGCTTCGGAGTGAATGGTGCGTCGCCTGCTCACAAGTTTTCTTGTCCTTTTGCCGATGGGCCTGGTCCTGGCATCTTCGGTTGCCGCCATGGCTTCACAGGGCTACCCGGTGGCGGGAGTTGTGCTGGATTCAATAACCGGACAACCCCTGCCCGGGATTCTCGTCTCACTCACTTCGGACAAAGGAGGTCCTCCGCTGGACGGGCGGACTTCCAGCAACGGACAGTTCAGTTTTCCATCCGTTGCGCCGGGCAAGTACATCCTCAGCGCCAGCGGCCAGGGATACCGCGCTCAGGGACTCAATCAGCATGGCAACTACTTCACCGGGATAGCAGTGGGGGCCGACCTGGACGCGCGGAACATCGTATTCCGTCTGCAACCCGACGCTTCGATTCGCGGCCAGGTCATCGACGACCAGAATGAGCCGGTGCGCAACGCAACGGCACAATTGTTCAAAATGGACGAGGTAGCTGGCATCCGCCGCCCGGTAGCAATCAGCAACGCCGGCAGCAATGATCAGGGCTACTACCACTTTCCGCACCTGGATCCGGGGACCTATTACGTGGCAATCTCCGGGCGGCCCTGGTATGCGCAGTCTGTGCCGCAGAGCGCCCGGCAGTCGCAAGGTCAGCTCGATCCCGATACTGCCGCCCGCGTGCATCAGGAGGCAGCCGAACTCGATGTTGCTTATCCGCTGACGTTTTATCCCGACGCGGACGACTCCTCTCAGGCCAGCCCGATCACGCTGCACGCCGGTGAGCGATTCACCGCCGACGTCATCCTGCGTGCCGTGCCCGCAGCACATTTGAAAATCAGCGGCGACAGGCCTCAGCAGGGGCCTCCGCCATCCATCATGCAACGGATCTTTGATGGCCTGCAGATTCCTGTCTTCGCCAGCCAAGGCTATGGATTCGGCCAGGGAGTGTATGAGTTTGCGGGCCTGGCGCCCGGGCACTATGAAGTCGAAATCCCAGGCAGCGCTTCCGAAAGCTCGGGAGGCAAGGCCGGTTGGTTTCGTGACGTCGATGTCTATGGCGACATGGAAATCTCGGCGAGCGATTCCCCTGCAATGGCCACGGTCACCGGCCTGGTGACATACCAGGGAGCTGCCCCTCGCGGAACGGCCTACTTCGAGCTTCGCAACGAGGAAACGAGCGATCGCTGGACAAGCAAGGTTTCCGATAAGGGGCTGTTCGGACTGAAGGAGAATGAAGTGCGCCCGGGCACCTATCAGGCGGTGCTGTATGGGGCGCAGGATTGGATCATTACCCGAATCATCGCGCAGAACGCGAAGGTGTTGGGCTCGGAGATTACGCTTGCGCCTGGAGCCTCGGCCAGAGTGGTTTGCACGGCGACGCGCGTGTCGGCGAGCGTGAGCGGCACCGTGCTTCAGAATGACAAGCCGTCGCCGGGAGCGATGGTGCTTCTCGTGCCGGACGATGACCTTCGCGATAAGCAACGTTATCGCCGCGATGAGAGCGACAGCGACGGGACCTTTACGCTGCGCCAGGTCGTTCCCGGACAATACACCGCGGTGGCGATCAAGAATGGCTGGGACCTGGATTGGGGCAATCCCGACGTGCTGCGGCCCTATCTCGCCAAGGGCGAAAACGTCATCGTCAAGGCCGACAAGAGCGCGAATCTGAAGCTTCAGGTGCAATAGCGGGCCCGTTCTGCGGTGAGGGGGTTTCGCAGTTAGAGCGGTTGAAGAATTGCAGTCCGGGCACTGGGCAGAGTGAGCTTTAGCTCCGCGTCCGCGCTTTTTTCAAGATCCTGAGCCGGCTTCAGCCGGCGACATAAAGGCACTGGGACACACCAAGACTTAAACCCGCTTCAAATTTTTCGCCGATTACTCGCGGTGAAACCAGGGGTGGGTGATCAACTCTGCTGCGACCAGCACCAGCGTCAGAATTGCCAGTGACAATTCCAGAATCCGCCGCCTTCTCTGCGCTGGGGTGAAGGGCTGAATTCTCCACGCGGCCGAAGGATTGCTGCGCAGCCGCTGCTCATTCCATAACAAGAGCAGGGTCAGCAGTGCGCCTGCGGTGCCGACCGCCAGGAACGGAATGCGTAGCGCTTCGCGGTGAAAGCCGGTTGCCGGGCCGCTCGCCACGATCAGCGAACCTAATCCAATGGCGACGCGTATACCGCTCAGCCCGACGGCGGCGACACAAAGGCTTTCGGCGGCTGCCAGGGCCAGCGATCCCCAGGCTAATGCGATGCGTCCGAGGCTGCGCGACTCGCGTCCCGATGGTTCTGGTTCGTGCTCCGGCTGCGTCATTGGCTGGCAGAGATCATAGCAGCGGGCACGGTACGCGCGCCGGTGGCTGACGCAAACAAAATCCCGCCTCGCAAAGCGGGATTGTGCTTGCAACGATCGTTCTAGGCGCCGATCACTCCGACCAGTTCCTTCACCGCATCTGCGCTCTTTTGTAGCGCAGCCTGCTCGTCCGGAGTCAGCTTGATCTGTACGATATCCTCGATACCGCCCGCTCCCAGCTTGCAGGGAACGCCGACGAACAGGCCGTTGATGCCGTACTCGCCCTCCAGATAAGCAGCGCAAGGCAGGATCTTCTTCTTGTCCTTCAGGATGGCCTCGACCATCTCGGTCGTCGCCGCGGACGGCGCGTAGTAAGCACTGCCGGTCTTCAGGTACTTCACGATCTCGGCTCCGCCGTCACGCGTGCGCTGGACCAATTGCTCCAGACGCGTGGGTTCGATGAGCTCGGTAATCGGAATGCCGGCGACCGTGGAGTACCGTGGCAGCGGAACCATGGTGTCGCCGTGGCCGCCGAGCACAAAGGCGGTGACATTTTCCACCGAAACCTTGAGCTCAGCAGCAATGAAGGCGCGGAAGCGCGCCGAATCGAGCACCCCAGCCATGCCAATGACTCGATTGCGCGAGAAGCCGCTTTGCTTGTAAGCCGCCTGGGCCATGGCGTCCAGCGGATTGGAGACGATGATGAGGATGCAGTTCGGCGAGTACTGCGCCACCTTGCCCACCACGTCGCTCATGATTTTGTAGTTGGTGTTGAGCAGATCGTCGCGGCTCATCCCCGGCTTGCGGGGAATGCCGGCGGTGATTACCACAATGTCAGAGTTTGCCGTGTCGGCGTAGTCATTTGTGCCCACAACGTAGGAGTCCCGTTTTTCGATGGGCATGGCCTCAAGCAGGTCAAGACCCTTACCCTGCGGGACACCTTCAATGATATCGATCAGAACGATGTCGGCAAGCTCCTTGGCCGCCATCCAGTGCGCGGCGGTAGCTCCGACGTTGCCAGAGCCGACTACAGTTACCTTCTTACGCATAATGTCTTACTCCGCAAGGCCGCATGCGCGGCAAGATAAACGATGTGGAACCGCATTCCGGTCCGTGCCCGTACGAACAGGCTCTTCATGCCGGGGAGGCCGCCCGGAATGACCCATCAAAAGACATACTTCAGTGTGCAGCCATCTCAAGCAGCGGCTGCATATTGTGAATTATGTGCGACGCGAACTCGCTGGTCTTCACCTTGGTGGCGCCCTCCAGCATGCGTTCGAAGTCGTATGTGACCTTCTTTTCCTGGATGGTGCGCTCTATCGAGTCTTCGATCAGCCGCGCCGCTTCCGTCCAGCCCATGAAGTCGAACATCATGACGCCCGACAGCATCACCGAGCCGGGATTGATGACGTCCTTGTCCGCATATTTCGGTGCGGTCCCATGGGTGGCCTCGAAGATCGCATGCTGGTCGCCGATGTTCGCGCCCGGAGCAATGCCCAATCCGCCGACCTGGGCTGCGGCCGCATCCGAGATGTAGTCGCCGTTCAGGTTGGGAGTTGCGAGAATCGAATACTCGTCCGGCCGCGTAACAATCTGCTGGAAGATGCTGTCGGCGATCCGGTCGTTGACCATCAGCTTCGACTTCCACTTGCCCTTGCCGTGCGTGGCGTAGATGCTGTCGAGCACGCCCTTGACCTCGCGCTGCAACTGCTCGCGGAAGTCGGGCGGCGCAAACTCCAGGCCCGGCTCGACCATCTTGGCGTTTTCCTCAACCGAGAGCCCCTCATTACGATCGAGATTGTCGATGATCCAGCTCTCGCGCTCGGTCACCACCAGATCGCGAAACTCCTGCGTAGCCAGCTCATAGCCCCACTCGCGGAAGGCGCCTTCGGTGAACTTCTGGATATTGCCTTTGTGGACCAGCGTTACCGTCTTGCGATGGTTCTTCAGCGCATACTCGATGGCCATGCGAACCAGGCGCTTGGTTCCGGTAATAGACATGGGCTTGATGCCCACGCCGGAGTCTTCGCGCACACGCTTGTTGGTTCCCGCAAGCATCTCGTTGTTGAGGAAGTCGATCAGCTTCTTCGCCAGCGGCGTGCCTTCCTTCCACTCGATGCCGGCGTAGACGTCTTCCGTGTTCTCGCGGAAGATCACAATGTTCATGCGCTCGGGATGCTTCACCGGCGACGGGATGCCCTGGTAGTACTTCACCGGCCGCACGCAGGCGTAGAGATCGAGGATCTGACGCAGCGCGACGTTGAGCGAGCGGATGCCGCCCCCGACCGGCGTGGTCAGCGGGCCCTTGATGCCCACGCGCAGCTCGCGGAATGCCTCGACCGTCTCGTCGGGCAGCCAGGTTTTGAAACGGTCCATGGCCTTTTCGCCGGCGAAGACTTCGTACCAGGCAACCTTGCGCTTGCCGTCATAAGCCTTCTCGACAGCCGCGTCAAAGACACGCACCGATGCCTTCCAAATGTCGCGTCCGGTTCCGTCCCCTTCGATGAAAGGAATGATCGGATTGTCCGGAATGACGAGTTTTCCGGCGCGGTAGGTAATCTTGGTTCCGGTTGAGGGCAGGGGGATTCCGTTAAACGATGAAGACGACACAGATACCTCCAGAAATATAGCCCGACGCCTATCGGTAAGCGGAGCTTGCTATTGTTAAAGCTCCTACGCTATCACCGGAAAGGAGGCGCTATCAATGAAATCATTGGGGGAATCCGTCACAGACGTGTGTGACGCATGCCGCTGAGGGATGTGCTAAGCCGGTGATAAGGCGCAATTCCGTATGGTTGGAGGTGATACTCCATGGTCAATAATTGCTCGGGCTTTGCCTTGCGAGTCGGAACGAGCACTCGCATCAGTGGGCCAAAATCACACGCGACCGTTTATCCAGTCTGTCGCTTCCAAATTGAGGGGTGAGATGATTAAGGGACTGATCGAACGCTGGCCGCTCATTCGCCAGCTCAGGGCCGGCGCCACCGCACCGCTGATTTGGAACGCTTCGCGGCCCGCTGAAGGCCGACGTCCCCTGAAGCGGTGTTTACCTCAATCCGCCCGGCAACTTCTACTCACCATCTGTATGCTTATTGCTGCGGGTTGGCCGGGTCTGGCCCGCTATCCTCGGTCTCTCGGAAAGAGGCTTAATGCCGAAGAAAGTTCGTAAAGCGGTGTTCCCGGCTGCCGGTCTCGGCACGCGTTTTCTCCCCGCCACCAAAGCGCAGCCTAAAGAGATGCTGCCGCTGGTGGACAAGCCCATCATTCAATACGGCGTGGAAGAGGCGCTGGCTTCCGGTTGCGACCAGATCATTATTGTTACCGGTCGCGGCAAGAGCGCCATTGAAGACTATTTCGACGTCAGCTACGAACTGGAGAAGATGCTGGAAGAGCGCGGCAAGACCGACCTGCTTGCGCAGGTCCGGCAAATCTCCGACATGGTGCATGTCGCCTACGTTCGCCAGAAAGAGGCGATGGGATTGGGACACGCTGTGTTAATGGCGCGCGAATTGGTCGGTGATGAGCCCTTCGCGGTCATTCTTCCCGACGACGTCATCCAAGCGCCGGTTCCTTGCCTGAAGCAGATGATCGCGGTCTACAACGAGACCGAATCCTCCGTGCTAGCCACTCAGCAGGTGGACGGCCCGGCGATCTCCGCCTATGGAGTTCTCGACGCAAAGCCAACCGGCACACATGATGGCCGCCTGTACGAAGTGCGAGACCTGATCGAGAAGCCCAAGCCCGAAGAAGCCCCTTCCAATCTCGCCATTATTGGCCGTTACATCCTGACTCCTGCGATCTTCGACATCCTGGATTCCACCGATCGCGGTAAGGGCGGGGAAATACAGCTCACTGACGGACTGAAGCGACTGTTGAAGCAGGAGAAGATCTACGGCTACACCTTCGAGGGCAAGCGCTACGATACCGGCGACAAGCTGGGCATGCTGAAAGCCACGGTCGAGTTTGCCCTGAAGCGTGAGGATCTGGGGGGAGATTTTCGAAAGTACCTGAAGACCCTCGATCTAAGGTGAGGTTCGCCCTATTCATACCGCAAGCTTTCCACCGGATCGAGCCGGGCGGCGCGGGCGGCGGGAACGGTGCCAAACAGCACGCCCACGATCGACGAGACCAGAATCGCAATGATCACCGACCACCCGGAGACGGGAACACGATAGTCGGTGAGAAAGCGTAGCGAAAAGGGCAGGGCCA
This sequence comes from uncultured Acidobacteriaceae bacterium, assembly GCA_963782505.1. GTDB lineage: Bacteria > Acidobacteriota > Terriglobia > Terriglobales > Acidobacteriaceae > CAVVDY01. The sequence continues at coordinate 250,385 of CAWAKG010000026.1, read as the reverse complement.
GCCCGGCGACGATACCCAGGCTTCCGCCGGCGAGCGAGATCATCATCGATTCCGCCAGGAACTGGGCCCGGATTTCGTGGCTGGTCGCTCCCACGGCCTTGCGCACGCCGATCTCGCGGATGCGCGACGTGACCGTCGCCAGCATGATGTTCATAATTCCCACACCGCTCACCAGCAGAGTCAGGACCGAAATCAGCAGTAGTACCGTGGTCAACGCATTCGCCGTTTTGCTGGCAACGCTGAGCAACTGGGTCAGGTTATCGACCTTGTAGACGGATTCCGGCCGATGCCTCGACTTGAGCACCTGAAGAATCTGCTCCGTCGCACGTGGGACTTCGCGGGAGTCGGCAACCGAAAAGAAGATCTGCTTGACCGCGTCATCGGACATGAAGAAGCGCGCCACGGTGTGCGGGATCAGGATCGTTTCTTCGGAGATCTCCGACTGGCCGAAGGTGTCGACTCGCTCCTTGAATACCCCCACAATGACGAACGGCAATCCTTGCAGCCTGATCTCCTGGCCCACCGCCGCGTCCGGCGTTCCATAAAGCCGGGTCGCGAGATTCAGCGTAATCACCGCGACCTTGCTGCGCGCCCGCACGTCGTTGTCGTCAAAGAAACGCCCGGCAAGAATTTCCAGGTTACGCACCCACTGATACTGCGACGAAACCCCCAGGATCAGCACATCGCGCTCCTTGCCTCCCGGAATGGCGATGCGGTCGTGCAGCTCGAGCATGGGTGAGGACGAGGTGATGCCCGGCACCTGCCTTCGAACCGCGTCCATATCCTCAAGCGTGAGATAGTCGCTGGCTGTGCTTCCATGGATACTGCCGCCCTGGTAATACGCGACCATCATGTTTGCACCAATGGCCTGGATCTCACGCAGGATGTATTCCTTCCCTGTCAGGCCAATCGTCACAACCAGGATGAGCGACGCGGTGCCGATCACCATGCCGAGCGCCGTCAGCATGAAGCGCGTCTTCTGCGCGCGAAACGTCTCGACGGCGACACTAATGGTTTCGCCGACAATCAGCTTGGGGTAGGGACGTCCGCTGCCTGCCTTAATTGCCATGCCTCAGTTTCAAAGATTAAACACATGGCGGCATGGGTTCAATGCCGCCGCTGATTTCCTCGCGGCGCCACTAGCTGCCGCAAAGCAATTTTTTGGTCGACGAGCGATTTGTGAAAGCTCGACAGTCAGGTTTGGTGGGTGTTCCGGAGCGGTGTTATCGTCAGTACGTTGTATTCTTCCTCGCACATTTCGCGGATGGGCCTGAGGCTTGCGGCCGCCTTAGTGCTGCTTTTCCTGGGCGTGTCCCACGCTGCCGCCCAGCAGAACATTGGCGAGCTTTACGCCACCGACGCACGGGTCAAAGGTTCCGTCATCCTGGCGGGGTCGGGCACCAGCGTTCTCAGCGGATCGCAGATCGCCGCCGGTACTCAGACGGCGACCCTCAAACTGGAACGCGGCGGAAGCGTGCTGGTGTGTCCGGGCACGAGCCTCTCGGTCTCGACATCGGAAAATGGCCGGCGGCTCATGTTCAGCGTGAACTCGGGCAACCTGGAGTTCGACTATCCCATCGGTTCTTCCTCCGATAGCCTGCTGACTCCCGACTTCCGTCTGCTGCTGCCCGGCCCCGGCCGGATTCATGTCGCCTTGCGCGTGAGCTCGAACGGCGATACGTGTGTGCAATCGCTTCCCTTGAATGGATCAGCGCTGGTTGTGTCCGAGGCCATTGGCGACGCCAGCTATCAGGTCAAGCAGGATGAAGCCGTGCTCTTCAAGGGGGGGCATATTCAGGGAGCCACGCGAGAGCATCAGAGTTGTGGATGCCCGGCGCCCGCGCCAGTGCAGGTCGCACATCCGTCAGCGCCGCCGGCCGAGCCTGCCAGGAAACCTCTGCCCCCGACTAGCGGAGCTGCTCTGGCCGCCGCCATGGATGAGTCGGCTCCTGCGATGCCGGCGGGCCACCTCTCTGTTGACGCGCCCTTCGTCTTCCATGGCAACGACGTGCCGCCTGACATGACGGAGATTGTTGCGCACCTGAGGTTGGATGACTCGCAGATCGTGCCCTTACAGCCGGTGGTGTTGCCGCCAGGGAAGCAGAAGAAGAACGAGGCGAAAGCTCAGACCGTCGAGACGGCTCAGGCGGACCAGAAACGCGGCGTCTTCAGCCGGATTGGCGCTTTCTTCGCGTCCATCTTCCACTGAGACTGAAGCTCTTATTTGATGATGCCCCGCTCGGAGGCCTCGATGAACCTTACCAGCGCCGCGACGTCCGCATCGTCGCTTTCGCTGCGCAGTTTCTCCAGCGCCTGCGAGGTGTTCAGCTTGGAAGCCAGCAGGACCTTGAAGGCATGGTGGAGTCTGGCAATGCGCTCACGTGAGAAGCCGCGACGTTGCAGGCCGACCTTGTTGAGCATGTAGGCATGGGTGTCGCGCTCGGCGCTGGTCATGGAGAAGGGAAGCACGTCCTGGGTAATGGTCGTGCCGCCACCGATGTAGGAGTGTGCGCCAATCCGCACGAACTGGTGTACCGGGCAGAGCGCGCCCACCACGGCCCACTCGTCGACCGTCACGTGACCGGCCAACGTGGCTGCATTGACCAGCATGACGTGATCGCCAATCACGCAATCGTGGCCAATGTGCGTATAGGCCATGATGAGCGTGTCGTTGCCGACGCGAGTAACGCCGCCGCCTTTCAGCGTGCCGCGAGTGATGGTGACGTATTCGCGGATCTGATTGCGGTCACCGACTTCCAGACGCGTTGGCTCGTTGTAGTAGGTGACGTCCTGGGGATCGCCGCCCACGACGGCGAAGGAGTAAATCTTGTTGTCGCGGCCGAATGTAGAGGGTCCGCCAATCACCACATGCGGGCCCAGCTCGCAGTTGGCGCCCAGCTCCACCCCGGCTGCTATGACGCAATATGGGCCGATGCTGCAGGAGGAGGGAACCTTCGCGCTGGGATCGACGATGGCCGTCGGGTGAATGCTCATCGAGGCTAGGCAGACTCCGCCGCATGTTGGGGAGAGGCTGCCGGTTCGGCCTTTTGCCGGTCACGGTCCAGCAGGCGGCAAGTAATGACGGCCTCGCACGCGAGTTTGTTGGCGACGTAGGCTTTGCCCTGCATGCGGCCGGCGGTTCCACGCCACACCAGAACGTCCACCTCGATGCGAAGCTGGTCGCCGGGCACAACCGGCCGGCGGAACTTCGCGCGCTCAATCCCGGTGAACAGCAGCAGCTTATGCTCGCGGTCGGGGAACTCGGACAACAGCAGCACGCCTCCGGCCTGCGCCATGGCTTCGACCACCAGCACCCCCGGCATGATGGGATACGCGGGAAAGTGTCCGGCGAAAAACGGTTCGTTGATGGTCACGTTCTTGAGCGCAACGATGCGCTTGGTGCGCACGATCTCGGTGATGCGATCAATCAGCAGAAACGGAAAACGGTGCGGAATGATCTGCAGGATCTCCTGAAGATCGAGGCTCGTTTTCTCGGCTAGGGCCGGATTTGCCTGGTCGCTCATAACCTGCATTCAAAACGATAGATTATACATTTCAAGTTGTTACGCTAGTCTCGGTGTCATTATGAATACTCCGTCACAAACCATATCCCGGAAGGTCAAGCTCACCTTGCTTCCAGACAATCCTCGCATTGCGCAAATCCACGACTGGCTCAGGCCGCGCATGTCTGAGATGGTCGCTGCTCTCAAGGAACTGGTCCTGCTCGAATCCCCGACCCACGACAAAGAGGCGTGCGACAAGCTGTGTGCCGTATTGGCCAATCAATTCCTGCAACTCGGTGGGCGCGTGAAGCTCCATCGCCAGAAGAAGGCGGGCGACCACCTTCAGGTCGAGTTTGCCGGAGCGCATGGCCGCAAGCCCATCCTGCTGCTGGGACACTACGACACCGTATACAGCACCGGCACACTGGCGTCGATGCCGTGGCGCGAGAGCAAAGGGCTGGTCTATGGGCCCGGCGTCTTCGACATGAAGGGCGGCATTGTGCAGATGATGTTCGCCATCCGCGCACTGCGCGCGACGGGGCAGCTTCCCCGGCCAATCACAGTGCTGCTAGTGTCCGATGAAGAAGAAGGCAGCGAAACATCGCGCGTCATCACCGAGAAGATCGCCGGCCGCTGCGAGACGGTGCTGGTGTGCGAGCCGGCCGGTCGCGGCGGAGCGTTGAAGACGGCACGCAAGGGCGTGGGCGGCTTCACCATTCGCGTCAGTGGCGTGGCTTCGCACGCGGGTCTCGACTTTGAGAAGGGGCAGAACGCGATCCTCGAACTCTCGCATCAGGTGCAGGCAGTCGCGGCCATGACAAATCTGGAGCGGGGCATCACCTTAAATCCGGGCATTATTCGCGGGGGCACGCGTACCAACGTGGTGCCTTCAGAGGCGGAAGCCGAATTCGACCTGCGCATCGCCGGCAAGGTTGACGGCGACGTAATGATGCGCAAGATCCGCGCCCTGCGCGCCGTCAACAAGAAGTGCAAGCTGCACATCGAAGGCGGCATCAATCGCCCGCCGCTGGAACGCTCGCCCCAGGTCGTAGCTCTTTTCCGGCAGGCGCAGGCCGTGGCTGGGCAGCTTGGATTCTCTTTGAGCGAAATTGCCGTGGGCGGCGGCTCGGACGGAAACTTCACTGCCGGCATGGGCATTCCCACACTGGACGGGCTGGGTGCCGTTGGTGACGGCGCGCATTCGCCGCGGGAGTCATTAGTCGCTGCCGAGATGCCGCGCCGCGCCGCGCTGCTGGCAGGACTGATAGCCAGTTTATAGGCATTTTGACGCTGACATGACAAAAGCCTAGAATTCGATCAGCCCGCAGCATCTTGCCTGATCGCAACGAAAAGACCGGGCTGTGTACCGGGAGGTTTTATGTTTGGCGGAAAGATCGGTCTGCCGGAGCTGGCGGTCATCGTGTTCATCGCATTGCTCATCTTTGGGCCCAAGAAGCTGGGCGAACTGGGCAAGGGACTAGGCGAGGGCATTCGCAACTTCAAATCGTCGATGAACGAAGGTGCTAACCCCAGCACCAGCAACCCAACAACCACACCAGAAGAGAAGAAGCAGGCGTAACGCGCTGTAGCAGCATCGCTAAAATACCCGCCGTCATTCTGAGTGAGGACCGCAGGCGGATGACGAGTCGAAGGACCTCTATAGCTGCAATTCTCTCAGTATTCGATACACCCTTGCCACGGGCAATCCCACCACGTTGAAGTAGCATCCCTCCACTCGCTCGACCCAGCGCGAGGCCATACCCTGAATGCCGTAGGCTCCGGCTTTGTCCATCGGCTCGCCGGTGGCCATGTAGCTGGAAATCTCGCTCTCTGACATTGTGGCAAAGGCGACCTGCGTAACCTCAGCTTCAACTCGTTCAACTCCGCAAGCCGCAAGACAGACGCCGGTGATCACCTCGTGCGTTCTGCCAGACAGCAGGCGCAGCATGCGCGCGGCATCGTTGGCATCGGCAGGCTTTTCGAGCAGCTGATCGGCAACCACCACGACGGTATCGGCTCCTAATACAAGGGCCTCCGTGTGGCGGGCCAGGACCGCCCTTGCCTTGTCGCGCGCCAGCCGCTGCGCATATGGCAGCGGGGCCTCGCCGGGCATTGGCGCTTCGTGGATGTTGGCCGGCTCCACGTCGAACGTAATGCCGGCATTGCGCAGCAGTTCCGCGCGGCGTGGCGAAGCCGATGCGAGAATCACGCGAGGCATTGCGGAGAATTGTAGCGGAAGTCTTTCACCACTGAGGTCACGGAGAGCACGGAGAATTACATATTTTGTTCGTTCTTCTCCGTGCCCTTCGTGTTCTCTGTGGTGAACTCTTTCGGGTTTCTGCAGTGCATCCCTCAGGCGTCGTGCTTCGTCTGATGTACAGTGAATATTGCGACCCAGATCACGTCCTACGGCGCCACCATTCGCGCCAGCCAAGTTGAATTTCGCGTCTGGGCCCCCGTGCCAAGGCAGATCACCTTACGGCTGCTGCGCGCGGGCCGGCAGCCAGATGACATCCTCATGCACCGGGAAGGCGGGGACTTTGTCGCAATTGCTGAAGCGCGAGCCGGCGACCGGTACGCGTATCTGATCGACGGCAGCAAGCCAGTTCCCGATCCCGTGTCGCGGTTCCTGCCCGAAGGTGTGCATGGTCCAACAGAGATCGTCGATCCATCTCTCTTCAGCTGGTCCGACGAAAGCTGGCGCGGCTTACCGCTTGAGCACTATGTCATTTACGAACTGCACATCGGCACGTTCACGCCGGAGGGGAGCTTCGACGGAGCGATTGAGAAGCTTCCCTATCTGAAAGACCTTGGCATTACGGTGGTGGAGGTCATGCCCGTCGCGGCCACTCCCGGAACTCGCAACTGGGGATACGATGGCGTCTCGCCATACGCGGTGCAGGCGAACTACGGCGGACCGGCAGCCTTTCGCCGATTCGTCGATGCCGCCCACAAGCTGGGGCTGGCGGTCATCCTCGACGTGGTCTACAACCACCTTGGGCCCGAGGGCAACTATCTCCGCATGTTCGGGCCGTACTTCACGGCCCATCACAAAACGCCGTGGGGAGAAGCGATCAACTACGACGACCACGGCGGTGAGCACGTGCGGCGCTATGTGGTGCAGAACGCCCTGTTCTGGATTCGGGAATATCATCTCGACGGGTTGCGTCTCGACGCGGTGCAGACCATCAAGGACGATTCGCCGAAATACATTCTTGCGGAGATACAGGAGCACGTGCAGGCGCTGGCCGCGAGCTTGAAGCGCGAGGTCGTCGTGATCGCCGAGACGGACGAGAACGATTCGCGCTATGTCGAGGCTCCTCCAGAAGGCTACGGTCTTAACGCCGTCTGGAGCGACGACTTCCATCACGCGCTGCACGCGTTGTGGACTGGCGAGCGCACCGGCTACTACCAGGACTTCGGCCGCGCGCAACAAATCGCAATCGCGCTACGCCAAGGATACGTCTTCCAGGGCGAACCCTTCGCATACTGGGACGCGCCTCGGGGGACGCCCGCCAACCACGTGCCGTTGCCGGCGAACGTCATCTGCATCCAGAACCACGATCAGGTCGGCAACCGCGCCAAGGGAGAGCGCCTGACCGCGCTCGTGCCGCGCGGCGCGCGCAAAGTTGCGGCGGCACTTCTGCTTCTCGCTCCTCACACGCCACTGCTTTTCATGGGGCAGGAGTATGACGAAAGTGCCCCCTTCCAGTTCTTCACCGATTTCGAGGATCCCGAACTGAAGAAAGCCGTCAGCCAAGGCCGGCGCAGCGAGTTCAAAGACTTCGACTTCAGCGAAGTGCCCGACCCGGAAGATCCGGAGACCTACAAGCGCTCCAGGCTGACATGGGCGAACGTGCCCGACAACCGCGAAATGCTGGAGTGGTACCGCAAGTTTTTGGAGCTACGGAAGCTCCATGTCGTCAGCCACGAGCGCCGCGCCGACTTGTCGTACGCTGGCGGTGTACTTACGATGCTCGTCCCTGCGTCCAAGCCCGCTTTGCGAATTGAAGCAACGCTGGAGCGCGGGGCCGCGCTACCCGAGCGTCCGAGTTCGACGACCGAGCTTCTGCTTTGCGACGAAGACGGTTTCGCCGTGCGGGTGTGTGCCGTGTCGAACTAACCCCGGCTTCGGTAGTAGCTGTCGTATAATCCTCAACTTCGCTCCAAACTTTGGAACGCAGTCTGAGGGCTACCTTGATTTCGCGTATTTCGGCTTCTCTCCTGATCGCGCTGTTCTTTGCGCAACCGCTCCTTGCAACCACCACGACCAGCTCACCCGACAGCATGTACGGCTACTCTTCTTCGCACGCTGCGACCGAGCGCGATTGGGAGGCGAAGTTCCGCGGCATGCCCGATCCTGCCGTTATGCGCAACTCGATGCAGCGGCTCAGCGCTCGTCCGCACAACGTCGGCTCGCCATACGACAAGGACAATGCGGAGTGGTTGCTGGCGCAGTTCAAGCAGTATGGGTTCGATGCGCACATCGAGATCTTTGACGTGCTCTTTCCTACGCCGAAGGAGCGCCATCTGGAGCTACTGGAGCCGACGCAGTATGTCGCCAAGCTGGCGGAATCGCCGCTCGCCATCGATCCCACATCGCAGCAGACTTCGGAGCAATTGCCGACCTACAACGCTTACTCAAGGGACGGCGACGTTACCGCGCCCCTGGTGTATGTGAACTACGGCGTCCGCGAAGATTATGAGGAACTGGATCGCCTCGGTGTTTCCGTGAAGGGGGCCATCGTTATCGCGCGCTACGGCGCGGCCTGGCGCGGGATCAAGCCCAAGGTTGCGGCGGAACATGGAGCCATCGGCTGCATCATCTACTCAGACCCGCGGGATGACGGGTACTTCGAGGGGCAATTTTTTCCCACTGGCCCCTACCGCCCGTCTGACGGCGTGCAGCGTGGCAGCGTGATGGACACGGAGTATCCGGGTGATCCGCTGACCCCGGGAATAGGCGCCACCAAAGACGCAAAACGCCTGCCGATCACGGAAGCGAAGACTATCACCGCTATCCCTGTACTTCCCATCTCCTACGGCGACGCGCAGCCGCTGCTCGCCGCACTGAAGGGCCCGGTTGCGCCCGAGAGCTGGCGTGGTGCTCTGCCGATCACCTACCACGTCGGTCCGGGTCCGGCGAAGGTGCATCTGGTAATGAAATCGAACTGGGATATCAAGCCGATTTACGACGTCATCGCCAAGATTCCCGGCAGCGAGACTCCCGAGCAATGGGTGATTCGCGGCAATCACCACGACGCTTGGGTGAACGGCGCCGACGACCCCATTTCAGGATTGGTGGTCGAACTGGAAGAGGCGCGAGTGCTGGGCGATTTGATGAAGCAAGGCTGGCGGCCCAAGCGGACGATCATTTACTGCGCCTGGGACGGCGAAGAACCGGGGCTGCTAGGCTCGACGGAATGGGTCGAGGAGCACGACGCCGATTTGAAGCAACACGCGGTGGTGTACATCAATTCGGACTCCAGTTCACGCGGGTACATTTCGGTGTCCGGTTCGCACACGCTGGAGAAGCTGGTCAACGAGATGGAGAAAGAGGTCCCCGATCCGGAGAAGAAGATGTCGATCTGGAAGCGTGCCCAGATGCGTGGCGTCGCGCGCGCGGCCACGCCAGAGGCGCGCCAGGAGCTCCTCTCCCGCTCCGAGCTGCGCATCGGCGCGCTGGGCGACGGATCCGACTACGCGCCGTTCCTGGATCACGCGGGCGTAGCGGCGCTCAACCTGGGCTTCGGCGGCGAGGCCAGTGGCGGCGTCTATCACTCCATTTACGACGATTTCTACTGGTACACGCACTTCGGCGATCCCGACTTCCTGTACGAGAAGGCGCTGGCACAGATGGTGGGAACGACCGTGATGCGGATGGCCGATGCCGACCTGCTGCCGTTTGATCCCTCGGATTCGGCTGATACCATCGAACGCTATGTAGGTGAACTAAAAAGCGAGCTGAAAAAGAAACAGGACCAAGTGCGCGAACGCAATCGGCTGATCGAAGAGGGAGTATTCACCGCCACGGCCGATCCGGAGAAGCAGTACGTGCCTCCGGCGATTGGGCCGGTTCCGCCCTACATTAACTTCGCGCCACTGGAGAATGGCGCGGACGGCATACTCCAAGGCCGCGCTGCGCTATCGCAAGGCCGTGAGCAAGCTCGGCGAGACTCCGGATGCCTGGCAATCACCGGCGCTGAGGGAGATCAATGCGCAGCTGGTGTTGACCGAGCGGACGTTCACCACCACCGAGGGCTTGAAAGAGCGGCCATGGTTCAAGCATCAGATCTATGCTCCGGGCGCCTATACCGGCTATGGAGTGAAGACGATTCCTGCAGTCCGCGAGGCGCTGGAAGAAGACAAGTGGAGTGACGCTGAACAGGGAGCGGCTATCGCCGGACAGGTCCTGATGAACGAGGCCAAGCTGGTAGACTCGATTGCGCAGCGAATGGAGCAGATGGTTGGCGGCAACGGCGGGTCCTCGCCGGCGAATTCGGACAAATCGGGAAGATAGAATCCTGATCAGTAATTAGCACCAACTACTAATTTGCTAGTTGTTCTTTGCTAATTGCTAATTGCTAGTTGCTTATATGGCTGACCTGCAAACTCGCCGCTATGTCGTGACCGGACGCGTGCAGGGCGTCGGCTTTCGCTGGTTTGTGGAGCGCGAGGCCGCGCAAATAGGAATCGCCGGTTGGGTGCGCAATCGGGAAGATGGCAGCGTCGAAGTAATGGCGACGGGCACCCCGGAGCAGCAACGCACACTGCGCTCCCGCCTGCAATCGGGACCGCGCGCGGCTCGCGTCGATCAGGTCCAGGAGTCCCGCGCGCCGTTTCTGGAGGCACAGTCGTTTCGCATTGAAGGAGTCTGGTAAACATGGCCAATGCCGCGTCGCATAACTGCGACGACCTGAAGAAGCTTATCCGCGAAGTTCCTGATTTTCCCAAGCCCGGCATTCTCTTCTACGACATCACTACGCTGCTGAAAGACCGCCAGGGCTTTGCCCGTCTCATCGACGCGCTGACCGACTACTACATCAACAAGGAGATCGACCTGGTGCTGGGCATCGAGGCGCGAGGATTTATCTTCGGGCCGGCGCTGGCCTACCGGCTGAATGCCGGGTTTGTTCCCGTGCGCAAGCCGAAGAAGCTGCCCGCCAAGGTGCTCCAGTGGAAGTACGAGCTGGAGTACGGCTCCGATACGCTGGAAATTCACGCGGACGCTATTCAGCCCGGGCAACGAGTTCTGATCTGCGACGACCTGCTGGCTACCGGCGGTACCGCCCGCGCTGCGGTCGACATGGTGAAGGCGCTCGGCGGCGAGATCTGCGGACTGGGCTTCGTGGTGGAATTGGATGGGCTGAAAGGCAGGGACAAGCTCACGGACTACGACGTCTACTCGCTGCTGCATTACGAGATGTAGGTGCAGAGGTTCTTAAATTCCGGTCGTGAATTACCCCTCGACGGCGTTGCGCTTCTTGCGATTGTTTCCACATGTTCACCACAGCCACCTCAATCGAACCAGCCATTGTCGGAATGTCGGTTCTCTGGATGTGCTCTTCGGCTATCAATCGCAGTCGCTGTCGTATTTCCGGTGGAATCGACCAATATTCGCGACTTACCGAAGATCTCGTACGTTCATCATTGAGCTTTTCCGCTCGCAGTTCCTCAACTTCGCTCTGGGCAGTTTTCGTTTTATGTTGTAGCTCCGAGAGTGCTTGGACGAGCCAAACGATAGCCAAGCAAGCGATGCATAAAAGTACTCCCCACACCGCATTCCTCCTGCCTTCGGAACTTCTGCCTTCTACCCAGTTCCAATCAGCGAGGCGCTTTCACCAGATGGTCCTGATCCACGCGCAGTTGATGATTCGTTCATCGGCTGTGACGAGAGGCACTCCGTGCAACTGTGCTGTGGCGGCGATCATACGGTCGAGCGGGTCGGACGGAAAGTCTGCGGGAAGTTGGCCTGCATGGAGCGCCACATTGAAGGTTACCGGCCAAATCTCCACACCTTCCGTCATCTCGCTGACGGTGGCTGTAAAGCTCGTAGCCGTTTGGAGTTTTCCGCGACCGAGCAATACTGCCACTTCAAATATGGTGATGACGGAAATCGCCAATGATTTGGAAGCTCGGGCGCGGCGAATCGCACTTTCCGCAGCGCGGGACAAGCGGCGCGGCTCTCGCTGGGCCCAAATCAAGACGTGAGTGTCAAGGACGATCATTTGAACATGTCGTACTCGTCGAGCGCAAAAACAGGCTTGATCAGGTCGTCCGGGTCGCCAACAATTTCGATGATTCCCTTGAGGCGGCCAAAGAAATCATCTGTCTTCTTGGGGTTCTTTTTCGATGACCGGGCGGGTACTACCTCGACCACCGGCTCGCCCCGCTTGGTCACCACGATCGGCTGACCGGTCGCCTGGACCTCGTCCATGATCCGCAGGCACTTGGCTTTGAACTCGCCGGCAGCAATGCGTCTCTCAGCGGCTGCCATGCGGCCGGATGACGGTTTTCTCTTGGTAACTGCCTTACTCATGACTACGTCCTTCGTGACCATGGTCATTTTAACATGACCACTCGTCGCCCTTCGATTCGATAATTGCCTTCCAGCACAATGCGTATCGCTTCGCTATACGCGCTGTGCTCCTGCTCCAGAATGCGCGCCGCCAAGGCATGCTCGTCATCGTCAGGCAGCACGGGCACGGCCTTCTGCACGATGGATGGCGCCGTGGTCGAGGTTCTCGTCAACGAAGTGCACGGTGCAGCCCGAGACTTTTACGCCGTAGTCGAACGCCTGTTTCTGCGCCTCCAGTCCAGGAAACGCCGGCAGCAGCGAAGGGTGGATGTTCAGGATTCGATTGGGGAACTGCTGCACAAACCACGGCGAGAGCAGGCGCATGTATCCTGCGAGGCATACGAGATCAACCTGGTGCTCACGCAGGGCCTGCACGACTTCGCGGTCGTGCTCTTCGCGGACCTCTGCCTTTGGATGGAATAACCATCGCCGTCAGCCCGCGCCGGCGCGCTGAATCGATTCCCGGAGCGTCAGCTCTGTTGGAGACAACAACCGCGATGTTGGCGGCCAGCCGTCCCGAGGCGACATTGTCGGCAATCGCCTCGAAGTTGGAGCCGCGACCGGAGAGAAGAATGCCGAGGTTCTTTCCCAAAGGAGTGTTCCTTGATTTGTCTGGCTGCTGCTAGCAATGATAGCATTGCAGTCATGGCGACGTTGACGATTCGACAACTCGACGACAAGCTCAAGCAGCGACTCCGTGTGCGGGCGGCGCAGAACGGCCGCTCCATGGAAGAAGAGGCGCGAGAAATCCTTCGTGGCGCCCTTGCTGGCATTAGTAGCAAAGGTCCGGAGAAGAACCTGGCCGAATCCATTCGGGAGCTCTTTGCGCCGTTTGGCGGGGTTGAGCTGGAAATTCCGAAGCGAGAATCAATTACCGAGCCGCCTGATTTTTCGTGATTGTCCTCGACACAAACGTATTGTCTGAGTTGATGAAACCGCGACCGGATCCGTCTGTCCAACTGTGGATCGAAGAGCAAGCGCCAGTTAACCTTTTCACGACATCGGTCACCAAGGCCGAAATCCTGTACGGCATTGAACTCCTGTCCGCAGGTAAACGCCGGGATGGTCTGCTTGCGGCGTCCGGCAAAATGTTCAACGTCTTGTTGTCACAACGAATCCTCGCGTTCGAAGACGAAGCCGCCGAGGCATTTGCCATTATTGCAGCTACTCGCCGCGCGAAGGGCCGTCCTATAAGCGACCTGGATGCACAAATCGCGGCCATAGCCCGCACCCACCATGCTCCGCTCGCAACCCGCGACACGAGCGACTTTGCCAACTGCGGAATCGAGTTGATTGATCCCTGGCAAGCTGAACGCTGAATCTCGCGCTCGTTGATTCGCCATCCATTTCCCGCTACCATCGCCCCATCGTGGTTTCATCTCCCGACAAGCAGCATCCCGATCGCGAGCGCATTGTTTCGGCGGCGCCGGTCGATGACGATGCGTCCTTCGAGCTGAAGCTGCGGCCCCAGCGGCTGCGCGAGTTCATTGGGCAAAAGAAGGTCAAGGAGAACCTGGAAGTCGCGATTGAGGCGGCCAAGTCGCGGGGCGAAGCCCTCGACCACGTGCTGTTCTATGGACCTCCGGGATTGGGCAAAACGACGCTGGCCAACATCGTCGCCAACGAATTAGGCGTTCCCTTTCAGCAGACCTCGGGCCCAACGCTGCAGATCAAGGGCGATCTGACTGCGGTTCTCACCAACGTCCGCGAGAAGCAAGTACTGTTCATCGACGAGGTGCATCGCCTGCAGCCGGTGCTGGAAGAGCTGCTGTACTCTGCGTTGGAGGACTACAAGCTCGACATCATCATCGGGCAGGGGCCGTCGGCCAGAACGCATACGATCGACGTGAGGCCGTTCACCTTTATCGGAGCGACTACACGCGCAGGGCTGCTCTCATCTCCGCTGCGATCGCGCTTTGGCATAGTGCTCCGGCTGGAGTTTTACACTCACGAGGACCTGAAGATCATTCTCCAGCGCTCGGCAGAAATCCTGAGTGTTGAGATCGATGAAGACGCGGCCATCGAGATTGCTACCCGCTGCCGCGGCACACCGCGCATCGCAAATCGCCTGCTGCGGCGCGTGCGCGATTACGCCCAGGTTCGCGGCACAGGCAAGATCGACAAGCCTACGGCGCAGGCGGCGCTGGAGATGCTGGAGGTTGACCGCTACGGATTTGACGATATCGACCGCAAACTGCTGCTCACCATCATCGAAAAGTATCAAGGTGGGCCCGTGGGCGTGAATACGCTGGCTGCGTCGCTGGCGGAGGAGCCCGACGCCATCGAAGAGATCTACGAGCCTTTCCTCATCCAGATCGGCTTCCTTGACCGTACGCCGCGAGGTCGGGTGGCGACTCACCTTGCCTACCAGCACTTCGGCATCCGGCGTCCCGGCAGTGACCCGGTTGGGCAAAGCACCTTGTTCTAACTCGAACCCGCCTCATGAATCATTTCGGCCTCGTGTCATGGCGCGCCCCTTCGGCTGCGTTCAGGGCAGGCTCTTGGTCGTGCCGATTGCTCCTCTGGTTGCACAGAAAGGTTCAATCAGAATGATTTCGTCGCTGCGATCGCAACATCGTGCGAGCAGGGCCCTGCATTGCGCTATACTGCGCTCGGAACGCCAATTCTTGTCAAGGTTGAACCTCATTATGTCCGCCAACGCTGTTGAAGCTCCTTTGCTTGCCACCGCTGCTGATTTTCAGGCGCTTGAGAAGAAGGTCCTGCGCACCATCGAACTGTTAAAGACGGCTCGCGAGGCGCAGGCTAACGGCCGAGCGCAACGCCGCACGTCTCCGCGAGCAGCTTACCGAGCGCGAGGAAGAGGTCGACACCATGCGCGCCGAGCTGATCGCCCTGCGCAAGGAACGGGAAGAGGTACGTACCAGAGTAGAAAAGATGCTGACCCAAATTGATTCTCTGGCGGCCGAAGAATTGGCGTAATAATCGGTTCAGGCTTTTTTTGCAGCAGGAGTTAATTTGAGCCAGGCGAACGAGAACGGCGGCACCACCAGCATCCGGGTCGAGATCTACGACCAGAACTATCACCTGCGCGGCACCGATCCCGAGTACATCCAGGATCTGGCGGAATACGTGGACTCCAAGATGCGTCTGATCTCGCAGCAGGCGGCGACGGTCGATTCCCTGAAAGTGGCCGTGCTGGCCGCGCTGAACATCGCAGACGAGCTTCACGTGCTGAAGCGCAAGTACGATTCGCTCTCTCAAGACTATTCCGCCCGCGCCGAGCACCTCTCCGGTGCGCTGGACGAGGTGCTGGGAGAGACGCGGCGCATCGGATAGCGGTTACCGTCCTCCGGGGCCAATCGCGGGTCGAAAGCCCTCGGCCTGCTGGCACGTCAAGTACCAACATTCTCCACCAATGCTCTTGTCATTCTGGCAGGGTTTCCCTAGCATCTAACCACGAAAGCCGGCCTGCAAAGTTGGTGATGGTGGTTACCGTTTTTTGAACCATTACTCAGTGAACAGGGGGCCCGACTCGTATCGGTTCGGTGTGCGAGGCTCCGCCAGACGGAGATGCCTAAAGAGCCGCGGAGGGTTCCCACCGTCGTGGACGGGTTCATTGACGGCCCACCGAGCACGGCCCCGCGGGTCGGCAGTTTTTCAGTTGTCGGGTATCAGTTGTCAGTTGTCGGTAGAAGTTCCCAGCTCCCGGTCTCCCGCTACCAGCTGAACAAGCAGAGTAAGACGCAGCCTCCAATATCGACTTCTTTCCCTGCCGAATCGCCGTCTGCCGAGAATGCGGCCCTTCTGAAGTTGCTTTCTCTGCGCAGGACGACCTGTTAAGACCTTTTGGTTCTTAGCTGGTGGCTGGCACCGGCGGCTGGTGGCTTTATCTGATGGCTGAGAGCTGAAAGCTACATGCCCTGCACCGCTTCACCCCTCTGGAACGTCTAAAATAACAGCGTGTTTCCCCGAATCATCGATTACGGTCATTTCGTTCTGCCGACCTACGGCGTCATGGCGGCTTTGGGCCTGATTTTTGGCCTGATGCTGATCATCCACCTGGGCCGCCGGCAAGGCCTCGATCCCGATAAGCTCTGGAACCTCGGCATCATTGCCGTTCTGTCGGGCATTATGGGCGCCAAGGCGCTGTACATCCTCGACGAACTCGGGTATTACCGTGAACATCCCGGAGAGCTGTTCAGCCTCTCGACCCTACAGGCGGGCGGTGTGTGGTCCGGCGGAGTCGTGCTGGCGTTGATTCTGTGTATTTGGTATATGCGCCGCAATGACATGCCCATATTGCGCACCTGTGATGTCTTTGCGCCGGGTTTGGCGCTGGGGCACGCTTTCGGTCGTGTCGGTTGCTTTGCCGCCGGCTGCTGCTATGGCCGTCCCACGAATGTGCCCTGGGCTGTGACCTTTCATAATCCGCTGGCCAACGAGATTGTCGGGACACCGCTTGGTGTGCCGTTGCACCCGACGCAGCTTTACGAGATGGTGGTCGAGCTAGCGAACTGTCTGTTCCTGGTTTGGCTTATCAAGCGCAAGAAGTTTGAAGGCGAAATCATGGGGACGTACCTCATCATCTACGGCATCGCGCGCTACTTCATCGAGTTCTTCCGTGGCGATCCCGGGCGCGGTCAGTTGATCGGATTCATGACCACCACGCAGCTGATCGCGCTCTTGCTGGTTGCCGGCGGAGGAGTGCTGTGGTTGCGTCGCGCACCGCTGCGTCCGCCGGCGAAACTGGCAACCGCGCGCTGACGAAAATCTCACCAACCGAGGTACGGAGCACAGGGAGGGATTAGCCCCTTGAATCCGATTTGCCCATCCAAAGCGTCACTCTGATGCGGTGAACCACGCTGTTTTGGGCCGAAACAGGCGCGAAACATGCCTGCATCGAAATTACTCTGAGTTATATATGACAATATATCCATTACTTACAGTTATAGGATGCTCGCAACTTCGCTCCACTTTCACGACGATTTTCGCTCAGAAATGACGAGAACGCCTTAGATTTTTCCGTGAACGGGGCGTCTCCGTAGTGAATTCTTTCTGTTGTATTCTCATCGCTTCCATGCCCGCTAAATTTCCCAGGACGATCATCGTCGCCCCCGACTCGGCCGGGCAGCGGCTGGACCAGTTTCTGGCGTCGCAGTTGCCCGACACCAGCCGGGCGCGCGTCCAGCAGCTCATTGCGGAAGAAAAAGCGTTGCTCAACGGCGCGCCCGCGAAGCCGTCGCTAAAGCTGCGCGGCAGAGAAGAGATCAGCATCCTCGGCGATCCGGTACTGCTGCCGCTGCGCGCGATCGCGGAAGACATCCCGCTCGATGTGATCTACGAAGATGCGGACCTGGCCGTGGTCAACAAACCCGCAGGCATGATGGTGCACGCCGGAGCAGGCGCCACCGACGACGAGCGCAACAGGGGAACGCTGGTGAATGCGCTGCTGCATCGTTTCGGCGGCCTGTCGGAAGTTGGCGGTGAGTTGCGGCCCGGGATTGTACACCGCCTCGACAAGGAGACCAGCGGCCTGATTGTCGTGGCCAAGAACGACGTTGCGCATCGCAAGCTGGCAACGCAGTTCTCGGCGAGGAAGGTCAAGAAGCGTTATGTCGCTCTGGTGCATGGCTGGCCGGCGAAAGAGAGCGGGACGATCAACACGCCGATCAGCCGCGACCTCGTTCGGCGTACCCGCATGACGACCAAAGGAAGGAGCGGGCGCACGGCGATTACGCACTATGACGTGCGGCAGAGAATTGAATCGCCGTATGGCAAGTTCGCATTGCTCGGCGTTCGCATTGAGACCGGGCGCACGCACCAGATTCGCGTGCACATGTCGTCGATCGGTCACCCGGTGGTCGGCGACGCGCTGTACGGAGCTGCTCGCGAGTTGCGTGCGACGGCGCGGTCATCCGCGGGGAAGCGGTCGAGCGATCCGAACTCGTCGAAGCTCCCCGCAACAAGTGCTTCGACGGTACTCAGCCTGGGACGCAATTTCCTCCATGCCGCGGCCATCGAATTTGCTCACCCGACGACCGGGCAGCCTGTCGATTTCCAAGCCCCGCTCCCTGATGAACTCGAATGCTTTCTCGAGAAGTTGGGCGGCACGCCGCCTGCGCCGCAGAGACTATAATCAGACTTTAGATGAAACGCTTTTTCATCCTGCTCCTGCTGGCTGCCGTTCCGGCGATGCTGGTCGCGCAGGATTCCTCGCAGACGCTGCCCTCGGCCCCATCGGCCACGAAATACCCGCCCAAGAAGGATCCGCCGCCGCCCGCGCCGGCGCCAAGTTCGCCGGGGCAGCCCGCCCCTGGGACAAGCTCGACTCCAGTGCCCGCAGCCCAGGGCACCGGCGCATCTCAACCGAGCAGCGCCTCCGCGACGCCGAGCAATGCTGCTGCGGCGCCAGCGAACGCAGCGCTTCCGGTCGGGCCCGGTGCGCCGCCTCCGCCCGCGGGCGACGACGTGCAGCTGACCACCATTACCAAGCGCGTGGACGAAGTGAACGTTGTCTTCACCGTAACCGACAAGCGCGGAAAGTTCGTGAAGGACCTGAAGCAGAGCGATTTTCGGGTGATGGACAACAACCTGCCTGCGCAGTCGATCCGCTCGTTTCGCAATGAGACCAACTTGCCGTTGCGGGTGGGGCTGCTGATCGACGCCAGCAATTCCATACGCGACCGCTTCAAGTTCGAGCAGGAAGCGGCCATTGAATTCCTCAACCAGATCATTCGCCCCAACTTCGACCAGGCATTCGTCATAGGATTCGACACCACGCCCGAGGTGACGCAGGATTTCACCGATAACACGGAGAAGCTCTCCAAGGGCGTTCGCATGTTGCGGCCGGGCGGCGGCACTGCGATGTATGACGCGATTTACTACGCCTGCCGCGACAAGATCATGGCTGAGGACAAAGGATCGGTGGCCACGCGGCGGGCGATCATTCTGCTAAGCGACGGCGACGACAACCAGAGCCGGGTATCCCGCGAAGAGGCTCTGGAGATGGCGCAGAAGGCAGAGGTGATCATCTACAGCATCTCTACGAATACCAGCGGCCTTAAGCTCAAAGGCGATAAAGTGCTGGAGTATTTCGCCGACGAGACGGGCGGCCGAGCGTTCTTCCCGTTCAAGATCCAGGATGTTTCCGACGCGTTCTCGCAGATCCAGGACGAACTGCGCAGCCAGTACGCCATTTCCTACAAGCCCGCCGATTTCCAGTTCAACGGAAAGTATCGCAAGATCGATATCCTGGCCGACAACAAGAAGTACAAGGTTCGCTCGCGCAAGGGATACTACGCGCCGACCGAGTAGAGAAGTTCGCCAGAAACGAGCTGGAGGAGATTAGGGTGAAGAACGTTCCAGCTTATAATCCCGCCAGTGGGTTCGCTTTCTCAGCCATCTCCCGATCAAATCCTTCGCATTCACTGCGTCAAGGTCTTTGTGCGCGATCAGGAGCAAAGCCTGCGGTTTTACCGGGACCAACTCGGCTTTCGCCTGGTCGCGGATACCGTCCTTCAATCCGGTGAACGCTGGCTGGCCGTCGCGCCCCCGGATGGGGAGACGGTACTTGTGCTAGTGGCTCCTGAAGCCGATTCCAAGCTTTGTCAGCTCGTTGGACGTCACACCGACGTGGTTTTCGTGACCGACGATGTCATTGCCCGCTACCGGGAGTGGTCGCAGCGCGGCGTGAAGTTCCTGGGCACGCCGAAATTGAGACGTGTCAAGTCAACGCGGGAGCCGATTGCCGACGAGGCGCCGGTGTGGGGTGGCGTCTTCACTCATTTCAAAGATCCCGACGGCAATTCCTTCTCTCTGGTGAGCTTCGACGAGGTAACCCATGCCATCGAGGCGGAGCGGCGCGCCTCAGCGGAGCGAGCCGAGGCCGAACGTCGATTTGCCCAGGAACTTGAGATCGCGAAGCAAGTTCAAAGCGGCCTCTTTCCTCAAGATCTGCCTCCTTTAAGAACCCTGGACTATGCCGGAACGTGTGTGCAAGCTCGCCACGTCGGCGGCGACTACTACGATTTTCTTGCCCTGACTCGAGAACGGCTTTGCATGGTAGTCGGCGATGTTGCCGGCAAGGGAATCGCCGCCGCACTCCTTATGGCGAATCTTCAGGCGAATCTTCGCAGCCAATGCGCAATCGCACTCGACGAACCTGACCGGCTCATGCAATCCGTCAATCGCTTGTTCTGCCAAAGCACGCCCGAGAACGCCTACGCGACGTTCTTCTTTTCGGAATACAACGATCAGACTGGCCGGTTGCGCTATGCCAACTGCGGACATCTTGCCGGCGCTCCTCGTGCGTGCCAGCGGCGGCGTCGAGCGTCTCGAAGCCACCGCTACTGTGCTGGGACGTTTTCCACGATGGGAATGCACTATCGGCGAGACGAGTCTCCTCGCCGGAGACAAGCTGGCACTCTACACCGACGGGGTAACGGAGGCGGGCTGTCTGGAGGGCGACGAGTTCGGTGAAGAGCGCCTGCTGGATTGTCTGGGTCTTCACCGGGACCTTCCCTCCCACGTCATGGTTTCGGCAGTGATCGACGCAGTGCGTGGTTATAGTCCGCACGAGCAGCACGACGACATCACGCTCATCGTCGCTAAATGCCGCGCCGACCAGAGCATCGAACCAAATGGGACTGCCCTACGACGGAGCTTCGTAACCCGGCGGGTCGAAGGCCAATTTTCCATCGACCCCACTCATCACAACCGAAGAAATAAGTTTGGCCCCCGGCTCTTGGCACCTGGCATTTGGCTGATTGCTCAGTGCTGACTGCTGTTCTAGTGTCATTCCGAGCGCACCCCAAGCGTAGTCGAGGGAGGAGCCGAGGAACCTGCAGTTGATTCCCCGGCACGCGAACCCTGATAACTACTACCTAACATCCTCCGCCTTTCTGACAACCTCCCTACTGAGCACAGACAGCCGATTTTTTTTGTTACAATGGTATCGGTTAAATTATTGATTCCACTTGAGTAATACAAGCCAACAAGAAAATTTTTCTATGTAAGCTACTGAGCGCGTGTGAGTTACAGGTCAAGATATTCCGGAAATTGGACTTAGCTCGATTTATTGCACCATAAACGGTGCATAATTGATTTTGAGGAGTAACGAAACGGTCAATCTGAAGCAAGCCTTGCGGCACGATCAAAACTTCCTAAAGAGCCGCGCCCGGAAGCCCCGGCGCGAACGGGCACAAAGCTCCTGCGCCCACCAAGGCGAACGTAGCAGAGGATTGCAGAGGGTGCAAGTTACGAAGGTAATCTCGCCGGTTCAGAATATGTGCTCCCAGACATTGTTAAGACTTACCCGACAATCTCCTCTTTATAGCTTTTAATCCTACTTTGCATGTATTGACGGACTTTATCTTATATGTAATACTACTTGTCATGAGTATGACTGAAAAGCTCGAAACCGTGCGGTTTACGACAAAAGGGCAAGTCGTCATCCCGCTTCGTCTTCGCAAGCAATTCGAAATCGAGGACGGAACCAAAGCCATGGTGCAAGCGACGCCGGACGGTATCCTCCTCAAGCCGATGACTGCGGCACTCATCCGGCGCGGGCGCGGCATCCTCAAGCGGGCGTCAGGACACGGGTCGTTGGCGGAGGACTGGGCCGAGCACAAGAAGCAGGAACGCGCGCTCGAGGAGCGCCATGCCCGCTAAGGTGCTCGACAGCTTCGCGCTCATCGCCTACTTCCGCGACGAATCGGGCGCGGAAGCGGTGGAGCAACTGCTCATCTCCGCCGGCAAACGAGACAGCTCGCTCCTCATGACCGATGTGAATTACGCCGAGGTGAAGTATTCGATTGTGAAAAAAGACGGTGCCGCAGCCTGGGCGGAAGCCGCCAAGGTCCTGGAGGGCCTGCCCATTGATTTTCATTCCACAACCCGCGCCTTGGCCGACATTGCCGCCGATTTCAAAGCACGTTTCAAGTTAAGTCTGGCCGATGCTTTCGCCGCCGCGCTGGCCAAAGAAAAAGAAGGCGGAGCTCGTGACCGGCGACCCAGAATTTCGCCCACTTCACCACGAAATCAAAATCCATTGGCTGAAGTAATGCGGTCGGAAAATGGTTGACGCGGTCATTGAAAGCGCATAGGCTGCTCCCCAAAATTGCAAGGCGAACAAAAAGCGAATATAATAGATTCATCGGAGTCCCTCTGGTGAAAACAGGATCAGCCGTATTACCATCTCGCCAGTGCGAAAGCGCAAGGGAGATCATGCCACAAGAACGCATCCTCGAAGTCCACGCACAGGAGGACTTCGTCGAGAAGCTAACAGCAGCCCGGCCCGCTCAGGCCCTTGCCGAGCTTATCTGGAACGGGCTCGACGCAGAAGCCACGAAGGTTAATGTCGAAATTGAGCGCGGTGAGCTAATGCTCGATGCCATTCGTGTCCGCGACAATGGCCATGGAATTCCTCCAGAGGAGGCCGAATCACTTTTCAGCTCCCTCGGCGGCTCTTGGAAGCGTCAAGCGAAAAAGTCTAAGCACGGCACCAGAATGCTGCATGGCGAAGAGGGCAAAGGAAGGTTTCGTGCGCTCGCGTTGGGAAGAGTAGCGGAATGGAATATAACGGCTCGAAATGCGACCAGTCAGCTCGTGCGATATCAGGTCACTCTGGTCAAGGACAGCGCACGAACGTTCAGGCTCGGCGAACCGGTCCTAGCTGAGGACGATTCGGAAACTGGCGTCGAGGTGACCATATCCGAGCTGTACAAAGACTGGAATCTAGAGGCTGCCGGACTATTGCAGGAGCTGAACGAAATCTATGCGCTCTACCTGACACAATATCCGAAGGCCGTCGTCGCGGTTTTAGGCATAAGGCTCGAACCCAACACACTGATCGACGTCAGAAAATCATTTTTCCTTCCGCCCATTCCGAACGGGGAGTTGCCCGCATATCCGGCGGAGCTTGAAGTGGTCGAGTGGAAAACCGCCACAGAGCGGATGCTCTATTTATGCAACGCCGAAGGTTTTCCTTTGCACCGAATCGCTCCCGGTATTCATGAGTCTGTTACGAAACTTCGCGTGAAGACTGGGCAACACGCGGGTTCCGTCGGTTCTCGCCCCAAGCATCGACTTTTCTGAGTCAGGTTCCATTGCGCTAAGACCAAAGCTCGCCTTACGACGCCAGCGCTGCTCGCAAGGCGCAGCCGCCCATCACCTTCCGCATGCGTTTCAGGTTGTAGACCAGCGTGGCCAGGCTGGTCTCGGTCTGCGCCCCGGCGACTCCGCGCAGCAGAAACCGCGGGTTCCCAAAGATGTGGTACTTGAGCGCTGCGAACGGATGTTCGACTAAGCATCGTCGCCAACGCATCATGGTCGCTGTCGCGCGTTGCTGCATGCGTTGCAAGGCCATCTCATGCAGGTGACGATAGACGAAGCGTTGCGCCGACTGGGTGCAGCGCGACTTCAGCGGACAAGCGCCGCAAACCTTCGCTCCGGCCACATACTTTACGCGCTTGCGACCGCGCTGCAGCTGGCCACGGGTGAGCGTCTGCTGCGCCGGGCAGCGGAACGTATCGCTCTTCTCGTCGTACACAAACTCAGTAGCGGCGAACAGCGTACCGTCGCCCTGGTTGTTGACCGCGCGCTTGGCGGGCACGTGCGGCACGATGCCTTCTGCCTCGCAGGCTTCCGCCTGTTCGCCGTTGGAGTAGCCCGCATCGGCCACCACGTTTAGCGTTTCCGGATTCCCCAGCGCCTGCTTCGCCGCTTGCCCCATCGGCAACAGACTACGTTCGTCATTAGCTTCCGCCGTGACCTGCTGCGCTACGATCAGCCCGTGCTCGCTGTCCACCGCGATCTGCACGTTATAGGCGGGCCGATTACCATCGTTGGTGCGCATGAAGCGCGCTTCCGGCTCCGCATCTTGCGTGAGCTTCTCCAGCGCTGCCGCCACCGCGCTGGGATCGATCACCCACTCGTCCTGCTCATCCGCCGCATCCAGTTGCTCCAGATAACGCTTGATCGCATCGCGCTCCCGCACCCGTTGCGCGCTGCTCACGGTGCGAAACTTCGAACCATCCACCGCTACCAATTCACCCCGCACCAGTCCCACCTCGCGCGCCAGCCGTACCAGTTCCGCTCCCGCGCGCGTCACCGCTTCGCCATGCAGCCGCCGGAACTCCGCGATGCTCTTGTGGTCCGGTCGCAACCTGCCCAGCAACCACATCACTTCCACATTGCGCTGGCACTCCGCTTCCAATCGCCGCGAGGAGCGCACCTGATTCACATACCCGTACAGATACAGCTTCAACAGGTCGCGCGGATCGTAGCCCGGCCGTCCTGTGGCTGCCGGTTCGCCGCGTTGAAAACCCAACTGAGCCACCGCCAGCCGACCCACAAAGGCCTCGATCACGCGACACAGATGATCGGCCGGAATCAACTCGTCCAAGGTGACGGGAAACATCGTCACCTGCTCCCGCGCCTCGCCGCTGATGTATCCCATGCCCGCAAAACTACTACTCTCCAGACCCCTTCGCACCCCGCATTCTTGGTCCGGTGCCGAGTTTCGTAACAGACTCTCATGCGCCGGGTTTCGATTTCTCGGCATATCTGCGGTCGCAGTACGTTTCGGTGCTACACGATCAAGGTTCCCTTGATCTAGCAGAACTAGACCCAAGGCTCAGTGAGGCGGTCGAGAACGGTAAGGAAGTGCTTCGTAATCACTTCAAGGCGCGGACCAGTGAGCGAGCTCAGAGTCTTGTAGATGAATGGAAGACGGAGCATGTTTATCCGTATCCGGACGAGGAGCCGTCTACTCCGGTTCAGGCTGCAGAACGGATTGTGTTTGACATCGTCGCGACCAACGTTGCCACATCATTGCCTGATTTCCAGATTCAAGACCAGCGCAACCGCAAGTTCCAACTCCGCATGTTGCGTCAGGCGCTAGAGCGCAGTCCCGCAGACCTCCAGCTCATCATCGGTGAGGTGCTCGGATTGAGCCAGCGCAAGCAGGAGGAGCTCGCGAAACTCCTAAAGCGCACAAACCTTTCAGCAATCATCAGCGCCGCGAAGTTGGTCGGGGACAGACTGGACTTTCTATCGGGGTTGGAAACCATGCTCTTCGACCTCGATCTCAAACCGCATTTCAGGGAGCGAACACAACTTCACCGTATTATTGCCGACAACACTTGGGTGTTCGGCGAGGAGTTCTCCTTGTCAGTTGACGATCAGTCGCTCACGGAGGTTCTCCGCCAGCACTTCAAGAAGGCGAAACGAGAAATCATCATCAACGAACCCGTCAAACGGCTCGATGAATCCAAAGGGATTGTTGATCTGATGTTATCGCGCGGAATTCCGAGCAATCGAGAAGATGGACTCGACCACCTAGTTGTGGAACTCAAAGCTCCAACCGTGAAAGTCGGAGCTGAAGAAATAACACAGATAAAAAGCTACGCTTTCGTAGTGGCGGACGACGAACGCTTTAGGGGCATCCCCGCCCGATGGACTTTCTGGCTTCTCGCGAATGACCTCGACAAATTCGCTGCCAAGGATGTGCGCCAAAAGGATAAGCCGGAGGGGCTCGCATGGGAGAGCGACGATCAGCATATCCGAATCTGGATTAAGACATGGGCTCAGGTCATTCACGATTGCAGAACGCGGCTGAGGGTGTTCCAGAAGGAACTCAACCACAGCGCCGACCGGGACGCATCGCTTCAATATCTAAGAGAAACCTACGCCCGAGTGCTGAAGGGCGTCGAACTGAGCGACGAATCTCAGGATGAGATAGCCGAGTCCCCACCTCAACCCTCACACCAAGGGGGGATGCTACTTATAAATACATATAATCCAAGAGGCCCTGGGCGAACCGCCCGCTTATCCCTCTCCCCCAAGTCCCCAGTCGCCCGGATCTGCTTCAGGGTGATTACGCTCTGTCCAAATACCACTTCCGATCAGGATCTCCCTTACCCACGCGTCGTATCCCATCTCCCCGCTGCCGTACCTGCCGTGGTCCTGCCGGAACGCTTCGAACACAAGACGCGCCCGATCGACTAGCCCTGGTAGCAGATCGACGATGAACCGTCGCATTCGCGCGTCCGGTTCGCTCCCCGTTCTCACGTCGTGATATCCAAGCTTGCTCTTTTCCCGGACCAGCCCCGCCAGTTCGCCAGCGGTCGCGGGATAAAGTTGATTGTAGGTCTGATGGACCAAACATCCGCTAAGGTTCAACAAGCGAAATGTAATGAATGGAACGCGGCGCGCTATAAGAACTGGGACCGCGCCCACGTCACTGCACTTCATGAGCATGTCTTTCACTTCACTGCTATCCGGGTACAGCCACGTTCGATAGTTCTTTACTTCGATTCCTGCTGCCCCTCCTGGCTCGAAAACGATGAAGTCCAAGGGCCCTTTCCGCATTCTCCTTCCGCTGATGACAAGCGGTGGTTCCGCTTTCCGGTATTGCGTGCTGTCGTCGTGTTCCTCCAAGTCGGTGTAAGCGCCCAAAAATTCTCTTCCGCTCTCCCGTAATGCCTTTTGCACCGCGATCTCCAGCGTTTGGCCAACGCGCACTTTAAAGTCACCATCCTGAGTTCGCGCGTAGATGGGTTCCAGCTCCGCGACTCTTGCCTGGACCTCCTCTTGAGGCGTACCTGACAGTGAATACCAAGTTGTCCGGTCCTTTTGTTCAGGACGCAGCTGTCCCTCACGCAGCATCTCGCCGCGCGCCTGCGTCAGCACAAAAGGCTCTATTCGTTGATTGAGCGGACCAGCATCGGATATTTTCTGTTCGAGGGTTCGGTCAGTGGCAACGGTATGTGTCCGCAGCACATTTCCTAGCCGCTTCTGTGCCAGCGCTAGTCGTTCCTGACGGTTCATTTGCCACTCGTCTGAAAATCTTAGACACTTTCTCGTGCGATTGCACCGTTACCGACGGTGTACGTTCACCAATTTTCCTTCGTCGCAAGATCGGGGAACGTTCCGTCCGCCTCCGGCTTCCGCATAATCGTCGCGCGCGGCGAAACTCGACAGAAGAGGCAAACCATCTTCATTCCAATTCCTCAATCCGCCTTGCGAGAAAGCGCCGCTCCGGTTCCTGCTGGGTCAGCGCCAGAGCCTTCTCATAAGACGCCCGAGCCTCAGCGGTCCTGCCGAGCCTGCGGTACAACTCTGCACGCGCTGAATGCGCCAGGTAGTAATTTGCCAATTCGCCCTGCTCCAACACCGCGTCGATATGGGTCAGGCCGGCCTCCGGACCGTCGCGCATGGCAATTGCCACGGCGCGGTTGAGATGCACCACCGGCGAAGGCTGAATTCGTACTAACTGGTTGTAAAGCGCGACAATCTGCCGCCAGTCGGTCGCAGCGCTCGATTCCGCCTCCGCATGAACCGCCGCCGGGTGCCCACACATTCGCGGTTTTCGAATGAGTGGGAGCGAAAGAATTGTGCCGTCCCGCGGAGCGGGACTCGGGTACTTTCATAATCGCTTACCCAGGACTTACGTCCTAGGCTAAGGTTATGCCGTCCCGCTTCGCGGGACTGGTTCAATGGGCCGACGGGAGGTGTGACCAAACCAGCCTCATTACCCGACTGGAGCCAGAGCAGATCCCTCACTGCGTTCGGGATGACAACTGTCGAGGGAGGCGCGCTTGAACCCGCTTGAACTGTCGGGAGGGACGCCATGGATCACATCGACGCTGACATCAATGCGGGTGCCCCACTCATTCCTTCGGTTGGAATGAGTGGGATCCATGAACGTTGATCTGCAAAGGACTCATCTCCACCTGCACCAACTCCTCATAGTCGCTGAGTCCTCGCGTCACCACGACAGACAAAACGGGTTCGTTCTGCAGGTCATTGATGTCGTCGCGCATGCCCTGTGACTCGCACACATTCCAAACCGAAGGAATGTGTTGGGGCACGCAGCTCGGGATGACAACCGGGGGGCATCGGAGGGGATAGAGGTCCTTCGACTCGTCCCCCTCGTCCGCCATGGCGGACTCGGCGTCCTCGCTCAGGATGACAAATCGTTGAGGTTGACGAGTACCCGACACCGCACGCTACCCCAGTATCCCCATCCGCTTCCCGACACGCTTCAACGTTTCCAGCGCCTGATCGAGCTCGTCCTTCGTGTGCGTGGCCGTCATGATAGTGCGGATGCGGGCCTTGCCTTCCGGCACGGTTGGAAAGGCGATGCCCGTTCCGAACACGCCTTCCTTGAATAGCTCGCGCGAAAAGTCCATCGTGAGTTTGCCGTCGCCGATGATGATGGGCGTGATCGGGGTTTCGCTGGCCGGCGTGTTCACGCCGCCGATGTTGAAGCCCAGCCCTCCGAGTTCTTTCTTCCAGTAGCGGGTGTTTTCCCAAAGCTTTTCCATGCGCTCGGGCTCCTGCTCCAGCACATCGAACGCCGCGATGCAGGTTGCCGCGACTGATGGCGGATGCGACGTAGAGAACAGGAACGGGCGGCCGCGATGGTAGAGAAAGTCGATGAGATCGCGGGTGCCGCAGATATATCCGCCCAGTGCGCCGATGGCTTTTGAGAGCGTGCCGACCTGGACATCGACTCTTCCGTGGACTCCGAAGTGGTCGATGGTGCCGCGCCCGTTGCGGCCGAGCACTCCGGAGGCGTGCGCGTCATCGACCATCATGATGGCGCCATACTTTTCGGCGAGATCACACAATGCGGGTATGGCACCGATGTCGCCGTCCATGGAGAACACGCCGTCGGTGATGAGCAGCTTGTGGCCGGGCTCGTCCTTGATTTCGTGCAGCAGCTCTTCGGCGTGGGCGGTGTCCTTGTGGCGGAAGACCTTGATCTTGGCGCGTGACAAGCGAGCGCCGTCGATGATGCTGGCGTGGTTCAGTTCATCGGAGACAATGAAGTCTTCCTTGCCCAGGATGGCCGATACGGTTCCGGCGTTGGCGGTGAAACCCGACTGGAAGACGACGCAGGCCTCGACGTTCTTGAAGCGCGCGATCTTTTCTTCCAGCTCCATGTGTAGGGCCATGGTGCCGGCAATGGTTCGGACCGCTCCCGAGCCGACGCCGTATTTGCGGGTGGCTTCGAGCGCGGCCTCGCGCAGCTTGGGGTGCGTGGTCAGGCCGAGGTAGTTGTTGGAAGCCAGGTTGATGACCCGCTTGCCGTCGAACGTGCACACCGGCGCCTGCTCGTCTTCCAGCACACGCAAGCGGAAGTGTGTGCCCTTCTGCTTGAGTTCGTTGAGTTGGTCGGTCAGATATGAGAGCGGATTGGTGCGGGTGGCAGTAGGCATATTGGTCACGTTAAGAGTCGGATCGAAGTCCCTGGCGCCCAGGTTAGGCCAAACGATGGCCGAACTTGGGGCACCGGACACAGCAAGCCGACCTCGTATTGTAGTCTCCGACTGCGGCATCTGCGGAGTGCGTTCAACGAAATTGGGCGGGGCGTGAACCAAATCGCTCGCGGCAGATGTGCGCACATCTACTACCAAGATAGTTGATTAAAGTCTCGAGGTTACCTTGACAGAAAGCAGTGGCATGAATAAAGTCCTGCACGCGTGGATTTTTCGCCTTCCTGCCCCACATCTGGAGCGACCGCGTCCACCCCTATCACTTTAATCAAGAAAATTGTTGAGGAGCCCATGATGAAGATGAACAAACGCATTTCTTTGCGGTTAGTAGTAGCAGTTCTTGCGCTCGGCACTTCGGTGACATCGTCGGCGCAGTCGTCGCCGAACGCCGCGGCGAAGATCGCTCCGCGAGTGATGACGGACACCGCAAACGGAAAGACGACAGAGGCCTTGGTGGTGCTGGCTGAGCAGGCCGACCTTCGTCCAGCCTATTCCATTCAAACCAAAGAAGAAAAGGGAACTTTCGTTTTTAACACCCTACGAGAGGTCGCGAATCGTACCCAGCCTCCCATCCTGCGTATGCTCGATTCCCTGGGTGTTTCCCATGAATCGTTCTATATCGTCAATATGATCAAGATCACCGGCGGCCGCAACCTGATGGAGCAGTTGGCGACCCGCAACGACGTCGCTCATATCGAGGCCAACCCGCTGGTGAAGACTGCTTTGCC
Organism: uncultured Acidobacteriaceae bacterium; assembly: GCA_963782505.1. Lineage (GTDB taxonomy): Bacteria > Acidobacteriota > Terriglobia > Terriglobales > Acidobacteriaceae > CAVVDY01. Next base: position 220,333 of record CAWAKG010000026.1, on the reverse strand, counting down.
GAAGCCTACCGGTGTCGATAGCGCACACGTCGATACCATCGAGTGGAACATTCAGCGGGTGCACGCTCCCGATGTCTGGAATCTTGGCTATCGAGGCGAAGGCCTCGTAGTAGCGGGTGCCGATACTGGCACGCAGTGGGACCATCCCGCGCTGAAGCCCCACTATCGCGGATGGGACGGCCAGAACGTGAACTTTGACTACAACTGGCAGGACCTCGTTCAGCATTCAGCTACGCCAATTGACCCGCATGGCCACGGGACGTTTACCGTGAGCGAAATGGTGGGAGACGACGGCCAGGGTAATCAGATCGGCGTTGCTCCCGGAGCGAAGTGGATCTCGTGCCGCAATATGGACGCGGGCGGGAACGGTACGCCCGCATGGTATATCGGATGCTTCCAGTTCTTCATCGCGCCTTATCCCGTCAACGGAGACCCGAACCAGGGCGATCCGACTAAGGCGCCGGACTCCATTAACAACTCCTGGATTTGTCCGCCCAGCGAAGGCTGCTCCGTAAACACTCTACAGGCGAGCGTGGAAGCCGTGCGCGCCGCCGGTATCTTCCCCGCTATGGCCGCCGGCAACAGCGGCCCGGGATGCTCCAGTGTGGATACTCCCCCTGCGATCTATCAAGCGGCAGTGAGTGTTGGAGCTACCGACTCGAACGACAACATTGCCAGCTTCAGCAGTCGAGGTCCTGTGACTGCGGATAACAGCAATCGGATCAAACCGAACCTGTCGGCGCCGGGAGCAAATATCCGTGGCGCGGTGCCGGGGAATGGGTATTCCAGCGGCTGGTCAGGAACCTCGATGGCAACGCCACACGTGGCTGCCAGTGTCGCGCTGTTGTGGCAGGCCAAGCCGTCGCTCAAGGGCGACATTGACAAGACGCAGCGCTTGTTGCAGCAGAACACCGTTCCCGGCCATTATGTGTCGATTGTCAGCTGTGGAATTACCCCGGGCAATCGGCCGAACAACGTCTTCGGTTGGGGGCTTCTGAACATCCTGAGCGCCGTGCAGGCGCAGTAGCCAGTAAAGCTCCGCGCGACGCGTTAGGTGCGTCCCGGCTGCAATAGCCAGTTGAAACCGGGCCACACCGTGTAGGAGGAACACTCTCTTACGCTGGTTTGGCCCGATTCTGTTGGATTCACACCAGCCCCTCGCCGACCAATCGCGGGGGACGGTCCTGCCTTTGGCTGATGCGCCAGTCCCGGTGATACCATGGCTCCAGGAACTCAGTAGCGTCGAAGGGCGTTTTGCGCGCAGGGTTCGATAAGAGGAACGATGACCATCACTGCAAAGTACGAGGATGGCGTCTTCAAGCCCCTGGGGGACGTGGCTATTAACGAAGGGACCATCGTTGAGGTGCGTGTGCCTTCGTGCGCCGACCGCCTAAAGGCGAAGTCGCGCTCTGTCCGAGATTTTTCCTTTTACGGCATGTGGAGAGACCGCAGCGATATCGGCGACAGTGTCGATTACATCAGCAATCTGCGGCATGATATTCGGGGCTGAAGGCTTCCTTTACAAGCCAAATGAGAGTTCTACATGCCTTACCTCCTTGACAGCGATGTCTTGATTGACGTCTCTCGTGGCAAACCGGAGACGCGAGAATACCTTGACGCGCTGCCAGAAGGATGGGCGATCTCGCAGATCTCCGCCTTGGAACTCATCGTCGGGGCACGGGACAACCGAGACCTCGCCGCCATCGATACGTTTCTGTCGGCTTACGTGATCGTGCCGCTTCGGGGATCCACCGGCTCGCGAGCCTATGAACTCCTCAAACGGTATGCGAAATCTCACGGCCTACACGTCTTTGATTCCTTGGTTGCGGCCATTGCGATCGAGGAGGGACTGACGTTGGTGACCAAGAACCGTAAGCACTTCGGAATGATCGAAGCGCTGAAGCTCGAGGTCCCGCAGTATTGATGACCCACCGCCTCTACAGCGACGATCCCCCTTCGAAGATCTTCTCCATTTGATAGGGAAACACGCGGTACAAGCCGTAGTTCATTCCGGTGTCTGAGTACTGCCGGAAGAGCAGGTCGCCGCGTCCGTTGGCATCGGCGTCGAGTGCGTCGATGAGCTCGAGGTGCGGAAATACGTCGAGGTGGGTTGTGTCCGTCACGGAGCTGAAGATCTTCACCGGCTCACCGTTGATGTCTAGATGGGCGACGATGGTGGCGTAATAGAGGAAAGGCTTCGAGCCCGCGGTTGGTATGGGCAGCTTTGCGGTGAGTACCAGCGTGGGTGAGTTGCTGAAATCGAGGTCGAAGGAACGAAGGTCGTAATCCTTGATAGCGGAGTTCCTGGGGACTTTCGGTCCAGGAGTATGTTTGTCGGCGAATGTCCGCATGTCGGCGAGGGCAAGCGCCAGCATGGCCTGCGCCAATTGCGGCTGTTGTTCCGGCGCGGTGGTGTAGAGAAGGGAGCGCGTCTCGTACTTGCCGGCATCGGAAACGGCTGCGAGGGAACGGAGCTTGCCCGGCGAGGTCTTTGAGTTTTCCAGGCCGGAGACCGGGACCTTCGGCGAGAGGCTTTGGGGTGACGTTGGCGGTTGGTTCGCCACGCGTGAGCACTGGGCGATCAGGATCGTTCTCGTCGGAAGAAGCGGTGCGCAGCGGTTGGGCTGCAGCTTGCGTGTTGGTACTGGGCTGCTCATCAGGCTTGCGAAGAACCGGGCGGTCAGGGTCGCTGTCATCTGACGTTGTGGGAGAAGCTGCCGGTGGCTGCGCTGTTGCCTGAGGTTAGACGCGGGCTGCTCTTTCGCAGAAGCCGACCCCTGTTCTTCGGGACGGCGGAGTACCGGAGGACCTTCGTCGGCGCCGCCGGTAAAGATGGCCTTGCTCTGTTTCGCTTGTGCCTTCGGTTGTCTGGCGGCTTGGGCGGCAAGCTGCTCGTCCATCGCTCGACGCGCGGTCCAGCTGCCGTCTCCAATCCATCCCGCGTTTGACAGTTTCGGCGTGTTCACCACGAACAGTCCGGCCGGCTCGCCATAGTTCTGTACTTCGTAAACCGTCCCTGGCTCAACCGCCAAAGGCTCAGGATTGGCTTCATAAAGGCTGGCATCGTAATACTTGCCCTCGAACCTAAGGGCGATGGGTACTAATCGAACACCGCCGCCGGGCAGGAATTCCACAACTCCGATAGCGCGCGCTCCGCCCTTTGACTTTTTGGCTGGGGCGGGCGCCGAAGGCACGTCCGATTGGTCTTGAGGGCGCTTCAGTTCCGGCCGCTGCGCTTGAGCAGGCGAAAAAGTGAGCAACAAGAAAAGGCCCGGTAGAAACCCGATGGCGCAGACGCGCGATTTAGGGTATAGATGAGTCACTATGGCAAACAAGAAAGCTCCCGATTTCACGTTGCTCGACGAAGACGGTAACCCGGTTTCGCTCAAACAGTTCCGAGGGAAGACCGTGGTGCTGTTCTTCTATCCCAAGGCGAATACGCCGGGCTGAACCATTGAGGCTCGCGGGTTCCGCGATGCATATAGCAAGATGCAGAAGGCCGGTCTGGTTGTCCTCGGCATTTCACCCGACAAACCTTCCGCTCAGAAGAAGTTTAAAGAAAAAGAAGAGCTGCCGTACACGCTTCTTGCCGACGACAAGAAAGAAGTGGCACAGCAGTTCGATGTTCTGAGGGAAAAGAACATGTATGGCAGGAAGGTGATGGGGATTGCGAGGACGACCTTCCTCATAGGGCCGGAGGGAAAAATCGAGCACGTCTTCGAAAACGTCAAGCCCGACGGACATGCGGAAGAGGTGCTGGCGAAGGTGAAGGAAATGGCGCGCGCCGCGAAGGCCGAAGGAGATTGATCGGGCCGCCAGATGCCAGGGCTGAATGGCCACAAGCTCCCTGGTTTTTCTCTGACTTTGCGCGGCGCGCGGCCTGCCGGTTCGGGTTACTTCAGAACCGGCATTTTGCTATACTTTGTATGCCTTTACGTTTCTGCGTGGCCCCCCGCTCGGATAAAGATGCGGGACGCGTGTGCGGAAGTGGTGAAATTGGCAGACACACCATCTTGAGGGGGTGGCGCCGAAAGGCATGGGGGTTCAAGTCCCCCCTTCCGCACCATACCTCCGCTGTCAGCAGCGTATAGAGATCGAATCACAGAAAAGGGCGCGTAGGCGCCTGAAGCGAGAGCCGAATTAATGGCTGTACTGATTACCGTTCTTCACATACTGGTTTGTATTTTCCTGATCGCGGTGGTGCTGCTGCAAAGCGGCAAGAGCGGCGACATCGCTGCCGCCTTCGGCGGGATGGGTAGCCAGACCGCCTTCGGTACCCGTAGCGCGGCTACTATGCTCACCAAAGCAACCACCTGGGCGGCCGTGATCTTCATGTTGACGTCCATTGCTCTCACGGTCTTCTCCAGCCGGACCGCGGCCAGCAGCGGGTCTGTACTGGAAGGCACCAAGTCAGCCCCGACGAAGACCGTGCCGGCTCCGGCACAGAAGCCGGCTCCTGCGCCGCAGGCTCCGGCCCGGTAGATTTCAGTTCTCATCCAGCGCAAAAAGCCTCTGCACTGCAGAGGCTTTCTTGTCGTAACAGAGCCGAAGGAAGAGGGCTGCCGGGAATACGATCCCAGAATTACAGCGTCTTGAGATATTCGATTATGGCCCAGCGTTCCTCGTCGCTGAGCTCCCGGCCAATCACACCCTTGCCCGGCGTGTTGCGGAATTCGTGGCCCGCATTGGAATTGCCGGGATGCGGATCGTTTGGCTGATCGGTGTGGAATTCAAAGCCGCCGTCGAACTTGGCTGTGCTGTACCCGACGTTCCTGGGATCGAACTCCCGGCTGCCGACGTAGAAAGTCTTGTCTCTCTTGTCCGCCGGAAGCAGCATCTGGTACAGGCTTGGCACTGACCCATTGTGCAGGAAAGGCGGCGTAGCCCAGAGCCCACCTAGCGGTCGGGCCCGGTAGGCCAGGGGAGCAACCACGCCGGCGTCGCGAAAGCCATTCCACTCCATCCGCTGTTCCGGAGACAAGCCGAGTGCGTCGTAGTTCATTTCGCGGATTTTGCCGGTCACCGCACGTAGTCCTTCCGCCGCAGATACGGTTCCCAAGCCCAGAACTCCTGTTACCGCCGTGCGCTGCGCCCAATCGGTAGCTTCCCTGGGATCAGTCCCGATCTCGTCCAGCGGGATGACATTCAGTTTCAAGAAGGATTTACCGTTCTGACCTGCCTCCCAGTATTTGGGCTCCTGAATTTCGGGCGAATTCAAGGGCGGCAAGTGGCAGTGCTGACATAGTTGCCGGTAAAGCTCGGCGCCTTTCTGTGCCTTGGCCCGATCAATAGGCCCCAGAACTTCTTCCGGCCAGGCAGGAGCTGCCAATCCATTAAATGCGGTTGGCCCGGCGAGCAGGCTTTCCATCTCCCATTGGCTCTTTCACGTTTACCGTCGAACGATAGAGCTTGGCCGGGTCGGTGAGATTGACCCGGGCGCGAACGCCCAGGGCCTCGCCGATGTTTCTCACCATCGGCTGCTGAATCGAGGCGTTGTATTGCACCCAGGCAAACCAGCTTGTGTACCAAAGCGGCGGGAAGTTCGCCGGGGCATTCGCCACCCGCAGATTGGCGTTGTCCAACTCCGTGCCGAAGACGTAGTTGCCGATGCGGCCCAGCGCATCGGTACGTCCAAAGCCTGCGACGGCTTGGTAGAGCTTGAGCTTGTCGGCCTCGTTCTTCTCCGCCAAGCCTGCGTTCAGAAACGCTTCGAACTCCTGCCGCAGCTTGGCCTTGGCATCATCGGATGCGTTATCTCCGAGAACCGCGCGGGCAAAGCGATCGAAGCGGAAAGGTATTTTGTCGGTGAAGGCCACCGCGTAACCAAGTTCCGTCTGGAAGGACGCCAGGTCCACCGTAGCTGAGCCGCCGTCAATGCGGATTCCCTTGCCTTGGTACTCCAGCTGGCCGGTGTGGCAGGCGGCGCAGCTTAACCCTACAACTTCCACGCTGTGCCCGCTGTTGGGGTCGATCACCGTGTCACGGGCGAAGCCAACCGGAAGGCCGTCGGGATTCTGTGGGTTTGCAGCATCGGGCAAGAACCCGAATCGCGCCAGGTAGGCGGAGTCGGCAAACTTCGGAACGGTTCCGAAAACCTTAATTTTGGGCTGCTCGAGCGCGAGGAACCATTTGTAAGGTAGTAGCTCCGTCCCCTGCCCTGCGTGGTAGAACCAGGCGCGCTGCTCAGGGGACCAGTTCTGTTTCACAAACTGGACGTCAACCGGCTTATAAGCAGGCATGTTCTCGCTGGGCCGGGTGGCAAATACGGCTTGCAACTGCTGGCAGCCACTCATCGAGACCGCAATAACAGCCACCGCCAATAGAGAGCAGAAACCCGTGGATCGGATTGTCATAGGAGTTCGCCTCGAAATTACGCGAGATCCAAACTTATGCAGCAACAATTGGGGAGTGCCGGTGAGTTTACACCTTCAAGACGCTTCTTCAATGCGGAAAATTATTCTCGGGTATGCCAAGTGGGGTAGAGTGGACGGCCCCGGCAGCGAAAGAGCCTATGCGCTCCGCAGGCTTTTGTGTATGGCAATCTCGTCGGGGCGTGGATTATTGCTGCTGCGGCGCATCGCCTCTTCGTTCCCGCTCGAGACGCCGCAGTTCCGCTTCCATGCGCTGCATGCGCGATTGCAAGTCGAATGAGTTCATCAGCGTAAGATGACGTTCCGTCGCCTTCGCCTCCGCCTGCTCGAAGAGCTTCACCATGCGCTGCTCGAGGTCCGTAGTCCTCGCCTCCGCCTGCTCGAACAGCTTCACCATTCGCTGCTCAAGTTCGCGAAATCCTCGCCTCCACCTGCTCGAACATTTCCATCGACCTTCGCAAACCCGCTCTCAACCCGGTTCTCCAGCCGGTCGATACGCTTCTCAAGACTCTCGACCTTCTCCCGAATGGCCTTCAGGTCAGGTGCGACCAGATCCTGCAATACTTCGCGGACATCGGCAACGACGCTCATAGACTCTGTTAGGTTTCGTCTGCTGTGATGATAACCCGAGACTGAAGTCCAAGCCAGACTACGTTTCCGTGACCGCGTCGTTCGCCGCAGCCTGCGGCACGGCTTCTGCTACTGGCACGGCCTCGCCATTCGACTTGCCTGTAGGAGCTTTTGCCGGCGGTCGCACGCCACTTTTGGCAGGGCGCCAGCTCTTCTCGTATGGGCCGATGTGCCAGATATCGCGGGCGTACTCCTGCACGGTGCGATCGCTGGAGAACTTGCCAATCCGCGCGACGTTCAGGACTGCCTTGCGCCACCAGATTTCGTCGGCAAGGTATTCCTGCTCGATCAGCCGATGGGTCTCGACGTAGCCGGGGAAGTCCGCGATGTGGAAGTACTTGTCGCCACGATCGACCAGTTCATCGAAGATCCAGCCAAACAGCCCGTGTTCGTTGGGGCAGAACCGGTCGGAATTGATGGCGTCGAGCACCTCTTTCAAGTGGGGATCTTCGTCGTACTGATCGCGCGGGTTGTACGTGCCCTTCTCCTTCATCTCCGCGATCTGCCCCGCGCGCAGGCCGAAGATGTAGATGTTGCCCTCCCCAACTTCCTGGGCAATCTCGATGTTCGCGCCATCCCAGGTACCGATGGTCAAGGCGCCGTTCATGGCGAGCTTCATGTTGCCGGTGCCGGACGCCTCCATGCCGGCGGTTGAAATCTGTTCACTCACATCGGCCGCCGGCATGATGAGTTCTGCCAGCGACACGCGATAGTCGGGCACGAACGTTACCTTGATCCACTCCTTCGCCTTGGGGTCGTTGTTCACCACCTCGGCAACATTGTGGATGAGCTTGATGATCTGCTTGGCCGCCCAGTATCCGGGAGCGGCCTTGCCGGCAAAGATGTATGTCCGGGGAACCGCGGGCAGCTCGCCATGTTCCACGATGCGCAGATAGTCGCTGATGATGTGCATCACGTTGAGCAACTGACGCTTGTATTCGTGAATACGCTTGATGTGAACGTCGAAAATAGAGTCGGGATCGACCAGCACGCCCGTCTGTTGCTGGATAACGGCCTGAAGGTTCAGCTTGTTGCGGCGCTTGACTTCCTTGAAGGAGGCCCGGAACTCTGCATCTTCTGCCCACTGCTCCAGATCGTGCAGTTTTTCCAGGCTGGTGATCCATTTGTTGTCGTCGAGGGTGAGGCTGATCAGCTCCGTCAGCTCGGGGTTGGCCTCCATGAGCCAGCGCCGCGGGGCCACTCCATTGGTCTTGTTGCTGAACTTCTCCGGCCAAACCTTGTAGAAGTCCGGCACCAGCGAAGCCTTGATCAGCTCCGTATGCAGGGCCGAAACACCATTCACCGCGTGACTGCCAATGATGCACAGGTTGGCCATCCGCACCTGCTTCTCGTAGCCTTCCTCAATGATGGACATGCGCTGCAACTTTTCCGCGTCGAGGAAGGAATACTGCTGCATGTCACGCATGAACCGGTGATTGATGCTGAAGATGATCTGCATGTGGCGCGGCAGGACCTTCTCCAGCAGCGGTACCGACCATTTTTCCAGCGCCTCGGGCAGCAACGTGTGATTGGTGTAAGCCAAGGTCTGCTGCGTGATCTCCCAAGCCTGTGCGTACGGCAGCGAGTGGTCGTCCATCAAGCTGCGCATCAACTCGGCCACCGACAGGCTGGGATGGGTGTCGTTCATCTGGATGGCGATTTTGGATGGAAACAGCTCGAAGTTGTCGCCGTGCTGCTTACGGAAGCGCCGGAGGATATCGCCAATGGCGCAGGCGACGAGGAAGTATTCCTGCACCAGGCGAAGCTCTTTGCCACTCACCACCGAGTCGGACGGGTAGAGTACGCGGGAGATGTTTTCGGACTGGATCTTCTGCTCGATGGCGCGCACGTAGTCGCCCCGGTTGAAAATCTCGATATCGAAGTCTTCGGAGGCGCACGCGGTAAAGAGGCGCAGCCAATTAACCGTCTGCCCGAGATAGCCCACAATCGGCAAGTCCGCCGGAACGCCGACTACGGTCTTGTGTCCGGTCCATTTCGGCGGCTCGGAGTCCTCCTCATCGGGTTGGGCGTCAACCTTGCCGTAGAGGTTCATGGCTACGAACTCGTCGCCATGCTCGATCTGAAACGGAGTGCCATTGGCCTTCCAGCGGTCCGGTTTCTCACGCTGGAAGCCGTTGACGATTTCCTGCTTGAAGAGGCCGTACTCGTAATCGATGCCGTAGCCAAATCCTGGCATCCCCAGGGTAGCCATGGATTCGAGCATGCAGGCGGCCAGCCGGCCCAGGCCGCCGTTGCCCAGCCCGACGTCCGATTCGCTATCCAAAACGTCGTCCAGGCTGACGCCGAAGCCCGCCAGCACTTCGCGGCAGAGCTCCTCGGCGCGCAGGTTGGAAAGATTATCGGCCAGCGAACGCCCCATAAGGAATTCCATGGAAAGGTAGTAGAGGCGTTTCTGGTCCTTATGACGATAGCGGCGCTCGGTCTCCAGCAGGCGATCAATGATGCGGTCGCGGACGGCAAGGGATACCGGGGTCAGGTAGTCGGCCGGGGTCAACTCTGATGTGGGGCGCACCAGCGTATAGCGAACGTGGCGAAGGATGGCTTCCCGCAGCACTTCTGCAGGCCGCCCCTGGGTAAGGAACTCTTCCGTGGACATAGTATGAGGGCGCTGTTCATGGATTATTCCACGAATCAGCCCGCCGCCCTGCCTTTAATCGATCGGCAGAGGCGCATATCCTCCTCCAGCGCTTGGCGCCCACCTGGGAACTCGCGGTCATCGCTGTTGCTGATGCCTTGCGACTGAAGAACAGGGTTACATTCTAATGCAAACAGCGCGGCGGAACACCGGAAAAAGGCGGACGCCGTTGATCCTCGATGTGACTGGAAGCCGGGATCCGACACTGCCATGCGGAGACGACGGGGGTTGCTTAGAATGAAGGAGTGCGAGCGCTGCCAAAGCGTGAACCTCAGGGCATTACCACACAGGGTGGATTTCTATGTTCGAGCGTTACAGCGAAAAAGCCCGTCAGGTAGTTTTCTTTGCCCGTTACGAAGCGAGTCAGTTTGGTTCGCCGTACATCGAAACAGAACATCTGCTGTTGGGCCTGCTGCGCGCAGACAAGGCGCTCAGCAATCGCTTCCTGCGTTCCCACGCTTCGGTGGAGAGTATACGGAAACAGATTGCAGACCACACCATGCCGGGGGACAAGGTCTCGACCTCGGTCGATCTGCCGCTGAGTAATGAAAGCAAGCGCGTGCTGGCTTACGCGGCGGAAGAAGCGGAACGTTTGGGGAACAATCACATCGGTACCGAGCATCTGCTACTCGGCCTGTTGCAGGAAGAAAAGTGCTTTGCAGCAGAAATTCTTGCCGAGCGTGGACTGCGGCTGGCGCAGATTCGGGAGCAGTTGGCGCAGGAGCCGCATGCGGTCGTTCAGACGAACATCTGGCGCGGCTCGGGCGCCGGCCTGGTCGTCACTTCAGTGCCGCCGGGCGCAGAGATTGAGATCGACGGCGCATTTTATGGGCATACTCCTGCGGAGTTGCCCCTCCCGGAGGGCGAGAAGACAATCAAGCTCACGCTAGCGGGCCATCGAATCTGGGAGCGGAAGGTGCGCGTGATTCAAGGCGGGAAGCAGAACATCATCGCCGAGCTGGAGCGTGTCCCGTCCTAGCGTCTTCCGACTGCAAACACGCGCTGATCGCTCTGACCGGCTTCATGGGGTCCGGCAAGAGCAGTGTGGGCCGAGCGCTGGCCTCCATGCTGGGATGGAGCTTTGTCGACCTGGACGTGCGAAATAGAAAAGCTCGCAAGCGGCGAAGATTCGGGACATTTTCGACGCTCGACAAGTGAGCAGAGCAATTTCGCGCGATGGAATCCGCCACTCTGCGCCGGATGCTTGCGGAAGCGCAGCGCCCTATGGTGCTTGCGACGGGCGGCGGAACTTTTGTGCAGTCTGAGAATGCGAAGGTACTCCGAGATAACGACGCGATCGTGGTCTTCCTGGAAACCACTCCTGAGATTTTGCTTCGGCGTTGCTTCCCCGAAAGCAGTAAGCATGAGGAAGTCAGGCCGCTGGCCAGCGACCGGGAGGCCTTTCTCCAGCTCTACCAACTGCGGCTCGCGCATTATCGCACTGCCGATTTGAGCGTGGACTCGAACCACGCCCGCCCTGAGGCAGTTGCAAGAGAGATTGCCCGTCGCCTGGGTTTGAGTTTTGCCAATCAAACGAGGGCTGAGAGCTGACGGCTGCTAGCTTCCTCTAATGCGTCTGCTGCAACTTCGCGATTAGCTTCTGCGCCAAATTGTCTTCCGATTCCGACCACAGCACGCGGCCGCTGATGCCGCAGTGCCTCTCGACTGCGGTGGAGAAGGCCACCAGCCTGGCCACATTGGTTCGGATGCGGATTTCATCGTCGGTTGTGAGGACTTGGCCTTCAAAGAGAAATGGAATGTCGAGGCCGAAATCAACCTGGATGTGACCGTCGTCAACGTAAGCGCCCTCATCGAACTCGACGCCATGGGCCAGGAACTCCACCGCCACCGGACGCTGCACCCAGGCTTCGCCATGTTCGTCTTCATTCGGAACCCACAGGTCCCAGAAGGCCTCGAAGACCAGCGCGTAGTCGTCGTGCGCGAACTCCTGAGCGATTTCGGCGGCCTCTTCGGGTGAAATGCCGGGGTCGAAACGTCGCTCAAGGATCGTCGGCTCGCTCCAGGCGACGGGATGCACGGAAAGGTAGGTCACGCCTTCCCGCAGCGTGGAGAAAGGGAACTGCCGCAGTACCGAGAGGGCGCGAGGAACAATCTCGGCCTCACGGAACGTGGGAAACCAGATACTCAGGTAGAGTGAATCCGCCACCGCGACATTGTAACGTGCCCGATCACTGCAGGCGAAAGCGTTCCGCCATCAGCCTCTGCAGCCGTGGCTTGTACAGAATGTCGTAGGCAAATTCCTTGTCGGGGAACATGGCCAGCGCAGCGCGCTTGGTGTTGGCCACCATCTCGGCTGCCTCTTCAACGGTCAGGTCTCCATCCTGGCTGATGACCGACATCACCATGTTCATCATGATCTGGAGCCGTCGGAGCTTGCGCCGTTCCTCTTCCTGTTCCTGAAGTTCGCTGGGCGTGGGCTGCGGTTTCGGTACCTCGTTGCCTTGTGGTAGCTCCATGGGTCCCCTCTACGAGAAAAGGCCGCTTAGTCGTGGCTCGTGCGCCACGTTGCATCGGCTTTCATTACAATTAGATGTTGGAAGCCATCTCACTAATGCGCTGAACCGTTGGGCTGCATCATACACCGATTCAGGAGAATTGCATTCGAGAAGTCGGGGAGTGCTCAACCCTGAAACAGCACTAAGTTGCGCCAGACCAGGAGGAAATACGTATGGCAGATCTGGACGAAGCGAAGGAAACGCAGGAATCACATGAGGAACTGGTAAAAGTCTTCGATACCGAGCAGGAATCGGAGGCCATGGTGGTTCGTGGATTGCTCGAGGCCAACGGCATAGAGGCCATGATCGAAAACCTCGATGCACCGCAAGACGTGCTGCCCGGAGTCGGAGGTGTCGTCGTTCTGGTTCGCGCCGAGCAGGCGGAGGCAGCCGTGCAGCTGATTCAAGAGTCGCGCACCGACCTACCCGATGACGAGACCGTCAGCGAGGAACAGGTCTAGCCGTTACCGACTTCCCATCCAGGTAAAACGAAACGGCCCCGGCCAGATCAGTGCGGTACGTCGTGATTCGCGAAGCGGCGTACCGCTCCATCACCTCCGGCCGGGGATGCCGGAACGGGTTGTAAAATCCCGCCGAAACCACCGCAAACTCAGGATGTACCGCCGCCAGGAACTCAGGCGAGCTGGAGGTGAGGCTGCCATGATGTCCGACCTTGAGCAGGTCCGCGTGCGGATTCTCGTCGATCAAGAGCTTCTCGATGCGGTAGTGCGAATCGCCGACAAGCAGCGCTGAGGTCTGTCCGTATTGCAGATGGAGCACCAGCGACTCGTCGTCCTGCGCAGGATTTCGCGCCTCCCAGCCCGGCTGCGGATTGAGCACGCGAATATGAACGCCGCCGAAGTCGAACTCGTCGCTGGCGTGGTGGGGCCTGGAAACAACGTGGAAGGTCTGGGCTGCCTCCTGCACACGTTGGAAATCAAGGGTAGGCGATTCAACGCCGTACCAAAGCTCCCGCGGACGGAAGTTGGCGATGATACTGCGCATGCCTCCGATGTGATCGGAATGCGCGTGCGAGATGGCGACGGCATCCAGCCGCCGGATGCCGCGCGACCACAGGTAGGGTGAGACGACCTCTTCGCCGACATCGAAGTCGGAACGCGAGGTTGCGCCGAGACCGCCAGAATCCAGGAGCAGGGTTTTTCCCTCAGGCGTAACGATGAGCAGGGAATCGCCCTGGCCCACATCGATGGCGGTGATCTCCAGCACTCCAGGTTGGAGCTGCGGCTTCGGTGGAAACAGAACCAGCGCGAATGCGGCGCACGCCAACACCGCCAGGCCCGTTGCCATCGCGCTTGTTCGACGCCGAGCCAGCAGGAGCGCCAAGACAACCGCGCCGGCCGCGACGAAGCTCACAGCGAGCGATGGCGTTGGCACGCGCAGGTCCGACAGACGGAAATGCCCGAAGAGGTGCACGGTCCCGGTCAGGAGATCGAGGGAGTAAGCCGTGATCTGCGCAGGAAGCCAAGCCAGCCATATCGAAACATACGACAGCGCGACTGCCACGACCGCCGTGGGCAAGAGGACTCCCGCCAGAGGGATCACCAGCGCATTGGCGGGCAGCGAAAGCGTGGTGACGCGGTGAAAGTACCACGCCATGGGGAGCGTCAGGGCGAACTGTATGATCGCGGAGCCAATCACCAACTCCGTCGCAGCAAGCAAGACCGACGCTGTTCGCACAGTTACGAAGTTAGCGGCGGGTTTGCCCACAATCTCGGCCAACTGTGCGCGAACCAGCCGAAGATCGGAGCGGAATTGCGCCGCCCTTGTCGGGAAGCTGTAGTCGTAGTTGGGCGAGTCGAGGTTCTTCAGCCCGGTTTGCAGTGGATAGATCGTGTGTCGAAGGACAGGCACCGCAATTCCAGCCACGGCGATCACTGATACGAACGTCAGTTGGAAGCTGGCTTCGAACAGTGTGCGCGGATTAGATACGAGCATTCCGAGTGCCGCGATACCCAGGGCGTTGAGGCCGGTCCGGTCGCGAAACAGCAGTCGAGTGATCAGGTAAATGTTCAGGACGATCGTGGCGCGAACGATAGGCGCTCCAAGGTCGGCAACGAAGGCGTATCCCCAGGAGCCCAAGATCGTGAGCACCGTGGCGGCAGTGTCGCCGAATGGAAGCTTGCGCAGTGCCCAGAAGAAGGCGAAGGCCAGGATGCCGACGTTGATGCCCGACACCACGAGGATGTGATAGGTGCCGGTTCGCTGGAAGTCGGTCTTCACATCACGTCCAAAGAAGGCGCGACCACCAATGAGCATTGCCTGCATCAGGGCGCCGCGCTCTCCCGGCCACAGCGCCTGGATCTTTGCCAGGATGCTTCTTCGCGCACGGGCCCGCCACAACCCAATGCGGCTGCCTGCAAAGCCGGGCAGGAGTTCTACCTGGCGGGCTTGAGCCGACCCCGTCAGGCGGATCCCTTGCGACGCGAGATATCCCACCAGGTCAAGCGCGCCCGGGTTGCCATAGTTTCGGGCCATCCGGAGCTTTGCTGGCAGGCGTAACCTCTCGCCATAGGTGTAACCCTGCAAAGGCGATCCACTACCATCGGCTGCGCCGGATGCTTCATCCGACTCTCTGCTGTAGATGGTCAGGCGAATGCCGACGCAGGCATTGCTCGTGTGATCAGGCGTTGCAAACTCTTCGGATTCGATGTCTACCGATTCCTGCTTCCCGCCGTAAGGACTGTCGCGAACCAAGCCTTCACGGGTCACGTGGCCAGTGATCATGACTTCACCTTCGCCGGTTGCGAAAGCATGCACGTCAGGAGGCGTAGTTTGAGCGGCGTCGTAAGCTTGGAGATAGAAGGCGCCGACGGCGGCGATTGCGATCAGAAGCAGAGGATAGGAAAGCTGCGCATCGCGTTTCCAGAAGAGCAGTGCTCCCGCAACGGCCACAAGACAGGCGATCAACCAGACGAAAGGCGAGCGCCAAAGGTAATTGGCAGCGAGAATGCCGCAGGCAAACGCGAGGGCGGCGACAAAGAGAGGCTCTTGGCCGCCGCAATACAGCCGGCGCAGGCAGACGGAGGCGTCAGCGCCGTTCGTAACGGGGGAGGCCGACGGCAATCCTCAACAGTCCGCTATAGGCGTGGGCGCGCGACCTTTCGCGAGACTCCTACAGGCGGTCCAGATCTTCGGCGCCGATGCCGGGCGACCAGGGCCACATTTCATATTGCGCGAGTCCGAACCGCGTATACGGGTCGTTTTCGCGGATGCTGTCGAGGGTCGCTTGCGCTTCGTTATCCGGAACTCGCAGAAGCAGCGCGCCGCCGAAGCGCGGGACCAGCGGTCCGGACGCGAGCAGCAGTCCTTCCTGCTTCAGCCCTTGCAAATAGGCGCGGTGCGAGTCGGTGTGCTTGAGGACTTCTTCCAGCGGCTTGCGGTAGCGAATGATAGCGAGCGCGTACATAAGATCGTTGGGTAGAGCCGGGCCTTCAGGCCGGCGTTCGCAGCGCCTCAACTCGCGGGGCTTCAGCCCCCCGAATGGCATGCGAACTTAACGCCCCAGGTGCAGGACCGTTTCCATGTGGGCCGTCTGGGGAAACAGGTCCACCAGATGCGCTTGCTCCACCCTAAAACCCGATTCTAGCAGCAGGCGCAAATCACGAGCCAGTGTTGCCGGATCGCATGAGACGTACGTCACATGGGGCACGGACATGCGTCCCAGGGCCCGGGCGGTCTTTTCGCCGAGTCCGGCGCGGGGAGGATCGACGATCACTAAGTCCGGCGCTAGCTTCGGTCCGCGCTCGGTGAGGAAAACTTCGGTCGTGGAGCGAATTGGCTTCACGTTGGGTGAAGCGTTATGGCGCAGGTCGGCGAACGAGTGTGGCGACGCCTCAACCGCCAGCACCTGATCGAAGCGCAGCGCCAAGGCCGCCGAGAACAGGCCCACGCCGGCATAAAGGTCGAGCGCGGCACGGCCCTTGTAATCACCAACAGCAATGCGCGCCAGTTCGTCGACAAGAAAGCGATTAGTCTGGAAGAACGAACCAGCGCTGACCCGGAAGTCGTGATCGGCGACCCGGTACTGAAGGGAGTTGCCGCCGATTGCCTCTCCCGGTTCAGGATGCACCGAACTCAGAGGTGCAAACTGCCGGGAATCATCTTCCACCGGCGAGCTTACGAATACCACAACGCCCGCAATCGCAGGCAGCAGTTGATGCAGCTCGGCGGCGAATGGCTGGCATTCCTTCGCAGAGCCTCCGGGACGGGTGTAAAGCTCGACCAGCATCTGTCGATCGTCATGATCGGCAAAGAACTGAATCCCGTGCACCGATTGCGGGAGCTTTCCATCATTTCCGCGCGCCCACACGGCGCGAATGGCTTGGTTGATCAGCGGCGAACTGATGGGACACTGTTCCACCGGAAGCAGTTGATGCGATCCATAGCGATGGTATCCAAGCTGGAACTGGGGCGCGTGCTGTACATGCATTCGGGTGCGATTGCGATAGCGCCACTGCTCACCCGCGTGAATGACAATCTCGCTTTGCAGTTCCAGCTTGGCTGTCCGGCGAAGTGTCTCGCGCAGAATTTCAGCTTTGTAGCGGAGCTGAGCACCGTAGGCAATGTGCTGATACTGGCAGCCTCCGCAGCTTCCGAAGTATGGGCAGTCCGGTGGAACGCGTTCGGCTGAAGGGGTGAGGACTTGATTCAGACGGGCACGCGCGAATCCCGGCCGCGTCTCCGCCAGTGTCGCCTCGACTTTTTCGCCGGGGACTACGAATGGAAGGAAGACGGTTTTGCCGGGGCCCTTGTCATCAGCGGGCAGGCGCGCCAGCCCGTCTCCGCCGTAAACCAGCTTTTCTATGTGAAGTTGCAGATGCTCACCACTGAGGTCACAGAGGACACTGAGACAAACCTGTTAGGCTCTTGTTCCTCCGTGCCCTCGGTGTCCTCCGTAGTGAAGATTCTCTCGATTCCAGGCTAATACGGCTCATCCCAGCTCAGCGTTGAGGGGAACATTCGCCGTCACGAGGTGGGCCTTGGCACGCTCCTGTAGCTCAGCGCTCAGGGCCACGCTCTTTCCCTGGTCCAGGCTGGCCTGCACGGCGACGCAATCGGAGGTCGCCACCATCTTGCCGGAAACGTCGTTGTACATCTGGTGCAGGAAGCGAAAGTACTTTTCGCCGACCGCGAGAAATCCGCTCTTGATCACCACCAGCTCGCCGCCGCGCAGCTCTTCCAGAAACTGGTAATTCTGGCGCACGATGGCGATGCGCAGGTTCTTCTCCCGAATGGATGCAGGCGTCAGCCCGATGGCGTGCATCAGGAACCATGTCGCCTGATCAAAACGTGAGACGTACATATGCGAGTTCATGTGGCTGGTGAAGTCGTACTCCGAAGCCAGCACTGCGCCTTTGAATGTGTGTACCCAGTCGGACATAGAAGTTGTCGGTCGTCAGTTATCAGTTATCAGTTGTCAGTTAAAGCGCTTCGCGGGTCAAACCGATTCAAACCGATGTCTGAGACCTGATACCTGAAGCCTGCCGCTGGAAAATCCGCCTGACGAATGCCTCCACCGCGTCGAGCGTCTTCTCCCGCTGATCGCGATGTGGCGAATGTTTGCAATCGCCAAGCATAACAAGTTCCGTGCCGGGAACGCGACTGCGAATTGCTTCTACCTGCGCGCGAGTGCCGTATTCGTCCTGCTCGCCCTGAATGCAGAGGATCGGGCAGCGAATCGCGTTGAGGTACGACTCGATGTTCCAGGAGCGAAATTCGGGATCGAGCCAGATATCGTTCCATCCCCAGAAGGTTTCGTCCACGTGCGCATGGTACCGTGCCAGCCTTTCACGAAAGCCGGTGGTCTGAAAATTGACCTTGGCTGCCGCGATGCTTTCGACGCTGAGGTCTTCCACAAAAACGTGCGGGGCTTCCAGAATCAGCGCCAGCGGCGACGCAGGAAACGTTCCCGCATAGATGAGCGCGATAGATCCACCGTCGCTGTGGCCGAACAGAATCGGCCGCTCGATGCCAAGTGTTTTCAGCAACTCCGGAAGGACGGCCTGCGCCTCGTGATGCATGAAGCTGACGGGCGCTTTTCCAGCAGCCGATCGGAGCTGCCATGTCCGTAACGCGAGTACACCAGCACTCCGCAGCCGGTGCGCTCAGCCAGACGATGCGGGAAGTCCTTCCATAGCGCGATAGAGCCCAGGCCCTCATGCAGCATGACGATCGTGGGCGAGCGTTCATGGCGCGCTTCGATAAGCAATGCCTCCAACTGCTTACCCGCGATCGTGACAAACTGGTGTTTCTCCGTGGCCGGTTGTACGGGAACGGATTCCATCCTTGCGATGCTCCTCATTTGGTTCGCTATTTAGAATACTGGCAAGCGCCGAAAACCAGCCAGGAGCGGAACTTATCCGAACGTTCAACCTTGGTCTCATCGGATTTGGAAATGTCGGTCGAAGCCTGGTGGCGTTGCTTGACCGCAAGACTGCCGTTCTGCGGGAGCAATACGGCATCGCGTATCGCATCACCGGAGTTTCGACCCGCACGCTTGGCTGGCTCGTCGCGCCAGAAGGATTCAATGCGGAGAGGCTGCTGAAGTCCGACTACGCAGAAGCTAAGAGGGTAGAAGGGCTGCAACAATGGCTGGTCACGGCCAAACCCGGTGCGCTGTTCGAAGCCAGCTCTCTCAATGCCGAAACCGGCGAGCCGGCCATCACTTATCTCCGCGCGGCGCTGGAGGCGGGAGCGCACGCGATCAGCGCCAATAAGGGGCCGGTGGTATACGCGCACCGCGAGCTGACACAACTGGCAACCGCGCGCGGCCTGCGTTTCTTTCACGAATCGGCGATGATGGATGGAGCGCCGGTGTTTTCGCTGTTTCGCGAGACGCTGCCCGCCATCGAGTTGCGCGGCTTTCGTGGCGTGCTGAACTCGACCACGAACGTGATTCTGGGATGCATGGAATCGGGCATGAGCTTCGACGATGCCGTACACGAAGCCCAGCGACTGGGAGTTGCAGAGACCGATCCCGGCAACGATATCGACGGCATCGATGCCGCGGTGAAGGTGATTGGCCTGGTGAACGTGCTGATGGATGGGAATCTCAAGCTATCCGACGTAGCAGCGGCAGGGGATTCGCGGTCTCACCGCTGCTCAGTTGCACCAAGCACGCGAAAACGGCGAAGCTTGGAAGTTGATCGGGCGCGCGAGGCGCCAGAGCGACGGCACAATCTCTGCTTCCGTTACGCCGGAGCGGATCGGGCCGGAGGATCCGTTCTATTCGGTTCGCGGCGCGTCGTTGTCGGTTGCATTCGAGACGGACGTGTTTCGCGAGCTGATCATCGGCGAACGCGATCCCGGGCCGGAGGCCACTGCTTACGGTATGTTGTCAGATTTCATCAACGCAGTCAGGAGTTCCTAACGTGTCTTCTTCTGGTCGGTCCGCAGTGATTCCGAAGTTCGATGTCGAATGGGCGCGCGAGCAGTTTCCGGCCCTGCGCCAACAGGTGAATGGCCAGCAGGCCGTCTTCTTCGACGCCCCCGGCGGAACGCAGGTGCCGCAACGGGTTATCGACGCCATCGGCTACTACCTGGCCACTTCGAACGCCAATACGCATGGCGCGTTTCTCACCAGCGATCGCACGGACGAGATCTACGCCGGTGCGCACGCCGCCATGGCGGACTTCTTCAACTGCGATTCCGATGAAGTGGTATTTGGCGCCAACATGACGTCGCTGACCTTCGCATTGAGCCGCTCCATTGGGCGCGAGCTGAAGAGCGGCGACGAATTGCTCGTAACCCAGCTTGATCACGATGCCAACGTATCTCCATGGGTGTCGTTGGAAGAGCGTGGCGTGAAGGTGCGTACTGCCGACATCAAGCCCGCAGACTGCACGCTCGACATGTTCGACTTGCAGGCCAAGGTGCGCCGCACCACGCGGCTGGTGGCAGTCGGCTATGCCGCGAACGCGGTGGGCACGATCAACGACGTGGCTGAAGTCGTGCGGCTTGCGCACGGAGTGGGAGCGATGGCGTTTATCGATGCGGTTCACTACGCTCCGCATGGGTTGATTGACGTTCGCGCACTCGAGTGCGACTTTCTGGTCTGCTCCAGCTATAAGTTTTTCGGTCCGCACCTCGGCGTTCTGTACGGCAAGCGGGAGCACCTGCAACGGCTGCGGCCCTACAAGCTGCGCGCGTGCACGGAGCAGCTTCCCGACCGCTGGGAAAGCGGCACGCAGAACCATGAAGGCATGGCCGGGGTGATCGCGGCGATCGAGTATCTCGCTGATCTTGGCCGGCATCACGCTCCTGAGGCGAGGTCGCGCCGCAATGCGCTTGCCGCGGCCTACGAGGTGGTTGCTGAATACGAACAGGAGCTGTGCGCGGGGCTGATTGCAGGCCTGCTGGAGATTCCGCGCCTGACGTTCTACGGCATCAAGGACACCGCGAAGTTTGATCGGCGCACTCCGACGGTCGCAGTTCGGATCGAGGGCTACACGCCGCGGGAGCTGGCGGCGCATTTGGGCGAGCGCGGCATCTTTGCCTGGGACGGCAACTACTACGCGATCGATCTGGCAGAGCGGCTCGGAGTCCAACAGAGTGGTGGGATGCTGCGCATTGGGCTCGCCCATTACAACACGGCGGAGGAAGTGGACCGCCTGTTGAGTGAGCTGCGGGCGCTGCCCGTTCGATAGCAACACCTCATTCTTCATCCTCTGCGGAGTCAGGCCGGGCCGAACGCAGTCGCAGGGGATCCCAATTGCGAGACGATGAATACCGATAGGGGTCCTGCGACTCGTCGTCCGCCTGCGGCGGACTCCTCACTCAGGATGACAACGCAGTTTTATCTCTATCGCGCCTTTAGCTTCGCGCTATAATCCGCTAACTCGCGGAGGGCAACTTTTTCATGCGCGGCGTGCCTCGCTGGCTCACAGTGTTGTGCGTAGTCGCGTTTGCCGGGCTGGTGTGTACCGTCAGTCTGCGGCATGTCCGTGCGTCGGGCTTCGCTGCAATGCGAGCTCTCTCCTGCGCAAATTCCTGCCGACGGCTTAACCACCGCCGAAATCAAGCTGCATTCCAGCGGCAATGCAATCCGCGATCTGAAGGTCGAAGCGGAGAACCAGCATCGCGTTGCTGTCGATTCCGTCGTGGTTCATGGCGATGAGGCCACCGCCACATTGCGCGCCGGCGTGATGCCGGGAACGGCCGAGCTGCGCATCACTGCTGCCGGCTTGCCGGAGCAGAAGATCGAAGTCACCACCGTGCCGGACAGCACCGATTCGTTCGGCGACGGCACTCCCGACTTCCTGCGCCTGCATGACGCCGCTGACCGTGCCGCGTTTCGCGGCTGGTTCACGCTGCTTGCCGAGTCGCAATACTTCCGCGGAACAAAGCTGCCGCGCGAAATCGATGACTGCGCTTCCTTGCTGCGGTTCAGCTACCGTGAAGCGCTACGCCAGCACGATTCCTCCTGGGCCAGTGAGATGGCTTTGCCCGCGCCGCCTCGATCCGGCGAGGTGAGCCAGTATCACCATCCGTACACCCCGCTGGGCGCGGCGATGTTTCGCGTGCGCGAAGGAAGCTTTGCTGCCGCCGACCTGAACGATGGCGGGTTCGCGGAATTTGCCGACGCGAAGATCCTGCGGCGCGACAACACCTACAATGTGGGACGCGCGATCGCGCAAGCCCAGCCCGGCGACCTGCTGTTCTTCCGCCAGCCGGGAAGTCCCCCATCGTTTCACGCCATGATCTTCCTGGGCCCTAGCCAGATCGAGCCCGGACCCGAGCGGTACGTGGTCTACCACACCGGGCCTGAGGGCAAATGGCGGGGCGAGATGCGTCGCCTGTCAGTTGCGGAGCTGATGAACTTTCCCGATGCACGCTGGCGTCCGGTGGCTTCGAATCCTGCATTTCTTGGCGTATTTCGCTGGAACATCTTGCGGGGCGACCAGTGACGCAACGCCGGTGGCTATGGGTTGTACTCGCCCTGTGCTGGGCGCTGGTCTTGCCGCGATGGGCACAGGCGCAGGGCGGCGAGCCTTATTTCTCCCTAAGCAGCCCGCAGACCTACATGCCGGGCGAGAAGCCCGAAGTCGCAGTCTACAGCCACAACGTCAAGCAACTGGAGTTCCGCGTTTATCGGGTCAACGATCCGATCAAGTTCTTCAGCCAATTGCAGGAACTGCACAGCTTTGGTGGACGTGGTCCGGCGCTGCCTAAGCAGCCGCATACCTGGCTGGAAAAGTTTCACGCCTGGAAGCACCGCATTTGGGCGTGGATTCGTGATTTCGTGCGGGCACAGTTCTCGGCCGACAATCGCCACGAGATTCGCATGTGGCGGCTGGGGGAGACCGAGCAGCCCAAGAAGCAGGGCCCGCAGGTCGAGAATTTTGCGCAAGTGCCGGTGCTGAACCAGCAGCAGGTTGTGTCGGTGTGGAAGTGGGCCCCCGGCTCGCACGAGCCGTGGCAGAGCGAGACGGTGAAAATTCCCGTCAGTGACAAAGGTGTGTACCTGGTTGAGGCGACGAACGGTTCGCTGCGCGCGTACACCATCATCGTCGTTACCGAGGTTGCCATCATCAGCAAGGCTGCGCCGGGACGGCTGGTCAGCTTCGTGGTCGATCGTCAAAGCGGCGATCCCATCTCGGGCGCTCAGGTCAAGGTTTGGATCGATCAACAGGAGGTTGCTACCGGGCAGTCCGACACGCAGGGAATGCTCGACACCAAGATTGCTGACGAGAAGCCGGAGAACGTGGCCGTGCTGGTCACCCACGGCGACCAGTTTGCCATCAACACTCCCGGCGCATGGAACCTGGGCAGCGGCCCCGACCGCAATTTGCGCGGCTACACCTACACAGACCGCCCCGTGTACCGGCCCGGCGATACGGTGCACTTCAAGACCATTGTTCGCGCCGAAAACCCCAGTGGCTACACGCTACCGCAGGATCGCCAGATCAGCCTTGAGCTGCGCGATCCGCAAACCTACCAGCCGATCTGGAACGACACGGCCAAGCTGAACGACTATGGCAGCGCGCACTGGGAGTACACCATCCCCGCGGATGCGCACTTGGGTACGTACTACCTCTCGATGCAGATGGGCGAGCGCTACGTCGAGGGCGCGAGCTTCTCCGTGCAGGACTACAAGAAGCCTGAATATGCGGTGAAGGTCACGGCGCAGACGCCGCGCGTTCTGCAAGGCCAGCCCATCAAAGCGACGATCGACGCGCGCTACTACTTCGGAGAACCGGTTGCGAATGCCACGGTGAAATGGGTAGTGCACACCTCGCCGTACTATCCGCCGGGCCGATACGCGTCGGACGACGACATGGGCGATGCGGACGGAGGTTCAGGCGATGAGGGCCAGAACGATCAATATGGCGCCGGTGAACAGGAGCAGGAGAACAGCGGCACACTCGACTTGGACGGCAAGCTGCAAATCACCGTTCCGACGACGGTCAGCAAAGAGCACCAGGACCTGACCTATCGCATTGAGGCGCGAGTCACCGATGCGGGCAACCGCGAGATCTCGGGGCGCGGCTATGCCATCGCTACCTACGGTAGCTTCTACCTGACCGCACAGCCTGACGCTTACGTGTACAGCAAGGGTGGCACGGCGAGGATTAAGGTCACGGCTCAGGACTACGACAAGAAGCCGGTGGCTACGGCGTTCAAGGCCGAGATCAGCCGCTGGAACTGGCAGAAGCGGTCCGGGGAAGTGGTCTCCACCACGCAGGCCCAGACCGACGCGAGCGGCAAAGGGCAGGTGGATTTCATCATCCCGGATGCGGGCGAGTTCCGCGTGCGTGTCTCTGCTATGACGCCCGAGCATCGCGAGGTGCAGGATTTCGCCTTCCTGTGGGCCCCGGGCGAAAGCGCGTGGTGGTCGGGCCCGGCTCAGGAAAACGTGCAGATCGTGCCCGACAAGAAGTCGTACGTTCCGGGCGATATCGCCCACGTGCTCATCGTGGCGGGCAAGGATCCGGCTTCGGTGCTGGTCACTGCCGAGGGCAACGGCCTGTACTGGGCGCAGGTGATCAAGAGCAACGGCGGCAGCATCACGGTCGATGTGCCGGTCAAGCCGGAGTACGCGCCAAACTTCTACGTCGCGGCGACCTTCATTCGCGGCAACAAGCTGTATCAGGGCAGCAAGAGCCTTTCGGTTCCGCCGACGCAGCATGAGTTGAAGGTCGATCTCACTCCGTCGAAGCCGCAGTATCAGCCGGGAGAAGGTGCTTCCTACACCATCAAGGCGACGGACGCGAGCGGCAAGCCCGTGACCGCGGAGTTCAGCCTCGGCGTCGTCGATGAAGCCATCTATGCGATTCAGCCGGAAACGGTGCTGCCGATCCTGAAGGCCTTCTACGGCACGATCTACAGCAAGGTCAGCACCGACACATCGCTGACGTACTACTTCAGCGGACAGGCAGGCAAGCGTGCGATGGAGCTGGCCGCGGTGCGTCCGCACCGGTCGCTGGCGCAGCTCAAGCCTGAGCGACTGGTGCAGCCGAAGGTGCGCAAGGCCTTCCCCGATACGGCGTACTGGATTGCCGACGTGGACACCGATGGCAGCGGTCAGGCGACGGTGAAGTTCGATCTATCCGGACGCCATCACTTCGTGGCGCGCTACGACGCGCGGCATCACGCAAGACACGAAGGTCGGCAGCGCGGTTGAAAACACCATCGTCCGCAAGAACGTGATGGTGCGCCTTGTGGTGCCGCGCTTCTTCCGCCGCGGGGATGAGATTGTGCTCTCGACCATCGTGCAGAACTACCTGCCGATGGAGAAGACCGCGCAAGTCTCGATGGAGTTCACCGGGCTGCAAGTGATCGATGGCGGCACCAAAGATGTCCAAGTGCCGAGCCGGGGACTCGCGAAGGTTGATTATCGTGTGCGAGTGCTCGATGTCGATTCGGCGAAGGTGCTTGGGGAAGGCGCTTACCGATGTCGAGAGCGACGCGATGGAGCTGACGCTGCCGGTCGAGCCGTTCGGCGTGAAGCTGGCAGTGTCAACTCGGATTGCTGCCGCCAAGAGCGACACCACGCAGACGGTTGCGTTTCCGCCGGGCATTGAAGCCAACACGCGCAAGCTGACGATCTACGCTGACGCCGACGATTGCCGGAACGGTTTTTGGTGCGCTCGATTATTTGACGTCGTACCCGTATGGGTGCACCGAGCAGACCATGTCGAGCTTCCTGCCCGACGTGCTGGTCTCGGAGGCGCTGAAGAAGCTGGGCGTGAAGTCGAATGTCGATCCGGCGGTGCTCAGCAAGCAGGTGCAGGCCGGACTGGACCGTCTTTACAACTACCATCATCCTGACGGCGGCTGGGGATGGTGGCAGACGGACGACAGCAATGCGTTCATGACGGCGTATGTCCTGGCTGGGCTGGTGCAGGCGAGGGATGCCGGGTATGACGTGAAGCAGGACATGATCGAGAGTGGGCGCGCGTGGCTGCTGAAAGAATTTGCCAAGACGCAGAACGTGCGCACCGACCTCCGCGCCTACATGGCGTTCGTGCTGGTGACTGAGCGGAACGGAATCGAATGCGACGGTGCTTGATTCGGTCTGGACCCAGCGCTCGACGCTGACAGCATACGGTCAGGCACTGCTGGGGCTGGCGATGCAGCATGCAGGTGACTCGCGAGCCGGGGATCTGGTGAAGCAACTCGAGTCCAGCGTCAAGCAGACTGACACGCAGGCGTGGTGGCCAACCGACTTTAACTATCTGATGGACTACTACGGCGACACCACGCCGCAGGCAACGGCCTATGCGATGAAGCTGCTTACCGCCGCCGATCCGAAAAGCGCGCTGCTGCCCAAGGCGGCGCTGTATCTGGTCGACCATCGCAGCCAGGGGTATTACTGGGATTCGACGCAGCAAACCGCAGCGGTGCTGTATGGGCTGACCGATTACTTGCAACATACGCAGGAGCTGAAGCCAGACTTCACGGTCAACGTAAACGTGAATGGCAAGGGCGTCGGCTCGAAGCAGTTCACTGCCGATAACGCGCTAGCGCCGGCAACCGCAATCACGCTGAACGATTCGCAACTGGCGCCGGCAAGCCAATCAGGTGCAGTTGAACAAGTCGGGCGATGGGCGCTTGTATTGGTCCACGCGCGGCGAGTACTACTCCAGCCAGCCGAAGGTGGTGAACAGCGGAACATTCCAGCTCAGCGTAGTCCGCCAATACTACAAGCTCACGTCGATGCAGCGGGGCGATCGCGTTGTGTACCACATGGATCCGCTGAACGGGCCGCTGCAGGTGGGGGACACTCTGGCGGTGCGCATCACGGTTGGCGGAAATGAGTGGCGGTACCTGATGATCGAGGACCCGATCCCGTCGGGAACGGAGTCGATTGCGCGGGACGACCTGTACGAGCTCGATGAGAAGCCGAGCTGGTGGACGCGGGGCTGGGGCTATCGCGAACTGTACGACGATCGCACCACGTTCTTCACCTTGTACTTCCCGCGCGGGCAGAAGGAATACACCTATCTGCTGAAGGTGGTGAATCCCGGCGAATTCCGCGTAAGCCCGACGCGGGTCGAGCCCATGTATCAGCCCGAGTATCTGGCGACCAGCGACGCCATCAAGGTAAGCGTGAAATGAGCGTAGCCACCACAAATCGAAGTGGAGTATTAAAGCTATGGCTGCTAAACCTGGTGGCCAACGCAGCCGCGCTCGGCGCCTGGTACTACTGGCTGCTGATTCCTGACGCGCATGGCTGGCAGGTGGCTTGGTCGGCCGTGCTGACGCTGCTGATCGTTTTTGGTGTTGTCTGGCTGCGCGCAGGAACGCTGGCGTGGTTCAGGGTTGCCGAGCTTCGAACAAAGGCGGGAATTGACAGCGCGTTCAGGCGCGGGTTGCGTCATATCGTTCCCCTGGCCCTGTGGTTTGCTCTGGGGGTTATCGTCGTCTGGCTGCTTGTCAGCGCCGGCAACTATACTCCGCAGGTTTCCGTGTGGATTCGCCAGAAGGTGAATGCAGGCCCGGCTCCGCGGTAACGTAATGCACACATCGGACTGGGTGCTGTTTGTGTTGTTTTGGATCGTGTTGCCCGCACTCTGGCTGCCGGTGGAGGCCACCATTGCCGCTTCTGGTTTTTCCGGCGCGCGCATCGGCCGTTCGTTTCGTGTGCTGCGCCGGCCGCTCTACTGGATTCTGCTGTGCGTGCTGATTGCACTCGGGGCTTGGGTTCCCTTCAAACTTGTCACCTGGGTACCTGAGTTGACGACCCTACGCCAGCAGGCCTGGAGCGCGGGGCTGCGCTTCACCGCGGCGTATATCATTCTGATCACGGCATTCCTTCTGTTGAACTGGATGGTGGGCGAGCGCACGGACCGGGAAGATCCGATCGCGTAGTACTGAGATTTCTTAATGCTGTCATCTTGAGCAGTTCTCTGCAGTTGGCGCACGAGTCGAAAGAGCTCTACCCTCATTTGCAACCTTTGACTTGTCATCACGAGCAAAGCGAGGGACCTGCTCTTCTTCACCATCGCACGCACCCGCCTGTGCGTAAAGACGTTTCCCGATCACAGACAATAAGATCAACTGTCGTGTTAGCGGGGGACGCGAGAGCAGATGCCTCGCTACGCTCGTCATGACAAGTGTTAGAGTAGGTGCCGAGAACCGGCTAGCGTTTCTCCGCGAGGTCAGCTCGGCAATCCCTGCTGCACCCAAATAATCAGTTTCTGGTTGCCATATCTCTTAGCCAAGTCTGCGCCACCTTCGAATTGCGCCTCGGTGTACGCTTTTCGAACTGATTTTCGCTCGTCGGATTCACGATCGCGTTCTCCAACTCGCCGGCATTCTTAAATGCCGATGCTGTGAAAACGCCCGCATTCGGCTCCGAAAGATACAGCACCAAACCTTCGCGAAACCACACGGGCGTGCCCGGCTTGGCGTGGGCCTCGATCAACATGTGCAGCAACTCATGCCGCAATGTGCTCTCCAGCGTGCCGGCCTGCTTGAGGACGTCCGCAGGCTGCGTCTGTATGGTTTGGCCACGCGTGGCGGCTGCCACCCATCCGGGCTCGCCGGTTGCGTCACGAAACATTGCAACTGTGGGATAGAGCTTCCACTGGGGTCTTGAAGCAAACGTCAACCCGGTAGTCGCCTGAGCTTCACGGGCGAGACTCGCGGCCAGCGGCAGATAAACCCGGTCTGCATCCGGCCGCGTCGTCAGCAGCTCGATATTCTCTGCCCGTCAGCTTTCTGCCAGGCTATTCCCTGTGCTGACCTGCCAAGCTTCGTCCCGGGTAATAGTAGGCGAGGATCTGCTGATACGTCTTGCCTTCCTCTCCCATCACCTCGGCCCCGACCTGACACAAGCCGACACCGTGACCTGAACCGCGGCCGTGAAACAGGACGTGGTCGCCCGCTCATGCTCACGTCGTACCAATTGCTCTTCAGGCGTTCCCATCCGATATGGCGCCCGACTGCCGTACGAAACTGGACTCCGGGGACCGTGATCGCGCTTGATCCCACGATCCGTAACGTCTCCACGCGCCCGCTCGGCGTACGTTCTACAACCGAAACGGAGCGTAGCGTTCCGGGCACGGTGAATCCATCGGCGGCCAGGGCGCGCTGAAGATCGCGTTTGGTGATCTCGCTCTGCCACTGCATGATGCCGTTGCGGATGCAATAGACATCGGAATGCTGCTTCAAATACGGTGCCGGGGGCTCGTCGTTGCCAAGGATGACGCGGCCGTCTTCGGTCATCCCGCCGCAGTCGGCGTGATAGTAGGTTGCCGCAGGCCGCCCGTCGTACCAGAGGACCTCACCGGAAGTCGATTCGGCAATCTGTCGCATGCGGTTGGTAATTCCGGAAAGGAGGAGGTCCTGACAGTGGGTGGTATCACAGACGTCGAAGTGATCGAGTGCGTGGCGGCTGCCGAAGTGCATGGCATAGGTTCGCGCTGCGATCGACATCGCCTTCAGCGCTTCGTCGGACTTGAAGTTGCCGGTCTCGCCCGCAAGCACGCCGGCAATGTACTCGTCCATGGGCATGGTTGCGGTAATCTGCAACCTTCCCTCGGAAGCACGAATGTCGACAGGAAAATCCGCGGGAATGGCGGGCCCGTCGGCTGCCTTCATCTGGTAGACGCCGCTAATGCGAAGTTCGGCCAGACCGTGCGCTTCTCGCCGCTCGAGGCGGAGCCTGGTTCCCGACGCGCTCAAAGCAAGCGCGGTCAACTCGGTGTCCTTACATAGTCGAGCAGGTGCGAAAGCGCGCTTGTCCCGGAGCGGCGCCTAACTTCAATGCAGGCGGAGGATGCAGATACCACAGCCGCACGCGCAGTGTACGCGGAAAGCCGCTGGAAGGCGGGCCTATGTTCTTGTTCTTCGGAACCGCAGCTTGTGGGGGGCTGGCTGATGCGAGGGCCCAGGTTATCAGCAGCACCAGCAGTAGCGCTCGCTTCATTGCCCGCCCTTACCGGCCAGGCTTTGCGGTTTGATCGTCGTCGACTTCGCGTATTCAGTAAAAATACTGCGCGCTACGGCGGCAGCATCGGAGCCGCCGGTGCCTTTTTCCAGAAAGACCACCAGTACAATCTGCGGCTTCGCCGCCGGAGCCCAGCCGGCAAACCAGGCATGCGTCCATGCACCCTCTTCAGCTCGCGAGGTTCCGGTCTTGCCCGCCACCCGCATTGCAGCGTTGGGTTGGGAGAGGCGTCCCATTCCGTAGGAGGCGGAGCCTTCGAGGCCGGTCAGCACAATCTGCACATCGGGATTGGCTTTGCCGTCTGCGAGAACAGCCAGATCGCGATACGCGCGCAGCAGCTCGAGCGGCGTGACCTTCACTCCCCACTCGCCTATGGCCTGGAGCTGCAATTCGGGCGTCGTCGAAGCCAGCGCTACGGAACCCGTAGCTTCCTTCCTGGCAAGCCCAGTCGGACTGCCGAAGCCGTCAGCGAGAAACGCCTGCCGCAACTGCTCCGGCGAAAGCCGCGTGGCAATGCTGGTGAAGTATGAGTTGCAGGAGTAGGCCAGGGCCTCTGGCGGATCGAGGGGATGGTGCGTATCCGGATGCGGGCAGTCGAGCCGATGTCCGGCAATGGTGAGCGGGCGCTTGCAAAGAAGAGCGGTCTGGCTATTAATCTTTCCCGCCTGGAGCAGCGCCAGCAAGGTAAAGGTCTTAATGCTCGAACCTGGAAACGCCAAGCGGCGTGCGGCCACATCGAGCCGATACGACGCCAGGAGGCGGTTGCTACCGACGTCCAACACCACAGCCGTACCGTTCTTGCCCGCCATGGCACGATTAACGGCCTGCTGCGCAGTGGAGGCGCTTATTTGCGCGCGTACGGATGCACTTGCAAGTAGACAAAGCAAGAACGTCGCCGCGGCCGTTATGCGCTGACCAGACATGCCTCGATTGTAAGGGCCTGAGGCGAAGCCAAGTTCGCCAAGCTGGAAAGCGCACTCAGAAAGGCAAGACCGGGTCAGCCTGCTCTAGACCGCGATGGAAGCATACATTTTCAGCTTCTCGAGAATTCTTTCCAGCAGCTCGCACCGCCTTCGCAGTGAGCACTTGAATTCGTGGTGATCCGTCTTGGCAATCTCGCGCAGGAAGTGCACCTGACGCTCTTCCAGGACTTGAACGAGGAGATCGTGTTCAGCTTCTGTCAATCGGAGTTCCATAATGGCCTCCGTGTCTCGGGGCAAACGTGCCCCTTTAAGCAAAGAGTAGCTCAAATCATGTGATGTGGAGGAAAAACAGCAGCTTGGCCTGTCAGAACATTTTCCCGCTTCGAAACACGGGTAGGCGCCGAAACGCCTCATCGACCGGTTAACAAGATAATCTTGCCGTGCGCGCCGCCGGATTTCATGACCGCTTCGTGAGCTTTGGGAGCGTCTGCCAGGGTAAACTGCTCGCCGATCACTGGCCGCAGGATGCCCGTCTCAAGGCCCGCATAAATCGCCGCATGCATGGCGTGGAACTCCTCGGGGGAGGCGCCAAACAGCATCATCCCGCGGATATCGGCTTCGCGAGCCATGATTCCACGAGGGTTGATCTCAATGGTTCCGCGATTGCCAATCACGATGATCCGGCCATGCCGGGCAACGACGTTGAGATCGTCGGCAAGATTCTTGTTCGCCAGCATCTCCAGGATGATATTCACGCCCAAGCCTTGCGTCAGTTTCATCAGCTCATCCAGATAGCCCTCAGTTGAGTGGTTCAGGACGTAATGTGCGCCTTCCCGCTTCGCCAACGCCATGCCGTCGTCCGTACCCGCGGTCCCAAAGACGGTGAGTCCAGCGGCGCGCGCGAACTGCACCGCGGCAATGCCGACGCCCCCGCTGGCGCCGTGAACCAGTACGGTCTCCCCGGCCTTGGCTTCTCCACGCTGGAAGAGCGCGCGGTAGGCCGTTCCATACCCAACGCCCACACCTGCACCTTGCTCGAAGCTGACCCTGGCAGGCAGCAGGTGAACATTCAGACCGCTGCACAATGTCTGTTCAGCATAGGTGCCGCTGATTGAGCTGGAGGTGTACACACGGTCTCCGGCTTTGACGTTGGTGACGCCTGCACCGGCTTCCTTCACTACTCCTGCAGCGTCGTTGCCGGGCGTGTAAGGCAGGGTGGGCTTGGTGGCGTAGGTTCCGGTGCGGATATAGGTCTCGACTGGATTAATGCCAACTGCCTTGACGTCCACCACGGCCTGGCCGGGGCCGGCAGTAAGATCCGGCACTGTTTCCAGCTTCATCACCTCGGGCCCGCCGAATTCGTGCACTCTGATGGCTTTCAATTCTGCCTCCAACGGACAATAAAAAGACGAGCGCTGCATGGCAAACGCTCGTCTCAGTTTCCCACGATCGCGACTATCGATGCACGGCTAGATGGCGGCGCAGATGGCCTTCACTTCCGTGTACAGCTCCAACACTTCGTGGCCCATCTCGCGGCCCCAGCCCGACTGCTTGTATCCGCCGAAGGGCAGCGCCGCGTCGAAGACGTTGTAGCAATTGATCCACACCGTGCCGGCACGCAGCTTGTGGGCAACACGATGCGCCTTGTTGATGTCGCGCGTCCACACGCCCGCCGCCAAACCATATTCACTGTTGTTGGCCTCCGCAACGATCTGGTCGATGTCGCTGAACGGGCTGGCCGTAACCACTGGGCCGAAGATCTCCTCGCGAACAATCTTCATGCCGGGATTGGTGTTGACCATCACGGTTGGCTCTACAAAGTATCCACGGCCTTCTTTCTTTTTGCCGCCGACCATGGCCTCCGCGCCTTCGTTGAATCCGGCTTCGAGGTAGCTGCAAACGCGGTTGAGTTGCTCTTCGGATACCAGCGGGCCCATGGTGGTCTCCGGATCAAATCCCGGACCAACCTTGATCTTCTTCGCTTGATCGGCGACGCCCTCGACCACCTGGTCGAACATGTCCTTTTCCACGAACAAGCGCGATCCGGCGCAGCAGCACTGGCCATGATTGAAGAAGATGGCGCTGGCAGCGCCCGCGATCGTAGGCTTCACATCGGCATCGTCGAAAACGATGTTGGGCGACTTGCCACCCAGCTCCAGTGAAACTTTCTTCAGATTTCCGGCAGCGGCCTGCAGGATGATCTTGCCAACCTCGGTCGAGCCGGTGAAGGCAATCTTGTCGACGTCCGGATGGGCGGCAAGGGCAGCGCCGGCCGTCTCACCATATCCGGGAACGACGTTGACCACGCCTTCCGGGAAGCCGGCGTCAGCGACGAGCTCAGCCAACAACAGCGCGCTCAGCGGAGTCTGCTCGGCGGGCTTCAGCACCACGGTGCATCCCGTGGCCAGCGCCGGACCCAGTTTCCAGGCCGCCATCAACAGCGGGAAGTTCCAGGGAATGATCTGGCCCACCACTCCGACCGGCTCGCGGCGGGTGTAAGCGAAGTACTGGTTGCGCTTCGACTTGGTTGAGATCGGGATGGTGTTGCCTTCGATCTTCGTCGCCCATCCCGCCATGTAGCGGAACAGGTCGACCGCCAGGGGCACATCGGCTACGCGAGCTACGGAAAGCGGCTTGCCGTTGTCGAGGCTCTCCAGTTGGGCGAACTCCTCCAGCCGCTCTTCCATCAGATCGCCGAGCTTCCACACCAGGCGGCCACGTTCCGAGGCGCTCATCTCAGGCCACGCGCCGCTTTCAAACGCCTTGCGTGCAGCTTTCACCGCACGGTTGATGTCTTCGCGATCTCCCTCAGCCACCTGCGCCAGCACTTCGCCGGTGGCAGGATTGTAGGTGGGGAAGGTCTTGCCCGAGGCCGACTCGACCCACTGATTGTTGATGAACATCTTGCGCGGCCGGCTGAGAAACTCAGCGACACTGTTGTGAATCTGCGCCGTGCTCACTGCGGTGGACATGCTTTGACCTCCTTGCGGGGCGCGATGAGCGCTCCCTGCGGTTGAATTCTCAAAAATGGCGGCTCGCCCGAAACGCGACGAGCGGTGCGATCTCCCTTCTGTAAGGAGGCACACAGAGGCAGAAAGCAGAGTCAGAAGTGCGGGGTGCACTCGCGAGAGTCTCGCGCAGCGCTTCGCCATCCCCGCAAAAAGTCTATCAGAGCCGTCGACGATCGTGCTGGACCTGAGCGGGGTCTTCCTGCCGGGCAGTTTCAATTACGGGGAGGTGCTCAGAGCTTGCGGAATATGAGGCCCTCATCAATCTCGTTCCGTTCGAACATGTCCGTCAAAACCGCGTAAAAGCCAGTCTTCTCAACCGTGAGATTCTTGCTGGGCACCGTCAGCTGATCGAAGAAGGGGTATATCTGGTCGATAAACTCCGAGGCCGCAATTCCGGCGACCTTCGCCAGGTGGTGGGGGAGAAACTCGATCGCCAGGGTACGAGCGCGCGCGAGCAGCTGGGGCATTCCCTTCAGGGCGAAGTATTCAGAGCCCTCGATGTCCATCACGATCAGGTCAAAAGTCGAGTCGGGAAGAACATCGTCCAGCGGCGCTGCCGGCACGTTGATCACTTTGGGACGATCGTAGAAGTAGCGATAATCCCGGACAATGGGCATTCGTTTTGAACCGCCGGAATTGGCTGAGCTAGCCAAGAATGGAAGCTCCTCATGCTTATCACTAGCCGCCAGATGAATCGCGCGAACATTGCCGCAGCCGTTGAGCAGGAGATTCATCTCCAGCAAGCGATAGTTCTCGGGATTGGCCTCAATGACCGTGAGCGCCCGGCTAGCCTTGGCCAGGGGGATGACCAGCGCGCCGATGTGGGCCCCCACTACAAGCACCTCCGAGTCGGCGCTAACCAGATTCAGCAGCCGGTGCAATTCCTCGGGAGAGTAGCTGCCTTCCAGAAACCAGTTTTCGGCCGACCATCATGTCTTCCACGCCAACGAGCAGAGGGCCATGATCGCTCGCAATCAAGAGAGCAGAGATTCTGCTCCCAAGGATTCGCCGTCGCAGCTTGGCGAGCTTGTTGAGCACAAAAAGTTTGAGTGGGATCAGATCAGCCATGACTGGGTTTGAGTCGACGGGGACATTTTACAAACCGCTACCTTCTCTCTGACGATGTCCACGACCACCGGATTGTATGATTCCCTTCGCGGCCCCATGACAGCTTTTGAATTCGCCCGGCGCACCAACTGGAACCTCACGACCAATGCCTACACCCGCGCCCTGGAAGAGCATCGGCGAGCGGGAAGGGAACTGCTGGACCTCACCGCCTCGAACCCGACGACCATCGGCTTGAGCTACGACCAGCAGGGGCTTTTGCAGGCATTGGCTAAGCCAGAGGCCCTGGCCTATGAGCCAACACCCAAGGGACTGCTGACGGCCCGCGAGGCGATTGCGCGGTATTACGGTGAACGCGGGGTTGAACTCTCGCCGGAGGACCTGATCCTGACCACCAGTACCAGCGAGGCATACAGCTTCATCTTTCGCCTGCTGTGTGATCCGGGAGATGCTGTTTTGGTGCCCACGCCCAGCTATCCGCTGTTCGACTTCCTTGCCGACCTGCAAGACGTGAGTCTGGTGCCCTATGAGCTGGTTTATGACCACGGCTGGCAGATGGATTGTCACTCCCTGGCACAGGCCCTCGATCGAGCTTCGTCTTTCCGTTCTCCGGGGAAGGGAGGAGCGAAGGATGAAGCAGCCACGCCATCAGCAACATGCAAAGCTGTCCTGGTGGTGCATCCCAACAATCCCACGGGATCGTTCGTCAAGCAGAAGGAGATGACTCACCTATCTCGGTTCTGTGCGGAGAAGAACCTTGCCATCGTCTCAGACGAGGTTTTCCTCGACTATTCGCTGAGTGACGGGCTGGCTGCCTCATCGTTCGCGTCGGGGTTCGACGCGCATGATGAAAGCAAGGTCTTGACCTTTGCGCTGAGCGGGTTATCGAAAATATCCGGCCTGCCGCAGATGAAGGTCGCCTGGATTGCCGTCGCCGGAGCGGAGGAGCTGAAGCAGGAAGCCCTGAGCCGGCTGGAGGTGATCGCTGATACGTACTTATCAATGAACGCCCCGTTACAGTGGGCCATCCCGGAGATGCTGACCGAGCGGCGCAGCATCCAGAGTCAGCTCATGGAGAGGATTCGCGCCAATCTGGCGGAACTTGACCGGCAGCTGGCGGCGCAGACGCTGTGCTCGCGTTTGGAAGTGGAGGGCGGCTGGTATGTGATATTGCGGGTTCCGGCTACAACCTCGGATGAGGAACTCGCCATTGCCGTCTTGCGCCAAACCGGAGTTCTGGTTCAGCCCGGGCATTTCTACGATTTCGCCAGTGACGGTTATCTCGTCGTCAGCCTGATTGCTGCGAAAGAAATTTTTGCCGAAGGCATCGAACGGCTTCTCAGATTCCTTGCCGAGGCGTAAAGTAATGCACCGGGGCCTCCCGTCGGTTTGTAAAATGGCAAATTGCGCTGCCCGTGGCGCACCCGCGCAAGCCAGGGCACGTATAATGAGGTTGTCGTGCCTAAGTACTCGATCGTCGTCCCCTTTCATAACGAAGAAGAAAACGTAACCGAGTTGTACGATCGCCTCCGCGTGGTCATGGAAGCCGCGGGAGAGCCGTTCGAGCTGGTGTTTGTCGACGACGGCAGCCGGGACAATACTTTTTCCCTGCTCCAGCAGATCGCCTCGGTTGATCGTCGGGTGGTGGTGGTCAAGTTGCGCCGCAACTTTGGCCAGACCTCGGCGCTTGCCGCGGGATTCGATCATGCCGAGGGCGATTACGTCATCGCGATGGACGGCGATCTGCAACACGACCCGCACGACATCCCGATGTTCCTGCACAAACTGCGCGAGGGCTACGACGTGGTCAGCGGCTGGCGTAAGCAGCGCATTGACAACTTTGTCATGCGGCGCATCCCGTCGCGCGTGGCCAATTGGCTGATGGCAAAGCTGAGCGGCGTGGACATACACGACTTCGGCACGACGTTCAAAGCCTATCGGCGCGAGGTGTTGCAGGACATCCCGCTCTATGGCGAGCTGCACCGCTTCATTCCGGCCCTGGCTTCGGCCTACGGTGCGACGATTTGCGAGATTCCCATCCGTAACGTCAATCGCGAGCGCGGCGAGTCGCACTATGGGATTTCGCGCACCTTCCGTGTGTTCTTCGACCTCATCACGATCCGCTTTCTCCTGAAGTACATGTCGCGGCCGTTGCATTTCTTCGGCAGCTTTGGAGCGTTCAGCTCGCTCACCGGCGCCGCCATTGCCCTGTACATGATGTGGGAGAAGTTCGTCCGTAATGTGGACGTCATGGAGGAGCACGGCCCCTTGCTGGTCTTTGCGGCTGTCATGATCGTTGCCGGCGTGCAGTTGGTCGCTCTCGGCTTGCTCGGCGAGCTGCAAGTGCGACACTTCCACGAGCCGGAAAAGCGCGGCCCTTATGTCGTCGACCGCGTCGTGCGGACGACCAGCGAGTCAGCCCTGGCGGACTAGCCCGCGATCTTGCCAAGAGCAGCCACTGACAGACATCCCGTTCGCGGCTATCTGTTTATCGCCGCCGCTACCTTCTTCTGGGGCCTGGCCGCGGTGATGGGACGCGCGGTGTTTACCCATCGCATTCGAATCGGCGGGCAATACATCGGGTCAATCGACCCTCTCATCCTCGCTCAGGGCCGCGCCACGATTTCGCTGCTGATCCTCATTCCGATCTTGTGGGTAATGCAGTCGCGGTCGCTCAGCATTCGGGCCAAAGATCTGGTGCAGTTCTTCCTGCTGGGGATATTCGGACTAGCTGCTTCGAATTTCTTCTACTACTTCGCCATCGAGAAAACGACGGTTGCGACGGCAATCGTTCTGCAATATGTTGCGCCGGTCTGGGTCCTGCTTTATATGCTGGCGCGACGCTTGCAACATGCCACCGCACAACGAGTGCTGGGAGTGGCCTTGGCCGTCGTCGGCTGCGGAATTGCCGTCGGGCTGGTTTCCGGTCGCAGTGGATTTCCGTGGCTGGGACTATCTGGCGCCCGCTTCAGCACCAGCGGCGTGCTGGCTGCCGAAGGGGCGGCTGTCTCCTTCGCCTTCTATAACGTGTACGCCCAGCACCTGGTACAGAAGTACAACCGCTGGACGGTCTTGCTCTATGCACTGCTGGGAGCGTCGGTATTCTGGCTGATGGTGAATCCGCCCTGGCGGATCGCAGCGCAGCATTACACCAGTGGCCAGTGGCTGTTTCTGCTGGTGTTTGCCGTCATCTCGATGCTGGTACCCTTCTCCCTGTACTTTGCAGGACTACAACATCTCGATCCGACGCGCGCGGTGGTTACCGCGTGTCTGGAGCCGGTGTGGGCAATTGCCCTGACAGCCTTGTTCCTGGGCGAGTTCGTCTCGCCGATGCAGGTTGTTGGGATCGTACTGGTCCTTCTCGCCACCATTCTCGTGCAGCGTCCGGATAGGCGAACGGCCCAGGAGCCCGTTATCGCAGTCGAGCCGATCGAATAATATCCAGGCGCTGCTGGCCCAGGACTCGCCACGTC
The DNA here is from genome assembly GCA_963782505.1 of uncultured Acidobacteriaceae bacterium. GTDB lineage: Bacteria > Acidobacteriota > Terriglobia > Terriglobales > Acidobacteriaceae > CAVVDY01. The sequence continues at coordinate 182,272 of CAWAKG010000026.1, read as the reverse complement.
AGACGACGACGCAAAGCCTCCTATCCCTCAGCGTTAACAGCAACTTCAACAGTCTGATGGGTACACCGCTTCCTGCCCAGGCCCGGGTTCCAGTAGAATCTTCGTTGCATTACAATTCGGCCAATCTATCGATATCCGGGCTCGCCCGGCAACTCTGCCCCTCGCGAGGTTTATGCGTCAGTTAACCCGACTTCTGCGATACATACGACCGTACTGGTTTCAATTGTTGACATCTGTCGTGTGTCTTGCGATGGTCGGATTCCTGGACGCCTTTCGGGTGCTGCTCGTCGGTCCTATCTTCGACCGGGTGTTGAATCCAGGGTCGCAATCGCGCGAGCTGGCCTTGTTCCGCGTGCCGTACACGAGCGAAGTCATTGATTTAAGACACTTTGTTCCAAGCTATTTCCACAATGTCTGGACCGTAGTGGCCTTCGCTCTGGTGACCGCCACCATTCTGAAAGGGATCTTCGATTACATTGGCACGTATCTGGTGAACTATGCCGGATTCGGCATGATCACCGACCTGCGCGACGATTTGTACTCATCGACGTTGCGGCGGTCGGTCGCCTTCTTCCATAAGCACTCGACGAGCACGCTGTTGTCGGCCATCGTCAACGACATCGAGAAGGTACAGTACGCGCTTTCGACAGTACTGGCGGAATTTCTTCAGCAATTCTTTACGTTGATCTTCACCGCCGTCGTCGTGGTTCTTCTTGGCGGTAGGCTGGCGTGGGTGCTGGCGATCTTTGTTCCCTTCGTCCTGATGGCGGCGCGCCGCATCGGACGAAGGGTCCGCAGCACGACCCGCCGCGGCCAGGACAAGCTGGCGGAGATCCAGAACATCCTGCACGAGACCATCAGCGGCGTGCGCATCGTGAAGGCATTCTGTATGGAGGCCTGGGAGACGCGGCGGTTTCGCGCGGCTGCCGACCGTTTGTTCCGCGCCAATCTGCGGTCCGTTAGCGCGACGGCCATAAGCTCTCCGCTGATGGACATCATCGGCGCCATCGCCATCGCGCTGCTCATCCTGATGGGCCGTGACTACGTAAAAATTCACGTTTTTACCGCCGGCAGCTTCCTCGCCTTTATCGTCGCGGTCTTCAAGCTCTACGATCCGGTCCGAAAATTCAGCCAGTTCAATAACAATTTTCAGCAGGCGATTGGCGCCTCGTCGGCGATCTTCGACTTCCTCGACTCCCAGGACGACATCTCGGAGAAGGCGAATGCCATCAAGCTGCCGCCGTTTCACCAGGGAATTCGCTTTGACCACGTGCACTTCCGCTACAACAATGTGGAAGAGGGGCGCGAGGTGCTGCATGACATCGACCTGCGGATCGCGCCCGGAGAGGTGCTGGCATTGGTCGGATCCAGCGGCTCGGGCAAGACAACTCTGGTGAATCTGCTGCCGCGCTTCTTCGATGTCAGCAGTGGCCGCTTGCTCATCGACGGCCACGATGTTCGCGACCTGAAAATCGCCTCCCTGCGGTCGCAGATCGCCATGGTCACTCAGGACACTATCCTTTTCAACGACACGGTCCGTAACAACATCGTGTACGGCCATCCCGAGACGTGCTTCGAGCGGGTGGAGGAAGCGGCACACGCGGCCCTGGCTCATGACTTCATCATGACGCTGCCCGAGGGATACGACACGGTGATTGGGGAGCGCGGACTGCTGTTGAGCGGTGGCGAGCGCCAACGCCTGTCCATCGCGCGCGCCATCCTCAAGGACGCACCGATACTAGTGCTTGACGAAGCGACCTCTGCACTGGACAGCGAAAGCGAGTCTCTGGTGCAGTCAGCCTTGCAGAATCTGATGACGGGGCGCACGGTGTTCGTCGTGGCGCACCGGCTGTCGACCGTACGCCGGGCCGATCGCATTCTGGTGATTGAAGGTGGAATGGTCGTCGACGAAGGCACCCACGAGCGCCTGATGACCCGCGCCGGCGTCTATCGCCGGCTATATGATTTGCAGTTCGAGGATGTAGAGGCAACGTCGAGAGGAGAGTGATGCCCGAAACGGCGGTGCGCTCCGCAGTTCGTTCGATGACAGGCTACGCGCAGGTGAAGGCGCACGCCGGCGATGAGCTCGCGCTCACGCTCAGCCTGAAGTCGGTCAATCACCGTTTCCTCGATCTTCATTTGCGTATCCCGCCTGAGCTTGACGCAGTCGAGATGAAGATCCGCCGCGTCCTGAAGGAGCGCATGCATCGCGGGCACGTGGAAGTCACGCTGGCGCTCGAGCGCGCCGGAGGTGCCGGCTTCGACGTGAACCGCGAGCTGGTGGGCGGATACCTGCGGACCTTCCGGGCGATTGCCGAGGAGTTTGGAGTTAGCGCCGAGCCCGACTTGAACGCAGTGCTCAAACTGCCGGGAGCGCTCAATGCGACGGCAAATGGCGACGCCGCCGAGCGCCTGGAGGAGCACGTGACGGCTGTGTTGGAAGATGCCATTCAGCGGCTGAACCACATGCGGGAAGACGAGGGACGCGGCGCGGCCGCCGAACTTCAGGAGCGAATGCAGCACCTCTCCAGCGCGACCCGCGAAGTCGATCAACTGCGCGGCAAGGTTTCGCGCGCATACTACGACAAGGTCCATGGACGCATGCAGGAACTGCTTAACACGCACGTCGATTCCGACCGCATCCTGCAGGAGGCGGCTATGCTGGCCGAGCGCAGCGATATCCAGGAGGAGCTGGTGCGGATGAAGAACCACATCCAGCACTTTCTCTCAGTTCTGGAAGGGGGTGGCGAAGTGGGCAAGAAGCTGGACTTCCTGCTGCAGGAGATGAATCGCGAAGCGAACACGCTGTTGTCCAAGACCTCCGGCGTAGCCGGCGAGGCCTTACGAGTTACCGAACTCGGGCTGGCGATGAAGTCGGAGATCGAGAAGGCCCGCGAGCAGGTGCAGAACCTGGAATGAGCGGCATCGTCTTCATCATCTCCGCGCCTTCGGGATCAGGCAAGTCTACCCTGACAAACCGCCTGCTCAGCATCGTTCCCAACCTGGAGTTTTCCGTCAGCTATACCACACGCCCGCCGCGCGGCAGCGAAACCTCAGGGCGGGAATACTTCTACATCAGCCGTGGGGAATTCGAGAACATGATGCGCGACGGGGCCTTCCTCGAATATGCCGAGGTCTTCGGCAACTACTACGGCACGGCCAGGCACTACATGCAGGACGCTTTTGTGCGCGGCAATGATCTGCTGCTCGACATCGACGTGCAGGGTGCGGCGCAGGTGAAGGCAAAGCTTCCCGGCGCGGTCAGCATTTTTATTCTTCCGCCGTCGCGCGAAGAACTGGAGCGCCGCCTGCGCAGCCGCAGCGAGGCAGATGACGAAATCCAGCGCAAATTGCTTGGTGACAAGGCGCGCCGCTTCAACACCGAGGAAACCATCCAGCGCCGCCTGAAGACGGCGTCGCGCGAAATTGAGAATTTCCGCGACTACGACTATATTTTGGTCAACGACCGGGTCGACCCGGCGATTGATACTCTGAAGTCGATTGTGAGGGCGGAAAGGCTTCGCCGTGCGGGCGTCACGCCGGGGCCCGAAGATCAATTGGTGTTGGCTCAAGCCGACGCGGCCCGTCGCCCGCGCATGATGGACCAGGTGCAATCGATCCTGGCCAGTTTTGATTTGTCTCAGCATCCGACTCTCGCGGAGTGAGTGAATCGAGTTTCACCGAAGTTCGAGATCCGATTTCTGACGGAGTGAGCCATGAAGCTGGTGGAAGGTTTCGACAGCAATTACCGCTACGTATTGGTTGCAGCCCGCCGCGCGCGTCAGATCCAGAATGGCGCCCGCCCCGTTGTCCAGACCCAGACCCGCAAGCCTTGTCGCATTGCTGAAGAAGAAATCCAGGCCGGCATGGTGAAGTGGACCGTGCCTCAGCCAGAGAAGAGCCCGCTGGAAGCCGCCAGCGAAGCGCTGGATGGGGCCGTCGGCGGCGAGGCCGACGACTAGAGAACCCGGCATTCTCAGCGACGAGTCAAAGGCCTGATTACTGTCATAGTTTGGTCTGCCTATAGCTTCGGCAGCATGATCCCCTTCTGTCCCTGGTACTTGCCAGCCTTGTCCTTGTAGCTGACCTCGCATTGTTCGTCCGACTGGAAGAACAGAATCTGGCAGAGACCCTCGTTGGCGTAAATTCGGGCGGGCAGGGGAGTGGTGTTGGAAATCTCCAGCGTGACAAAGCCTTCCCACTCCGGCTCGAACGGCGTCACGTTCACGATGATCCCGCAGCGCGCGTAGGTCGACTTGCCCACGCAGATGGTCAGCACGTCACGCGGAATCTTGAAGTACTCCACGGAGCGAGCAAGCGCGAACGAATTCGGCGGGACGACGCAAACGTTGGATTCCAGGCTGACAAACGAGCGTTCGTCGAATTTCTTGGGATCGACCACCGTGCTGTTTACGTTGGTGAAGATTTTGAATTCGTCAGCCACCCGCAGATCGTAGCCGTACGACGAGAGACCGTAGGAGATCACGCCTTCCCGCATCTGCTTCTCGGAGAAAGGGTTGATCATGTCGTGTTCGACGGCCATTTTGCGAATCCAACGATCGCTCTTGATTGCCAAGGAAGCTCCTTTGCGGCGCCCAACCGCCGCTGTGTGCTGGCTCAATCGCCAGCCAAAGCCCGGTTTGGGTCGGCTGCGCTGAGCAAACTCTGAAACGGTAGCGTCATATTACGGAATGCGCTTGTGGATTGACAATGATGACCGGGAGCACTAGGATTCGCGGAGGCGCCCCCAACTTATCGGAAAATGAAGACTTACCGCCGCAAGGCAGGTCGGCTACAATCCTCAGATACGCCGGAACCGCGGTCGTTTGGCGAGAACAGCGTGTTAAATTCGACACGGGTGTGAACAGAGCGGAGCCCTTGTGATCAAACTTGACCTCATCAACGAAGTTGTGAACAAGACCGGTGTTACCAAGACCAAGGCCGAAATGGCGGTGGAAACCGTTTTCGAGAGTATGAAGAAGGCACTCGCACACGGCGACCGCATCGAGCTGCGCGGTTTCGGCGTCTTCACCGTCCGTCCGCGCAAGACCGGGATCGGCCGCAATCCCCGTACGGGAGCAGAGGTCAATATCCCGCCGGGCAAGGCCGTTCGCTTCAAGCCGGGAAAAGAACTACAATCCATTGAGTAGCCTTCGGCGGTCGTGGTGGCGAAACCCCGGCACCAGTGGCTGCATCACTCGCTGGTGGCGTGCTCAGTTGCTCGTTTCGCCTGCCTGGAATGTCTGAGTAACGATGTCGGATCCAACGCCGCCACTCTCTTACAGTCTGGAGACTCCGCAGTACCCACAGGTCTTTACGGTTGCAAGGCCGGAGCGGCGGCGGCCGTATTGGCTGCACATCCTGCTGCTTCTATTGACCTTTGCCACCACCCTGGTGGTGGGCGTGCAACTTGCCTTTAACTACAACCATCGGCTCCCCGCATTCGAGTTCGGCGCGGGATGGATGCCGCTGTTTCATCCGGTATGGATATGGCACAACCCCTCGTTGCTGCTGACCGGAGTGCCGTTTTCCGTCACCCTCATGTGCATCCTGATGGCACACGAGATGGGGCATTTCATCCTCTGCGAGAGGTACGGCGTTTACGCCACTCTGCCGTTCTTCATACCTGCGCCGACATTGATCGGCACCATGGGCGCCTTCATTCGCATCAAGTCGCCGATTCGCTCGCGGCAGGCATTGTTCGATATCGGCATCGCGGGACCGATTGCCGGCTTCGTAGCCGCCATGCCGTTTGTTTTCATTGGACTGCTGCTATCGCGGCCAGTAGGCCTTTCTCGCGCCAGCGGCTACGAGATCGGCTTTCCTCTGGTGTTTCACTTAGCGTATTGGTTCATCAAGCCGCTAACTCATGGCGTTTCGCTCAGCCGGCTCAGCCTTCATCCAATTGCCATTGCCGCCTGGATAGGAATGTTCGCCACGGCGCTGAACCTCATCCCCGGCGGGCAGCTCGATGGCGGGCACATCGTGTATGCCGTCGCTCCGCACGTTCACAAGAAAGTGACCCGACTGTCGGTGGTTGTCTTAAGCTTGCTCGGGCTGATCGGTTTGGCGCAGTTAGCCGTTCCCACTGGCCATAGCTGGGCTTGGCCCGGCTGGCTGCTGTGGGCCGCCATCCTCGCCACAACCGGATGGCGCCATCCCGCTGTCCCTCTTTGGCCTGGCCTCGACGGCACGCGGCGGTGGATGGCCATGGTGGCGCTTCTTCTGCTGGTGTTGACCTTTCTGCCGACGCCCTTTGTCGGGCAGAATTTCTAGCGGCACAGCATCTCATCGATCGCGATTTCCTACCCCCCGTCGGGGCGCGGCTTAAGTGCCCATTTCGCTGGCAATGTTGAGCATTTTTCTGCCCTGGATCGGGCAATTCGGGATGCTCCCGGCACCGGGCGTATTCCTTTGAGTTATGCATTATGAATAATCTATTACTCAAAGTTATGATAAAATCCGCCGTTTTAGCGCGGTAACTCTGCGATATTCCGCTTTGCAGAGGGAGGCCTGGCACTGTATAACGCTGCCCGTACGGAATCTTCCCGAAACGGCTACAAGGAGAAAGAATGAAGATTCGCATTGCGGTGGTTCAGGCGTTCACGATGTTGTTGGCGGTAGTTCTCTTCAGCGGACTGGCGATGGCACAAAGCAGCAAGAGTGCAGCGTCCAAGAGTTCATCGGCCACGTCGAGCAAGACCGATTTGCTCGACATCAACACGGCAACGAAAGATCAATTGGCGCAGTTGCCGGGAATCGGCGACGTCTATTCGCAGAAGATCATCGACGGCAGGCCCTATGCCAAGAAGACCGAGCTGGTGCAGAAGAAGATCATTCCCCAGGCGACCTACAACAAGATCAAAGACATGATCATCGCCAAGCAGAAGTAGGGGAGCGGAGCTACGAAACTGCCCTCGCCTGCCGCCGCGCCTGAATCTCGATGTACACGTTGATCAGCGACACCGCTGCCGGTGTCACGCCCGGGATACGGCTGGCGTGCCCTAAAGTGCGCGGGCGCACGCGCGACAGCTTCTCGTTCATCTCGCGCGAAAGGCCTGAGACCTTGCCGTAGTCGAACCAATCGGGAATCGCGCGCTGCTCAGCCTTCTTCAACCGCTCGATGGATTTGGTCTGCTGCTCGAGATAGCCGGAATATTTGATCTCCGTCTCGATGGACTTCAACTCGTTGCGGATTTCCGCCGGGAGGCGGGAATCAGTGGCTAGCGGCCGGTGACTAGTGGCTAGTAAGGTAGTTTCAAGTTTCGAGTTTCCCGTTTCAAGTTGTTCTTGGCTGGCGGCTGGCAGCTGGGAGCTGGCGGCTTCTCTAATCGAAACTTGAAACTTGAAACTTGAAACTTCTTCGCGATGGAAGAAGTCAGGCATCAGCACCCGCAGCAGTGGCGCCAAGCTTTCGATCGTGAGCTCCGGCCGCTTCAGCATCTGTGCGAGCGTCACGCCATTGGCGGAGCCGTTAAAGCTGGCCAGAACTGCCCGGGCGGGCGCATCGTCACCCACTCGCTCCCATAACTCTGCGTTTACCCGCGCCCGCTCCAGCAACTCGCGCATGGCCTTCATGCGTTCCTGCTTGGCCAGATAGTCGGCCCACGCAGCATCACCGATCAACCTGACGCGGCGGCCGTACGGAGTAAGCCGCCGGTCGGCATTATCGATGCGCAAATGCAGGCGAAACTCCGCGCGCGAGGTGAACATCCGATACGGCTCATTGGTTCCTTTGCTGATGAGGTCGTCGATGAGAATCGCCGTGTACGCCTCGGTGCGATCGAGCACCAGCGGCGGCTCGCCCTTGATCTTCAGTGCCGCATTGATGCCCGCCATGATCCCCTGGCACGCCGCTTCTTCGTAGCCGCTGGTGCCGTTGATCTGCCCAGCCAAGTAGAGCCGCGCAACCTTCTTCGTCTCCAGTGTGCGTTCCAGCTCCGTCGGGTCGATGGAGTCGTACTCAATCGCATAGCCGGGCCGCAGCATCTCCGCGGTTTCCAGCCCGGGAATGGACTTGATCATCGCCAACTGCACATCGATGGGCAAGGAAGTGCTCATGCCGTTGACGTAAATCTCGTGCGTGTTCAAGCCCTCGGGTTCAAGGAAGATCTGGTGCACGTCCTTGTCGGGGAACTTGACGATCTTGTCTTCGATCGACGGACAATAGCGCGGCCCGATGGATTGAATCTGCCCGCTGTACATCGGCGAGCGGTGCACGTTTTCTCGGATAACGCGATGCGTCTCCGGCGTTGTGAACGCGATGTAGCACGGCACTTGCTTCTCGTGGTGAGCCACCCGCTTGGTTCGGAAGCTGAACGGCGTAGGGTCTTCGTCTCCGGGTTGCACCGCGAATTTCGACCAGTCGATGGAGCGGCCATCGAGGCGCGGCGGCGTGCCCGTCTTTAGGCGGCACCCGCGCAGCCCGAGAGCTTTCAACGCCTCGCCCAGCAGAACAGCGTTAGGCTCGCCGCTGCGTCCCGCGGGATATTGCTGCTCGCCGCAATGGATGAGGCCATTGAGAAACGTTCCTGTAGTGATGACGACCGCCTGCGCGCCTACGGTGCGGCCGTCACGGAGCTTCACGCCGCGAACGCGGCGTGAAGCAGTTGTCAGTTGTCGGTTGTCAGTTGTCAGTTCCGGAGTTTCTTCACTGACAACTGACAACCGACAACTGACAACTGCTTCGGTAATCAGCTCTGCCACTTCCGCCTGCTTGATGTGCAGGTTCGGCTCGGATTCCAGCACCTGGCGCATCTTCAGGCGGTATTGCTGCTTGTCGCACTGCGCCCGGGGAGACCATACCGCCGGTCCGCGCGACGTGTTCAGCAGGCGAAACTGGATGCCGACCGCATCCGTGACCTCGCCCATGATGCCGCCCAGAGCGTCCACCTCGCGCACAAGGTGTCCTTTGGCAATACCGCCGATCGCGGGATTGCACGACATCTGCGCGATGAGATCGACGTTTAGAGTGAACAGCGCGGTCTTCAGGCCCATGCGCGCAGCTGCCATCGCAGCCTCGCATCCAGCATGGCCGGCGCCGACTACCACAACGTCGTAGGTTTCAGTGAACGATACTGACAAAGCGAAACTACCCCACCAGTGCTGTGAGCACGACTGTTCACATATTCTATCGGACTGAGGCAGCCCACGGGCCGAGAGGTTCAACGCTCACGGTGACAAGGAGCAAGCTCCTATTTACATTGTGAAGATGTCGAAGCCCGTACCCATCGGCACGCGCGGCGAAGCCGAAACCACCGTCGAACCTCGTCACACGCTCACCGCATGGAAGGACCATCTTCCGCCGGTGTACTCCACTCCATACATGGTCGGATTAATGGAAGCGGCGGCCTATAACGCGCTCGAGCCGTTCCTCGAAGGCGATGAGGTCAGCGTGGGTACGGCGATCAACATCAACCATCGCGCTCCGGCCGTCGTGGGCATGAAGATCAAAGCGGAAGCTGTGCTGGAACTTCGACGGGCGCTTCTACACGTTCAGAGTCAGCGCGCACAACGGGCATGAAGTCATCGGCTATGGGACCATCGCGCGCGCCATCGTCAGCAAAAGCAAGTTTGAGGAGAAGCAGCGCGCGAAGCTGGCGGCGTCGGCGCGGAGCGGCAGTTAAGGAGAGTCCGATTAAGTTCCATCGAAGACCGTCAGGGGCTAAAGCCCAGCTTTTATTCCAGGCACTTTCGGACGGCCTGAAGGCCGTCCCCTTCAAGGCCGGGCCCATCAGACCTTCCTTAGAGGTGAGGCGGATTTCTTTGGCGGAGGGCGGCTTCGCTCGGGACTCGTGCGGTGACCCGTTTTGCTACAATACAAGCACTTCGTACTCGCCTGTGGATTGGCGGTTTTGCTAACATCTAAACCCATTTGTTTCCTGGTTCGTCCGCGAACCCTGGCCCCGGTTTTGTTCGGCCGCAACGTTGAATAGGAGCTTGTCCTGACGTCGCGAAATCTTTCTTACCACCAGGCGCACCATCGCTTTGCCGTTTTCCTCGCGTGTGCCACGCTGGTGCTCATCGTCGCCGGGGCGCTGGTCACCAGCAATGATGCTGGGCTCTCGGTTCCCGACTGGCCGACCTCGTTCGGTTCGCTCTACAAGATTCCGCCCATGGTCGGCGGGGTGAAGTGGGAGCATGGCCACCGCATGTTCGCCGAGTTCATCGGGCTGCTCATCATCGTGATGGCCATCTGGACGCAGCGGGTTGAGCAGCGCAAATGGATGAAGGCGCTTGGGCTGGATTGCACTCGCCGCGGTTGTCGGACAGGGCGTGCTCGGCGGACTGACGGTGCTGTTTTATCTCCCATGGGCAATCTCGACGGCGCACGCCACGCTGGCGCAGACCATCTTCTGCGCCGTGGTGGCGATGGCCCTGTTCACCAGCAAGAGCTGGCTTCAGGATGCCGAGCCGATCTATGAGAACCGCTTGTCGCCGAGCACTCCGGCACTGACCGCAGTGACTGCGGCCTGCGTCTGGATACAGCTAATTCTTGGAGCCGCATTTCGACACTCGGGCATCAAGCTGCTTCCCCATCTGATCGGGGCCTGCGTTGTAGCAGCCATGATCTGCTGGACTGTCGTTCGCGTGCTCGCCCACTATGCCGGCGTGCCCCAGCTTCGCCGGCCGGCGCAGCTTCTGCTGGCGCTCCTCATGTTGCAACTTGGACTGGGATTTGTCGCCTACGTCACTCGGGTGCAGTGGGGTAAGGACGCCGTGCAGCCGACCATCAGCATGGTACTTAGCACCGTCACCCACGTTGCTGGAGGCGCGCTGGTGCTGGCGACGAGCGTAGTTCTTGCCATACAGACCCGTCGCATGATTCAATCGCACGCCACGGAAGTTGTCATGAAATCTACTCCACGGAAGGCCGTTGCATGAGCACCGCTTCTCAGCCGTTGGCGGTTCCGCGCGAAGGGCTCGGAGCAGTAGCCCGCGACTACGCCGAGCTTACCAAAGCGCGCGTGACCACACTGATCGTAATGACGGCCTGGTGCGGGGTGTATTTTGCTGCTGCCAGGTCAGGCGTGTCGGCGCTGTCATGGACGGCGTTCAATGCGCTGCTGGGCATAGGCCTCGTCAGTGGTGGCACTGCCGCGCTGAACGAAGTCATGGAGCGCGACATCGATGCCCGCATGCGGCGCACTGCCATGCGGCCGCTGGTGACGGGTTCGCTCAGTGTTTTCCATGCTTCCGTCGTGGCGTTTGGCATGACGCTGGGCGGCATCGCCTATCTGTGGGTTACCACCAATTGGCAGACAGCATTGCTTACGGCGCTGACTTCGGCCTCGTACCTGATGGTTTACACGCCGATGAAGATGGTGCATCCGATGTGCACCTTCCTGGGCGCGTTTCCGGGAGCCATGCCGCCGGTGCTGGGCTGGGCGGCGATTCGCGGCCATCTTGATCCTGAAGCCTTCGTGCTGTTCGCCATCATGTTTCTGTGGCAGTTCCCGCACTTCCACTCGATTGCCTGGCTCTACCGCGAAGACTACGAACGAGCGGGCGTACGCATGCTTCCTGTGGTCCAGAGTGATGGGCGCTCGACTGCATTTGCCATCGTCTTCTACGCACTGGCGTTGGTACCGATGACGCTGGTTCCAACGCTGATGGGAATGTCGGGCTGGAGCTACTTTTTCGGCGCGTTAGTGCTCGGCGGGGGCTTGCTGTGGTTCAGCCTGCGCATGTGGACCATGAAACTGGCGCCGATTGTTCCCAAGTCGAAAGTGCGTGCCCGTCATTTGCTGCAGGCGACCGTTATCTATTTACCGTTGCTGTTTGCGCTAATGATGATCAATCGCGCGGCTTAGAATAGATCCATCGTGAATTCAAAAGTTGCCATGCCGGAACGGGAGAGCCATTCCGGCGCCTCTGCACCTGCGCTGGAGACCGGCGCCGTCATTCAACTTAGAAACCTCCGCCATCAGTACGGCGACCGTACAGCCCTGGCCGGCGTTTCGTTCGACGTGCGTCCAGCGGAGATCTTCGGATTGCTGGGCCCCAACGGTAGCGGTAAGACCACGACCTTTCGCATTCTCTCGACACTGATGGTGCCGAGCGGCGGGTCTGCCCAGATTCTTGGCTACGATGTCGCGCGCGAACCTGCTGCCGTGCGCCGCAACATCGGTGTGGTCTTCCAGGCACAAAGTATCGATATTAAGTTGACCGCGGAAGAGAATCTCACCGTTATCGGCAACATCTACGGACTGCGCGGAGCACCGCTGAAACAGCGTGTGGCCGAAATGCTGGCGCGCGTGGGGCTGGCCGATCGCGCCAAAGAGAAGGCGGAAGCGTTTTCCGGCGGCATGCAGCGGCGGCTGGAACTGGCGAAGGGATTGCTGCACCATCCTTCGGTGCTGCTGCTGGACGAGCCGACGACGGGACTCGATCCTGGCGCGCGGCGCGATTTGTGGCAGTACTTGCAACTGCTGCGCGACGAAGAACACGTGACCGTGCTGGTCACCACCCACCTGATGGAAGAAGCCGAGCGCTGCGACCGGCTCGCCATCTATGCCGAAGGCAAGGTCGTAGCGCTGGGCACGCCGGCCGAACTTAAGAGCGAGATCGGCGGTGACGTCGTTTTGCTCGAGACCAACGAGCCCGAGTCGGTGGCGCAGCGCATTGAGCAGCGCTTCGGCCTGCACCCGGCGGTACTCGATCACCAGGTCCGCATCGAAATCGAGAACGGACATCGCTTCGTCCCCGACGTGGTCGAAGCTTTTCCCGGTGAGATTCAGGGCATATCCGTACACAAGCCGAGCCTGGAAGATGTCTTCATTCGGCGCACCGGCCATCGCTTCTGGACGGAAGACGAGGACGGGGAGAAGGGCGAAGAATAACAAATCATGGCCACCCAGACTCAAACTCTTCCTGCAGCTATTTCTCTTCCCCGCAGCCCCGGGACCCTGATGCCCGCCTTCGCGCTGTGGTGGCGCGAGGTGGTTCGCTTCTATCGCCAGCGCGCCCGCGTGGTGGGCGTCATTGCCTCGCCACTACTGTTCTGGGTCGTGATCGGCTCCGGTTTTGGCACGTCATTCAAGTCCGGCGGCGGGCAGCATTATCTCGACTACTTCTTTCCCGGCGCGCTGATCATGATCGTGCTGTTTACCGCCATCTTCACCATGATGTCGGTGATCGAGGACCGCAAGGAAGGCTTCCTACTCTCTGTGCTTGTAGCGCCGGTAAGTCGCTCGGTGATCGTGCTGGGCAAGGTGCTTGGCGGCGCGACACTCGCGACGCTACAGGGGTTGATCTTCCTGGTTTTCGCGCCCGCGGTAGGTATTCATTTCACGCTGGTAAGCTTCGCGATGACGGTGCTGGTGATCTTCCTGGTCGCGTTCTCCCTGACTGCATTGGGCTTTATCATCGCCTGGCCGATGGATTCGACCTCGGCGTTTCACGCCATCATCAACCTGTTCCTGATTCCGCTGTGGCTGCTCTCGGGATCGCTGTTCCCGTTGTCAGGCGCGTCGTTTTGGATTCGTATGCTGATGCTGATCAATCCGCTGACCTATGGAACGGAGGCGCTGCGCGCGCTGCTGTTCCCGGGCGCAACCAACGATGGCTTTTCGCTGGCGACCAACATGGCGGTGCTCATCGGATTCACTGTGGTGATGTTTGCATTCTCGTTCTTGGTGGCGAACCGCAGGAGCACGAAGCCAGCGGCGTAAATGCAGATTGAACCCACATTTTTCCCCACGCTGAACGCCTTCCTCAACGGCACCAGCGGCGTGCTGATCGGGTCGGGGCTGTACTTCATTCGCAAGCGGCGCATCGAGGCGCACAAACGGCTGATGATCGCCGCGTTCATCACATCCACGCTCTTTCTGATCTCATACCTGTATTACCACCTGGTATTGCGCGCAGGCGTCACACACTTCCGAGGGCAAGGCATCTCGCGCCCGATTTACTTCTCCATTCTCATCTCGCACACCTTCCTCGCAGTTGTGGTCGTGCCTTTCATCCTGGTGACGCTGTATCGCGCGCTGAAAGGCCGCTTTGCCCGTCACAAGGCGATCGCACCCTACACATTTGCCATCTGGATGTATGTCTCGGTGACGGGTGTGGTGATCTATGTGATGCTGTACAAAATCTTTGCCCGGTAGCCACCAGATCCCAGCCGCCGGCTCTCGAAGAGTCGCCTCGAGAGCAGAGGTTTTTCACCCTGACTGTCTGAGGCGCGAAGCGGCGGCAGAAGGCTGCGAGTGTCGCCGGCTGAAGCCGGCTCGGGAGTTCAATAGAAACGCCGACCCACCGTTCCGCTTCGCTCCACGGTGGGCTAACGGCATAGCCGGCGCTCCGCGCCTCGTGCACATGCGGTTTCAATCTCGTCGACAAGTGCGCCGTCGTTGGGGCGCTGGCGTTCCATCGCACACACAGTTCAGCTAGCCCCCCAAGCTGGCGGCTGGGAGCTCGCGGCCCACAGCCAAAAGCCAAGGCCAAGGCCAAGAGCGGCCCTTCTGTTATCCTTTCCAGTTCATTACAACCTCGCGACAGGAGCGGCACTCATGGCGAAGAGCGTCAATAAGGTCATTTTGATCGGCAATCTGGGCAAGGATCCCGAGGTGAAGTACACCCCCTCTGGGATGGCCGTGGCGAACTTCACGCTTGCTACCAACGAGCGCTACAAGGACAAAGAAGGCAACTGGCAGGACAAGACTGAGTGGCACAACCTGGTCGCCTTTCAGCGCACTGCGGAGATCGTGGGCGAGTATCTGAAGAAGGGCCGCAGTTGCTACATCGAGGGCAAGCTGCAAACCCGTTCATGGGATGACAAGGAGAGCGGACAGAAGAAGTATCGCACCGAGATCATCGTCAACGATCTTGTACTGCTGGGCGGCGGACGCGAAGGTGGAGAAAGCGGCGGCTCGCGAGGCGGTGCGAAGGCAAGCGGCTTCGACCAGAGCGGACCTGACTACGACAATGCTCCTGCCGCCGCGCACCCGACGGAAGTTACGGACGAAGACATTCCGTTCTGACGGAAGTTGTCAGTAATCAGCAGCGAGAGCCGGCAAATTCAAGCCTCTCGATCGGGCCGTCCGAACCGGTTTGAACATAGCGGCTCACCTTATCCCGGAAGAGTGCATTGCAGGCTGGCTGTCCCGCTCACCAAGGTTGACGAAGTGTGCCCACCGACGGTGTAGGTCAGGTCAGACGGGACCGACGCTGTGATGGTCACGGTCCCCACGGTAAGACAAGTTGCCTGTCCGGTTGCGGGATTGATCGAGGCGATCGTCGAATCAGAGCTGCTCCAGGTGAGACCGTCCTGGGAAGTCAGCAGACGCGATTGGCCCCCCTTGAAAGTACCGTTGGCAGTGAATCCGACTGCGCCATCGGGGGCGTTGCCCTGGGCCTGCTGGGGGCTCACTTGAACGCTCTGAATGGTGTTCGAACTACCCCCACACGCTGAAAACAGAACGAGCGCCGCACAAACAAAAGCGAAGCCGAGATGCTTCATGAGGTTCTCCTGCACCTTCGATGACACCCGTGACCCACAAGCTGCCTGCCGGTTTCGAAGCCCTGGCGGCTGAAATCTGTTATACAGCCATGGCGTGACAATAGTAATCAACGGATGGCGAAATAAATTGTGGTGAGGAAAGGCCCGGGGGTGCAGACCGCCCCCGGCCATGCTTTTTTCTGCATCTATCCCGCGCGAATTTATGGCACGTCATCGATTGTTTGGGGAGTTCCCAGGCACAGCAAATTTGCCATCCCGGTCACGTCGTCTGAACTGTGGCGAGGTGCCTTGTTCATTGCAAGCCTCACGCCTGCTGGGACCTGGACCGTCACCGCGACGGTTCCGGAGGTATTGCAGGTTGCTTGCCCGGAGCTGTTGATGCTGGCGATGCTGCTGTCAGAAGTGCTCCAGGCGACGCCGTCTGCGGCCGTAAGGTCGCGAGACTGACGGTTCGCGAAGATGCCGACGGCGGTGAATGCCAGATGTGCCCCGGGGCCGCCGACTTGGGCATTTTGAGGCTGAACTTGCACGCGGGTGATTTTGGGTGGTCCCGATTGGCATGCCAGCATGAAAACGATTCCTGTGAAAGCTATAAGAGTTGCGAGATATTTCATGGGATCGCCTTCTTGGATTATAGAGTTGCCCCTTCGTGTTGCCTCGGATAACGATAGAAGTTCAAGCAGTAGCGATTGGCTTTGTGACCGCAAGGCGAGGAAGTGCTTGTCCGGACTGGATGTCCAGCTCTGACCGTCCCACGGGATGATTCCGCGGGCTGCGATTAGACTTGTGAGGTGAGAAGAACTTTTCGGCACACCTATTCATTTGTAATGGCAACCGTTCTCGTGGTGCTTCTCTTCTCCCTCGCCGCCCATGCTCAGGGGCGCGCCGAATGTTCGGTGATAAAGTCGAACATCCTCGCGCGCAACGTTCGCTACTGCGCGTTTCTGCCGGCCAGCTTCGATCGGGACAAGACGAAGAAATATCCGGTCTTGTACTACCTGCACGGATTAGGTGATAACGAGCAGTCGCTGCTGAACCTCGGCGGATGGGAGATGATCGAAGAGCTCCGCCGGCAGGGCAAGGTCGGCGAGTTTATCGTGCTTGCTCCCGCCGGCGGCCACAGCTTTTTCATCAACTCGGCGGACGGGAAGGTCCGCTATGAAGATTTCTTCATCAAGGAATTCCTGCCGCAGATGGAGAAGAAGTATCGTGGCGAGGGCATGCGCGGGGCGCGCGGGATCACCGGTATTTCCATGGGGGGATACGGCGCGCTGCACTTGGCATTCAAGTATCCGAATGACTTTGCGGCGGTGAGCGCGCAGATGCCGGCGCTGATTGCCGACGTTCCCGAGAACTTCGCCGCCGGAGGGCCGGGCTCGCCGGCGGGCATGATGGGCGATGTCTTTGGTTCGCCTTTCAATCGCGCTTATTTCGAGCGCAACAATGTGTTCACGTTTGCGAAGAATGATCCCGTGGCCGAATTGAAGCGGCTGAAGATTTATTTCGATGTGGGCGACAATGACGATTATGGCTTTGATCGCGGAGCTGAAAAGCTGCATCAGCTACTGGACTCACGCGGCGTACCGAATGAGTTCCATGTCTACCCCGGACGCCACGATCCGCAGTTTGCCATGCGCCACTTCGCGAGCGTGGTGGAGTTCCAGTGGAAGGCGATTGGGAAGTAGAAAGGCCGCTTTTGGCTTTTCGCTCTTGGCTTCAAGATCAAATCTGGCATTACGCTGTTTTAGCCGCAAAGCAAATCCACTTGCCCCAACGCTCAAGCCAAGGGCCAAAAGCGGCACGCCCTGATGTTCGCTCGTCACATTCCTCGCGTGCGGCCTTCATTACAATATCCCCATGGACTCCTTCATCATCGCCGGCAGGCAGTTTCGTTCGCGTCTTATCGTTGGAACCGGGAAGTATCGTTCGGGGCAGGAAACCGCACGCGCCATTGAGGCTTCGGGTGCGGAGATGGTCACCGTTGCGGTGCGCCGTGTGAACCTCGACCGCAGCAAGGAATCACTGCTCGACTTCATCGATCCCGGCAAGTATTTCCTGCTGCCGAATACCGCGGGCTGCTATACAGCCGACGAAGCCATTCGCACCGCGCGTCTGGCGCGCGAAGTGGGACTCTCGGATTGGGTGAAGGTCGAAGTCATCGGCGACCAGGCTACGTTGTTTCCCGACGTGCAGGCCACCATCGAAGCAACCCGCGTGCTGGTGAAGGAAGGTTTCACCGTCCTGCCCTACACTTCAGACGACATCGTTGTCGCTAAGCGGCTGATCGACGCTGGTGCGAGCGCGGTAATGCCGCTGGGCGCGCCGATCGGCAGCGGCCTCGGCTTGCAGAACCAGGCCAGCATCCGCATTCTGCGCGAGCTGATTACCGACGTGCCGTTGATCGTCGATGCTGGCGTGGGCACGGCGTCCGATGCCACGATCGCAATGGAGCTCGGTGTCGATGGTGTGCTCATGAACACCGGCATCGCCGGCGCGCAGGACCCCATCCTGATGGCCGAGGCCATGAAGCACGCCGTCATCGCCGGGCGCAACGCATACCTTGCAGGCCGCATGCCCAAGAAGCTGTACGCCACGGCAAGCTCGCCTCTCGAAGGCGTAGTTCGCTAGGCAGTTCGGCTCGCTCAGCAGTTGGAAAACGAACGCGCCAGTTGCGTGCCGGCCAGCATGTCGTAGCGATGCAGGAGAGACTCGGCCAGAGCGGGCTTGTTGTATATCACCAGAGCGATGCAGGCTTGCGCTAGAAGCAGCGATTCGTCCTGATCGCGCTCCAGCTTGCGGAAGAACACAGAATCTGCAAAGACCAGCCGGTCTGGCTGATGGCATCCCGACGGCGTCGGCGGCGAATTGCGGACCGCCTTGACCAGGTCGATGAACTCAAATCCGTGCGCCGTGAGGAAACTATGTACCTGGGGAAACAGCGGCTGCCCGAGGTACAAAGGATAAAACTCGGTCTCGCAATGCACGACCGCAGTTCGGATCAGCACCTCGGTCGCGTGCTCCAAAGTGCGAAGTTCGAAGCCTTGAATGTCAAGCTTCAGAAAATCGACCGGCGCGCGCGGCAGCACATCATCCAGGCGGCGGGTTTCAACACGCTCCTCCCGCACGGTATGTAAATCCCGAAGGTCGGCAAAGTCCTGCGCCGCGGCGGGGTTCAGCGGATACAACGAAGAGGTCCCATCATCGCTGTTGATATTCAGCGTATGGGTCTTGCCGTCGCCTATGGCATAGGGGAGCAGAGTCAGGGACGTGCCGCTCTCCATTTCGGCGCGCTCGAGCAAACGGTGGGCCAGCGGCTCGAATCCCACAATATTGCACGGCAGACCAGAGGCCACGAGCGGCTGATAGATGTGGTCTTCCCCGGCCAGAGCCTGCGCTCCAACGTCCACAATAACGATGGGGTGCCCGTAGCGTGACTCTCGAAGCGCCTGCACGATGACCGCGCGCGCCGCTTCCAGTTGGGCTTCTCTCCGCTTCAGCTCGCGGCATTCATCGCTGGTGACGAAGGCTTCAAAGACTTCCGCTCGAGAGCGTCCGGATTCGATTTCCTGCGACCAGTACTCCAGGCCTTTCGCATCGGGAGGCCGCTTCAGCACAACCCTGTACAAGGCTTCGAGATAGTCTCTGCCAGTCACCGTGTGGCTGTGATCCTCCGTCCGCCTATCCAAGGTCGCCCATGATGAACAACGGCTTGCCTTCGAAGCTGCGGAACTGCGGTCGCAGGCGGTCCGTGTTGTAATGCTCTTCTACATTGACGGTCTTTTTGGTGGAGGTGACCGTCTCCACCGGGATGCTATGGTAGCGGCCATTCTGCAGCACTACCAGCTTGCCGAAGTTCTTGCTTAGCAGCAGGTCCAGTGCGAGATTGCCATAGGCCATAGGGACAACCGAGTCAATTGCGTCGGGATCGCCGGAACGGACCAGATATCCAAGGTTCTGGCTGATGATGTTGATGGTCTTGCCGTTGTTATATCTGGCCGAGCGGGTCTTCAGTTCCCGGGCGACCAGGTCACCGATGCCTCCCAGCTTCTTGTGTCCAAAGGCGTCGGTCGCTTCGCCCTCGAACATCATGTGCCCGCCCTCTACCGTGGCGCCTTCGGAAACGAGAACGATCGCGTAATGGCTGGGGTTTCTGCGACGGTCCAGCACCAGTAATTCGGTCAGCCGGTCGACATTGAATTTGTACTCGGGAATGACGCAGCGGTGGGCAGCGCCGGCCAGTGTAGGCACCATGGCACTGAATCCGGCATAGCGCCCGAAAACCTCCAGTACCAGGATGCGTTCGTGCGACCCGGCCGAGGTGCGCAAGCGGTTGGTCAGCTCGATGGTTCGCGTGACACAGGTACTGAATCCGATGCAATAGTCGGTGCCGGGAACGTCATTGTCCATCGTCTTGGGAATGGCAATGACGTTGAGGCCCTCTTTGTGCAGGCGCACGCCGTAGCTGAGGGTATCGTCGCCGCCGATGGGAATCAGGTACTCGATGCCCAGCCACTCCAGGTTCTTGAGCACGTCGGGCGTGAGATCGTTCTTCTCGTCATGATAGGCGGCTTGCAAGTGGTCGGGAACATCGGCCTTGCCGACCCTGCTCGGGTTAGTGCGGGAAGTGTGCAGGAACGTCCCGCCGGTGCGGCCCATGCGGTCGACGATCTCCTGCGTCAGTACCTGGAAGTTGTCGCTGTTGTCGTACTTCTCGTCGCGCACGATATTGACCAGCCCACCCCACCCACGCCGCAGGCCGATCACGTCGTAGCCCTCTCCGATTGCTCGAAAAGTAACCGCGCGAATCGCCGGGTTAAGTCCCGGAACGTCGCCACCACCAGTCAAAATGCCGATAATGCCCTTCTTCGAAGTACCGATCGCCATGAGCTAGTCCGCCCTTCTGATGATTGCCAGGTGGCCACGGAATAACTGGATTTTGCCGGGTCCAGTCTATGGAGATTGTAGCTTTTCGCGCTGTGATGTCCGAACGGCGCAATGTGAAAAATTATTCAAGGTGTGGCATTCAGGTCGCATCCACGTCAAGGCGGCGCCAGGGGGAAGGCAAGAGAGCGGCGCAGTTGGACAGGGAGAACTGCCTTAAACCCTATGCGGCATGATTGTCGCACCGAGTTCGTCCGTGCAATAATGACGCCCGCCATGAAGCATCGAATCTTCTCTTCCCTTGTTATGACGTTCGCTCTTCTGGGAGCGTTGTCTGCCACGGCCCAGACGCCTCCACAGGCGCCGGCCGGCGCTACCAATCCGATGGCCCCCGGGCAGAAGCTCATCAGGGAAGGCAAGCTCGATGACGCCATCACTTTCTACAAGAATGCGCTGCAAAGCAATGCCAATGCCTGGGAGGCCTACCTCGGCATCGGGTCTGCGCTTGACCTGAAGGGCGACTATGCCGAAGCGCGGCAGAACATTCAGAAGGCAATTGACATGGCTCCTGCCGATGGCAAAGGTCGCGCTCTGCGGACGATGGCCGTTTCCTACGCCTTTACAAACGACGCCGATCAGGCCGGCAAGTACGAGGAACAGGCCTTCAACATTCAATTGGCCGCCAATGACTTCAATGGCGCGGCGGGCATAGCCGACGAAGCGGCTCGCATTTACCTGGAGAGTGGAGATCTCGAAAAAGCCAACAAGTGGTACGAAAAAGGCCATGCGACGGCGATGATGAATCCCAAATTGACCGATGCGGAGAAAGACCTATGGAACTTCCGCTGGCAAAACGCTAAGGCGCGCATCGCCGCCCGGAAGGGAAACAGCGCCGAAGCGCGGCACCTGGCGGCGGCGGCCAAAGCCATCATTGATAAGGGAACGAATCCCGATCAAGCGCAGTTCGTTCCTTATCTCGAGGGCTACGTCGAGTTTTACGGCGGCGACTATGCGGCCGCCATCAGTGATCTGCAAAAAGCCAATCAGAAAGACCCATTCATCCTCGTACTGATCGCTCAGGCTTACGAAAAGTCAGGCGACCAGAAGAATGCGATGGATTACTATCGCAAGGTCCTTGGAATCTATTCCCACAGCCCGACGGGGGCCTTCGCGCGGCCGCTAGCGCAGAAGAAGATGGGCAGCTAGATTAAGCTCGCTACGACCGACAAGCCGGTCGCCCGACACATTCACGGTTTCCGAACGTGGGGGACGCGAAGAATAATCTGAACGAAGCTTACGGAAGGGATTTATTTCGACGGCAATTATTCCCACTCATTCCAACGCCAGGAATGAGTAGGCCACCCACCATCCAATTGACGACCCGCTAATCAACGGAGGACTCTGATGACACGACCGCTTGTACTCATACACGGCTATTCCGCAGATGACCAGGCATTCTTCCCCCTGCGGGATGCATTACTGCCATTGGGATATAAGACAGAGGAAATCGACATCTGCCGGTACATTTCTCTGAATAACGAAATTACCATTAAGGACATAGCTGAGGGCCTCGATCGCGCTTTTCTCGATCACCCGAATCTAAAGGATCCTGCACAGGAATTCGATGCGATCGTTCATTCCACTGGAATGCTGGTCCTACGCTGCTGGCTTACGAACTATGGGACCAAGGCTAGTGCAAATCTACGTCTGAAAAGGCTAAAACATCTGGTCGGAGTAGCTCCGGCAACATTCGGCTCTCCGCAGGCCCATAAAGGTCGCACATGGCTTGGGGCGCTCGTCAAGGGCAATAGAAAACTCGGCCCCGACTTCCTGAATGCTGGCGACCAGGTGCTCGACGGGCTTGAGCTCGGGAGCCGATTCACGTGGGACTTGTCGCACCGGGACCTTCTGGCGCCGGAACCCTACTACGACAATGGGACAGCGACTCCGTATGTTTGCGTGTTCATTGGCAATCAACAGTACGAAGGAGTAGCGGCGGTCGCAAACGATCCAGGCACGGATGGCACGGTGAGGTGGGCTGGATGCGGCCTGAATACCCGCAAGATTATCGTCGATTTGACCCGGACACCGGTCGACCAGGATGGGAACCCGGTCGAAATGAAGGATGGAAAGTACAAACGCGCAAGCATCTCAAAATGGGCAACCGACCGCCTCGACATCCCTATGATTCCCGTCGAAGGCAAGAATCACTCGACCATTCTGGCTGAGCCAGATCCATGGATGGTGAAACGGATAGCCGCTTTTCTGAAGGTGGACAAGTCTGGAGACTTCGACGCTTGGCTGGATCAATCCAAGAAGGAGAGTGAACCGGCTCTGTCCAAGATGCTGTCGGCTGAGGCCCGCGGCACACTATCGGAAGGATTTCATCTCTTCTTAGACAAGGTTGAGGGAAAGCCGGGGGACGCTCCAAGCGAAGGCTGGCAGCAGTTTGTTATCCATGCCGTCGATGAACATGGCGACGGTGTTTCGGATTATTTTGTTGAAGTCTTAAGAGCGGATGGAAAAGGGGATTTAATTCCCTTCCTGGAACTTAGTACCGATGTGCACGCTTATGCTGCCGATCAGAGCTTTCGCTGCTTTCACGTTCGTCTACCGAAGGGAATCTCTAGCGCTGCCGGCAGCGGATTTCATATCTATATGCGCATGAATGCTTCAACCGGCACCGCGTTAGTTGCTTACCAGGGGTATACAGATACTGAACAGCAACTCGGAGCCAAGGCGGAGCCCGTCGAGCTGGACATCTCAAGTTTAGGTGCTGACGGCGGAACACTGTTCTATCCCTTCACGACCACGTTGGTCGAAATTCGATTGAATCGCGAGCCCCTGCCATTTTCGGGACCTACCGACATTTTGCAGTTTGACCTGCTGAAGGGAGTTGCTCCGCGGGCCAATTCATAACTAACGCCTCCTCCGGCCCTTTCCCCGCTGTGGGGTGGCCCACCCATTTGCGGTTGTCGAATAGGTAATGTGTGATCGCTATTGGCTTTCGAAACGTAACGAATTGGTCGAAGATGCTACGACGTGGATTCCGGCATCTGAGTAGTCGATGAACACCAAGGTACTCTATCCAACCTTCTCTTGGTTGGGCGAGGATTTTCGTTTGGTGACTTCGCCATATGCCCCACTCATCCGCGACTTGCGAATGAGCGGGGCATGGTGGACTACCAACCTCGACACTAAAGCAGGGCGCGAGCTTCAGTGGACAAAGTTGACGCGGTGCTGAACAAGCGACTGGAGAATCCCGTCGGATGAGCAGCCTTTAAGGACAGTGGCGAGGTAAGTTTCGCGCCTGGCAATATCGCCGAAGCTGTTCGTTCGCTGGTTAACCGGGTCGTTGACGGACTCAAGACACGCCGGGAAATGGGTCAGCGGGCATAGATTCGCTGCGGGACATGGCTGACTTAATGGACCTGTGTTGCAGCCAACCAGGAACGCTGCCAATTGCGGCCCCGCGGGAGCTTGACGATTGACGATCTGCTGAAAGGCAACCTCGGTTTCACGCCCATGGCACCCATTACAGGTATTGGCCGAGAAGTTGCTTCTGGCCACCGGGTCTAGCGTTCCAGCGCCATTCCAGAACGGTAAGCCCTGGGTAGGGACACGGGTATTGAAGGCAGATGCTCCGGCGAAAGGCAAGCCTTCAAAGTTATTGGGAACAACGTACGTCCCGGGAAAATTAATGGTGTTGTTATTGATAAAGTCGCTAAGCGTCTGGTTTCTGCAATTTGCCCCTTGGCTTAAACAGGAGAAAAACCCGTTATCGTCGTTCATCCCATAGTTAATTCCGAGTGGATCTCCCTGCGGCGTTTGCTGTAGCGGTACCTGGCAAAAAGCGGGAGGCTGAATACCGCACGCCGAGGGTGGGTTAAGAGCGAATGCTCGCATTTCCCAGTGCTCGGTGTCCGGAGCTCCCCCGACTAACGCGGCTTCGTTTGAGCGGAGGTTTACAAGGTTACCCTTGCCGGCGCCTGCGATAGACTCCGTCATCGTGTCCAGGGCAGAATCCAAAGGCTGGCACGGGAACCCACTGCTACATTGATTCTCGAAGATAGTCTCGAGATTTTGCCACTGCTGCGCCCAGTTGAAGCGGTCCTGGCAGCTGCTGATGGGAACGTTATATTCGAAGATGACGTTGAAGAGCTGGGGGCCTGGCTCTCCGCCGCCTTGGGGACATCCGGTTGTAGCGCCGAACACAAATCGGAGCTCGCCCGCGCTGGTGTTCGATCCTTGGCCAATGTCGATACGGTTAACGATCGCATTGAGCTGAAAGTGCGCGTTCGCAATATTGGGCAGGCCGTTGATGTTATCGGTTCCCCATTCAGCGAGAAATGCGCTCACGGCCTGGGAGTTTCTGGCATTGTCAGTGAACTGGTTTACGTTCTGCGGCGACGTGAACAGACTGAACCATTTACTCGCGAGCAGTTCCGCCTGCTGCTGGGTAGCTCCTGGACCAAGCAGGCTCTCCATCAAGTGGCCAAAGGTCCAATCACCCATGCTGTGTCCTTGTTGGGTGCATGGGTCCCAGGTGAAGGTCGTGTCACCCAGAACGGTGGGATCGACAATCATCAACTCGGTTTGGGGATCGACCAAAAAGGGCGTTCCCTCAATGGCCTTGGGAGTGAACTCAAGGGGCTCGTGCGACTGTAACGCGCCTTGAATTTCGCCCGGATCGACAAACTCAACGTTATCCATCCGCACGAAGCGGTGTCCTTCGAACACGGGGATTTGTTTGCCCGTGGACGCCAGCTCTTTGCGCTTCTGCTGCTCCTGAGCGAAGGCGTTCCAGTCGAAATCCACTTGGGTCGAAAAAATGTTGGGATCAGAGGCCGAGCATTGTAGAACGACGCGTTGATCGCCGAGCGTGAAGGGTATCTGCGAGCGCAGCTTCTCGGCCGCGTGTCCCGCGAAACGCACCGTCAGAGTCGTCTTGTAACTCTTCTGCTCCGGGTTGGGTGGCATCAGTGTGAATTCCTCGACAGGCGGAAGATTGGGGTTAGGTTTACGCTGCACGGTCACGGAGACGGGTTGGGAGCTGGCATCGTCGGCCATCAACAACAACGGAGCACCAGCAGTGGAACGTAGGGAAGCGTTGACGAGGTGAGTGCCAAAAGATGCCGACGGGGCGGGGACGGCAGTCGCGATGCCGTCTGCTTGAACCGCGGGCCGACGCTGGAAACTCACCGTCATGACGAACGCTGCCAGCAGGAAAAGAGTGGCAATCCAAAGTTGCTTGCGGAATCTCGTCTTCATTTTTTCTCCTCGAGAGCGATCCGGAATACGAGAGTTTGGACTGGCGCGGTGGGATGAAGAGCGTGTAGGACTCCCCAAAGGTGCTTCTACCGCCGCGCAGGATGGGGCCCAAAAGAGTGGCACGATTATGCACTTCTAGGCTATAGCGAGCAAGCACATTTTTGCCTGTCTTGAGACACGCGAACGTGTGCCAGGGGCCAGCCGCCCCAACCGCGGCTATACTTCGTCCCTAACTTTCTTTTGTTCGTGAGTCAATTACTGTGGCCGAGCAAGCAGCAGCAGGAATGGGCAACATTCAGGTTCTGGTGAAGGAATCTGAACACGTCCACATCGAGATCAACAGGACGCACGTTGCCACGCTGTGGGTGCCGCTTTCCCGCTCGGATAAACGGCGGGCAAAGCTGCGCGATCTTGATCTCCTGCTCGCCTCAACCGGAATCACGGATCTGGCTGGGCGCGACGAGCTGTGGCGGGACTGGTGATTATGGCTCGGACAACCACGTCGCGCAGGGCGACAACATCAAGCAGGCCAAGGTGACGGGCTCGACCGACGTTAACATAACACTCAGCTAACCTTGGGCAGCCGAGGCTGCTACGAAACGGTGCCGTTCCTACGGGACTCGGGGGTTCGTCTCGGCCACCACCCAGCATTGAAATGCTGGGCTTAGTTAGACATGGCGCGCCCGTACCATCCCGGCCTTCGGACTCCGGTTCCGCCAGAACTACAGCGGGGCCCCCCACCCTTATCGCTGTCTTAGGACAGGGTGGGGAAGCAAGCAGGCTAGCTAATGCACCACTATGTGCGTAAAGGGCGCGACGTAGGCCATCAGGAACACAAGGATTCCCACCAGGCACGCCAGTGCAATGCTGTGCAGGAAGACGTAGCGCAGGATGTCGCCTTCGTGGCCGTACCACTGGGTAGCCGTGCTGGCGACGACGATGCTCTGCGCGTCGATCATCTTGCCCATCACGCCGCCGGTGCTGTTCGCCGCCGACATCAGCACAGGAGAGACGCCGACCTGCTGCGCCGAAATCTTCTGCAAGCTGCCGAATAGCACGTTTGACGATGTGTCTGACCCGGTCAGAGCCACGCCCAGCCATCCTAGCAGAGTTCCGAAGAAGGGATACAGATGCCCGGTGCGGGCGAACGCTAATCCCATGGTTGCGTCGAGGCCGGCGTATCGCGTCATGAAGCCGACCGCCATCATGGCCGCGATGGTGATCAGCGAGAAGCGCACTTTGATTATTGTCTTCAAGTACACCGCGAAGATCTGCGGAATACTGAATCCCATTACCAGGCCCGAAATAATGGCGGCAATCAGAATGCTGGTTCCGGTTGCGCTGAGCCAATTCAGGCCGAATACCGCGCCTTCCGGCGTGTTCTTGGGAACGACTGGAGGAGTGCGCTCCACCAGATTGTTGAGCCCGGGAACGGGGAATTGCGGATTGGTGATTTTGCTGGTGGTTTTGACGCTCAGGTCGAACGACGCGTTGTTCATGATCTTCTTGCCTGTTTGCGTGCCCCAGCAGAAGACCAGGACGCTGAGAATGGCAAATGGAACCCAGGCGCGTACGACCTCAGCCCGGGGGTAGCCATGATCGGCGCGATGCTCGACCTTGCTCTCCTCGCCTTCCAGCGTCCAGACGCGCTTGGGATGCCAGATCATTAGAAAGGCGATGAGGCATACCATCGACACCACGGCGGCCACCACGTTCACCAGCCAGGGGCCGTGGTAGTTCGACATAAGGTATTGCGGTACTGCGAACGAGACGCCGGCCACCAGGATCGCCGGCCAGACTTCCACCATGCCTTCGAACCCGGCAAAAGCCCAGATCAGCCAGAAGGGCACCAGAATGCAGAATGGCGAAAGAATCCGGCCAGCCATGGCGCCGAGCGCGATCTCGCTGTAGCCGGTGACCTTGGCGAGCGCAATGATCGGCGTGCCCAGGGCCCCGAAAGCGACCGGCGCGGTATTCGCGATGAGCGACAGGCCCGAGGCCTGCAGCGGCCTGAACCCCAGGCCGATTAACACGGCTGCCGTCACCGCGACCGGCGTGCCGAATCCGGCTGCGCCTTCAAAGAACGCGCCAAAGCTGAAGGCGATGAGCAGCAGTTGCAGCCGGCGATCCTGCGTTACGCCGGTGAGGCTGTTTTGCAGCACTTCGAAACGTCCGGACTCGACCATGAGCTGATACAGGAAGATGACATTCAGCACGATCCAGCCGATGGGGAAGAGGCCGTATGCGGCGCCGTACACGGCAGTCGCTCCGGCTAGGCGCGCCGGCATGTGGAAGAAGAAGATCGCCACCAACAGCGCGGTCGCGAGACCCATGATTGCAGCCCAGTGCGCCTTCACCTCGAAGATGCCCAGCGTTCCCAACAGCACCACGACAGGGAGGGCGGCGATCAAGGTGGAGAGCCACCAATGCCCGGTCGGATCATAAGCTTGGGCCCAGGTTCCAGGAGAGGAGGAATGCGGAGAATGACCACTGCGACCACAACCGCGACAACGGTCAGGATGATCGTACCTAGAATGTTCTGCTTCGGAGGAGCACCTTTCGACGGAGCTTCTTGCAGGAGTGTCAGTTGCCATTCAGTCACCATTCACCTGCGGGCGCGGACAGGATCTTTCGTTTAAGTATTTCGGCTGACCATGCTAACAGCAGGAACGGGAATAAGAAAATGGCGGAAAGGTGGAGCACTTCCCAGGGCGTGCAACTTTCAGGTGAGGGGTCATAGTCTCAGTCCAGACCGGAAGCCTGGCTGCCGTCGGAGGAACTCAGAGCTGCCAACTTTGGGGGGAGCAATCTACGTTCCTGAGGCCCCAGACTCGGACCCTTCAACCGGGCTTTCCGTCCTCGCGGTCGTCTGCTCTTTTGCGGGATCGGTTGTGCCGTGGATCTCGATTGCAGCTTCCGTGATTACACGCCCTGGTTCTTCCTCAGACTTGCCGTTTTCCATCAGCAGGGCCACGGCCCGGCCTTGCACCTCCAAATGCCCGGTTGTGTCCTCGCTCTTGAAGGGCTGCTCGAGATCGTGCGTCTCCATGATCAGCGTCCAGCCGCGACCGCAGGGGGACGGAGGCAGCGTGTAGCCGACGCGGTCATGATGTGAATTCAGCAGTATCAGGAAGGAATTATCCGTGATGGGTTGGCCCATCTCGTCAACTTCGCCGAGGGTGCTGCCGTTGTACAGCAAAGCGATACTGCGCATCCACGCCTCGCCCCATTGCTGCTCTGTCATTTCCTCACCGTTGGTGCCATACCAGGCGATATCTTTCACCGACGAATGCTGCACCTCTCGGTCCTGGAAGAACTTACGCCGCCGGAAGTTGGGATGGGCCATGCGCAAAGCAATCAGTTGGCGTGTGAATTCCAGCAATCTGTGCTGGCGTGCGCCGAGATCCCAGTTGTACCAACTGATTTCGTTGTCCTGGCAATATGGGTTGTTATTGCCATGTTGCGTTCTGCCAATCTCGTCACCGCCGCACAGCATGGGGACACCTTGCGAGAAGAACAGCGTTGCCAGCAAGTTGCGCTGCTGCACTTCGCGCGCGCGGTTGATGCTGGGATCGTCGGTCGGGCCTTCGGCGCCCATGTTCCAGGAGTAGTTGTCGTTGGCGCCGTCCTGGTTGGTCTCGCCGTTGGCCTCATTGTGCTTGTCGTTGTAGCTCACCAGGTCGGCGAGGGTGAATCCGTCGTGCGCGACAACGAAGTTGAT
This sequence comes from uncultured Acidobacteriaceae bacterium, assembly GCA_963782505.1. Lineage (GTDB taxonomy): Bacteria > Acidobacteriota > Terriglobia > Terriglobales > Acidobacteriaceae > CAVVDY01. Next base: position 152,939 of record CAWAKG010000026.1, on the reverse strand, counting down.
GCTGGCATACGGCTTGCGCCCGTCGTTCTGATACAGATCGCTGCTTCCGTCAGGCGATAGGCGAGGTCGGAAAGCTGGCCTTCGTCGCCTTTCCAGTAGCGGCGCACGGTGTCGCGATATTTGCCGTTCCACTCCGCCCAAAGCACTGGAAAGTTACCCACCTGGTACCCCCCACTGCCCACATCCCACGGCTCGGCGATCAGCTTCACCTGCGAGATGATCGGGTCCTGATGGATGATGTCGAAGAACGCCGCCAGGCGGTCGACGTCATGCAGTTCGCGCGCAAGTGTTGCCGCCAGATCGAACCGGAAGCCGTCGACGTGCATCTCGGTGACCCAATAGCGCAGGCTGTCCATGATGAGCTTCAGCACCTGCGGATGGCGCACATTCAGGCTGTTGCCGGTGCCGGTGTAGTCCATGTAATAACGGGGCTGATTCGGCACCAGCTTGTAATACGTGGGGTTGTCGATGCCGCGAAAGCTCAGTATCGGCCCAAGATGATTGCCCTCGGCGGTATGGTTGTACACCACGTCGAGGATGACCTCGATGCCCTCGCGATGCAGCGCTTTGACCATCGCCTTAAATTCCCCCACCTGAGATCCGGTGGTGCTCCCTGATGAGTAATGCGGCTCAGGGCTGAAATAGTTCAGAGTGTTGTAACCCCAGTAATTGCTAAGGCCCCGATCGATCAGAATCTTGTCGTTCACGAACTGGTGAACCGGCATCAGCTCGACCGCGGTGATGCCCAGTTTCTTGAGATACTTCAGCGCCGCCGGACAGGTCAATGCCGCGTAGGTGCCCCGCAGCTTCTCGGGGACCTGGGGATGGAGCTTGCTGAAGCCACGTACGTGCATCTCGTAGATCACCGAGTCGCTAAGCGGGATACGAGGAGGACGATCCTGCTCCCAATCGAAGTAGGGATTTGCAACAACGCACTTGGGCATTCCGGCGGCACTATCGCGGCGGTCAATGTGAAGGTCCGCGTTGTCGCCACCAAATCTGTAGGGAAAGATCGGCTTCTGCCAGTCAATGTGACCGTCGATGGCGTGCGCATACGGGTCGACCAGCAACTTGGCGGGATTGAATCGCAGACCGGCGCCTGGATCCCAGGGACCGTGTACCCGGTAACCATAGAGCTGGCCGGGAAGCAATCCCGGGAGATAACAGTGCCAGACGAAAGCCGTCTGCTCCGAAATGGTTATGCGGTCGACCTCGCGTCTGGTGCGGCTGTCATACAGACACAGGTCGACCCGGGTGGCGTTTTCGGAGAACAAGGCAAAGTTCACCCCGGTTCCATCCCAGGCGGCTCCCAGCGGATTGGGTCGACCCGGCAGAACGATCCTTGCCATTAGCGTTGTCTCCTCCGGCCTACAAACCTTGCCCTAAGATGCGGGCCCAGGGCAACAGTTAAAGATTCCGCAAGCGGGACGCAATCCCACAAGCGGAACTCACAGCATATCGCGTGGCTCAGGCGTCCCCCAGACTCTTGCCCTGCATCCAATCTCACATGGATGATTAACGTCATGCTGCGTAAATGTGCCAATCCGAATTGCGGCTGTGAATTCAAACGCCTGGGAACGGGAAGAATCTACACGTTGCAAGTGAGAGACCCACGGAGCTGGGGCTTGCCTGAACACGTAAAGCAGAAAGTTGTCTGGCTCTGCGATGAATGTGACCGTTACAAGAAGATCCGCTTCGACCACGAGCACTGCCAGGTGCTGGTGGTGAATCGGCAGGAGCGCCTAAGAAAGACAGCTTAATAGACCACGAAGCGCGCTGGAAGGCCCGAAAGCGGCCGGCTTGTTAAGGCGGCCGCCCGCATCCTGCGCTGATCCCGCATCCGCAGGCAGCCCGCTACAATCGAATAGCCCATGGCTGCCCGACAGACCCCTCCTACCGTGAATGAGCAGGACCTGCGCGATCTGGGCTTTGGTTCCGTCGTCTCGCGCGAAACCCACACCCGGCTGGTCAACCGCGATGGCAGCTTCAACGTGGCGCGCCAGGGTCTTGCATTCTGGAAGTCCTTCAGTTCGTACCACTTCATGCTGACCATTCCCTGGTGGCAGTTCTTCGGGTTCACTGCGGGCGGCTATCTGTTCGCGAACATGATGTTTGCCTGGGCTTATCTTGCGTGCGGCCCCGGTGCTTTGGGGAGCGACACGGCCGGCATGCAGAACCACACGTTCCTGCGAGCGTTCTTCTTCAGTGTGCAGACGCTGTCCACTATCGGCTACGGGCAGGTCGTGCCGATCGGTCTGGCGGCCAATTCCCTGGTTACGCTGGAGGCCCTGGTCGGCCTCATTGGTTTCGCCATTGTCACTGGGCTCCTGTTCGCGCGCTTTTCGCGACCCACGGCCAGGATGCTCTTCAGCCGCCACGCCCTCATTGCTCCGTATCGCGACATGACGGCCTTTGAGTTCCGCGTCGCCAATGCCCGACGGAATGAGTTGATCGACGTGGCTGCCAAGGTGTTGTTCACCAGATTCGAGACGGTGGACGGTGTGCGCACCCGGCGCTACTATCCGCTCTCACTGGAAAGGGATCGGGTTACCTTTCTTCCCCTCACCTGGACCGTGGTGCACCCCATTGACCAGGACAGCCCCATCTACGGCGAGACGCCAGATTCGCTGCGCGAGAGCCAGGCGGAGTTTATTGCGTTGCTGAGCGGGTTCGACGAAACCGTAGCCGCCACGGTCAATCAGCGAACATCGTACGTGCCGGACGAGATGCTCTGGGGCAGGCGCTTTGCCAATGCCTTCCTGCTCGTCGGAACCAAGGGAACCAAGGTCGCCTTCGACATGCGCCAATTCGACAAGATCGAGGAAGCCTCTGTAACACAGGCCGCATTAAATCGTTGACATAACCGCCCAAATCAAGAGAATTGGTGCCGTACTCACCCTCGGGTTCGCTGTACGACTTGGCCGTTCGAAAAAAACTACCTCGGCGCAAGCAAGAGCCGCTGTATGCAAGCCGAGCGGAGGAGGAAATCATGGCAGAAGGAATCATCGGTGGTGTCCGGCGCGCGTCGGGCTGGTCGATCGCTCTCGCAATTCTGATGATCGTAGCGGGCATGATTGCGATCTTTGCGCCGCTGGAGGCGGGCCTGGTAGTGGTGATCGTCGTAGGCTGGATGGCCATTTTCAATGGCGGCTTCCAGCTCGTCTACGCCTTCAGTCATGAGGCCAAGCACCGCTGGCTGGAATTCCTGCTTGGCATCATCTACATCATTGCCGGCATTTACCTGCTGATGCATCCGGTCGGCGGACTGCTGGCGATCACCCTGCTGGTGGGCTCGTTCCTGATCGTGTATGGCGTCTTTGCCCTGATCCTGGCCTTCCGGATGCGTCCGGCTCCGGGCTGGGGCTGGGTGCTGTTTGATGCCATCGTCACCATCCTTCTCGGTGTATTGATTTACATTCACTGGCCGGGAACCTCGGATTGGGTGATTGGCACGCTGATCGGGATCAGCTTCATCGTCTCCGGCGTGTCACGCTTGATGGTCTCTATGGCGGTGCGGAGACTGACTTCGAAGGCGGCGTAGGTTCGGAAAAACACCCTCTCCTGGCGAAGCTTTCCAGCGAACCGTCCCTCGATGGGGCGGCTCGTCTTTTTGGTGCTGGAGTCGCGTGAAATCAATCCCCGATGCTAAGACTCTGCCTTTGGTGATGAAAATCACAGCCAAGCCAACCGCCGCCGCGGTACAAATGAAGCAGAAAGTGCGAACGGGGGCTGCACGCCCGGACATCGATTGTCCTTAATCCCTTGACGCTCAGCTTGCCGCTCCATGGAGACCCCACCGCGTGGGGAGAATGGTAGCGAGCCATGGCTACCGCAATGTCAAAGACGACGGGCGCAAGCATTCAGAATGTGCTGATCGCCACCGACTTTTCCCGTGCCTCTGCGGAAATCCTGCATGCCGGGATGAACTTCTGCCATGCCTACGGAGCGCACGCGTACATACTCTACGTGCTTCCGCAAACCGACTTTGCTTTGGCAGGCTTTGAGGCTTACGCCGCCGCGCGCGATGCCGCGGACCGCGACATGCACAACCTTGACGAGCAATTGCGTCACAATTACTCGCGCGAGCAGGGCAAGGACTACGACCTGATGATCAGCGAAGGCGAGGTGGCCGAGTCCATCTTTGCAAGCGTTCGCGACAAGCACATTGATCTCATCGTCTTGGGGACGCACGGCCGAAAGGGTCTTAGTAAGGCGCTCATCGGATCGGTGGCGGAGAGTGTCTTTCGCCATGCCGAGATACCGGTTCTGACCGTCGGGCCACAGGCACGTCATCTGCCTCCGTCGGGTCCCCGGCGATTGCTGGTTCCCGTAGACTTCACTGCTGCGTCGCAGCACTCAGCCAGGTACGCCTGTGCGCTGGCGCGCGAGCACCACGCTGATCTGGTACTGATTCACATCATCGAAGACGCCAAAGGCGCAGCCTTGGTCGACCTCGAGCGCCTGAAGCACACGGTGGAACGAAACATGGCTGAGCTGATCGAATGCGAAACGAAGCCGGGACGCGTCCAGTGCATCGCTCAACTTGGCAAGGTAGTGCCCAAAGTCCTGGACGCTGCCTCGGAGTTCGAGACTGACGTGATGGTCCTGGGCGTGCATACCTATCCCAGGTTGCTCGATCACCTCCGCTCGCAGACAGCCTACGATCTGGTGCGGCAAGCGCCCTGTCCGGTGCTGACATTGCGGTAGCAGGTGCTCACGTTCCAATTGCTTCTTTTAGAGACACGCCGCTGACAGCGTGCCCATTATCCAAACCCAAGGGCCCCGTTCCCGGCTTCGCGCATTCGCCAGCGATGAGGTAAAGTTCTACTCACCCATCGAGGAGCACAAATGCGCAGCATCTGTTGTCTTGCAGTGTTGTTTCTGTGTGCGGCTTGCACTCCACTCGCAGCCGCTGCTCTGCTGCAGAATCCCCCAGCCACTCAGGTGCAAGCGGGCAGTCCACAGCAGCAGTCGACGCAGTCCTCCGGCGAAACTCTCAGTCCGGAGACCGAGGCGCGGCTCATCAATGAAGTGCGCCACAAACTCATCATGCTGCCCTACTTTGGGGTCTTCGATAATCTCGAATTTTCCATCAATGGCCGGACCGTGACTCTCGAAGGCCAGGTGGTGAAGGCGGTGACCAGGTCTGACGCGGAAAACGCGGTGAAGCACATCGAAGGAGTAGAGAAGGTCGTTAATAAGATCGAAGTGCTGCCGCCGAGCGATATGGACGACCGCATCCGCCGCCAGGTCTACAACTCCATCTACAGCTATGGACCGCTATTCAAGTACAGCAACATACCTGTGCCGCCGATCCACATCATCGTCAGGAACGCCCGCATTACTCTTTTCGGAGTAGTGGATTCGGAATCCGATAAGAGCTACGCCGGAGTGCGGGCCAATATGGTTCCGGGGACCTTTGGGGTCACCAACGATCTGCGCGTGATCAAGAGCGATCAACCGGAGAAGAAGAAGTAGCAGTAGCGCCCTTCTTAATTGATGGTAAGGCAGATATGCCTTACAATACTTTGTCGGGGCCGATCTATCCATGACGAGGCTAACCATTACCGCAAAGGGCCAGGTCACGCTGAAGCAGGAGTTGCTCAGACATCTTGGCGTGGCTCCCGGAGACAGAATCGAGATCGACGAGCTATCGGACGGGCGGATCGTTGTTCGAGCTGCTGCTCAGGACGGTTCAATCACCGATTTCATCGGTTGCCTGTCGCAAAAGAAGGCACCGAAACTCTCGATTGAGGAAATGAACGGCATCATAGCTCGGGGATGGGCAAAGACAAAATGAGGATCACCGCCGACACGAACGTGTTGGTCAGAGCTGTTGTGCAGGACGATCCGAAGCAAGCGCGGCGGGCGGCGCAGATTCTGCAGCAGGCCGAGTTGGTTGCGGTTCCGGTTCCCGTGATTTGCGAGTTTGTGTGGGTGCTGCGCCGCGGATATAAGAAATCTGTATCTGACATTTCTGACGCAATTCGCCGCCTGATGAGGAGCGCCAACGTCGTGCTGAACCGGCAAGCAGTTGACGCCGGACTGTCCATTCTCGATTCGGGCGGCGACTTTGCGGACGGTGTGATCGCATACGAAGGAGGCTGGCTGGGCGCGGAAGAATTCGTTTCTTTTGATTCGAAAGCGGTCGCTGTATTGCGATCCCAGGGTGGACGCGCCCGCTTGTTGTCATAAAGATGGACATACACTCCGCCGTCGGCAATGTCCTGATCTGCTATTAGCTACTTCGCTGTCTGGCGATAATTGCCTTGGTGATGTCGAGATCGAAGAAGCTCCAGCAAGTACCGTTGCCAACCATCCGTGAATCATTGGCGCGTTCGGTGCCAAATTAGGGCTCTGCTCCCCCATCCACCTTTTCCATCCTGCACCTTGCTTGCAACGTCTATATGTACGCACCCGCTAGAATATTGTTCTGGGCAAATGGCTTCCATTCACGAAGAAGAAGTCTTAGGTAAGGCTTACGACAGCAGGCTGATGAAGCGGCTGCTCAGTTACCTGCGCCCCTATCGCTGGCAGGTGGTGGGCGCCCTGATCGCGATTGTCCTGAAAGCCGGCGCTGACGTGGGCGGGCCCTACCTGACCAAGGTCGCGGTCGACAAATATCTTGCCAGCCGCACAGAAGCCCATTCGCTGCTTGACCCGATTCTCAGCAGCAATCCCATGCGCGGCATTGCTCAGATTGCGGCAATGTATGTCGGCATTCTGCTGTTCAGCTTTGTGCTGGAGTTCGTGCAGACCTACGTGATGCAGTGGACGGGGCAAAAGGTGATGTTTGACCTGCGCAGCCAGATCTTCCGCCATCTGCAGAAGCTGCACGTCGCGTTTTACGATCGCAATCCCGTCGGGCGCCTGGTGACTCGCGTGACGACCGACGTCGACGCGCTGAACGAAATGTTCACCGCCGGCGTGGTCGCGATCTTTGAAGACATTTTCGTGCTGATCGGGATCGTGGTCATCATGCTTAACATGAGCTGGCGGCTCGCCCTGATCACGTTCGCCGTGTTGCCGGTAATTTTCTTTGCGACCAGCCTGTTCCGCAAAGCGGTGCGGGAAAGCTACCGGCGTATTCGCGTGGCCATAGCACGGATCAATGCGTACCTGCAGGAACACGTCACCGGCATTGTAGTGTTGCAGCTGTTCAATCGCGAGAAGAGATCCTACGAGCGCTTTGAAAAGATCAACCGGGTACACATGGACGCGTACAAAGATGCGATCATGGCGCACGCCATTTACTACCCGGTGGTGGAAGTGCTTTCCGCGGTTGCAATTGCCAGCGTGCTGTGGTTTGGCGGCGGGCAAGTGATCCGGCAAACAGCCACGCTCGGCGTTCTCGTGGCATTCATTCAGTATGCGCAACGCTTCTTCCGGCCGATTCAAGACCTCAGCGAGAAGTACAACATTCTGCAATCCGCCATGGCGTCGAGCGAGCGTATCTTCAAGCTGCTGGACACGCCTGTCGAGATCGTCACACCGATTCATCCCAAATCGCCCGACGGACCGGGGCGCATCGAGTTCGATCATGTCTGGTTTGCTTACCGGACGATGGCGCAGGCGGCGGAGGAAGCGGCACACAAAGGCGAGGTACTGAAGCCAATCGCTTCCGGTACTGAAGATGACTTTGATTGGGTGCTGCGCGACGTGTCGTTCGCCATTGAGCCCGAGGAGACGGTCGCGTTTGTCGGACACACCGGCGCCGGCAAGACCACCATCATCTCGCTGTTGCTGAGGTTCTACGACGTACAACGTGGAGCAATTCGTATCGACGGCGTCGATATTCGCGACATGGACTTGGGAGACTTACGCCGCCGCTTCGGAGTCGTGTTGCAGGATCCATTCCTTTTCTCGGGAACGCTGGCTGACAACATCCGCCTCGGCTCGCGGTGGATCGAGGATGAGTCTATCGAGAACGCAGCGGAGCAGGTGAACGTGGCCGATTTTATCCGCTCCCTGCCCGGGGGCTTCACGGAAGAGGTGCGCGAACGCGGCAGCACGCTGTCGACTGGCCAGAAGCAGCTCATTTCGTTTGCCCGCGCTCTGGCGCACGCTCCGAAAATCCTCATACTTGATGAGGCCACTTCAAGCGTGGATACCGAAACCGAGTCCCGTGTACGGGAGGCGCTGACGCGCATGGTCGAAGGACGCACGTCAATCGTCATCGCACATCGGCTTAGCACCATTCAGCGCGCCGATAAGATTGTTGTCATGCACAAGGGCCGCGTACGCGAGATCGGCTCGCATCAGCAGTTGCTGGCCCAGCGCGGGATCTATTGGAAGCTCTACCAGTTGCAATACAAGGACCAGGAAATTCCGTTGCCAGGAATGCAACCCGCCGCCGGAACCCCGACATTCACTGTTTCGGGAGTCGACTAATGAGTTCCAATCTCGGCCCTTCGCAAAGCTAAGAAAATAGGTTTTCTCCTTTTTGGGCGCCACCTTGTAATGAAGGTGGGGTTATGATCAGGCGGAGAGTGCCTTTAATGAGCCGGCCGGCAAGCGTGGTGTGTTGTATCTTGTGTGCTGTTGGCGCTGTGCTGGCGCAAACCCCTCCTGCCGCGCAAAATGCAGGCGGCACACCTACGGTTACGATCCAAACCAGCGCACGAATCGTGCTCCTGGATGTACTCGTCAAGGACAAAGACGGCAAGCCCGTGCGCGGTCTGAAAGCGAATGACTTTATTGTGCTCGAAGACGGGCAGCGTCAGCGGCTAAAGGGCTTTGAGGAGCACCGGACAGATGGGCAGGTCTCCAAACCGCGCGCAACGGTGAACCTTCCGCCCAGTACCTACACCAATTATGTCTCCAGTGATGAGCTGGGCGCACTCAACATCATCCTGTTTGATTCTCTCAATACTGACCGCCTCAGCCTCACCAGGGCACGGCAGCAGCTTTTGTCGTATCTGACGAAGCTTCCCGATAACGCTCGCGTCGCGTTGTTTACCCTCGACGATCAGTTACGCCTGATTCACGGCTTCACGGATGACACCCATGCTTTGGTGGAGGCTGCGCAGCAGCTCTCTGTCTCTCCACATCCCATGATGAAGAAAGCGCGCGATGTCTCGGAGGAACTGGTGCAGGCAAGGATGGTACATCTCGACAAGAATCCGGCGATGTACAAGGCGTTGTCGAGGTTCCTGTGGGGCGAATACGAGTCGAAGGCGGAATCCCGTACGCTTGTAACCATGGAAGCGCTGAATCAGTTGGCGCGCAGCATGGTGGTTTTTCCCGGCCGCAAGAACCTGATCTGGATCTCCGGGGGCCTTCCGTTTGATCCGGTCGACACAACACCACAGATGCAGAAGACGGCGGCGCTGCTGGCGGAAACCGAGATTGCGTTGTATCCCATCGACGTACATGGCATCGCTTATCTGGGAGCGGACGGAGCCTCTCTCAGCCCAGATGTCTATGGCCCGCGGGGAGGCGATTACAGCGACAAATCGGGCCAAGGTGAGGAGCTGTCTCGCGTGCGAGAGACCATGATGGACATGGCTCAACTGACAGGCGGGCATGCGTACTTGAACAACAACGATATTCCGGCACAGATTCAGGATGCCGTCCAGTCCGGCTCCAGCTACTACACCCTGGCGTACCGGCCACAGAACGGGAATTGGGATGGAAAGTTTCGCAAAGTACATGTCAGGACTTCGCAGCCGAACTTGAAAGTGCAGTGCCGTCCGGGGTATTACGCCGTCCCCGATCCGTTCAGTTCACCGGATATCGACCGTACCTTCTCACTCGCGATGCAGCCCGACGTGCCCCCTTCCACCGCTCTCATCATTCAGGCACGAGTGCTGCCTCCCGACGCGCCCGACAAAGCAGTGCAGGTCGATTTTCTGGTTGACGTGCACGATCTTAAGCTCTTACAGTCCGCCGATCGCCGCGTACAACCCAACCTGATGTTCGTCTCCGCAGCTTGGGACAAGGACGGAAAGCCGCAGGGAAATGCAGTGGGAAGCTACCATCAAATCCTGCACCCTGCAGAGCTTCAGACGTTGATGCGAACCGGGCTGCGCCTGCAGCAGCAACTGCAACTCAAGCCCGGCACGTATCAAGTGAAGGTTGGTGTTGTCGATCGGCTTTCCGGAAAGATCGGGACCATCGATGTGCCATTGACGGTCGGACCGAAAGTCGCGAGCAAGTAAGCTCAAATCGAAATCCAGGGCCATAGTATTGGCGGGGTACGATTCTCTGTACCCAGCCAATACTCACCGTGGCTGCTGTGCATCGAACTTCGACGATTCTCTCTTACTGCTCGATCGCGTTGATGACAGGCTGAGCGTTCGTCGTCATGATGACGGTCCTTTGCGGGGACAGCGCAGCGATAACGTAGCCGATCCCAATCTGGTTGTTGTTGGCGTCAAGGACGGGAAAGCGTCCGCAAGTGTTGAACGTAGTTCCAACGTTGGCGCAGGAAGCCGATTCTACGTTGTAAGTGGCGTTCAATTGCAGACCCATCATCGGACCATTGGGACCACTGGTGTCGTAGGTCCCAGTCAGGTGTCCTGGTGTCATGCCGTCTGCATTGAAGGTATCAACTTCGACAGTTTCCGCCGCGACCGCCGGGGCGATTATCGAACCTCCGGAGTTGGCATTCACAAGCGAGGTGTTGTTCATCTGCGGAGGCCGTTGCTGTTCCATCTCCCCATAGGTAACGCTCGCATCCGTCCCCAGATAGAAGCCGCGATCGGTATTTGCAATGTAGAAGATGGGAGCGTTTGACAAACCTGTGAAGGTGGTACGGCCGTTGCTGGTCACGGAGTAAGTCCCTGAGGGCTTGTTCTGGGTGACCGACCCACCGGTGTTGTCATCGAAGGTGGTCCAGTAATTGCCGTTCCCATCGAAAGAGAACAGGCCCAGTGACGTTTCCGAAACCGCGGTTCCATTCGGCGAAGGAGCGGCGGTAAGTTCGGTTATGCCATTGCCGTTAAGGATGGTGTTGTTGATCGTAAGGAAGGTGGTCTGTTGAGTCCCCGTGTACAGGATGAGGGGCGTCGAGCCCGACACCGAATTGAGGCCGATGGCGATGATGTCTGCGTTGTCGATGTAATAGTAAGCAAAGTTATTCGCCACAGAGGAGTCTGAAGTGAAAGACATCGTTCCCCGCCCAGTGGTCGAATCCGGCAGCGCAAAATTGCCAGTGAACGTGTTGCTGTTACTGACGGAGCCATGATCGTTATAATCAAGCACGCCGCTCCCCAGCGACGCGCTCGTTCCAGCGGAGTTAGGCTGAAGATCGAAGCCACCTACACCGGCATATCGATCATCGGAAGAGTCAGCTCCATATCCACCGAACACCCAGTTCCCCTTCATGTTGGTCAGATCGGTGACTACCGGTTGCTGGCTCCTGAAAATACCCGCACCGTAGGTTGTGCTCTGGCCGTCACCGTTTTCGATGAAGGAGAAGTAACCGGAAATGGAACTGGCGATTTGGTAGGTTCCCGAACCGTCAGCTCCATTCTGCCCGAAACTCAGGGACATAGTGCCATGACCTGTGTCGTCAACCGTGTAGGTTCCTTTTACTGCAACGCCAGAGTGCGTGCTGCTTGTGGTCACGATGTCGGTGACTCCGCTGGTAATGTTCCCCATGCCATCGGAGACGAAACTGCCCGCCTGCAGCACCAGTTTGCCGTTATTGAATCCGCGAAACAGGAAGGCGTAATTGCCGGCAAGGCGAGCGTTGGAGCCGCCGACCGTCAGCACCAGCGGCTGTTGCGCAGTGACCGGCGGGGTTTCGCCATCGGAAACTTGCACCGTAATGTTGAAAGTGCCTTCGGCAGTTGCTGTTCCGTAAATCACACCGTAGTTGGGGTCGAGCATGAAGCCACTGGGGAGGGACCCTGAGACGAGCGACCATGTATAAGGCTGGGCGCCGCCAGTCGCCGTTAAGGTTGCGTTGTAAGGCACGTTGATTGCCGCCAGTTTCAAGCTGGTCGTTGAGATACTCAACGGATTGTTGACCTTGAGCGTAAGCGAAGCCGTCGCCACTGCCGGCGTTGGCTTCTGCGAATCCATCACCTGAACTGTTATGTCCTGCGATCCCGTGGACGTGGCGGTCCCGCTGAAGACGCCGCTGGTGCTCATGGTGATTCCCACCGGCAAAGTACCGCTGGTGATGCCCCAGCTGTAGGGCGCCAGCCCTCCGCTTGCGACCAGTGTCGCACTGTAGCTTTTGTTGACAACTGCGACGGGCAGAGTACTATTCGTCACCGCCAGCGGTTGAACGCTTATGGGAACGGCGCCCTTGCCGCATCCTGAAAGGCCCACCGTCAAACACCCGGCGACAAACACGAGAAGCACAGCTTTTTGCAAATTCATCTAAGTCCCACGACATTCAGTTGCCCATGCACCGGGTAACGAGATAGCAGGCCCCCTTGCGTCGAAAAGACCGGGTCAGGCTGGGAGAACTGCTGGAAATCAGAGTATCGCAGAAAGGGGAGCGAATGTCATGATTTCGGGTGGAAGTTGCAAGTGGAGCAAGGCCTAAACCAGGGGCGCTGTGGCGGCATCCCTGATCTGGGCAAAGAAAATTTGGGCTTTTGTTGCCGGGTCAGGAGAGTCAAGAGTCCAGTAATTGATGTCCTTGGCCATTCGAAGGGGTCTTTTCGCCCGTTAGGGGATGGGAATCTGGGCAATTCACTGCGACAATATTTGCATGAAACTCGGGATCCTCCGCTCCCGCGTCACGTGGTTTGTGCTGCTGTGTCTGGTGACGGTGGCGGCTCAGTGGTCCGCTTCGCACCAGCGGAAGACGAGCCCACCCTATACCGGCGATCTGTCCATCTTCGAATCCCCGGGCCGCGATCAGCGCTTGCACATTGATCAAGTGATGGATGCCCTGGCGATCACGCCTGGCAAGGACGTCGCGGATATCGGGGCGGGCTCAGGCTGGTTCACGGTACGGGCCGCGAAACGTGTTATCCCCGGAGGCGAAGTGTATGCGGTTGATATCAATCCCGAGGCGATTAAGTACATCAACGAACGGCTGGCCAAGAACGGCATTCAGGATGTGAAGACCATTCTCAGTAAGCCGGACAATCCACTACTTCCTCCCGAAAGCGTCGACGCCGTTCTCCTGTTGAAGACCTACCACGAGGTGGCGAATCCGGTTACGTTGATGCGTAACTTGCGGCCGGCACTGCATCGCGGCGCCCGCATTGGAATCATCGACCGCGAGGGTGATGGAGGCAATCACGGCATACAGAAGAGCGTGGTTGAGCAGGAGATGCGTGAGGCCGGGTATGAACTGAAGGACGAGAAAGACAGCCTGGTGAAGGACGATAAGATGGACTACTTCCTGATCTTCACGGAATCAGCTCACTAGCACGGATCGCCGAATCCGGGGCGGTTTTCCCGGATACTCATAGAAAAGTCAGCATCGCCATTTGCTGCCCTTGCCGCATCGTTGATGTGAGCACGGGCTTTGAGTTCGGGCAATGACAGGCCTTCGGTGATCAAGCTGACTGCGCGGAACGCTCTCCACAACTTCACGAATTTTTGCCCCGTACTCTCTAACGGTTGAATCGCACACGAGCATAGCAGGATGAGACGGCGCAGCCGAGCATTTCCTGCTAAACTTCGGCGTACCTGGGTAGGCGGAAGCTCACGTGCTGCTGGAACTGCGAGTTGAAAACTACGCGGTGATCGAAAGCGTTGCGGTGCAGTTCGCGGCGGGACTCAACCTGTTGACCGGCGAAACCGGCGCCGGGAAATCTATCCTCATCGACGCTTTGGCTTTGCTGCTGGGCGATAAAGCTTCGAGCGAAGCCGTCCGGCACGGCGCAGAAAAGGCTGTAGTCTCCGCTGTTTTCGAGGCCGATTCCAAGGCCCTCGACGCGGTGCTGGTTGCCAACGGCCTGGATGCCGCCGAGGAGGCACAACTTATCCTGCGTCGCGAGATTGCGAACACAGGTAAGGGGCGTGTCTTCATAAATAATCAACCGGCGACGGTCACCGTGCTCAAGCAGCTTGCTCCTTACCTGGCAGTCATCCACGCCCAGAACGAGGCCGTCCTGGCTTTCGATGATGCGTCGCGTCTTGCTCTGCTTGATGCGTTCGCCGCTATCGACACGCAGAAGTTGAGCGAGGCCTACGAGCGCTGGCGACAAGTCCGCCAACGCATCGCTGATCTCGAACGTGATGAGCAGGATCGGCTGCGGCTCCTCGACCTGTGGAGCTTCCAGAAAAAGGAAATCGACCAGGCACGACTCGAGCCCGAAGAGGACACAAAGCTGGCCACGGAGAAACGGTTGCTGGCCAACGCTGAGCGCATCTATTCTGCCGCGATGGCAGCGTACGACGCGTTGTATGAAAGCAACGCCTCGGTTGCGGCACTGATGCGCAGCGCCTCCCGGCAACTGGAGGAGCTGTCGCACTTCGATGAGCAGTTCCGGCAGTCGCTGAGCCAACTCGAATCGGCACGCATCACCGTTGAGGACATCGGGCAGACACTGCGAGCCTACGCCGATGGAATTGACTCCTCGCCCGAGCGTCTGGCGGAGGTCGAAGATCGCCTGGCGTTGCTCGACCGGCTGAAACGAAAATACGGCCCTTCGCTGGACGAAGTCATCGCACTGGGCCCGGAGTTGGAGCGCAAGCTCTCCGAAATGGAAAACAAGGATGAAGTATTGCGCCGGTTGAGAACGGAGCTGTCGAAGGCCGGCGAACAATATCTCGAAGCCGCATGCGCCGTTTCGCGTCAGCGGTACGATGCGGCCCGGCATCTGGAAAAGCGGGTCGAGAGCGAAATCAATGAGCTCGCCATGAAGGCCCGCTTCAAAGCTGAGACCAGCGGGTCGGATGATGAGTCGAACTGGAGCCCGAGCGGATTCGATCAGGTGCAGTATCTTATCTCTGCGAATCCGGGTGAGCCGCTCGGTCCCGTCGAGAAAATTGCCTCAGGTGGCGAGCTGTCACGCATTATGCTGGCGCTGAAGACCAGCGTCGAGGCGGGGCCGGCAGGCCGGTTGCACAACAACCATGGCAATGCCACACCCGGCAGGCACCGCACGCTGGTCTTCGACGAGATCGACAGCGGAATCGGCGGGCGAGCCGCCGAGGCGGTTGGTAAGAAGCTGAAGCAACTCTCACGCAGTGCGCAGGTACTATGCGTCACGCACTTGCCGCAAATCGCGTCGTTTGCCGACCAACACTTCGTCATCGAAAAGAGGGAAGCGTCTGGACGCACGAAGACATCGGTGCGCTCCCTGGATGCCCACCAACGCGCAGAAGAACTGGCGCGTATGATGAGCGGCGCCAAGCTCACCGAAACCTCCATCAAGCACGCCGAGCAACTGCTCAAGGCGAACCGGTAACCGCATCATGGCATTCGTTCGCAACGTCCTGCTGGTATTTGCGGCCTTGTTTCCCATAGTGAATCCGGTGGGCATGGCTCCCATCTTCGCCACCATGACGTTCCCGTATAGCAGCGACGTGCGCCGCACCATGGCGCTGCGCATCGCGATTAACGGACTCGTCCTGCTGGTGGCGTCAATTTTCATCGGCTCTTACATCCTGGAGTTTTTCGGGATTAGCATTGCTGCCGTGCAATTCGGAGGAGGGCTGGTGGTTACGGTTTCGGGCTGGCACATCCTGAACCGTCGCAGCGATGTCGCCGATCGGCAGTCCGACGCCCCGGCAAACACCACGGAGATCCTCTCCAAGGCTTTTTATCCGCTTACGTTGCCCCTTACCGTCGGTCCAGGATCGATTGCCGTTGCCATCACTTTGGGCAGCAACGGCCATTCTGAAACTCATTTGCAGTTGATCCTCACCTCACTGGCCGCGGTGATTGGCAGTGCGTTGATTGGGTTGTCGATCTACCTCAGCTACCGCTACGCCGATAAGTTGGAAGACCTGCTGGGAAGCACCGGCACGAGCATTCTGATACGCCTGTCAGCCTTCATCGTGCTGTGCATCGGAATCCAGATTATGTTTAACGGACTGGAATCCTTTTATAAAGAAACCCTGCACATGCGTTGATCCCGCCGGATTTTCCGGCCATGCAATTCAGCGTTTTCCAATGAACGTGCCGCGTCAGCAAGTAAAATATCAGCATTGTGAGATTGGGTATCGATTTCGGCACGACGCGCATCGTGGTTGCCGCTGCCGACCGAGGCAATTATCCGCTGGTGAGCTTCGAAACGCCGGACGGACAAGCGCGCGACTGGTTTCCCTCGGTCGCGGCCATTTCGGAGGAGCGGCGTGTTTATGGTTGGGAGGCGCTTGCGCTGCACGGTCAGCCCGGCTGGACATTGCTGCGCTCGTTGAAGCGCGGCCTGAAAACGGCTGGTCCTTATACCGAGATCGAGGTTGATGGCCAACGCCTCAACGTCTCGCTCCTGATCACGGAGATGTTGGACTCCCTGCGTCGGGAATTGTCAGAGCGTTCGACGCTCGCGGTAAACGAAGGCACGAAGCTGCAAGCAATGCTCGGCGTGCCCGCCAATGCCAATAGCAATCAAAGGTTCCTGACCGAGGAAACCGCGCGCGCCGCCGGCTTCGAGGTGCTTGGCTTGTCGAATGAGCCTTCGGCGGCCGCCATTGAGTTTGCTCACGGTAGCGGCGCCGACCGCAAGCTCCGCGGGAATGCCAGCCTGCTGGTCTATGACCTGGGCGGCGGAACTTTCGACGCATCTCTGGTTACGCTCGGAGACGCCGAGTATTCGGTCATCGCCTCCGACGGCATCGGCGATTTCGGCGGTGACGACTTCGACGAGATTCTCGCTGAGTTAGCCCTCGATGCAGCCGGCGTTGCCGAAAGCGAACAGGAGTCCCTGTCTGATGCCGAGCGGTTCGTCCTGTTAGAGGAGTGCCGCGAGAAGAAAGAGACGCTGAACCCAAACAGTCGCAGGGTAACGGTAGATCTAGGAAGAGTATGCGAGACATGGGAGGAAGTTTCAATTCCCGTGGACGAGTATTACGAGCATTGCCGCCCGCTGATCGAGGAGTCGCGCTCTGTTGTCGAAAAACTCATCGCGGCCTGCCCGGAGCAATCGATTGAAACCCTGTATTTAACGGGTGGCGGATCGGAACTGCCTCCAGTGGCGCGCATTCTGCGCGAAGAATTTGGGCGCAAAGTCAAACGCTCGGCCTACATGCGCTCGGCAACGGCAATAGGTCTGGCCATACGCTCGGCAGGACACGAGGAGTGCGTGTTGCACGAGCAGTTCACACAGAACTTCGGCGTCTGGCGTGAAGCCGATAGTGGGCGCAACGTCATGTTCGACGTAATGTTTCCGCGCGGCAGCAAGCTTCCTGTCACGGGCGAGGAGCCGTTACGCATCGTGCGCACCTATCGGCCGGTGCATGATGTGGGGCATTTCCGTTACCTGGAGTGTTCGCATCTCGATGCAAGTCATCAGCCGCAGGGCGAAATCAGCAACTGGGATGAGATACGCATTCCGTTTGATCCAGACTTACGGGGCGCGCCGGAACTCCCCCTTCAGCCGGAGCGGCGCTTCGCGCCGGGGCAAGGCCCGCTATTTGAAGAGGAGTACACCTGCGACAGCAATGGCCAGTTAAGAGTGCGAATCTCCGACAAGTCGGCGGACTATGTTCAGGAATACAGGCTCGGCCACTGGTCGAAGAACGGCGAGCGTGCGGCCAAGAAGCGCGGCAAGAGCAGTGGCCGGCAGCGCATGCGCAAAGAGTAACCAGCAATGCCCAAGATCGCTTTTCTCGAATGCAGCAAATGCGGCGAACACGTGTCCGCTGATAGGCCTCATAACATCTGTCCCAAAGATGGCGGTCCTCTGTACGTACGCTACGACCTCGAAGCCGTTTGGAACGAAAAGCGGTCGCGCGATGCCGTAACCGCCGGCCCGAAGACGATGTGGCGTTACTCAGCCGTGCTGCCCGACGCCGATCCCGTCAGTCTTGGCGAAGGGATGACTCCGCTTTTGCAAAGCCGAAGCTATCCCAATTTGCTGATCAAAGATGAAGGGCTGAATCCCACCGGCTCCTTCAAGGCGCGGGGGATGAGCATGGCGGTCACCATCGCGCGCCACTACGGATTGAAGAAGCTGGCGGCGCCTTCTGCCGGTAACGCAGGCGGCGCACTGGCCGCATATGCTGCTGCCGCTGGAATCGAGGCATACATTTTCATGCCCAAGGACGTGCCTATCGCGAACCGGCTTGAAGTCGAAGCTTCAGGTGCTCACCTTACGCTGGTAGACGGGCTGATCAGCGATTGCGGCCGCATGGTTGCCGAGCGCAAGGACAAGGAAGGCTGGTTCGATGTTTCGACCATGAAGGAGCCGTTTCGGGTTGAGGGCAAGAAAACCATGGGCTACGAAGTCGCCGAACAGCTTGACTGGAAGCTGCCCGCGGCCATTATTTATCCGACGGGCGGCGGAGTCGGCCTGATTGGGATGTGGAAGGCCTTTGAGGAAATGGAGGCGATTGGCTGGATTCCGCCGGGCTGCCGTCCCAGGATGATCTGCGTGCAAACCGTTGGGTGCGCGCCGATCGTAAAGGCTTTCGAGGAGAACAAAGATACCGCCGAGATGTGGCCCAATGCACATACCATCGCGGCGGGGTTGCGAGTTCCGAAGGCGTACGCCGATTTCATCCTGCTTGACATTGTTCGCAAGAGCCGGGGAACTGCGATTGCGGTAAGCGATGACGAGCTGATGGCGGGCCTGGGAGAGCTGGCGTCGCGCGAGGGAATCTTCGCCGCTCCCGAAGGCGGAGCTGCTCTGGTGGCCTACAAAAAGTTGGTGGCGAGCGGCTTCCTCAGCAATGACGAGCGCGTGGTGTTGTTCAACACCGGTTCGGGATACAAGTACGTTGACTCGATCGCGAGGTACTGCGGACTCGGGCCCTTCGCGGACCCCACGCTGCCAGCCTCAAGAAGCATGGGCGGAATCATTGGGCCATATTGAAAAACAGGTCCCTCCCGCTCAGCTTGCTCGTTCTCCTGCGGTCGCCCGTTGGATAGCGGGAGCTTCGTTATCCAATGCCGCCGCATGACGCGGGAGCCGTACCAGGAAAACTGATCCTTGCGGGGACGTCTTCTCCAGCGAAATCTCGCCGCCATGGTCTTCCACGATCTTCTTAGCGATGGCAAGTCCCAGCCCGGTACCGTTCGTCTTTGCGGCGCTGACAAACGGCTCAAACAAAGATGAACGAATTGACTCTGGAACCCCGCTGCCATTGTCGGCGACCCGGCATTCGAGCTGTTCTCCGCTGCCGGCGATCTCGACGGCAACTTCGCAATTGCCGTTGGAACTTGCCTCACACGCGTTGAGCAGCAGATTGAAGAACACACGCTCCAGCTTGCGTGGATCGAAGACTCCGCCGGCCTGCCCGTGTTCGTGAATTTCGATACTGATGTCGCGGAAGTCAGGAGAGGCGTGCACCGACTCGGCCGCCTTGCGCACGACCTTGCCCAGGTCGGATGGCACCGGCACGACACTGGGCTTCTCGCGTGAGATTTCTACGAGCGAGTCGATCAGCTCCGTCATCTGCGAGGCGCCGCGGCGAACTTCCGAGTAAATCTCTTCGCGGTCAAAGTTGAGTTCGTCCACGTTATACAGAAACTCAGCATTGGCGACGACAGCGGCAAGTTGGTGACGGAGGTCATGCGAGATCGACCCGGCCGCGCGTCCCAGTGCCGCCAGACGCTCGGCTTCCAACTGTTTGCGCTGCGATTCAAGCAGCTCTTGCCGCATGCTGTTGAAAGCGATGCCCAACTCGGCCAATTCGGCGCTTCCTCTGGGCTGCAGAGCATATTGATAATTGCCATCGGCCAGGGCCCGCACGGCGGCGACCAATGACTCGAGCGGCCCGGTGATCGCACTCGATATCAAGAGCACGAGGACAATGGCGCCGAACACCGCGATGGCGCCCAGCACCAGAATCATCTGATTCAGCCGGTTCAGAAAGGCATCCCACGCTGTCAGAGGAAGCAGCAGATAACAACGAATGGGCAGCCCCGACGTGGCCGGGAGATCGATGCTGGCGACGGCATAATGACGTTTTTGCCCCAGCCATACATCCCGGGTTTCACTCTTATCATTGTAGATTTTCTCCAGCTCAGCGTTGTCGAACGGTTGGGTTGAAGCGACAATTACGCTTCCCGCGGTCAGCACCACCTCGCTGCCGGCGAAGCTGCCGAGTTGTTTGGCGACCGAATCGTCGATGCGTTTCCCGATTGCCAGATAGCCCAACGTGTTACTCTCCAAGCCTGCTCCCGCGACGATCGGTCGCGTGACAACGAGATAGATGTCATCGCCTTCGCGCCAAAGGCCGGCCGCGTTATTGCGCCGTAGCGATTCCTGCAACAACTTGCTCGCAGCCGTAAAGCTGATGGCGGGACCTTTGACGTGTACAGCGACGGCATTCCCGTTCGGCCTTGCCAGCAGAAGCAGGTCGGTATCGGAAAGGTCGAGGAATTCGCTTGAGGCGTCCTGGATGGTGGCATTGTCGGGCGCGGTCATCAACGATTTGAGGATTGGCAGCTCGGAGAGCAGCGCGGCCGAGCGCTCCAATTCGGCGCTCTGCTGACGCTGAATTCGCACAAAGTCCCCCACGGATGACTCGGTGGCTTCCGAGATCTGCCGTGCCACCTCGCTGCGCACCGCCTGGCGAACGACGAACAGGCTGGTGCTGGTAAGGGCAGCGAAGATGGCCACCATCGCCAAAAGCAGTTGCGTGCGCAGAGTCAATCTTGGGATGGCTTCGCCCTCGTCAGGATGTCGCTTTCTCGGCCGCCATCACGAACTTGTATCCAACTCCGTGGAGTGTAAGAAAGTGCCTGGGGCTGGAAGGATCAGCCTCAAGCTTCTGCCGCAGCCGAAGAATGTGATTATCGACGGTCCGCGTCGATGGGTAGTTGTGATAACCCCAGACCTGGTTCAGCAAGTCGTCACGCGAAATTACCCGGCCGGGATGTTCGAGAAAGTATTTGAGCACGCGAAATTCCTGTGCGGTCAGTATCACTTTCTGCCCCGAACGCATGACTTCCATCGCTTCGCAGCGCACTTCCACGTCAGCAAAGCGATAAAACGTTGCCGGTTCATCCTTGGCTGCGGGAGCCTCCGTGCGCCGCATGGCGCGCCGCACGCGCGCTAGCAGTTCCTTAGGACTGAATGGCTTGGTGACATAATCGTCCGCGCCGAGCTCAAGCAGCAGGACCTTGTCGTCCACTTCGGCATTCGCGCTCAGCACGATGACGGGAACGTTGGGAGCCAGCGTCTTGAACTCGCGGCACAGTTCCCGGCCATGGATGCCAGGCAATTTCAGATCAAGCAGCACGGCGCTGGGGCGCTGTTCGCGGAAACTGGACAGGCCGGCGTCTCCATCGGAGGCCACGTTCACCTGGTAGCCCTCGGCGGCGAACGCGCGCTCCAGTGCGCGCTGCATTGCCCGGCTGTCTTCCACAATCAGTACCCTATCCACTCGTAAGACCCCGTCACAAGAAAGCGTGTCGTTAATACTAGTACGCAACTGATTCCCTCCGAGATACAAAAAACGTGCGGCCGGAGCCGGACTCTGCTGAACAGCCCATGCTCCGGCCGAACGCTCCTGTGCGAGCAGGAGGCCCGTAAATTTAGTCGTTGTTGCCGCGCTGACCCGCGGCGCGGCAGGTTGACCAATCGGATTCGGCCTGGCCGGCGGCAGAGACTTGGGTCATCGCCGGTGTTCACTGTGACGAAGGTATTTCGGCCACGCGCCGCGGTTGTCACTTTTGTGTCTCGCGCTGGTCAAATGGTTATCGGTCTTTTGAGGCAGTCTCGTGACATTTCGGTAAGGGAATATCCGGCAATGCGCGTCTTGAATGAGGTGAACCATCTTTGCTGCGCTTTAGACGGCTCAGTCTAACTGCACCAGCTCGGTGGTGTGTTTGAGCTGACCGCAGGCAGCATAAATATCGCGTCCGCGTGGACGGCGGACAAAGGCCGGGATTCCGGCCTTGGTCAAAATGTTCTGAAACTGGGCGACTGCGTCAGAGCCCGGCGTCGCGAATGGTATTTCCGGACCAGGATTCAGTGCGATGAGATTGACCTTGGCCCGCAAGCCACGAATAAGGTCGACTAACTCACGGGCGTGAGCGATGTCGTCATTAACGCCGGCCAACAGCACGTATTCAAACGTCAACCGTTCGCGTTGGCGCAATGGAAACTCACGCAAGGCTGCCATGAGCTTCTCGATGGTCCATTTCTTTGTGATCGGCATGATATCGGTGCGGAGCTTCTCCGTCGGCGCGTTGAGCGAGACCGCCAGCTTGGGACGTATTGGCTCCTCGCCGAAATCCGAGATCCGCGGCACAATCCCGGAAGTGGACACGGTCATGCGAGATGCCGGGATTCCGACTTCCTCTGCCAGCAGGCGTACAGCCTGCATGAAGTTGTCGTAGTTCAGAAAGGGCTCGCCCTGGCCCATGAAGACGAGATTAATGCGGTCACGCTCCGGCTCTACCTTTTGGTCGTTCAAGACCTTCAAAACCTGGCCGACGATCTCCCCGGCGCTCAAGTTGCGCTTCAGTCCCAGCAACGCGGTCATGCAGAAGGTGCACTCCACAGCACAGCCGACCTGACTGGAGACACAGATGGTAGCCCGACGCCGGCAGCTCGCCATGGCAACCTGTTCATGTTCCTGGCGCGCGTCCAACTCGCGTAGCTCGGCGTCACCCACCTCTGACCCGTCGCCCGCCTCGCCCCCATCGCCTTCGGGCATCCAGACCGTCTCGACGCTCTGGCCGTCAGAGAATTGAAGCAGGTAACGGACCGTCCCATCGGCAGACGTGAACCTGCGCTCGATTTCAGGTGAGCCAACCCGGAATCCCGATTCGCCTAGCTGCTGCCGAAAATTTTTCGGCAGGCTGGAAAACTGGTTGAAAGCTGACCACCTCTGGCGATAGAGCCCGTCCAAAAGCTGCCGGGCGCGGTAGGGAGCCTGACCCAAGCCCTCAACGATGTCAGTAAGTTGCTGATTCGAAAGGCCCAATAGTTCGGTATGTTGCGGAGTGGTCATGCATCTAATAGGCTATTCAGGTTGATTCCGTTCGTCTGAGTCAATCCTCGCGACTTGGTACCGGGTCAGAACGTTTCAGCGGCGATACTTCATTAGAAGCCGGCGCAGGGCGAACCGACACGCTTTCTTCATAAGTTTGAATCCTAACGTTGATGGCCCTCCAGCTTCAACGAGAAGAGTCCACTCCGAGTGTTAGTGTCTTTTGAATAGCAATGGTAGAAGAACTTCGCAATATTCAGCGTGAGGTGCTCCCCAACGGCCTCACAATCATTACCGAGCAGATGGACCACATCCGCTCGGTATCCCTCGGCATCTGGGTGAAGTCCGGCTCGCGGCACGAAGAAGCCAATGTCAACGGGATCTCGCATTTCATCGAGCACATGGTGTTCAAGGGCACCACCAGCCGCAGCGCCGAGGACATCGCCCGCCAGGTGGATTCCATCGGTGGCAACATGGACGCCTTCACCGGCAAGGAGACCGTCTGCTTCAACATGAAGGTGCTGGATGAGCACCTGCCCGTGGCGATCGACATCTTGAGCGACTTGGTGCTGAACCCGGTGTTCGCGCCGGGCGAAATTACCCGCGAACGCGGCGTGATCCTGGAAGAGATCAAGATGGACGAGGACAATCCCGACTACCTTGTTCACGAACTTTTTACCCAGAACTTCTTCAAAGATCACCCGCTGGGCAAGCCAATCCTGGGGACGAAGGAAAGCGTGCGGCGTTTTGACCAACCGGCGATCCTGGCTGATTACGAACGCAAGTTCGTTCCCGGCAACCTGATCATTTCGGCCGCCGGCAACATCCAGCACGAGCATGTCGTCGACCTGCTGCGCAAGCAGTTTGAACACCTCAAGCCAGGATCCAACGGCTGGCACGAAGATCGCCCGAAGACCTCGTCGCGGATTACGCTTCGTAACAAAAAGTCACTGGAGCAGGTGCAGATCTGCCTGGGAGTGCCGTCGTATGAAATCCGCCATACCAAGAGATATGTCTCATACGTGCTGAACACGCTGCTCGGAGGCGGGATGAGTTCTCGGCTGTTCCAGAACGTACGCGAGAAGCAGGGGCTGGTGTACTCGATTTTCTCGGAGTTAAACCCATTCCGGGACACTGGATGCCTGTCCGTCTATGCCGGCACCTCGCGTGAGTCGGCGCCGAAGGTCGTGCAGTCGGTCTTGCAGGAGCTCCGGAACCTCAAGGAAGTGCCGCTTTCGGAAGAAGAATTGAAGCGGGGCAAGGACCAGCTCAAGGGCAGCCTGATGCTGAGTCTGGAATCGTCCACGGCCCGCATGTCGAATCTCGCGCGCCAGGAGATGTATTACGATCGGTTCTTCGGCATGGACGAGATCATCGATCGCATTCAGGATGTGACCGCTGAAGACGTCCAGGGGTCGGCGCAGGAGCTGTTCAAGCCCGAGCTGATTGCCGTGACGGTTCTCGGCAATCTCAACGGCCTGAAGATCAGCCGGGATTCATTGGCCTGCTGACTTCGTAACCCTGTCGTCGCCGGACCGTCTAACACCTAAGTCATATTTGAGCCGCTCTTTGACAAGCTCATTTGCGTACTCAATAATTTTCCTGTCAGCCCGTGAAGAGGAGTTTTTCTTATGCGCAGACGCAATCGAGATCGCGGATTCACCCTTATCGAACTTCTGATCGTGATCACGATTATTCTGATTATTGTCGCTGTCGCCATCCCGCGGTTTCAAAAGGCCCAGATCCAGCCCAACGAGATGTCGGCAATCAAGAGCCTGCAAACGATCTTTACTGCCGAATTGATGTTTCAGAACAGCCATCCGAACGAAGGCTTCAGCCCGGACTTGGCTTCTCTTGGGAGCACTGGCCAGGGTGGAGGCGAGCAGTCCATTGATCAGAATCTGGCCAATGGCCGCAAGAGCGGCTATACCTTTACCTATACGCCGGGCGAGAAGGTAAACAACGCCATACGCACGTTTACCATTACTGCGGTGCCGGACCAGGTTGGCACCACCGGGCAGCGCAGGTTCTACATTGACGAAGGCGGCATCGTCCACTACAACACGTCAGGTCCCGCTGACGCGAACAGCCCCACCATATAGGCTGACTGTTGCGCAACGACCGTAGCCCAACCATTCGCGGAGGAAAACCAGGGTTCAGCCTTACGGAGCTGCTGGTTTTCGTTGCGTTGCTCCTGCTGGTGGCGGCGGTGGCGGTTCCCAGGTTGACGCACTCGCAGTTGGCGTCGAACGAGGCGTCGGCCATGCAAAGCTTGCGTGAGGTCCACCAGGCCGAATCCGTTTATACGAGCAGGCATCCCGACAAAGGATTCAGCAAAAGCCTTGCCGACCTCGCCGATTTGGGTAGTGCGAGCCAGAACTTCGATCCGAATCTTGCCGCGGGACACAAGGGCGGCTACACATTTACCTATGTGCCGGGAGAGCAGGCCAACGGCGCCATTCGAACCTACACCATCACGGCAGTGCCGGATAAGGTCGGCGACACCGGGCAGAGGCGCTTTTACTCCGATGAATCGGGCGAGGTACGGTACAACGCCTCCGGCCCGGCGGACACGGCCAGTCCCGTAATTCAGTAGCCGAAGGGCACCCTCTGGCAGGGCAACGATTTGGAGAATTCTGGAGAAACCGTTTTGGGGACTACCGGATTGTGTGCAAGATTGATGACGAACGGCTCGCGGTAGTTGTGATTAAGATTGGGCATAGACGAGAGGTGTATCGTCCTTGAGCTTCGGCAAGACCCAAATCTTTCTTCTTTGCCCTGTGATATTCAGCTGTGCGGTCTTCGTCGCTGCTCAGGATCTGCACTCCCTCACCGACGCGGTGGACGCTCGTTATAACCACCTGCACACGCTTGAGGCCCAGTTCACAGAAACTTATTCCGGGCCCGGCGCCACCCGCACGGAGAGCGGAACGCTGCTGCTGAAGAAACCCGGCCGCATGCGCTGGGACTACAGCAAACCGCGTCCCAAGCTCTTTCTCGTCGACGGAAAGACTGCGTGGTTCTACGTTCCGGGCGAGAACCAGGTAAGGCAAATGCCGGTGAAGCAGCTCGATGACCTGCGCTCGCCCGTGCGTTACCTGTTGGGAAATGCGAAGCTGGAAAAGGAATTCGAAGACCTGCATATCGCAACGAATGAAAAACCGTTGAATTCGGGTGACGTTTTGCTGGAAGGAATCCCCAAAGGACTGCGCGAGCGTGTGTCACGCGCTGAGCTGGAGGTGACGCCCACCGGCTACATCCAACGGATCGTGGTCGAGGAGTTGGACGGCTCCGTCACGGAATTCTGCTTTCTTCAGCAGAAGGAGAACGTCGAAATACCAGACGCCAAGTTTCGCTTCACGCCGCCGGAGGGTGTGGAGGTGGTCAGCGGTGTGTTGGAGTGAAGATCTGGCAGGACCCGTCTGCAGCCGCCAACCCCGCTATTTCCAATGCTAGACTAGCGTGAGCGCCTGACGATTCCGGGTATTTCATGGCCGAGTACACTGTCAGACTCGCCGACGAGCGCGGCCACCTGCTGGAGCAGGTGGAGCAGGGCGGTTCGGAGAGCGAAATTCGTGACCGTTTCGCCCAACAGGGCTATCTGGTCTATTCGGTCAAGCCGCGCGGGCTGCTGGCGGGAGAGTCGGGGTTGCCGCGGCGGCGCAAGATTCGCGCCGAGCAGTTCCTCATCTTCAATCAGCAGTTTGTAACACTGATTCACGCCGGACTGCCGATCATCCAGGCGCTCGAGCTGCTGATCAAACGCCAGCGCAACCCCTATTTCCAGTCGGTGTTGCAGAACGTTCGCGACCGGGTTCGGGGCGGAGAATTGCTGTCGCAGGCGTTCGAGGCGCAGCGTGCCTTTCCCAAGGTCTATACGACAACCCTTCTGGCGGGAGAGAAGAGCGGCAACCTGGAAGAGGTGCTCGGCCGGTATATCGCCTTTCAGCGCCTGGCGGTTAGTTTCCGCAAGAAGCTGACCTCCTCGCTGGTCTATCCCGTGCTGCTGATGGTGTTGCTGGTCATGATGATGACCTTCCTCATCACCTATGTGGTGCCGCAGTTCGCGGGCCTGTATAAGCAGCTGGATGTTCCGCTGCCGGCCATGACCATGGTGATGTTGTCGATCGGAACCCATGCGCATCAATATGCCCCCTACGTTGCTGTTGGGGTAATTGTGGCCGGGTTCTTTCTGTGGCGATGGATGAAGAGCGACGCCGGCTCGACACAGATGGACCGGATCAAGCTGCGGATCCCGGTTGCCGGCGACATCTGGGTGAAATATCAGGTAGCAGTCTTCTCGCGCATGCTTTCGACGCTGCTTGCAGGCGGACTGCCTCTGGTACCGGCGCTGGAAACGGCCAGTGAATCGATGCAGAGCCGGCTGATCTCACATGGCATTGATGGCGCGACGGTGCGGGTACGGGAAGGTCAGGCCTTGGCCCGCAGCCTGGAGGCGCAGAAGGTTTTTCCCCAGATGTCGGTCGAAATGATCGAAGTCGGCGAGTCGACGGGAGCTTTGCCGGCCATGTTGAACTCGGTCGCCGAGTTCTATGAAGAGGATGTCCAGACCGCACTGGCGACGGCGATGGCTTTGATTGAGCCGGTCATCCTTGTGTTCATGGGCGTGGTCGTGGCGTTTGTCCTCATCTCGCTCTACCTGCCGATCTTCAGCCTCGGCGCAGGGGCCATACACTAGAAGGTATCCACGGTTTTCCTATGGCAGAGAAGAAGTCGATCTTCGTAAATGGCGGCAACGGTAACGTTTTCACCGCAGGCGACGAGATGGCGCACGCGGAGGAACTAGCGCGCCGCTATCGCTGCGAGTTCGTTGACCTGAAGAGCTTTCATATTCAGCATGAGCTGTTCCGCAAGATCAAAGTGGATCTCATGTTCCGCTACAACTTCGTTCCCCTGCACGAGACGCAGGACGGCCGGCTGGTGATCGCCATCGCCGATCCCAGCCAGTTGATGATGATCGACGAGATCAGCTTCCACCTCGGCCGCCGCATCGTCACGCGGGTGGCGACGCTGTCGCAGATCAGCGATGTGCTGAAGAAGAGCGAGCAGTCGCAGCGCGTGCTGGAGGAAGCCGGTGAGAGCTTCGCGCTCGATGTTATCCGCGAAGACGAGAACTCCGATGAGACCATCTCGATCGAAAAGCTGACCGGCGAGACCGACATCAGCCCGATCATCCGGCTGGTCGAGACGACGATCTTCACCGCGCTGCAGCGGCGGGCCAGCGATATTCACATCGAGACGCGCGACGACTCGGTCATCGTCAAGTACCGCATTGACGGCGTGCTGCAACAGGCGATGAACCCCATCGCCAAGGAACACCATTCGACCATCATCTCGCGCATCAAGGTCATGAGCGAGCTCGATATCTCCGAGCGCCGCGTGCCGCAGGACGGCCGTTTCCGCGTGCGCTACAACGGGCGCTCCATCGACTTCCGCGTCTCCATCATGCCTTCGATCCACGGCGAAGACGCTGTGCTCCGCGTGCTCGACAAAGAGTCGATGAGCGAGAAGTTCCACAAGCTCACGCTCGATGTCGTCGGATTCGGCGACGAGGACCTGCACAAGTTCCGCCGCTATATCAAAGAGCCTTACGGTATGGTGCTGGTCACGGGCCCGACGGGCTCCGGCAAAACTACGACGCTGTACGCCGCGCTCAATGAGATCAAGAGCGACGAAGACAAGCTGATCACCATTGAAGACCCGGTCGAGTATCAGATCGCCGGCATTACACAGATTCCGGTGAATGAAAAGAAAGGCCTGACCTTCGCCCGCGGCTTGCGTTCGATTCTGCGTCACGATCCCGACAAGATCATGGTGGGCGAAATCCGCGACACCGAAACGGCGCAGATCGCCATCAACGCTGCGCTCACCGGACACCTGGTGTTCACCACCGTTCACGCCAACAACGTGGTGGACGTCATCGGACGATTCCTCAACATGGGCGTCGAGGCGTACAACTTTGTTTCGTCGCTGAACTGCATTCTGGCGCAGCGCCTGGTGCGGCTCATCTGCGAATTCTGCAAGACCCAGGTGAAGTACTCGCCCGAAGAACTGGAAGCCAGCGGCATGAATCCTGATGAGTGGGCGAACATGCCGTTCTACGAGGGCGAAGGCTGCATTGAGTGCTCGGGAACGGGATTCCGCGGCCGAACGGCCATACACGAATTGCTGGAGCTGACCGACAACGTCCGCGAGATGATTCTGGCCAAGCGTCCCAGCAGCGAAATCCGGCGCGCGGCGCGGGAAGAAGGAATGCATTTCCTGCGCGAGTCTGCACTTGATAGAGTGAGGCGTGGCCTGACGACGTTGAAAGAGATCAACAAGGTCACTTTTATCGAAACCACCCGTTAATAATGGCGAACACCAACATCCCCCGGCCGCGCGTCGCCTGCGAAGTAAGCGTGGAGCGAGTGGTTGCCGCTCGCACCGCTGACAAGACCCAGACACTGGGGTCGGCCATCGCGCAGGCCCTGCCCGCCGGAGCGCTTGCTCCGGGAATTCAGCAGACCAACCTGGTTGCGCGTGAGCCTATTGTGGCCGCGCTGCGTGAATCCCTCGACGCCGTGGCAGGCCGCTCGCATGATGTGGTGCTCATCATTCCCGATGCCACTACCCGCATCATGCTGCTTGAGTTTGACACGCTGCCGGACAAACCGGAAGATGCGGAAGGAGTTGTGCGCTTTCGCTTGAGGAAGTCGCTGCCCTTTGATGTCGATCAGTCTGCCGTATCGTTCGATCGCCAGACGGAGGGCGATGGCCTGCGTGTCGTCGCTGCCGTCACCCCCCGCACCATACTGCAGGAATACGAGTCCGCGGTGCGGGAGGCTGGGTACAACCCAGGCACGGTGATGCCTTCCATGATCGCCGCTCTTGGCGCGGTGGATGCGGCCCGGCCGACAATGGTGATCAAGGTGGAGAGCGGCACCACGACCTTCGCCATCGCGGACCAGGACCAGCTGCTTCTCTATCGTGCGCTGGAGAACGGTGGCGCAGCCGTCACCGGGGAATCCCTGGTAGACGACGTGAATACTTCCCTGGTCTACTTCGAGGACCGTTACAACGTTACCGTCGAGCGTTTGCTGGTCTCGGGAGTGCAGTCGGGACAGGCATTGCAGGCTGCCTTCAGCGACCGCGCGATAAGGGTAGAAGACCTGGTTTCCACCTCGCTGGCCGGTGCAGCAGTGATGGATGTGTCCCGATCAGTGCTGGCGGGCGTAGCGGGGGCCCTGGTTTCCTGATGCGCATCAATATCAATCTCGCGACGGAGCGTTATGAGGCGGGGCGACAGTTCCTGCAACGCGTACAAGCGTTGATCGCTTTGTTGGCCATCGTCGCAGCCTTGCTGGTGGGCTACATCCTTTATCAGCGCTCGCACACGCGCGACATCGAC
This sequence comes from uncultured Acidobacteriaceae bacterium, assembly GCA_963782505.1. GTDB lineage: Bacteria > Acidobacteriota > Terriglobia > Terriglobales > Acidobacteriaceae > CAVVDY01. The sequence goes on along the minus strand of CAWAKG010000026.1, from coordinate 122,557 downwards.
GCCAAAATTTCGCAAGCTAAGCGAGAGCTCGTTTTGCTCAAGGATGAAAAGGCGCAGGCGCAGGCAATCCTGAATAAACCGGCAAATCGCGGCATCGCCGACCAGTCACAGTTCCTCAATGAATTGTTCGCTCGTAAATCAATCTCGTGGACGCGCATCTTCTCCGAGACGGAACGCATCATGCCGTACGACATTCATGTCGTTTCCATGAAGCCGGACTACACTGCTAACAATGAACTGGTTGTCCACGTGGTGGTGGCGACGGATTCGCGGGACCGCGCGGTTGAGCTGGTGAAGCACATGGAGCAGTCAAGCCACTTCCGCTCGCCACAGGTGGTGGCGGAAACTGTCACGACGAACCCCTCGGACCAAAGTGCCGGAAGGGGGAATATTCAGTTCGATATCGCCTCCGTGTACGTCCCTGGAGTGGGCGACGACGCCGAAGAACCAAAGCCGGAAGAGCAAAGGAGCGCCGCTCCGGCGAAGTCCGCCGGCAAAACGGCTGAACCTCAGCCAGCTACGACCGCACAGAACCAGCGAGGGCACTGATGGCAACCGTTCGCGACATACGCCGGACATCCATGCCGGTCATCGCAGTCCTCGTACTGCTGATCGTCGCCTGCCTGGTGTACATCCTGTCTCCTGCGGGCCGCTCGCGCCAGGCGCGGGTGCGGGAATACGAACAGTTGCAGACGGAGGTTCTCGCCAAACGTCAGGAGGTGCTGCCGACGCGTGGGATGAACGACAAACTCAAACAGGCCTCGGTCGATATCAACAGCTTTTATGAATCGCGGTTTCCATCCGAGTACTCGGCCATATCGGAGGAACTCGGTAAAGTTGCCAACGACACCGGGGTGCATCTGACGGCCGTCAAGTATGACAACAAGGATTCGCAGATCGAGGGCCTGCACAAGCTGAATATCGAAATTACGCTTTCGGGCGACTATCTGCAGGAAGTGAAGTTCATCAACGCGCTGGAGCGTGACAAGATCTTCTTCTTGATCGATGGCGTGGCACTTGGCGAGCAACAGGGCAACGTGCGCCTACAGCTGAAGCTGGAAACCTATTTACGCAAGGGAGCGTCAGCATCATGAAGCTGGGCACGGAAAACAAGACCAAGACCATTCTTGCCGTCGTTCTTGGTGTGTTTGCCATCTTCATGCTGGTGCGGACGTTCACCGGAGGCGACGAGACTCCGGCGCCGCAGAGCAATGTAACCCCGCCAAAAACCACGGCTGCCGAGGGAGCCGCCGCGCGGAAGGCGCCGGCGGCTGAAGGGAGCAAGTCCCATCCCTTGTTGGCGCAGACGCTCGATCCGACACTGCGTACTGATCTGCTGAAATCCAGTGAGGATGTGACCTATAAAGGCTCGGGCCGCGACATCTTCCACGCACAGGCGCCGCCACCGGAAATTCCGAAAATCGTCAAGCAGCCCATCAATTCGGGGCCACCGCCCCCACCCCCGCCGCCTCCAATTAATTTGAAGCTGTACGGCTATACCCAGCACAAAAACGGAAGCGGCAAGCGGATTTTTCTGGTTTCGGGTGAGGATATCTTCGTGGCCAAGGAAGGCGACATTGTTAACCGCCGCTATCGCATCCTGAAGATCAACAACAACTCGGTTGAGGTCGAGGACGTGTTGACCAATAATCGCCAGACGCTCTACCTGACGCAGGGCTGAGTCCCGGGCGCACTCCAAGCAGCAGTAATGTTGAAGTTTCCCAATCCGAAGTCCATCGCAACTGGTTGTGCGGATCCAAGGCGGCGGCGCGACTCCGGTTACATGCTGCTGTCGATCCTGTTGATGGTAGCCTTTCTTGCCATTGCCCTGACCTATGAAGCGCCGCGAATCGTCCAGCAGCTGAAGCGCGACCGCGAAGAGGAGATGATCCATCGCGGCACCGAATACGCGCGTGCAATCAAGAAGTACTACAAAAAGTTTGGCCAGTATCCCACCACCATCGAGCAACTGGAAAGCACCAACAACATCCGCTTTCTTCGCAAGCGCTATAAAGATCCTCTGACCAAGGACGGCAAATGGACGCTGCTGCATTACACCGACGTGGCCGGTTTGCTGGTCGGCGCAGGAGGTCCGGGTACACCGGCCGCGGCGCTCGGCGGCCAAGGTCTGCAGACACCAGGATCCCCCTCCAGCTCGCCCTTCGGAGCCGCTGGCTCGGCTACGCCGGGAGGGCTAGGAGCGTCGACCTTAGGAGGCGGTAATCTTCAGTCGTCTACGAGTGGTCAGGGTGGAACCTTCTCCCTTTCTTCCCCACAAGGCCAGTCAGGACTCGGCCAGCAGGGAACCTCGGGATCGAGTTTGGGATCGGCTCCGGGCAGCGCATCGGGACTGGGCACAAGCGCGGGTGCGGCGGGTGCGGCTGGAAGCACAACGGGCGGCGGATCTGATACAGGATCCACTCCCGGCCCGGCCACGGGCGATAATTCGAACAGCTCAACAACGGCCTTGGGCAACCAGAATTCTACAAACCAGACTTTCGGCGCTGGAGCCATCGTCGGCGTGGCCAGCAAGAGTAAGGACCCGACGATCAGGATTTACAACAAGAAGAAGACCTACGACGAGTGGGTGTTTATCTACACCCCCACGATGGACCAAGCCAACGTCCTGCTCAAGGGACCATACAACCCCAGCGCCTTCACGAGCTCGAATGTCGGCACCCCAGCCGGGCAGTTGAATCAGCAAAATCAGCAGCAGAGTCCGTTCGGGCAGCCGAGCAGCGGCTCGGGCGCTCAGCAGTCAGGTGGATTCAACAATCAGCCGATCGCTCCGGGTGGGCAGCAATTCCCGCCAGACCAGAATCACTAGCAGCCCCATTGTCCCGTAGCGCTGCTTCATGTAGGATTGCCCGTCGCTCGCGACATCAGCGTAGCAAGCCCAAAAATCGGAAACTTACGCCCGTTTGTGATTGGAATCACAGAAGGGCGTGACCCTCGCACGTCATGCTGGGCCCTTGAAGCTGCTACAACTTGAAGTTGCATCAGCAAGCTCAGCCGGCGCGGGCTGTGGAGAGCAAGTATCCCCGCCCGATAGCAGGGAGCACCCTGCCAGAGAGGCATTGAATGCCCGAGGAAACTAAGGGGCCTGAACCCGTCTCTCCCTCGCCAGAGGGCGCGGCCGAAGCCGCGCAAAAAGCGCCTCCGGCGAAGCCGGAAGCATCTGTAGCCCCGGCCCAACCTGCCAAGTCCACAACGCCAGGGGCAAAAGCAGCCGAGCCTAAGCCAGCCGACGCTGCCAAGCCCGCCACTCCTCCTGCCGCTGCCAAGCCTGCCGCCGCGGCCAAGCCGGCGGCTCCCGCTAAACCCGCCGGGCCGGTGCCCGAACCTTGGAGCTCCGAGCTGGTTGAAAGCCTTAAGAAGCAATACGGCTCAGGAATCCGCGAGGCCAGCACCTACGTTGGGCAAAAGTATCTGCTCGTGGATAGCGGAATCGTCTACGAGGTTCTTCGCCGCATGCGCGACGATGAGCAATACGACTACTGTGTCGACATCACCGCCGTTCATTGGCCGAAGCGCGAGCAGCCATTCGACATCGTTTACGTCCTCTACTCGTTCCAGCACAACGAGCGCGTGCGGATCAAGGCGCAGATCGCTGAAGGCCAGCATTTACAGTCGACCGTCAATCTGTGGCCGACCGCGAACTGGCTGGAGCGCGAAGTCTTCGACATGTTCGGCACCGTCTTCGACGGCCACCCCGACCTGAAGCGCATTCTGCTGCCCGACGGTTGGAAGGGCCATCCGCTGCGCAAGGACTACGACATCCTGTTGCAGGACAAAGAGTGGGTGCAGATCAACCTTGGCATCGAGAGTGCACAATGAGCAACGGCAAATTTAACCGCCCCGATCTGCTCGACCTCGATACCAAAGAGGAGACCTTCCTCGACACCACCGAGATGGTCCTCAACATGGGACCACAGCACCCCTCGACCCACGGCGTGCTGCGCGTCATCCTGAAGCTTGACGGCGAAAAGGTGCTGGGCACCGAGTGCATCATCGGCTACCTGCATCGCGGCGTGGAGAAGATCGCCGAGAACCGCACCTACGCGATGTTTAACCCCTACGTCGATCGCATGGATTACGTCGCCGCGGTCTCCAACGGGCTGGGCTATTGCGAGGCAGTCGAGAAACTTCTGGCAGTCGAAGCGCCGCCGCGCGCACAGTACATCCGCGTGATCATGACCGAGTTGTGCCGCATCGCCAGCCACCAGGTCTGGCTGGGCACGCATGCGCTCGATATCGGCGCCCTCACGCCGGTCTTCTACGCATTTCGCGACCGCGAAGAAGTGCTGAAGATCTTCGAGAAATACTGCGGTGCGCGGCTCACGACCCATGCATTCCGCATTGGCGGCTGCATCTACGAGACCTACGAGGGTCTCGAGCAGGACGTGAAAGTCTTCTGCGAAAAGTTCCTGCCCAAGCTCGACGAATACGAAGAGCTGCTCACCACCAACCGCATCTGGGTGTCGCGCACCAAGGGCGTCGGGATTCTCAACGCAGAAGACTGCATCGCGCTCGGCGTTACCGGCCCGGTGTTGCGCGCCAGCGGCGTGCAATGGGACCTGCGCAAGAAGCAGCCGTACGAGGCCTACAGCAAGTTCCAGTTCGACATCCCCACCGGGCTGAATGGCGACACTTACGACCGGTACCTGGTGCGCATTGAGGAGATGCGCCAGTCGGTGCGCATCCTGCAACAGGCGATTGAGAACATTCCCAGCGGGCCAATCATGGCCAAAGTGCCGAAGGTCATCAAGCCGGCGCCCGGCGACGTCTACCACTCGATTGAAGCGCCCAAGGGCGAGCTCGGCTACTACATCGTGAGCGACGGCTCCACGCAGCCGTACCGTGTGCGCGTGCGGCCGCCGTCGTTCGTCAACCTGCAAGCGCTCGATAAGATGGTGCAGGGAATGTTGGTGGCTGACGTCGTCGCCGTGATCGGCACGCTCGACATCGTGCTGGGAGAGGTGGATAGGTGATGCAGTGGCCGGTGGCTAGTGGTAGCGGTTAGAAGTTCTGAGATCTGTGAGCGGAAGTAGCAGTGGAACGCTGCTAAGGTCTGAGGTTTGAATGGTTGATGCTCCAGTCCCGCGTAGCGGGGATGAAAGAAGAAAGCCCAGCGCTTCAGCGCTGGGAAGGCGATGAAAGAGGGCGAGAGTCCCGTGGGGACGGCAGAAAAGCAGGTCCTTCGCTTCGCTCAGGATGACAAGGTTTTTGGTTTGACTGATTACTAATTGCTCCCATGCTTGACGCAATCAAAAGTTATCTGAGTTCCAACGTCACCCCCGGCGAAGCCGGCAGCATGTTCTGGGCGACAATCTACATTCTGCTGATCACGGCCGGCGTCTCGGTCGCGGTGCTAGCCATGACGTGGCTGGAGCGGAAAATTCTCGCCCACATGCAGATTCGCCTCGGTCCCATGCGTGTGGGACCGCATGGGTTGCTGCAGCCTTTCGCCGATGCCCTGAAGCTGTTGACCAAGGAAGACGTCATTCCGGAAGGCGCCGACAAGATTGTCTTCCGGCTGGCGCCGGTCATTGTGATGATGGCGGCTTTCACGGTGTTCATCGTGGTGCCCTTCGGACGCACCGCTGCCGCCACTGACATGAACATCGGCATCCTGTTCATGCTGGGTGTCTCGTCGTTGAGCGTGCTGGGCATTATCACGGGTGGATGGGCCTCGAACTCGCATTATCCGCTCATGGGAGCCTTACGTTCGGGCGCTCAGATGGTCTCGTACGAAGTGGCCATGGGGTTGGCCATCGTCTCGGCAGTGCTGATGACCAGCCTTGCCAGCGGAACCGGGACCTTGAGCATGATCGGCATCGTGCAGGCGCAGGCGGGCCAGCACACATGGTTCATTTTCAAAATGTTTCCCCTTGGCCTGATGGCGTTTGTCGTCTTCGCCATCGCGATGATCGCGGAAACTAATCGCGCCCCGTTTGATTTGCCGGAAGCCGAGTCGGAGCTCGTGGCCGGCTTCATGACCGAGTACAGCGGATTTCGTTGGTCGCTGTTCTTTCTGGCAGAGTACACAGCGATGCTGGGGGTCTCCGCTATTGCCGTCACTCTGTGGCTCGGTGGCTGGCTGCGGCCTTTTCCGAACTGGCTGAGCGGTCCCTCATGGAATTTGGCGTTTTCCTTCGTACCTGCGTTGACGTTCCTCGGGCTGGCAGCGATGTGTTTCCTTGGGACCGTGAGGATGCCGAAAATCCCGCAGCTTAAGGCGCAGACGATCGGCCTGGCAGTATTCGGAGCGTTCCTTGCACTTCTGGGGCTGATTCTACTGGTGCCCGGCGTACGCGAACGTGCGCAGGACGTTTTCTGGTTTACCGCCAAAGTTGCGGCATTCCAGTACTGCTACATCTGGTACCGCGCGACGTTTCCGCGCTACCGCTTTGACCAGCTCATGAAGGTGGGCTGGAAGGTGCTGCTGCCCGCCAGCCTGGGCGTGCTGATCGTGACTGCGATCGTCGGCGTCCGGCAGGAACTGTGGGCGGCGCTTACGGGGGTGATCCAATGAGTCCAGAGGGATTGGTAGAGCTGGCCTTTAGGCCAGCCTTCACGCTGCTCAGAAAGGCAGGGGCTTCAGCCCCGGAAGTGTCGTCGGCTAAAGCCGACTCGGAATACAAAAATCTGTGGCGAGCCGCGGCCCTGAAGGGCGGCTCTGCCAGGGGGGTACTGCCGTGAGTCTTCCGCCGATTCTGCGCAAAGTGTTTATGGTTGACCTGATCAAGGGCATGGGCGTCACCTTCCGCAATCAGTCGGAAGCAGAACGCGTCACCGAGCAGTATCCGCTGGAGCGGCCTGAAGTCTATGAGCGTTTCCGGGGACAGCCTCGGCTGAAGGTGAATCCCGACAACGGCGAGTCGCTGTGCATCGTTTGCAATCTTTGCGCGCTGGCCTGCCCCGAGCAGTTGATTGTGGTGAAGGGCGACCGCAACCCGGTGACCAAGCGCAAATACCCGGTGTCGTGGACCTACGACCTGAGCCGCTGCATGTTCTGCGGCCTGTGCGCTGAGGCCTGTTCGACTGACGCGCTGGAGCTGACGCAGGACTACGAGATGGCGCTCTATAGCCGCGAAGGCATGGTGCTCGATCAGGCCGCGCTGGAGCGCGGGCAGGAGCCCGTGAGGTATGCGCGATGACTCCAGTTGCCACACCATTCTTCTTTTATTTCCTGGCTTTCACGGCGATCGTGTCGGCTATCGCGGTGATCACCCGGCGCAACCCGGTACACGCCGCGCTCTCGCTGATCGTGACCCTGCTTTCGCTGGCCGGGCTCTACCTGATGCTCTACGCCCCGTTCGTCGCCGCGGTACAAATCGTGCTCTATGCCGGCGGCATCATGGTGCTCTTCCTGTTCGTCATCATGCTGGTGAACCTGGAGCAGAACATCCGCGAGTATCAGTGGAACAAGCAGTGGATGGTCGGTACCATCGCCGCCCTCTTGCTCGGCGGCTTGCTGCTGTTTGTCTTTCAACGCGGCTACGATATCTTCCCCACGACCTTCGCCAGACTGCCCGAAACGCAGAACACGCAACAGATCGGCATCTGGCTCTACGGCAACTACATGCTGCCCTTCGAAATCGCGTCGTTGCTACTGCTGGTGGCCATCGTGGGCGCGGTGGTCATGGCGAAGAAGAGGGTCTGATATGGCTGAGATCTCGACACTGCATTACCTGGTAGTGGCCGCGGGGCTGTTCATGATCGGCACCGTCGGCGTGCTGACTCGCCGCAACGTAATCATCATCCTGATGTCGATTGAGCTGATCCTGAATGCCGTAAACCTGAACCTGGTGGCGTTCTCGCGGCTGTACGGATTGCACGGACAGATCTTCGCGATTTTCGTGATCACTGACGCCGCAGCCGAAGCGGCCGTCGGGCTGGGCATCATCATCGCCTTCTTCCGCAACAAGGAGACGGTGAACGTGGACGAAATCGATTTGTTGCGATGGTAAAGAAAGCAATTAATAGCAGCTAGCAATTAGCAATTAGCTAAAACCAGGCTGCCGGATGGCTTTCGATAACCGTTGACCGTGCGAAATCCCGCTGTGCGGGACGAAACGATGAAAGCCCAGCGCTTCAGCGCTGGGTGACAGGAAGTAAAGAGCGACAGTCCTGTAGGGACGGCAGAAATGCAGGTCCTTCGACTACGGTCGCAAAAGACGCGGCCGCCGCTCAGGATGACAAAGGTTTTGATTTTGCTAGTTGCTAGTTGCTAATTGCTAATTGCTATGTACTTCTTAAACCACATCTGGTTGATACCGCTGTTCCCCGCATTGGGCGCGGCGTTCATGTTCTTCTTTGGACGCCGGCTGCAGAAGTCGATGGTCAGCGGACTTTGCGTTGGCATGGTGGTGCTGGCCTTCGCCTGGGGATGTCTCGCAGTCTGGCAATACATCGGGTACGCAGCCGCCAATCATGGCCAGCCGTTCGAAACGATTCTCTTCACCTGGCTTGGTACGGGCGGCAACGGCATCGTCTATTCCACGCACACGGGATTTGCGCAGTTTCATGCCGATGCCGGCTTCCTGCTCGACCCGTTGTCGTCGATCTGGCTGCTGTTCGTGACCTTCGTAGGAATGCTGATCCACATTTACTCGATCGGCTACATGGGACACGAAGGCGGCTACTACCGCTTCTTCGGCTACCTGAACTTGTTCATGTTCTCCATGCTGACGCTCATCCTGGGCAACAATTACGCCCTGATGTTTGTCGGCTGGGAAGGTGTAGGTTTGTGCTCGTACTTGCTGATCGGCTTCTACTTCCAGCGGCACTCGGCCTCGACAGCGGCCAACAAGGCATTCATCACCAACCGTGTCGGTGATGCCGGCTTCTTGCTGGGCATGTTCACCATCGCCTGGTATTTCGGCTCGGTGCAATACACGCACATCAATCACCTGGCGCGCAGCGGACAGTTCGCGATTGGCGATCCCTGGATCACCGCCGCCTGCCTGCTGTTGTTCGTCGGCGCCTGCGGCAAGTCGGCGCAATTCCCGCTGCACGTCTGGCTGCCCGACGCTATGGAAGGCCCGACGCCAGTCTCTGCCCTGATCCACGCTGCAACCATGGTGACGGCGGGCGTTTACATGGTGGCCCGCTCGAACGCGCTCTTCGTGCTTGCTCCGACGGCAATGAAGACTGTCGCCATCATCGGCGCGCTGACGGCGATCTTCGCCGCCACCATAGGCCTGGTGCAGAACGACATCAAGCGCGTGCTGGCGTATTCGACGGTCTCACAGTTGGGATACATGTTTCTGGCGCTCGGCGTGGGAGCGTTTGCCGCCGGCGTCTTCCACGTCTTTACCCATGCGTTTTTCAAGGCTCTGCTCTTCCTTGGCTCAGGCTCGGTGATTCATGCCATGAGCGGCGAGCAGGACATGCAATTCATGGGCGGGCTGCATAACAAGATCAAGACCACCTTCGGGACAATGCTCATCGCCACGCTGGCCATCTCCGGGATTCCCGGCTTTGCCGGCTTCTTCTCCAAGGACGCAATTCTGTGGGAGACCTGGTCGCGCGAGGGCGGCGCTTATCGCTATTTGTGGTACATCGGGTTCCTCACGGCGCTGCTGACCTCCGTCTATATGTTCCGGCTGATCTACCTGACGTTCTTCGGCAAACCGCGCATGTCGCAAGAAGTGGAGCACCACATCCACGAGTCGCCCAAGTCGATGACCGTGCCGCTGGTGATCCTGGCGATCGGCTCGATTGGCGCAGGCTGGCTGGGCTTGCCGCATAGTCTCGGCGGGTCGAACCAGTTTGAAAAGTTTCTGGAGCCAGTGTTCGCCAAAGAAGCAGTGGTGATGGAGGAAGGCGGCGCGGCCCATCAAGTGGCGGCCGGCGAGGAGCAGGTCGAGCACACCAATCCCGTGGAGTATGGGCTGATGTTCGCCTCCGTGGGAGTGGCGTTCCTGGGATGGTGGCTGGCCAAGCGCGCGTACGGGAACGCCGACAAAGGATACAAGGAGCCCATCAACGAGATTTCGCCGCGTTTCTACAAGACGCTGTTCCGCAAGTGGTACATCGACGAGTTTTACGACTGGTTCATCACCGGCCGGCAGAAGCTATTCCCGGTGCGGCTTGGCGCCATGGGCCTCGGGGAGGCGCTATGGAAGTTCGACGCCGACGTGATCGACGGAACAGTAAACGGCGCCGGCTGGGCCACGCGCGAAAGCGGAACGGTTTCGACCTGGTGGGACAAGTGGATCATCGACGGCTTGTTTGTGAACGGCGTGGCCATTGTCACTCGCCTGGCGTCGTATCCGGTGCGCGTTATTCAGTGGGGTCTGGTGCAGTGGTACGCACTGGTCATGGTCGCGGGCCTGGTGTGTTTTGTTGTGTATTACGTGGTGCGGTGGTGACAACCGATTGAGTACTAATTGCTAATTGCTAATTGCTGGTTTTCAAAATGTACAACCACATTCTTTCGATCGTCTTATTCACGCCGCTGGTAGGCGCCCTTCTTCTGCTGTTCGTGCCGAAGGAGAGCAAGAACGCCATCCGCTGGATCGCCAACATCTTCGCGATGCTCGGCTTCGCGGTTTCGCTGCCGCTGATCCCCTGGTTCTGGGCGGTGAAAGAGCGTTCCGGCTTCCAGTTTGTCGAGGGCACGCCCAATAACTGGATCCCGACTATCGGCGCCGGCTACGTGCTGGGCATCGATGGCATTTCGTTCCTGCTCATCATGCTCACCACGCTACTGGGCGCGATCTCGATCCTGTCGTCGTGGGATGCCATCCAGAACCGGGTGAAGGAATACTACATCTGGTTCCTGGTGTTGCAGACGGGCATGCTCGGCGTTTTCATGGCCAACGACTTCTTCCTGTTCTTCGTTTTCTGGGAGGCCATGCTGGTGCCGATGTACTTGCTGATCGGGATCTGGGGCGGACCGCGCAAACTTTACGCCGCGATCAAGTTCTTCCTGTATACCCTGTTCGGCTCGGTGTTGATGCTGCTGGGCATTCTGTTCCTCTACTTCCATCACCACACGCTCACCGGCATTTACACCTTCTCGATCACGGAGCTCTACACGACAGCTCCGAAAATTGCAGGCCCGGCGGCGGTATGGTTGTTCTTCGCCTTCTTCCTGGGATTCGCCATCAAGGTCCCGATGTTCCCGTTCCATACGTGGCTGCCCGATGCGCACGTGGAAGCGCCAACGGCAGGCTCGGTGATTCTGGCGGGCGTCCTGCTGAAGATGGGAACGTACGGCTTCATCCGCTTCTCGCTGCCGTTCTTCCCCGGAGTGGCGATGACGCCTTGGGTGCGCGAGTTGCTGATCACGTTGTCGATCATCGGCATCATCTATGGCGCGCTCGTCTCGCTCATGCAGAAGGACATGAAGAAGCTGGTGGCCTACTCCTCGGTCAGCCACCTGGGCTTCTGCACACTGGGTATTTTCGCGCTCAGCCCATTGGGACTGAGCGGTTCGGTCATTCAGCAGATTAATCACGGCATCTCCACCGGCGCGCTGTTCCTGATCGTCGGCATCCTTTATGAGCGGCGTCACACGCGCGAGATCGCCGAATACGGCGGCATCTCCAACATCATGCCCATCTATGCGGCCATCACGCTGATCATGTTCATGTCGTCGATGGGCTTGCCGCTGCTGAACGGCTTCGTCGGCGAGTTCACCATCCTGCAAGGCACCTTCATGGAGAACAAGATCTGGGCGGCATGGGCCGTTCCGGGCGTGATTCTGGCGGCAGCCTACCTGCTGTGGCTCTATCAGCGTGTCTTCTTTGGAACCAACAACAATCCGAAGAACGAGCACCTGAAGGACTTATCAGCCCGCGAACTGGCGACCTTCGTTCCCCTGGTGGCGCTGGCGTTCTTTATCGGACTGTATCCCAAGCCACTCTTCCAGATTCTTTCGACGCCAGTGAACAATCTGGTGGCCACGGTTCGTCCTGACTACCCAGGACTGCAGAAGCCGGTCGTGGCGGCGCAGCCAGCGGTAACGGCACAGCCCGAGGCGGCAGTTCCCGTAACCGGACAGCCGAAGGCGCCCGAAGTGAAGACCCCGTCCGGCACGAGTGAGGTGAGTCCCGCCGGGGCGCGCGTTCAGCCAACGGCAGCGACTACCGAGGCGAAGTTGACGGCCGTAGCGGCGGCGGGCGGCAAGAGAAGGTAAAACTGTGAGCACCTCAATCGCACCCTATTTCACGAGAGCGGATTACACACTGGCGCTGCCGATGCTGCTGCTGGCGCTGTTCGCCCTCGGTATCCTGCTGCTCGACCTGTTCCTTCCGAAGGAGTGGAAGCGGCTGAACGCCATTACCGCCCTCGCAGGGCTTGGGTTCTCAGCCATCGCCGTGGGCAAGCTGCATTACGCCTATCACCTCGCGGAGCAGAAGGGAGCACCGGTCTCGGCGTTCACCGGTTTCATGGGCTCGCTGATGATGGATCGCTTCGCGATCTACTTTTTCTATCTCTTCCTGGCTGGCGCCGCGATTGCGGTATTGATGTCGATGCACTATCTGGAAGTCGAGCACGAAAATCACGGCGAGTTCTACGCTTTGATGCTGTTGTCGGTCGTCGGCATGATGTGTATGGCGGCGGGCTACGACATTGTGCTGTTGTTCATCGGCCTCGAGTTGATGGCGATCTCGACCTATGTGCTGGTTGGTTTTCTGCGTCGCGACAAGCGCTCTAATGAAGCCGCCCTGAAGTACCTGCTGCTGGGCGCGTTCTCCTCCGGCATCTTCGCCTATGGTCTGTCGCTTTTGTACGGCGTGAGCGGTTCGACGAATCTCGCGCAGATCGCGCAGAAGTTGCAGGAAGACCTGTCGACGCGGCCGAACGACCCCGTGGTGATCCTCGCTCTGCTGGCGACGGCCACGGGATTGCTATTCAAAATTGCGGCAGTGCCGTTTCATCAGTGGGCGCCCGACGCCTATGAAGGCGCGCCCACCAGCATCACGGGATTCATGTCGGTCGCCGTCAAGGCCGCAGGCTGGGCGATGCTGTTGCGCGTCTTCCTCGCCGGCCTTTATCCGCTGCGTTCGATGTACGTGCCGCTGCTGATCTTTGTCTCGGTCGCTACCATGACGGGCGGCAACCTCGCAGCCATCACGCAGACCAACACCAAGCGTCTGCTGGCCTATTCGTCGATCGCGCACGTCGGATATATGTTGCTGGGACTGGTCGCCAGCGACGGCACGAACAACTCCACGGGCATCGTCGCCATTTTGATTTATCTGCTGGTCTACACCTTCATGAATCTGGGCGCGTTCGCCGTTATTACTTCTCTCCGGCGGCGCCACATCATCGGCGATGAAATTGACGACATGAACGGGCTGTACTTCAAAGCCCCGACCGAAGCCATCCTGATGCTGGTGTTCCTGCTGTCGCTGGCGGGCATTCCTCCGCTGGCGGGCTTCTGGGGCAAGTACTTCATCTTCCTGGCGCTGATCCAGACCGGGCATTACGTGCTGGCGTCCATCGGCGTTCTATACTCGGTGGTCGCGCTTTATTACTACATGCGAATTGCGAACGCCGTGATGATGAAGCCGGCAGTCGATTCCGCGCCGGTGAAGCTCGGCCCGGCGATGCGGCTGGCGTTGACCATCACCGGCGTTGCCACACTAGGCATTGGCTTGTTCCCGAATTTCTTCATCTGGGCGGTGAACTGGTCACTGGGGCTGACGCAGGCCTCGCACGTGGCGAGTCTGTTGCGATAGCTCGCTCGCACCGAGGATGGTCGTTTCCGGTTAATACCGACTATTGCAAAAAGCCCAATATCTCAGTATCCTTCCTGACTTGTTCACCGGACAGAGTGAGGCTTCATGGCAGGTCCTGCGGTCAAAATATCCGGCATACCTACAGCGGCTTGCATAGTTTTGGAGCAAAAGAGCGCCGCCGACGTTAAGCAACTAATTTCAGCGGCCATTAGCGGTGAAGTCCAAAGCTTACTCGCGGCTAGCAACGAGAAGGGCCTGCGCTACGTCGTAGTATTCGCAGGCCTCCCCTCTGTGGAGCAGCTTCGCCCATACGTCGGGAGCCGCCTAAACACAGACGAGCAAGTAATCCTATACAGCCAGGCGCAGCCAGGTGAATTGGAATCGTTTTGCCAGCACAATGGCGTGGCGATGCGGACGACGGGTCTTGATGAAGTATGGCGCACGTTAGAACAACAGTCGGAGACCCCGGATGACGGGGTAAATGCTTACATCGAAACCTTTGCCAGCGCCTCGAACCGCACGCGTTATGTCATCATCCTGATGGTTGTCGCCTGGGTGCTGATGTTCACCGCAGTCTGGAACGGTTTTCCGAAGGGATGGATCAATTCTCGGCTGGCGGCCGCGAGGGCAGACCTTTTTGGCTGTCGCGACAAGGCCACCAAGGCAGGTTTGGACCCAAAACAGGAATGCATGATGCAGGACACCAGGCTGTCAGAGGAGATCAAGCTGCAGAGGGAGAATGTGAACCTCATTAAAGTTCCATTCTTTGGAGTCGCGTTCGATGTGGATGATGTTGGCGTGATTGGCGGGTTTACGCTGCTGATCCTCCTCATGTGGCTTCAAGTCTCTCTTACCAAGGAGTGTGAGTGTCTACAGACGCTGTTCGGAACCAAAGGCGGAGACACGCGAAGAATTTATGAGCTAGCAGCTATGCGACAGGAAATCGCTCGTCCGCCAATGGCTTGCCATCAGGTCAAAGCAATGAAGGACATCCCATGGACGAAGATTTTTTGCTCAACGCCGCTTATATTCCAAGTCGCGGTCATCGTCGAGTCCGCATGGATTTATAGATCAGATATCAACATCAGCAAATTTAACGTGATAGGTGACTCCATAGCCATCGGCATAGCTACTCTCCTGATGGCTTACACAACTCTTAAGTGCTGGCGTGCGATATCGGATTTGGAGCGCGTTTGGCAGAAACGGGCCGAGGCGCTGGATATCGCCTAGGGAATATCGCCGCGCGCAGTTCGAATACTACTTGCGCGCCGCGGCCTGTACTGCATTTCTGGTGGACTTCAGAGTAAATTCTAGCGACTCCTTAGGTATGCTGGTTACAAAAGGCATTGCCACTGGTTTAAAAACGCCGGGAATATCGCGCGTAAGAGAGATAGTTTCACACTCTGCCAACACTCCATTGTCCCGTTGCTCCAGGCGCCAATAAGTATTCAGGCTCCATAAATAGCCGTCGTCTCTGCCTATTGGCATGGCTCGCTCATTCGGTTCGCCAGGATTCTTGAGCTGGTTTATTTGCTTACTGTGAGAAATACTGAATGAATGCGACGGGTCGAGTTGCCCGTACTGGACGTTGTATACACCGTCTAGAACTGCCGTGACGAGAAAGGTCGATCGCTTGAGCCGCAGCTTGATGTCACGTTCATTTCCGGTCTCAGAGAGTACTTGCCCCCTTAGGACCTGGGGCTTGTAGATAACGGGGAAGTTTGGAATGTCTCTTATGACCGCGAGGACATCCTGCAGCTTGGCTCCCGGCAGCAGGGCTTCGCCTATCCAGTGGTGTACTAGGCCGCCGGATACTTGCTCATTGCAGGCAGCACCTTCCCTGATGACTACCGTCCCGGCGGCCAGGTCCTGGTCCTTAGACTTGTCGGAATCGGACAGCACAAACGTCTGGGTAGAGCTTTGCCTTTTCAGGATGTCAGCTTCCAGCTGAGTCAGGCACTTTTGGAATGCTGTCGAAGTCGCCGGTGTCAGTTCAGCGGCCGAAGAGTACGACGGCACGAACACCGGTATCACTGGCGCAACAGTGGCGAAAATATAGAGCATCTGGAAAACGAAGTGGCGATGGACCGCAAATCGGTGAGTGCAGGTCATAAAGCATTTGTAATGGTGCTGACAAGCGTTTCCGCCGCCAGCCCTATCGAACAGTAAGCTATAAGGCAATTACGCCGACTTGTACAGATAAACACAGCTCTCACCGCGTCGCTTCGCTGAAATCCAGCTGCCCAAGGTACATCGGATGCGAAACCTTGGGAGAGTCGCTCGGCCCGTACGTGGGGTAAGGCGTGTTCTGCGCCTTGATCGGGAAGCCCCACACGTTTCCATTCCGCATATCGACCACGATTTTGCCCCAGGTCTGCGTGCCGTCAGGCTTGCGCAGCGTCACGGTGCCCGGTTCGATATGGAAAGGGTAGGGGGTCGAATCTTGTGCAAACACCCGCTGAGGCTGAACTACGGGCCGAAAGGCAAGTATCCCCAGGAAGACCGCAACCGCCAGAAGTAACACCTTGGTGAGCCAGTCAAAACGCATTAATTCCTCCGCCTGCGCCGCTGGGACGCAGGGCTCGAATTGCAAAGCGATTCTAAGCGAGAAATGAGATGCCGTGAAGACTTCGACAGCGACTATCAACTGCTACATCTTCATCGTCGAGGAGGGAAGAGAAACTTCAGCATGGGCGCGACCCGGTCGGCCCAGGCCCATTCACTGTGCTCGGCGCCTTCCGCTTCCATGTAGCCCAGATCGACACCCTCGCGCCAGCCTTTTTGCTCCAGATCGGCTTTCAGCAGGCGAACGTCGGGAAGCGCTCTCTGGCCTTCCTTGGTTCCGATATCCAGCCAAATGCGCTGGCCCGTCTTGCGCCGAAGCTTGGCCACGGTTTTCAGAATCGCGCGTCCGTGCCACCATACCGATGGCGACATGACGGCCAGCTTGCCAAAAACACTTGGATACCGAAGACCGAGATACATCGAAACCAGCCCACCCAGCGACGAGCCTCCCACCCCGCAGCTCGATCCGGAAATCAGCACGCGATACTTGTGCGCAACGAAGAGGCGTAACTCTTCGACCAGCATTTGTCCGTAAGCGTCGGCGCGGCCTCCGCCGAGGCGCCGGTCCTCGACGGGGGTGTATTCATGGATGCGGTGCTCGCCGGTGTTGTAGATGCCGACGATCACCAGCGGCTCGATCTCGCCTGCGCAGATCAAAGCGTCCGCGGTTTCGCCCATACGCCAGTAATTGCCTTTAATGAACGAAGTGTCGGGGTCGAACAGGTTCTGGCCGTCCTGCATGAACAGCAGAGGGAAGAGCCGATCGTGCTCCACCGTGTAGGTCGGAGGGATGTAGACGACGAAGTCGTGCCTGTCGTCGACCAGGGCGGATTCGAATTGCTCATGCTTGAACAGGCGCGATTTCAGGTCGCTCTGCGACACGAGGGCCTGCGCCATCGCGGCCGTGGATTTGGGGATGATCGGTTCTGTGGCCATTCCTGTAGTATTGTGTTTTTCTTTGGCACGGGGTTCGCCCTCCGCCCGACGGCTGGGTCGCCGAGCTTGCGAGCCAGGCTTTTGCGGTCTTCGGGGCACCGTTTCCAAAAAGTGGTGTCTTAGATTAGCAGACGCAATTTTCGTTACAGATCAAAAAATCTCACTCAAGAGGCACGATAACTTGAACCGCGAATATCACAGATGGTGGTCCAGGGACCTGCAGCGCGACATGGAACTGCTCTGCTTCGGTCACGCCGGAACCAAGGTGCTGGTCTTTCCGACATCGATGGGCCGGTTTTTCGAATACGAAGACAACAAGATGATTGCCGCCGTTGCCGACCGCCTCGACAACGGTCAGCTTCAGATCTTCTGCGTCGACGGCATTGACTTGGAGAGCTGGTACAACAAGCGGGCCCATCCTTATTGGCGAGTGCAGCGTCACCTTCAGTACGAGCGCTATATCATCAACGATGTCTTCCCGCTGATGTGGAACAAGAACTGGACGCCGCGCACCATCGTGACCGGTTGCAGCTTTGGTGCTTACCACGCGCTGAATTTCGCCTTTCGTCACCCCGATATGGTCACCGGCTGTGTCACCATGGCCGGGTCCTTCGACATTAGGCGCTACATGGATGGCTGGTATAGCGACGACGTGTACTTCAACAATCCGGTCGATTACCTCGCCAACTGCACCGACGGCTGGAAGTACAACCACATTCGCACCGTGCTCTCCACGGGCGAGTGGGACATGTGCTGGCAGGACAACGAGCACATGGCTGGCATCATGCGCTGGCGCGGAATTCGCCACGAACTCTACGTCTGGGGCGACCAAAGCTACCACGATTGGCCGTGGTGGCGGCCCATGGCGCGGGCGTATCTGGAGTAAGAGAGGTAATTAGCCAATCAGCCTCTGGAATGTTCGATCTTCGTTACGCGGGCGTTGCCTTCTTCATCTCAGCCTCGCAGGATAGCAACTTGCGCCGTGATTTGAGTCAGAATACGATAAATCAGTAACGCCGGTGAGGAGAGAGTATGACCAAAGTTTCCATCGAAGAAGCGCAAGCCAAACTCCAGGATTTGATTCACAGCTTGCCTCCCGGCGAAGAAGTAACCATTACAGAAGATGATCAGGCGGTGGCGCGGCTTACTGCTGCTATGCCCGCTAACCCACCCCGGCTAGGTACCTTGCGCGGCACCGTCACGTATATGGCCCCCGATTTCGATGCCCCTCTCGATGACTTCAAGGAATACATGGAGTGAGGGCGATTCTCGACACTCACGCCCTTATCTGGGCGGTCGACGATCCAGAGCGCCTCGGCACGCAGGCGCGAAAGATCTTGGAGGATCCGCCAAATGCGAGGTTGTTTAGTTCGGGTTCGATCTGGGAGCTGGCGATCAAAAGCGGCCTCGGCAAGTTGACCTTGTCGCGGCCGTTCCGAAATTGGATCGAACAGGCTGTGTCGGATCTGCAACTGACTATTCTCCCAATCAGCATCGAGTGTGCCTCCATTCAGTCGTCGCTTCCGACCCATCATCGCGATCCCTTTGACCGGCTGCTTGTAGCTCATGCTCTCGCCGAGAGTGCACCCATCCTCAGTTTCGATACGATTTTCGATCGTTACGACGTCCGCAGAATCTGGTAACGGCACCAATGCTCTCGGCCGGGCACCCCGCGCAGAGGCACGATGACGGATACGCACCTTGGCGATAATGCGCCGAGAAGCCGTTCCCCCTTGGCCGTCGGTCGTGCCCTGACGCGGAGCATTGCGGAGAGCCAGAGTCGACAGCCCTGTCGGTACTTTCTGCAATTTCAGACACTCCAGCCCTGTCCCCCCGTGTGCCCCCCCCCGTGTTTCCTCACCCCTCCCCTTTCTTCTACAATAAACAAGGTTTCAGCGCGCGCCCAGTGCCGCTCTGTACGGCATTTCGACAGCCATCGAGCATCCATTGCCAATTGGGCTCGTCGTCAGCAAGCAGTCGTTCCAAGTTCCAGGAGCCGCAGTGAAGAAGATCGGAATCATCTTCGGGATGGAGACCACTTTCCCGCCGGCGTTGGTAGAAAAGATCAACTCCATGAACGAACCCGGCGTTCATGCTGAACTTGCTCAAATCGGCGAGGTGCGCATGGCCGAGCCCTCGCCCTACCATGTGATCATTGACCGCATCTCCCACGACATACCCTTCTATCGCGGCTACCTGAAGAATGCGGCCCTCAGCGGGACCCTTGTCATCAACAACCCGTTCTGGTGGAGCGCCGACGACAAGTTCTTCAACTTTGCCCTGGGCGACAAGCTGGGGGTTGCAATCCCTCGAACTGTTTTGCTGCCGCACAAGGAACACCCGCCCGGAACCACCGACCGCTCGATGCGCAACCTGACGTTCCCTATGCCTTGGGACAGCATCTTCAGCTACGTGGGATTTCCCGCATTCCTGAAGCCTTTTGACGGCGGCGGATGGAAAGACGTGTACAAGGTCAACTCGCCGGAAGAATTCTTCCAGGCCTATGACCAGTCGCGCGATCTTTGCATGACCTTGCAACGCGGTGTCAATTTTAAGGAGTATTTCCGCTGCTACGTCGTGGGACAGGAGAAGGTGCACATCATGCCATACGATCCTTCCTTGCCCTTCCACGAGCGTTACGTGAAGAACCCGCCGCCGGTCGATGCCAGGCTCCTGCAGCGCGTAGAGCGCGATTGCATCACGTTGTGCCGGGCGCTGGGCTACGACCTTAACACGGTGGAGTTTGCCTGCGAAGGCGGTATCCCCTACGCCATCGACTTCATGAACCCGGCGCCCGATGCCGACGTAAATTCTGTCGGGCAGGCTAACTTCGATTGGATCGTGAATACGGTTGCCGAACTGGCGGTGCGTAAGGCCAAGCAACACACTGGCCAGGCCGGCGAATATCGCTGGAGCAGCTTTCTTAGCGGCGAGACGAAATAACACTGCTGGAAGAGAACCAGCTAAATCTGGGAGAACGGGATAATCCGCGATGAAGCCGCCGAACTTGAGCATCGGAATCGAAGAGGAATACCAGACGATCGATCCCGAAACCCGGGACCTGCGTTCGCACATTGCCTCGGAAATCTTGTCGAAAGCGAAGCTCGCGCTCGCCGAAGCCGTCAAGCCGGAGATGCACCAGTCGGTCATCGAGGTCGGCACCCGCGTCTGCAGGAATATCCAGGAAGCCCGCGAGAATGTTCTCGAACTGCGGCGCGAGATGATTACTCTGGCCAGCGAGCAGGGCATGTGGCTCGCCGCCGCCAGCACGCATCCTTTCTCCGATTGGAAAACACAGGAGATTTACCCCGACGAGCGCTATCGCCAGGTGCTGGAGGACATGCAGCTCCTCGCCCGCGCTAATCTCGTTTTCGGGCTGCACGTTCACATCGGCATCGAGGACCGTAATACCGCGATTCACATCATGAACTCCATGCGGTACTTCCTGCCGCACATCCTCGCCGTATCGAGCAATTCGCCCTTCTGGATGGGGATGAACACCGGCTACAAGTCGTATCGCTCCAAAGTTTTTGAGCGCTTTCCCCGAACTGCAATTCCGGATGTGTTCGCCAACTGGGCCGAGTACGAGACCTTTGTCAACCTGCTGGTCAAGACCCACTGCATTGACAACGGCAAGAAGATCTGGTGGGACATCCGGCCACATCCGTTCTTCAACACGCTGGAAGTCCGGGTTTGCGATATCCCTATGCGGCTCGACGAAACCATCGCGATCGCTGCTCTGATTCAGGCAACCATGTTGATGCTTTACAAGCTTCATGCAGCGAACAAGAGCTACCGCATTTATAGCCGCGCGCTGATCATGGAGAACAAGTTCCGCGCATCGCGATATGGCATCGAGGGCAAGCTCATTGATTTTGGCAAAGAAGAAGAAGTGCCGATGAAAGAGCTGATGCTGGAGTACCTGCATCTCATCGACGATGAAGTCGAAGAGTTAGGCTCGCGCCATGAGATCAACTACATTTACCAGATGCTCGAAATGGGGACGGGCGCCGACCGCCAGCTAAAGGTGTTCAAGGAAACTGGCGATCTGAAGAAGGTTGTGGATTACATCGTCGAGGAAACCCGTGTCGGAGTTTTCGAACCCAGCCCGGCCGTGAAGTAGCCTTGGCTTGCTATCATCCTGCTGCGCACAGTTTCAGGGGCCCTTGGTACAATTCAAGATTTGAGTCGTGACATCGCTCCTGCTTCGTGAAAAGGAAATCTCTTTGAAACAACCGGTTCTCACCGACCTGACCAAAACGCCCTTTGATCCCGAACTTTCTCCCGGCGCGCATAACGCGGTGAATACCTGCCTGCGTATTCAGCCGTCGGAAAGGGTTACGGTCATCACCGACAACGACACTCGCGAGATCGCCGCCAGCATCGTGCATGAGCTGGTCGCGGTTGGTTCGCCTTTCCACTCGTTCGTCCTTGAGGACGTTGCGACCCGTCCCTTGACCGGACTGCCGGCTGCGATTGCCGAGGACATGGAAACCAGCCAGGTCAGCATCTTCGCAGTGAAGGTGCAGCGCAACGAACTGAAGTCGCGCATGGAGATGACCGACATCGTCAACCGCCGCCGCATGCGCCATGCGCACATGGTCAACATCAACCGGCAGATTATGCTGGAAGGCATGCGCGCCGACTTCAACCAGGTCGATGCTCTCAGCCGCAAGGTGATGGACATTGTGACTCGCGCTGAAAAGATCACCGCCAAAAACCCGGCCGGAACCGAACTCACCGCCGACATGAACCACGATTACAAGTGGATCAAGACCAGCGGCATCATCAGCCCTGACAAGTGGGGCAACCTTCCCGGAGGCGAAGTCTTCACCACGCCCGGTGAAGTGAACGGAACTTACGTCGTCGATGGCGTAGTCGGCGATTACCTCTGCGAGAAATATCAGGACCTGGGGAACCAGCCGCTCACTGTCAACATGAAGAACAATCGGATCACCGAGGTCTTCAGCGAGAACAAGGAGCTGGAGCAGGAGTTCTGGGCTTATACCCATACCGACGAGAACAGCGATCTGGTCGGCGAATTCGCCATTGGCACCAACCTTGGCCTGAAGCATGTCATCGGGCAAATTCTTCAGGACGAAAAGTTCCCCGGCGTCCACATCGCCTTCGGCAATCCGTATGGGTTTCACACCGGCGCGAAGTGGGATTCCAGCACCCACATCGATGTGGTGGGCACCCACTTCGACATCTGGGTGGACGGGCAGCAGATCATGCAGAGGGGCGAGTTCCTCATCGAGGCTTAACGATGATTCCCGCGTTGCGTGAGGAGTTCAACCGGAATTTCACGCCCGCGAAATACCAGCAGCTTCTCCAGACTCTCGACAGAATCTCGGGTACCCACATCGAGTACCGCGTTTCCGAGACTCCCTGCTTTCTTCCCAAGCCGCTGCTCGATCAGATGTCGGACGATGGCCGCGACCTGATCTTCCAGCTCGTCAACAATCCCCACTACCGCAAGCTCTCCGACGTCAGCGTTCCGGCCAAGTACAACGTGGCGAATGAATCTCCGCTGCCCATGTGGGTCGCCGTCGACTTCGGACTGGTGCGAGGCCGTGGCGGCGAAATCGAGCCGAAGCTGGTGGAGTTGCAGGCGTTTCCATCGCTGTACGGCTACCAGCCAATGATGGCGGAGCAGTACATCGAGTCCTACGGCCTGTCGAAGGACCTGGGTGTTTACCTGTCAGGCCTCGATCACGGGTCGTATTGGGCGCTGCTGCGCGAGCTGATCGTTGCCGATCACGATCCCGAAAACGTGATCCTGATGGAGATCGATCCGCAGCACCAGAAGACTCTGCCTGACTTCAACATCACGCAGCGGAAGCTGGGGATCGAAGTCGTCGATGTGCTGACGCTTAAGAAAAAAGGCAAGCGGCTTTACTACACGAAAGCCGGGCGCGATATCGAGGTGCGGCGCATCTACAACCGCTGCATTGTTGACGAACTGGAGCGCAAAGCAATCACCCTGCCCTTTGATTTGCGCGACGAGCTTGATGTCGAGTGGGCCGGGCACCCCAACTGGTACTTTCGCATCAGCAAGTTCTCCATCCCGTATCTCCAGCATCGCTGCGTGCCGAAGACGTGGTTTGTCGACGAGAATCCTGTTGTCCCCAGCGACAACCAGAACTATCTGCTGAAGCCGCTATACTCATTCGCCGGTGTGGGCATCAAGTTCGCCCCGACTGAAGCCGATATCGATGCCATTCCCGCGGGCCAGAGGCACGATTACATCCTGCAAGAGCGCATGCGCTTCGAGCCGGTTGTCCACACGCCTCACGGGCCCACGCAGATGGAGATTCGCATGATGTACGCCTGGCCGGAGGGCGGCGAGCTCACGCCAGTGCTGCCACTCATCCGCATGGGCCGCGGCATGATGATGGGCGTCGATCATAACAAGGACCTGCAATGGGTCGGCAGCTCCGCCGCGCTGTCGGCCGAGGGGTGATGTTGTATTACAATCTCTGACCGTACAGCTCGCAAGGTGAGAATTATGGTCGATGAGAAGGAACTGTTTAGAGAGCTGGATTCTACTGGTTTAGGTGTTAAGAACGATCGTAATAAGCGGGGAGCAGCCTTCCAAAGTCGCTCCAATGATCGCTACCTTTATCTGAATCGAGACCTGCTTACCAACGGCCGCATTGTTGTCATAATCGATCCGAACTTGTCAGCTCCCAAAATACCCGGGGCGCACTTCCTGGGGATCAAGTTCCGTTCACACATGACCGAGTTTCCGAGCCGAATGAATAAAGGCAAGACGCCCTGTCATTATGGTCACGCCTTTGAACTGGACAATTCCGCGGCGCTCCGGGACTTCCTATCTTGGTTTACGAAGCTCAACTAGCCTACTGATCCAGCTTCATTTGTGCCGGAACAGTGGAAGTGGACCAGAATCCGAGCCGCAAAGCGGCGGCTGCGGTGTTAGCCCCGGTCGCAAGACCGGGGTACGAGTGTCGTTTGAGACACCCGGGCCGCGTAGCGGCCTAGTCAAACACATAAGCCGGATCGTATTTCACACCAGCACGCTCCAAGATCGACTTGTACTCATCCTCGAAGGAACGTGTCGCATGGTGCTGCGGTTGACGGTCGATATACCTTCGAACCGACGAGATCGCCGACGGGCTCACACTGATCGAACCGTATCCGTCCTGCCAGGAGAACACGCGGTTCGATTTCTGGATGCGAAGTGAGGAATTGCATTTGAGCTCACGCACTACCGCAGAGACGGTGCGTGTTGAGGGGATTGAAATGAGCAGGTGAATGTGGTTGGCCGTTCCGCCGACAGCGAGCAGGTCGATCTTAGACGCGCACGCGACCTGGCGCATAGTGGTCCAGGCTTTCTCAGGCTCGGGAATGAGCGGCAGGCGGCGCTTGGTGCTGAAGACGCAGTGGACGTAATTGACGTTGTAGGTGTGGGCCATGGGGTAGGCCGCTCCGCGGCTGGAAAGTTGTTATCGCAATCTACTCCGGGCTTGCGCCCGGGGCTAAAACCGCAGTCGCTGCTTCGCAGCTCACGATTGGGCAATGCCGTTGGACTGCTTCGTGTCCAGTGATCCGGAGCAAGAGCTCTAAACTTTACGCCGTCGCTGCCGGCTCCGCTGTTGCGATCTGCACCGTCTCCGCCTGCGGGCCTACCAGGTACTCGTTGATCGCCTTTGCCGCTTTGCGCCCCGCGCCCATGGCCAGAATCACCGTCGCGCCACCGGTCACGATGTCGCCGCCCGCGAACACGCCCGGCTTCGACGTTGCCAGCGTGTCGTCGTTGGCCGCGATGTAGCCGCGCTTGGTTGTCGCCAGTCCCGGCGTAGTTGACTGAATCAGCGGGTTCGCGGTGGTCCCCGCCGCGATCACAGCTACCTGGCAGGGATGCACGAACTCGGAACCCTTGATCGGTACCGGGCTGCGCCGGCCGGACTCGTCGGGCTCGCCCAGTTCCATGCGAATGCAGCGCGCGCCGGTGAGGTTTCCCTTCTCGTCGCCGAGGAACTCGACAGGGTTTACCAGCATCTCGAAGCGAACACCCTCGTCGTGGGCGTGATGGACTTCTTCCACGCGGGCGGGCATCTCGGCCTCGGTGCGGCGATAAAGAATACTCGCGGTCTTCGCACCCAGGCGCAGCGCGCTGCGGACCGCATCCATGGCGGTGTTGCCGCCGCCGATCACGACCACGTCGCGGTCCTTGCACGGGTACAGCGGCTCGTCGAAGTCGGGGAAGCGATAAGCGCGCATCAGGTTCACACGCGTCAGGAACTCATTCGCCGAGTAGATGCCGTTAAAATGCTCACCCGGCACGTTCAGGAATCGCGGCAGACCCGCGCCGGTTCCGATGAATACTGCGTCATAACCTTCTTCCTGCATCAGCTCGTCGATGGTGACGCTCTTGCCGACCACGACGTTGGTCTCGAACTCGACGCCACGCTTCTGCAGCGTCTCGACCTCGAAACGCACGATGTCCTTCGGCAGCCGGAACTCAGGAATGCCATACACCAGCACTCCGCCCAGCTCATGCAGCGCTTCAAATACGCGCACTCGGTGTCCCCACTGAATCAGGTCGCCGGCGCATGCCAGCCCCGCGGGGCCACTGCCGACGATGGCGACTTTCTTCCCGGTGGCAGGTTTGCTCTTGGGCAATCCGAACTGTCCCGAGCTGCGCTCCCAGTCGGCGACGAAACGCTCCAGATAGGCGATGCCGATGGGCTCGCCCTTCTTGCCCAGCACGCATCCCGACTCGCACTGGTCTTCCACCGGACACACGCGACCCGTAATAGCCGGCAGCGCATTGTCCTCCCGCACCTTCGCCGCGGCGCCCAGGTAATCGCCTTTCACGATGAAGTCCATGACGGCGCGCACATCTACAGCGACCGGACACCTCTGCATGCATCCGGGCTTGTTGCACTCGATGCAGCGCAGCGATTCCTGGTGCGCCTGCTCGGGCGTGAAGCCGGTGTTCACTTCCAGGAAGTTACATGCCCGGACCTGGGCATCCTGCTCGGGCATGTGCTGACGGGGAATTTTGATGCGTTCCTTGTTAGGCAGCGGATTGTTGCTCATTCTTTGACTCCTGCGGCTTCGGCCGCGCACTGGTGGGCGTGAATGCTTTCGCGCACGCGGGCAACTTCCGCCTCGGGATCGGCCTGCAAGCGCTCGATGCTCTGCTTTTCCTGTTCGCGATACATGGCGTTGCGCTGCATCAGCACGTCGAAGTTGACGCGGGTGGCATCGAATTCCGGCCCATCAACGCACGCGAACTCGCTCTTGTTATCGACCAGCACGCGGCAGCCGCCACACATTCCCGTGCCATCGACCATGATCGAGTTGAGGCTCACCATCGTCTTGATCTGCTTCGGGGCGGTGACGTTGGCGACGGCGCGCATCATGGGCACCGGCCCGACAGCAAGCACATAATTCAGCTCGCGATTGGCCAGCAACTCCTTCAGCTTGTCGGTGACCAACCCTTTGTCGCCGTAGCTGCCGTCGTCGGTCACGATGTACGTCTCGTCGCTGACCTCACGCACCTCCTGCTCCAGGCAGAGCAGGTCTTTGCTGCGCGCGCCCACGATCGAGATGACCTTGTTCCCGGCGCGCTTGAGCTCGCGCGCCGTGGGATAAGCCATGGCGGTGCCCACGCTGCCGCTGACCACGACCGCGGTGCCGAAGTTCTCGATCTCGGACGGCTTGCCCAGCGGGCCGACAATGTCGAGGATGGAGTCGCCGGCCTCCAGCATGCTGAGCAGCATGGTGGTCTTGCCGATAGCCTGTACGACGATGGTTACAGTCCCGGCCTCAGGATCGGCGTCGGCGATGGTCAGCGGGATGCGCTCGCCGGTGTCATCAAGCCGGAGAATCACGAACTGCCCGGGCTTCTGTTTGCGCGCGATACGCGGCGCCTGAATGACGAATAACTTGATGCCTCGCGCCAGCGGGCGCGCTTCAACGATAGGAAACACGGTTCCCCTCCACCTTCGATTTTGCGGAGGCCCAACCCACCAGTCTGTGGCATACGTCACAAGGCCTGGGTTACAGCGCACAAAGCCCCAATTGGGGATGCGGGGTGCATGCCTGGCACAAAGATGCTGGCAACAAAAGCAGGAAAAAGGGGTTTAGACTAGCTTCGGCAATACGGCAGACTATATCACTCCGCGGGCAGTGTTACTTATGAGCCAGCAACTCAGATGTTCAATTGCCACCCGTTTAGCTTGCCGGATTGTGTTTCACCGGCTCTGGCCGACTCCCCATTTACTTCTGCTCGCGGTTGTCGTTGCCCTGGCCATTAGTGCCCCTGCGCAGCAATCGGCCGTTATTCCGGCTACTCCGGCGGCAGTGGTCCAGGCGGCATTGCCTGATGCCCCGTCGGCTGAACCAGGAGTTGAATCCAGCTCGTTTTCTGGAGAACTCGGTCGAGGTGTTGTGACCGTTGGCAAGGACGAGTTGACATTCCTGAAGGCGCCTTTCCAGAAGAAAAACCTCAAGTGGGACATCGCCATCGGGGCTGCGACTGCAGCTCTGATTTCGACCGATGTATCCGTATTGCATCAGGTCAACCCTGCCTGGCACGACAACAGCATCACCATCTCAAACGCGATGGTTTACTCGACCGTCGCGAGCGCTGGAGGCATCTTCCTGACTGGTCTCGTGACCGATAACGAGCACGCCAAAGACACGGGAGTGGCCGCCGCCCGCGGCGCAATTGACAGCGCGATCCTCTACTACGGCATGAAGGTGGTCTTTTCGCGGGAGCGCCCTTACAGCGGCAGAGGCGATGGCAGTTTCTTTTCCGGCAATTTCACCAGCGGATCCTTCCCGTCCGGCCACTCAGCGTTCACTTGGACGCTCGCCTCCGTGATCGCACACGAGTATCCGAAGTGGCCCGTCGCTCTGGTGATGTATGGGATGGCCACAACTGTAAGCACCGCTCGAGTCACGGCAGGTGTGCACTTTCCCTCTGACGTTGTGGTAGGTGGTGTTTTCGGTTATCTGATCGGCCGCTACGTCGCCCGGCAGGATAATCATCTTCCCGGCGATGCCCCGGTACACAAAACCAGCAGGATAACGCGGCTGGAAGATTCGCTCTTGTCCCACGTGAGCATCGGGGTTCAGTAAGAGCACCACGCGCGCGTCAGTCTTGGAAAATTCAAGCGATTCTTCTTAAAAACTGCCGATCCAGCGAGTATCATCCGAATACATTTGCGTTCACTATCCGACTAGTAGTGCGAAGGTGAGAAATGACCAAACGATTAATTGTGGGGCTCTGTGTTGTCCTGTTCACCGCAAATCTCCTGGTCGCGCAGGCGACTCTCGACAAGAAGAATCTGGCGAACGTCCAGGTCCAACACGTCTTCATCGTGATGGAAGAGAACCACGGCCTGGCCGACGTGATTGGAAACGCGCAGATGCCGTACATCAACAGCCTGATCCAGCAGAACTCGGTTGCCTACGGCTATTTCGCCGACACCCATCCGTCGATCGGCAACTACTTCATGCTCACCACGGGACAGATCATCACTAACAACGACGGCTACGGGGGCACGGTGAGCGTGGATAACGTCGTGCGCGACCTCCTCGCCAACGGCAAAACGTGGAAGGAATATTCCGAGAGCATCCCCTATCAGGGCTACATCGGCGGAGACTCCGGTCTATACGCGGAACGCCACAATCCCTGTTCTTATTTCTCCGATGTTCGCGGGAACCAGACTCAGATGAATAATCTGGTCGACTTCAGCCAGCTCGCAGTTGACATTGCCAATCACACGTTGCCCAACTACGGCTTCATCGTTCCCAACTTGAACGATGACGCGCACAACGGCACGCTGGCAATGGCCGATACCTGGCTGGCGAACAATATCCCGCAGTTGCTCAACAGTCCTGACTTCAACACGCCGGGCGGCGGGTTGCTGATCATCACGTTTGACGAGGCAGAGACGAGCGACACCAACTTCGGCGGCGGCAACGTTGTGTGGGTGGCAATTGGACCCAATGTTCGCCTGGCCTATCCGCCCAAGAAGTCGGAGTTCCCGGTGCGGCTCTACCAGCATGAGAGCACGCTGCGCTTCATGATGCAGTTGCTGGGCCTGAGTTCGTTCCCCGGTAACGCCGCAACCGCTCCGGACATGACCGAGTTCATCCTGGGAGACTAGCTCGGAAGCGCTCGTATACTGGTCAGGTGTCCCGTCTTGTTGTCCTGACCCTTGCAGCTCTCTTGTGGCTTTCGCCTTCCGCCCTCGCGGCGGAGGCCTGTCACCTTTCGCCCGTCAATCCGCCGCAGGGAACGGTCGTCCGCCTGACGTGCGGCAGCGAGACCACCTCGGCCCGCATGGGCGAGCGCACCGTTCCGCTGTTCAAGCAGGAGAACGGCGACTGGCTCGGACTGATGCCGATCCCCGCCACCCAGCCTCCGGGACCAGAGAGGATCTCGTTCTCCCCGAAGGCCCAATCGGAGGAGCAGACCGCCAGTCTCACTGTGGTTGACGCGCACTTTGCCACGCAGAACGTCAATCTCGCGCCCGGCATCGCCAATCTGCACAACACGCCGGAAGAGATGGACATACTCAAGAGCTTCCGCCAGAACTTAACCGACATTCGCTATTGGCAGGACCGCTTCGTCGAGCCGGTGCCCGGGTGCATGATTTCGCCCTTCGGCGTCCGGCGATTCCGCAATCACAAGCCGACGGGCGAGTACCACGGTGGCGTCGACCTGCGCGCGGCAGCGGGGTCTCCGGTGCGCGCGGCGGCCGAGGGCCGGGTGAAGTTCGCCCAGCTTATCACCGTGCTGGGCAACACCGTCGGGCTCGATCACGGCCAGGGAGTTGAGACCATCTACATGCACATGGAGAAGCTGGCGGTTGAGCCGGGCGCCATGGTCAAGCAGGGAGACGTGCTGGGCTACGTGGGAACGACCGGGCGATCCAGTGGCCCGCATCTTCACTGGACGCTGTACGTCAACGCTGTCCAGGTCAACCCGGCGCAGTGGGTGAAGCTGACTCCGTGCGAGCGTTAGCTACTGGCTAGTCCCGATCGAGAAACATAGGCGTTACGAATCCCCGCGCAACCGAACGAAATGTCCAATTTCGAAACATTGTTGTCCTGGCACTTCCGGGCGCTTGTAAGACAGCAGCCGCGGAACTATGCTCGGTTTGCTAGCTCTCTACGCGCGGCCTCATGAGCGCGTGCTCGAAGGAGAAAAGATAATGTCCAGCCTGTCGAAGTTCCGCCGGATTGTCCCGGTGCTCGCCCTCATTGCTCTCATCAGCGTGCCGGCTTTAGCGCAGAAATATACCGCCCCAAGCATGCCCCAGATCGGATCGGCCAACACTGTCACCGCCGATCCCGTGGTACCGCGCCCGGCAGGACAGCCCTGCACGGTGCAGCTCTTCAGCAATTTTGATTTCGCCGACTTCAATCCAAAGTTCTTCACCTACTCGCCGGACTGTGCCGGCCCGTGGGCGAAAGTCGTGTTGAACGCCGACTGGTCGGTCGATGCCGGCCGTCAGTTTGATCGCACGGCAGAGGTCTGGATTGGCGGCACCAACGTTTATTTCGGCACCACGGCCGAACCGTCGAAGACAGTCGAGCGCTCATGGCACACGGAGGTTGACCTTACCGACTACAGTACGCTGCTCACCACCGCACAAGGTGGACGGGTCGATCTGGGTAACCTGGTGAACAACACCTATACCAGCCATCTGCACGGCAGCGCGTACATTCAGTTTTATCCCGTTGCCAAGCATCACCAGCCTCCTGCTGTAGCCGATCTGGTGTTGCCCATGGCGGCGGATGCAACCGGCGGAACGGTTACCCTGAACAGCGGCACTGACCAACTGGCCAAGACCTTCAGCCTGCCGGCCAACGTGGAGCGGGCATATCTCGACGTCTTCGCCCAGAGCCAGAGCAACGACGAGTTCTGGTATACCTGCGCGCCGAATGATGTCGCCGGAGAACTCTACAACTGCGGCAACACGGCCTTCCGCGAAGGCGAAGTTTCCATCGACGGCAAGCCTGCCGGAATCGCTCCGGTTTATCCATGGATTTACACCGGAGGTATCGATCCCTACCTGTGGCGCCCTGTCCCGGGTATTCAGACGCTGAACTTTGCGCCGTACCGTGTCGATCTCACGCCGTTTGCAGCCATGCTGAGCGACGGGGACCAGCACACCGTGGCCGTCAGCGTCTACAACGCCGACCAGTACTTCTCCGCGACCGCAACCCTGTTGCTTTATCTCGATCACGGCTCGCAACAGGTGACCGGGGCGCTGCTGAAAGATACGCTCGGCCAGCCGAATCCGACGGTGAAGGAAAACATCCAGACCAACGGGATCGCCTACTACGGAACGGTTTCGGTGTCGTCGAACCGTGGCTTCGCCGTATCGGGGTACGTGAATACCTCCCACGGCAAAGTGCAGACCGACGTGGCGCAGACCATCACCTTCTTGAACGCGCAGACATATAACGTCTATATCGATGGTTCGGTGTATGACCAGACCGTGAAGCAAAACACCGGCCTTGCCGCACAGACCAGCACCAAGTCATCGGCAGGACTGCAGCTCGATACGCGGCTGAATGTCTGGCCGATGACGTTCAACTATGCCTACAACCTCTATAGCGACAACTCGCAGAAACAGGTTACGTCCATCACGCAGGGCTTGAGCGAGAACCAGCTCACCACACTGAACGGATGGCCCACCTACTTCAGCTCGATGGACGTGTCGGAGAATCCCGGCGATACGCTGAATATCGACCCGAACGGCGTGGCTACTCCCACAAATCAAAGCAACAGCGAGCGATTCATCTACTTCGACTCAACCACCCCATGCTGGGACCGTACCGTCAAAGCCAACGGCGGCACGCTGACCAGCTATAAGGATGGTTGCGGAAAGTAGATCTGGGGCGGCACTCGACGGCCACCCGTCCGCTTCAAAAAGCAGCTCCTCGGGACGACAAACAAAAAAGTGGCGCGTGAACGCGGCGCTGAAGCGCCGCTCTATCAACTGTGCTCCGCGGCACCAGATGAGATAGAGCCGCGCCTACTTCGCGAACGGCGAACCCGATTGCGCTGACAGGTCCTTCACTGCCTGCTCATAGATGATTTTGGTTGCGGGGTCGGGGGCTGCGGCTTCCTTTGCCTCAAGCCATTTCAGCATAGCGGCGCGCGCGGGGTGCGGGTAGTTGGGATCGAGGTCGGTAACCTTCAGATCGCCGTTGATGTCCTGCACCGTGAACTCGGCCTCCCGGTCGGTGCCCGCCGTCTCGGTCGAATAGCCCTGGCCCAGGGTGAAGCGTCCCAGCAGATGATAGGTGACGGTGACCGTCCACTTGCCGTGCTCGGGCGCGACCGTGCTGCTGACGTCGTAGCGCGAAACCACGTCGATCAGCGGAAAGTCAGGGTTCTTGGGCCAATTGACGACCGGCTTCAACTTCTCGAAGTCCTGCTCGGTGAGGCGCGCGCCCGTGTAGTCGAGGCGGCAGTATTGCGCCACCTTGTTGCGGATGTCGGCGTCGGTGGTTTGCTTGGGAATTTGCGTAGGGATGCCGAACTGCGCGAAGGCGGTGCCGGCCATCAGGAGACAGAACAGAACAAGCTGACGCATGACAGTCTAAAGCCTCTGAGCGTGTATTCCTGAATATCAGAGTAAACGTTCCGCCCCGGCAAAAAACAAAAAGGACCGAACTGATACCATCCAGTGCCCCTGGGGTTGTCGGGCCTGGGACATGCGCCGGAGACGCGTCGACAAACCGCTGGGATAATGGTCCCGCGAGAGCAAACAAATTCGCTCAGGATACGTCCAACGCCGCAAATCCTGCGCGCAGAATTGCGCTTGGAGGGACATGTGCATCGAATGAGGGGTTTTCGTTGCTGTTTGAGTGTGCTCACGCTGCTGCTGATCTCGGCGCCGGTGTTGGCTCAGGCGGGTTCAACCGCCGCAAAGCCCGCGCAGCCAAGCGCCGCCGAACCGCGAGATGGTCGAAACGACTTTGACTTCGAGCTGGGCAGTTGGAAGATTCACCTGAAGCGTCTTCTCCATCCCTTGACCGGATCACATACCTGGGTCGAATTCGACGGCACTTCGGTCACGCGAAAGGTGTGGGATTCGGGATCGCAGATCGAGCGATTCGAAACTGAGGGAACGTCGGGCCACGTCGAAGGACTGACTTTGCGCGTCTATCGTCCGGAAGCGCATCAATGGTATCTCTATTGGGCCAACGGCAAGGACGGTGTGTTGCAGCAGCCTACCATCGGGGAATTCAAGAACGGAGTAGGTGAGTTCTACGATCAGGAGCTCCACGACGGGCGGGCCATCATGGTTCGATTCATCTGGTCGAACATCACTCCCAACTCAGCCCACTTTGAGCAGTCTTTCTCCGATGATGGCGGCAAGACTTGGGAAGTGAACTGGATTACCGACCAGACGCGTGTCGAAGAGCCGTCCGCCAAATGACAGTGAGGGATGTAGGTGTTTCTGGGAGTACCGCGGTTCTCGCAGCGCGAGCAAATAGCAACTGGGTGACTCCGCTCGGGCTGGTGTTGCCCGGGTGCGCTTTCGAAGACACCCGGCAAAGGAAGCCGGAATGGGGCGCCCGCCGCGAAAATTCGCCAGCAAAAAGCGAATAGCGGCTTCTCTTACGCCCTTGCCGTTTTCTGGTCGCTGAAGACCTGGCCGTCGCGGATATGAATCACGCGATGCGCGTACTCGGCGATGTCGTGCTCGTGGGTGACCAGGACGATGGTGTTGCCCTGCTCGTGCAGGCGGTCGAAGAGCGCCATGATCTCGACACCGGTCTGCGAGTCGAGGTTGCCCGTCGGTTCGTCGGCGAGAAGGATGGACGGCCGGTTCACCAGCGCCCGGGCGATAGCGACACGCTGGCGCTGTCCGCCGGAGAGTTCGTTCGGTTTGTGATTCATGCGGCCATCCATGCCGACAGAACGCAAGGATTCCTTGGCGCGCTCAAGGCGCTCGACGGATGGCACTCCGGCATAGATGAGCGGCAATTCGACGTTATGCAGCGAAGTCGCGCGCGCCAGAAGATTGAAGGTCTGGAAGACGAAGCCGATTTCCTTGTTGCGAATGCGGGCCAGTTCGTCGTCGTCAAGCTCGCTGACGAGCTGTCCGTTCAGCCAGTAGCTGCCCTTGCTGGGAGTGTCGAGGCAGCCGATGAGGTTCATGAGCGTCGACTTGCCCGACCCGGATGGTCCCATGATGGCGACGTATTCGTTGCGCTGGATCTTGATGCTGACGCCGCGCAGTGCCTGCACCTGTTGCTCCGAACCCATGTCGTAGGTCTTCCACAAATCTTCGGTGCAGATGATGCAGTGGTCGGGCGGAGCCACCATCGCTTCCTCTCGTAACGTCGCCAGTTCGGTTACCATCCTCTTCTCCTCGTTGCGCTGCGCGCCTTGCCGGTCACTCATCCTTGCCTCTGCTCTCGGGGCGTTAGCGCCGCATTACGATTCTTCCGTCTTCTTGGCCGGGGTATTATCTATTTTGACGCTCGCGCCATTCTTAAGTGTGCGCAACGTCTTGTAACTTCCGGTGACGATTTCATCACCCTCTTTGAGGCCGCCGGTGACCTCGATGTCGGTGGTGCCGGCGATCCCGGTAGTGACTGGTACGAAGACGGCCTCCTTTTGGTTCTTCAGGACGAACACGCCCTGGATCTCTTCCTTGGGATCACCCTTGGGCTTGTCCTTCGCGTCCTTCATACTAGCCTCAACGACCTTACTCTTTCCCTTCTTCTTGTCTTTGTCGGTATCCAGGTCTCCCCGCTGGCGAACCGTAAGTGCTTGAATTGGAATGGCTAACACCCCATTGCGGGTCGCGGTGGTGATGCGCGCGGTGGTGGACAGACCGGGCAGCAGGTTCCCCGGCGGATTTTCGAGCGTGACGACGACCTTGAAATCCTTGGCTTCCTGGCTGCTCGAGGTGGACTGCGCAGTGGAGACACCGGTGGAGCGAATAATGGCATTGTCGCCGATCTGGGTCACTTGTCCCTTGAACTGCTGCTTGGGGAAGGCGTCAATCGTAACTTCTGCCGGTTGCCCGAGCTTGACGTTCACGATGTCGGTTTCATCGACCATGACTTCGGCGGTGATGACCGAGGTGTCGGCGATCGTCATTAGAGTACTGCCGGGGGCATTCTGGATTCCGATAACGACGGTTTCGCCTTCGCGCACCGGCAGGTTGGTGATCACGCCATCAAAAGGAGCGGTGTATTCCGTCTTGCTGAGCACGTCGGTGACGCGCGTCAGGTTGGCGGCGTTCTGCTTGATGCGCATGTTGGCCGAGTCCTGCTGGGCGCGGGCCTGGGCCAATTTCGCCTTGGCCTGATTCAACTGTGCGGCAGCCGTGTCGTAAGCGGCCTTCTTGGTGTCATAGTCGGACTTGGCGATGAGTTGCTGATCGTAGAGCGACTTATTGCGGTTGTAGTCGAGTTGCGCGCGCTCGTACTCGGCTTCGGCCTGATGCAACTCCGCGATGCCCGTATTCACCGCGGCTTCGGCGGCTACGAAGTCTGTTTGCGCCGAATCGAGCGCGGCTTTCGTCGCGTGGACGTCGGCTTCCGGCTGGACGTTCTCAATCGTAGCCAGCATCTGGCCCTGCCTGACGCGATCGCCTTCCTTTACGTAAAGGTGAGTGATCTTGCCGAAAGCGTTGGCGCCGATGTTGACGTAGACCTTGGGCTTGATTTCGCCTGAAGCCGTGACTACGGCCGTCAGGTCCTCCTTGACAACTTTTCCGGTCTGGACAGGCACCACGCCTTTGCGGCTCTGCTGCAAAGTGACGCCGACAACGATCAGCAGTACAACCACAACCGCAGTGGCGATGAGCGCGGTCTTCTTCCAGTTCTTCATTCATCCTCGGTTGGGGAGCTCACGTCAGACACACGAACCTGAAGTTTTCTACGGCCAGAGAGGGCGCAAAGTTCCTGACGAGAGCGATCACCGAAAACCATGCAGGTCAGGCAGATCGCCGCGCCGCTCGTTCTTGCGGGCCGGAAGAAAGCTTTTTCCCGGATTGCTCGATTATAGCCGTCTGGGCGGTGGGAAGGGAGTCCGAGCCCGGTGTCCGGTACAGGGCTTACCGGACTTGTCAATGGCGACCTGCGTTGCCGGAAGCGGGAGAAAACTTAGGCAATTCAGGAACTTTAAGGAGCACAATGGGTTGTAGTCAGCAAGTCGGGGGCGCAGTATGGGGCTGAATCACCCGCAATCTTGCTTTCACACCAGCGAAAACTTACAATTTACCCACCACAAGTGTGTGTGCAGGAGTCTGGTAGCACCAATGAAGTCCCCGTTTTCTCGTTTCATTCTGAGCTCGTTGGCGGGTGTTCTCATCCTCGCAGGCGGGTTAGTCGCACAATCCCAAAGCACAGACCCTCAGGACTCGAAATCGGCTGCGCCGGCCGCGGCCGCAACGACGGGAAGCGGGAGCAGTACGAGCGCGCCAGCAGCTCAGACGCCCGCCGGCACGAACACCGGCAAAAAAGCGGCGGACGATCGCGGCGCCAACGTTGATCTTGCGGCGCCGGAGACCCAGCAATCCGATCCCCTGAAGCGCGATCTGAGCGAGAAACAGAAGAAACAGAACGCAAAGAAACTCAAGCAGGAGTTGGGCTCCACCTACAAGAAGTGGCTCAATGAGGATGTCCGCTGGATCATCACTCCGGAAGAGCTCCAGGCCTTCAAACAGCTCTCCAACGACGAAGAGCGCGACGCCTTCATCGAGCAGTTCTGGCAGCGGCGCGATCCCACGCCCGATACCGAAGAGAACGAGTTCAAGGAAGAGCACTATCGGCGCATTGCCTACGCCAACGAGCACTTTTCCTCGGGCCGCCCGGGATGGATGACGGATCGCGGCCGCATCTACATCGTCTTCGGTCCTCCCGATGAGATTGAATCCCATCCCTCAGGCGGTACGTACGATCGTCCCATGGAGGAAGGCGGCGGCGAGACTTCCACCTATCCTTTCGAAAGGTGGCGTTATCGCTACATTGAAGGACTGTCGGCATCGAACAAGCAGGAAATCTGGATCGAGTTCGTCGACACGTGCTACTGCGGTGATTACCACATGACGATGGATCCGAGCGAGAAAGACGCTCTGCTGCACGTTCCCGGCGCCGGGTTGACGCTCTATGAGCAGATGGGTTTGTCCAGCAAGAGCGACCGCATGAACACCGGATTCGGCAACCAGCCCCAGGGACCTCTGTCCGGCCAGCAGAATACGGAGACGTTTGAGCGGTTGGACCAGTGGGCCGCTTTACAGCAGGCGCCGAAGATCAAGTTCAAGGACCTGGAAGAGGTTGTCAGCCACAAGATCAATGTCAACCTGATGCCCTTCGATGTGAGGACGGACTTTGTCAAAATTACCGACGACACGGTACTGACTCCGGTGATCGTGTCGGTGAAGAACAAAGACCTGACGTTTGTAAATAAAGATGGCATTCAGCGCGGAACCGCGAACATCTTCGGGCGGGTAACGACACTGACCGGCAAGATTGTGCAGACCTTCGAGGATACGGTCCAGGTGGATGTTCCGCCTGAACTGTTGGCCAAAACGCAGGAGCACTCCTCACTGTACTGGAAAGCCTTGCCTCTGCGGCCGGGGCGCTATCGCTTCGATGTGGTCGTGAAAGATGTGAACGGTGACCGGGTGGGAACGTGGACGCACGGTGTGATTGTGCCGGAATACACGGAAGACAAGCTGGCGTCGTCTTCCTTGATCCTGGCCGACCACCTGGAGAAGGTTCCCGCCAAGAGCGTCGGCGCGGGCAACTTTGTACTCGGCGAGACGAAACTCGCATATCCGCACATTGAACCCGCGGATGGCACCCCGGCCAGCTTCCATCGCGATGAGGCCATGAACCTCTGGATGCAGGTGTACAATTTGCAGTTCGATGAGAAAACCAAGAAGCCCTCTGCCAAGTTCGACTATGAGATCGTAAACCTGGCGGACAATAAGCCGGTGCTGCACACCAGCGAATCCACCGACACCATGGCCAACGTCGGGGACCAGGTGACGCTGGAGAAAAGGCTGGCATTGAACGGCCTCCAGCCCGGCCAATACCGCTTGACGGTGAAAGTGGACGATAACGTTTCCAAGCAACAGATAGCGCCATCGGTTCGCTTCGTTGTCGAGTAGCTTGGAGTGGGAGCGCGGTGGTCGTTTCGACCGCGAATATTTGGTCCCGGAAAACGCTCTGTGGGGGTTTGCAGAATGACCCGTACGACAGGCTGGGTCCTCGGTTCCGTACTTGCCCTGTGTCTCGCGGCCGGGGCGGCGGTCACGCCGGGTTCAATTTCTGGGTATGTGCGGGACTCCTCCGGTGTTCCGCAAATGGGTGCCGCGGTGGAGGTCTACGGGGCTGCCACCGGCCAGCACCAGCTCGCTTACACGGACGAGAGTGGCCACTTCACCCTCAGCGGACTGCTGCCGGGCTCGTATGATCTGCGCGCCTCGGCTCCTTCCTTCCTGCCAACTCTGCGTGAGGATGTAGCGCTCTCTGCCGGCACCGCGAAGGTCCTTAATATCACCCTGAACACGCTTTTCGAAGCCATCAAGATGATACCCCCGGCCAAGCGTCCAGGGGATGAAGATGACACCTGGAAGTGGACGCTCCGCTCCACGGTCAACCGGCCCATCCTCCGCTTCGACGATGGCGCGCCGGTAGTTGTCGAGACAGCACAGCAGGAAAAGTCGTTCACCGGCGGACTCGCCTTCGTCGCCGGGGGCACGAGCTCGGGCTATGGCAGCGGCTCTGACTTGGGTACGGCTTTCAACGTGGAGCACCCCATTTTCTCCGGTTCGACAGTCGGTTTTAACGGTACCCTCGGCTACGGTACCGGGATTCCGGACGGCATTCTGCAGATTTCCTACCGGCGCCAGGACGCCGAGGCGGGCATGGCTCCCGAGATGGCGCTGAGCATACGGCGTTTTGCCGCGCCACAAAATGGGACCCATCTGGGTTCACTCCAGGCAGTCTCGTTCTCGTATTCCAATGGGTTCTCGATTGGCGAACTGCTCGACTTCCGGGTAGGCAGCGAGGTGCAGGCCATCCAGTTCATGGGGCGCGCGAATGCGCTGCGGCCCTACGGTTCGCTCGACGTGCACCTTGCTTCAAAAACCGTCCTGGAATACAAGTACACCACCAGCGAACCGAGCAAGGGCATGGATAACGGAGCCGGCGAAGTCGCCCAGGCCGGTCCACGCGTCTCGCTGTACGACAACAACCCGCTGCTGGAGAACGCGCACCATCACGAGCTCTCTCTCTCGCAGCGAATCGGCGATGACAATAGTGTGCAGGTCGCCTATTACCGCGACCGCATCAGCGATCCCGAGCTGCTCGGCGTAGGCGAAGTCGACAGCGATACCGGCTACTTCCTGCCCGACATCTACTCCGGAACCTTCAGCTTTACCGGCAGCCAATTGCAGGCGCAGGGCGTCCGTCTGGTGTATGAGCGCAAGATGGGCGACTCGTTAGTAGCGGCTCTGGATTACGCCTATGGCGGAGTTCTTGAGCTGGACCAGCCCGGCGTCGACTGGTCGGAGGTCCATGACAACCTGAGGCAGGCGTGGCGGCACTCGGTTGCCCTTAAGCTGAACGGAAAGTTGAATCACTCCCACACCACATGGATGGCTTCCTACCGCTGGATCAGCGGCCAGGCCGTCACTCCCGTCGACCTGTTCAATGCCTCCGCTGGCCAGACGGACCCCTTCTTGAACCTGTTGCTCCGGCAGCAGATTCCCCACTGGCACTTCCTGCCGGGCGCCGGCCACATGGAAGCCATCGTCGACCTGCGCAATCTTCTGGCGCAGGGCTACGTGCCCATGTTCGGCCCCGACGGCAAGACCGTCTACCTGGTGCAGTCCGCCCGCAGCGTCAGAGGCGGAGTGTCGTTCACCTTCTAGAGCAGCGGCCGAAAAACTCGGCGTATGGGCATTTTGAAGGGGCGCAGCTTCAGCTGCGCCGTCGTAGGTTCTTTGTTTTTGTCATCCCCAACGAGCTTCATTTGCGAGCGAGGGATCTGAGCGTGCCGATTCGCGCCGGCGCGCGAAAGGCACGCATCCATCTTCAAACTGCTCCCGGCCACTGACAACCGGCAACGGACAACCGGCAACTTTGCGTTACGATTTCCCTATGTGCAGGAACATCAAAACCCTCTTCAACTTCGAGCCTCCGGTAACGCCGGAAGAGGTGCGGTCTGCATCATTGCAATTCGTCCGCAAGATCAGCGGCTTCAACAAGCCATCGAAGGCGAATGAGGCTGCCTTCGCATCAGCAATCGATGAGATAGCCGCGGCTTCGATGCGACTGCTCAGCTCACTCGAGACCACCGCCGCACCTAAAAACCGCGAAGAAGAAGCCGCCAAAGCCAAGGCCCGCTCCGCCCAACGATTTCCCGCGTAGAGAGCCCAGCCCGTTGACCACAATCGGCCGGCCCTCCGGGTCGTAGGTGTAACCGTTGGAGCCGTCGTTGACCGCATTGCGCACGCTGGCCGGTGCCCCAGGTTCGCCCATCGGTTGGCCTAACGTGGGCGAAGCTAACCTGGGCGCCAGTTACCTTGGGCATAAGAAAACTCGCGGCGGCAACCCCAGGGCTTTCACTTCCCGATCGCGCGCTGTCCATTCCGATTCAATCTCCCCCACACCGACTTCGCGGAAAGCACAGTGCCGGAAGCTGCTCCATTTCCACTGCGCGGCCTCCTTCACCAGTCCTCGTTTGACCGGATTACGATGCAAATACCGCAGCTTCACCGTAAACTCCTGCCAGTTTCGCACATTGCGATCGTAATAACGCTTCTGCCAAAAGGGCTCATTGTGCCCCAGGTTCGCGTCCTTCGTTTGGACGCTAACCTGGGATAACAACCTCACTCGTTTAGAGAAGGAAAGTTTCAGGTAATGGATAGCATCCGCCAGAGAACCCTTCTCTGGTTCACTTAGCAGCAGATGTACGTGCTCGGGCATGACCACGTATCCAAAGACGCACATGTCAAAGCGGCGGCGCATGCGCTCCAGGCACTCCGGAAAGAGGTCGCAGATCTCACCGCTGCTGAAGTTGGGTTGCCGCCGATAACAACTGAAGGTGACGAAGTGCGAATGACCGGAGTCGTGTTACCGCCGCAAACCTCGTGGCATAAACTTCAACCTACACCATGTCCGGTCGCCGTGTCCGTGATCCCCAGGTTAGGCCAACCGATGGCCGAACCTGGGGCACCCAGTGTAATTCTGCTACCTGGGCCACCAGCCTGGCAGCGCGTGTGTAAGTCACAACCTACAATCTTCATGTGCTCGGCTCCTTTCCTCCGAGCCTTGGTAGCTTTGAGCGCACCAAGTGTACTCGGCGGCATGGAGCCGACACGGTTATCTAATCAGTCCACAGGCACCCTCGTGAGCGTTGCGTGAGCCACCCTCGCAGAGAAGATATTTTGCGCGCTCGGGTTCCATAGGGTATATAGTGTCGGGTTGTTGGGGGCTAAAACGGAAATTCCGGCTGAAACATCGAGTCGAAGTCTGTAGAGATTACAACCATGCAAAATTTCACCTTGGATCTTTCGCAGCTTACCGTGGTTCCCGACGCGAGCAAGGGTGCTCTCGTCATAGCAGGTCCTAGGCAGCCGCGTTCTTCAACTGACCGGGCGGTAATAAAGACGGCTCTCGAGTTCGGGAAGCCCTTCATTACCAATCTTGGCGGTGCCTTGGAGGTCCTTCAGATTAGCGAAAAGCCACCTGCGGTAACAGTTGTGCCCTCCCCAACCGTGCCCATGATGTCAAAGTCTAGGAACCTGACAGTCGGGTTTGGGCCCACGGGGACTGCGACATTTGTCGCAGGATTCAATATCTCAGGTGGGGTGTACGGTTCAACGACCCCCGAGTTCGGAGTCTTTGGCACTGCCGGCTTTGTGATAGGGATCACCTCTGGGCTAAGCGGGGGAGTCGAACTCACATTTATCTTTGGGACGCCCGTGGACTTTTCGGGCCCGTTCATTTCGTTCCAAGCCAGCGTTGGCCCCAAACTATTCCTTGGTGCTAGTGTGGGTGGAAGCTTGCTCTTCTCGCCAGGCCCGCCAGTTGGGGGCGTTGTTCCGCTGACCTTCATGGGATTCGCTGTCAATGTGACGGGCGGTGTTGGAGGACTTCCATTTTCGGTCTCCGTGGAATGGTCCATCACCGCGATCAAACCCTTAATAAAATGAGACGCAAGTCTGCTGTGCTGGCTTTTGTTAGAACCAAGTGCGGGGCTCGAAGGGAGTTATTCAATGCGGGACTTAGCTTTGTATTCGCAGGGAATTCAAGTGCGGCAGCTCCAGGAACTTCTCAACTCAGTCTTAACAGAACAGCCGTTTCTAAAGGTTGACGGGATCTTTGGACCGAAGACTCAAGCACGTGTCATCGCTTTCCAAAAGCAGGCGAAGCTGGTGCCCGACGGTATCGTGGGCCCCAAGACAACAAGGGCTCTGGTGGCCTCGGTCCTCGTTGACAACATCAGCGGCTGAGACGAAAGACGCCGAGATCAGGGATCGAAAGACGGGTTCTATAGAAGGGGATGTCAAGAGAAAATACTTCACCGTCGGCGGCAGAGAGGGGTAGTTCTCTGGCATCCAGCCCCTTGTAATGAAGCGTGGGTTGCTGCGGCGGCAGGTTGCCTGATTAGATAACCGTGTCGGCTCCATGCCGCCGAGTACACTTGGTGCGCTCAAAGCACCAAGGCTCGGAGGAAAGGAGCCGAGCACATGAAGATTGTAGGTTGTGACTTACACACGCGCTACCAGCAGATTGCGATGCTGGACGAGGAGACGGGCGAGTTGGTTGAGCGACGCCTG
Source organism: uncultured Acidobacteriaceae bacterium (assembly GCA_963782505.1). Lineage (GTDB taxonomy): Bacteria > Acidobacteriota > Terriglobia > Terriglobales > Acidobacteriaceae > CAVVDY01. Next base: position 79,533 of record CAWAKG010000026.1, on the reverse strand, counting down.
GAACATGCCAACGGAGAAGCGAGAGAGTTCTACAGCAAGCTGACGGGGCGGGTGCGGGTGGGGATCGAAGCCACCGGACACACGCGATGGTTCGAGCGGTTGCTGGCCGAGTTGGGACACGAGTTGTGGGTCGGCGACGCCGCCCGCATCCGCGCTGCTGAGGTGCGCAAGCAGAAGACCGATGCGCGCGACGCTGCGCTGCTGTTGGAACTGCTAGTGGGCGGGCGCTTTCCGCGGCTGTGGCGGCCGAGCCCGCAAGAGCGCGATCTGCGGCAGTTGCTCTGGCATCGCCAGAAGCTGGTGTGGATGCGTAACGCGGTGGGGAATCAACTGCACGCCCTGGCGATGGGCGAAGGACTGTGCAAGAAGAAGCAGCTCTTCACCAAGAAGGGGCGATGCCAACTGCAGGCGCTGAAACTGGATCGCTGGGCGAGCTGCCGGCGCGAAGAGTTGCTGCGCATGCTCGACCAGATCGATGCTTCGCTGAAGCAGTTCGACCAGGCGGTCAACGAGCAAGCGGCAGCCAGTCCGGAGGCGGTGCGCTTGATGACCCATCCCGGAGTCGGACCGGTGACGTCGTTAGCCTTCGTGCTGATCGTCGGTCCGGTGACTCGTTTCCAGCGCAGCAAACAAGTGGTGAGCTACTTGGGACTGAATCCGTCGGAGCATTCCTCGGGTGGACGGCAGAGGCTGGGCGCAATCTCCAAACAAGGCAACCCGATGCTGCGCGGGTTGCTGGTGGAAGCCGGACACACGGCGGCGCGCATGGACGTCGAATTACGACAGGACTATCAACGGCTGAGGCTGCGTCGTGGCGGCAGCGTGGCGAAAGTTGCCATCGCCAGGAAGCTGGCGGTGCGGATGTACTGGATGCTACGTCGCCAAATCAACTACGTGCAGCTGGTTCGCATGCAAGGCAGCTCGAGGGGCACCCTGGTGCAGAAGTAAATCACCGTTGGCCTGATTGGAGCGCCTTGCCTCCCGCATAGGCCGGGAGTCTGAACAACGAATCATGATCGTAAGTTAGGTGACCGAATAGATGGCTGGTGGAACCGAACAGATCCACCGCAGGATTCTGCAAGCGGGCCTTGGTTGATGAGCAGAGACAAAAAACAAAATCTCTATGAAGGGAAAAGCAAAACCTTCACCGCTCCACGTGTCTCTTGACAACGCCGACACGGTTATAGAGGGTGCCCCACTCATTCCATCGGTTGGAATGAGTGGGACATCACACGGTTGGCGGTGCGAAATCACAGACCTCCTATCCCACCGCCGCATAGTCTCACGATATGACGGCAGGTCTCAAGCGCTATTATTTCGCAGGGTCGATCCACTTCGTCACCTTCAGTTGCTATCGGCGGATGCCGCATCTGGGAACGGCGGCGCGTCGCGATCTGTTTCTCCGCGTCTTGGAACACGCCCGCCGACGCTACGGCTTCGCGCTTCTGGGATACGTTATCATGCCGGAACACGTTCATCTGCTGATGACCATGCCCACCGTTGGCGACCCGTCGGTGGTAATGAAGGTAGTGAAAGAACGCTTCACCCGGCTGCTGCGCAAACGGGAGGTGCTGGTCGGCGCGATGTGGCAGAAGCGTTTTTACGACTTCAACGTGTGTACCGAAAAGAAGCGGGTTGAGAAGCTGCGATACATGCATCGCAATCCAGTGAAGCGGGGACTGGTCGCCACTCCCGAAGAGTGGGATTGGAGTAGTTTTCGCGCTTATCTCCATGGCGAGAAAGGACTGGTAGAAGTCAATCCTTGTCCCTGGAGGTTCCAGCTTCGTGAATCCCACTCATTCCAACCGATTGTCTAGTCCCAGGACATGCTTTCCAAAGTGTCTCGGGACATCCTTTACAGTTGTTGTATAGAACTCAGTCTGCCAGCCAGCGGTCCACGATCGTGGACCGCTGGCTGGCGAAGTCGAGTTCCCGGATCAGGGTGCGACAGTAATACACCTGCACCCGTTCTTCGATTCGTATCAGCTGCACCCGTTCGCCGCGCAGGGCACGGTTAATCTGCCACTTGTGCCCGCCCACATCGAGTTTGCCCTGGCAGTCCACCTTCAGCACCCACGCTCCCGGCTCATACTCATAGGCCACCGGATGGGGATCGTAGCGGCGCGCACTCGCATGCCAGCAACTGGCCGGCGTCGCCATCCCCAGCGCCTCGTGCGGTCGCACCTGGTTGTGCTCCCAGCGGTACTCATCCAGCCACTGCTGCCCCAGTGCCTCGCCCCCGACTCGCCGATCCACCGCCCGCTGTAAGCAACCGTGAAAGCGCTCCACTTTACCTTGCGTCTGCGGATGCCGTATCCCGCTCCAGTGCAACTGGATCCCTTGCCGCATCAGCCACAGCGATAAGTTCGTCAGGCCTCCACCCGAACGCATGCTCCACCACGGCGTGCCGTGATCCATCAGCATCGCTTCCGGCACCCCGCACTGCGTGAAGGCCCCTTCCAGTTGCTCGCGTACTGCTTCGCCGCGTAGACTTTCCATCGCCCGCAACGCAATCAGGTAGCGGCTGTGGTCGTCAAGAACCGACAGCGGCCCGGTCTCGTCGGCCCGCCGCAGCGGACCCTTGAAGTCCATCTGCCACAGCTCATTGGGCTGGCTGCGTTCGAAACGCTGCACCGCCGCGGCATGCCGATCCTGCTCCCGCACCAGACCCTGCCGCAGCAGAATACGATGGATGGTGCTGCGGGTCAGTCCCAGCCCCGCGCGCGCCAACAGCACCTGCAGCTTGCGCGCACCCCAGTCGGGATACTGCCGCCGCAGCTCGACCACCTGCGCCTCCAACCCCGCGGGCGTCTGCGTCGGCCGATGCTGTGGCGCGCGGCTGCGTTCGGCGATGCCGCCGATCCCCTGCTCCCGATAGCGTTGCAGCCACAACCGACCGGTCGGCCGGGAAACGTTAAACTCCTCACATAGCGCCGACAACGACTTCTCCCGCCGCGACGCCGCTACCACGAACTGCACCCGCTGCTCACGTACATCCATCGTCTTCCAAGGCATCCTGTCTTACTCCCGCCCTTGCTAGGCTCGCGCGGGAGTGTAAAGGATGTCCCGGGACATTGTGGAAAGGATGTCATGAGACTGAACAAACCGATGGAATGAGTGGGGCACCCTCTATAACCGTGTCGGCGTTGTCAAGAGACACGTGGAGCGGTGAAGGTTTTGCTTTTCCCTTCATAGAGATTTTGTTTTTTGTCTCTGCTCATCAACCAAGGCCCGCTTGCAGAATCCTGCGGTGGATCTGTTCGGTTCCACCAGCCATCTATTCGGTCACCTAACTTACGATCATGATTCGTTGTTCAGACTCCCGGCCTATGCGGGAGGCAAGGCGCTCCAATCAGGCCAACGGTGATTTACTTCTGCACCAGGGTGCCCCTCGAGCTGCCTTGCATGCGAACCAGCTGCACGTAGTTGATTTGGCGACGTAGCATCCAGTACATCCGCACCGCCAGCTTCCTGGCGATGGCAACTTTCGCCACGCTGCCGCCACGACGCAGCCTCAGCCGTTGATAGTCCTGTCGTAATTCGACGTCCATGCGCGCCGCCGTGTGTCCGGCTTCCACCAGCAACCCGCGCAGCATCGGGTTGCCTTGTTTGGAGATTGCGCCCAGCCTCTGCCGTCCACCCGAGGAATGCTCCGACGGATTCAGTCCCAAGTAGCTCACCACTTGTTTGCTGCGCTGGAAACGAGTCACCGGACCGACGATCAGCACGAAGGCTAACGACGTCACCGGTCCGACTCCGGGATGGGTCATCAAGCGCACCGCCTCCGGACTGGCTGCCGCTTGCTCGTTGACCGCCTGGTCGAACTGCTTCAGCGAAGCATCGATCTGGTCGAGCATGCGCAGCAACTCTTCGCGCCGGCAGCTCGCCCAGCGATCCAGTTTCAGCGCCTGCAGTTGGCATCGCCCCTTCTTGGTGAAGAGCTGCTTCTTCTTGCACAGTCCTTCGCCCATCGCCAGGGCGTGCAGTTGATTCCCCACCGCGTTACGCATCCACACCAGCTTCTGGCGATGCCAGAGCAACTGCCGCAGATCGCGCTCTTGCGGGCTCGGCCGCCACAGCCGCGGAAAGCGCCCGCTCACTAGTGGCCTGTCGCAGAGTAAACGTTAGTAAGAGTATTTGCGTCTAACTGTGCATGGCCAGTGATGTGGTACTTAGCCAAGAACAGCAGTCCGAACTGTCCAGCATTGCTCAGTCCCGTTCGTTACCTGCGGGATATGTCTTTCGTGCAAAGCTTATCCTGATGCTGGCCAAAGGCGCTTCCTTCGCCACCATCCAGCAGCGCCTGCAGACCACCGCGCCTACCATCCTGCGCTGGAAACAGCGCTTCCTGGCGGCTGGGCTCAATGGTCTCGACACCTACCATCCCGGACAATTGGCCACGGTGTTGACGCCCGCTCTCAAAGCCCGCATTCTCTCCGCCACCCGCAAGAAACCCGGTGATGGTTCTACCCATTGGAGTTGCCGCAAGCTGGCAGCCTACCTGGGCATCAGTAAAGATGCCGTACATCGCGTCTGGAAAGAAGCCGGACTCAAGCCTCACCAACTGCAACGCTATATCGCCAGCGACGATCCCGACTTCGAACGTAAGGCCGCCGACATCATCGGCCTGTATCTCAACCCGCCACAGCACGCGGCCGTCTTCTGCGTCGACGAGAAGACCGCCATTCAGGCGCTCGATCGACTTGACCCCGTACTGCCGCTCTCGCCGGGACGCGCCGAGCGGCATGGATTCGAGTACTACCGCCACGGCACCCTCTCGTTGTACGCCGCCCTGGATACCGCCAGCGGACGAGTGCACGGCAAAACCGCCGCCCGCCACACCAGCCGGGAGTTCGTCGATTTCCTGCAGGAAGTGGTTGGCTTGTGTGGGCCGCGCCAGCAGATCCACATCATTCTCGACAACCTCTCGGCCCACAAAGCTCCAGCCGTTCGCCAGTTTCTCGAGCAGAATCCGCGGGTTCATTTCCACTTCACCCCCACCTACTCTTCCTGGCTCAACCAGGTCGAACTCTGGTTCGCCAAGATCGAGCGTGATGTCATCGCTCGTGGCGTCTTCCGCTCCGTCCCTGACTTGGCCCGCAAACTTCGCCGCTACATCAACGCCTATTCCGCCCATGCCAAGCCTATCCAGTGGAAGTACTCCGACCATTCACGTCGCATTCGTACTAACGATTTCTCTGCGACAGGCCACTAGCAGTTCCAACAGCAGCGCAGCGTCGCGCGCATCGGTCTTCTGCTTGCGCACCTCGGCAGCACGGATGCGGGCTGCGTCGCCCATCCACAACTCGTGTCCCAACTCCGTCAGCAACCGCTCAAACCAGCGCGTGTGCCCGGTGGCTTCGATACCCACCCGCACCGGCCCCGTCAGCTTGCTGTAAAACTCTCTCGCTTCTCCGTTGGGATGTTCCAGGCGTCGCTCAACCAACTCGCCCGTCTCCTCGTCCAGCATCGCAATCTGCTGGTAGCGCGTGTGTAAGTCACAACCTACAATCTTCATGTGCTCGGCTCCTTTCCCCCGAGCCTCGTTGCTTGAGCGCACCAAGTGTACTCGGCGGCATGGAGCCGACACGGTTATCTAATCAGCCCGGGTGTCAGGAATAAGGCGATCCTCTCTAGCTAGGGCGTGATCATCCACGCCACTCCGCAGCCACCAGAACAGTTAGTGCTTCCGCCCATGGACGCGGTACCATACAGGTTTCCGTTTGCGTCAAAAGTCACGTTGCTGATCGGATACGAACCGTCGCTGCTGCCCGTGAAGTCGTGCAGCGAGCTATACACCCACCCGTTCTCTGAATTGGTTAGCTTGAAAACGCTGCCAAGGTGATTTGTCCCGTCACATCGCGTGGTGCCGTAAAGATTGCCTGCTGCATCCATGCTTAGGGTCGCCGCCGGTCCACACATTGTGGATCCCACAAAGCTATAGAGCAGCTTGAATATCCAGGTATTGCCGGAAGGAGAGAGCTCGAAAACCGTCCCGCCGATAGAGCCGCCGCCGTCAGTGGTGGTTCCATAGAGATTGCCGGACGTATCAGATATCAGTCCTCCCTCCGGATATTTTCCGTCATTGCCACCCTGAAAACTGTAGAGGACGGTTTCCTTCCATCCGACCCCCACAACATAGCTCAATTCGAAAACTGTGCCGTACTTGGTTGAAGAGCCACCAAAGAAGGTCGTCCCAAAGAGGTTGCCATTATTGTCGAGAACAACGCCGTTCAAGGGCTCCGCTCCATCCGGAGGACCGGAGAAACTGTAGATGGGCATCTCTGTCCAGTTGGCGCCCGAACCGGTCATCTCGTAGACGGTGCCGCCATTGACCAAACCTCCGTAGCCGGTAGTGCCGTAGATGTTACCTTGCTGGTCCCAAGTGAGGTCCCCATAGGCAGCAGCTCCGTCAGATGGACCGCGCATGAAGCTGTGGAGCACGTTCTCCTTCCAGAAGCAGCTTGCTGTTTTGCAGATCGTCAACGGGACAATCAGATCAAACACAACGCCTGCGTTGGTCGAGCCACCGGCAATCGTGGTGCCATAAGGATGACCGTCTGGGCCAAAGATGACTCTTCCCTGGGGACCGCTCCCACCGCTCGAGAGCAATGAGATGGGGAGCGTGATCCAGTTGTTTTCCACCTGCGTGATCTGGTAGATGGTTCCAGCACCATTACCCCCCACTTCCGCCGTGCCATAGATAGCGCCCGCTCGTATCGTCACTCCCGCACTCGGGTTTGCCCCGTCACCTGCTCCCGTGAAAGTGTGAAGAACCGTGAAAGTTTGGGCCTGTGCCGCTGGGCTGGCGACGACGGTCAGCACAAAGACCATCGTCAACGCCAATGCGTGAATCAATGCGCGCACCCGAACAAGGAGTGCTAGGCTCCTTCTGCGGCGCACGCCGAAAGCACCGCCCAGAACTCCCGTTCCCAGCAGAGCCAGGCTTCCCGGCTCCGGAACCGTCGACGCGGAATAGTTGTCCATGTAGCCAAAGTCGTTGCCGCCGCCGAAGGTGTCGAAGAAACCGTTATCGAAAGAAGCGATGTTCCCGCCACCACAGTTTGGGTTAGGTCCGCAGAAGGCTACGTTGTTCGCAATCTGGGCGCCGTCGAAGGCAAAGCTGTACGTCTGCGTGAGGAAGTCGAAGGTGAAATCCACGTGATGCCAAACGTCGCGGCTGAACGTTCCTACTACCGGGAACCCTGAAGTAATCAGGTACATCTGGTTCGTGGCCGGGTCCGTGTCAATTCCGCCGATGAAGGTTCCCGCGCCGACGCCGGCGAATTGCCAGCTTGTCTGCACCGAGCTGCTGGCGAGGCGAAGGTCGGCCTGAAGTTCGACCATCGGGCTTGACGTCGGGTCTTCATAGTAAGGGCCCGATTGACTGGCAAACGAGCCGTCTACCGACACTGCCTGCAGTCCGGACTTGACGACGCTGTTCTCAACTAAGACCTGCGCTCCGCCGAATTGGTTCCATCCATCTTGGCCGAGAAGCGGCCCCAGTTGGAATGGCGGATTCTCAAACCCGGTGGAATAGAGAACGTCGGCGTGGGCGGGGCTGGTAAGTACCCCACAGGTTACGAAAGCCAGCAAAATCCAGATCACGAAAGTCAGGCGTTTCATATCGTCCTCTCCTGGGAATCTATTGCACTGCATGGCCAAGTACCGAACCTGGCCTGTAGTGGCCCGGAGTGTGCGGTGAAATCGCGGCAGGCTCAAGTGTCATGCCGTAATGCCACCGTGTCATTCGCCCGTAAATAGTTGATTCAGAATAGGACGCCGCCTCAGGACCCGGGCAGGCGATCGGGCATTGTTCGGGTCATGGAATCGGACTATACTTCCGGTCACCCAGCACGAACGAACAGGCTGCGGACGGGCTCGCCGCTTAGAGACCTCGATGAGTAGGCCGAATTCAGCTGACATCTCGTTGCAGGGGGCCTTCACCGCCACAGAGGTGGAGTCGCAGCTCCAGAAAATTCTGCTCTCTAGCATCTTCCGGGGCTCGCGGCGTGACAGCAGTTTCCTGGAGTTCATCGTCCGCAAGGCACTCACCGGCGAAGTCGACAACCTGAAGGAATACCTGATTGGGCTGGAGGTCTTTGGCCGGAAAGCGGACTTCGATCCGGGAACGGATCCCGTGGTTCGCTCCCAGGCGCGGCGGCTGCGTACTCGGCTCGAGAAGTACTACTCCACGATTGGCCGGACTGATCCCATCCACATCGAGATTCCGAAGGGGACCTATGTCCCGTTATTTCTCCGCAACGGTGTCGTCGCGGAATCGAGCGTTGCTGAAGGAGCAGACGGCCCCGGCTCCAGTGATAAGGCTGTCGTTGCCGAAGAAGGTGCCGCGCTCCACACCACGTCACCGACGATGAGATGGATTGTAGCGCTCGCCGTCGTGGCCGCCGTGATCGCAATCGCCGCCGGCTTCTACGTGGTTCGTAGCAGACGCGCGAAAGCGCTTGCCGCGCTTGCGGACAAGCCAATCATTCTCGCCGATTTCACCAACACGACCGGCGATCCACTCTTCGATGACACCTTGCGGCAGGCCATCGCCAGCCAGCTCGAGCAGTCACCTTATCTCAACCTGCTGTCTGACGCCGGAATCCGGCAGACGCTCGCGTTGATGGCGCAACCCAAAGACCTCAGGCTCACGCGTGAACTGTCGCGCGAAGTATGTGTGCGTGCAGGAGGAGCAGCCGTAGTCGAAGGTTCCATTGCCCTGCAGGGTGGCCGGTATCCCATCGTGCTGAAGGCAGTCGACTGCCAGGGTGGGACCGCATTCGCCGAAGTAAATGTCACGGCGAACAGCCGCGAACGGGTGCTCCCGCTGGTCGGACAGGCGGCCACTGCACTGCGGCGCCGACTGGGGGAGTCGCTGGCCTCGATCCAGCAATATGACTCACCTCCGGAAATGGTCACCACGTCCTCGCTGGAAGCTCTGCAAGCATACACCCTCGCGATGCGGGCGAAGAACATGTGGGGAGACTTCGCAACCGCTGCGCCGCTGTTGCAACGGGCCGTTGCCCTTGATCCTAACTTCGCCTACGCATACGCCCAACTGGGAACCGTCTCATATCTTACCGGGCAACCCCAAGTTGCCGCGAGTTACCTGCGCAAGGCGTATGAGCTGCGGGAGCGGGCAAGTCTGCGCGAGCGCTTCTATATCGACTCGCACTACCATCATCTGGTGACGGGTGACCTTGAGGCCGCGCAAAAAGTCTACAAGAAGTGGCTGGAGACCTACCCGCAAAGCGAAGGTGTGAACGGCAATCTGGGTGCAATTTACGGCGAATTAGGACAGCATGAGAAGGCGCTGCATTTCTTCCAGCAAGAACTCAGCATCAGTCCGTCAACTGGGATACCCTATGCGAACCTGGTCCTCGGCTACCTGGAGATGAATCGCCTGGATGAAGCTGAGTCCACGGCACAAGAAGCAAAGGCCCGTAACCTTGATATTCCGACGCTGCATCTGTGCCTTTACTTCATCGCTTTTATGCGTGGCGACACCGCCGCTATGGAGCAGGAGGTGGCCCATCTTTCGGTGCAACCCGGGTGGGAGTCTCGCATACTGTGGGAGGAGGCGAATACCGCGGCTTACGGCGGGCAGCTCCGGAAATTTCAGGAGTTGGTGCAGCGCGCGGCGGAAGCTAAAATTCGCGACAACAATCCCGAAGATGCAGCGGGGTACTATGCTCGCGCGGCTGTCGTTCAGACCCTTGCCGGTAACGTTTCCGCTGCCACCAGGAGCCTGAATACTGCGCAATCACTCTCCTTCAAGCACAATGGCGTAAACGAGGCCATGGCGCTTGCCTTGACTGGAAACAGCGCTCGCGCCGCGCACATGGCTGAAGCTTTGGATAAGGCCTCTCCCCAAGATACCCTGACGCAGTTCACACATCTGCCCGCCATCCGCACTGCCATCGCATTGAACGCCGGCGATATACCCGGGGCGCTGACTGCACTCACGCCTGCCGTGCCCTATGAGTATTCCGACGAAGAATACCTGTCGCTGTTAGGACCTTACCTGAGAGGTCGCGCGTATCTCCTCGAGCGGCAGGGCGAGGCGGCTGCGCGCGAGTTTCAGAAGATCATGGATCACCCCGGACTCTGCGCAAACGACCTCGTGTGTGCCCTGTCACGTTTGCAGTTGGCGCGGGCATACGCTATCGCCGGAGACAATCAGCGGGCCCGCAATTCCTGCCAGGACTTCTTTGTCCTGTGGAAGGATGCCGATCCTGACGTGCCTATCCTGCGGCAAGCTAAGGCCGAGTGCGCTCGGCTGCAATAGTCTCTTAAGGATTGTCCACGGGCGTCGCACATTTTGCCTGCGATCGGCAAAATGTTGGGGCTAGAGGGATAGACTGATAACATGCCACGCGGCCTCTGCCCCTCTTAAGTTGCATGGTAAAGCAACCGATAAATCGAACTTCTCGTTAACTCTGTCACCTTAGGTCTTGACGCACGCGAGCAGCTAATTCAGGGCCGTGCCGGGAAGGCAAAACCTCGCCGACCCGGAAGAACCCAGGTCGTGCAACAACGCCACAAAGGGTATACCGAAAACTGCTCAATTTCGGCCCAAAACCCCTCCAAAACTCGCTCGAAGTGGGCAAGAAGTGGCCTCAATTTACCCGCCATTTGCCTCCATCGCGGGCAGGGACGAGGGCAGCCAGGGGCCTCTCTGTCCGAAATCGGGCCAGAACCCGCTCCATCAGTGGCGAGATCGAGGGCAGAAAAGCCCCAGTTCGGGGGCCATTTCGAGGCCGAATTTGACGAAAAAAGTGGGGTTGTTGAGGGTAGTACAGGCGCCTCCTATGTCGTCGGGCGTCCCGGTGCCTGCCTTGAGCCTGTCAAGGGTTTCGGCCTTCGGTTGGCCTAACTGGGCGGAGCAGTGTCCCCCGCGTGAGCGCAAGGTTTCTGTCACACAATTCCCGTTCAGGGAATTTCCACCACCTTCGTAACCTCGCATCCGCAGTTTTCCCGTGCTTCTTAATTTGGCAGCTCCTAAACTACCTCCGAGGACACCGAAGAGTGTGCCTGCGGGGGCAATCCCGCTAAGTTATTTGAAATTAACAATTTGCCTGTAAGTAGCTGCGAATCAGTAATTTGCTCGAAAAACGCTGCCTAAGTTGTTGAAAACAGAATATCGTGCACAAAAAAATCTTGTGATGTGGGTCACGAGGGCATCGACTGGCAATTGGCAACCGGCGATGAGTAATAGAGCGACGCCGATGCTGGTAGCAAAGACAGGAGCAGATCCCTCGCGCCCGACAGATGGCGCTCGTGATGACAAATCCAGGGGCGCCAAAGCTAATCGCCAAGTGCTAAGTGCCATAGTAACTGCTCTGTTTCCAAGATTTTGCCTGCAAGTCCCACTGCGCTCAAGATTTTAGCGGGAAAGTTTTCAGCTTGCCCAATGGAATCAAGATTTTACGAGCAGCAGGGGGCTGGGGGTGTACCCCAGTTGTCAGTTGTCAGTATGTTTGTGGCTGCTGCTTGGCGGCTCAAGCGAGAGCAGGCCCCCTCGCTCGCCGCGGCGGGCGCGTGATTGACAAAGCGGAAAAGCGGGCGCCAAGAGCGAAGATCGAAGAGCAGATCCCTCGGGCCAACAGAAGGCCCTTCGTGATGACAATGGAGCAAGGGCGAATGGAATGGTTATCCGACCCAAGCCAGAAGAAGGCTTGGATCAAGCACCCAAGGCAAGAGCCCAAGGCCAAGAGCGGCCCTCCTACGGCAGTCGCTGCGCCAGTCCCGGCAGGGCCTTCATGATGTCGTTGTAGATCACGACCACGGCGAACAACACCAGAAACACGAACGCCGTCTGGTAGATACGCTCTTTGATTCTCACGCTGATGTCGCGGCGGATGATGCCCTCGATCAGCAGCTCCAGGATCCTGCCGCCATCGAGGATCGGGATCGGCAGCAGGTTGAAGATGCCAAGATTCAGGCTGATACCGGCCATCAGGCTGAGCAGCGGAGTCCAGCCCGGCTCCTTGGCCGCTTCCCCGGAAGCGCGCGCAATGCCGATGGGGCCTTCCATCTGCCTGATGGAGGTCTGGCGCTCGATCATCTTGTGCACCAGGTTCAGGATCAGCACCGAGTACTTCTTGTTCTCTTCGACGGAACGGGTGAGGGCCTGCGCGAACGGCAGCTTGTCGACCTTTACCGGCTCGGACTGGAAGCCCAGCCGATAGCGCTTCTGGCCGCCCTCGTCGGTCATGACCGGCGTGGCCGTGAAGTGGAGTTCGTGCCCCTTGCGGACGGCAGTGATGTCGACCGGCTTGTCGCCGCTCTGCTGCAGGTAGTGGATTACAGAGAAGAGCGAGCGCACCGCAACCCCGTTGATGGCTACGATCTGATCGCCCAACTGGATTCCAGCCTTGGCAGCGGGCATGTTGGGCTCAAGCTCGGTCACCGTGATCGGCTCATCCTGCACCCATCCGATGGTGCGGTACTGGTCAAGGTCGTTGCCCTGCGGCTCCGGCTTCACCTGTTTATCCAGGATCTGGTTCCCGCGTTGCACTGCGACGCTGATGGGCTGGTTGGTCTCGACCGCGGTTTTCAGCAGCACGTCTTCCCAGGTCGGGTTCTGCACACCGTCGATGCGGGTGATGCGATCACCCGCCTGGATTCCGGCCTTCGCGGCGGGCGAGTTCTCCAGCACCCAGCCGATCACTGCCGGCTGGTCGAGGTACACCGGGTGCTCGTAATGCACCATGTAGACGCCAGTGAGCAGCCCAATCGCCAGGAAGATGTTCATCGCAGGCCCGGCAATCGCGATGATGAAGCGTTGCCAGCGCGGATGCGACATGAATTCGTCCGTCGCACCGCTGCGCGATTCCAGCGGGTTCTCGCCCGCCATCTTGACGTAGCCGCCGAGCGGCAGAGCGCTGATGCGGTAGTCGGTGTCGCCGCGGCGGAAGCCGACAAGGCGCTTGCCGAAGCCGATCGAAAACACGTCAACCCGCACGCCACACAATTTGGCTGCGGCATAGTGGCCGAACTCGTGCACCAAAATCATGATGCCGAGCACGACGGCCATAGAAACCACCGCGATCAAGAACGATTCCATAGACCTCTATTACCGGGAAAACTCTTTGCGCCGGTTCAGGAGCGAATCGGGGGAAGACGCCGCCTTAACCGGGCCGATCTCCTGAATGTGATGCCGGGCCCTGCGGCGGGCATCTGCATCCAGATTCAGTACCTCTTCTATAGATTCAGGTACCTGCGCGGATGTTTCACGGACAACCATTGATATTGTAGCCGGAATGTCCTCGAATCCTATACGACCTTCCAGGAAGGCAGCCACTGCGATTTCATCTGCCGCATTCAACGCGATTGTCTTGGCACCTCCTGCTTCGACAGCTTCGTAAGCCAAACGTAAGCAGGGAAATTTTTCCAGGTCAGGCTCCTCGAAATCCAGGCGCTTGAGTTGGCTGACCGGGAAGCGCAGATCGCTCTCGATGCGCTCCGGGTAGGTCAGGGCATAAAGGATGGGTAACCGCATGTCGGTTACGCTTAATTGCGCCAGCAGGCTACCGTCGGCGAATTCGACCATAGAGTGGATGGTGCTTTGCGGATGCACGATCACGCTGACCCGGCCGGGCGGCATGTCGAATAACCGGCAAGCCTCGATCACCTCGAAGCCCTTATTCATCAGGGTCGCCGAGTCGATAGTGATGCGCTTGCCCATCTTCCATGTGGGGTGGTTCAGGGCCTGCTCGACCGTAATGTGGGCAAAGTCCTTGCGCGGCGTATGCAGGAATGGCCCGCCCGAGGCGGTGAGCCACACGCGATGCACTTCATTCTGGCGGCCTCCGCGCATGCATTGATGAATTGCGTTGTGTTCGCTGTCGATGGGCAGCAGCGGCTTACCCTGGCGTCGGGCTTCGGTGACGATCAGATCGCCCGCCGTGACGACACACTCTTTGTTGGCCAGGCCGACGGTCTTCCCAGCCTTCACTGCTTCGTACGTCGCTTCCAGTCCGGCGACGCCGACGATGGCGCTGACCACGAAATCGGCTTGTGGATGAATGGCGACCTTGACCGTTCCCTCAGGGCCATGAACGACTTCGACCGCATGGCCCAGGCCGACCTTCTTCAGCTTGTCGTGGAGGTGGTCGGCAGCCTCCGCCGATCCCATCGAAACCACCGTGGGATGCCAGTGGCGCGCCTGCTCAAAGGCCAGGTCGACGTTGCTGCCTGCTGCCAGGCTCACCACGGAGAAGCGGTCGGGGAATGCTTCAACAATCCTGAGCGTGCTCTTTCCGATGGAGCCCGTAGAGCCAAGGATGGCGATATGCTTCATGAAATGACTGCCGTTATCGTATAGCACGGAGGAAAGGTATGACGAGACAAACGGCCAGCAAGCTCTCAGGATGGCGTCACGGAAGCCATGGTAGCGACGCCCGGGACAGTGCCTCTGCCGTGGCGGGTCCCTCTGGAAATCCTGATCGTGAGAACGGGCGGCCACTACTGCTCGGCCACCGCGGAGCGCGGCCAGTTTCTCGCTTCCGTCTGAGTGCTGTTGCGGCAAGCGTTCCCGCCGAGAACAGTCTGGACTGTTTTGAGTACGCCCTGGCCAGCGGCTGCGATGGATTCGAGTTCGATGTTCGCGTCACGCGCGATGAGCGGCTGGTGATTTGTCACAATGCCTGGGTTGGGGGCTATAAGGTGAGTGCGTCGGCTTTTGAGAGCCTGTGCGCGCGCAACGGTGCCCAGCTTGCTTGTCTCGAAGATGTACTGCAAGCATTCAGGGATCGCGCCTATCTCGATATCGAAGTAAAGGCGCCTGGGGGAGAGGAATTGATCGTGAAGGCCATTCGCCACCGCCGGCCCCGTTGTGGCTACCTCCTTTCTTCTTTCTTGCCCAAAGTGCTTCGGCGCCTGCATGAACTTGATCCGGCGCTGCCACTCGGCTACCTGTGCGACCGTTCTTACAGCACTTCGTTGTGGCGGAAGCTGCCGATTGAAGCCTTCCTCCCGCATCACAAGCTGATCACGCAAGCTCTGGTTGAGCAGGTGCACGCGCGAGGACGGCAGATCTTCACGTGGACAGTCAACAGTGAGAAAGAACTGCGTCAGCTTGGCGAGTGGGGAGTCGACGGACTGATCTCGGATGATCCGAAGCTGTTAAGTTCTGCATTTCCCACGTCGGGCAAGAGGCGGGCATAGACGGCCGAACAAGGGTCAGTCGTAGCGCAAAGCTACGCTCTCATTTAGATTGATTGCCATGCCCACCACTGGCGAGCGATTTGAGCGTGCGGTGTCCATCATGGCGCGGCTGCGCGCTCCGGGCGGATGTCCCTGGGACCGCGAGCAGACCTTTGACACCATCAAGCCCTACACATTGGAAGAGACCTATGAGGTGCTGGAGGCCATCGACGCGCGCGACTGGGATGAGCTGACCGGCGAGTTAGGCGACTTGCTTCTGCAAGTGCTGTTCTATTCCGAGATGGCGGCAGAGGAAAAGCACTTCACCATCGACGACGTGCTTGATCGGCTTGTCGAACAAACTGGTCGACCGGCATCCGCATGTGTTCGGCGAAGTGAAGGCCGACACTCCCGGTGAAGTGTTGCGCAACTGGCAGGCGCTGAAGGCGGAAGAGAAGAAGAAGCGCGCAGCAGAGAACGGCTCCGCGCCCAAGGGCGGCCATCCCGACTCAGTGTTGCACGGCGTCTCGTCAACCATGCCGGCGCTGATGGAGGCCTACAAGATCAGCTCGCGCGTGGCCCATGTCGGCTTCGACTGGCCGAACATCGAGGGTCTGTTCGATAAGCTGCACGAAGAGACAGAAGAGTTACGGCTGAATCTTGACGAGTATCCCGAGCCGGGCCCGCAACCGCAGTCGGCGAAGGATGTCGCGAGTGCGCGCGGAGTGAAGGTTCCCGACGAGCTGCGGTCTCGGTTGGAAGATGAGGTGGGTGACCTGCTGTTCGTCTTGGTGAACATTGCGCGTTATCTGTCGCTCGATCCCGAATCGGCGCTGCGCAAGACCAACCGCAAATTTCGCCGGCGCTTTGAATATCTCGAAGACCGGCTGCGCGCCCAGGACCGCAAGCCGGACGATGCGTCGCTGGCGGAGATGGAATCGTTATGGCAGGAATCGAAGCGACTGGAAAAAGCGTGAGCGTCGACGCGCTCGAGTTCAGGTCATGCAGCACGCTTGAGGAGTTCAACGCTTGCGTCGACCTCCAGCGCGAGGTGTGGGGCTTCAGCGATCTGGACCTCGTCCCACTGCGCGTCTTCTCGGTTGCGTCCAAAATCGGCGGCCAGGTAATCGGCGCGTGGGACGGCGATACCATGGTGGGCTTTGCCTTGTCGTTGCCGGCCACGCACCGGCGCTATCCCTATCTGCACTCGCACATGCTGGGGGTGAAGGAAAGCTATCGCAACACCGGCCTGGGACGCCGCATCAAGCTCTTCCAGCGTGAGGACGCCATCGCCCGGGGTTACGACCTGATCGAATGGACCTTCGATCCGCTGGAAATCAAGAATGCCTATTTCAACCTCGAGCGGCTGGGGGCAATCGCGCGGCGCTACAACCTGAACCAGTACGGCATTACCACTTCACCGCTGCAAGGCTTTTTGCCGACGGACCGCCTCGTCGCCGAGTGGTGGATTAAGTCGAAGCGCGTTGAGTCGCTACTATCGTCAGGCCGTATGCCCGGATTCCAGCCGGAGCTGCAGATCTCAGTGCCTGCGGAGATTTATGCCTGGAAGGCAGCGGAGGAGACCCGCGCAAAGGCGGCAGCGGTGCAGGAGCGGAATCGGGAGCTGTTTCTGGGGGCCTTCGCGAATGGGCTGTCGTGCCTGGGATACGGTCGCGACGACAACGGCAGCGGAGTCTTTCTGCTCGGGCATTGGGATGAAGATTGGTCGTATGCGACGAAAGAGTAGGGAGCACCATGGAGACACGGAGGACACGGAGATTGTGAAAAGACTGGCGCATGTCGATTAGCTCCGATTCTCTGCAAGGTTTGCTGCAATTCTCGGAGGGATGAGTGTTTGGGACGAAGGGGCGCGCCTTCAGGCGCGCCGCAGCATTGGAGTTTCATCCGGCTTTCGCCACTGAGGGAAGTCGTTAGCACGAGGCAAATCGAATTGCCCTCAGAGGCTAAAGCCGTGCATCTCGCGGTTTTTCTGGCGCAGCTAAAGCTGCGCCCCTTCGACTTGACCTCCGAGCCTCCGTGGTAGATGTTTTTCCGAAGCCATGAAGATCGAAGCCATCACCCTCCGCGAATTGAAGATGCCGCTCGTTCATTTCTTTGAGACGAGCTTTGGACGAACGTACACCCGCCGGGTCATGCTGATCACGGTGCATACTGACGGGCCGGAAGGCTGGGGAGAGTGCGTTGCCGGCGAGCAGCCCTATTACAGCCAGGAGTACATCGAGGGCGCCTGGGACGTGATCGTGCGATACCTGGCGCCGTCGCTGCTCGGGCGGACCATTACGTCGGGCAAGGAAGTGCCGGCGCTGCTTGGCAAAGTCCGCCAGCATCGCATGGCAAAGGCTGCGCTGGAAAACGCCGTGTGGGACGCCGAAGCACAGGAGAAAAATGTTCCGCTATGGCAGTTGCTCGGTGGCACGAGGCGCGACATTGCCTGCGGTGTCAGTATCGGGATTCAGGACTCGCACGAGCAGTTATTGCAAAAGATCGAAACTGAATTGGCGGCCGGCTATCAGCGCATCAAGGTGAAGGTGAAGCCGGGGTGGGATGTCGAGGTGCTGGAGAAAATCCGCGCGCGCTGGCCCGACATCCTGTTGAGCTGCGATGCCAATTCGGCGTACACGATGGACGATCTCGCCGCATCTGCAGCAGTTCGAACGATTCAAGCTGCTGATGATCGAGCAGCCGCTGTGGAGCGACGACTTCTACTTCCACTCGAAATTGCAGAAACAGATGCAAACCGCGATCTGCCTGGATGAAGCCATTCGCAGTGCGCGCGACACTGCCGCCGCGCTGGAACTGGGCGCCGCGCGCATCATCAACATCAAAGTCGGCCGGGTTGGAGGATTCAGCGAAGCCATAGCGGTACATGATCCGCCGAGAGCTTCAATGTTCCGGTGTGGTGCGGCGGCATGCTGGAGTCGGGGATTGGCCGCTCCCACAATGTGGCACTGTCGGCACTTTCGAACTTCAAGCTGCCAGGCGACGTCTCGGCTTCGAAGCGCTACTGGAAGGAAGACATCATCGAGCCAGAGGTAACGGTCTCATCGCAGGGAACAATTGCAGTCCCAGACAAGCCCGGTCGGGGATACGAAGTTCGCAAAGATCTGATCCAGCAGCTAACCGTACGTGAAGAAACCTTGCGGGCGGAGGCCGCGCCTGCCAAGCTTACTTGACCTCCGAGTCGCAGTGGGCATATAACGTTGCGCTTATGAGTGAACCCATGGGTCTTTCCTCTTCTCGCCGGCGGTTCCTGCAGACCGCCACTGGAGCCGCTGCTCTCACCATCACCGCCTCGGCTACATCGTTTGGCAACACGCACGCCTTGCAGATCAAGACCAGTTATCCTGCGCCGCTCGGGCCGGACCGTCTGCCGCCCGCGTGGTATCAGGCAGAAGATCAAGCAGGTACAGGCCAAGATGGCGGAGCGCAAGTTGAACGCGCTGGTGCTGCTCAACGCACACAACGTCATCTATACGACTGGCTACTTTCACCTGCCCACCGAGCGCCCGTTGGCGGCGCTGATCCCCGCCTCGGGAGAACCGGAGCTGTTCATCCCCGAACTGGAATCCGATCAGGTGAAGCTATGGTGGGTGAAGGACTACGAGGCCTACTTCGATTATCCCGGACCGGTGAATCGCGTGCGCTGGATCTTCGAACGCATCTCCGCGCGAGGAGTCGGCGGCACAATCGGCATCGAGGAGTGTACGCCGTCACGGCTGGCGCAGATGAAGCTTGGCGCGCCGAAGGCGAAGCTGGTCAACGCCGGCGACCTCGTTGAGCAGATGCGCTGGGTCAAAGACTCCGACGAAATCGGCGTAATGCGGCGCTCAGTCTACTTCGCCGACTACACGGTGCAGGCCGGCCGGGCATTTATTGAGGCAAATGGCAGTGTTACGGAAGACGAGATTCTGAAGGCGACGGCCGACGCGGTCGCCGACAAGATGTCGAAGGAGTTGACCTCGGTGGTGGGCGTGGAGATCGCGCCTCCCTTCGGCGGATTGGTTCCTTTCGGCAAGCGCTCGGCCTTCCCACATGCGGTGCCCAGCAAAGACCGGCTGAAGAAAGGTGATGCGCTGATTCTCAGCTTTGGCGCCACGGTCGGTGGGTACAACTCGGAGTGCGAACGGGCCTTTTGTGTGGGACCGCCCAGCGATTACGCCAAGAAGCTGTACGACGCCATGCTCGCGGCCCATGAGACAGGCGCCGCCAACATGAAGGAAGGTATGGTTGCCGAAAACGTGGACAAGATGAGCCTGGACCAGGTACGCAAAGCCGGCTATGGCCAGTTCCTCAAGCACCGCACCGGGCACGGCATCGGGCTGGAAGGTCATGAACCGCCGTGGATTGCCGACGGCGACAAGACCGTTCTCCAGGTTGGCATGACGTTCAGTTGCGAGCCGGGAGTCTACGATCCGAACTGGGGCGGCTTCCGCCACTCGGACACGGTGATCGTCGGCAAGAATAGTGGAGAAATCATGAACAAGTACCCAACCCGTCTCGATGACATGATCATTTTGATATAGCTGCGGGGCCAGGTGCCCGGTGTATTAATGAGAGGTGGATGGTGAATTCGCTTGCCAACATTTGGAAGAAGTAGGAGAATCGGGCCCATCATCTCGGGTCACGTTGTCGTGGGGTAGGCAGATCAGGATAGCCATCCGACGTCTTCTGCGCGTCGGCCAGTTCGTGTTTGAGTAGATGTACTTGTTCGCCGATTGGAATCTGGTTTCATCTGGGGAGTGGCGATGAGTTTAGTGAAGAGCGGAACTCTCCGATTAGCCTTCATTCTGATCGCAAGCCTTGCCCTTGTACCGGCCACATTCGCGAGCGATCCAGGAAAGAACCAGCCTCCGCAGGCCTCTGCTGCGCTTCCCGCTTCCACAGGAGGGCAGTACGCTGCGAATGACATCTGTCAAACCTGCCACCAAGAGATCTGGGAAAAGCACTTTGCGGGAACCCCCCACTCGGCGCTTCTCAAGGGCGATCAACATGGATGCCAGTCTTGTCATGGTCCGGGACAGGCGCACGTTGACGGCGGCGGCGACGTCACCAAGATCATCCGGTTTGAAACTCTGAGCCCAGCTCAGACGGCGGTCATCTGTCTCGGGTGCCATCAGGCTAGCCTGGAGACGCAGAACTTTTCCAAGTCCGAGCACCTGTCCAGCGGAGTGACCTGCACTAGTTGCCATAGCCCGCATAAATCCACCGACGTGAATTTCATGCTCGTGAAGCCGCAGACCGAGCTTTGCTTCGGCTGCCACGCGGCACAGAAGGCGCAGTTTTCTCTGCCGTATCGCCATCGCGTGGAAGTGGGACTGATTCAATGCAGTGATTGCCACAACCCGCACGGGACCGAGCGGGGTGGTCAGGTCCGTTCGGCCGCCGGACAGTTCGCGGTCTGCACCAAGTGTCACACCGACACCATGGGGCCCTTCGTCTTTGAGCACGCCCCGGTCAAGACGGATGAGGGATGCCTGTCCTGCCATACGCCTCATGGCTCGACCAACCCGCGGTTGCTGCAGGTGAATAATGTCAACTTCCTTTGCCTGCGATGCCACACGCCGAACATGAACGGGGCCGCTGGCAGGCCCATAGGACCGAACCACGATCAGTCGACGAAGTACCAGGCGTGTACAACGTGCCACACGCAGATCCACGGCTCTAACTTCAGTCCGGTGTTCTTCCGCTAACTAAGAGGTCCTTATGCGATTTCGAACTGATCATAAGTCGCAATCAATGCTTGCTCTTGTAGTGGGCGGACTTCTCTTCGCAAGCCTAAGCCTGGCTCAGGCTCCGTCGGCACCGCCGCCTGCTCCGGCGCCGACGGATGCGCAGGAAGGTAAGGACATCGGCGGCTTCCACGTGACGCAATCCATCGAATTTGGCGGGCGTATCAACGACACCACGGGAAGCACGGCGATGTACGACACCCTGGTGAACTATCAAAGTGGGGCGCGCATCCTCGATCAGTCGCTGACCATGCAGGCCAAGGACCATGAAGAAATCTTTGACACACTCACCCTGTCGAGCTTTGGATGGGGCGGCGATCCTGAGCAGGCTGCACGGCTGCGGATCGCGAAATACAGCTGGTACACCTTCTCGGGGAGCTACCAGCACATGCAGAACTATTTTGACTACGACCTGCTGGCGAACCCGCTGAATCCGGCTCCGCCTGCCGGCAACCCCTCGGTTCCGGCATTGTTTTCGCCGCACAGCTACTTCGACCGGCAAAATCTCTATAACTTCGATCTCGTCGTGCTGCCGATGCACAAGCTGTCATTTCGCGCCGGCTATAACCGCAACCGGATCATTGGGCCTTCTTTTAGCAGCGTCCATGAGGGAACGGAAGCGCTGCTTTATCAGGACTGGAACAACCAGTTAAATGGATTTCGCTTTGGGGCCGACTGGCGTGCGAACGATAAAACGACGATCAGTTACACGCAGCTTTTGCAGTACTACACCGGCGGAACAACCGATTCCCTGAACCCATATAACACCTGGCCACTGTCGAACTCGACTTTGGTCAGCTTAGGACTGCCATGGTTCAACAGCGGCAGTCCATGCTCAGCACCGCTGAAGAATGGAATTGCCAACCCCTCCTGCAATGGCTACTCTAACTACAGTCTGTATCAGCACGAGCACACCTTTATTCCTACCGAGCAGCTCAATATACGCTCGTCGTCATTGAAATGGCTCGATTTCAACAGCCAGTGGGAATACAGCCATGCCCAAATGAACACGCCGCTGACGGCGATCTACGGCGGCTTGACCAGCCGCACAGGATTGTTGGGTTACAACACCGCGGGCAGCAGCTCGAGCGCGAAGTGGAATTCGTCATCGGCCGATGTCTCCGCCACCATTCACATCAGCGACCGTCTGCGGCTGGTCGATGCATTCCGCTTCCGCAATTTCAGTGTGGCGGGGGACTATCTCGACTACGAAAACAGCCTTTTTCCTGCTGCGCCGACCACGGCTTCGCTGCTGACTCCGGTGGCATACTTCCCGGGAAATATCCTGACCCACACGTCGGGTTCGCCTGCCGACATCATCAACGAGCTGAATGCCAACCTGCTTAACCAGTTGTCTTACTCGAATAATTTCCAGGTGCAGTACGACATCACACACAGCTTTGGCGTGCGTGGCGGCTTCAACTGGACACAACTGAACGTTCAACCCGGCGACAGCTACCAGGCGGCGCTCGGCGACATTTACTATCCCAACAATCCCAACCGCGGCAATTGTGCCGGGCAGCCCCTGAATCCAGATGGCAGTTGCACCTTCACCGGCGTGCTCACTCCGTGGGCAGATCCCTTGAGCGGGACCACACAGGTCAACCGCTACACGGGCGTGCTGGGCGCATGGTATCGCAAGGGAAGTCTGCACGCCGACGTCGCAGCCGAATACGGCGGGGCTGATAATTGGGTCTACCGCACCGATCCGCTAAACTTCTTTAACTTCCGCTCAAACGTCTCGTATGCTCCGCGTCCGTGGCTGATGCTGGGAGGCAATTTCAACTATCAGAAGGCAAGCAACAACACGCCTGGCATCAACCTCGGCCAGCACAATTACACCACGATGGTGAATGCCACCATTATGCCCAACCGCAAGTGGGGGTTTGACCTGGCCTACAACTTCGACGCCATCCAGCAGAACCTGTTCCTCTGCTTCCAGGACAGCACGCCTCCGCCCGGCTCAACCGCTTGCGCCGGTGACAGCTCACTGCTGCAGACCTTTGGCGTATACCAGACACACACGCAATACGGGTACATTGCGCTGACCTTGTCTCCGCTGGAGCGCCTCAACATGCGCGTGGGGTACAGTATCGTGGATAACCAGGGCAACACGACCGACTTCAACGCCCTGTTGCCGCTCGGACCGCTGTCTTCGACCTATCAAACTCCGCTGGCCACGGTGGAGGTCAAGCTGTACAAGAACGTCAGCTTCAAGGGCGGCTGGAATTACTACCAGTACGGCGAAGGATCGTTCGTGGGACCAACCGCTCCCCGGTACTTCCACGCCAACAACACGACCCTTGCCCTGCGGTATGCCTTTTGAGGATGCTTCCGGCGGATTTGGCGTCAGGCCGGGCGCCTGAGTCCTTCCGCAAAGTCCAAACCAACGGCTTAAGGGCTTCACTGCTATGCCACCCCAATCGTGGCCCTCAAGTGCAGGGAATTGTGCACAAAAGCACCAATAATTGATGTAGCTGGTCTGGCACGATTGTTCAATTGCGTTCCGGGGTGAGTAAGCCCATAATCATTTCTCAAGTTTCAGAACAAATTGACTAAGATACAAGCCCGCCGTTAACCGTAGCGGCGACGGCACCTTCCCCGCAGTTCGGTCGTTGTCGGCTTCATAACTCCCAGTATGGCTTCAATTAACTTTCAGGAGAAAAGCATGAACAGAAAAGGGTGGTGGGTTGTTGTTCCGATGCTACTGGTGGGTGCCGTTGTCTTTATGGTGACACCAGTGGCCGCGCAGAACGCCGAGGTGAAAGAGAAACCGCCGTTGTACTTCTACGTGGGCCAGTGGGCCATCCCGCGCGCGCAATGGGCGGACATGGAGAAAACACGGGCCGAGGACCAGACAGTTCTACAGCAGGCGATGGCGAACGGGACGATCATCGGATATGGCGACGACACTATGCTGGTCCATCAGCCGGACCAGCCGACGCATGACGATTGGTGGGCGGCAATGTCCATGGCTGGATTGATGAACGTGCTCGACCAGTTTTACAAGAACGGAAGCAGCACCCGGTCTGTGCTCGAATCAGCCACTAAACACTGGGATGACATAGTTGTTAGCCGTTACTACAATTGGCATTCCGGAAGCTGGAAAGAAGTCTACTCGGAGACGTCGGTTTATAAGCTGAAGCCGACGGCCGACGACGATGCGCTCAACATGTTGAGCAAGACCATGTTCGTTCCGGTCATGGAAAAGCTGCTGGCGCAGGGCGTCATCCATGAGTACGACATCGATACCGAAGCCATCCACACCGACGCTCCCGGGATGATCTATGTCAGCTACATCGCGGCCAATGCAGATGGACTGGACAAGGTACGGGAGGCGATCCACCAGGCTGTGCAAGCCAATCCACTAGTTGGTCCGGCATTCGATTCCATGATCGATTTCACTGCGCATCGTGACTACCTGTCCCGCACTAACGCTACCTTCAAGTAAACGCGTCTCAAATCGAGGAAGTGGCACCGAAATGGCGAACCCGCTCATTCGCAGTCGGCGGATGAGTGGGGTTTCCAATGTATCAAGATAGCCCATTATTCGCCTCCTTAGATCTAGAGAAATGTGTTGCTACAACTCAGAACTGAAGCTTCAGCGCCAGTTGGATGGAGCGGGGGCCGCCGATCTGGTACAGCGGGTTGAGGCCGCCGTTCTGGCCGCCGGAGCCGAGCCAGCTATTCAGCGTCTGGGTGGAATAGCCGAACTGCGGAGAGGTCATGTAGTTGATGGGCGCGCCGAACTGCGGGTGATTAAAGATGTTGAAAAAATCGGCGCTCGTCTTCAGCGAAAAGCGCTCGCTGAGCTTGAACATTCTCTGCAAGGTGAAGTCCACCTGCGATGCGCCGAAGCCGCGCAGGGCATTGCGTCCCAGGTCTCCCTGGCCGCTCGCGGGCACGGTGAAGGCGGCTTTATTGATGATCTTCCCGCCGGGCGCGGTCGGGTTGGAGATGTAGAAGGGCTGGCCGGGCACGACATTCGGCCGCTGGACGCTGCTGGCGCCGGACAGGATAGTGCCGGGATAAGGATTCTTTCCCGTGACCACATTGACCGGTGGAGCACTGCGCGCGTACACGATTGTATTCACCGACCAGTCTTTCAGCAGCGGCCTCGCCCATCCCTGCTTTGGGCCGGGGATGTAATAAGAGACAGCGCCGGAGAAGGTCTGGCGGATATCGAAGTTCGACGGGCCGCGGTCCAGCGAAGCGGGCTCTACGCCCGGCGGCACGTTGACGTAATACGAGTCGGAGGAAACATCGTCAATGGAATGTGACCACGTGTAGGAAACGAGCGCCTGCAGTCCGCTTGTCAGCCGATGCCGGTATTGGACCTGAAGCGAGTTGTAGCTGGAATCCGCTCCGTTGCGAAAGACGTAGACCTGGCCGGTGAACTCGGGATTTGGCCTGTTGTAGATGTCATCACGGATGAGTTTGCGCCCGGAGGCGCCGACGTACGTCATGGTAAGGACGTCGGCGTTGCCGAACCCTTGTTCCAGCGCCGCATTCCATTCGTAAGACCTGGGCAACACGTGATTGGGATCCATTACGGCGATCGTCGAAACGGGCGGTGTGGTCTTGAATGGAAGTGGTGCCGCGGCGGTTTCGCTCAGCGGAAATGATGTATTGAGAATGGTGTTTCCCTGGGTGTAAGGAAATGAGGATGCGGCAATCGCAATGCCGGAATATCCCAGGTCGTAGAAGATTCCAGCTCCCGCCCGGATGACCAGGTTCTCCCGTGGGTTCCACGCAATCCCGAGACGCGGAGCAAAATCGTCCTTTTGTGCGTGCCACAGCGGCGTGCCTTGGGGTGCCAGCGTCATGGTTGCAAGATCATCAACCTGGTTGACCGTGAAAGGAAGCGTTCCATTGGGAGACGAAGGTGCGCCATTGTAATCCCAGCGCAGGCCATAGGTGATGGTCAGGTTTCGGGTAATCGTCCATGTGTCCTGCGCGAACAGGCTCCAGTTCGGGAAAACCAACGTAGCTGGAAAATGCGTGGCAATAAAAGCCTGAGGCACCTTGTTGGCGAGGACGTTTGCCAAGGAGAGAAAGGCATACTGCTGCTGGTACGCGAAGGGGCTGCTCTCCGTGTTCAGTCGGCGATAGTCCAGACCAAACTTAAGCTGATGTGCGGCAACGGTGTAAGAGAAGGTGTCCGTGACATTGAACTGTTGCTGCAGGTTGTTTCCCAGCTTGCCGACGTCGAACTCGATGCCGTGAGGGTTGAGATCTCCGAAGAACGCGAAGCTGGAACCTGGCGGCGTAAACGAGGGGTATAGGAGCGACTTCGGCGGAGGCACTGCGCCTGCAAAATTATCGAGGGTGAGGTAGCTGTGCGGACTGCTCCGGCTGTAATTGAAACGGACCTCGTTTGTGGCATGCGGGTTGATGGCCTGACTGCTGCCGAGCGTCACAGTCTGGAAGCCATAATAAGTGCTTAGAATATTGCTGTAATTCAGCTGGCCTCCAGAGCCTCGCTGCGCGATGTTAGACGGCGCGTTATCGTATCTGCCGAAGAGAGTTATTCTCTTCGTTGCCACATAGTCAATACGAATACTTCCTGCATTCAGGGTGTACGGGTCCGAATAACCGGAGATAAATTGTGCGGTCCCGTTGCCAAAATCCTTGCCATTCGGCTTGGGGAAAGCATTAAGTAGCGGCTGCGTAGCTGACGGGGCACTCTGGATGGTCGCTATCGTCGGCTCGTAGGTATTCGCCACCTGAGGCTGGCGAACTCTCAAGCCCTCGTACGAGGCGAAGAAGAACAGCTTGTCCTTGAGTATCGGGCCGCCCAGTACGCCACCGAAATCGTTTTGCCGGAGTTCCGGCTTCTTCAGGCCCGCGTTATCGGCGAACCAGTTGTTCGCATCCAGCGCGTCGTTACGGAAATATTCGAATGCGGTGCCGTGAAAGTCGTTGGTCCCGGACTTGGTTACGACCGATACCTGGCCGCCGGGAGTGCGTCCATATTCCGGCGCAAAGCTGGAGGTCTGAATGCGGAACTCCTGCAGTGCGTCCAGCGAGGCCAGGTTGCTCATGCCTCCGAATGCATCCGTAGCAGGAAGCTGGCCGGCACCCCCTTGCCACAAGGATGTGGCGCTGGTTCCGATGTTGGCGCTCACGCCATCCACGGTGAAGTAGTTGGCATCCGGCCGCTGGCCATTCACGCTGAACTGGCCCTGGTCATAGAAAGTGGTCTGCGGCAGGACCACCCCGGGCGTGATGTTGATTAGAGTGCTGAAGCTGCGCCCGTTCAGCGGCATCTCGCTGACGAACTGATTGCCGATCAGCGTGCTCACCGTGGCATCAGAGGTGTTGAGCAGCGGCGCGCTCCCTTCCACCGTGATGGTCTCGCTTGTGCTGCCAACCTTCAGGGTGAAATCGAACCGGGCCTGCTGGTCGGCCTCGAGCACGATGCCAGTCTGACGGACGGTGGCGAACCCGTTCGCTTCAGTCGTGAGGTTGTAGGGGCCGGGCTGGAGGGCGGGCACGGAGTAGAAGCCCTGCTGGTTGGTGGAGGTGGTTCGGGTTGCGGCCGTGTTCGGGTCCTCGATGCTTATACGCACGCCGGGGATGGGGCGATGGTCAGGATCGAGGACGTAGCCGTAGATGGTTCCGGCGGGTGTGCCCTGGGCAGCGGCAAGGATGGGTAGAAAGAGGATGGCGACCCACATAAGAGGGGGTACCCCCCTCCCCCCATCTCCCGTAAAATCTTGAAAACAATGGTTCCAATTTGGGAATGGTCTGCAAAATCTTGAGCCCCAGAGGGTTATAGGTAAAATCTTCCAGAATAAGGAGTTAGGACGATCTTCTTGTAGGCGTGAGGGTGCGGGGGATGTGGAGTTGGTTAGGAACCGAGAACGAGCAAGTCCCACCACGAGCGTTCAGGGAGTGGGCGAATTTCTCCCTTCCTCGGCGCCAGTGTACAAGCGATTCCTTCGGGCGGGAATGACACAAACGGGGTAGGTTCCCGTTTTGGGTTGGCGAAGCGCATAGGATGAGATTGGAATTGGAAAGATCAAGAGGACGTCGGTTTGATCCAGGCCCGCAGGGCCGGCACAATCTGTAGCCCGGCACGGCAGTGCCGGGTAGGCGTTCGTTATCGCAGTTGAGTCCCGGAGGGACGACACAATCGTCCGACGAGTCATTTCCTCTGTCGTCCCTGACGGGACTCGGGGGATTGAGGGATGGGTACCCGGCACTGCCGAGTCTGTTACGAAACTCGGCACCGGACCAAGAATGCGGGGTGCGAAGGGGTCTGGAGAGTAGTAGTTTTGCGGGCATGGGATACATCAGCGGCGAGGCGCGGGAGCAGGTGACGATGTTTCCCGTCACCTTGGACGAGTTGATTCCGGCCGATCATCTGTGTCGCGTGATCGAGGCCTTTGTGGGTCGGCTGGCGGTGGCTCAGTTGGGTTTTCAACGCGGCGAACCGGCAGCCACAGGACGGCCGGGCTACGATCCGCGCGACCTGTTGAAGCTGTATCTGTACGGGTATGTGAATCAGGTGCGCTCCTCGCGGCGATTGGAAGCGGAGTGCCAGCGCAATGTGGAAGTGATGTGGTTGCTGGGCAGGTTGCGACCGGACCACAAGAGCATCGCGGAGTTCCGGCGGCTGCATGGCGAAGCGGTGACGCGCGCGGGAGCGGAACTGGTACGGCTGGCGCGCGAGGTGGGACTGGTGCGGGGTGAATTGGTAGCGGTGGATGGTTCGAAGTTTCGCACCGTGAGCAGCGCGCAACGGGTGCGGGAGCGCGATGCGATCAAGCGTTATCTGGAGCAACTGGATGCGGCGGATGAGCAGGACGAGTGGGTGATCGATCCCAGCGCGGTGGCGGCAGCGCTGGAGAAGCTCACGCAAGATGCGGAGCCGGAAGCGCGCTTCATGCGCACCAACGATGGTAATCGGCCCGCCTATAACGTGCAGATCGCGGTGGACAGCGAGCACGGGCTGATCGTAGCGCAGCAGGTCACGGCGGAAGCTAATGACGAACGTAGTCTGTTGCCGATGGGGCAAGCGGCGAAGCAGGCGCTGGGGAATCCGGAAACGCTAAACGTGGTGGCCGATGCGGGCTACTCCAACGGCGAACAGGCGGAAGCCTGCGAGGCAGAAGGCATCGTGCCGCACGTGCCCGCCAAGCGCGCGGTCAACAACCAGGGCGACGGTACGCTGTTCGCCGCTACTGAGTTTGTGTACGACAAGAAGAGCGATACGTTCCGCTGCCCGGCGCAGCAGACGCTCACCCGTGGCCAGCTGCAGCGCGGTCGCAAGCGCGTAAAGTATGTGGCCGGAGCGAAGGTTTGCGGCGCTTGTCCGCTGAAGTCGCGCTGCACCCAGTCGGCGCAACGCTTCGTCTATCGTCACCTGCATGAGATGGCCTTGCAACGCATGCAGCAACGCGCGACAGCGACCATGATGCGTTGGCGACGATGCTTAGTCGAACATCCGTTCGCAGCGCTCAAGTACCACATCTTTGGGAACCCGCGGTTTCTGCTGCGCGGAGTCGCCGGGGCGCAGACCGAGACCAGCCTGGCCACGCTGGTCTACAACCTGAAACGCATGCGGAAGGTGATGGGCGGCTGCGCCTTGCGAGCAGCGCTGGCGTCGTAAGGCGAGCTTTGGTCTTAGCGCAATGGAACCTGACTCAGAAAAGTCGATGCTTGGGGCGAGAACCGACGGAACCCGCGTGTTGCCCAGTCTTCACGCGAAGTTTCGTAACAGACTCTGCCGTGCCGGGCTATAGATTATTTCATCCCTTCGGGATTGAGGGGTAGGTACTCGTCCTTTGTGGGCCGTGCCAGATTCAAGGATGTGACGGCCCTGCGGGCTTGGGGTTTCGTCGGCAACAGGTTCGAATTCATGACGGGGCATTGATGATTCAGTTCCGAAGGAACGAAACAATCTGTAGCCCGGCACGGCAGAGTCTGTTACGAAACTCGGCACCGGACCAAGAATGCGGGGTGCGAAGGGGTCTGGAGAGTAGTAGTTTTGCGGGCATGGGATACATCAGCGGCGAGGCGCGGGAGCAGGTGACGATGTTTCCCGTCACCTTGGACGAGTTGATTCCGGCCGATCATCTGTGTCGCGTGATCGAGGCCTTTGTGGGTCGGCTGGCGGTGGCTCAGTTGGGTTTTCAACGCGGCGAACCGGCAGCCACAGGACGGCCGGGCTACGATCCGCGCGACCTGTTGAAGCTGTATCTGTACGGGTATGTGAATCAGGTGCGCTCCTCGCGGCGATTGGAAGCGGAGTGCCAGCGCAATGTGGAAGTGATGTGGTTGCTGGGCAGGTTGCGACCGGACCACAAGAGCATCGCGGAGTTCCGGCGGCTGCATGGCGAAGCGGTGACGCGCGCGGGAGCGGAACTGGTACGGCTGGCGCGCGAGGTGGGACTGGTGCGGGGTGAATTGGTAGCGGTGGATGGTTCGAAGTTTCGCACCGTGAGCAGCGCGCAACGGGTGCGGGAGCGCGATGCGATCAAGCGTTATCTGGAGCAACTGGATGCGGCGGATGAGCAGGACGAGTGGGTGATCGATCCCAGCGCGGTGGCGGCAGCGCTGGAGAAGCTCACGCAAGATGCGGAGCCGGAAGCGCGCTTCATGCGCACCAACGATGGTAATCGGCCCGCCTATAACGTGCAGATCGCGGTGGACAGCGAGCACGGGCTGATCGTAGCGCAGCAGGTCACGGCGGAAGCTAATGACGAACGTAGTCTGTTGCCGATGGGGCAAGCGGCGAAGCAGGCGCTGGGGAATCCGGAAACGCTAAACGTGGTGGCCGATGCGGGCTACTCCAACGGCGAACAGGCGGAAGCCTGCGAGGCAGAAGGCATCGTGCCGCACGTGCCCGCCAAGCGCGCGGTCAACAACCAGGGCGACGGTACGCTGTTCGCCGCTACTGAGTTTGTGTACGACAGAAGAGCGATACGTTCCGCTGCCCGGCGCAGCAGACGCTCACCCGTGGCCAGCTGCAGCGCGGTCGCAAGCGCGTAAAGTATGTGGCCGGAGCGAAGGTTTGCGGCGCTTGTCCGCTGAAGTCGCGCTGCACCCAGTCGGCGCAACGCTTCGTCTATCGTCACCTGCATGAGATGGCCTTGCAACGCATGCAGCAACGCGCGACAGCGACCATGATGCGTTGGCGACGATGCTTAGTCGAACATCCGTTCGCAGCGCTCAAGTACCACATCTTTGGGAACCCGCGGTTTCTGCTGCGCGGAGTCGCCGGGGCGCAGACCGAGACCAGCCTGGCCACGCTGGTCTACAACCTGAAACGCATGCGGAAGGTGATGGGCGGCTGCGCCTTGCGAGCAGCGCTGGCGTCGTAAGGCGAGCTTTGGTCTTAGCGCAATGGAACCTGACTCAGAAAAGTCGATGCTTGGGGCGAGAACCGACGGAACCCGCGTGTTGCCCAGTCTTCACGCGAAGTTTCGTAACAGACTCGGCAGTGCCGGGTAGGGAGCGAATTGAAAACTCCTGAGTCCCGCAGGGACGGCACTCACACCAATCCGTGCCTCTTCAACAACAACTCAAATTCCTCCGCCGAACCCATCTTCTGGTGATGTTCCTGCTGAGTGGCTATGTACTGCCGCACCGTCCGCACCTGGGATCGGCTGACGCTGGACGCGAAATACCCCTCTTGCCATTCAAAGCGCACGCCCGGATGCTGATTCATCCAGCGCGATGAGTTCGCCTTCAACAGCTGCGCGGCCTTTGCGATCCCAACGTTCGGTCCCAGATTGACCAACGCGTGCACGTGGTCCTCGATCCCGCCGATGGCAACGGCGTGCATGCCGTGGTTCGTGGCGATACCCGCCATGTAGGCCCATAACTTCGGTTGGAGCTCACGCGGAATCAACTTCAGGCGATTGGTGGTACTGAAAACGAGGTGGACGTGGTTGCTGACATACGACATTCTCTGTGCGTCCCTTCGGGACTCTGGGTTTCCAAACTTAATCGTACCCGTGACTGCGGTCCCGGGCTACAGATTGTTTCCTCCCTTCGGGAGTGTTCTCTGTTCTAACATTGATGACATGCGGAAGGTGCGCGGAAGGGCGGGCATCTTAGTCGGCTTCGTGCTGGCATTCGGCGCTTGCGCTGCCGCTCTCAATCCTTCGCTCAACATCAGCCAGTACGCACACACCTCATGGAAGGTGCGTGATGGATTTACCAAGGGCTACATCAGCTCGATTGCGCAGACACCAGATGGATACCTATGGCTGGGTACAGAATTTGGTCTTGTGCGCTTCGATGGCGTTCGCGCTGTGCCGTGGCAACCGCCGGCCGGCCAGCAACTGCCCAGCAGCTACATTCGGAACGTCATGGCAGCACGAGATGGCACGCTCTGGATCGCCACCCAGAAAGGCCTTGCCAGTTGGAAAGACGGCAAGCTTACCACCTATCCGGACCTGCCGGGCAAAATCCCCACCGCTTTGCTTGAGGACCACGAGGGAACCGTCTGGGTTGGGCTTGCCCAGTCCGGTGTGCTTTGCGCCTTCCGAGGCGCAAAGGCGCAGTGTTATGGGTCGGGAGGTTTTGGGGAGTCAGTATCCGCTATATACGAGGACCCCAGCGGCATCCTATGGGTTGCGGGGTTGAGCGGACTGTGGCGATGGGCACCCGGGCCTCCTCAGCGATACGACTTCCCTCCTGACGTTCCTTTCACCAACTCGCTAACCCAGGACGGCAGCGGTGTGCTCCTGCTCGGCACCAACAGTGGTCTCAAGGAGTTTGCAGGCGGCAAGATTCAGAACTATGCCGTTCCGGGTATGCCCAGCGGAGTCAGAGCTTTGCCATATCGAAGCGTCAACGGCGGCCTATGGATTACAACCGATCAGGGCTTAGCGCATCTGCGCCGCGGAAGGGTAGATAAATTCTCCGCTCACGATGGACTTTCCGGCGACTACGTACTGGCCATTTTCGAGGATCGCGAGGGTAGCCTCTGGGTCAGCACCTTCGAAGGACTCGACCGCTTTCGTGAACTCGCAGTGCCCAGGATGTCTGTGAATGAGGGACTCCTGAGCGCCCTGGTGAACTCGGTGCAAGCCACGGTGGACGGGGTTGTTTGGATCGGCGCGCATGCAGGATTGAATCGCTACGGTAGCGGCCGCATGATTGCTTATCGCACCGTAGGCACCTTGACGGAGGACGGGCGAACTGCTGAACAAAATCCCGGCACTGAGCAACAAGTCACCGAGATCGCGAACAGTGGACTCAAGGGTGTCGTCGGGTCTTTAGGACTCGATGACAAGGGGCGTCTGTGGGTCTCCACGGCTGACAGTGTTTTCTACTTCGCTAGCGGTAGGTTTGTTCGTCTTCCGGATATTCCCGGTCGCAACACGGACGCGATCTCGGCGGACGGTCACGGGAATGTATGGCTTCTCAATGGCTACGAGGGCCTTTTCCGAGTGCGAGCCGATGGCAACGTTGAACGGTTTCCGTCACTTCGGCCGATAGCGCCTCCCAAGAATTATTGGGGTGTTCTTCTTCCCGATCGCTCAGGAAACGGACTGTGGATTAGGTCTTTTGTTGGAGGGCTCTTTTACTTCAAGGATGGCCAAGTGCGCGCTTCGTACACGGCCGCAGACGGGCTGGGGGCGGGAAGAGTGAATCGTTTGCGTTTTGGCCCGCACGGTTCGCTTTGGGCAGCGACTGAGGGCGGGCTAAGCCGCATCGCGGATGGTCACATCGCAACTCTTACCAGTAAGAACGGGCTGCCGTGCGATAACGTTCACTGGTCGATTGAGGACACGATCATGCTATCTGGTTGTATATGCCATGTGGCCTGGCGCGAATCGAGCGCCCGGAGTTGGATGCGTGGATCAACGATCCCAAACGCGTTGTGAAGACCACGGTTTTCGACGCCACCGATGGAGTAAGGAGTGGAGCATTCTTCCATGAGAACACGCCCCCGGTGACAAAGTCTGCGGACGGAAGAATTTGGTTCACGACGTTCGACGGCGTGAGCATCATCGATCCGCATCATCTTGCCTTCAACAAGCTGCCGCCGCCGGTGCACATCGAGCAGGTCACTGCCGATGACAAGACCTACGACGCCACGAACGGCTTGCGCCTGCCGCCGCACGTTCGCTACCTGGCGATTGATTACACGGCGCTGAGCCTGGTGGCGCCGGAGAAGGTACGCTTCCGCTACAAGCTGGAAGGCGAAGACAAGAACTGGCGGGAGGTCGTCAACGATCGCCAGGTGCAGTACACGAACCTGCCGCCGAAGCATTACCGGTTTCGCGTGCTGGCGTGCAATAACAGCGGGGTGTGGAATGAGCAGGGCGCGTCGCTGGAGTTCGTGATTCCTCCGGCGTGGTACCAGACGAACTGGTTTTACGCGCTGTGTGCGGCGACTTTCCTGTTGATGCTGTGGGGGCTGTATCACCTGCGGGTTCTGCAACTGCAGCGGGAGTTCAATGCGGCGCTGGAGGGGCGCGTCGCCGAACGGACCCGCGTGGCGCGTGATCTGCACGATACGCTGCTGCAAAGCTTTCATGGGCTGCTGCTCAGGTTTAGGCTCGTGGATAGATTGCTTCCCAGCCGTCCAGACAACGCGAAGAAAGAGCTGCAGCGGGCCATGGAGCTGGCCACCGACGCGATAACGGAGGGACGCGATGCGGTGCAAGGGTTACGGGATTCGACAATCTTGACCAACGATCTTGTCCGTGCCATACAGACCATCGGAGAAGAGCTCGCGGCCAAGGAAACCAACCAGGGCTCAGCGACCTTTGCCGTGCGAGTGGAGGGTACTTCGCGGGATTTGCGGCCGCTGCTGCGGGACGAAGTTTACCGCATAGCGGCTGAGGCCCTGCGCAACGCTTTTCGGCACGCCCAGGCAAGGCAAGTCGAAGCTGAAATCCGCTACGACAAGAGCAATTCCGGTTGCGTGTGCGGATAACGGCAAGGGCATTGATCCGGCGATTCTCTCGCATCAGGGACGTGAGGGACACTACGGCTTGCCCGGCATGCGGGAACGCGCCCAAATCGTGGGCGGGAAGCTGTCAGTGTGGAGCAAGCTCGATAACGGCACCGAGATCGAGTTGACGATTCCTGCCGCCAACGCTTACGCCGCAGCGCCCCGAAGTTCCTGGCGGTCGCAACGATTGTCCGGGAAAGGAAGCGACGTTCAGGAGACGAAGATCGAATCATGAGCGATGATGCAGTCGCAATTCGCATTCTCGTGGTGGACGATCACCCGCTCGTCCGCGAAGGAATCGTTCGGCAGCTCGAATTGGTATCGGACATGACGTTAGTTGCCGAAGCCTCGAATGGACGCGAGGCGATCCAGCAGTTTCGCGTGCACCGTCCCGACATCACGCTGATGGACCTGCAGATGTCGGAGATGGGCGGACTCGATGCACTGATCGCGATTCGTAATCTATTTTCCGAAGCAGAATTCTGGTTTTGACCATCTACAAAGGCGACGTGCAGATAATGCGGGCGCTGAAGGCCGGTGCCCGGGGGTACCTGCTGAAGAACTCCCTGAACGAGGAACTCATGGGAGCCATTCGCGCTGTTCATGCGGGTAAGAAGTCGTTGTCTGCCGAGGCTTCGGTCGAAATCGCTGAGCATGCTACCGATAATCCGTTCACACCCGCGAGCTGCGAGTGCTTCGTCTCATCGCGGACGGCAAATCCAACAAGGAGATCGCGGCACAACTTTCCGTCAGCGAAGAGACGGTCAAGGGACAAGTCCGGAATGTTCTCTCCAAGTTGGGCGCCAACGACGTACTCATGCTGCGATGATTGGCGTGGCACGCGGTATGGTTGAGCTCTGACCCCTAAAAGAGGGTTTAGTAACGAACGTTTTGGGCTTTCGTGCTCCGTCGCGAACTCGGTAGTATCAGGTGTTGTGCGACGTTGTTCTCAACGTTCGCGGATGGTCTGCCCGGGGCCGGGCTCTTGCTCCTGAGGCTCTTTCTAGGCGGAGCCTTGATGCTGCGTGCCATTGAGGCAGTGCTGCATGGGTCGATTACAGCGGCCATTGCAAACGTGCTCGCCGCAATCGCGGGAATGTTCCTCCTCATTGGGTTGTGGACGCTCATCGCTGGGGCGATTGTGGCCCTTACTGAGCTGTGGATTGTCTTGTTGTTGCCTCAGGACTTACGGCTTCACGTTCTACAGGCTGTCTTCGCCATGGGCCTGGCGATGATTGGCCCCGGCGTCTGGTCGGTCGATGCACGCCTCTACGGCTGGAGACGCCTCGAAATACCCACCCGAAAGAGTTAACTTCGCCCTCCAAACGAGGCTACGCCCTGCCTACGACACAGGTTAAGCTCCCTCCATTAAGTCTTACCAACGAATCGATCTGGGGTTTCGGCCGAGAGCGCACCTGAGGTTTAATGGCGTCCATGGTTGCGATAGTACACCCACACGTTGGAAGTACTAATGGGAGACACCATGCCTGAGGTAGAGAACTTTCAAGACTCCGTTCAGCATTGCTTCGAAGTTGCCAAGTTGAGCGACTTCCTTGAAGAGGACATCGCCGTAGAAGCATTCGAGTTGTTGACCGCTAACGATTATGACGGCATTTTAGCCCACGGTCTGGGCGTCAGCCTGTAGGAGGTTCTATGAACCTGGACAGGATCTATGCACTGGCAACGAGAGTTAAGCAAAGGCTTCACTGTTCACAGCAGAGAGCAGAATACATCGCTTCGCTGCTGACGCTGGAGCACACGGTTAGTAAAGATAGTTTCGCGCTGCTTACTGAAATCAACGCCATTCATTCACTACATAGTCACCCTGCTGTCTAAGGTGAGAGAGGGTAGGAGGTTTTTATGGGGCACGCGGGAATTGCTTTCACGGACCTGGGAGACTTCGCAGGAGCAGGCTTTCCCTGCGTCAGCGGGGTCGAAGACCAGCAGCTCTGCTTGCAATCAGAAATGAGTTCTGAGCACTCGTTCGAAGGCGTCATTGGGAAAAGCCGGGCGATTCGAAAGGCGCTGGAGCAAGTCTCAATCGTAGCGCCCACCGATGCCACCGTCCTGCTGCACGGCGAAACGGGCACGGGAAAGGAACTGGTGGCGAATGCCATTCATAACCTAAGCTCCAGGCGCGGGCGCGCCTTCGTGCGCACGAACTGCGCTGCGATTCCTTCGGGACTGCTGGAAAGCGAACTGTTTGGGCATGAAAGGGGAGCATTCACCGGGGCCCTGATGCAAAGAAAGGGCAGATTCGAGCTGGCGGACGGGGGCTCGCTGTTCCTGGATGAGATCGGCGATATCAGTCTGGAGCTGCAGCCAAAGTTATTGCGCGCGGTGCAGGAGCAGGAGTTCGAACGCCTGGGAAATGCCAAGACGATCAGCGTCAATGTGCGTATCATTGCCGCCACTCATCGCGATCTTTCGGCGATGATTCGCGAGGAGAAGTTTCGCGAGGACCTTTTCTATCGCTTCAATGTTTTTCCGATTGAGATCCCGCCTCTTCGTGAACGGCGCGAGGATATTCCTCTACTGGTGAACCATTTCGTGTCGAAATTCTCCCGGCGCATGGGAAGACAGATAAGTTTCATACCCAAGGCAACTATGGAAGCTCTGACCAACAATGAATGGCCGGGAAATGTTCGGGAACTGGCAAACTTCATCGAGCGCGCAGTCATTCTTTCACGTGGCGAAGAATTGGAAGTGCCCACGCGTGAATTGTCAGTCTTCTGTTCTCGCAGTGCTTCTGCGGA
Source organism: uncultured Acidobacteriaceae bacterium (assembly GCA_963782505.1). Taxonomy (GTDB): domain Bacteria; phylum Acidobacteriota; class Terriglobia; order Terriglobales; family Acidobacteriaceae; genus CAVVDY01. Next base: position 41,947 of record CAWAKG010000026.1, on the reverse strand, counting down.
AAGCTCGACCTTCTTGGAAGCCGAACGCAAGGTAATTATCGATGCTCTGTGCGCGTCGTCGGGACGAGTAGCAGGCAAGGCGGGAGCGGCCGAGCGGCTCGGATTGAAGCGCACGACTCTACAACACAAGATTCGCCGGCTCGGCATTACGGAAGCTCATTACCGCCAGTAGTCTTCGATCATTCTTGGCATTGCATGGTTTGGGAATGCCATCGGGCAGCTTGGATCCAAGCTTAGCAACTGGGCTGCGAGCTGCCGGCGCGATTCCTGGGCGGCTCGACTCCCGTTCAGTGGGGTGAACACTATGAAGAACAGAACCAGGGAAAGAGTGACTGCCGAAATAACACTCTTTCATCTCATGCGACTGGGCATCGAACACGGCTGCAGTGTGAGCCGCGAGCAAGCTGTGGCGTTTCTCAATGAGGAGGAGCGCGCGCAAGAGATGTGGAATCACATGATGCAAGCTGGTCTGGACTTCATCGCGCGCAGCTTATTGGGCAATAGACCAGCCCCCAAGGATCTACCTGGCCCTCGCGACTGCTAACGCCGTTGCCAATGCACGCGTCGCGAGGGAGTTCCTCGGACAGCCGCCGTCAATCCTATGCCAATACCAGCGGTGACTGGTGCTGCCGGCGCTACTTCAGAAAATCGGCAGGAGAAATATGCACTCCGGCAAAACTCGGAGCGTCGCATGCCTCTGCCCACAGAAGCTTACACTCGAATATTCTTGCGTCTCTTTCAGCAAGTCAATCACGGTTGCCTGTGATGCGGGTCATAGCTTAGATGGAGACCCATAGGAGGATAATCAAATCAGGTATCCCAGGCGACGGCCATGGGCGCTTTTCATGGCCACCGGGCTGAATGGCCTGCAACGAGCCTAACCCAATACTTCGCCGCACCGTGCACTAAGGACCCGTTGTTGGAGATGCGCATAGGTGTGGGATCCTTTGAGTGGGGTTTTGCGACGGCATTTTGTGCGGACGAAAAGCGCGGCGAAACACCCAGGGTACGCAGCCAATGATGCCTGATAAGGAGGCTCAAATGGCCGAGTCTAAAGTACCAGCCTCTGAAGACATTCAACCGATAACCCAACCATCCACTGAACTCCAGGAGCAGATTCGCTTTCGTGCGTTCGAACTCTATGTGCAACGAGGCGGAGACCACGGTCACGATCTGGATGACTGGCTGCAAGCGGAGTTCGAGATCACCGGCCCTATGGTGGAGAAATCCGCCGCGTAAAAACGTCGGTTGAGCTGGGCCCACTTCGTTCTACCGAGAGACGGGGTGGTCCCTATCAGAAATATGCCTTCTCTTGCCGACAACCAAGGGCACAACACAACCGTCGATGTTGGCGAGACATCGCTTCTTCGTGGGAGCATGAAATGGCGCAGCCCCAACAAAGTGACAGCAGCAATGAAGTCGCGAATTCGAAACCAGCCGCCGACGTGACACTGCCGTCGCTGCAAGCGCCGGGACCTGAGTTGGCCGTTCAAGCTGAGGGAATCAGCAGCTCTGAGGCGCAGGCCCGGCTGGCGAAATACGGCTACAACGAGCTGCCCGAGGAGAAGACCAATGCCCTGCTGAAGTTCCTCTCCTACTTTTGGGGGCCGATTCCCTGGATGATCGAGATCGCTGCCATCCTCTCCGCGGTCGTGCGCCGCTGGGAGGATTTCGGCATCATCCTTGCGCTGCTGTTGATGAATGCCGGTGTGGGCTTTTGGGAAGAGTACCAGGCAGGTAACGCTATCGCGGCACTTAAGGCGAAGTTGGCGTTGCACGCTTATGTCAGGCGCGATGGCGCCTGGAAAACCATACCTGCCAGAGAACTCGTGGCGGGCGACCTGATGCGCGTCTCCATCGGCGAGATCGTTCCGGCGGATGCGACGTTGCTGGAAGGCGATCCCGTCGAGGTGGACCAGTCGGCGCTGACCGGCGAATCGTTGCCGGTGGAGCGGAAGACCGGAGAGACGGTATATTCCGGATCCATCGTCAAGCAGGGTGAAGCAAACGCCATGGTCGCGGCCACCGGTGCCAACACCTACTTCGGCAAAACGGCAAAGCTGGTGCAGACGGCGCACACCGTCAGCCACTTTCAGCGCGCAGTACTGAAGATCGGCGATTTCCTCATCTTCATCGCGCTGGCGCTGGTGATTCTGATCCTGGCGGTGGCCCTGTTCCGTGGCGACAACATGCTCACCACGTTGCAATTTGCCCTTGTGCTCACGGTCGCCGCCGTTCCTGTTGCAATGCCGGCAGTCTTGTCCGTGACTATGGCGGTGGGTGCGCGCACCCTGGCCGAGAAGCAGGCCATCGTTACTCATCTCGCCGCCATGGAGGAGCTGGCCGGCATCGACGTTTTGTGCTCGGACAAGACTGGGACGCTCACCCAAAACAAGCTGACGCTGGGCGAACCGTTCTGCGTGCCCGGGGTGCAACCGGAGGAGGTCATCCTCGCCGGAGCTCTGGCATCGCGCGCTGAAAGCAAGGATGCTATCGACCTTGCGGTGCTCGGCGGCGTAAAGGACCGGAGCACGCTGGACAAGTACCAGTTGGTCCACTTCCAACCTTTCGATCCCGTACACAAGCGGACGGAAGCGTTGGTGATCGAGGCAGAGGGGGCGCAGTTCCGGACGAGCAAAGGAGCAGTACAGGTGATTCTGGCGCTGGCCGCCAATGCCAACCAAGTTGAGAAAGCAGTGACCGCAGCGGTAGGGGAATTCGCGGCGCGCGGCTTCCGCTCCCTTGCCGTGGCGCGCACCGACCCAGGCGGTCAATGGCAGTTCTTGGGAGTCTTGCCTCTCTTCGATCCTCCGCGCGAAGACTCAAGAACGACCATCGCCACGGCCAAAGAGATGGGCGTGAAAGTGAAGATGGTCACCGGCGATCAGATTGCCATTGCGAAGGAGATGGCCCGTCAGCTCGGCTTGGGGCCAAACATTGTTGAACGCCACCATGCTGGAGGATACGAAGCACTACGAAGCCGGCCAACTCGCTAAGGCGGTGGAGGATGCCGACGGCTTCGCGCAGGTTTTTCCCGAACACAAGTTCCATATTGTCCAGGTCTTGCAGAACGCGAAACACATCGTCGGCATGACCGGGGACGGCGTCAACGACGCTCCGGCGTTGAAACAGGCCGACGCCGGCATCGCGGTTTCAGGGGCCACGGACGCCGCCCGCGCTGCCGCCGATATCGCACTGCTAAGCCCGGGCCTTTCCGTCATCATCGACGCCATCAAAGAAAGCCGGAAGATGTTTCAGCGCATGAACAGCTACGCGATTTATCGCATTGCGGAGACGATCCGCGTGCTGCTGTTCATGACGCTTTCTATTCTGATCTTCAACTTCTATCCCGTCACGGCGGCAATGATCGTTCTGCTCGCTCTGCTGAATGACGGTCCAATTCTGGCTATCGCCTATGACAGAGTCCGCTACCGGAACCAGCCGGAGGCGTGGGACATGCCACTGGTTCTGACGATCTCAAGTGTTCTGGGCATTGCCGGAGTCGTCGCCTCCTTTGGATTGTTTTATATCGCCGAGAGGGTATTTCATCTCAACCGTGACGCCATCCAGACCTTCATGTTCCTGAAGTTGGCGGTGGCCGGTCATCTGACGATCTTTATCACCCGCACACGCGGGCCTTTCTGGTCGATTCGTCCGGCTCCCATTCTGTTGTGGAGCGCGGTTGGTACCAAACTATTGGCGACGCTGGCCGCTATCTATGGGCTGTTCATGACTCCTATCGGCTGGCGTTGGGCGATTCTGGTCTGGGTCTATGCTTTGCTCTGGTTCCTGGTCAACGACCGCATCAAGCTGGCAACCTACAGGTTCCTGGATCCGGACAGAGGCGGCTGGATCACCAGTTTATGGCGGACGCGTGGGCAACGCGCACTTGCCGGATAGGCGTCTCTCATAAGGAGGAATGATGCGACTTTCAATGAAAGCTATGGCAGTTACCTCGGGGCTGCTCTGGGGAGGTGCAGTATTGGCGGTCGGGCTTGCTCACCTGGCGCGGCCTTCCTACGGTGAGAAATTCCTCGACGGTGTCAGCTCGATCTATCCGGGCTTTCACGGAGCGCGTGATCTTCCTGATGCTCTTGTCGGCACAGGATATGCCCTGGTCGATGGTGCGGTCGGGGGCCTGATGTTTGCCTCTCTCTACAACCTGGTTGCTGGAGAACAGACCACAGCGTAGCTCTTTGGGAGCATGGTCGCCAGCCTTCGACGAACAGCGGAGTGATGCGCGTCGAGTATCGCCGGTTTGGGGATGAGCGTGTCGGCGAATGGCGAGCGCAGTAGCCGGACCAGATGTTATCTGACGGTAATTGCAGTTTTCTAACGACAAGGAGAAATAACATGCGAAAAGCTTCGAGGATCGCGATCGCGGTGGGTTGCGTGGCATTATTGTGCCGGCGTGCGTTCAGGCGCAGGAAGTCAGCAAGACCGAGACGGCAGGGGAGTACTCGATCACGCTGAAGGTGTTGTCGGCGGAATCGTTCAGCGGGCCCAAGGCCGAGATGGTGCGCGACGGCGGCGCCAAGGCCGTCAACGTTAACACTTCAGAACAGCCCAACCATCATCTGGTCGCCTTCGTGACGGAAGACAACAAGCCGGTGGAGAAGGCCAAGGTTGAAATCAGCTATCGCGAGAGTTCGTCGAGCGCTACAAAATGGACCAAGTTCCCTGTCGTGCGCATGCATGAAACGGGCAAGGGATTGGACACTACCCACTTCGGCAACAACGTAAAACTGGCTCCGGGAAGCTACGAAGTTCGCGTTTCGGTGGACGGAGAGGCGCCGGCGACATTTCAGATCATGCTGCCGTCGTAAGTCTCGGGAAGGGTAGTCCGGGCGAGAGCTTCGGGGAAGAGAGGGTGGCCTTGTCAGCCGTGAGGGGAATCGTCCCGCGCACGATCAGGGAGTAAGCATCGCACACTTTTCAAAACGGCACGACCGGCGCGACCGAAGCCGCGCCCTCCGTTAATATCGGAGCCGTCCTTATAATCGCGACAACATTACTGGCATTTGGCCTCAGCGCAGGTGAGCTTGCCGGCGTCATACTTCTGTAGCGGCACCCAACCGCCATCGGCGCAGTCGCCTTTTGGGCAGACCTCGAAAGCGTAGATGGGGTGAATCTCCCATAGCGAGACGCGCTTGGGGTTATCGCCTTGAGGCGCACCGTCTTTGCAGGGCAGATGACTGCCGTCGAAAAATTGCTGGCCCGTAACCCGGACTCGCAGGCCCTTTTTCGCCACGGCGTTCACGTTACATGCGTTCCATTCCGCAGGCCGATGGTGGGGAATCATCTCGGCGACAAAGCCGGTACATTCCTCTGCGTTCTGTTGTGCCTTGGTAGAAGTGGAGCTGGTTTGCCGTGGAGTTCCGAGGATCGCGATGTGGATGTCATGGAAGGCATTCTTGTTCGGGACCGCAGTTCCGCAGTTCACGGATTCCTTGCACTCCTGGCGCGCTTCAAAGACGTAGCCCTCGAAGACGACTAGGTTACCCTCGCCCATCGACGCCAGGAAGTCGCGGTTTTGTGGCGGCTCGCCGGACTTCAGCCCCAGTTCCGCCTCCTTCTTCTCGGCATCGTCCTGTAGCGAGGCGATCTGCGACAGCGTAATCGGGGCGGGCGAATCGGACTGCGAACAGAAATTGTTTTTTACCTTATTCTGCGGCCCCTCTCCTGGCATGTCGGCGGACGTTGTCCCCTGGAGTCCGCACTTGCTGTCGATGCTGGTAGCTTTACCGGGGAAATGGGAAGTGGTTCCGCTTGGACAAGTGCTGGGAAGTTTGTCCTGTGCGAGCAGTTGAATGGCAGCGATAAGCCCAAGAACGACAGCGGCGAGAACGATCTTCCTCATATTGCCCCCACGGATGGTCGTCAGACGAACACAACTTGCGGTGAGCCGGCGCGCTCATCGAGGAAACTCACGATTCGAGCGACGTTAGCCTGAATTAACCTGGAGGTCAATGGCACTTAGATGCCTGACTACCCCCTGATGAGAAGCAGGTTTTTCTTCAAGGAGCAGCGGGCGAGCAAACAAGCGCTCTGGTATGGAGTCATTTGCAAATGAAAGCCGGCGCGACCGAGGTCTACGCCTACCGTGCCGGAAGGAATGCCGGTAGAATGGGGTACCGGAAAAGAAGAACGGCGCAACCTGAATCGCGCCGTAAGAACAAATCTCGATGTGAAGGAGGCGGCGCTGGAGAGGCTGTTACGAAACTCGCGAGGCACGGAGGGAACAAAGGATCTTTGACCTCCCGGGAAGCTTTCCGAGATTGCTTTAAGGCGTCGGGGTTGTGGCTCGCAGATGCGCCTGTTGAGTTAGGAGGCCAGCGCTGCCCTGAAGGCAACTCCACCCAGCACCTTCAGCATGCGTTTCAGGTTGTAGGCCAAGGTGGCCAGGCTCATTTCGGTCTGCGCTCCCATCCGTCCGCGCAGCAGGAATCGTGGATGGCCGAAGATGTGGTACTTGAGCGCGGCGAAGGGATGTTCCGCCAGACAACGGCGCCATCGCATTATCTCTGCCTTCGTGCGCTGCTGCATGCGCTGCAAGGCCTCTTCGTAAAGGTGACGCTGCACGCAACGTTGTGGCGCGTTGGTGCATTGCGACTTCAGCGGACAGTTCCCACAGATTTGCGGCGAAGCCATATAGACCACCCGCTTTTTGTGGGGTTGTACTTGTTTGCGGCGCAGGGTTTGCTGAGCCGGACAGCGAAGGGTGTCGCTGTTTTCGTCATACGTAAACTGGCTGCGGTCGAATAAGCTGCCATCTCCCCGATTGTTCACGCCGCGCTGAACCGGCACATGGGGCACGATGCCTTGTGCTTCGCAGGCTTGGGCCTGCTCACCGTTGGAATAACCGGCATCGGCCACCACGTTCAGCGACGCCGGATCGCCCACGGCGTGTTTGGCGGCTTCGGCCATAGGCAGCAGGCTGCGCTCATCGTTGCTTTCCGTCGTGACCTGCTGCGCCACGATCAGCGCGTGTTCCGCATCCACCGCTAACTGCACGTTGTAGGCTGGCCGTTCTCCGTCGGTGGTACGCATGAAACGGGCTTCCGGCTCGGGATCCTGCTTCAGTTTCTCCAGCGCCGCGGCCACCGCGTTGGGGTCAATCACCCATTCTTCCTGCTCGTCGGCCCGATCCAGTTGCTCCAGATAGCGCTTCACCGCATCGCGCTCGCGCACCCGGTGTGCGCTGCTCACGGCGCGAAACTTTGAACCATCGATGGCTACGGTCTCACCCCGGACCAGTCCTACGTGGCGCGCGAAAGCCACCAATTGGCAGCCCGCTTCGCTCACCGCTTCACTATGCATCCGCCGGAACTCGGCGATGCTCTTGTAGTCCGGCTGCAGCCGTCCCAACAGCCACATCACTTCCACGTTGCGCTGGCATTCGGCTTCCAACCGCCGCGACGAACGCACCTGGTTCATGTACCCATACAGGTACAACTTCAGCAGATCGCGCGGATCGTAGCCCGGCCGCCCCGTCTCCGCTGGCTCCGCACGCACGAATCCCAACTGCGCCATCGCCAGTCGATCGACGAAGGCCTCGATCACCCGGCACAGGTGGTCGGCCGGAATCAACTCCTCCAAGGTCACGGGAAACATCGTGACCTGTTCCCGCGCTTCTCCCCGAATGTAAGCCATGCAAAATGCCCTCGCACTCGCAAGCGCATCTTCTCATTGCTTCCAGTTTTCGCCTAGACTCTTGCTGGATTCCCCCGCGAGTTTCGTAACAGCCTCTGGAGCGCCGCTCTACCAAGCTATCCCGCCTTCTCCATGAGCGGCGGCAGGTTCACATTGCGGTTCTGCACCATCTCGGCGGTGACTTCGAAGTCCTTCACCCGCTTCTGGCCCGGCAGGTTGTACATCAGGTCGAGCATCAGCTCTTCCAGGATCATGCGCAGTCCGCGGGCGCCGACCTTGCGGTGCATGGCCTCGCGCGCGATCGAGCGCAGTGCGTCGTCGGCGAAACGCAGCTTCACGTTCTCGAAGTCGAAAAGCCGCTGATACTGCTTGACGATGGCGTTCTTCGGCTTGGTGAGGATTTCGACCAGCGCATCTTCGTCGAGGTCATTGAGCACGCCGACCACCGGCAGCCGCCCAACGAATTCAGGGATGAGTCCGAACTTGATGAGGTCCTGCGGTTCAACCTGCGCCAGCAATTCGGTGTCGCGCTTGTGCGCTTCGTTGAACGCGGCTTCCTTGCTCTCATCCGTGCGGAAGCCCATGGAACGCTTACCCAGGCGCCGCCCGATGGTGCGCTCGAGTCCGACGAATGCTCCGCCGCAGATGAAGAGGATGTTGGTGGTGTCGACGGGGGTGAATTCCTGGTGGGGATGCTTGCGTCCGCCCTGCGGAGGAACGTTGGCTACGGTGCCTTCCAGAATCTTCAGCAGCGCCTGCTGCACGCCCTCACCGGAAACGTCGCGGGTGATGGAAGGGTTCTCGTCCTTGCGGCCGATCTTGTCGATTTCATCGATATAAATGATGCCGGTCTGCGCGCGGGCCACATCGCCTTCGGCGGACTGCAGCAGTTTAAGGATGATGTTCTCGACGTCCTCACCAACGTAGCCTGCTTCGGTGAGTGTAGTGGCGTCGACGATCGCAAACGGAACGTCGAGCATCTTGGCCAGCGTCTGCGCCAGCAGGGTTTTGCCGGTGCCGGTCGGGCCAATGAGCATGATGTTGGACTTGGCGAGTTCCACCTCGCCGCCGCGCTGGCGGTTCATGTAGACGCGCTTGTAATGGTTGTAAACCGCGACGGCCAGCTTCTTCTTGGTGGTTTGCTGCCCGATGACGTACTCGTCGAGGAAGGCTTTCACCTCGTGCGGCTTCGGCAACTGGGTCGGAGCCGAAGAAGGATGACCCTCGCTGCGGTCGTCCTCCAGAATGCTGTTGCAGACGCCGACGCACTCATCGCAAATGTAAGCGCGCGGATAATCGGTGGGTGAGGATATCAGCTTGGCCACGGCGTCTTGCGACTTGTGGCAGAACGAGCAGCGAAGCACCTCGTCGTTTCCAGTCCTGGTTCTCACGGACAAACGGCTCCTTTACTCTGCACGTCGCGGCCGAGGTTCTGAATACCTCGCACCTGCGACTTCCCGTGCTCGCTGCGGGCAGGAGCCGTGCCGCTCTGGTGAGAACCCAGCCCCTGGTGCGAATTTGGTTCTCGTCGAGTCATTGGTGTGCATCTGCCTTTGCTGAGCTTATTGAAGCACAATTCGGCTCGGCGTGGCGCACCGTAGGTGCAATATCGGGTACAACTTTGGAACCAGAAACCAGGTCCGCTTACCGCCACGAAATTTCTGATTACAAATTCCTGCTTTGAACCGGCTACTTGTGTTTGAAGATGATGTCGTCGATGATGCCATATTCCTTGCTTTGCTGCGCGTTCATGATGAAGTCGCGCTCCACGTCGCGCTCCACCTTCTCCAGGCGCTGACCGGAGTGCTTGGCGATCAGTTGGCTGGTGATCTCCCTCATGCGAAGGATTTCGCGGGCGTGAATATCAATCTCCGTCGCCTGTCCGGAAAGTCCCGACATCAACGGCTGATGAATGAGGATGCGTGAGGTCGGCAAGGAAAAGCGCTTCTTGGGCGCGCCTGCCGCGAGCAACAGTGCCGCCATGCTGGCCGCCTGGCCGATACAAATAGTCGTCACATCCGGGCGAATGAACTGCATGGTGTCGTAGATTGCCATGCCCGCGGTAATCGAACCGCCGGGCGAGTTGATGTACAGCGAGATGTCCTTCTCCGGATCTTCGGCTTCGAGAAACAGCATCTGGGCGATGATCAGGTTGGCGACATTGTCGTCGATCGGAGTGCCGAGAAAGATGATGTTGTCCCGCAACAGCCGGGAGTAGATGTCATAGGCCCGCTCGCCCCTGCTGGTCTGCTCAATCACCATGGGCACAAGCATGTCTTGGAGTCTCCTTAGTAAGAATTTCCCAGTTTCTGGATTGGTGGAGCACGCCTTCAGGTGTGCATGGCCGCTGATTCCATTAACTTGGCTTTGGCCGCTGAGATAAGGTTTCAAAGACGTCGCAGCGGCTGAAGCCGACCGTCTTTACGCTACTGTTACTGTACGCCTGAAGGCGTACTCCATCCGCCAGGTCGCACCGCTTTTCGGCGGGAATGGATACGTGAGGTGGAGACGCAAGCCCTATGCGGATCTGCGGTACAGAAAGTCCAGGGTCTTCTCGTTGCGGAGACGATGCCGAATTCTATCCAGCCCTCCATCCTCCGTCAAACGAGCGCGGACCTTCTCAATCGGCTGCTTCGCCTGCAGCGCCATCATCTCAACTTCACGATCCAGTTCTTCGTCGCGGACCTCGATCTTCTCGCGGTCGGCGATCTGCTCCAGGATTAGCGAGGCCCTTACCTCGCGCAAGGCCCCGTCGCGCTGACCGGCGCGCAGCCGGCCGAAGTCCATCTTCTTCATATGCTCGGTCGTCATGCCCTGGGCTGCCAGCGCGCGCAGTCCCCGTTCCAGGCGAAGGTCGATCTGGTCGTTCAGCATGACATCGGGGACAGGAAAGTCATTGCGCTTGACCAGTTCTTCGACAATCTTGTCCTTGCCCTGGTGCTCGGCCTCGTGCTGCTTCTCCGCCTGCATGTTCTCGCGCAAGCGGTTGCGCAGCTCCTCCGCCGTATTGAAGTCGTCGCTCAGTTCCTTCGCAAAGTCGTCGCTCAGGTCGGGAACATTCTTGCGCTTCACGCTCTTGATCTGCACTTCGTAAGAGAATGTCTTGCCGGCAAGACGTTTGTCGCTGAAGTCGTCGGCATACTTTACGTCGAAGGTCCGGGTCTCGCCGGGTTTCGCGCCGCGCAGATTCTCTGAGAACTCGGCAAACGTGTTGGACCCACCGATCTCGACCATCACTTCGTCGACTTCGACCGGCTTGGCATCGGCGTCAGCCTCGCCTTCTTGCGGCGTGCCCTTGAAGCTGACCACCGCGAAGTCGCCATCCTCCAGCCCGCGATCTTCCTCTACGGCGGTGAAAGTCGCGTGCTGCTGGCGCAGGTTGTTCAGGGCAGTCTCGACCTCTTCTTCACTGACGCTCGTATTGATGGTCTCCGCCCTGATGTCGTCATAAGGCGCGACCTTGAATTCGGGGAAGACCTCGAAGCGCGCGGTGAACTTCAGCGGCTCGCCCTCGTGCAGGTGGAGATCCGTAACCCGCGGCTGCGACACTGGAGACAAGCCCTGCTTCTTGACTTCTTCGCGGAAGTATCGCGGTACGAGGTGCTCGACGATCTCACCCTTGATGTCCTCGGCGAAGCGTTGGCGAATGATCCCGGCGGGAACCTTGCCCTTCCGGAAGCCGGGAATGCGCGCAACCTTGGCATAGCGGCTAATCAGTTGCTCGGTTTCCGACTTCACAATGTCTGCCGGAATTTCGATGGTCAGCTCTCGCTGGCAGGGGTTGTCGGCTTCGGCAGCTAGTGGGGAGTCTGTCGCGTTGTTTTCTGTCGTGCTCGTTTCAGTCGTCAAAAGATCGCCTTCGAAGAGAATTGCGAATTAACCGCCTCGCGTATTGGATGCGGACGCAGCGGGAAAAACTCCAGCGGTGAGCACCGGTGATGGCGCCCTTCAACCGCATGATCTAAGTGTAAGAAACGCGTGGAAGACGGTCAAACAGCGAACACTGACTTCGGTATGCTAACGCACGTGCCGGTTCAGCAAGACCCTCGATGCGCGGTTGATAATTCCTTCGCCTGATTCGTACACAACACACTCGCGCTCCTGAACAACCTCGATCTTTTCACCAGCTTTTCGTTCCTAAGTGTTTCGCCCTACTCTATGATATCTGGAAGATTCACGCTTCATCTGACATTCGCCCGGAAGTTGATGTAAGAGGGGAACGTCCCGTAGCTACACGTGGAGGATTGCCATGTCTCTTAGCAAGCGATGCGCCGCAGAATTTCTGGGAACGTTTTGGCTCGTTTTCGGTGGATGCGGCAGTGCGGTTCTCGCCGCGGCCTTTCCGACACTCGGCATCGGGTTTGCCGGCGTCGCCCTGGCATTTGGACTCACGCTTCTGGTGATGGCCTTTACGATCGGGCCTATCTCCGGCTGTCATATCAACCCGGCGGTGACGGTCGGGCTGGTTGCGGGCAGGCGGTTTCCTGTTTCTGAACTGGTGCCTTACGCCGTCGCACAAGTTCTAGGCGGCATTGCGGGGTCCGCGGTGTTGTATGTGATTGCCACCGGCAAGCAGGGGTTTGATGTTTCAGGCGGCTTTGCTTCCAACGGCTATGGCGCACACTCTCCAGGTGGCTACTCTCTGATGGCTTGTCTGGTTGCCGAGGTGGTGTTGACGATGTTCTTCCTTTTGGTGATCATGGGCTCTACGGATGAACGCGCGCCCAAGGGCTTTGCTCCGATCGCTATTGGGTTGTGCCTCACTCTCATCCATCTGATTTCGATTCCGGTCACCAACACTTCGGTAAACCCGGCGCGCAGCACCGCTCCGGCGATCTTTGTTGGTGGCTGGGCGCTGGCTCAACTGTGGCTCTTCTGGGTTGCGCCGATTATTGGAGGAGCATTGGGCGGAATCATTTACCACGTGTTGTTTGCCGTGGGTCCACAACAAACCCTGCGTGCTGCGGAGCGGGCAAACCGATAATGCAGATGAACACCTTCGCGGTGCGGGCGGAAGCTCATCACTTCCAGGCCATGCAATGCGGTGCTGACGTGCGTGTTATCTGCGAACGAAAAGCAGCGGCAGCCACCGCATTCATGATGGAAGCCCAAGAAAGCTGGCGCTGGAGCTTCAGATACGGCCCATCAGCAGCAGGATGACCAGGATGATCACTACCAGGCCCAGCCCACCGGTGGGATAGTAGCCCCAGGAGCGGCTGTATGGCCAAACAGGAAATGCTCCAACCAACAGCAGGATCAGGATGATCAGCAATATCGTTCCCATGAAGTTCGCCTCCTTTGCAATAGCTGTGAGAAAATGCCGGCTTTAGGCAAATCTCGATGCAAGCCTATTGTTGGAAGCCCAACGCGGATTTAGAGATGCCTGAAGGCGGGTTTACTGACGGAAGCGCGCATTAAAGGACTTACGCACAACAATGAGGCACAGCAATAAAATGCAGGGCCGGTGCCTCACTGCTTTGTCAGCAAAGGACCGGTCCTGCGGCTGCGCTGAAGCGCTGAATCGTGGCAAGAAGCTTCGCTTTACTCCGCGACTTCGAAGCCGACCTCCGATATTTCTTAGCCCTGTACCTCCTCAAGCAGGCGCTTGTCGATCTGCTGCAGCGACTCGGGAAGCTTCGCGTAGTGCAACTGGTCGGCCACGGACTGGCCGTCGGTGATGACGTAGTCGACGAAGTTCTTGACTTCGGTCCCTTTTTGAGTGCTCTTTGGCGTTTTCGGAACCAGGAGGAATGTCAGTCCGCTGATGGGATAGGCATCCTTGGCGGATGCGGGCGGGTTCACGATGGGATCCCGCACGTCCTTGGCTAACTCGCTGGAGAATGCGTCGATGGCTGCGCTCGTGCTGTCCGCACTCGGCGTTATGAACTTGCCCGCCCGGTTCTCCACTTCGGCCATCGGCAGGTTGTTTTCCATGGCGTAGGACAGCTCAACATAACCGATGGCGCCGGGGCTCTGCTTCACCATGCCGGTAACGCCCTCGCTGCCCTTGCCACCCAGCCCTAGCGGCCACTTCACCGACAGACCCTTGCCTACTTCCTTCTCCCACTGAGGACTGACCGCCGCCAGATACGTGGTGAAGATGTTGGAAGTGCCGCTTCCGTCGGAGCGGTGCACCACGACGATGTCCTCGTGTGGCAGCTTGACGCCAGGGTTCTCGCGACGAATTTGCCCGTCTTGCCAATTCTTAATCTTGCCCATGTAGATGTCGGCTAATACCGGTCCGCTTAATTTGAGCGGTTGCTTGACGTCTTTGAGGTTGTAGGTGATTGCCACCGGGCCTGCGCTCTCCGGTACCTGTACCAGAGGCGGCATTTCTTTCAACTTTTGATCGTCCAAGGCCATATCGGAGGCGCCGAAATCAACCACGCCCTGCTTGAGCTGCTGAATGCCGCCGCCGCTGCCGATTGATTGATAGTTGATCTGTAATCCCTTCTTCTCCTGGCTGAACTGATCGATCCAGCGCGTCATGATGGGATAGACGAAGGTACTGCCCGCCCCGATGATGTGTGTGGTGTTCTCTCCGGTGCCGGCTTGCTTGTTGCCCGGGTTCGAGTTGCAGGCAACGATCAGAAGAACAGACAGCACTGTAGGGAAAAGGAGGAGTCGAAGTCGCATAAGCACCTGCCTCTGGAAGGAATGTCTTGAACGTAATCGGCAAGCCGCATATAGCGCACGGCTGCAGAGCACGCCGTTCTTGAAGGATGCCTTTGGCCGAGGCAGAGCTGCCTTTGAGAAGAGCTGATTAACACAAGCGCAAGAAATTGGCCCCGCTGTATCGGCTTCGTGCTCGGGCTTATAGAATTCGCTTCTAAGCCGCCAGCTTGGTTTGCAGCGCCTTCAAGTACCGATCCATGGTCGCCGTGTAGCCCATCACGTAGCGGGAGATGAAACGGAAGATGGGATTGTAGACTTCTCCGTTCTCGGTGATGGTCAATGTCGAGCCGCCGTCGGCGGCGGGAGTTATTTCATACGTCCAGGTCCCGCCGAAGGGCAGATGGGGGTCGGCAATGCGTGTGACGAGCTTTTGAGGTGGATCCGATTCCACGACTTCGTAGGTCATTTTGCTGTCGGCCTTGCCGTATTCGATCCACACGCGGTGACCGTCGCGCGGCGGAAGCTCTTCGTAGCGAGTGACGTCAGGCCGCCAGGTGGGCGGGCCGGAGATGACGTCCCACACCTGCTGCGGCGAGGCTTTGAACGTGGCGCTGCGCGTTGCGGTGTGGTTCACCGGCAAGCTGGCCCCAACCAGGGCCATCAGGACGACGAGCCCGCCGAGAACGAGCACCACCAGGCCAAGCCATTTGAGGATTTGCATTCCGTAGTCCGTGGAACGGGAGTTAGGGCAGCAGTTTAGCAAAGCGGATCCTTCGTCGCTACAATCGGACTAATGCCGTCTGGGCTTGCCGTTCTCCACAGCGAGGTGATTCATTGCACGAAATGTCCGCGGCTCGTGGCCTATCGCGAGCAAGTAGGGAGGGAGAAGCGCCGCGCTTATCGAGAACATGAATACTGGGCGCGTCCAGTACCGGGTTTTGGCGATGCAAAGGCGCGTGTCTGATTCTGGGGCTTGGCGCCGGGGGCACACGGATCAAACCGCACCGGCCGGTCGTTTACCGGGGACCGTTCCGGTGACTTCATGTATCCCATCCTCTATAAAGTCGGTTTCGCCTCACAGCCGAATGCGACCGACCGCAATGATGGCCTAAAACTCATCGATTGCTACATTACCGCCGCTGTTCGCTGCGCCCCGCCAGACAATAAGCCGCTGCCGTCTGAGCTCGCCAACTGCGCTCCGTACCTCGACCGCGAGCTGGCGATCCTGAGTGAGATGAAAGTCGTGGTCGCTTTGGGCAAGATCGCCTTCGATGCTTACCTGGCCTATCTCAAGCGTAATGGCGTGTTGCAGACGAGGGCAGGTTACGTCTTTGGCCACGCTGCCGAATACAAAATGCCTAACGGGGTGATCTTGCTCGCCTCGTATCATCCCTCGAACCAGAACACCGCCACGGGCAAGTTAACGGCGAAGATGTTCGAGGATGTTTTTCGGCAGGCGAAGCAGATTGTCGGAACGGCATTGCCAGGCCCGAAGGTAACATAGGGATATGGCGACTGATCGAATCACGGTTGATCCTCAACTGATGGGCGGTAAGCCGTGTATTCGTGGAATGCGCGTTACTGTTGGCATGATTGTGGGTATGCTCGCCGAGGGCCACAGCCGTCGCGAAATCCTGGCGCTTTACCCGTATCTGGAAGAGGAAGGTCTAGCCCAGGCTGTCTCTTATGCTGCGCTCCGCTCGGAAGAACGGGAGATCGAGCTCAAGCAGGCATGAAGATTCTAATTGACATGAATAGGCCAACTGGTCGTGCTCGCACTGCGCAGATGGAACGGGAGCTTGAAAGGGGAGCGTTAGTCACGATCGATGCGGCGAGAGCCAGGGCGCGAATCCTTCCGCTTCACCAGGTGCAGTTTCGCTTGCCAATTCCGGGCCCAGGCTGATCACGTCTCACCCTTCATCTCCGCCTGTTGTTGCAACCAGAAAATGTCGTATCAACTGCAACCAGACTTTGTCACCCCCTGTGGTTTAGGTAACGGCCGCTAAAGCAGGGCGGCCGGAGAGGTTGTAGATGCGGGGCATCGGGGTTTTTCTTTTCTGCGCAGTGGTGCGGGGCGCAGGGCGGCGATCGGGGACTTCGGCCAGAGGCAGAGGCTGGGCATAGAGCAGACGGTCACCGCGATAGACGCGCAGGGTCCCGTCCAGTTGATGGGAGAGTTCGACGGTTTCTCCGGCGTAGCCGCGAGCGCGGGGCAAGGGCGGCAGGGCGATGGAGTGCTCGCCTAAGGTGACGGTATGGTCGGCGGCGACGACGCGTTCGTAGCGCAGGGCCACGCAGCGGGCGAGATCGAAGCCGCGGGGCAAGCGGCGAAACTGGCCAGCTGGCTGGGCGGCGGGGCGGGCAAAGCGCTGGTTATAGTCGGCGCAGAAGCGCTGGAGCACGGCATTGGCCTGCTCCAAGGTGGTGGCGCCGGCGAGGCGGAGTTCGCTGACCAGCCGGTCCTGGCAGGTGCGCCAAGCGCGTTCGATGCGGCCCTTGGCCTGGGGCGAGTAGGCGGGGATTTGCTCGATGCCGAGGGCTTCCAGGGCGCGTCCCAGCTGGGTGGGCGATTGTTTTCCCGCGAGCTGTTCGGCGACGGTCCAGTGGGAATCGTTACGCTGGAAAATGCTGTGGCGGTCGCGGTAGAGGCTGAGCGGGATGCCATGGGTGGTGATCATGGCCTGCAAGGCGCGGAGATAACCGAGAGTATTTTCGGCTTCCAGTTGGAAGTGAGCCGCCAGGATCTGGCTGGTGGCGTCATCCTGAAAGCCGATCAGGGTGAGCTGGGGACCGCGGTCTTCGAGCCAGCGATGGCGGCTGGCATCGGTGAGCGCCATCATGCCGAAGCAGGGGCGGGGCGGCCGGCGGGAGCGATACTTGGCGGGCCGACGCTTCTGCGGAGAGGGCAGTTTGGCGGCCCGCAAGATGCGGCGCACGGTTTCGCGGCTGAGGGCGAGGTTCTCCTCGGCCTGAAGTTTTTCGGCGAGATGGGAATCATTGAAACCCTGATACTTGCCGCGGGCCAGGCTTACAATCAACTGCTTCTGGGGAAGAGAAACGGCCCAGGGCATGGCGCGTCCGCAATTGCCGTGCTTCACCCAGGCGATGTCATCCGGCTGATAACGCCGTTTGAGCCGCTGTACCTGGCGCTCGCTCAATTGCAGCAGACGGGAGGCTTCGCGTACGCTCAGCCTCCCGCCCGCTGCATTCTCAATCACTTTCACCCGTTGAAACTCTTTCTGAGTCATCGCCACCATCCTTACAGGGTGACAAAGTCTCGTTGCAGTTATGGGGTGACATTATCTTGGAGCATCTACAACCCTTCATCTCCGCCTTGCCAGCTTGGCAAAATCTGTCCATAATTGATCGTGCACCCATACAGGCTCCACCCTGATCGCGCTGCGACGACGGCGCATCAGGCTCCCCGAAATTCGGGGCACGTGGAGCCGGCCCCCCGGCGGCACAATCCAACAGATCAGAGGGACGGATGTCGGCCAAGTACATCTTTGTGACGGGCGGTGTTGTGTCTTCTCTCGGTAAGGGACTGGCGGCGGCCTCGATCGGCTGCCTCATGGAAAGCCGGGGGCTCAAGGTGACGCTGCAGAAGTTCGATCCCTACCTCAATGTCGATCCCGGGACGATGTCGCCGTTTCAGCACGGCGAGGTCTTCGTCACCGACGATGGCGCCGAGACCGACCTCGATCTCGGGCACTACGAGCGTTTCACCCACGCCAAGCTCAGCCGCGACAATAACTGGACCACCGGGCGTATCTACGAAACCATCATCGCCAAGGAACGGCGCGGCGATTATCTCGGCAAGACCGTGCAGGTCATCCCGCACGTCACCAATGAAATCAAGAACGCGATGAAGAAGGTCGCTCAGGATGTCGACCTGGCCATTGTCGAGATCGGCGGCACGGTCGGCGATATCGAGTCCTTACCCTTTATCGAAGCCATCCGCCAGATGCGGCAGGAGCTGGGCCGTGAGAACACGTTGTTCGTACACGTCACGCTGGTTCCTTACATCGCCGCTGCCGGCGAGCTTAAGACCAAGCCGACGCAGCACTCGGTGAAGGAGCTGCTGAGCATCGGCATTCAGCCCGATATCCTACTTTGTAGGACCGATCGCTATCTTTCGCACGAAATCAAGTCAAAGATTGCGCTCTTCTGCAACGTGGGAGATGAAGCTGTGATCACGGCCAAGGATGTTGCTTCGATTTATGAAGTTCCCCTTGTCTTCGCTCACGAAAAAGTGGACGAATTGGTCGAACGCTACTTGCGCATTCCCTCGATGCCGGCCGATCTTACGCGCTGGCAAGATCTGGTGCAGCGTGTCTACAACCCGCAGGACGAAGTGACGATTGGCATTGTCGGCAAATATGTCGAGTACGAGGATTCCTACAAGTCGCTGAAGGAAGCATTGGTGCACGGCGCCCTGGCTTACAACCTCAAGCTCAACGTGAACTGGGTTGAAGCCGAAGGGCTTGAGTCCAAGGACCAATCGGTCCAGGGGCAATTGGAAAATGTGGACGGCATCCTTGTCCCCGGAGGATTCGGCAAGCGCGGCATCGAGGGCATGCTGCTGGGAATTCGCTACGCTCGCGAGAATAAGGTTCCATACTTCGGTATTTGCCTGGGAATGCAGACCGCCTGCATCGAGTTTGCGCGCAACGTCTGCGGACTGGAGCAGGCCAACTCCAGCGAATTCGATCCCGCGACTCCGCATCGCGTGATCTACAAGTTGCGCGAACTGCGCGGAGTGGAGGAACTCGGCGGCACCATGCGCTTGGGAGCCTGGCCCTGCAAGCTGGAGCCGGGTTCGCTCGCTTATCAGGCGTACGGGCAAGGCGAGATCAGCGAGCGTCACCGGCATCGCTATGAATTCAACCGCGAATACGAAAGCTTGCTGACCGCCGGAGGCCTGCGCATCAGCGGAGCCACACCTGACGGCACTTATGTGGAGATCGTCGAGATTCCGGAGCACCCCTTCTTCCTGGGCTGCCAGTTCCATCCTGAGTTCAAGTCCAAGCCGCTGGAGCCGCATCCTTTATTCAAGGCTTTTGTTAAGGCCTCCTACGATAACCGCAATCGCAAGCAACTGCTCCGGGAAGAAATCGCCAACGAAATGTTTCATCGTCCCGAGAAGGTCAGAGATTAATGCTGTATTGCCAATAGGTTACGATTCCACGCCCTGGTTCCAAATTGGATACCCCCCGAAATCTTTTTACTAGCCGACGAATCTAAGCACAGGGTGCAGGGTTATTCTGTTAAGTCCTCCTCCCAGGCCCTGCCCTTAAGGAGAGCTTATGAGCCTCATTGACTTAGTCTTCGGTTGTTCGCATAAGCGGTGTAGCTTCCCCATGACTGTACGGGGTGCGCGGCGACGTTCCCCTGCGGCCGCTCTTACCGGAACTTATGTGGTCTGTCTGGATTGCGGTAAGGAATTTCCGTACGACTGGAAGACCATGAAGGTGGTTCGGAATAGAGAGACGCAACCGTCTGCGGCTCCAGTGGTAGTGGGACCGAAAGCCGCATAGGTGCATCGAACTGTCTCGTATAAGCCCGCAAGAATCTTCGCTGCCGGGATCTTAGAGACTTGCGGATTCGTCGGTTGGTGTAGGTTAGCGCCCCTGTGTTGAAACCGGAAGAAAGAGACAGGTTTCTTCAGCAAATTTCGACCGATGATACTAAGCTGCACCAGGAAGCAGTCAATCCCGATCCTATAACCGCCAGCGCCGCGAGTGGAGAACAGTTTGCATGGTACTCGACTTCAGAGGACCTGAGCGTGGACTTCGTAATCTCTCCGTTCAATGCTTCCTTTCCTTTTGTGGGCGCCAAGGGCACAGACACCAGGCGGGTATATGTGGTGAATGCTCAAGGCAGTGTAGAGAAATTCAGGTATTCGGTAACCGTAACCGACGATAGTGGACAAAGATTTGAGAAAGACCCTACTGTCATTGTTACGGCTTAAAGGAAAATGGTTTTTTCGGCAGATAGCCGTCATTATGCCATCAGCTTCGGCCAGTCAGTAGCCGATCCCAGCTCCAACCCAAACTGGTCACGCAGACAGTTTCGCAAGTCGTCTTCGCCCGAGAGCATGGTTTCTTTCCTGTTTCCTTGTTTCGTTTCGATGAGGCGCATGCCAGCTAAGGTTATGCGTCCTTCGGGCCGCGCCAGAGTACAAATACGTCTCCTGGTGAAACCCGACTCAGGCGAAATCTGGTGATATTTGCACATGCCTAAATAGTCGGGAAGCTGGTGTGGTGACTCGTTAAAGCAGTAAAGGGGAACCTGGGCGCCAGCGCTGTCACGCCGGTAAAGCTGCCAGACTCCATCTTCGCAAGTCACGCCAAAAACATGACCGTTTTCGTATTCCCGCGCTCCTGCTTTCAGGGGGATAGGATCGACAAAGGACTCGCCAAACCCAACGTCGGCCAGCCAGGGATCGGGAAGCTCGACTTTCAGCAACATGTGGTCGAACTCCGGCCCGAATCCGCCGTCATCGCGCCGCACCCGGCCGGACAACATCGACGCCTGAAAACCCAAGGCTTTCAGCAAGCCGCAAAACAATCCATTCAGCTCGTAACAGAAACCGCCGCGACGGCGAATCACAATTTTGTCGTACAACTTTGCCGGCTCAAGAACAATAGGAACTTCGAAAGCGATGTCCAGATTTTCAAACGGGACAGTATAGAGATGCCTGCGGTGCAGGCCGCGAAGGGTTTCAAGAGAAGGCTCGCGTGCTCCTTCAAACCCAATGCGGCGAAGATACGCCTCGATGTCCATGCTCAAACCGGCAATTCGTCCTGCAACCAGCCTGGCGCGGGCAGCTTCGGTTCGGAGGTCAAGTCGAGCAGGAGATTCTCCAGCACCAACCTTTTGCTCACAGCGTTAGAACGCAACGCGAGATCGGCCCGTGCGACCTTGCGGATGGCGCTGGTCAGCTCGCGTCTCGACTTGTAGCGCCGAGCCTGGCGGATCACATCTTCTGCGGCAAATGGCGGCAGCCGGAAGCCCTGCCACAGAGCCTGCCAGAGCGCCCGCGAATCGCGCACGTTGCGCTCGAAGATAACCAGCATCTGCTTGAAGGTACGCGACAGCATGTAGAGGTGCCCAATGGCCGCTTCTTCTCCATCGGCCGAGCTGAGGATGGCGTCGAGCACTTCCAGGGCGCGCTCGCGATCACGGGAGGAAATTGCGTCAGTCAATTCATAGAACGAGCGCTGCTTGGCTGCTAGCACCATGGTTTCCACGTCGCCCAGCCCGATGCGCTTCTTCTCGCCGACGAACAGCACCAGCTTCTCCAGTTCGTTGGCGATCATCGTCATGTCGCCGCCGAGGGAATCCACCAATTCGCGAGCGGCATCGGTCTCCAGCTTTACGCCCTCCAGGTTCGCTGACTGAATCGCCCAGTTCACGGCATCGCCTTCATCGACCCTGGCCAGCTCCAGCACCGGGCAATACTCGCCCAGGGTTTCGCGGATACGCTCGTAGCGCTCCTTGTCCGTCAGGTCCATGCGGCGAACGTCCGCGGGAATGCTGATGTGATCGGCGACAAAGATCAGCATCGCGTCGGGATTGGGATTGGAGAAGTACTCCTTGAGGGACTCGAACTCTTCCTCGTGCTTGCCTCTTCCGTAGAGGTTCTTCACGCCACGTATGAAAAAGACCTGAAACGGCGCCATCAGCGAGGGCGTTCGCGCGCGATCCAGGATCTCGCGCAATTCCGTCTCGGCCAGGTCCATATCGTAGAGGCTGAGCTCGCGAACGTCCTCCGGTATGAGGTGTTGCAAAATGGCCTCGCGGCATTTCTTGCGGAAGAACACCTCATCGCCCACGAAGACGTATCCCGACGCCAGCCTGTGTGACTTCATGTCGGCCACGAATCGGTCCGACGCCGCGAAGCTGCGCATCAGTACGCCTCCACGATATTGCTTACCAGCGTCTTTGCAAAGTCATTGGCCACGCGCTGCAATGCCGGAGATTCTTCTTCGAAGAAGCTGGCCGCATCCTGTGACAGCTCGTACTGTGACCGGTAGATGTAGCCGGGGTTTTCCCACAGCACTTTTCCGTCGCGGTCGACCAGCGATACGCGCATGACGATTAGCAGCGTCGACGACGACACTTTGCCGGTATTGGAATCGTAGGTCAGGGGGTAGGTTACGGCGGTTGTGACCGTGCCATTGAGGGTGGCGTCCGCAGGAGGCGTTTTGGAAAGCTCTACCTGGAAATTGGTTCGGCTGCGCAGTTCCTGCACCACAGCAGCGGTAAGAACCTGCTCCACCCGAAACACGTGCGTAGTGTTGGCAAAAGTTGGCACGTAGATGGTGCGAACATTTTTCGGCAGGCGGACCGCGCCACCGCTCGTGTGATAGCCGCAACCCGTCTCGGCAACAAAAAACGTGCCCAACAGCAAAAGGCACGTCCAGCGGTGGCGTCTCACTGTACCTTCCCACGCGGACGCCCGGCGATCATGCCCTCAGCGCACTCCACTGCCGCTAGCGCCGCCAGGCGCAGATTGTCGGACGCGGCCCACAGCCACAGACCGTTGGCGTGTCCGGGGTCGGGTCGCAACATCACTTGAATCCGTTCCTGGCCGGCGGCGTTCACGTTGCTGGGAGAGTCTTCAAAACCCTGCGCGATCTCGACGTGGTCGCCAGCGAGCGCGGTGGTTGCCTCTTCCACCTTCATGGCTTTGGTCGTCTCAATGTAAACCGAAAAAGCATGCCCGTGAAAGATGGGAGCTTGCAGCAGCATCAGCGACGGTACCGAGAGCTTATCGCCGACGATGCCTCGAAAATGGCGCCGGATACGCTCCTCGACCGAAGCCAGCGATGGGCGTGCCTTTTCGCCATAACGGTCGATCAGGTTGAACGCGATTTGTGTATCAAAAACGCTTCGCGGCATTTGCTGAAACGAAAGCAGATTGACGGTCTGCTCGTGCAACTCGTCCATCCCGCGGCGGCCATGCTCCGAAGCCGGCTCGAACGCCGTCACCACCGCCCGCACAATTGGGCCCACCCTCTGAATGCGCAGAAGCAACAGCGCCAGTACTACAGCCGCGGGATGTGCAATGCTCACCGGCGCCCCGCCAAAGTCGATAGCCGGCGCCACGCCCAGCTCGCGCTCCACCCACGGCGCCCGCAGTGTAACTCCATCCCGTCCTTCCAAGGCATACGACAAGTCGATGACGTCGCTGCCCGCGTTGCGGGCCATCTGCCAGGTGTTGCGGGTATACGACTCGTCCGACGCGAAGAACGTGAAGTCGACGTTCTCCAGATGTTCGGGCAGAACACTCTGAATAAATGTTGCCTCGTCGCCGACCGCGTCAACTTGTCCCAGCGACTCTTCATCGTCCAGCAGGCGGGTATCGTAAGCCGGGAAGTTACGCTCCGCGAGCACCTCTTTCAACTCGCGGCCCTTCAGCGTCGACGCGCCGACAATAGCCAATCGGAAGGCGCCGCCACGGGCGCCTGTTTCGGAGTGGGATAGAGAAGCTTTTGGACCGTTCTTTGTCACGCGCGCGAGGCCTCGTCTCGGGGTGGAGCGTGTGTCACGCTGCCGCGCCGGAAAACAAATGACAGTCGTGCCAGCACTCCCGCAAGAATGTACAGCAACGCCAGAACAAACAAGACATACTGGGAATAGAGCCAGATGAGCGCAATCAGAGCGCCCAGCCCGATGAGCCAGCGAAAATTGTGCTGCTGACGAAAGTTGATTCCCTTCAGGCTAAAGAAGCGCCAGGTGCTGACCATCAGAAACGAGACGGCAAATACGAATACCGCCCATGCAATGGAGAGCGGCCACCACTGCAACGGCTGGCCTTCCACCAGATGGACCACCGCTGCCACCGCACCTGCCCCGGCGGGAATCGGCATGCCCACAAAATATTTGCGCCCCGGCCGCCCCGGATTCAGCGGCTGCGGATTGACTTGAATGTTAAAGCGCGCCAGGCGCGCGGCTCCTGCCAGCAGCAAGACAAAGGTGGCGATTCCTCCCAGTTGCAGCACGCGTGCCCGCACCGAAGGGTTGAAATCCACGGGAAGCATGCGGAAGCCCCACAGCCACGCCAGCACCGCGGGAGCCACGCCAAAAGTGATCACGTCGGCCAGCGAGTCGAGTTCGCGGCCAAAGGCGCTTGCGGTGTTGGTCAGCCGCGCAATCCCGCCGTCGAAAAAATCGAACACGATGGCAATGCCGATCGCCTGCGCCGCATGATCAAAGTGACTGTAATCGCTACCGCCCGCACCCAGAATTGATTGCGAAATCGCGTAATAGCCGGCGGCAATGTTGGCGGCGGTAAAGACTGAAGGCAGGATGAACAGCCCTTTTCGCGGGCGGTGGCGCGGCCCGTCCGGCGGCTGTTGTCGCGAAAGGTCACTCATCGCACTTCCGCCATTTCGCGCTGCGGTTGCGGATGCTCAGCGGCTGCGCGATAGCCAGCACCGTCGCGCCGCCCTTGACGCTATCGCCCACGCGAACCTTCATCTGCGCGCCTGCCGGGAAGATTACATCGGTTCGCGAGCCGAACTTGATCAGGCCGACGCGCTCGCCACGTGCCACCGCGTCGCCGACCTTCTTGGTGAACACGATGCGCCGTGCCAGCAGCCCGGCAATCTGCTTGAAGACCATGGTGCCGTAATCGGTTTCGAGCGTAACGATATTCTGCTCGTTTTGGTCCGCCGAGGCCGCGCCCATCGCGTTGCCGAAACTTGCCCTTCTGATAGCGCACGTCGGTAATCGTGCCCGCTGCGGGCGAGCGGTTTACATGGACGTTGAAGACGTTGAGAAAGATGCTGATGCGCGTGCGCTTTTCGCCGCCTGAATCGAGGACAGAGATTTCGGTCACCTTGCCGTCAGCCGGAGAGACAACCGCGCCTTCGAGAGCGGGAATTTCGCGCTCGGGATCGCGAAAGAACCAAAGAAAAAACGCGGCCAGCAGCACGGGCACGATCGCCAGCGCCGGAACTGTCAGCCAGCCGACCAGCGCCGCCATCGCGACAAACGCCAGCCCGTAATAGTAGCCGTCACGAACCATTGGGTATTGATGATTATAGAACTCGGGCTGCATGGCAGAGCCTATCCTTCTTCGAATCGCCTGTAGAGAGTGTCAGTAGCGGCCTGCTTACACGGTAGGCGTTTGCTGATGCCACTTGGTGGCTTGTTCGTAGGTTTGTGCTAGCTGCAGCACCTGCAAGTCCGCGCCCGGGTCGGCCTGAGATTTGCAGCCCAACCGGCAGGCCCGAGCCGGTGAATCCGCAGGGCACAGAGACGCCGGGCCACCACAAGAAGCTGGACGGCAGTGTGTTGGGGAGCAAGGATTGCAGCTCGTAGGTGCGCAGGGCGGCGGAGTCCATGGCTTCCAGGCCGGCGAGCAGTGGTGCCGGAACCGGCACCGTAGGCGAGAGGATGAAGTCAACTTCGTCGAATACGGAGTTCGTCGCCAAGGCGGTTTTCAGTTGCTCGCACTGAACGACGTAATCCGTCTCGCTGATGGTGGCGGCGCTGCGCAGCCGGTCCAGGGTTCGAGGATCGTAAAGCTCGGGCGAGTGCTGCATCATCCCGGCGTGGTAGCGGTTGATCTCGAAGTTGCGCACCGGCCAGGGGGCGAGGAACGTGAACTTCACATCGGAAACGCCGGCGACAAGCTTGGACACGCAACGTACGGCCTCTTCGAAACGAGTGCCGACTTCGGCATCGAGATTCGATGTGAGTTCCCGCGCAACTCCCACCTTGAGTTGCTTGATTTCTAAACTGTTCGGATCGGCAAACAGCGAGGGGCAGCCGACTGGAGCCAGCGCGCGAAGGACCTCGATAGAATCGGCGACAGTGCGCGTGATCGGTCCCGGAGTATCGAACGATTCGGCCAGCGGAATGATGCCCGCGTTGCTCAACACGCCCTGGCTGGGACGATGACCGACGACTCCGCATAGCGCTGCAGGACAGCGGACTGATCCCGCTGTGTCAGTCCCGATTGCGGCAACGCACATTCCCGCGGCAACCGCTGTTGCCGCGCCGGAAGAGGAGCCGCCGGTGATGCGAGCGGCGTCCCAGGGATTCCGCGCAGGCCCGAAAGCACTGATCACGCCGCTGCCGCCGAAGGCGAACTCGTGCAAGTTGGTCTTGCCGACGATCACCGCGCCCGTGAGTTTCAGTTGCCGGACGATCTCGGCGTCTTCGCTGGGAACGCGGTCGTGATACTGATTGCTAGCCGCCGTGGTGCGTACGCCCGCGGTATCGATGTTGTCCTTCAATGCGAAAGGAATGCCGTGCAGCGCACCGCGATAGTTGCCGGCGGTGATTTCCTGTTCGGCGTGCTGGGCCTGTTGGAGCGCGAGCTCGCTGGTCACGGTGATGAAGGCGTTGAGCGTGGAATTGAGCCGCTCGATGCGCGCCAGGCATTCGCGCGTCAGATCAACTGGCGACAGCTTGCGCGTGCGAATTTGTGCGGCGGCTTCGGTGAGAGTCAGCATTCACTTCTAACCTAAGCCGAACTCTTTCCACCGCTTCGTCACACGCTCTTTTGTCTCTGGGTCCATGGTGATCTCGTCCGGCCAGGGGCGCGTGAAGCCTTCGCTGGGCCACTTGCGCGTTGCGTCGACGCCCATCTTTGAGCCGAAGTCAGGCAGGCGCGAAGCGTGGTCGAGCGAGTCGACCGGGCCAAGCGTGAACTGGATGTCGCGCTCCGGATCGATGTTGTTCAGGACTTTCAGCGTGACCTCACCGATGTCTTGCACGTTCACATCTTCGTCGACGACCAGAATGCACTTGGTCGACATGGCCTGGCCGAGCGCCCAGATACCGTTCATCACCTTGCGCGCCTGGCCGGGATACGACTTCTTGATGGAGACGATCATCAGGTTGTGAAAGATGCCTTCGATAGGCAGGTTGACGTCGACGAGTTCGGGGATTGTCAGCCGCATGAGCGGCAGGAAGATGCGCTCGACGGCCTTGCCCATCCATGCATCTTCCATCGGGGGCTTGCCGACTATGGTGGTCGAGTAGATCGGGTCCTTGCGGTGCGTGATGCAGGTGACGTGGAAGACTGGATAGAGGTCCTCCATGGTGTAGAAGCCGGTGTGATCGCCGAAGGGGCCTTCCGGGCGCAACTCGTCGAGTTGCACGTAGCCTTCGAGCACGATTTCGGAGTTGGCCGGGACTTCGATGTCCACCGTCTCGCACTTCACCAACTCGACCGGCTTGTGCCTGAGAAAGCTGGCGATCAAGAACTCGTCAATGTCTGGCGGCGCAGGAACGATGGACGAGAACGCGATGGCCGGATCGGTGCCAATCGCGACCGCGACGGGCATACGTCCAGTGACCTGCTTGCCTTCGGCTACGCGCGAGCCGCCGCTGGAGCGCGCCATCATGTCAAGCGCGGCGGTGACCGGCTGAGCTTCGCCATGGGCTGCGGCGCGACGCATACGCTCGCGGTAGTGTTCGGCGCCCTGCTTCTGGCGCTGCCAGTGCATACCCGTGCTGCGATCGTCGTAGACGTGCATGCGATATACGCCGACATTGCGCTTTCCTTTAATCGGGTCTTTGGTGACGACCGAGGGCAGGGTGATAAAACGCCCACCGTCATTGGGCCAGCACTGCAAGATGGGGAAATCGAGCAGCGAGAAGTTGTCGTGCTTGATGACTTCCTTGCATGGCCCGCTCTTCACTTCCCTGGGGAAGAACTTGCCCAGATCGGCGAGCATCGGCAGCATCTTGATTTTGTCGAGCAGGCCCTCGGGCGATTTGACGTCCATAAAGTACTTGATACGGTCGGCGATCTCGTCCAGCGAATCGACATCGAGCGCCATTCTCATGCGGCGCTCGGAACCAAACTGATTAATGAGTACCCGCGAGCCGGGATAGCCCTTGACGTTCTCGAACAGCAGCGCCGGTCCCCCGGGCCCATGCGAGCCGCGCGGTCCCCATTTCGAAACCCGGTCGGTAATCTCGGTGATTTCGAGGACGGGATCGACTTCCGCCTTAATGCGCTTGAGTTCTCCGGCGCGGTCGAGCGCAGAGATCCACTCTCTAAGGTCCTGGTAAGCCAAGCTTGCCTCACTGACTGGTTTCGTTTAGCAATCCACGATTATAGAGGTGAGAGAAGCCAGACATGGGTTTTTGAGGTCACCGGGAGCCAATGGACACTCCGCCTGGACAACGCTCTGCAGGCCCTTTGCGTCCTACCACCTACGTCCAATAAACTGCCATTTTGGCAGGGGAAATTACGGCTTTGCAAAAATTTGACAACAATCTGCCTACCGTCTTGCCGAAGACGCCCCCAAGTTGCATAATTAAAGTCAATCAGTGGGGAGAGTGCGAGCCGTCATCTCCCTAGGCGTGGCTCAACGAGCTCAGGGCTTCACCGAGTAATCTCGACGTGAGAGTTTTCACCCGCTGCCACCGACCGTGTATTTGCTCACGCGGTACGTGTGCTTGCCATTCGCGGGTTTTCCCAAAAAGTAAGACACCAAAAAGCAAGACCGTAGGCCCAAGTACTGCGAATCTCAATCTGCGCAAAGGACACATCCTATGTCTGTGACTCGCATCGATATCCCCCTCGACACGCTCGTCGCGTCGCCGCCAAGTGAAGAAGAGATTCAGCGCAAGCTCGCCCATGAGCGCGCGCGGCTCGCCAGCATGATGGGCCTCGACAGCGGCCCGGTCCGTCACTTCCGCCGTCCGGTGGAACGTGCCTTCGGCGCTGAAGAGCGCGGCAACGTGACCATTCTCTTCGGAGGACTGACGTGGAAGCACGAGCGAGTTATCCAGGCCGTATTCAAGGGTTGTGGTTATAACTGCGACATTCTGCCCGTGCCCAACGTTTCCGCCTTTCAGATCGGAAAGGAATACGGTAACAACGGACAGTGCAATCCGACGTACTTCACCGTCGGCAACCTGGTGCAGTACCTGCAATTTCTGCATTCGCAGGGACTGTCAAAAGACGAAATCTGCAACAACTATGTCTTCTTTACTGCCGGCTCGTGCGGCCCGTGCCGCTTCGGCATGTACGAGGCGGAGTATCGGCTTGCCTTGCAGAATGCCGGTTTCGAAAAATTCCGCGTGCTGCTGTTCCAGCAAAATGACGGCATCAAGGCCGGTTCGGGCGAAGCCGGACTCAAGTTCACCGTCGACTTCGGTTTAGGCATGTTCAATGCGCTGAACCTCGGCGACATCATGAACGAGATGATCTACCGCATCCGTCCTTACGAGGCAGAGAAGGGCAAGACCGACAAGGTCTTTGCGGAGAGCATGGACACGCTCTGCACCATGCTGCGTGAGCGCAAGCCCTTCGAGGATCACGAAGACTTGCCGGAATGGATGGCGAAGAAGATCCGCGCCAGCAAGGGAGCGAAGTGGGAAGTCTGGGTCAACTCGCTGCTGAAGGTTCGCGAGCAGCTGTACGGCAATCCCTATAAAGACGCTCTGCAGGCAGTTCACGATCAGCTCGGCACCATCGAAGTGGACCGTCTGAAGGTGAAGCCGGTGGTGAAGATCATCGGCGAGTTCTGGGCGCAGATCACCGAAGGTGACGGCAACTTCCACATGTTCGAGTTTCTGGAGCGCGAAGGCGCGCAGGTACTGGTTGAGCCCATCGGCACCTGGGTGATGTACATGATGTACCAGGTGAAGGCGCGTGCCAAAGCCAAGCGCGCGCTGGATGCTCCTTATAAGAAGGTCAAGCCGTGGGAGTTGCACAAGCAGGCAATGAACGAGCTCCACTTCCGCAAAAAGCAGTGGATGATCGGAATCGGCGAGCGCATCTACGCACGCCAGTATGAGCGCGTGGTGGAAGCGCTGGGCAACATCGCACACGAACTGGTTGACCAGAAAGTGCTGGCCGAGATGGCCAACCCCTTCTACAACGAGTTCGCGCGTGGCGGCGAGGGTCACCTGGAAGTCGCCAAGAACGTTTATTACACCAAGAACCGCCTGTGCCACATGGTTCTGGCCCTGAAGCCGTTCGGATGCATGCCCTCATCGCAGTCCGACGGTGTGCAGTCGGGCGTGGCCAACCACTTCAAGGAGATGATCTTCCTGCCCATCGAAACCTCGGGCGAAGGCGAGATCAACGCCCACAGCCGCGTGCAGATGGCGCTGGGCGAAGCCAAGGTCAAAGCCCGCATGGAATTCGAGCAGGTGCTGCAATCGACCGGCAAGCGCCTGGAGGACATCAAAGATTACGTTGCCGACCATCCTGAGCTGCGCAACCTGTTCTATCCCGTGCCGCACAAGGACGGAGTGACGGGCATCGCCGCGAACTTCGTTCTGCACGTCAGCGACCTGATGAACGGTAAGACTCGCATCAAGCGCGTTCCGGCTCCCAAGCGTCAGGTGCAGGAGCGAGAATTGGCAATCGCGTAGTGTTTCAATATAGGCCTGGAGGTTCAAACTTTGCGCTTCCAGGCCTAAGATTTAATTGTGTAGCCCAAACCGGCCTCGCCTAACGCCGGCGTTGTTGATACGACTGAAGAAAGGACAGCCAAGGCAATGCCAGAGGTGGAAACGCCAATCGCTCCAACGACAGAGAGCTCGACGTCCGCTCCAACTTTTCGTCTTGATGTGCAGCTTCACGATTTGCTCATGAAGCCTCCTGACGCGCGCACGCTGCTTCCAGCACCGAAGGACGGACAGGAGCAGACCCTGCCTGAGCCTGTGTTCCCGCAGTACCCGGAGCTGATGGCGGCGCCCGACGAAGATTTCTTCGTCAACGGAAAGCGCAAGGTCCGCACCAAAGACATCTACCGTGCAATGCGTGGCTGGGCGTTCCCATTCTTCCGCTCGCGCGTCTTGCCGGGTGATTTTCACCCCATCATTGCCTACCTCTTCAACGAGTGGAAGTGCAACCTGGATTGCCATTACTGCTGGGCCTTCGACAACACGGTTCGTGGAATGACCGAGGACGTGGCGAAGCGTTCCGTCGATTGGCTGCGCGAATCCGGCGCCGGCGTACTGGCGCTAATGGGCGGCGAACCGCTGCTGCGTCCCGACTTCGCACATAAGATCATCTACTACGCGGCGAAGAAAGGTTTCTGGATCTATCTGCCCACCAACGGACGCCTGCTGTGGCCGAAGGTAATCGATAAGGTCGCTGACGCCGGGGTTTCAACCATTAACTTAGCGGTAGATGCGTGGGACGACGTCCCGGGCCGCGGGCTGCCGAAAGCGATGGTGCCGATCCGTTCGCACTTCGACTATATGGTGAAGAAGCAGTACAAATACGGCTACTCGTGTTTTCTGAATATCAACATCTGCCGCAACAATCTCGACGACGTGAAGCAGTTGACGGAGCTCGCGCACGACAACGGCATCGCGACCGACTACCACATCTGCGAGTCGCCGATGACCGAGCAGCCTGCGTTCAAACACTACGAGAGTAATCCGACGTTCATCCGCAAGGAAGATCATCCGGTGGTGGCCGAGCTGATCGACTGGCTGATTGACAAGCAGAACTCCGGCTACAAGATGGTGAACTCGGTGAAGCGCCTGGCGCAGATGAAGGAGTTCATCGAGGGCAACATGCACGACTGGGGCTGCCGCGCGGGCATGAACTCGCTGATTGTTCGTGTGGACGGTACCCTTGCGCCGTGCTTCCCCATGTACAACGCCAGCTACGACTGGGGCACCATCGAGAACCACAAGTTCGAGCGGAAGCAACTGGTTGAGATGAAGAAGGAATGCCAGAAGACCTGCTTCTCGACGCTGAATCACATCCTGGCTTTCTGCTACAACGATGAGCGCGTCATCAAGTGGCTTTGGAAGCATGCCAAGGTTGGATTCAGGAGAATTGAAGGCAACTTCGAGGACTAACTTTTGCGAAGATTCGCGTCAGGGCACGACTTCAGTCGTACCGACAAGCTCTTTCATTTATCTAATTCGAGTCCCGTAGGTGACGGCAGATTCCGCCGTCTGAAGCCGGCTCGAAAGCAATAACACATCCGTTGCGGCACGACTGAAGTCGTGCCTTGACGCGCATCTTGGCAATGGAAACCGTTCAACGGCTCATAATAAGAGGGGCCTCAGCCCCCGGACAAGAACTCCAGGAGGTTCCAAGTGAGTTCAAACTCGCACCAGCACGGATGCGTAGTACCGGCGCTGCCAAGGTCGATGTTCAGCTCAATGATCTGATCAAGAGCGCATCGCCCGACACGCTGCCTGCGCGCATCCTGGCCAAATCCCGCGAGGTTTCTGCGCAATCCGGACACAAGATGGTCTACATGGTCGGAATGGACGTCGGTTCGACCACGGTCAAGGCGGTCATCGTGAACGCTGAGACCGACGAGATCATCTGGAGCGACTACCAGCGCCACGAGACCAAGCAGCCGGAAAAGACGCTGGAGTTCCTGAAGCGCATGCAGGAGGAGGCCGGCATTGCACCGCACAACTGCCGCATCTTCATCACCGGCTCAGGCGGCGGCGCGCTGGCAAACCTGGTCGGCGCGAAATTTGTGCAAGAAGTCACGGCGGTTTCGCTGGCCGTCGAGAAGATGCATCCCGAAGTGAACTCGGTTATCGAGTTGGGTGGGCAGGACGCCAAGATCATCGTCTTCAAGGAAGACGAGGCCACCGGCCGCAAGAAGAAAATCCCGTCAATGAATGACAAGTGTGCCGGCGGCACGGGCGCCGTCATCGACAAGATCAACGCCAAGCTTAAGATTCCTACCGAAGACCTCGGCAACCAGGGTTACACCGGGATTAAGCTGCATCCGGTCGCGGGCAAGTGCGGCGTGTTCGCCGAGACGGACATCAACGGCCTGCAGAAGCAGGGCATCCCTCCCGATCAGCTCATGGCGTCTTTGTTCGACGCTATCGTTTTGCAGAATCTCACGGTGCTTACTCGCGGGCACACATTGCGTCCGCACGTGCTGCTGTTAGGTGGTCCAAACAGCTTCATTCGCGGCATGAAAGAAGCCTGGCAGCAGAACATTCCCAGGATGTGGGAAGAGCGCAAGGTCCAGTTGCCCGAAGGTGCGAAGCCGGAAGACCTGATCAAGGTCCCTGAAAACGCGCAATACTTCGCTGCTATCGGCGCGGTCGAATTCGGCAAGGACGAAGATCCGGATGTCGGCGTCTATATGGGCACCGAGTGTCTGGAGGACTACATTCTGGTTGGTCGCCAGGCAGAGAAGGAAAAGTCAGGCGCTGCCGGGCTGAGCACCTCCGAAGAAGAGCTCGCAGAGTTCAAGAAGCAGTACACGATTCCCAAGTTCAGGGGCGCGACGTTCGAAACGGGCCATGTCATCAGCGGATTCATCGGCCTCGACGGCGGTTCAACTTCGACCAAAGCCGTGCTGCTCTCCGAGGGCGGTGAGGTGCTGTGCAAGGCCTACCAGCTATCGGGTGGCAACCCGATTCAGGACACCATCGACATGTTCGCGGCGATACGCCAGCAGGTGGACTCGCAGGGCGCGACGCTGGAAGTTCTTGGCGTGGGCACTACCGGCTACGCGAAGGATGTTCTGAAGGATGTTCTGAAGGCCGATGTCGCGCTGGTCGAAACCGTCGCGCATACCGAGTCGGCGATGAAGTTCTACAAGGACCCGCACGTCATCGTGGATGTGGGCGGGCAGGACATCAAGCTCATCGTCTTGAAGGACGGCCGTGTTAAAGACTTCAAGCTGAATACGCAGTGCTCGGCGGGCAATGGATACTTCCTGCAGGGCACAGCGGAGGCGCTGGGCTACAAGGTCGAGGAGTACGCGGATATTGCGTTCGGCG
The DNA here is from genome assembly GCA_963782505.1 of uncultured Acidobacteriaceae bacterium. Lineage (GTDB taxonomy): Bacteria > Acidobacteriota > Terriglobia > Terriglobales > Acidobacteriaceae > CAVVDY01. The sequence continues at coordinate 7,963 of CAWAKG010000026.1, read as the reverse complement.
CCAACACCATGCCGGTGTTCGGCTATGGCTGCGCGGTGTTCATGCAGTCCGACATCGTGAACTTCCAGCGCCAGGGCTGGCGCGGCGAAGAGATCCTCGCCGGACTTGCGGCGGTGCTGCCGAAGAACATCTTCCTGTACGTCGCAGCGATTCCGAACCTTGCCAAGCTGGGTTCGCGCTTCATTCTGCAGGGTGGTACGCAGAAGAACCTGGCGGCAGTAAAGTCGGAAGTTGACTTCATACGCTCGCACTTCCACGGCGTCGATCACGGGCCGGAAGTTATCGTGCACGAACACTGCGGCGAGTCTGGCGCAATCGGCGCGGGTGTCGAAGCGATTCGTCTCTACAAGAACGGGCATCGCACTTCGTTCATCGGCATCGATGCGGTGATGAAAATCGGCTACCGTACGACGCGCAATGAAGAGACACGCTGCTATTTTTGCAAGAACAACTGCCTGCGCACATTCATTGATGTCAAAACCGGAGATGACGACAAGCTCGACACTTCGTCGCCGCTGCCAGTCTTCAAGTCGAAAGTCCCGCTGCAAACCGGCGAGCGCCGCTTGATTATTTCGACCTGCGAAAAGGGCCAGGTTGAAGACGTCAACGCGATGCGCGGTATTAAGGCCGGACTCGACGCTGTGAAGAAGGAGAATCCCAACTTCGTCGATATCGCCGCGCACGAAGCGTTTCGCCCGAGCAATGCGAAGAGCGTTGCCGACCCGATTCCTGCGCGTTCGTGGAAGTCATCGATCTTCAACAAGGCCTCGGTCGACCAGAGAATCGAGCTGATGAAGGCGCGCGCGACGCATCGCGTCGGCATGCCCAAGGTGCTGCAGATGTACCTGTACGCGCCGATGTTCAGCGCTTACCTGGAGAGCCTGGGGGTACAGCCGGAGAATATCATCTACTCCGACTTCACCTCGCAGGAGCTGTACCGCACCGGCGCGGGCCGTGGCGCCATCGATCCCTGTTTCCCATCGAAGATCGGCATTCCGCACGTCTATAACCTGGTCTTCCAGAAGCATCAGAAGAAGCCGCTCAACACGATCTTCTTCCCGATGATCGACACGCTGCACCAGCCGCTGAAGAATTGCAGCGCCAGCAGCGCGTGCCCGACCGTGACAGCCACGCCTGATGCCGTGAAGGCTGCGTTCACCAAAGAGAGCGACGTCTTTGCCGAGAACGGGATCCAGTATCTCGACCCGATTCTCAACATTCACGATCCGAAGCTCTTCGGTTTGCAGATGTGGGAGACGTGGGGACCGATACTTGGTGTTTCGGAAGATGAGAACGAGCGGGCGATGCAAGCCGCGTTCAAGGCGTTTGAAGAATACGACACTGGGCTGAAGAAGCGCGCCCGCGAAGTGCTCGACCAGCTCGAGCGCGAGAACCGCCTGGGCATTGTGATGCTGGGCCGCGTGTATCACCACGATCCGGGACTCAATCACGAAATCATGGAAGAGTTCCAGAAGCTGGGCTACCCGGTGTTCTCGCAGAGCTACCTGCCGATGGACGAAGACCTGCTCGACCGCCTGTTCGGGGAAGAAGTCCGGGCTGGCGTCATCACCCATGCTCTGGACATCAAGGATGTCTGGAAGAATGCGTACTCCGCCAGCACCAACCAGAAGATCTGGGCGGCGAAGTTTACCGCTCGCCATCCGAATCTCGTCGCGCTCGAGATCAGCAACTTCAAGTGCGGCCACGATGCCCCGATTTACACCGTGGTCGAAGACATCATCGAGAATTCGGGCACGCCGTACTTCGCCTTCAAGGACCTCGATGAGAATAAGCCGACCGGCTCGATCAAGATCCGCGTGGAGACAATTGACTACTTCCTGAAGCGCTATCACGAGGACCTGCTGAAGAAAGCCGATGCGGCGAAGGAACTGGAGCGTCAACTGGCCGAGTACGAGCGCATGCTACGCATGAACCTGACGCACAAGTCGGTGCGGCAGGAGAGCGAACTGGTCGGATTGACGCCACTCGTACCTGAGTCCCAACCGGAGCTTTCGTCGGCCAACGATTAAGCAGTTGTCAGTGCTCGGAGGTTGGTTGACAGTGTCACACCGAAGCACCTCCGAGCAGTGCATCCCGGGTGAAGGGCGAGGCATCGGCCAAAAATTGGCCGGTGTCCTTCCACCATAACCTGCCGGCAAGATAAAATCTTCCATACGCCATGCCTCTCACCAGCGACACCAAGAAGGTTATGTTCGAAATCTACCGGGACACTGCGCTGACCGGTCAGTACAAGGTCGTTTACTTCACCGAACTCGGCGAACACGACAAGGACACCGAGATTGCCGAGGCCATGCGCGGCGAGCATGTGTTCGACGGCTTCCTGCTGCATCGTGAGCGACAGGAGGGCAAACAGGCGGTGGACAAGATCCTGGAGCAGCTCAACCGGGGCGAGAGCATGGACGCGGCCATAATCGAGGAGAAATTAAAGTCCTACCTCGCGAAGTAGCGAAAGCACACCAACTCTCCCGACGACTTCCTTCCGCGAGTCTCCAATCTCAAGGCAACCACTCAGTCTAGTCTCGTCGTGCGGCGAAAAGCCTCGCCTGGAGCGTGGCTACCAGGTGGTCGAACACGCCGGGGGTTTGCCCGCGTCTCAACGACTATTATTGAAAGCTTAATGGCAGACGAAGTAATCCATCGGCGGGAGACGGAAGTTGATCCGCTGCAGACTGGCGCGAGGCGATGCGGCCCTCGTAACCGGCAGTACTGCGCAAGGACCCGGTTGATCAGAATGGAATGGCTTCCGGGCCAACGGTCTATCCTTCTGCAAGCCCCACGCCCTTCGGATTCGCCATTGGCAACCGCGGGCAGGTTTTTGTCTCCGAGGCAGTTGGCGGAATGCCCAACGCTGGCGCGGTGTCTTCCTATTCCGTCTCGCGCATGGGAGCGCTTCATACCATCAGCGGATCTGTTGCCGACTACCAGACCGCGCCTTGCTGGGTCGTACTGAGCGGCGACGGCCGTTACGCATATGCAACCAACACCGGCAGTGGTCCGTCTCGTCTTACGCGATCGGCTTCGACGGAGCTCTGCAGCTGTTGAATGCGGTAGCGGCCAACACCGGCTCCGGCAGCGGCCCGCTGGACGCGGCGATAAGCAACGACAAGCGCTATCTGTACTTCCTGACGCCAGGAACCAGTAACATCCAGGGTTTTGCCGTTGACATCGACGGCTCGCTGAGCCCGGTAAACAGCGTCTCGAACATTCCGGCTTCCGCCGCCGGACTTGTTGCAAGGTAGTCTAGCAAGCAAGACTCAATGTACCCGGGCAAGCGCCTAGTCTCAGGCCCGGGTCACTTTCGAGGAACCCGCCCCGGAGACATTTAGGCCCATTCACGAAGGTGCCTTCAGCGTCAGGAGGTCTATGGCAGCCTGCCAGTCCAGCCAAGGTTACTGTACTGATTGCGGGTAACTTCAACATTGAGAATGGAATCCAAAACCATCGACATCGCTCCCCTTTTCCACACGGTAATTCCAAAATTCATATTTCTCGGGCAACATCTGTTCTACAATTTAGGATGTTACTGATATCCCGCTACTTAGCGGTGTCGTCGGGCATAGTTCTGTGGCATCTGAGTTGCAGATTGGGAAGATAAGGTCTGGTGTGCCTTCGAGAAGCGTCCAATTCCACCAGCCAAGTAGTCCGATGCCGAGAGACCTGCAGACCCGGTTCTTCGCTATCTTCCTGGCGCTGATCAGCGTAGCGGCGGTGGTGTTCGCTTGGATCGACTTCCAGAAGGGCGGCGATTTTCCTACGCCCACGGACGGCGTCTGGTGGACCGAGGATGGCTCTCACCTCAGGGCGCAGCGAGTCGATCCTGAGGGCCCCGGCGAAAAGGCGGGCGTGAAGGTGGGCGACCTGCTGCTCTCCGTTGACGGCCACGCCATCACTAACGTCGGCAGTTTCGAGCGTCAACTCTTCCGCGTTGGTATCTGGTCGAAGGCCACATACTCGCTCCAGCGGCATGGCGTGGCCCTGGAAGCCCCGCTGATTCTGGTTCCAACTGATCGGTCGCTGAACATCGGACTTCGGCTGATAGCCCTGGTGTACCTCGGCATCGGCCTTTACGTTCTACTGCGCCGCTGGACGGCCCCGAAGAGCACCCACTTTTACATATTCTGCCTGGTCTCGTTTGTCTTCTACGCATTTCATTACACCGGCAAGTGGAACCTATTCGATCAGATCGTGTACTGGTCGAACGTGGTGGCGTGGCTGCTGCAGCCGGCGCTGTTTCTGCATTTCGCCCTGACATTTCCCGAGCGCCGCGCAGCGGTCGACCGCCAACGCTGGTTGATTCCGGCGGTGTACGTTCCGGGCACGATCCTGCTATGCGTTCACATGGCGATCTTCGAGTGGGCGCAGCCCAGCGAAATGCTGAAATTCAATCTCGACCGGGTCGAGATGGTTTATCTCGCCGTCTACTTTCTGATCGCGACGCTTGTGCTCTGGGACAGCTATCGCCAGGCAAGAACTGCAATTCTCCGGCAGCAGATGAAGTGGGTCACACGCGGCACCATTCTGGCCGTCGTGCCTTTTACGTTGTTCTATGTGATTCCCTTCCTGCGCGGTACAGCGACGCCTTCGCTGGGAATGAAGGTGTCGGTGCTGTCACTGGTGTTCCTGCCATTGACCTTTGGGTACGCCATCTTCCGTTACCGGCTGATGGATGTCGATCTGATCTTCAAGCGCGGCATGGCCTACACCATTGCTGCCGGATCGATCACAGCGGCATATTTCGCGGTAGTCGGAGGCATTTCGGAGCTGTTCCACAAGAACTTCCCCAGCGCCGGGCCCATCGGTCTGATTATCGCCATCGCAGTTACGGCGCTGCTGTTCGATCCCTTCAAGAATTGGGTGCAGGATTATCTGGACAAGTTTTTCTATCAGAAACGATATGACTACCGGAAGACGCTGATTGAGTTTGGCCGGGAGTTGAACTCCGAAACCGATCTCGATCAGATGCTCACCTCCATCATTGACCGCCTCTCGCGGACCTTGATGGTGGATCGCATGGCGATCTTCCTGTCAAATCCCGAGCAGTCGGAGCAGTTCACGCTGGCCAAGTCGTATGGCATCTCGAACACGCTGGGTCTTGACCTGCACTTCCTCAACCTTGCCCGGCCGGAGTGGGAAGCGGGACATCTGTTCTTCGACAACACCGCCCATGCGATGCGCGAAACTCCTGAGGCGCAGGAGACGATTCGCAAGCTCGATCTGCACTATTACATCCCCTGCACGGTGATGAACCGAATGATTGCGGTGCTCGGATTAGGGAAGACATCCGAAGGCGACTTCCTTTCGACCGAAGACGTGCAGTTGCTGGAAACGCTCGCCGGTTACATCGGCATCGCCATCCAGAATGCCAGACTTTATGAGTCGCTGGAACGCAAGGCGGAACAGTATGAGCGGCTCAAGGAATTCAGCGAAAACATCGTAGAGTCCATCAGCGTTGGTGTGCTTGCGGTGGACCTGGAAGATCGCATCGAGTCGTGGAATTCGCAGATGGAGGTGATGTTCGCCAAACCTCGGGCTGATGTTTTGGGCATGGGATTGGACCATGTCTTTCCAGCCGAATTCCTCGAGGAGTATTACCGCGTACGGCAAAGTCCGGGTATCCACAACATGTATAAGTTCCGGCTGGGAACCACGGTTGGCGAGTCACGTACCACGAACATCGCGATTGCTCCGCTGGTCAGCAAGGATTTCAGTGTGATCGGGCGGTTAATCATCGTCGACGACATCACCGAGCGCGTTGAACTGGAAGGGCAACTCTCGCAGGCAGAAAAGTTGTCGTCCATCGGATTGCTCGCCGCCGGTGTAGCGCACGAAGTGAACACTCCGCTGGCTGTGATCTCGTCCTATGCGCAGATGCTTGCCAAACAGGTGAACGGGGACGCGAAGAAGTCGGAGTTGCTCGACAAGATCACGCGCCAGACGTTCCGCGCGTCGGAGATCGTCAACAGCCTGTTGAACTTCTCGCGTACGTCCAGCACCGAGTTCACCAGCGTCGATGTCAATCGTGTGATTCAGGACACGCTCATGCTGCTGGAACATCAATTGAAGGTGGCGCGGGTGAAAGTTGTCCAGGATCTGGCGGCGGGATTGCCTCCAATTTACGGAAACACCGGAAAGTTGCAGCAGGTATTCCTCAACCTTTTCCTCAACGCCAAAGACGCCATGCCTTCTGGCGGAACGCTTATGGTCGCGACCCACAACGGGCATAACATCCGGGTCACGGTCACCGACAGCGGCACGGGAATCGCGCAAGAGCACATTCATCGCATCTACGATCCTTTCTTTACGACCAAAAACAAACCCAAGACGGGACACAGCGGCGGAACAGGGCTGGGTCTGTCGGTTACGTACGGAATTATCCAGGAGCACGCGGGCAAGATTCGAGTAAACAGCAAGCCCGGTGAAGGTACAACGTTCACCATGGAATTCCCGCTGATTAGGAAAGCAGTCAATGCCTGAAGCAACACTGGGCCGAGCCATGAGCAGCCACGACGAAGCAGCGTCGCAGGGCTCGGTGCTCATCATCGATGACGAAGCCGCGATCCGCGAATCGTTGCAGACCTTGCTGGAGATCGAAGGCTACGAGGTAGAGACCGCGACGGACGGCACCGAGGGACTGGCGCGTCTGGCGGATCGGCCATTTGATCTCGTCCTGCTCGACTTCGCCCTGCCGGAGCGCAATGGCATAGAGATCCTTGAGGAGATACGCGAGCGGGACTCAGAACTGGCCGTTATCATGATTACGGCCTATGGGACGGTGGAAAACGCGGTCAACGCCATGCAGGCGGGAGCTACGAACTTCATCCAGAAGCCCTGGGACAACGAGAAGCTGCTAGCTGACATACGCACGGCTGTCGGGCGGCGCCGCGCCGAAGAAGAAGTCGTCCATCTGAAGCGCGCCCTGAAGGAGCGCTACAGCTTCGAAAACATCGTTGGCAAGAGCGAGCCGATGCTGCGTATCTTCGACCTGGTGGCGCAAGTGGCGCCCAGCCGTTCGACGATTTTGTTGCAAGGCGAAAGCGGTACCGGCAAGGAGTTGATCGCGAAAGCGATCCACATGAACTCCACCCGCCGCGACCGCGCGTTTGTGCCCGTCAATACGGGATCGGTACCGGCCGACCTGTTGGAGTCGACCCTGTTCGGGCACGTGAAGGGTGCATTCACCAGCGCCATCGCCAGCAAGAAAGGACTGTTCGAAGTAGCCGATCGTGGGACTTTGTTCCTCGATGAAATAGGCACCATGGGGTTGGAAACGCAGGCGAAGATCTTGCGCGTGTTGCAGGACCGGCGCTTCATGCATCTGGGGGGTGTGAACGAGATCCAGGTCGATGTGCGCATCATCGCGGCCACCAACATCGACCTGAAGCAGCAGGTGAAGGAAGGAAAGTTTCGCGAAGATCTCTTCTATCGTCTGAACGTCATCACCATCGATCTGCCGCCGCTACGTCAGCGCAAAAACGACATCCCGCTCCTGGCCTGCCATTTTGTCGACAAGTTCGCGCGCGAAAATGAGAAGCCTCCGCTGCGCATCACGCCGGAGGCCCTACGCCCGCTGATGGATTACGACTGGCCAGGCAACGTGCGCGAACTGGAGAACGTCGTGGAGCGCGCGGTGGTCCTGGCCAACGGCTCCAATCTTACCGTCGATCTGCTGCCCGACAACATCGCCGGCCGTGCGGCGAGACTTGCACTGATGGAGCATCGCCCTGATGCTTCACTGTTCGAGATCATGGAGGATTGCGAGCGGCGCATCATCAGCGACATGCTGGAGAAGTGCCACTGGAACCAGACCGAAGCCGCCGACCGCTTCCGCGTACCTCTCTCTACGCTGAACCAGAAGATCAAGCGCCTGAGCATCGAGGTCAAGAGAAAAGGGCGCGATGGGAATGGGGCGAGTAGCTAATCACCAGCAATAAGCGACTGCATC
>CAWAKG010000025.1:0-34154 GCA_963782505.1 uncultured Acidobacteriaceae bacterium | reverse complement strand
CCAGATATCGGTAGTGTCCTAATTTGCCGCCCCGCATTTGGGGGAAGTCGGGGGAAGCGACGGGCCTTCGCGGGATTGGCGCTGTCCTTATTGGCGGTTGTATCAATCGGCGTAGGCTCCATAACCCTTAAATGTCAGGACAAGGTGAGGACGGGGGTATACCTTCGTTTTGGGATAGAAAGCGCCCATTACGCGCCCCTGTTCGTCTCCGTAGCCAATCAGATACATATTCTGCGTCTGATGATGCTTACTGGCGTCGAGAGTGGACTGGTAGTCAAAACAGACAAAAACCTCAATTCCAATGCAAGCAATTGTCTTTCCATCTTGCTTGAAGGGCGAGTTGCTGATGGCGTTTGCCAGCGTTTCGGGCCGAATGAGAACAGGGTAATTGTCGATGATTATCTGAGTTGGAAAGATCAACTTACCGTGATCGAAGGAGCTATTGAGGGGCCTTTTCAACTGTTCGGAGATTCGAGATCGGACTTCAACCGGGTTGTCTATGCCAGTAATGATCGGTTCTACCCACGGCAAAACATGTTGAGCAACCGAGTGTCCGACATTTCTAATTTGGTAGCGAAAATGAATTTCAAGGCACCCGTCCTCTCTAAAACGGAGATCGGAAGCGGGTTCAACCAAATCAATGGCAATCCATGGCCGATTCGTCAGATCAAGTTGTCGCTGAGTCAACTCCGACTGTTTAACAGCTTGTTGGGCGAGTGTTTCCGTATGTTTTCCCGACTCCTTCGCGTCGGCGAGTTGTTTTTCCATCGTGTTAGCTTGGCGCTTAATGGCGACCAGAGTAAGCCACGCAATGAATGCATAAACTATCGTGACGTATACGATGACCCATTCGGGTCGCTCGAACCGGGGCAGCGGTTTCTCTGGGGGTTGGCTCTGACTAGCGGCGGGTTCTGTCTCGCTGGCCGAGGGGGGAAGCGTTGGGTCAATAACAATATGCGTAGGAGGGACTGGTTGTTTATTCTGGGTGGCCTTGCTAGTGCTTGCATGGGGAGCGGCTTGCTGATCTTCGGCCACGGTTGGCCACCCAAGCAGGAATGCTCCAAACAATCCGATAACCGCCAACCCTTTCAGCATAACGGAAAAATTGTAACACAAAAATACTTGACAACCCGCAATTATCGTAATACATTAATACTCATGGCACATGTGCTCAGCACTGATAAGCAAATTGCGGCGATTAGCGCATTGGCTGAAGGCTCCAGCATCCGTTCAATCGAGCGCATGACGGGCGTTCACCGAGACACAGTTATGCGGTTAGGCGTAAAGGTGGGGCAGGGATGCACGCGCCTAATGGATGCCAAGATGCGCGACCTATCTTGTACTCGCTTGGAGATGGATGAGATATGGGGTTTTGTCGGGAAGAAAGACCGCAATGTGCGCTTGAACGAGCCTCGACCAGTCGGCAACGTCTGGACGTTCTGCGCGATTGATGCGGAGACCAAATTAGTACCCGCGTTTAAGGTCGGTGACCGCGACATTGCCACTGCAAAGGCTTTTGTAAGCGACGTGGCGAGCCGGATGCGCAATCGGGTACAAATCTCTACGGATGGCCTGAGAGCCTATGTGGAAGCCATAGAGAGCGCCTTTGGTTCGGAAGTGGACTTCGCGCAAATCGTGAAAACCTACGGACACGAAGAAGTAACCGACAACCGCCGCTACAGCGCTCCTGAGTTCGTCTCTTCCGAGAAGAAGGTCATCACCGGAAACCCTGATGAGCGGCTGATTTCTACGAGCTATATTGAGCGACTGAATGCTACGACTCGCCTTCACATGAGGAGGCTTACTCGCCTCACACTGGCCTTCAGTAAGAAGCGCGAGAATTTCGAGGCCGCAGTCGGACTGCACTTCGCCTACTACAACTTTGTGAAGCGGCACAATACGTTGCGCTGCACTCCTGCAATGGCGGCTGGTGTCGAGCGGGACTTCTGGAGTGTAGGCGACCTGTTAGAGGCGGTGGCGTGAGCGTCTATCTTGACGAGTTACGAGATGTAATAAGAAAGCTGCACGGTGCAGAAGCTACGCACGTGAAAAGCGTACCAGTGAAAGAGACCTTTCAGGGGCAAACGGTTTGGGAGGGCGTAGTCGAGGTATTTGATTTGCGTGGCCATCCAGAGGCCAGCCGAGTATATGCGTGGTCGCACGATACTGACGACCCCGCCAAGCCCAAGAAGCACGTCACGGTCTTACATCTTCCGCCTGTTATATCGGCAGCAATGGCAGTAAGAGCCGCAATCCGCGAGGAGTTTAGAGCCAGTGAACCAGAAGAAGCGTAAACCTGGAAGGCCAAAGCTGCCGAAGGGTGAAGCGAAGGGCAAGATTGTGCCTGTGCGCTTCACTGCTGAGGGAATCAAAGCTGTAGAGGCGGCAGCGCGGGCCAACAAACAGACCGTCTCGGAGTGGGTTCGTAGCACGATTCAGACCACTCTCGGAGCGTGACATGGGCAAATTAGGACACTACCCAGATATCAGCTTGTTGGACACGTGCCCCTGAGCCGTTATAAAATTTCGCCACTCAAGAACACTCTTTCTTGCACAACTATCGCAGCGGGTTCAGGCACCCACAGTATGTGAGCTGCCCGCACGCTCGCTGCACTTCGCAGTGAATACCAGAGCAACGAGCAAATCCATTCGAGGAGCCATTTGTCATGACCACCAGGCCACGGCTGATTGTTGTTATAGCTCTGCTGCTTGCCGTCCCGACGGGTACCGCCCTTGCTGGCCAAATAATCAAAGGCCAAGTCCTCGGCGGAGGCGCGCCGATTGCCAACTCGACGGTCACCTTATGGCAAGCAAGCGCTGGAGCACCGAAGCAGCTCGCGCAGACAAAAACGAATGGTGAAGGGCGGTTTGAAATCAACAGCCCGGAGACCGGCGCTGACACAAGTCTCTACCTGATTGCAACCGGAGGTGAGCCCAGGATCGGCGGCGGAGAGAATCCCGCCATCGCCCTGATAACCGTGCTCGGCAACAAAGCTCCGTCGGTGGTCGCGATCAACGAGATGACCACCGTGGCCTCGGTGTGGACGAACAACCAGTTTCTCAAGGACACAACACTTCAGGGCCATGCGCTTGGCCTGAAGATCGCTGCCGGCAATGTGCCGAGTTTCGTTGACCTCGCAAGCGGAGGTTGGGGCACGGCGATTCAAGACCCGCTCAACAGCAGCCAGACACCGACCATGGCGAATTTCGCGACGCTGGCGGATCTGCTTGCGGGTTGTGTTAATCGAGTCAAGCCGAATGCATGCGACAGTTTGTTTGCTGCTGCAAAAGGTCCGACGGGAAACACTCCTACCGATACGTTGACCGCCGCTGAATCGATCGCGCGTTATCCGTGGTATCAGCCACAGCGCCTCTTCAATCTACTTGGCGATTTCTATCCCGTCCCGGGCGGGAAGACGATGCGCCAGGTTCCCTACATGCCATATCTGGGGGTCCCGCCGAGTGCATGGGTGATCCCCTTGAAATTCACAGGTGGCGGTTACGTCGCGGGCGGCAAGGCCATGTTCGACAGCGAAGGTAATCTCTGGGTCGGCGACAACTTCACTGTGGGCTGGCAAGGTCAGGATGCACTCTGGCAGGGAAACGCAACCAAGTTCGCGCCCAATGGCACGCCGATCTCTCCCATCACAACTGGCTTCGCCGGCGGTGGAATGCAGGGTGGTACGTTTGGAGCGGCAGTGGACGCCAATGACAATGCTTGGCTTTCCAGTTACGGAGGCAAGTGCCTCACGGTCTTTGACAAGAATGGCAAACCTCTTACACCGCCTGAGGGAATCACCTTCAACGGCCGGCTCGGTTTGATGCAGGGCATTATCGTTACACCCGGCGGCGATGTCTGGGCGGTTGGCATTTCGAAGAATCAGCTCCTGTACTTCCCCAAAGGTGATTGGACCAAGGGCAAGATCGTATGTGAGGGACGCGACGTGGAGCCCTGCAAGTCAATGCTCGGTCCTTTCCACCTCGCAATCGATCAGCAGGATCGCATCTGGGTCAGCAATGCGATGGCCGGACACGTAGTCCGCTTTCCCGCTTCAAACCCGAGCGACGTGCAGAAATTCGAGACCGGGTGGAGCAATAGTGGAATGGGCATCGACAGCCAAGGCAATGTTTGGGTAACCAACCGGCTGGGCAACTCCGTACGCGGGGGGCTCGTGCTTGCCCACATGCTTGAAGTTCTGAAGACAGGCGGAAATGGCGACGAAATCCTGACCAAGGCCATGGCAAAGCAAACCGGGGGATGGTACGGCGGCAGCGTCACGCTCCTGCGGCCCGATGGCAGCCAATATCCCGGCTCCCCATTCATGGGAGGCGGACTTCCTGGTCCGTGGGCTGCAACTGTAGACGGCAACGACAACGTGTGGATCTCCAACTTCGCAATGAAGGACAGCCCAATCACTGAGCTGTGTGGCGTGCGCACCGAGAACTGTCCTCCGGGCTTCAAGACCGGCGACCAGATTTCTCCTCCCGGCGGTTACGTTGGCGGGGGTCTTCAGATGCAGACCGACCTGGCGATCGGGCCGGCCGGCGATGTTTGGGTGATGAACAACTGGCAGGACATTGATAGCTGCTTCCCTGATGCCGGCGAGGCGGTTTCCACCCGCTGCGGCGGCCAGGGAGTGACTGTGTTTTTCGGAATGGCTAAACCGGTTCGTGCCCCGCAGATTGGCCCGGCGAAACCGTACTGATTTGGAGCTGACATGCGAACCGTATTGATAAGTCTTCTATTGACAGCTTTGTCGATGTCCTCAGTTTTCGGACAGGATCAATCGAAAGCGGCTGCGGCACAGAAACCGGCGGCAGATGCAGCACCCTCTGACGAGGCACAAGCCGAAGCTCTGCAGAAAGCGGTGCAGAACCCGGTTGCCAGTCTTATCAGCGTGCCGCTGCAAAACAACATGAATCTGAGCTACGGACCTTACAACCGTACGCAGGACGTTTTGAACATTCAGCCCGTAATACCGGCGCGTATCAGCGAGAACTGGAACCTGATTACCCGGATCATTCAGCCGCTTGTCTGGCAGCCTTATCCTAACCAGAACACCGGCGGCGAATACGGCTTGGGCGACATGAACCCTACCTTCTTTCTGTCGCCTGCGAAGCCAGGAAAGCTGATTTGGGGTGCCGGCCCAACCATGGTGATTCCAACTGCGACGAGCGACATCACGGGCCAGGGACAGTTCAGCCTGGGACCATCGGTAGTTGTTCTGGCCCAGCCACCGCACTGGACGCTTGGCGCCCTCATCAACAATGTCTGGTCAGTGGCGGGCGAAAGCGGGCGCGCCCCAGTCAATCAAATGCTGTTGCAATACTTCATCAACTACAACATGAAGAAGGGCTGGTATCTGCAATCGGCTCCCATCATCACTGCCAACTGGCGGGCAAGTAGCGGTAACGTCTGGACCTTGCCATTCGGCGGCGGTGTGGGAAGGATCATGAAACTGGGCTTCCAGCCGATCAATTGGCAATTGCAGTTTTATGGAAATGCGGTGTATCCCACCGGAACTTCGTCGTGGACCTTCCGATCGCAGATAGCATTCCTGTTTCCGAAACTGTCTCCGGCAGAGAAAAAAATCCTGCTGGAGCAACAGCTCAAGAAACTGGAACAGCAGCCAACACAAGGGACCGAGAAGAAATAAGCGGTTTTGAAAAGGGCACGACTTTACAGGCTGCTGAAAAAATCCGTTGCAAGGCGGTTTTGAAGGGGCGCAGCTTTAGCTGCGCCGAATAAGCCCTTTGTTTTCGATCTCGCGAGGCGGACTTCAGCCCGCGAGCGACCCGTGCTTTTGAGTTTTTCAGCAGCCTCTTTACTCGTGCCGACCAGCCATCTATTTAGAATTCATTGAGCCGGCTTCAAGCCGGCAACATAACACCCTTATCGATTTTGTCCTCCTGAGTCTGCTCGTGGCGGACGAAGGACCTGCTTTCCCTTGCACCCTCAATGATGCCCACGCGTGCGGGTAGTGCGGGGCTTCAGCGCCGCGTCTCACGGCACCTATCGATCCCTCTGTCATCCTGAGTCCGCCGCGGCGGACGAAGGACCTGCTTTCCCCTGCACCTCGATGATGTCCCCGCATTCGGGTAGAGCGGCGCTTCAGCGCCGCGTCATGAGCCTCACTAAACTTCCGAGTCCCGTCAGGGACGGCACAAATCTTCGATCGCACACATTGAAAAATCGCAAAGGTGTGGGCGCCCCGCCTAGAACTGTAGCGGAGATCGTACTAAGCCCACGTTAACGTCCAAACGATGGACGTGAACGTGGAGGACCGGGCGTCTACGCGGCGCAGCCTTGGGCGAGCAGCATTTCTGGAGCCCGGGCAGCGAGAGGCGAGTGTACAATTTTGGCTTTGCCGGTATTCATGCTGGAAAGCCCTGCTATCCGGCAGCTTTCGAAGCCGATGATGAAGAACACAATCAAGAGCCTGCGCATCGAGAACCTGCTTTCATTCGGTCCAAAATCGCCGCCGGTTGAACTGGGCGACCTCAATGTGCTTATTGGTCCGAATGGTTCTGGGAAATCCAACTTTATTGAGGTACTTGGCCTGCTGCGGAGCACTCCAAAGGACTTGGCGTCCGAAATTGGTGACGGTGGCGGGATTACGGAGCTTTTGTGGAAGGGCTGGAAGAACGATAAGGCAGCACCTGTCGCCTTTGTTGAAGTTGTGGCAAGCCCAGCCGGAATAACTCAGACGCTGCGGTACTCACTTAAGTTCACCAAGGCCGGGCCATCGATCAAGATTCTCGACGAGCGTATCGAAAACGCCCGACGCGACCCCGCGTATGAGCAGGCTTATCTTTATTACGATTATGCCGGCGGCAAGCCAGTGCTGAATATAGCGGAAAAGCAGCGGCATCTTCGGCGCGAGGAAGTGAATACCCAGCAGTCGATATTGTCGCAAAGACAAGACCCGGATCAGTATCCGGAAGTGACGTATCTCGGGAGGTTCTTATCCAGTTTCCATCTGTATAGGGATTGGGAGTTTGGTCCCGGCTCAGAGATCAGGGACTTATACGGTTCGGAGTTGAAAACTGATTTTCTGGAAGAGGACATCAGCAATCTCGGATTGATGCTGAACCGCATGAGAGGGGAGGCAAAATCAGAATTCCTCAAATACTTGAGGATGTTTTACGCAGGAGCGGAAGACATCTACGCAAAAATTGTTGGTGGCTTGGTTGACCTTCGAGTAGAGGAAGCGGGAGACATCAATATACCGGCTTCGAGGCTGTCCGACGGAACGCTTCGCTGGCTATCCCTTCTTGCGATTCTTCTCAATCCCGCCCCCCCGCCGCTTGTATGCATCGAGGAACCGGAGCTGGGATTGCATCCCGACATAATCCGGCCACTTGCCGAGTTGTTAATAAAAGCATCGGAGCGAATGCAGCTAGTCGTTACGACGCATTCCGATTCGCTCATAGATGAGCTCTCTGGGAATCCGAGTTCCGTGATTGTTTGCGAAAAAAAGGATGGATCGACGGTGGCGCGGCAGCTGGATAATGCCGAGCTAAAGGACTGGCTGGAGCGGTATACATTAGGGCAGCTTTGGCGTACCGGCAAAATAGGAGGAAACCGCTGGTGACTCTGCGAATCTTCGTTGAGGGCGGCGCGCCGGGAAGCGTAAAGGCCCGTTGCCGGGAAGGATTCTCTAAGTTTTTCGAGAAGGTGGTACCCGCTGGCTGTTTTACGGTGATGGCGTCGGGCAGCCGAAGCTCCGCTTATGAAGATTTCTGCTTGGCACTCACGGAAGAAGATGGTCACTACAATGTGCTTCTCGTGGATTCGGAGGAGGAAGTAACTAAAGCGCCGTGGACGCACCTAGCGGAACGCAGAGGGGACGGTTGGGCGAAACCTGCCGGAGCAGCGGACGACCAGGCTCAACTGATGGCGCAGGTGATGGAGTCGTGGTTTCTCGCCGATAAAGATGCGCTCGCGGAATATTACGGTCAAGGATTCAGGCGGAACGCGCTTCCGAACCGGCCGAATGTGGAACAAGTTTCGAAGCAGGATGTCTATGATGGTCTGCGCAATGCGTCAAAGGCTACCAAGACCAAGGGCGAATATCACAAGACAAGGCATGGGTTTGACCTCCTGCGAGCGGTCGATCCGGCCAAAGTGCGCAAAGCGGCTGCGCATGCTGAAGAGTTATTAGCTTTGATGGAGGCCCGAGCTGTGGCGCGGGCTCTCAATGGATCTTCCCAACCACCCAGAAGAGCCGGAAGAGGACTATCAGGCAGATAGTCCGGGTGCTCTCCCAGTCCTTTCCCCGGGCGAATGGCCAGGGTAACACACACGAGGGTGCCAGCTGCAACCGTCGATTGGGTGTGGATTTTCTGGGTGCCCCAGGTTCGGGTTCGGTCGGACGGATGGCCCACATTTCCCATCGGTGGGGAAATGTGGGTGCTCAGATGCTTCTGGATCGACTGACTACGTTACAGCTTCCCTATTCCACGATTGCCATCTGACTGTTCAGTCTCATGACATCCTTTCCACAATGTCCCGGGACATCCTTTACACTCCCGCGCGAGCCTAGCAAGGGCGGGAGTAAGACAGGATGCCTTGGAAGACGATGGATGTACGTGAGCAGCGGGCGCAGTTCGTGGTAGCGGCGTCGCGCCGGGAGAAGTCGTTGTCGGCGCTATGTGAGGAGTTCAACGTTTCCCGGCCGACCGGTCGGTTGTGGCTGCAACGCTATCGGGAGCAGGGGATCGGCGGCATCGCCGAACGCAGCCGCGCGCCACAGCATCGGCCGACGCAGACGCCCGCGCGGTTGGAGGCGCAGGTGGTCGAGCTGCGGCGGCAGTATCCCGACTGGGGTGCGCGCAAGCTGCAGGTGCTGTTGGCGCGCGCGGGGCTGGAACTGACCCGCAGCACCATCCATCGTATTCTGCTGCGGCAGGGTCTGGTGCGGGAGCAGGATCGGCATGCCGCGGCGGTGCAGCGTTTCGAACGCAGCCAGCCCAATGAGCTGTGGCAGATGGACTTTAAGGGTCCGCTGCAGCGGGCCGACGAGACCGGGCCGCTGTCGGTTCTCGACGACCACAGCCGCTACCTGATTGCGTTGCGGGCGATGGAAAGTCTACGCGGCGAAGCAGTACGCGAGCAACTGGAAGGGGCCTTCACGCAGTGCGGGGTGCCGGAAGCGATGCTGATGGATCACGGCACGCCGTGGTGGAGCATGCGTTCGGGTGGAGGCCTGACGAACTTATCGCTGTGGCTGATGCGGCAAGGGATCCAGTTGCACTGGAGCGGGATACGGCATCCGCAGACGCAAGGTAAAGTGGAGCGCTTTCACGGTTGCTTACAGCGGGCGGTGGATCGGCGAGTCGGGGGCGAGGCACTGGGGCAGCAATGGCTGGATGAGTACCGCTGGGAGCACAACCAGGTGCGACCGCACGAGGCGCTGGGAATGGCGACGCCGGCCAGTTGCTGGCATGCGAGTGCGCGCCGCTACGATCCCCATCCGGTGGCCTATGAGTATGAGCCGGGAGCGTGGGTGCTGAAGGTGGACTGCCAGGGCAAACTCGATGTGGGCGGGCACAAGTGGCAGATTAACCGTGCCCTGCGCGGCGAACGGGTGCAGCTGATACGAATCGAAGAACGGGTGCAGGTGTATTACTGTCGCACCCTGATCCGGGAACTCGACTTCGCCAGCCAGCGGTCCACGATCGTGAACCGCTGGCTGGCAGACTGAGTTCTATACAACAACTGTAAAGGATGTCCCGAGACACTTTGGAAAGCATGTCCTGGGACTAGACAATCTGACTGCAATTGTGTGCCGCCCGCCCATCATGCGACTGCCTACTGAAGACGGTTGTGATCCACTTTCTCCAAGTTCACGATTCAGGCCCCGACGAGAACCTTTTCCTGGCGCTCCTGCTGATTCCTTTTGCCTGGTTCAAGCTGCTGAAATTGTGTAACCACAATCTCCATATCAGGAAACACAGCCCTGATTTCCAAATTCCCTCCCATCGCCTCGATGTAGCTACGCAGGGTGGAAAGGTAAACATCGGCGCGATGTTCCATCTTGGAGATGGTACTCTGTGGCACGTTAAGCGCTTGTGCCAGTTGGACCTGAGTGAGTTCCCGCGCATGACGGAGTTGTGCGAGTGACGCCTCGATGCGATTCATTTCCCGCGCAACCTGCTCTTTGATCCGCGCTTCACGCTCAGGTGAGCGTTGTTTACGAATTTCTCTCCACCGCTGTGCCATGGTCTTCAACTCCTGATCTCGGCCAGATGCTGCTTGTAAATCCTGTCTGCGATCGGAACCCATTCCTCGTACCACCTGTCGTTACCGGTTTTGTCGCCACCTAGAATCAGGTAAGCGCAGCGCCGGGGATCGAAGACGAACAGGATGCGATATGGTCTGCCTTGATGTTGCACCCGCAACTCTTTCATGTTGGGGAAGCTCGACTGATGAACCACGTCCGCGTACGGTCGGCCCAAAATCGGCCCGTATTTTTCCAGAAGCTCGATGGCCGCGTCCACGCTGTCGGTTTCATCATCCTCCAGCCCGTTGTACCAGGCGGTGAACTCATCGCTGGCCTCAACCTCCCATGCCATGGCTAGAAATATACCTTTTGAGGGATATGCCGTCAAGGGTATACGCAGGTGCCACGCGCCATATCCACCGCGCGCCCCCATTACCTTCGTAACTTGCGCCCTCCTCGCTCCTCTGCTACGTTCGCCTTGGTGGGCGCAGGAGTTGTGTGACCGCGGGCGGGGCTTCCGGGCGCCGCTCTTTAGGACGTTTGGGTAATGCCGCAAGGCTGGCTTCAAGTTAACCGTTTCGTCACCCCTCAAAATTCATTATGCACTGTTTCTGGTGCAATCAATCGCGCTAAGTCCAATTTCCGGAATATTTTGCCTGTAAATCCAACGCACTCAATAATTTGCGCGGAAAATGTCATCTCAAGTCAGCGTAAGTCTCGCGCGCTCAAAAATTTGCGCGTATGTGTATTTCAAGTTTTTTGTGTGATCTATATCACGTCCAATGGCCAGATCATCGGTGGCCAGAACGGAGGCTTCGATACACAAGCAGTTAATACCTTGGGATAAGCATTGGCAGCGCGGGCAAACTGCAGGTTCCTCGGCTCCGCTCGGAATGACACCCCGGGTTTGGGTCCAAACGGTGCGGCTGAAGCTGGCGCCCCTTCAAAGCCTCTGGCCAAAAGCCAAGAGCCGAGGGCCAATGGCCGCTTCGGTAGCAGGTAAAATGTCACATAAGGCTGTGATCTCCTATGTCCCTGACCAAAGCTGAAGCGCTGGAGCTGTTTCGCTCCGATGACCTGATCGGCATCGGCATGGAGGCCGACGCGGTGCGCCGCCGCCTGCATCCCGAGGGCGTGGTCACCTACATCATCGACCGCAACATTAACTACACCAACTTCTGCACCGAGTACTGCACCTTTTGCGCGTTTTACCGGCCGCTGAAGGGCAAGCTGGCGGCCGAGGGATACATCCTCGACTTCGACACTATCTACGACAAGGTGCGCGAGACGGTCGAACTGGGAGGCACTGGCGTGCTGCTGCAAGGCGGCCTGCATCCCGACCTGAAGATCGAGTGGTACGAGGCGATGCTCAGCGGGCTGAAGCAGCGCTTTCCGCAGGTGCATCTGCACTGCTTTTCGGCGTCGGAGGTCATCTGTATAGCCGAGGTCAGTGGCCTGTCGATCGAAGACACGATCCGGCGGCTGCGCGATGCGGGGCTCGATTCCATTCCCGGCGGCGGGGCGGAGATTTTGGACGACGAGGTGCGCTACAAGATCGCGCGCCTGAAGTGCCTGACCGACGACTGGCTCAACGTGCATCGCACGGCGCACAAGCTGGGCATGAGGACGACGGCGACCATGATGTTTGGCGTGGGCGAGACCTACGAGAACCGCGTGAACCACTTCCAGGCGATTTACGATTTGCAGGAAGAGACCGGCGGATTCACGGCGTTCATTCCGTGGTCGTTCCAGCCGCAGAACACGGCGCTGGGCGGACGCGGTTGGGATGAAGCGACCGCGGTCGAGTATCTGAAGACGCTGGCGATTGCGCGCCTCTACCTGACGAACTTCAAGAACGTGCAGTCGAGCTGGGTGACGCAGGGGCTGAAAGTTTGTCAGATGGGACTGCGCTTCGGCGGCAACGATGTTGGGTCGGTGATGATCGAGGAGAACGTGGTGCGCGCGGCAGGCGTGCGCAACTGCACGACGGAAGAAGAGCTGCGGCGGATTATTCGCGACGCGGGCTTCCGCCCGGCGCAGCGGGATACGCTGTATACGAAGTTCTTTTTGAATTGAGGTTCTGAGGAGAGCGCCATGAGTGAAACCCCGCAGCAATACAAAGAACGCGTCCTGAAGCTGGTGGAAAACAAGGACGCTATCGCCGTGCAGCGCGAAACCGCCGCGCGGCTGGCGAAGCTGGTGGAAGGCGCATCGCGCGAGCAACTCGCAAAGCGTCCGGCTGCTGACAAGTGGTCGGTGTCGGAGATACTCGTGCATCTCGCCGAGGCTGAGGTCTCGTGCTTCTGGCGGTATCGCCAGATGATCGAGCACAATGGCAGCACGATCATTCCATTCGATCAGGACCTGTGGTACAAGCTGGGCGACTATCGTTCGCGCGATCCACAGGAATCGTTGCAACTCTTCCGCCTGATGCGCACCGCGAACCTGCGTATGTTCGACCACCTGACTCCTGAGCAGTGGCAACTCGGCGGCGTGCACACCGAGCGCGGGCCCATGACCGTGGCCGATCTTGCGCGGCAGATGGCGGGACACGACGTCAACCATGTGGCACAGGTGGAGAAGCTGGTGGGGAAAGCATCGGCGTAGCGTTGATTGAGGCTGGTTCCAAAAATTGCGAACTGGGATCAGTGAGACTTCTTGGGCACAGGAGCGCCTTGCATCTGCTGCTCCTGCATCGTCTCGCCGGGCTTAAGCAGTGAAGGATGAAATGCGGCGTTGGCATTGGTATCCGCAGTTGGCTCCGCTGAGGTAGCTTGTTGCTTTGCATCAGCAGAGTTGGCGTCACCAGATTGTGTGGCGCTCGGCGATGACTTCGCGGCAGCCGTCTGAGCGGACTGCGGGAAATCTCCCGAGCTCGAAGCCTCCCCTGGAGCTGCTGAGGCTGAAGCCGGAGCCGATCCTCCCGGTTGAAGCGCTTCAGCCGGCGCGTGCGCCGGGTTCGCTGCCTCGCTCACACTGGCTTCTTTCACCGCGGGTTCGGGATCAAAGGACAGCTTGGCATTCATTAGCTGGCGCAGCTCATCATCATGCGGAGCGGCAAAGAAGAAGCTCAGTAGATAGCCGCGGTGCGCGGTCAGCGCCAATGCCACGGAGACACGCCGCGATAAGGCGTCGCCCTCTTCTTTGTAGGCCACGACGCCGTTCATCAGGATGAATGTGTGGCCCTCGCGCTCAAAGGCGCGCGCATCTTTCATGTCCTGAAAGATGGGATGGCCGAGGCCATAAACGACCAGGAAGTCGCGAACCGTGTCCTTGCCTTTGCTCAAGTCGGGAAACTTCACATTGGGGAAGCAGGCCAGCGACATGGCCGAGATCGTGACCTCGCCGAAGTCGTCATAGGCAATGGAACCGGTCTGCTGCGGCTCCGCTCGCCAGGCGGAAACCAGCGTGCGCTCACAGGCTTTCAGCAGCGTGCGCTGGTTGTCGGCAACCGCCGGCTTGCCTGTGTTCGCGCGGCTGCGCTCGACCGCAGGCATCACCGCCGCTTCCGTTCCGAAGTGCCAGCCCTTCGGCAGTTGGTATCCAAACCCAAGCGCGGTGTTTTCGTAGACGTTCCCCTCAACTCTGCCGGCGTCGAGCTTCTTCGCGGGCGGATCGGTCTTTAGCTGATCGAGTACCTGGGACGGAATTGCCGGTCCGTCGTAGGGTTGACAGCCGATACCGAGAAAGTCGCCGATCGACTGCGGCGGGAAGAACCGCATGCGCCCGACCGCTGCTTCGAGCTGTTGAACCAGCTTGGGATCGCGGCCGGCAGTGACGAAGTGGAGCACATATCCGTCGAGCTCAGTGGCGAAGATGGCGTGCTGGTCGATGCCGCGGCGAGTCTCGAAGTAGAAGAACGGATGCCCGGCGATGCTGGCTTTCGAAAGCCCGTGCAGCTCTTCGACTCCGATGGTCAGCTCGTCGTCCAGTTCCCGCCGCAATAGAAGCCGGGCATCAAGGTGCTTGTCTCCCACAGGGTAGGCAGAGATGGCCAGTATCGACCGATGCGGCGACGAACCGAGGGTTTCCAGCAAGGCAATGCTGCCGTCGGTTGGATTCGCAGTGGGGACGGAACGCAGTTCGGCGTCTGCGGGCAAGTCGATGGAGAAGCCGAAGAAGGCGTTCAAGTACCGGTAATTGGAAAGGAAGCCCTGGTCGGGATAGCGAGCGGGCGTCTGCGCTGAGGAGGAATTCGACTTCGTCTGGTCGGCGGCGGCGCCGTACCCGAAGGCGACACTACAGCAGAAAATGACAGCGAGCACAACCCGAAACCGCATGACTTCCCCAGTCACCTATTGTTTCGCCTTCCGGGCGTAAAGGTCAACGGCGCGGATGCGACGTTGTGGCCATGTTCGAGGCATCCGGAACGACCATGCCAGCGTCCATTTTTATTGGCTTCCTGCATCTGCGACTAGGTACAATCAATCGGGTTAGCAAGTCGCTAACTCATACATACTGCCGTACCAGCTTTTGTTCCGGAGCGACGCCCTGAACGCTGTCCTCGCTTACTTATGCTTTGCGCTGCTCGAACCGCACGGGTTTCGGCATTACCTGCGCACACATTTCCTCGACAAGACGTTTCAGGGACTGTATCACCCGAACGCCTTTGACATGGCGCTGCTGATTCCGTATTTCGTAGTGCTTATCCTGCTGGCGTTCTACGGAATGCACCGCTACCAGCTTGTCTATCTTTATTACAAGCATCGCAAGAACAAGGTCACCGAGCCGCCTTCGCGCTTCGCCGAGCTGCCCAAGGTCACCATTCAGTTGCCAATCTTCAATGAGCAGTACGTGATCGACCGGCTGGTCGATAGCGTGTGCCGGCTGGAGTATCCGCGCGAAAAGCTCGAGATCCAGGTGCTTGACGACTCGACGGACGAAACCGTACAGGTCGCATCGGGTGTGGTCGAGCGCTATGCGGCGATGGGATACAACATCAGCTATCACCATCGCACCAATCGCGAAGGCTTTAAGGCAGGCGCACTCGCCGCCGGTCTGAAGAAAACCGATAGCGAGTTCATCGCCATCTTCGACGCCGATTTCACGCCTCACTCCGACTGGCTGCAGAAGGTGATTCACCATTTCGCCGATCCGGAGATCGGCATGGTTCAGACGCGCTGGACGCACCTGAATCGCAATTACTCTTTCTTGACAGAAATTGAGGCCATTCTGCTTGACGGCCACTTCGTACTAGAGCACGGTGGACGATCGCGCGCAGGCGTGTTTTTCAACTTCAACGGTACGGCTGGAATGTGGAGGCGCAAGGCCATTGAAGACGCGGGCGGCTGGGAGCACGACACGCTGACCGAGGACACCGACCTCAGTTACCGCTCGCAGCTGAAGGGATGGAAGTTCCGCTATCTGCAGGACGTGGAGTGCCCGGCGGAGCTGCCCATCGAGATGACTGCGTTCAAGACCCAGCAGGCGCGGTGGGCCAAGGGCTTGATTCAGTGCGCCAAGAAGGACCTGCCTTACGTGCTGCGCGCCGACGTCTCACGACGCGAGAAGATGGAAGCCTGGTATCACCTGACGGCGAACCTGAGTTATCCGCTGATGATCGTGCTGAGCACTCTGTTACTGCCGGCGATGATGATCAGGTTTTACCAGGGCTGGTTCCAAATGCTGTACATCGACCTGCCGCTGTTCCTGGCCTCGACGTTCTCCATCTCCAGCTTTTATCTGGTGTCACAGAGAGAACTGTTTCCTAAAACCTGGCTGCGAACGTTCTGGTATCTGCCGGCCTTGATGGGTCTCGGCATCGGGCTGACGATCACCAACAGTAAAGCGGTACTGGAAGCGCTAATCGGCATCAAGAGCCCCTTCGCCCGCACGCCGAAATATCGCGTCGTCAGCCGACGGGAGAAGAGTGCCGCGGCGAAAAAGTATCGCAAGCGCCTGGGATTGATTCCCTACATTGAGTTGCTGATCGGATCGTACTTCGCGCTCACTATCTGGTATGCCATGGTGAACGAGAACTATGTCACCGTTCCTTTCTTGTTTCTGTTCGTCTTTGGATATTGGTGCACAGGAATCATGTCGCTGATGCAGGGACGCTTCGATGTGTTTGGCCAGGCGCGCGCGGAGGAGCACAGCGTTAAGCCGTTTCCCGTGGGGGTATAGGGGGGCGGGCGCGCAGGCCACAAGCAAATCAGATCATGCTCCCCATGACGTTAAGCCAAATGCGACAGAAATTGCAGAAGGTGCTCGACAACCCGAAGGTTGCGTTAGTTCTCGCGTTCGTCGCCATTGGCCTAACGTTTTCCCCCAAGGTCTGCATCACCGCCGCCAGGATCTGCTTTTTGGCGGCATTTGCCGTGGCTGCTACAGGCCTTTACGGCATTCGGTATATTCGAGCTCGCGCGTCGCTCTTTGTACTCTCGCTGCTAGCACTCGGGTTGTCCCTCTTTGTGCTTGCAACTTGGATAAGACCAGACGCAGTACCCAAGAATTTTGGAGTATTGCAGCCTAAGTTCCGGCTCGTCTTTGCATTCGGCACGCAAAACATTGGTAGGACATTCGAGATCGGTGATTCTGGCTCGATGCTGACCTACACAGGGCCTGAAGGAACACCCGCACTGAAGTTTGCAGAAAATTCTAATCTCACAATAGAGGAGCGGAAAGGCAAGTTATATGTCTCCACGGAATTGCTAGATCCGAACGGAAACCTTATAGCCGAACTAAAACGCAATCAGTGGAAAGTAGCACCGTCGGCGTGGGACAGGAACTACACAAATGATGCATTGGAAATTCGAAACCCGCAGGGCAGAGTCGCCCTTCAGGTCAGGCTGGTAAATGATCGAGTACAGCTGCAGGGCGAATGGTGGAATTCGAGCGGACGTGGCGTCCGCCTGGTTAAATCACCGGATCCGGACCACCCGGGCGGTTTATTTGTCTTCCTGAAAACTGGAAATGAAGCGCCACAGGTGCAGCCCATATTTGAGTATCCAAGCGACCTTCACCTTGGAGAACTCGCTAAACACCGACTCCGAAGGCGCGAACAAGCAGGTCCTTCGCTTCCCTCAGGATGACAAGTTAAAAGAGCACTGAGTCGAAAATGAGACACCATACGATACTTGGAGCTTTCTGGTTGACCCTTCTCCTCGCCTGCTCCGCGCTTACCGCATCCGCCCTCGACCGCCAGCCTAACGCTGATTATCGTGCGCGCCGTTTGACCCTGGCGCAAAAGCTCGATGGCGGAGTCGCTGTGATCTTCGCTGCGACCGAGGCGGAGGGGCCTAACGCGACTTCCGGCTTTCGTCAGGACAACAACTTCTATTACCTTTCCGGGTCCGTCGAACCGGGAGCGGCCCTGGTCATCGCGCCCGCGTTCAATGAAAACCCGATACAGCCCTACACTGAGATTCTGTTTCTTCCCGCGCGCAACCTGAGCCAGGAGAAATGGACCGGGCCCAAGCTCGGGCCCAATGATCCTCAGCCGCCCGCCATCACTGGCTTCGATCGCGTTGCCAGCCTCGATACGCTGTCTGCTGAAGTCGCCAAGCTGCTGGCGACCGGGCGTCCGGCAATCTACCTCGATATGCCGGAGAGCGGTGAGCAGAATGCCGCTTCCCGCTTCCTGCAATGGGCGCGACGCGCGAACACGCTCCCGATGCGGACCGGCGTCAACGATGTGAAGCCCGCTCTGGCAGGGTTGCGCGTCATCAAGGATTCTGGAGAAATTGAGCGCATCCGGCACGCGACCGATGCATCGATGGCGGCGCACCTGGCAGCATTAAAGATGCTGAAGCCCGGCCTGAATGAGCACGACATCGCCACGCGCATGATCTACGAGTTCATGAATGGCGGATGCGAGCGGCCGGCGTATGCGCCGATTGTGGGAGCCGGCTTCGATTCGACCATCCTGCATTACTCCGCCGACGATCAGCCCATTAGGGATGGTGACGTGGTGGTGATGGACGTTGCCGGCGAGTACGCGATGTACGCCTCCGACATCACACGCACAGCGCCGGCCAACGGCAAGTTCACCGCCCGGCAGCGGGAGATCTACGACATCGTCCTGGGCGCTCAGCAGGCGGCGATTAAGGCTTTCAAGCCGGGTCAATATTCGCTGCGAGGCCCGAATTCGCTGTACAAGATTGCCTATGACTACATCAACACCCACGGCAAGGACCTGCACGGCCAGCCGCTGGGGCAGTACTTCATACACGGCCTGGGACATTACGTCGGACTTGAGGTGCATGATGTAGGCGACGCGAATGCAATGCTTGATCCGGGCATGGTCTTCACCATCGAACCGGGGATTTATATCCCCGAGGAGAAGATCGGGGTTCGTATTGAAGACATCTTCTGGGTCGATCCCAGCGGCAAGCTCGTGGACTTGACCAGTATGTTGCCACACACCGCTGCGGAGATCGAAGCGGCCATGGCAGGAATGTACACGCCGCCAAGTTCGAATTGACGCTGCTGCAGTTCCTGCGTCATCTGATATGCTGAATCTCTGTGGTGATCAAGGTCCTGTTCGTCGCACTTATACTGAGCACCTCAGCGCTGGTGGCCGTGGGAATTGCGATCTATTTCCGGGTACGGCGCCACCTGCAAGTGGCAAAATCGGACGGAGAAACGCCTGCCGCCATCGAAGCATCCGTTCAGGACCAGGAGCCAGCACAATGAAGGGGGCGTTCGAGGAGTTAAGTCATGGCAAAGGCAATGGGAGTGAGTGAGAGTTCGGCTACGCGTTCGCTCAGCGGATTGCGCCAGATTGCCATCGTAGTATGTGCCAGCGCGGTAATTGCCGTCTGCGCGAGGCTGATGCTTCCCTTGCCTTTCACGCCGGTCCCTCTGACGCTGGCGAACTTTGGCGTGTTGCTGGTGGGCTTGACGTTGGGAAGCAAGCGCGGTTTCGCTGCGGCGGCGCTCTATCTGGGCTGGGGAGCAATGGGCCTGCCGGTATTCGCCAGCGCGGGACCCGGAGGCCTCGCGCAACTGCTCGGCCCGACCGCCGGATATCTCTGGGCTTATCCCGTGGTGGCTTTCATCGCAGGTTGGATCGCTGAACGTGGCGCGCGGAGCTTTACTCGTAATCTTTTTGGCGGAATCTTTGCCGAGTTGGTTCTGTTCGCCGGCGGGGTTGCGTGGTTGGCCGTCATCACCCACAGTTGGCAGCATGCGGCCGCGTTTGGGCTTTACCCTTTCTTCGCTGCTGAAGTGATAAAGGTCATGCTCGCAGCCGCATTGGCCCTCCGCTTACAGCGAAGCTTCTAATACGCTTTTTTCTGGAGTTCCACTGGATCTCCTCCTAGTCTTGTCTCTGGCAACAGCCGGTTGGTCATTTATGAATAGCCACACAGGGCCTCAGCTCCGCGAGATCACAGTCGCTCACAGTCCGGATTCGGACGATGCCTTCATGTTTTATGGCATGGCCACTAACAAGGTGCGCGTGCCAGGGGTGAAGTTCACACACACCCTCTGCGATATCGAGACCCTGAATCGCAGGGCCCTGGAAGGCTTCTATGACATCACGGCGATCTCGTTCCACGCCTATCCTTACATCCAGGAGAAGTACGCGCTCATGCCCAGCGGAGGAAGCGTAGGCGAAGGCTATGGGCCGATGGTTGTCGCCTCCCGGACGATTGCACCTGAAGAACTGGCGGGGGTGAAGATCGCTGTTCCGGGAACGATGACGACCGCGTATCTCGCACTCAAGTTGTATGCACCGGACGCGATTACAGAGGTGGTTCCATTTGACAACATCATTCCGCGCGTGATCGAGGGTAAGTACGAAGCTGGACTCATTATCCATGAAGGGCAGCTCACCTTTGACCGGGCAGGTCTGCATCGCATTGTGGACATGGGCAGGTGGTGGCGCGAAAAGACCGGGATGCCTCTGCCGCTGGGTGGGAATGCCATCCGCCGCGATCTTGGGGCGGAACTGATCAATGCCTGCTGCGGAGCTTTGCGCGACAGCATTCAATATGCGCTGGACCACCGGGAGGAGGCGCTGCAATATGCCATGCAGTTTGCCCGCGATCTCGACGCGCAGCTTGCCGACCGGTTTGTCGGCATGTATGTCAATGAACGCACGCTCGACTACGGGAAAGACGGACGCGAGGCGATTGTGAAGTTGCTCGAGATGGGCTACGAAGCAGGAATCATTCCCCACAAGCCTCACGTCGAGTTCGTCGGCGATGCGGCTCTGTCGACGGCGGGCTAACGCAGGAAAATCATGGCGGTTGTGCGCGAGCTGAGGATCCCTTCTGGCCAGAACCTGCTCATCGACGCTGACGATACGCTCTGGGAAAACAACATTTACTTCGAGCGGGCCATCGCCGACTTCATCACCTTCCTCGACCATAAGACTCATACGCCGGATGAAGTGCGGGCCGTGTTGTGGGAGGTGGAGCGCGAAACCATTCGCGAGCACGGCTACGGCATGCAGAGCTTTGCCAACGCGCTGGTCGGCTGCTTCGAACGGTTGTCGGTAGCGCCGGTCACCCCTCGACTGCATGATCAGATCAAGACCATCGCGTACAAAATCGCCGAGCATCCAATGGAGATCTTGCCCGAGGTGCCAGAGACGCTTGCAGACTTGTCGCAACGCCACCAGCTGTTCATGGTCACGAAAGGCAATATCACCGAGCAAACCGGCAAGCTGGAACGCTCGCAGTTGAAGCGGCACTTCGTCGCAGTCGAAGTTCTCGCTGAGAAGAACGCGCCTTCCTATCGCGAGCTGATCGACAAGTATGGCCTGGCCTGCGACAAGACGTGGATGATCGGCAACAGTCCCAGCTCTGACATCAACCCGGCGATCGCGGCCGGGCTGCATGCCGTCTTCGTTCCTTATCACAACACCTGGGAACTGGAGCGCGGCGAGATCCTGCCCGTTAATGGCAACCGCAAGCTGCTTCATGTGGAGAGCTTTGGGCGGCTGCGCAACATCTTCTAGCAATCACCTTCCCGCAAGCAACTTTTCCTCTGCGCCCGGTGTTATTGCGATTGCCCATTTCGTACATCGGGCAAATATGCGAGCTTTACGTAAGGTCATTACCGTATTTCTTGTGATTGGCTCCCTCTCTGCAGTGTTAATCGCTGCGAAGAAGAAGGCGAACACGAATGGCGCCGGCGATCAGCAGCGTGCCCTGCACGCTCTTGATCGGCTGACCTTCGGGCCGCGGCCCGGCGACCTACAGGCCGTCACGGCAATGGGCGTGGACAAGTGGATCGAACTGCAACTGCATCCCGAAAAGATTGACAACTCGGCGCTCGATGCCCGGCTCGCCCAGTATCGTACCTTGCACATGAGCGCGCGCGAAATGGCGCTCAACTTTCCGCCTCCGCAAGTGCTGAAGGCGGTGCAAGACGGCAAGCTGCCGATGCCAAGCGATCCTTATCGCCATGCCGTGTACTCCGCGAACCTGGTGCGGCTGCAAGAGAAGAAAGAAGCAAAGCAGGAACAGGCGGAGTTGAGCCAAGTCGCGAATAACATGGCGTCACCGGCCAGTGGGTCGCACGCGAGCGAGAGCGTTGCCAATCGGTTCGACGCGCCGGACGGGCAATCGCGCCGCCAGCGCAATCAGATGGTCGATCAACTGACGCTGCTTGATCCTGCGACTCGTATGCAGCGGATTCTCGCGCTGCCTCCCGATCAGCAGAGCGAGTTGACAAAGGGCCTCCCTGAACCCGTGCGGCAAACGTTGCTGAATGGCCTTTCTCCGGAGCAACGCGAGACTGTTCTCGCGCTGACCAACCCGATCGCTGTTGTGGATGGGGAGCAGCAGTCGGCAAAAATCCTGCGTGCCGTCTATAGCCAGCGGCAGCTCGAAGAGGTGCTAACCGATTTCTGGTTCAACCACTTCAATGTGTTTATCGGCAAGGGCGCCGATCGATACCTCGTCACGTCGTACGAGCGCGATGTGATTCGCCCGCACGTGCTCGGCAAGTTCCAGGACCTGCTGGTTGCCACAGCGCAAAGCCCGGCAATGCTGTTCTATCTCGACAACTGGCAGAGCGTGGGCCCGCACTCGGATGCAGCGTTAGGCATCCCGCAGCGTGCGGCGCAGGACCCGCGGGTACGCTGGGTGAATGGACCGTTCGGCCGCTATCCGGTGGTCTACCAGCCGCGGCCACAACCGTGGCCCCAAGCGGGAACCAACCCCAATGGACAGCAGAAGCGCCGCGGCGGGCTGAACGAGAACTACGCCCGCGAACTGATGGAATTGCACACACTTGGTGTCAACGGTGGCTACACGCAGCAGGATGTCACCGAGGTCGCACGTGTCTTCACCGGATGGACACTGCAGGATCCGCGTGACGGCGGCGGGTTCGTCTTCAAGCCTCGCCGACACGAGCCCGGCGCCAAGACCTTCCTCGGCCACAAGATCAAGCCAGGCGGGGAAAACGAAGGGATGGAAGTGCTCAACATCCTCGCGCACTCGCCAGCGACAGCGAAATTCATCTCGACAAAGCTGGCTGAGCGGTTTGTCTCCGACAATCCCCCGCCATCGCTCATCGAGGCGATGAGCAAGACCTTCCTGAAGACCGACGGCGACTTGCGCGAAGTCATGCGCACGATGTTCCGCTCGCCGGAATTCTGGGCACCCGAGGCTTACAACGCGAAGGTGAAAACGCCGCTGGAGTTCGTGGCCTCGTCGCTACGTGCAACCGGGGCGGACATTACTGATCCGCTGCCGCTGGTGAACCATCTCAACCAGATGGGCATGCCGCTCTACGGCATGCAGCCGCCAACCGGTTATTCGACGACGGCCGAAGGGTGGGTGAGTTCCGCCTCCTTACTGGCGCGAATGAACTTCGCCCTTGGACTGGTGACGAATAGGATTTACGGCACCAGCTTCAACCTGGCCACGCTGACGAATTCGCCGCCGGACATCGCAAGCGAGACAGACCCTTACCAGGCACAACTTAGGCTGGAGCAGGTATTGCTTGAGGGCAATGTATCTGCCCAAACACACAAGACAATCGAAGACAAGATCGCAACCCCATCGGCAGAGTTCGGCGCGCCGTCGCAAAACAGCGCGAACGCGATCGCTGCACTTCTGCTCGGTTCGCCTGAGTTTCAGCGGCACTGAGCCGTTTCATGCTCCCATAGATTCGAAACCTAAGAATGAGTGGGGCACGCGAAGGGTCGTTATGAGCATTACCCGAAGAGCATTTCTGCAAGGCGGAGCGATGGCGGTCATCGGTACCGCCGCAATTCCGTCGTTCCTCACCCGCGCCGCCCTCGGTGCAGTTTCGCCATCGGGCCGAAACAAGCGGCTGATCGTCATCTTCCAGCGCGGCGCGGCTGATGGATTGAACATCGTCATACCGCACGCGGAGTCGGCGTATTACCAGATGCGGCCCAGCATCGCAATACAGCGCAATCAGGTCATTGACCTGAACGGCTTCTTCGGTTTGCATCCATCTCTAGCGAGCTTCAAGCCGCTATGGGACCAGGGGCACCTCGCCATCGTTCATGCTGCCGGTTCGCCCGACACCACGCGCTCGCACTTCGACGCGCAGGACTACATGGAGTCGGGTACGCCCGGCGCCAAGGGCACCACCGACGGCTGGCTGAATCGCGTGTTGCAGACCGAGCGGCAGACGAAAGAGAGCCCGTTCTCAGCCGTTGCACTAGGTTCTTCTCTGCCCCGCATTCTGTCCGGCAGGGCACCGGCAGTTGCGGTCAACAACCTGAATTCGTTCGGCATCGCAGGCGGGAGTCCGGCGGCGGCGCCGTTGGGCAACGCTTTTGAGGCGATGTACGACCAGTCCGTCGACGCGGTGCTGCACGGCACTGGGCAGCAGACCTTCGAAGCCGTGAAGATGCTGAGGTCCGCCGACCCGCAGCGCTACACACCGGCGCCGGGCGCGGATTATCCCCGGGGCCGCTTCGGTGATGCCCTTCGGCAGACCGCGCAGCTCATCAAGTCAAACGTGGGCGTGCAGATTGCCTTCACCGACATCGGTGGCTGGGACCATCACGTGAACGAAGGCGCGGCGGAAGGGCAGCTCGCCAATCGTCTGCGTGAATTCAGCCAGGCCATCGCCGCGTTCTGGGTGGACTTGGGACCGCTGGCCGAAGACACGGTCATCGTCACCATGTCAGAATTCGGACGCACGGCGCGCGAGAATGGAGATCGCGGCACCGACCACGGCCATGCCAACGTGATGTTCGTTCTCGGTGGCCCCGTGCGTGGAGGGCGGATTTACGGACGCTGGCCGGGCCTTGACCCGTCACAGCTCAACGAAGGCCGCGACCTGGCGCTAACCACTGACTTCCGTCGTGTGCTGGGTGAGGCGGTCAACCGGCACTTGGGCAATACAAATCTCAACACGGTGTTTCCCGCATACGACAACTCGCCTGCGGGGTTTCTGAGATATCTGGGATGAGGTCAGTGGGAAGCCTCGGCCGGACAAACGATCTTGGCTTGAAAGTATGATGCGATTTCGCGTTAACTGACACCAATTTGGACAACGCGTGGAATGAAACGCGAAGTCGCTGGATGCTAGGGCGTTTCTCGGTCCTAATCCGCGAAAATCAGGCGGCGAGGAAGCCAGTTGGCGGTTTGGCCGTTTCCCGTCAACTTGACGTAGTGGACTTCACGAGCGGCCCGGCGAAGCTTCCGCGTAGCCGGTTTCTGAACCGCGAGAACAAAGTGCTGAATAACTCCCCGATTACTTCCCGAGCATTCTTGCCCACAACCAATTGGTTCCCAGTTTCTGTTTCTCTCCGACGGCGCGGCGCAAGTCAATTGACTGCCATTCGTGGTCGCCCTATCATCAGGCATCTATTCCGCTCCCATAGGACATGATCGACACGACGATCTCGCATTACCGCATCCTCACCAAGCTGGGAGGCGGCGGCATGGGCGTAGTCTACAAGGCCGAGGACACACGCCTGGGCCGCTTCGTCGCCCTCAAGTTCCTTCCCGAAGACGTGGCTCGGGATCCCCAGGCGCTGGCGCGATTCCAGCGTGAGGCACAGGCTGCCTCTGCGCTAAATCATCCCAACATCTGCACCGTTTACGACGTCGGCGAGCAGGCCGGTCGCGCGTTCATGGTGATGGAGTATCTCGATGGCGTGACACTCAAGCATCGCATTATGGGCCAAGCGATGGACAACGAGGAGGTTCTTGGCCTCGCCATTGAGATCGCAGATGCGCTTGAGGCGGCGCACGCCGAAGGAATTATCCATCGCGACATCAAGCCGGCCAACATCTTCATCACGCGGCGGGGGCACGCGAAGGTTCTCGATTTCGGGCTAGCGAAGGTTACTAGCAGGGTTGCGGCGGGTCGGGATGATGCCGAGACAGAGATGGCGGACTCGGATTCCCACCTCACTAGCCCGGGCGCAATGCTAGGTACTGTAGCCTACATGTCTCCCGAGCAGGTGCGCGCGAAAGATGTGGATGCGCGCACGGACCTGTTTTCCTTTGGCGCGGTGCTGTACGAGATGGCCACGGGCAAGCTGCCCTTCGACGGCTCCAGTTCAGGAGAGATTTGCGGGGCGATCCTGCACCAGGAACCGGCGCCGCCGTCGCAGGTGACCCTACAGGTTTCACCGGGTCTGGAAGCGGTGATCCTGAAGGCGCTGGAGAAGGATCGAAATCTGCGATACCAGAGCGCAGCGGAATTGCGCACCGACCTGCAGCGTCTCAAGCGTGACACTGAGAGCGTGCGATTTGCGTCCGTCAGTTCAGGCAGGTTTGCAGCGGCGCAGCAAGAGGCTGGCCTTGGGAAGAAGCGGCGCTACTTAATTGCCAGTTCGGCGACCGTACTGGCACTGGCCGTGCTTGTCGGGGCAGGACTCTACTACCGGACAAAACAAACACAACCCATAACCGAGAAGGACACGATCGTTGTTGGGGATTTCACCAACAGCACTGGAGATGCGGTATTTGATGACACATTGAAGGAGGCTTTGGCGATCCAGTTGGAGCAGTCGCCATACCTGAACGTGCTGTCGGACCGACGGGTGAGCTCTACCCTGCGAATGATGGGCCGTCCGCCGGACCAGCGTCTCACGCACGATGTCGCGCGGGAAGTTTGCTTGCGCAGCAACAGCAAGGCGGTTTTGGAAGGCTCGATCAGCAAGCTGGAAACCCATTATTTGATCGGACTCAAGGCCCTGAACTGCCAGACGGGCGACACGGTGGCGAGCGCAGAAGCAGAAGCGACGAGTCGCGACGATGTCCTCAAGCGTCTGGGTGAGGCGGGCAACAAGTTACGCGAAAAGCTGGGCGAGTCGATGAGTTCCGTGAAGCGCTTCAACACGCCGCTGGACGAGGTTACGACATCTTCGCTGGAGGCACTGAAGTCCTACTCGATTGGCCGCTCGATGCAAAGGGTGAAGGGTGATGCTGAGTCGATACCGTACCACGAGCGGGCGATCGAGTTGGATCCGAATTTTGCTCGCGCCTACGCCTCGCTGGGCATGGCGCAATACAACCTGCGGGAGACGACCGCAGCCAGCGAGAACTTTCGCAAAGCGTTTGAGCTACGCGACCGGGTTAGCCAGCGCGAGCGCTTCTACATAGAGGCGGCATACTACAGCTTCGCAACCGGCGAATTGGGAAAAGCGAACGATGTGTACAAGCAGTGGGCGCAGGAATACCCAGCCGACGTGGCCCCACGTGTCAATCTTTCCCTGAACTATTCGACTATGGGAGAGTTCGAAAAGGCGGCCGAGGAAGCGCGTACCGCTATGGAAGTCTCCCCCGACTCAGTAACGAGCTATGCCAACCTGATCGACAACTACCTCGCACTGGATCGCATTGACGAGGCCAAGGCCATCTACGACCAAGCCAAGCAACGGAATTTGGACAACGAATTCCTCCGTGAAATGCGTTATGACATAGCGTTCCTGCAGAACGATGACGGGGAAATGAAGAGGCAGGTCCAGGCGGCGGCGGAAATTCCCGGCGCCGAGGCGGAGCTTCTGGCGTTGCAATCCGACACCTACGCGTTTCACGGCAGGCTACAAGAGGCGCGCGCGGCAACGCGGCAAGCTGTATTGGCGGCGGAACGTGACGGAGACAACGAGAGTGCCGCCCTGTGGCTGGCCAGCGGCGCCTACCGGGAGGCATTGTTCGGTAATGGCGAGCAGGCGCGGCAACAGGCAGTCGAAGCACTGGCCTTATCGCCGGGACGGGACGTCCGCATCGCTGCGGCACTAATCTTCGCGGAGGTGGGCGATGCCGCCAAGACCCAGAAGATTATGGATGAATTGAATACCGAGTTTCCGGTGGACACGATTGTCCAGAACTACTGGCTACCGACCATGCGAGCCGTGATGGCGTTGTACGAGGTTGACACAAAGCAGGCGATCGAGGCACTTGACGTAGCTGCACCTTACGAGCTGGGCATACAAAATGTAAGCACCATGGTGCCGATCTATGTACGCGGAGCGGCGTACCTCAAAGTCGGCCAGGGCGCCGAAGCAGCAGCCCAATTCGGTAAGATGCTAGGCCACCGCGGGTTGGCACAGAACGCACCCATCGAGGCGCTGGCGCTACTCGGCACGGCACGTGCTATCGCTTTGCAGGCAAAGAACTCGAAAGATTCAGATGCTACCGCGGAACTCGGACACGCGCTCGCCGCTTATAAGAACTTCCTCACTCTTTGGAAGGACGCCGACCCCGACATCCCTATATACAAAGCAGCCAAAGCCGAGTACGCGAAGTTGCAGTAGCCGAATCCCGGAGTTCACATCGACTGAGAGGCGCCGTGAAAGGCTAACTCCCGAGAAGGGTCGTTCGGGGCGGCTACGCTTCCTTGTGCCCAGCCCCTCGGGACGCGTTCAGGCAAGAGAGCGGAACGGACGTTTCTCGTCAACTTGACGCGGAACAGTCCAAACTTCCGGTTTGCCCGTCACTCGGGAGGAAACGTTGGCAATCTTTAAAGGAACGGGCGATCTGTATTGCCTCTAGGTCGTCACGCCCGCTCAAGAAACTCTCTCAACAGCGGTTTCTTCCCGACAACGCAACGGAAGCCATAGACGGCGATTCCGATGACCAGCAGCAGGACCACTATTGAGCGGCCGGAGTACCAGCGCGACATGTCGAGCGTAAGGGCCGTCCATTGGAACAAATCAAAAATGAAAAACGACGTGCCCAGGGCGAGGATCCCAAATCGCACTAGCACAACCAGGAACAACATGGCACTTACCAGCGCGAAAACAATCAAATAAACGTTCTCGATGGTGAATTCAAGAAAGATCATCCCGATCCATGCGACCAGCAATGCGAGCAGTCTGTTGCGCAAAACCAGCCTCGCCAGAACAAGAATCAAAGTGATCGCTAACGCCGCTATAACGGCCATGTATTGATGATAGATAACCACACCCAGGGCTTGCGCTGGCCGATCCCGAGAATTGGTTGGCGAAGCCGTTTGTGGGTCTCACACCTGGCATCCGCACCCAGAGCGTAAGAGTAAGGAAGCCATACCAAAGCCAAGCCTGAACACACGCGACGGCCACGCCGATCAGATTGTCGCGACCGACCAGGGGATCGCGAACACGTCCGGCGAGCAAGCGGTTCCATGAAATCAGCAGGTCCGGCCAATAGCGTCGCGCAAAGGGATCCAGCGCCAGGTACGACACCCAGACAAAACCAGCGCCGAACGTAACGTCACCAGCGACTTTGGAAAACACCGCCCAGAACCGGGAAAGCTCGTGAGGCCAGTGCGCGGCCAGAATCCCGGAAATAGCCGAGGCGAAAAGAAAGTAGAGTGCTACGCGAGCGGCTCCACGGCGGTCGGCGCGCCCGGCACGCAAATTCATGCGCGTAAGGACGAGCGCGGCGCCAAGCATAAGCAAAATGATGATGGCTTGAGCGGCGGCCCTAAAGTCCCAGATCCATTGCTTACGCTGCTCAGCTTCGACGACGGATGGGGAAGCCCAGGGTCCGCCAACGTCAAAGTCAATCGGTACTCCGTGGAAAGCTGCCGCGTCAATGTGAATGGGTACGCCGTTCAACTTGCCGTCCCAGGAAATGCGGAAGTCAAAAGCGTGCGTCGGTATCCACTGCGGCTCGGACTCAACAAACTGCTTAGGGTCGAAACCCGCAGCATTGAATAATGGCCTCCAGTCCACCTGGGAGCTATTCTTCTCTTTCGGTTCCCACAACGGCGGAACGAATTCAAACGTGCGTAGCAGGCCGTGCGCGTCAAGCAGTACACTCACCATGCCAGGCTCATTAACAGGAGGGTCAGTCTCCCACACCACACCAGCCTGGTCAGCCGGGATGAGCGGCTTTGGACTCTGCCGGTACCAGAATCGCAGCGGCCCCGGTGGCTCACGCAGCAGTTGAGTCCAGTTTCGCCAATCGTGTTCCTGAGCCAGGTAATTGACGTAAGACGAGTTGACGAACATTCCATAGGCGGAATCATTATTCGGGGCGGGCACTTCGGTTGCCTTGATGATCGCTTGCGCGCGGTCAAGCAGAACCTCTGGGCTCTTGTCGGGATTCGAACGGCCGAGCACCGTGGCATACTTGGCCAGCCAGACAGCGCCGAGCAACATCAATACGGCACTCGCCAGCAAAATTCCTGCCCTGCGAACCGAGAGGACTCCCGTGCTCCCGGCCGCGGCCAACAGATCGGGGGACGGCGTTTCACCAGCCACCATCGCCTCTTGCAGAGCGTTCTCACCTCCGAGAGCGGCTGCAACTTCGCTGGCGGAAGCCGGACGCGCCTGCGGCTGCACCTCCAGGCACTGCAAGATCACCCGGTCGTATGCGGGATCCAACCCTGACGCTCGTTGCGAGGGTGGCAACGGCAAAGTGCCACTATGCTGTGCCCTTCGCAAGTCCACAATCGTGTCCACCGGGTAGGGCCGCGCGCCGGTCATCACCTCATAAAGTACGGCGCCCAGCGCGTAGATATCGGTGCGCACGGATGCCGGTGCCCCATCCAACTGCTCGGGCGCCATGTAGATCGGTGTGCCTGCAAACTCGTCGCTCGGATGAGCTTCCCTCGCGAGGTCGGATAAACCGAAGTCCATCAGTCGCACACGGCCGCGGCCGTCGAGCATGATGTTGGCGGGCTTAAGGTCACGATGGAGAACTCCGCTGGCGTGGACCGCCGCAACTCCGGCGCAAATTTGCCGCGCTATCTGAACTGCCTTCTCTGCCGAAGGCCTACCCATGCGACGCAGGACGGAAGATAAGTCCTCGCCATCCACGTACTCCATCGAGAGGAAATAGCGATCCTCGAGATGGCCTAAGTCGAAAACTCGGCAGACGTTCGGATGAGACACTTGGCGGGCCAGACGAACTTCGTTACGCAGCCTGGCTAACGCGATCTCGTCGCTTGCAACCGACGACGGTAGGAACTTCAGGGCGACCGTCTGTCCAACTTCCAGGTCATCGGCCCGGTAAACCTCACCCATGCCGCCGCGGCCCAGAAGCTCTATCATTCGATAGCGTCCGCCGAAGATCGTGCCGGGCAGGAATCGGCCATGGGTGGAATCCGGGGAGGCGCCGGTAGCAGTAGACAGGGTGCCGAGTGTGGGCGACTCGTCAACGCGGAGACCCACAGGGGAGTGCTGCTCTTGCACCATCACTGCTCCAAATGACGTGCTTAATTGCGTAAGACACGCCGGCTCCTTTACCGTATCTCTTCAGCCCGCTGGCTTCAGTGATGCTACTCACATTGTGATGGGCCGACCGGGACGGATTAACGGTAATTCGGCAAGAACACGGGTTTATGGGAGGCCCACAGTTCTGAGTGTGTGGTCGGCGATCCAGAACCACTCCACATGAGCGGGAAGTCGGCGTTCCGTCCTTGTGGCCGCGACGTGGTGGAGTTCTTCAACAGCACGGGTAGGACGTTACACGTCCAGATGCAAGGAAGGCTCTTCGTAAACACATTCCAAAATCAGGAATGGACCAGGGCGCCCCGGCGAACCCACAGACCGAGAAGGGCTTATACGGCCAAGTGGGTACTTTGCAGAGCTAACCTTGCAGGATCAAGAAAAGCTGTTGCCCTGAGGTCGCACGACAACTGCAGCCTTCGCTCAATGTCAATACCCGTCCCCGCACCAGTTGCGCGCGTCCCATGTTTTGCGCTGGCAGGTGGCACCACATTCAAAGGTACGTAAATGAAATCACAGCACTCACAGCTATACCAATCACGCTCTACGTCACTTGGTGGTGTGATTCGGATCATTGCACATTATGAATGAACTCCTTGTAGCATTATGAGGGCGGAGTGTGCAGACGCCTCCTACCCGCAGGGTGGACTGACCGCGCTCGGAATCGGTGGTGGGGCAAATGAACCAGTCAGGTATCGACGCGAATGAGTCGGTAACCCATCGATCATCGGGGCCGATGCGCCGGATCCATCTCCAGCACTACGCGCTTGCTATTCTTTCCGTCGGTGTCGCTTTAGGGGCATCGCTGGTCCTTGAGCATTTCCACTTCCGCGTCCCTTCCGCGCTTTTGCTGCTGTTTGCGGTGGCCATAAGTTCCTGGTATGGAGGGCCGGGACCTGCGGCGTTGGCGGTGCTCCTCTCCGTAATCACCTTCTACTGGTACTTCGTACAGCCCGTCCGCACCTTCTACATCTACTGGTCCCAGATCCCGTATTTCATAATCTTTGCAGCGTTCGCTGCGCTCGTGTCCTGGTTCGGCACGGTTCGGCGGCGCGTCGAGGCTGATCTTCGCCAGAGTCGCGACCTGCTGCGAGAGGAAGCAAGCCTTCTGAGCCCGGCCCTGAGACTTGCATTGATTTACGGCTTCTTCGGGGCACTGTGGATCCTCGTGTCGGACCGCCTTTTGTTGTACCTTGTGCCCGACCTCCAAATGGTCGAACAGCTGCAGACCTACAAGGGCTGGTTCTTTATCGCGGTGACCTCGGTGTTGCTGTGGTTGCTGGCGACACGGTTCCTCAGCCAAGTTCGTGCAGCGGAGGAAGCGTTGCATCGTTTGAATCGCAAATTGCAGGCGATCAGC
Source organism: uncultured Acidobacteriaceae bacterium (assembly GCA_963782505.1). Taxonomy (GTDB): domain Bacteria; phylum Acidobacteriota; class Terriglobia; order Terriglobales; family Acidobacteriaceae; genus CAVVDY01. Next base: position 2,017 of record CAWAKG010000025.1, on the reverse strand, counting down.
AACTGCAACCAGACCCTCCTGCGCGCCACCGATGAGCAGAGCTTGCTCGAACAAATCTGCCGGATCGTCTGCGAAGAGGCGGGCTACCGCATGGCGTTTGTGGCCTATGCCGAACACGACGAGGCCAAAAGCGTGCGCCCGGTCGTGTGGAGCGGGGCCGAGGAAGGATATCTCGCAACCGTCGGCTTCACTTGGGCTGACACGGAGCTTGGACGCGGCCCCACCGGAACGGCCATCCGGAGCGGGAAAACATGCTGCACTGAGGATTTCGCAACGGATCCTCGAGTTGCGCCCTGGCGGGAAAGCGCTTTGCAGCACGGTTATCGTTCCAGCATCGCTCTGCCGCTCAAGAACGAACACGACAAGGCGTTCGGCAGCCTCACCATTTATTCCGCGCAGCCCAACGCTTCTACACCGGAAGAGGTTAGGCTTCTTGAGGAACTGGCTGGCGACTTGGCGTTCGGCATCGTCACCCTGCGTTCCGGGGCCGCACGCAAGCGTGCCGAGGAAGCGCTGCGCGAGAGCGAGACGCGCTTCCGCACGTTTGTGGACCACGCAGGCGACGCCCTGTTTGTCTACGATCTCGAGAAACGGACCGTTATTGATGTGAACCGGCAGGCTTGCGAGAGCATAGGTTACACGCGACAGGAACTGATCGGGAAGACGCCGGGCGCCTTCCACCTAGGATCGTATCAAGCGGAGATGGAATCTGTCATCGAGCGGGATGCGACGGGTGAGACCGTCTTCGACACACATTGGCATCGGCGAAAGGATGGGTCAACGTTCCCTGTCGAAGTACACACCACACTAGTGTCGTATGGCGAACGTCGCTTCCTGTTGAAGGTTGCTCGCGACATCACGGACCGCTTGCGGGCCGAAGAAGCTATCCGTCAGAGCGAAAGGCAGCTTCGGGATGTAATTGAAGGCATCCCGGCGATCGCCTCGACCATTCGCCTGGATGGATCGCTTGAATTCATCAATAAACGATGGCAGGAATATACGGGCATGTCGGTAGAAGAGTCAGTAGACGCGGGATGGCAAAGTGCTGGTCACCCCCAAGACATGGGCCACTATCTAGAGAAGAGGCGTGTCGCACTAGCCAGTGGGGATCCGTTCGAGGATGAGGCTCGCATCCGTTCTAGAGATGGAAAATACCGTTGGTTCCTACTTCGCGGAGTGCCGCTGCGGGATGCACGAGGAAATATCGTTAGGTGGTACGCAACCGCGATTGACATCGACGATCGCAAGCGGGCGGAAGAAGTGCGCCTGGAAGAGCGGGTTCGCGAGCGGACACGCATTGCTCGAGAGCTACACGATACTCTTTTGCAGAGTTTTCAAGGAACGCTACTTCATTTTCAAGCTGCCTCTAGCCTGTTGCCCACCCGCACGGCTGAAGCCAAGAGGATGCTTGATAGTGCGATTGACTTGGCTGCGCAAGCGATTACCGAAGGCCGTGATGCGATACAGGGGTTGCGCTCACCCGAGGTCGAAATCACCGACCTGGCAGTCGCTATAAGGACCTTTGGAGAGAGTCTCGCCGATCGCGGAGACGATGGCTCTCCCGTATTCCAGGTCGAGCTTGTGGGCGTTGCCCGTGAGCTGGATCCGACTTTTGCCGGCGAGGTTTACCGCATCGCCATCGAGGCCCTCCGTAATAGCTTCCAACATGCCGAAGCCCGGCACATAAAGTTAGAGATCCACCACGAAGAAAAGGAATTCAGGGTTCTTGTTCGCGATGATGGAAAGGGGATCGACTCAAAATCCCTGGCTGCTGAGGGCCGCAAAGGACACTATGGCTTGCATGGCATGCGCGAACGGGCCAAACTGATTGGGAGTGAAATAATGATCCGTAGTGAGGTCGGCGCGGGCACAGAAATCGAACTCCGCGCTCCTGCCGTCACCGCCTATGCGGCGTGTGGCGTCATCTTAGCCACACATTCAAGACCTTAAAAAGCGCTGGCGGAGATTCCGGATCGGGGGTCGGCAATCCAACAAGCATCCACTTGGACGTACAGTC
>CAWAKG010000024.1:0-33803 GCA_963782505.1 uncultured Acidobacteriaceae bacterium | reverse complement strand
ACAAGGTTCGGCCGGGTGTTCCACTCATCCGCGGGTTTCGGATGAGTGGGAATTCATGAACTCTGGCCTCGGAAAGGGCGACGCGGCTGGGTATCCTCTTCCGCCCTTGCCTGCTTCTCGTGAAACTTCCTGGCGACTGCAAGGCAGCGGTTCAGGGCGTCGTCGCTGGGGAGTACCTGCCAGTTTCGGCGGACGGCAACACCGCGCAGATCAGCATATCGACTGGGCCAGCCTCGCTCCCATGGCTCCGGCATTCGTTATAGAGACGTGCAGCGCACCCGGCCCATGGTGTGCTTCGTGAATGTGCAAAGTGTCGAGCGGATCATCTACTCCATCTCCCAGCGCTTCAACCTGGAATGGAAAACCCGCACCCTCCGCGTTTTTACACAAGCAGCTTGACGTCACCTAAGATATCAGCTTGTTGGACATGTGCCCCTGAGCCGTTATAAAATTTCTCCACTCAAGAACACTCTTTCTTGCACAACCATCGCAGCGGGTTCAGGCACCCACAGTATGTGAGCTGCCCCACGCTCGTTGCACTTCGCAGTGAATACCAGAGCAACGAGCAAATCCATTCGAGGAGCCATTTGTCATGACCACCAGGCCACGGCTGATTGTTGTTATAGCTCTGCTGCTTGCCGTCCCGACGGGTACCGCCTTCTGCCGGCCAAATAATCAAAGGCCAAGTCCTCGGCGGAGGCGCGCCGATTGCCAACTCGATGGTCACCTTATGGCAAGCAAGCGCTGGAGCACCGAAGCAGCTCGCGCAGACAAGAACGAATGGTGAAGGGCGGTTTTAAATCAACAGCCCGGAGACCGGCGCTGACACAACTCTCTACCTGATTGCAACCGGAGGCGAGCCCAGGATCGGCGGCGGAGAGAATCCCGCCATCGCCCTGATAACCGTGCTCGGCAACAAAGCTCCGTCGGTGGTCGCGATCAACGAGATGACCACCGTGGCCTCGGTGTGGACGAACAACCAGTTTCTCAATGACACAACACTTCGGGGCCATGCGCTTGGCCTGAAGATCGCTGCCGGCAATGTGCCGAGTTTCGTTGACCTCGCAAGCGGAGGTTGGGGCACGGCGATTCAAGACCCGCTCAACAGCAGCCAGACACCGACCATGGCGAATTTCGCGACGCTGGCGGATCTGCTTGCGGGTTGTGTTAATCGAGTCAAGCCGAATGCATGCGACAGTTTGTTTGCTGCTGCAAAAGGTCCGACGGGAAACACTCCTACCGATACGTTGACCGCCGCTGAATCGATCGCGCGTTATCCGTGGTATCAGCCACAGCGCCTCTTCAATCTGCTTGGCGATTTCTATCCCGTCCCGGGCGGGAAGACCATGCGCCAGGTTCCCTACATGCCATATCTGGGGGTCCCGCCGAGTGCATGGGTGATCCCCTTGAAATTCACAGGTGGCGGTTACGTCGCGGGCGGCAAGGCCATGTTCGACAGCGAAGGTAATCTCTGGGTCGGCGACAACTTCACCGTGGGCTGGCAAGGTCAGGATGCACTCTGGCAGGGAAACGCAACCAAGTTCGCGCCCAATGGCACGCCGATCTCTCCCATCACAACTGGCGTCGCCGGCGGTGGAATGCAGGGTGGTACGTTTGGAGCGGCAGTGGACGCCAATGACAATGCTTGGCTTTCCAGTTACGGAGGCAAGTGCCTCACGGTCTTTGACAAGAATGGCAAACCTCTTACACCGCCTGAGGGAATCACCTTCAACGGCCAGCTCGGTTTGATGCAGGGCATTATCGTGACACCCAGCGGCGATGTCTGGGCGGTTGGCATTTCGAAGAATCAGCTCCTGTACTTCCCCAAAGGTGATTGGACCAAGGGCAAGATCGTATGTGAGGGACGCGACGTGGAGCCCTGCAAGTCAATGCTCGGTCCTTTCCACGTCGCAATCGATCAGCAGGATCGCATCTGGGTCAGCAATGCAATGGCCGGACACGTAGTCCGCTTTCCCGCTTCAAACCCCAGCGACGTGCAGAAATTCGAGACCGGGTGGAGCAATAGTGGAATGGGCATCGACAGCCAAGGCAATGTTTGGGTAACCAACCGGCTGGGCAACTCCGTACGCGGGGGGCTCGTGCTTGCCCACATGCTTGAAGTTCTGAAGACAGGCGGAAATGGCGACGAAATCCTGACCAAGGCCATGGCAAAGCAAACCGGGGGATGGTACGGCGGCAGCGTCACCCTCCTGCGGCCCGATGGCCGCCAATATCCCGGCTCCCCATTCATGGGAGGTGGCCTGCCTGGTCCATGGGCTGCAACTGTAGACGGCAACGACAACGTGTGGATCTCCAACTTCGCAATGAAGGACAGCCCAATCACTGAGCTGTGTGGCGTGCGCACCGAGAACTGTCCTCCGGGTTTCAAGACCGGCGACCAGATTTCTCCTCCCGGCGGTTACGTTGGCGGTGGTCTTCAGATGCAGACCGACCTGGCGATCGGGCCGGCCGGCGATGTTTGGGTGATGAACAACTGGCAGGACATTGATAGCTGCTTCCCTGATGCCGGCGAGGCGGTTTCCACCCGCTGCGGCGGCCAGGGAGTGACTGTGTTTTTCGGAATGGCTAAACCGGTTCGTGCCCCGCAGATTGGCCCGGCGAAACCGTACTGATTTGGAGCTGACATGCGAACCGTATTGATAAGTCTTCTATTGACAGCTTTGTCGATGTCCTCAGTTTTCGGACAGGATCAATCGAAAGCGGCTGCGGCACAGAAACCGGCGGCAGATGCAGCACCCTCTGACGAGGCACAAGCCGAAGCTCTGCAGAAAGCGGTGCAGAACCCGGTTGCCAGTCTTATCAGCGTGCCGCTGCAAAACAACATGAATCTGAGCTACGGACCTTACAACCGTACGCAGGACGTTTTGAACATTCAGCCCGTAATACCGGCGCGTATCAGCCAGAACTGGAACCTGATTACCCGGGTCATTCAGCCGCTTGTCTGGCAGCCTTATCCTAACCAGAACACCGGCGGCGAATACGGGTTAGGCGACATGAACCCGACCTTTTTTCTGTCGCCTGCGAAGCCGGGAAAACTGATTTGGGGTGCCGGTCCAACCATGGTGATTCCGACGGCGACGAGCGACCTCACGGGCCAGGGACAGTTCAGCCTGGGACCATCGGTAGTTGTTCTGGCCCAGCCACCGCACTGGACGCTTGGCGCCCTCATCAACAATGTCTGGTCCGTTGCCGGCGAAAGCGGGCGCGCCCCAGTCAATCAAATGCTGTTGCAATACTTCATCAACTACAACATGAAGAAGGGCTGGTATCTGCAATCGGCCCCCATCATCACTGCCAATTGGAGAGCCAGCAGCGGGAACGTCTGGACAGTGCCATTCGGCGGCGGCGTGGGAAGAATCATGAAGCTGGGATTTCAGCCAATCAACTGGCAGCTGGAGTTTTATGGAAATGCGGTGTATCCCACGGGAGGTTCGTCGTGGACCTTCCGATCGCAGATCGCATTCCTGTTTCCGAAACTGTCTCCGGCAGAGAAAAAAATCCTGCTGGAGCAACAGCTCAAGAAACTGGAACAACAGCCACAGCAAGGGTCCGAGAAGAAATAACCGTTGCCCTGTGCCCCAGGTTCGCCCTTCCTTTGGGCTAACCTGGGGCCCACGCTACAAATTCTCAGCTTTCCTCCATCTTCAGGCCTTTCCCGCCGCCTTTACGGGAGGAGTGACGCGGTTGTGTATCAGCCTCCGTCTTCGTCGGGTGCCCCAGGTTCGCGGCCTTCCGTTGGACGCTAACCTGGGATAAGCTGCTCACAGGTACCACCTACAAACAGGGTTATATTGTTCAGGATTGAAGTCTAGTGCATGCCCAGGCTAGCCCAAAAGACGGGCGAACCTGGGGCACCGTCTTCCACGGCCCCTCGCGTTACCGGATTGCGGTGCAGGATCGTGGCTCCTCGACCCGCGTCTTGACACTACATCTGTTAAAGACGAAGAAGCGCGTAGGTGACCGTCGTGGTGCATAGCCACCCGTCCGGTTGTTGGGTTGGTTGAGGGGCGGCCTCATCGCGAGCCCAAAGGGCGACACAATTCCTAGCCCAGCACGTGAGTGCTGGGAACGTGCCCCACAAGAATCCTGAGCCTTCAGGGGCGGCACCGTAGCCCCCACATTTGCCAACCGAATGTCTAGTCCCAGGACATGCTTTCCAAAGTGTCTCGGGACATCCTTTACAGTTGTTGTATAGAACTCAGTCTGCCAGCCAGCGGTCCACGATCGTGGACCGCTGGCTGGCGAAGTCGAGTTCCCGGATCAGGGTGCGACAGTAATACACCTGCACCCGTTCTTCGATTCGTATCAGCTGCACCCGTTCGCCGCGCAGGGCACGGTTAATCTGCCACTTGTGCCCGCCCACATCGAGTTTGCCCTGGCAGTCCACCTTCAGCACCCACGCTCCCGGCTCATACTCATAGGCCACCGGATGGGGATCGTAGCGGCGCGCACTCGCATGCCAGCAACTGGCCGGCGTCGCCATCCCCAGCGCCTCGTGCGGTCGCACCTGGTTGTGCTCCCAGCGGTACTCATCCAGCCACTGCTGCCCCAGTGCCTCGCCCCCGACTCGCCGATCTACCGCCCGCTGTAAGCAACCGTGAAAGCGCTCCACTTTACCTTGCGTCTGCGGATGCCGTATCCCGCTCCAGTGCAACTGGATCCCTTGCCGCATCAGCCACAGCGATAAGTTCGTCAGGCCTCCACCCGAACGCATGCTCCACCACGGCGTGCCGTGATCCATCAGCATCGCTTCCGGCACCCCGCACTGCGTGAAGGCCCCTTCCAGTTGCTCGCGTACTGCTTCGCCGCGTAGACTTTCCATCGCCCGCAACGCAATCAGGTAGCGGCTGTGGTCGTCGAGAACCGACAGCGGCCCGGTCTCGTCGGCCCGCTGCAGCGGACCCTTAAAGTCCATCTGCCACAGCTCATTGGGCTGGCTGCGTTCGAAACGCTGCACCGCCGCGGCATGCCGATCCTGCTCCCGCACCAGACCCTGCCGCAGCAGAATACGATGGATGGTGCTGCGGGTCAGTTCCAGCCCCGCGCGCGCCAACAGCACCTGGAGCTTGCGCGCTCCCCAGTCGGGATACTGCCGCCGCAGCTCGACCACCTGCGCCTCCAACCGCGCGGGCGTCTGCGTCGGCCGATGCTGTGGCGCGCGGCTGCGTTCGGCGATGCCGCCGATCCCCTGCTCCCGATAGCGTTGCAGCCACAACCGACCGGTCGGCCGGGAAACGTTGAACTCCTCACATAGCGCCGACAACGACTTCTCCCGCCGCGACGCCGCTACCACGAACTGCACCCGCTGCTCACGTACATCCATCGTCTTCCAAGGCATCCTGTCTTACTCCCGCCTTTGCTAGGCTCGCGCGGGAGTGTAAAGGATGTCCCGGGACATTGTGGAAAGGATGTCATGAGACTGAACAAACCGAAGGCAAATGCGGGCCACCCTCTATAACCGTGTCGGCGTTGTCAAGAGACACGTAGAGCGGCGAAGGTTTTCGGCTTTTCCCTTCATAGAGAGTTTTTGCTTTTTCCGTGCCTTTGTCTTCGCTCATGCTACAAGGCTCGCTTTTAGAATCCTGCGGTGGAACTTGGTTCCACCAACCATCTATCCGGCCTTAGAGAATCAGATCATGATTCGTTGTCCGAACTTCCCGACTCTTCGGGAAGGCAAGGCGCCCAATCAGTCCAACGATGAACTACTTCGTCACCAGGGTGGCCCACGGGCTGCCTTGCATGCGAACCAGCTGCGCGTAATTGGCCTGGCTGCGCAGCATCCAATACATCCTCACGGCCAGCTTGCGAGCGATGGCGACCTTAGCTACACCGGCGCCTCGCCGCAGCTTTAATCGTTGATAGTCTTTGCGTAGCTCAGCGTCCAGTCGCGCCGCTGAATGTCCGGCCTCCACCAGCAACGAACGCATCATGGGATTGCCTTGCTTGGAGATGGCTCCCAGCCGTTGCTTTCCGCCGGAAGACTGCTCCCGCGGATTCAGCCCCAGGTAGCTCACCACCTGCTTGCTGCGCGAGAAGCGCTCCACCGGCCCCAGCGTCAGCACGAAAGCCAATGACGTGACTGGCCCAACTCCCGGATGCGTCCGCAGCAAAACTGCCGCCGAATTCTGGTTAGACTGTTCCTCCACCGCATCATCCAGCTTCTTAAGCGAGCCTTCCAGTTGGTCCAGCAGGGTCAGCAGTTCTTGCCGGCGATAGCCGCCCCAAGTCCCCAGCTCCAAGGTGCCCAGTTCGAGGCGACCTTTTTTCGTGAACAACTGCTTCTTGCGACACACGCCTTCGCCCATCGCCAAAGCGTGCAGTTGATTCGCTATCGCCGTGCGCATCCACACCAGCTTCTGCCGATGCCACACCAGTTGCCGCAGATCGCGCTCGCCCATCGTGGGCCGCCAGATCCGGGGAAAGCGTTCTTCCAGCAGCAGCTGCAGCAGGTGAGCCGCATCGCGCGCATCCGTCTTCTGCTTGCGCACCATGGCTGCCCGAATCTGCGCCGCGTCTCCGATCCATAGCTCGTGTCCTAACTCGGCCAGCATGCGCTCGAACCAGCGCGTGTGTCCGGTGGCTTCGATGCCTACTCGCACCGGAGCTTGCAGTTGCGTGTAAAACTCTTTCGCTTCGCCACTGGCATGCTCCAGACGACGTTCGACCAACTCGCCCGTCTCCTGGTCCAGCATCGCGATCTGCTGGTAGCGCGTGTGTAAATCACAACCTACAATCTTCATGTGCTCGGCTCCTTTCCTCCGAGCCTTGGTAGCTAGAGCGCTCCAAGTGTACCCGGCGGCATGGAGCCGACACGGTTATCTCATCAGTCGGACCGGGAAGAAAAAGCCGCAAGTGAATTTTGGGTGGGACGCCTGGCTACTGGTTGTCCGGGTCGCGCGGAGGTGTCTTGTCGTTAATGAAGTATGCGGCGTCTTTGGGGCTGTAGATGCTCTTGAACGTCCGCGGACCCGCAGCTGAACTGAAGAACGAGGTCAAGTCGTTCTGTACCCGCGCGTCCGCGAAACCCAGCACTCCCTCCTGCAGTCCGAAGTTGTGCTCGATAAAGCGCACCAGGCTTCCGAAGTCGTATCGGTTGTTATCGATGTAGGCAGGTGGGGTATAGGCCGAAACCACCATCATCGGAACCCTGAAGCCCAACTCATAGTCGCTCTGCGGTTGCTGTCGGAGGCTTGGCGCCTCGTGGTCGTACCATCCGCCCCAGTTGTCCCACAGGATGAAGATAGCCGTATCTTTCCAATATCCCTGACCGTTATCGCATTGGTTGCTGGCTCCGACTGCATTCACGATGGAAGAGACCCAGGCAGGTCCTCCCGTACCGTAAGCCGGATGATCGGAATTCTCCGCAGAGGGAATGACCCAGCTTACGCCACGCAGGTTACATGAGCTGATGTCAGTGAACACGTCGGCCGGGTGCACGTTGACGTTGTTAATCCACTCCGCGCCCAGGCACTGGCCGTTATATCCGCTCGATTGGCAGATGTGTGAAATGGCGGTCGGTGCCGTCCAGATGAAGCCCGCACTCGGCGTGTAGTACTTCCAGGAAAACGCTTGCGGGAAGTCTCCCAGAGTCTGGAATTCCAAGCAGGGATAGATTTGAGTACTCTCGTGTCCCGGAGGTGAGATCACATAAACATACGTGCTCATGTCGGCTATGCAACCGGCCACGGCGTCCCCCGGTGACATATTCTCAGCGGCAAAGATACCTTGAGCATCGTCGGCGGTAGTGGGCGCCGAAGTAGCTCCGAATAGATATAGATGAGCTGGAAAGCTTGGCCCCTGATTCGTCTCGAACATGTAGTTCGCAAACCCATATTGCGTCGCAATGTCGAGATAGGGGTTCAGGATTCCCGTCGAGTTATCGACGTAGCGAAACTGGGGTTTACTGGGACAACTGTCGTAGCAAGCGACTCGAGCCGCACCATCCATCTTGCACGGCGTGTTCAATGCAAACTGGTTGTCGCACATCTGCTCAAATGCCAGGTGACCATGATCTAAATCGTACTGCGCGTTAAAGTCGACCGGTTGGGGTTGGGTATAGTCTCTGGCGTTCGACGCGTCCCGCCACATCGAGGTCTGAACGTTGTACTGGCCCGGACCCGGGTTGGTGCTGCACGACTGGCTGTTACCATACGGCGGCGCGCATAACCCCTGGAACATATTGTCCACTGAACGGTTCTCTTGCACGATGACGATGATGTGCTGGAAGTGCGGTGCTTGGCCACTCAGGGGCACCACAGCAACACAGGCGAATACCGAGGCGATCATGGCAAAGCATTTCATGCACACTTCTCCTTCCAAACCTTCTTAGGTCTTGTATCCGGGGACGAGCAAGCGCCTGTTCCTCGTGGCGCGGGAGGACCGTATCACTTCGGGGCGCAGCTTACTGGGACAGTATTGTGCACCCCTTCCTACCCCAACAACAATTCACTTAGCAAGAAAAGTTGCGGAATTGGAAACGACCAAAACGGCGTCGCGGCTTGCACAGAAATGTACTTGCCAGGCAGGGGGCCCCAGGTTCGCGGCCGCGCTTTGGACGCTAACCTGGGAGCGGCAGGATCACATACTGCCCACGAACTTAGAGGTATATTGTTCAGGATTGAAGTCTAGCGAATGCCCAGGTTAGGCCAACCGAAGGCCAGACCTGGGGCACCATCTATAACCGTGTCGGCGTTGTCAAGAGACACGTGGACCGGTGAAGGTTTTGCTTTTCCCTTCATAGAGATTTTGTTTTTTGTCTCTGCTCATCAACCAAGGCCCGCTTGCAGAATCCTGCGGTGGATCTGTTCGGTTCCACCAGCCATCTATTCGGTCACCTAACTTACGATCATGATTCGTTGTTCAGACTCCCGGTCTATGCGGGAGGCAAGGCGCTCCATCAGGCCAACGGTGATTTACTTCTGCACCAGGGTGCCCCTCGAGCTGCCTTGCATGCGAACCAGCTGCACGTAGTTGATTTGGCGACGTAGCATCCAGTACATCCGCACCGCCAGCTTCCTGGCGATGGCAACTTTCGCCACGCTGCCGCCACGACGCAGCCTCAGCCGTTGATAGTCCTGTCGTAATTCGACGTCCATGCGCGCCGCCGTGTGTCCGGCTTCCACCAGCAACCCGCGCAGCATCGGGTTGCCTTGTTTGGAGATTGCGCCCAGCCTCTGCCGTCCACCCGAGGAATGCTCCGACGGATTCAGTCCCAAGTAGCTCACCACTTGTTTGCTGCGCTGGAAACGAGTCACCGGACCGACGATCAGCACGAAGGCTAACGACGTCACCGGTCCGACTCCGGGATGGGTCATCAAGCGCACCGCCTCCGGACTGGCTGCCGCTTGCTCGTTGACCGCCTGGTCGAACTGCTTCAGCGAAGCATCGATCTGGTCGAGCATGCGCAGCAACTCTTCGCGCCGGCAGCTCGCCCAGCGATCCAGTTTCAGCGCCTGCAGTTGGCATCGCCCCTTCTTGGTGAAGAGCTGCTTCTTCTTGCACAGTCCTTCGCCCATCGCCAGGGCGTGCAGTTGATTCCCCACCGCGTTACGCATCCACACCAGCTTCTGGCGATGCCAGAGCAACTGCCGCAGATCGCGCTCTTGCGGGCTCGGCCGCCACAGCCGCGGAAAGCGCCCGCCCACTAGCAGTTCCAACAGCAGCGCAGCGTCGCGCGCATCGGTCTTCTGCTTGCGCACCTCAGCAGCGCGGATGCGGGCGGCGTCGCCGACCCACAACTCGTGTCCCAACTCGGCCAGCAACCGCTCGAACCATCGCGTGTGTCCGGTGGCTTCGATCCCCACCCGCACCCGCCCCGTCAGCTTGCTGTAGAACTCTCTCGCTTCTCCGTTGGCATGTTCCAGGCGTCGCTCAACCAACTCGCCCGTCTCCTCGTCCAGCATCGCAATCTGCTGGTAGCGCGTGTGTAAGTCACAACCTACAATCTTCATGTGCTCGGCTCCTTTCCTCCGAGCCTTGGTGCTTTGAGCGCACCAAGTGTACTCGGAGCATGGGAGCCGACACGGTTATCTAATCAGGCTTGTCCCACTCTGCCATGAGCCGACAGGTTATCTAATCAACCGTTATTAAGAGAGAGCAGCCGACACCGCCGCTTCGCTTAGGCCGGAACGGACGAAATTGGAGTCCTGAATCTTCTTGCCGAAGAATCTCCGATAATTTTCATAGGTTGCGGCAGCCGCCCGTTTTCCGCCACCACTGATTACGACGAACTCAGGACTCTTTTGTCTGGATAATTGGCAGCGTTTGAGTAAGAACTTGAACTCGTAATCAGCTGCCGGCAGAGAATAGCCGATGAACACCCATTTGCGGGCATCCCGCAGCAGTTCCTCCGCAGCAAACCACGATTTTTGAAACATTGGAAAGTCAAGCGCTTTTCGATAGCTGAATGTCGCGATGCGCGTACTCAGGGCGACATCCTGGGAGCAGATGCACTTGAGCTCCCGGTGGCGATGAAATAGGTCCACTAATTCCTGGGATTCCCCGTATCGGTTCTTATCCTGATCGATTCTATATAGATCGTCCAGGCGGAACAGTTGATCGGCTATTCTCAGCGACTCGTCAGGGCGAAAACAGAAGAGTCAACGACAATTGTCGCAATAAAGCCAATTCGTGGATCCATGAATCTTGATAATTGGTATCACTCTCTTCTTCTTTTGTTGCTCTTCTGTGATCGGCTCTTCAGGAACGACAGCTAATCCCTCTTCCAGAGCTCGCCAGAACGCCTTCCGGCCTCGCGGAAAGTTATCTAGTGGCCTGTCGCAGAGAAATCGTTAGTACGAATGCGACGTGAATGGTCGGAGTACTTCCACTGGATAGGCTTGGCATGGGCGGAATAGGCGTTGATGTAGCGGCGAAGTTTGCGGGCCAAGTCAGGGACGGAGCGGAAGACGCCACGAGCGATGACATCACGCTCGATCTTGGCGAACCAGAGTTCGACCTGGTTGAGCCAGGAAGAGTAGGTGGGGGTGAAGTGGAAATGAACCCGCGGATTCTGCTCGAGAAACTGGCGAACGGCTGGAGCTTTGTGGGCCGAGAGGTTGTCGAGAATGATGTGGATCTGCTGGCGCGGCCCACACAAGCCAACCACTTCCTGCAGGAAATCGACGAACTCCCGGCTGGTGTGGCGGGCGGCGGTTTTGCCGTGCACTCGTCCGCTGGCGGTATCCAGGGCGGCGTACAGCGAGAGGGTGCCGTGGCGGTAGTACTCGAATCCATGCCGCTCGGCGCGTCCCGGCGAGAGCGGCAGTACGGGGTCAAGTCGATCGAGCGCCTGAATGGCGGTCTTCTCGTCGACGCAGAAGACGGCCGCGTGCTGTGGCGGGTTGAGATACAGGCCGATGATGTCGGCGGCCTTACGTTCGAAGTCGGGATCGTCGCTGGCGATATAGCGTTGCAGTTGGTGAGGCTTGAGTCCGGCTTCTTTCCAGACGCGATGTACGGCATCTTTACTGATGCCCAGGTAGGCTGCCAGCTTGCGGCAACTCCAATGGGTAGAACCATCACCGGGTTTCTTGCGGGTGGCGGAGAGAATGCGGGCTTTGAGAGCGGGCGTCAACACCGTGGCCAATTGTCCGGGATGGTAGGTGTCGAGACCATTGAGCCCAGCCGCCAGGAAGCGCTGTTTCCAGCGCAGGATGGTAGGCGCGGTGGTCTGCAGGCGCTGCTGGATGGTGGCGAAGGAAGCGCCTTTGGCCAGCATCAGGATAAGCTTTGCACGAAAGACATATCCCGCAGGTAACGAACGGGACTGAGCAATGCTGGACAGTTCGGACTGCTGTTCTTGGCTAAGTACCACATCACTGGCCATGCACAGTTAGACGCAAATACTCTTACTAACGTTTACTCTGCGACAGGCCACTAGGTCCGGCGGAGAAGGTATCGTGGCAGCCATTGCGTCACAACCGTAGTCGGGGAGGAAATCCCCCTGCTGCGTCGCGTCTAGTTTTCTCTCTATGACAGTGTCCCAGTTCATGCTGACAAAACCGACTTTTTTCGATTCAAGCCGAAGAAAGAAATCGTCGAGCTGCCTCCAGGCTGGCGCCTTTAGCCTGCGTGCAGATTGATATTTCTCATCGAGCATTCTTATGATTCGCGAAAGCAAAGCTCTCCGAACTGTTCTTAGATCCGCTGGTGCGTACGAACTTCCTAGGTGGTGTCCAGCGTTAGCGGCTAAGTCAATGCACGTAAAAACGTCCTCTAGTTGTGGCCATTTCGGGGCCTTCGCTCTTGACGACAAGTCGAATGTCTTTTGAATAAACTCGGTTAAGTAGGCAACAATCTTCTGGTTGGCACCACGGAGCGCTTGCGGTCCGGTGCCTGTACCAAGCCACCTGGTTTCCAAGATTGCTTTTGTGAAGTCGGTGGTCAAGGGCAGGCCGGCGTAGTACGAGAATCCCGCTCCCACGATAAAGACTGTATCAACGCTAGGTCTAGACATGATGCACACCAGGTGGATTCTAATTTAGGCTGGACCACCTCGGGTCAACCGCTCTTCCGGCCAATCTGCACATCAATCTATTTCACCAGAAGATGCTGCTCTGCAACTAAAGACGGCCCTTGAGTCTCTCTAACGGCACGCCGTGAAAAGCTGCTTCAAACGCGAAAAGCACAACGTTGTCGATCTTTAAATCATACTTCTCAATCGCTCGGGCAGCCAAGAAAGTCTGAATCCAAGAGAAACCAAACGATACTGAATTGAAATAATCTACCTCTTCGACTGCGAGCTGTCCCTCGTGAACAATCGCATGCCGCTTATCGAAAGCTTCCACAGCCTGCTCAAGTCCCCAGCGCACTTCACGCGGAGCATGGTCTTGCGTCTGCAACGATTTAAGAACCAGATTCGAGCGCGAATCATAGATAAATTCGTGCTCCACGAACAAGTCGAACCGTTCCCCAACATACTTAACCAACATCTTGCGAGGATTGGCGTTGATGGTTTCTTTGACAACCTTGTCACGTAACCTCTGGAGTACACTATCGTAACTGTCGCAGTCCAATATCTCGAGCGTCGAAAGATTCTTGTCAGACGCTGATGATTTAAGTCGGTCTGGATTCGCCTTTAGCAGCGTCGTTACGAGATGCGCAATGTAAGTCTCAAGCTCAGTACATAAGGACACGAGTCCGAAGCTGAGCACAATCCGTTTGGCAGACTCGCTGGGGGATATCGCAGTTTTTAGTGCCTCAGCAACCTCTGCTTCGGTAGGCTTGGGGTCGGACAAATCCTGTATCGATCGTAGCGCTTCAGCAAACGCCCCTTGAGTTTCAGGTTCTAGCCAACGCTTCTCAATTTCCGTATTTCGATTTTCGATGGCCGCAACTGTGTAAGATACAGCAGCTGATAGTCGTGTGAGCCGGGAGGAATGTTTCTCAAACTCGAGCCTTCCTCGCGAACCATTGGATTCGCTCATGTGTTGGAGTATAAGGCCAGGGGCCCACTCATCCGCAGGTTTCGGATGAGTGAGAATTCGTGAACTTAGGCCTTTACGGAATGCGCGATGCGGTCGTGCATCCCCTCCTCCGCCTTCGCCTGCTTGTCATGAAAACGTTCTGGCGACTGCAAGACAGCGGTTCAAGGCTCCGTCGCTGGAGAGCACGTCCCAATCCCGTCGCACGGCGACCGGCTGGTGGCCCGGGTATCAAAATTATCCTGGCCGTGCCCCAGAGCCTGCCCTGAGCTTGTCGAAGGGTTCGGCCATTGGTTGGCCTAACCTGGGCATCACGCTAACCCGGGCAGCGCTCAGCCCTGCTTCTCATGAAACTTTCGGGCCACCGCAAGACAGCGGTTCAGCGCCCCGTCGCTGGAAAGGACCTGCCAGTTGCGGCGGACGGCGACCGCGCAGATCAGCATATCGACCGGGCCAGCCTCGCATCCGTGGCTCCGGCATTCGTTATAGAGACGCGCGGCGTACTCATAATCGGCGGTGTGGATCGGCTCATCGAGAAACGCATCGAGAGCCGCCTTGACCTTCTCGTATTGCGCCGGTTCTTTGATTCCAGACAGAAGTTCCTGACGGATCATCCCGATCATCACGACGCGTCCATCCTGGATGGCCTGCGCCAGCTCCGTCTTGAGCTTTTGCTCTTGGGGGCTAAGGTCGGCAGCGTCTTTGCGACGCAGAGCGAGCGACCACACGGAGGTGTTGACCAGCACTTTCACTCCTCGCTTCCCATGCGGTCGCGACGGCGGTTGGCTTTGTAGTTGTAATCCTCGCTGTAATCAACGGTGCCGAACAGATCGAGAATGTGCATCTGCTTGCGGCGGCGGATGTACTCGTCCAGAGCCGCCGTCACGGCTTCCTTCTTGGTAGCGTGCTGGCCAATCCGGCGGGCCTCCTCAATCAGGCGATCATCAATGGCTAAGTTGGTGGGCATGGCACACTCCAGTACGTGTATCCTACCACACACTATGATGTGTAGAGTTCGGCGGGGTGAGTACGCTCCATACGCTGCGAACCCCCCGATTACCTTCGTAACTTGCGCGCTCTTCGCTTCTCTGCTACGTTCGCCGTGTGAGGCACAGGGGTTGTGTGCTCACGTGCGTCGGGGCTTCCGGGCGCGTGTTCTTTTAGGACGTTTTGGTAATGCCGCAAGGCTTGCTTCAGGTTAACCGTTTCGTTACTCCTCAAAATCTCTTCTGCACCGTGTCTGATGCAATCAATCGCGCTAAGTCCAATTTCCGGAATATTTTGCCTGTAAATCCAACGCACTCAATAACTTGCTCGGAAAATGTCATCTCAAGTCAGCGTAAGTCTCGCGCGCTCAAAAATTTGCGCGTATGTGTATTTCAAATTTTTTGTGTGATCTATATCACGTCCAATGGCCAGATCATCGGTGGCCAGAACGGAGGCTTCGATACACAAGCAGTTAATACCTTGGGATAAGCATTGGCAGCGCGGGCAAACTGCAGGTTCCTCGGCTCCGCTCGGAATGACACCCCGGGTTTGGGTCCAAACGGTGCGGCTGAAGCTGGCGCCCCTTCAAAGCCTCTGGCCAAAAGCCAAGAGCCGAGGGCCAATGGCCGCTTCGGTAGCAGGTAAAATGTCACATAAGGCTGTGATCTCCTATGTCCCTGACCAAAGCTGAAGCGCTGGAGCTGTTTCGCTCCGATGACCTGATCGGCATCGGCATGGAGGCCGACGCGGTGCGCCGCCGCCTGCATCCCGAGGGCGTGGTCACCTACATCATCGACCGCAACATTAACTACACCAACTTCTGCACCGAGTACTGCACCTTTTGCGCGTTTTACCGGCCGCTGAAGGGCAAGCTGGCGGCCGAGGGATACATCCTCGACTTCGACACTATCTACGACAAGGTGCGCGAGACGGTCGAACTGGGAGGCACTGGCGTGCTGCTGCAAGGCGGCCTGCATCCCGACCTGAAGATCGAGTGGCACGAGGCGATGCTCAGCGGGCTGAAGCAGCGCTTTCCGCAGGTGCATCTGCACTGCTTTTCGGCGTCGGAGGTCATCTGCATAGCCGAGGTCAGCGGGCTGTCGATCGAAGACACGATCCGGCGGCTGCGCGATGCGGGGCTCGATTCCATTCCCGGCGGCGGGGCGGAGATTTTGGACGACGAGGTGCGCTACAAGATCGCGCGCCTGAAGTGCCTGACCGACGACTGGCTCAATGTGCATCGCACGGCGCACAAGCTGGGCATGAGGACGACCGCGACCATGATGTTTGGCGTGGGCGAGACCTACGAGAACCGCGTGAACCACTTCCAGGCGATCTACGATTTGCAGGAAGAGACGGGCGGATTCACCGCGTTTATTCCGTGGTCGTTCCAGCCGCAGAACACGGCGCTGGGCGGACGCGGATGGGACGAAGCGACGGCGGTCGAGTATCTGAAGACGCTGGCGATTGCGCGCCTCTACCTGACGAACTTCAAGAACGTGCAGTCGAGTTGGGTGACGCAGGGACTGAAGGTCTGCCAGATGGGATTGCGCTTCGGCGGAAACGATGTTGGCTCGGTGATGATCGAGGAGAACGTGGTGCGCGCGGCAGGCGTACGCAACTGCACGACGGAAGAAGAGCTGCGGCGGATTATTCGCGACGCGGGCTTCCGCCCGGCGCAGCGGGATACGCTGTATACGAAGTTCTTTTTGAATTGAGGTTCTGAGGAGAGCGCCATGAGTGAAACCCCGCAGCAATACAAAGAACGCGTCCTGAAGCTGGTGGAAAACAAGGACGCTATCGCCGTGCAGCGCGAAACCGCCGCGCGGCTGGCGAAGCTGGTGGAAGGCGCATCGCGCGAGCAACTCGCAAAGCGCCCGGCTGCTGACAAGTGGTCGGTGTCGGAGATACTCGTGCATCTCGCCGAGGCTGAGGTCTCGTGCTTCTGGCGGTATCGCCAGATGATCGAGCACAATGGCAGCACGATTGTCCCGTTCGATCAGGACCTGTGGTACAAGCTGGGCGACTATCCTTCGCGCGATCCGCAGGAATCGTTGCAACTCTTCCGCCTGATGCGCACCGCGAACCTGCGTATGTTCGACCACCTGACTCCTGAGCAGTGGCAACTCGGCGGCGTGCACACCGAGCGCGGGCCCATGACCGTGGCCGATCTTGCGCGGCAGATGGCGGGACACGACGTCAACCACCTCGCGCAAGTTGAGAAGTTGGTGGGAGCTTAGCGGGTTTTAACGCAGAAGCGATTGCCGGTCTGGACTTTTGGGAGCGGTTGAATGAAAAGTGGCGGTAAGGCGACCGTCCCTCGACGGATGAGTCGGGATCACGCGTCCGGTACTCCAGACATGAATCAACGCCACGAATTGCAGAGGCAGGTGCCAATGAAAAAGCCGGGCACGCAAGCACCCGGCTTTCCAGCAGAAACGGTTAAGAACTTAGCTCCGGCGCAAACGCCGAACTGCAAAGGCTATACCAGCGCCCAGCAACGAGAAAGTGGCCGGCTCGGGCACCGAGCTTGAGTACTCACGGAAGGTATAGTCAAAATCTGGATATGACTGGTACCCAGGATTGGCGAACACGTTTCCTCCAGGATAGCCGTTATCGACATCACCCCAGAGTCCGCTCGCGTTGTTCACGCTTTGAAACACCAGGTAGTAGGTGGTATTAGGGGTCACGGCGACTGGATTCCAGAATACGTCAACCCACTGATTAGGACCGACTTGCCCAGACGTGGCGGAAGCCAGTTCATGTCCATTGTTATTCGGCAGATTATCCCACAAGCTGATCGTGATTCCCTGGCTGCCTTCAATGGTGTACAGGAAAACGCCAGCGCCGCTGGAATTGTCGGCCGACGGCGTAAAGGACTGCGCCAAGTCGGTTTGGGCAAACGCCGCCATGTAGGCGTTCTGCGTGGTGTCTTCCTGATCAATCACGTTCGTTGCCAAGGAAGCTACACTGAAAGTTGCGAGCACAACCGCAAGCAAGAGAAGTCGTTTCATGAGGTACCCTCCCCCGAGCGACAACGGTGTCACAGACTCGTGGAAAAGGCAAGCAGTAAATGGCCAGTAGAGCATTTTTTGGCAAAACCGTAACATGTCCTCGGCCGGTATCGTGGGTATCTATTGCAAGGCCCTTTCTTTCACGCGGAGACAATGGTCAGCACTCCACCAACCATGAGCACGCACCAAAGGACGCCAGAGCACCGGCTCACGCGCATCGTGATATGCGTGAGCTCATGATCCTGAACATTCACCTCGGTCGGCGGTTGCCAATACTATTCTCCACATGCCGGTAGCGACGGCGGAGCTTCGCTCTGGTGTCTCGCCGCGAGTCATCGGCGGCCATCGTTGTGGAGCACCGAGTTAACGTAGGAGCGTTCCAGGTTCTGCAGTTCGGTGCGCTGCGGTTACGGCGCGACACGAAAGACGCTGAGCGTGGCGTCGGCCTCAAGGTTCGCGTTCACCGTGGCAGCGCCTTAGCTCGTCCACAGGGTAAAGAGCATCAAGCCCAGGATGACAGCGTACGTTGTGCCCAACACGCTGGAGCTTAATCCGATGAGATCGTTGCGGATGCGCCGTCGCTCCCCGCGGCCAGAAGTGGTTGAGCAGAACCATGGCCAGCAGCGCACCGCAAACGGTGCCGAGAACGATAAGGATGCTCTCTATCAGCTAGCTCATGGAAGGTGCGTGTGAAGTACCCGCAGGCGGGACTGCAGACTTGGGGTATGTTAACACGAGAATCCTGGAAATGAGTACCCGGTTGATGTCGTCTGTAGATGCTCCAAGATAATGTCACCCCATAACTGCAACGAGACTTTGTCACCCTGTAAGGATGGTGGCGATGACTCAGAAAGAGTTTCAACGGGTGAAAGTGATTGAGAATGCAGCGGGCGGGAGGCTGAGCGTACGCGAAGCCTCCCGTCTGCTGCAATTGAGCGAGCGCCAGGTACAGCGGCTCAAACGGCGTTATCAGCCGGATGACATCGCCTGGGTGAAGCACGGCAATTGCGGACGCGCCATGCCCTGGGCCGTTTCTCTTCCCCAGAAGCAGTTGATTGTAAGCCTGGCCCGCGGCAAGTATCAGGGTTTCAATGATTCCCATCTCGCCGAAAAACTTCAGGCCGAGGAGAACCTCGCCCTCAGCCGCGAAACCGTGCGCCGCATCTTGCGGGCCGCCAAACTGCCCTCTCCGCAGAAGCGTCGGCCCGCCAAGTATCGCTCCCGCCGGCCGCCCCGCCCCTGCTTCGGCATGATGGCGCTCACCGATGCCAGCCGCCATCGCTGGCTCGAAGACCGCGGTCCCCAGCTCACCCTGATCGGCTTTCAGGATGACGCCACCAGCCAGATCCTGGCGGCTCACTTCCAACTGGAAGCCGAAAATACTCTCGGTTATCTCCGCGCCTTGCAGGCCATGATCACCACCCATGGCATCCCGCTCAGCCTCTACCGCGACCGCCACAGCATCTTCCAGCGTAACGATTCCCACTGGACCGTCGCCGAACAGCTCGCGGGAAAACAATCGCCCACCCAGCTGGGACGCGCCCTGGAAGCCCTCGGCATCGAGCCAATCCCCGCCTACTCGCCCCAGGCCAAGGGCCGCATCGAACGCGCTTGGCGCACCTGCCAGGACCGGCTGGTCAGCGAACTCCGCCTCGCCGGCGCCACCACCTTGGAGCAGGCCAATGCCGTGCTCCAGCGCTTCTGCGCCGACTATAACCAGCGCTTTGCCCGCCCCGCCGCCCAGCCAGCTGGCCAGTTTCGCCGCTTGCCCCGCGGCTTCGATCTCGCCCGCTGCGTGGCCCTGCGCTACGAACGCGTCGTCGCCGCCGACCATACCGTCACCTTAGGCGAGCACTCCATCGCCCTGCCGCCCTTGCCCCGCGCTCGCGGCTACGCCGGAGAAACCGTCGAACTCTCCCATCAACTGGACGGGACCCTGCGCGTCTATCGCGGTGACCGTCTGCTCTATGCCCAGCCTCTGCCTCTGGCCGAAGTCCCCGATCGCCGCCCTGCGCCCCGCACCACTGCGCAGAAAAGAAAAACCCCGATGCCCCGCATCTACAACCTCTCCGGCCGCCCTGCTTTAGCGGCCGTTACCTAAACCACAGGGGGTGACAAAGTCTGGTTGCAGTTGATACGACATTTTCTGGTTGCAACAACACCCGGTTGATGTCGTCCCCTGGCTTGGGGCGCAGAACGTGGCATCGGGCCGATTGTTTCCGGCTACCTCTTCTTGGGCACAGGAGCGCCTTGCATCTGCTGCTCCTGCATGGTCTCGCCGGGCTTAAGCAGTGAAGGATGAAATGCGGCGTTGGCATTGGTATCCGCCGTCGGCTCCGCTGAGGCAGCTTGTTGCGTTGCGTCGGCGGAGTTGGCGTCGCCGGATTGTGCAGCGTTGGGCGATGACTTCGCGGCAGCCGTCTGAGCGGACTGCGGGAAATCTCCCGAACTCGAAGCCTTCGCTGGAGCTGCTGAGGCTGACGCTGGAGCCGATCCTCCCGGTTGAAGCGCTTCAGCCGGCGCGTGCGCCGGGTTCGCTGCCTCGCTCACACTGGCTTCTTTCACCGCGGGTTCGGGATCAAAGGACAGCTTGGCATTCATTAGCTGGCGCAGCTCATCATCATGCGGAGCGGCAAAGAAGAAGCTCAGTAGATAACCGCGGTGCGCGGTCAGCGCCAATGCCACGGAGACACGCCGCGATAAGGCGTCGCCCTCTTCTTTGTAGGCCACGACGCCGTTCATCAGGATGAATGTGTGGCCCTCGCGCTCAAAGGCGCGCGCATCTTTCATGTCCTGAAAGATGGGATGGCCGAGGCCATAAACGACCAGGAAGTCGCGAACCGTGTCCTTGCCTTTGCTCAAGTCGGGGAACTTCACATTGGGGAAGCAGGCCAGCGACATGGCCGAGATCGTGACCTCGCCGAAGTCGTCATAGGCAATGGAACCGGTCTGCTGCGGCTCCGCTCGCCAGGCGGAAACCAGCGTGCGCTCACAGGCTTTCAGCAGCGTGCGCTGGTTGTCGGCAACCGCCGGCTTGCCTGTGTTCGCTTCGCGGCTGCGCTCGACCGCAGGCATCACCGCCGCTTCCGTTCCGAAGTGCCAGCCCTTCGGCAGTTGGTATCCAAACCCAAGCGGGGTGTTTTCGTAGACGTTCCCCTCAACTCTGCCGGCGTCGAGCTTCTTCGCGGGCGGATCGGTCTTTAGCTGATCGAGTACCTGGGACGGAATTGCCGGTCCGTCGTAGGGTTGACAGCCGATACCGAGAAAGTCGCCGATCGACTGCGGCGGGAAGAACCGCATGCGCCCGACCGCTGCTTCGAGCTGTTGAACCAGCTTGGGATCACGGCCGGCAGTGACGAAGTGGAGCACATATCCGTCGAGCTCAGTGGCGAAGATGGCGTGCTGGTCGATGCCGCGGCGAGTCTCGAAGTAGAAGAACGGATGCCCGGCGATGCTGGCTTTCGAAAGCCCGTGCAGCTCTTCGACTCCGATGGTCAGCTCGTCGTCCAGTTCCCGCCGCAATAGAAGCCGGGCATCAAGGTGCTTGTCTCCCACAGGGTAGGCAGAGATGGCCAGTATCGACCGATGCGGCGACGAACCGAGGGTTTCCAGCAAGGCAATGCTGCCGTCGGTTGGATTCGCAGTGGGGACGGAACGCAGTTCGGCGTCTGCGGGCAAGTCGATGGAGAAGCCGAAGAAGGCGTTCAAGTACCGGTAATTGGAAAGGAAGCCCTGGTCGGGATAGCGAGCGGGCGTCTGCGCTGAGGAGGAATTCGACTTCGTCTGGTCGGCGGCGGCGCCGTACCCGAAGGCGACACTACAGCAGAAAATGACAGCGAGCACAACCCGAAACCGCATGACTTCCCCAGTCACCTATTGTTTCGCCTTCCGGGCGTAAAGGTCAACGGCGCGGATGCGACGTTGTGGCCATGTTCGAGGCATCCGGAACGACCATGCCAGCGCCCATTTTTATTGGCTTCCTGCATCTGCGACTAGGTACAATCAATCGGGTTAGCAAGTCGCTAACTCATACATACTGCCGAACCAGCTTTTGTTCCGGAGCGACGCCCTGAACGCTGTCCTCGCTTACTTATGCTTTGCGCTGCTCGAACCGCACGGGCTTCGGCATTACCTGCGCACGCATTTCCTCGACAAGACGTTTCAGGGACTGTATCACCCGAACGCCTTTGACATGGCGCTGCTGATTCCGTATTTCGTAGTGCTTATCCTGCTGGCGTTCTACGGAATGCACCGCTACCAGCTTGTCTATCTTTATTACAAGCATCGCAAGAACAAGGTGACGGAGCCGACCTCGCGATTTGCCGAGCTGCCGGAGGTCACCATCCAGCTTCCGATTTTCAACGAGCAGTACGTCATTGACCGTCTGGTCGAGAGCGTGTGCCGTCTCGAATACCCGCGCGAAAAGCTGGAAATCCAGGTGCTGGACGACTCGACGGATGAAACGGTCGAGGTCGCGGCGGCTGTGGTCGAGCGCTATGCCGCGATGGGATACAACATCAGCTATCACCATCGCACCAACCGCGAAGGCTTTAAGGCAGGCGCACTCGACGCCGGCCTGAAGAAAACGGACAGCGAGTTCATCGCCATCTTCGACGCTGATTTCACGCCTCACTCGGACTGGCTGCAGAAGGTGATTCACCATTTCGCCGATCCGGAGATCGGCATGGTGCAGACGCGATGGACGCACCTCAACCGCGGTTACTCCTACCTCACCGAGATCGAGGCCATCCTGCTCGATGGCCACTTCATCCTGGAGCACGGCGGCCGCTCGCGGGCGGGCGTGTTCTTCAACTTCAACGGCACCGCCGGCATGTGGCGGCGTAAGGCCATCGAAGACGCGGGCGGTTGGGAGCACGACACGCTGACCGAGGACACCGACCTGAGCTATCGCTCGCAATTGAAGGGATGGAAGTTTCGCTATTTGCAGGATGTGGAGTGTCCGGCGGAGCTGCCCATCGAGATGACGGCGTTCAAAACGCAGCAGGCGCGCTGGGCGAAGGGCTTGATCCAGTGCGCGAAGAAGGACCTGCCGTATGTGCTTCGCGCCCAGGTTTCGCGACGCGAAAAGATGGAAGCCTGGTATCACCTGACGGCAAATCTCAGTTATCCGCTGATGATTGTTCTGAGCACGCTCTTGCTGCCGGCGATGATGATTCGCTTCTACCAGGGCTGGTTCCAGATGCTGTATATCGACCTGCCGCTCTTCCTGGCCTCGACGTTTTCCATCTCCAGCTTTTACCTGGTGTCGCAGAGAGAGCTGTTTCCCAAGACCTGGCTGCGCACCTTCTGGTACTTACCGGCTTTGATGGGCCTTGGCATTGGGCTGACGATTACCAACAGCAAAGCCGTCCTGGAAGCGCTTATCGGCATCAAGAGCCCGTTCGCGCGTACGCCAAAATATCGCGTCGTGAGCAAGAAGGAGAAGAGCGCAGCGGCCAAGAAGTATCGCAAGCGCCTCGGGCTCATTCCCTGGGTGGAGTTGCTGATCGGATCCTACTTCGCACTCACCATCTGGTACGCCGTGGTGAATGAGAACTATGTCACCGTTCCGTTCCTGGTCTTGTTTGTTTGGGGATATTGGTACACAGGTATTATGTCTCTGCTGCAAGGACGCTTCGACGTGTTTGGCCAGGCCCGCGCCGCGGAAGAGCACAGCGTGAAGCCCTTTCCGGTGGGAGTGTAGGGAGGATTGAGCCCGAAGGGCGTGCGACTGTCCACGTGCGCCGCCAGCCGTATGTTATCCCCGGTTGCGGGCCAAGCGTGTCCCATTGATCGGGCGCGACAACCCCACTTGGGGATGATTTGGCTGAGGACTGGGGAAAACCGTGGCAGCCGATAAGCCTCCTTCCGACTGGCAAAAGAACAGATCCCTCGCTTCGCTCGTGATGACAAGCACAAGAGAGAACAGAATCCAAGAATGAGACGAAACATCGCACTTGCGCCCTTCTGCTTTGCTCTGCTTCTAACCTGCTCCACCCTTCAAGTACTCGCCCTCGACCGCCAGCCTAACGCCGACTACCGTGCTCGCCGTTTGACCCTGGCGCAAAAGCTCGATGGCGGCGTCGCCGTCATCTTCGCTGCGACCGAGGCGGAGGGGCCTAACGCGACTTCCAGCTTTCGTCAGGACAACAACTTCTATTACCTTTCCGGGTCCGTCGAACCGGGAGCGGCCCTGGTCATCGCGCCCGCGTTCAATGAAAACCCGATACAGCCCTACACTGAGATTCTGTTTCTTCCCGCGCGCAACCTGAGCCAGGAGAAATGGACCGGGCCCAAGCTCGGGCCCAATGATCCTCAGGCGCCCGCCATCACTGGCTTCGATCGCGTTGCCAGCCTCGATACGCTGTCTGCTGAAGTCGCCAAGCTGCTGGCGACCGGGCGTCCGGCAATCTACCTCGACATGCCGGAGAGCGGTGAGCAGAATGCCGCTTCCCGCTTCCTCGAATGGGCGCGACGCGCGAACACGCTCCCGATGCGGACCGGCGTCAACGATGTGAAGCCCGCTCTGGCAGGGTTGCGCGTCATCAAGGACGCAGGAGAGATTGAGCGCATTCGGCACGCGACAGATGCGTCGATGGCGGCTCACCTGGCAGCGTTAAAGATGCTGAAGCCGGGCTTGAATGAGCACGACATCGCCACGCGCATGATCTATGAGTTCATGAAGGGCGGGTGCGATCGTCCAGCCTATGCGCCGATTGTGGGAGCCGGCTTCGATTCGACCATCCTGCATTACTCCGCCGACGATCAGCCCATTAGGGATGGTGACGTGGTGGTGATGGACGTTGCCGGCGAGTACGCGATGTACGCCTCCGACATCACACGCACAGCGCCGGCCAACGGCAAGTTCACCGCCCGGCAGCGGGAGATCTACGACATCGTCCTGGGCGCTCAGCAGGCGGCGATTAAGGCTTTCAAGCCGGGTCAATATTCGCTGCGAGGCCCGAATTCGCTGTACAAGATTGCCTATGACTACATCAACACCCACGGCAAGGACCTGCACGGCCAGCCGCTGGGGCAGTACTTCATACACGGCCTGGGACATTACGTCGGACTTGAGGTGCATGATGTAGGCGACGCGAATGCAATGCTTGATCCGGGCATGGTCTTCACCATCGAACCGGGGATTTATATCCCCGAGGAGAAGATCGGGGTTCGTATTGAAGACATCTTCTGGGTCGATCCCAGCGGCAAGCTCGTGGACTTGACCAGTATGTTGCCACACACCGCTGCGGAGATCGAAGCGGCCATGGCAGGAATGTACACGCCGCCAAGTTCGAATTGACGCTGCTGCAGTTCCTGCGTCATCTGATATGCTGAATCTCTGTGGTGATCAAGGTCCTGTTCGTCGCACTTATACTGAGCACCTCAGCGCTGGTGGCCGTGGGAATTGCGATCTATTTCCGGGTACGGCGCCACCTGCAAGTGGCAAAATCGGACGGAGAAACGCCTGCCGCCATCGAAGCATCCGTTCAGGACCAGGAGCCAGCACAATGAAGGGGGCGTTCGAGGAGTTAAGTCATGGCAAAGGCAATGGGAGTGAGTGAGAGTTCGGCTACGCGTTCGCTCAGCGGATTGCGCCAGATTGCCATCGTAGTATGTGCCAGCGCGGTAATTGCCGTCTGCGCGAGGCTGATGCTTCCCTTGCCTTTCACGCCGGTCCCTCTGACGCTGGCGAACTTTGGCGTGTTGCTGGTGGGCTTAACGTTGGGAAGCAAGCGCGGTTTCGCTGCGGCGGCGCTCTATCTGGGCTGGGGAGCCATGGGCCTGCCGGTATTCGCCAGCGCGGGACCCGGAGGCCTCGCGCAACTGCTCGGCCCGACCGCCGGATATCTCTGGGCGTATCCCGTGGTGGCTTTCATCGCAGGTTGGATCGCTGAACATGGCGCGCGGAGCTTTACTCGTAATCTTTTTGGCGGAATCTTCGCCGAGTTGGTTCTGTTCGCCGGCGGGGTTGCGTGGTTGGCCGTCATCACCCACAGTTGGCAGCATGCGGCCGCGTTTGGGCTTTACCCTTTCTTCGCTGCTGAAGTGATAAAGGTCATGCTCGCAGCCGCATTGGCCCTCCGCTTACAGCGAAGGTTCTAATACGCTTTTTTCTGGAGTTCCACTGGATCTCCTCCTAGTCTTGTCTCTGGCAACAGCCGGTCGGTCATTTATGAATAGCAACACAGGGCCTCAGCTCCGCGAGATCACAGTCGCTCACAGTCCGGATTCGGACGATGCCTTCATGTTTTATGGCATGGCCACTAACAAGGTGCGCGTGCCAGGGGTGAAGTTCACACACACCCTCTGCGATATCGAGACCCTGAATCGCAGGGCCCTGGAAGGCTTCTATGACATCACGGCGATCTCGTTCCACGCCTATCCTTACATCCAGGAGAAGTACGCGCTCATGCCCAGCGGAGGAAGCGTAGGCGAAGGCTATGGGCCGATGGTTGTCGCTTCCCGGACGATTGCACCTGAAGAACTGGCGGGGGTGAAGATCGCTGTTCCGGGAACGATGACAACCGCGTATCTCGCACTCAAGTTGTATGCACCGGACGCGATTACAGAAGTGGTTCCATTTGACAACATCATTCCGCGCGTGATCGAGGGTAAGTACGAAGCTGGACTCATTATCCATGAAGGGCAGCTCACCTTTGACCGGGCAGGTCTGCATCGCATCGTGGACATGGGCAGGTGGTGGCGCGAAAAGACCGGGATGCCTCTGCCGCTGGGTGGGAATGCCATCCGCCGCGATCTTGGGGCGGAACTGATCAATGCCTGCTGCGGAGCTTTGCGCGACAGCATTCAATATGCGCTGGACCACCGGGAGGAGGCGCTGCAATATGCCATGCAGTTTGCCCGCGATCTCGACGCGCAGCTTGCCGACCGGTTTGTCGGCATGTATGTCAATGAACGCACGCTCGACTACGGGAAAGACGGACGCGAGGCGATTGTGAAGTTGCTCGAGATGGGCTACGAAGCAGGAATCATTCCCCACAAGCCTCACGTCGAGTTCGTCGGCGATGCGGCTCTGTCAACGGCGGGCTAACGCAGGAAAATCATGGCGGTTGTGCGCGAGCTGAGGATCCCTTCTGGCCAGAACCTGCTCATCGACGCTGACGATACGCTCTGGGAAAACAACATTTACTTCGAGCGGGCCATCGCCGACTTCATCACCTTCCTCGACCATAAAACTCATACGCCGGATGAAGTGCGGGCCGTGTTGTGGGAGGTGGAGCGCGAAACCATTCGCGAGCACGGCTACGGCATGCAGAGCTTTGCCAACGCGCTGGTCGGCTGCTTCGAACGGTTGTCGGTAGCGCCGGTCACCCCTCGACTGCATGATCACATCAAGACCATCGCCTACAAAATCGCCGAGCATCCAATGGAGATCTTGCCCGAGGTGCCAGAGACGCTTGCAGACTTGTCGCAGCGCCACCAGCTGTTCATGGTCACGAAAGGCAATATCACTGAGCAAACCGGCAAGCTGGAACGCTCGCAGTTGAAGCGGCACTTCGTCGCAGTCGAAGTTCTCGCCGAGAAGAACGCGCCTTCCTATCGCGAGCTGGTCGACAAGTATGGCCTGGCCTGCGACAAGACGTGGATGATCGGCAACAGTCCCAGCTCTGACATCAACCCGGCGATCGCGGCCGGGCTGCATGCCGTCTTCGTTCCTTATCACAACACCTGGGAACTGGAGCGCGGCGAGATCCTGCCCGTTAATGGCAACCGAAAGCTGCTTCATGTGGAGAGCTTTGGGCGGCTGCGCAACATCTTCTAGCAATCACCTTCCCGCAAGCAACTTTTCCTCTGCGCCCGGTGTTATTGCGATTGCCTACTTCGTACATCGGCAAATATGCGGGCTTTACGTAAGGTCATTACCGTATTTCTTGTGATTGGCTCCCTCTCTGCAGTGTTAATCGCTGCGAAGAAGAAGGCGAGCACGAGTGACGCCGACGATCAGCAAAAGCGTGCCCTGCAAGCTCTTGATCGGCTGACCTTCGGGCCGCGGCCCGGCGACGTACAGGCCGTCACGGCAATGGGCGTGGACAAGTGGATCGAACTGCAACTGCATCCCGAAAAGATTGACAATTCGGCGCTCGATGCCCGGCTTGCCCAGTATCGTACCTTGCACATGAGCGCGCGCGAAATGGCGCTCAACTTTCCGCCTCCGCAAGTGCTGAAGGCGGTGCAAGACGGCAAGCTGCCGATGCCAAGCGATCCTTATCGCCATGCCGTGTACTCCGCGAACCTGGTGCGGCTGCAAGAGAAGAAAGAAGCAAAGCAGGAGCAGGCGGAGTTGAGCCAAGTCGCGAATAACATGGCGTCACCGGCCAGTGGGTCGCACTCGAGCGAGAGCGTTGCCAATCGGTTCGACGCGCCGGACGGGCAATCGCGCCGCCAGCGCAATCAGATGGTCGATCAACTGACGCTGCTTGATCCTGCGACTCGTATGCAGCGGATTCTCGCGCTGCCTCCCGATCAGCAGAGCGAGTTGACAAAGGGCCTCCCCGAACCCGTGCGGCAAACGTTGCTGAATGGCCTTTCTCCGGAGCAACGCGAGACTGTTCTCGCGCTGACCAACCCGATCGCTGTTGTGGATGGGGAGCAGCAGTCGGCAAAAATCCTGCGTGCCGTCTATAGCCAGCGGCAGCTCGAAGAGGTGCTAACCGATTTCTGGTTCAACCACTTCAATGTGTTTATCGGCAAGGGCGCCGATCGATACCTCGTCACGTCGTACGAGCGCGATGTGATTCGCCCGCACGTGCTCGGCAAGTTCCAGGACCTGCTGGTTGCCACAGCGCAAAGCCCGGCAATGCTGTTCTATCTCGACAACTGGCAGAGCGTGGGCCCGCACTCGGATGCAGCGTTAGGCATCCCGCAGCGTGCGGCGCAGGACCCGCGGGTACGCTGGGTGAATGGACCGTTCGGCCGCTATCCGGTGGTCTACCAGCCGCGGCCACAACCGTGGCCCCAAGCGGGAACCAACCCCAATGGACAGCAGAAGCGCCGCGGCGGGCTGAACGAGAACTACGCCCGCGAACTGATGGAATTGCACACACTTGGTGTCAACGGTGGCTACACGCAGCAGGATGTCACCGAGGTCGCACGTGTCTTCACCGGATGGACACTGCAGGATCCGCGTGACGGCGGCGGGTTCGTCTTCAAGCCTCGCCTACACGAACCCGGCGACAAAATTGTGCTCGGGCACAAAATCGGGCTGGGCGGAGAGAACGAAGGCATGGAGGTGCTCAATATCCTGGCGCATTCGCCTGCAACCGCGAAATTCATCTCGACAAAGCTGGCTGAGCGGTTTGTCTCCGACAATCCCCCGCCATCGCTCATCGAGGCGATGAGCAAGACCTTCCTGAAGACCGACGGCGACTTGCGCGAAGTCATGCGCACGATGTTCCGCTCGCCGGAATTCTGGGCGCCCGAGGCTTACAACGCGAAGGTGAAAACGCCGCTGGAGTTCGTGGCCTCGTCGCTACGTGCAACCGGGGCGGACATTACTGATCCGCTGCCGCTGGTGAACCATCTCAACCAGATGGGCATGCCGCTCTACGGCATGCAGCCGCCAACCGGTTATTCGACAACGGCCGAAGGGTGGGTGAGTTCCGCCTCCTTACTGGCGCGAATGAACTTCGCCCTTGGACTGGTGACGAATAGGATTTACGGCACCAGCTTCAACCTGGCCACGCTGACGAATTCGCCGCCGGACATCGCAAGCGAGACAGACCCTTACCAGGCACAACTTAGGCTGGAGCAGGTATTGCTTGAGGGCAATGTATCTGCCCAAACACACACGACAATCGAAGACAAGATCGCAACCCCATCGGCAGAGTTCGGCGCGCCGTCGCAAAACAGCGCGAACGCGATCGCTGCACTTCTGCTCGGTTCGCCTGAGTTTCAGCGGCACTGAGACGTTTCATGCTCCCATAGATTCGAAACCCATGAATGAGTGGGGCACGCGAAGGGTCGTTATGAGCATTACCCGAAGAGCATTTCTGCAAGGCGGAGCGATGGCGGTCATCGGTACCGCCGCAATTCCGTCGTTCCTCACCCGCGCCGCCCTCGGTGCAGTTTCGCCATCGGGCCGAAACAAGCGGCTGATCGTCATCTTCCAGCGCGGCGCGGCCGATGGATTGAACATCGTCATACCGCACGCGGAGTCGGCCTATTACCAGATGCGGCCCAGCATCGCAATACAGCGCAATCAGGTCATTGACCTGAACGGCTTCTTCGGTTTGCATCCATCTCTGGCGAGCTTCAAGCCGCTATGGGACCAGGGGCACCTCGCCATCGTTCATGCTGCTGGTTCGCCCGACACCACGCGCTCGCACTTCGACGCGCAGGACTACATGGAGTCGGGTACGCCCGGCGTCAAGGGCACCACCGACGGCTGGCTGAATCGCGTGTTGCAGACCGAGCGGCAGACGAAAGAGAGCCCGTTCTCAGCCGTTGCACTCGGTTCTTCTCTGCCCCGCATTCTGTCCGGCAAGGCACGGGCAGTTGCGGTCAGCAACCTAAATTTTTTTGGCATCGCCGGCGGCAATCCCGCGGCGGCGCCAGTGGGCAACGCCTTCGAAGCCATGTACGACCAGTCGGCCGACACACTGCTGCACGGCACGGGGCAGGAAACCTTTGAAGCCGTCAAGATGTTGAAGTCGGCCCATACGAATCGCTATACCCCGGCCCCGGGCGCCAACTACCCTAACGGCCCATTCGGAAATGCGCTTCGTCAAACCGCCCAGTTGATTAAGGCGAACCTCGGAGTGCAGGTGGCTTTCACCGACATCGGTGGCTGGGACCATCACGTGAACGAAGGCGCGGCGGAAGGGCAGCTCGCCAATCGTCTGCGTGAATTCGGCCAGGGCCATCGCCGCGTTCTGGGTGGACTTGGGACCGCTGGCCGAGCACGGTCATCGTCACCATGTCAGAATTCGGGCGCACGGCGCGCGAGAATGGAGATCGCGGCACCGACCACGGCCATGCCAACGTGATGTTCGTTCTCGGTGGCCCCGTGCGTGGAGGGCGGATTTACGGACGCTGGCCGGGCCTTGACCCGTCACAGCTCAACGAAGGCCGCGACCTGGCGCTAACCACCGACTTCCGTCGTGTGCTGGGTGAGGCGGTCAACCGGCACTTGGGCAATACAAATCTCAACACGGTGTTTCCCGCATACGACAACTCGCCTGCGGGGTTTCTGAGATATCTGGGATGAGGTCAGTGGGAAGCCTCGGCCGGACAAACGATCTTGGCTTGAAAGTATGATGCGATTTCGCGTTAACTGATACCAATTTGGACAACGCGTGGAATGAAACGCGAAGTCGCTGGATGCTAGGGCGTTTCTCGGTCCTAATCCGCGAAAATCAGGCGGCGAGGAAGCCAGTTGGCGGTTTGTGCGTTTCCGTCAACTTGACGCGGAACAGTCCAACTTCCGGTTTCCCCGTCACTCGGGAGGAAACGTTGGCAAGCGTTAAAGGAACGGGCGATCTGTATTGCCTCTAGGTCGTCACGCCCGCTCGAGAAACTCTCTCAACAGCGGTTTCTTCCCGACAGCGCAACGGAAGCCATAGACGGCGATTCCGATGACCAGCAGCAGGACCGCTATTGAGCGGCCGGAGTACCAGCGCGACATGTCGAGCGTAAGGGCCGTCCATTGGAACACATCAAAAATGAAAAATGACGTGCCCAGGGCGAGGATCCCAAATCGCACTAGCACCAGCAGGAACAACATGGCACTTACCAGCGCGAAAACAATCAAATAAACGTTCTCGATGGTGAATTCAAGAAAGATCATCCCGATCCATGCGACCAGCAATGCGAGCAGTCTGTTGCGCAAAACCAGCCTTGCCAGAACAAGAATCAAAGTGATCGCTAACGCCGCTATAACGGCCATGTATTGATGATAGATAACCACACTCAAGGCTTGGGCTGGGGATCCAGAAAATTGGTTGGCGAAGCCGTTTGCGGGTCTCACACCTGGCATCCGTACCCAGAGTGTAAGAGTAAGGAAGCCATACCAAAGCCAAGTCTGAACACACGCGACGGCCACGCCGACCAGAATGTCGCGACCGACCAGGGGATCGCGAACACGTCCGGCGAGCAAGCGGTTCCATGAAATCAGCAGGTCCGGCCAATAGCGTCGCGCAAAGGGATCCAGCGCCAGGTACGACACCCAGACAAAACCAGCGCCGAAGGTAACGTCACCAGCGACTTTGGAAAACACCGCCCAGAACCGGGAAAGCTCGTGAGGCCAGTGCGCGGCCAGAATCCCGGAAATAGCCGAGGCGAAAAGAAAGTAGAGTGCTACGCGTGCGGCTCCACGGCGGTCGGCGCGGCCAGCACGCAAATTCATGCGCGTAAGGACGAGCGCGGCGCTAAGCATAAGCAAAATGATGATGGCTTGAGCGGCGGCACTAAAGTCCCAGATCCATTGCTTACGCTGCTGAGCTTCGACGATGGATGGGGAAGCCCAGGGTCCGCCAACGTCAAAGTCAATCGGTACTCCGTGGAAAGCTGCCGCGTCAATGTGAACGGGTACACCGTTCAACTTGCCGTCCCAGGAAATGCGAAAGTCAAAAGCGTGCGTCGGTATCCACTGCGGCTCGGACTCAACAAACTGCTTAGGGTCGAAACCCGCAGCATTGAATAACGGCCTCCAGTCCACCTGGGGGCTATTCTTCTCTTTCGGTTCCCACAGCGGCGGAACGAATTCAAACGTGCGCAGCAGGCCGTGCGCGTCAAGCAGTACGCTCACCATTCCTGGCTCATTGACGGGAGGGTCATGATCCCAGACCACGCCTGCCTGATCGCTCGGGATGAGCGGCTTTGGACTCTGCCGATACCAGAATCGCAGCGGCCCCGGTGGCTCACGCAGCAGTTGAGTCCAGTTCCGCCAATCGTATTCCTGAGCCAGGTAATTGACGTAGGACGAGTTGACGAACATTCCATAGGCGGAATCATTATTCGGGGCGGGCACTTCGGTTGCCTTGATGATCGCTTGCGCGCGGTCAAGGAGAACTTCTGGGCTCTTGTCGGGATTCGAACGGCCGAGCACCGTGGCGTACTTGGCCAGCCACACAGCGCCGAGCAACATCAATACGGCACTCGCCAGCAAAATTCCTGCCCTGCGAACCGAGAGGACTCCTGTGCTCCCGGCCGCGGCCAACAGGTCGGGAGACGGCGTTTCACCAGCCACCATCGCCTCTTGCAGAGCGTTCTCGCTTCCGAGAGCGGCTGCAACTTCGCTGGCGGAAGCCGGACGCGCCTGCGGCTGCACCTCCAGGCACTGCAAGATCACCCGGTCGTATGCGGGATCCACCCCTGACGCTCGTTGCGAGGGCGGCAGCGGCAAAGTGCCACTATGCTGTACCCTTCGCAAGTCCACAATCGTGTCCACCGGGTAGGGCCGCGCGCCGGTCATCACCTCATAAAGCACGGCGCCCAGCGCGTAGATATCGGTGCGCACGGATGCCGGTGCCCCATCCAACTGCTCGGGCGCCATGTAGATCGGTGTGCCTGCAAACTCGTCGCTAGGATGGGCTTCCCTCGCGAGGTCGGATAAACCGAAGTCCATCAGCCGCACACGGCCGCGGCCGTCGAGCATGATGTTGGCGGGCTTAAGGTCACGATGGAGCACTCCGCTGGCGTGGACCGCCGCAACTCCGGCGCAAATTACCCGCGCTATGTGAACTGCCTTCTCTCCGAAGGCCTACCCATGCGACGCAGGACCGAGGACAAGTCCTCGCCATCCACGTACTCCATCGAGAGGAAATAGCGATCCTCGAGATGGCCTAAGTCGAATACTCGGCAGACGTTCGGATGAGACACTTGGCGGGCCAGACGAACTTCGTTACGTAGCCTGGCTAACGCGATCTCGTCGCTTGCAACCGACGACGGTAGGAACTTCAGGGCGACCGTCTGTCCAACTTCCAGGTCATCGGCCCGGTAAACCTCACCCATGCCGCCGCGGCCCAGAAGCTCTATCATCCGATAGCGTCCGCCGAAGATCGTGCCGGGCAGGAATCGGCCATGGGTGGAATCCGGGGAGGCGCCGGTAGCAGGAGACAGGGTGCCGAGTGTGGGCGACTCGTCAACCCGGAGACCCACAGGGGAGTGCTGCTCTTGCACCATCACTGCTCCAAATGACGTGCTTTATTGCGTAAGACACGCCGGCTCCCTTACCCTATCTCTTCAGCCCGCTGGCTTCAGTGATGCTACTCACATTGTGATGGGCCGACCGGGACGGATTAACGGTAATTCGGCAAGAACACGGGTTTATGGGAGGCCCAAGTTCTGAGTGTGTGGTCGGCGATCCAGAACCACTCCACATGAGCGGGAAGTC
>CAWAKG010000023.1:0-103304 GCA_963782505.1 uncultured Acidobacteriaceae bacterium | reverse complement strand
TTCAGCGGGTGCTCGAAGAGGCGCGTCACCAGATGGCCCGCCACTATCTCAACAACTCAGCGCTCGAGCTGAATGAAGCTGCTTACCTGCTGGGCTACGAGGACGCCAACTCCTTCGTTCGCGCCTTTCGCACCT
Organism: uncultured Acidobacteriaceae bacterium; assembly: GCA_963782505.1. Lineage (GTDB taxonomy): Bacteria > Acidobacteriota > Terriglobia > Terriglobales > Acidobacteriaceae > CAVVDY01. The sequence goes on along the minus strand of CAWAKG010000023.1, from coordinate 103,169 downwards.
GGGAAGGCGTCCCGCCAGCGCACTGGCGTGAGGAGCAACGGGCAAGGGCAGCATCGTGACCGGCTTCGCATTCATAGGAGAAAGGAATAAGTAATGCAGAAACGCAAACTTGGAAGTCTGGAAGTATCGGCCATCGGATTCGGCTGCATGGGAATGAGCTCCGGCTACGGGCCGCCGAAAGACAAGCCGGAGATGATCGCTGTTCTGCGTGGCGCTGTGGATCGCGGCATCACATTTTTCGACACCGCCGAAGTGTACGGCCCGTTCATCAATGAAGAACTTGTCGGCGAGGCCCTCGCTCCCTTCCGTGAGCAGGTGGTCGTTGCCACCAAGTTTGGCTTCGACATCAATCCTGATGGCGGCCTTCCGGCGATCCGGGGAGTGAACAGCCGGCCCGAGCACATCCGCGAAGCCGTCGACGGCTCGCTCAAGCGGCTCAGGTTCGAGACCATCGACCTGCTTTATCAGCACCGCGTCGATCCGAACGTTCCTATCGAGGACGTCGCCGGCACAGTGAAGGACCTGATTCGGGCTGGCAAGGTAAAGCACTTCGGACTCTCCGAAGCGGGTATAAACACCATTCGCCGCGCACATGCCGTGCAGCCGGTCACGGCGCTCCAGAACGAATACTCGCTGTGGACGAGAACTCCTGAAAGGGAAGTAGTACCCGACCCTGGAGGAGCTGGGTATCGGTCTGGTGCCGTATAGCCCGCTGGGCAGGGGCTTTCTGACCGGCAAGATGGACGACAGCGCCCGCTTCGACAGCTCGGACTTTCGCAGCGTGCTGCCGCGCTTCACGCCTGAGGCCCTCAAGGCGAACCAGGCTTTGGTTCAGCTGCTCGATAGCATCGCCAAGAGGAAGAATGCGACTTCTGCGCAGATCGCGCTCGCGTGGCTGCTGGCGCAGAAGCCGTGGATCGTTCCCATCCCCGGTACGACCAAACTGCATCGCCTGGAAGAGAACATTGGAGCTATGACTGTTGAGCTGACACCCGACGACCTCCGCGACATCGATGCTGCCGCCGCCGAGATCAAAGTAGAAGGAGACCGCTACCCGGAGAATTTCGAGCGCATGACCGGTTTGTGAGCGTTGCGGGAAGAGGTCCGATGCTCGGGCAGAACCGGTCTTCGGGCACGCTATTCGCAGGCAAGCCCGCACCGGCGGTTAAACTTGCAGTTACGTGCGGGAGGTGCAGATGCCGACGCGGAATGAGGCTTTAATAGATCGCCTTTCCCGATATCGCGAAATTAAGATCACCGTCACTGGGCAGAAAGTCGGGACGCAAAATCTCCATCCCGGTCTGGTTTGTGTGGGAGGAGCCGACGCTCTACCTTGTGCCGGTGCAAGGCTCGGATACGCAGTGGTACAAGAATGTGCTTCACAACCCGGCGATCCGGATCGACGCCCGCGGCGCAGAAGCAGAGCTTAAGACGGTTCCGATTAGCGATCCAGTCCGGGTTTCAGCGGTAGTCGAGAAATTCCGCGAGAAGTACGGGGCCGGCGACGTGAAGAGATACTATTCGAAGTTCGACGTAGCAGTGCTCGTTGAGATTCGCTGACGTCACCCGTGGATTCTCCCGCAGGCGTCTCAGCGCTGTCGCCTCAAGCTAAGGCCGCTGCCCGGAGGAGCGTTCTTCACCTCGCGGCAACTCACATGTATTCTTGCTATGCGGTCCGACGGACCGTGTGGCCGTGCGTCAGGTGGGGACCCCCATCCTGGGCAGCAACCATTGCGTGAGCACGACATAACCCACCACAAACAAGACCAGCCACAGCCAGTCACGCATTGCGACCTCCAACTACTATGTTAGTCCGCCGCCGGCTCATCGCGCCAATTGCGCGCGCGCCACGTCCTCGCTCGACTTCAACCCACACTTGCCCAGCATCCACATGCCCGGGCACCAGTTGGTGAAAGCCGATTGCAGCAGGTTCAAGCCCACGAATGCGGTAAACAAGTACCAGTAGGGGCTGACCCAGTATCCCAGCGCCAGTGAGAGCAGAACAAACACTCCCGCCATCATTCGCAATCCACGTTCGATTGTCATACGTTTGCTCCTGCAGTTTCCGGCGCGCGCCCGCCAGACTGGTAAGCGCATGCCTTGCGTTTTTCCACCATGTAGTACAGAACCGGCACCGCCAAGCGCGAAAGCAGGGTCGATGCCACTTCGCCGGCCATGAGGGAGATGGCCAGTCCCTGGAAGATTGGGTCGAACAGTATCACGCTGGCGCCGACGACCACTGCCGCTGCCGTCAGCAGCATGGGGCGGAAACGCACCGCGCCGGCATCGACCACAGCATCTTCCAGGCACATGCCCTGCACGCGGCGCAGCTCGATGAAGTCCACCAGGATGATCGAATTGCGCACGATAATGCCGGCACCGGCGATGAAGCCGATCATCGACGTCGCGGTGAAGAACGCTCCCATCAGCGCATGGCCCGGCAGGATGCCCACCAGCGTCAGCGGAATCGGCGCCATAATTACCAGCGGCGTGACGAAGGAGCGGAACCAGCCCACCACCAGCACGTAGATCAGCACCAGCACCGCGGCGAACGCGAGCCCGAGGTCGCGGAACACCTCCAGCGTGATGTGCCATTCGCCGTCCCACTTCATCGACAGCTTGTCGGTCTCGCTGGGCATCGCGAGGTTATAGACCTTGAGGTGATAACCACCCGGCATCTCCAGCTTGTCGATGGCGGTGTTCATCTTCTCGATGGCGTAGACCGGGCTCTCTTCTTCACCGGCCACGTCGCCCAGCACGTACACCACCGGCCGCAGGTTCTTGGTATAGATGCTGGGATCGATCGTCTTCTTCTCCAGGTCAGTGACTTCGGCGATGGAAACCTGGCCGCCTCCGGCGCTGGGCAGCCGCATCGCTGCCAGTCCTTCAATGCTGGAGCGGTCGGCCCGCGACAGTTGCACGTGGATGGGAATGTCTTCGCGCGATTGCGGGACATGTAACAGTCCAGCATCCGCGCCGCCAAGCCCAATCTGGACGGCGCGCGTTACCTCCGCCGCCGAGACGCCATGCAGCGCCGCCTTGTCGAGATCAACCTTCAGGTCGTACTTCACCTGCGGGTCTTCTACGTACCAGTCGATGTCCACTACGCCGGGGGTGGTCTGGAATATCTGCTTGATCTTCTTTGCCAGCTCAATCTGCTCCTGATAGTTTGGCCCGTAAACCTCCGCGACCAGCGTCTGCAGCACCGGCGGCCCAGGAGGCACTTCAGCGACCTTGATTCGTGCCCCGTATTTCTTGCCGATCGCGTCCAGCCCCGGACGCAGGCGCTTGGCGATCGAGTGACTTTGTTCGCTGCGCTCGTGGCGGTTCAGCAGGTTCACCTGAATGTCGGCCTGATTTGCGCCATGCCGCAGGAAGTAATGCCGCACCAGTCCGTTGAAGTTGTACGGGCCGGAGGTTCCGGAGTAAATCTGGTAATTCTCCACTTCGGGTTGCTGTCCCAGATACTGTCCCAGCTCCTGCGCCACGCTTGTCGTCTGCTCCAGTGTGGTGCCGTTGGGCATGTCGAGGATCACCTGGAACTCGCTCTTGTTGTCGAAGGGCAGCATCTTGACCCGCACCACCTTGAAGACAACGAGCGAGCAGGCCGCCAACAAAAGGACGACGATGCTTCCCAGGAATATCCAGCGTCGCCCGGCGTTGTGGATCAGCGGGTTCATGATCCGGCGATACAGGCGGGTGCTCCAGCCTTCGGCCTCGTGTTCATCGCTGGGGCGGTCAGCATAGTGACGCAGCAGGCGCAGCGCCGACCACGGCGACACTACGAAAGCCACAATCAGTGAGAACAGCATGGCCGCCGACGCGCCAACCGGAATCGGGCGCATGTACGGGCCCATCAGCCCGCGCACGAAAGCCATGGGCAGGATCGCGGCGATGACCGTGAACGTTGCCAGGATCGTCGGATTGCCGACTTCGTCCACCGCTTCGACGGCAATGTCCACCAGCGTCTTCGATGGATCCGTCCGCGGGATGCGGAAGTGGCGCACGATGTTCTCCACCACCACGATGGCGTCGTCGACCAGAATGCCGATGGAGAAGATCAGCGCAAACAGCGTCACCCGGTTCAGGGTGTAGCCGAAGAAATAGAAGATGGCCAGCGTGAGCGCCAGGGTCACGGGAATGGCAATCAACACCACGCCCGATTCGCGCCAGCCCAGCGCGAGCGCGATCAGCAGCGTGACCGACAGCGTCGCGATGAACAGGTGCTCCAGCAGTTCGTTGGATTTGTCCTTCGCCGTCTCGCCGTAGTTGCGCGTGACGGTGACGTTCAGGTCCTGCGGCAGCAGATAGCCTCGCAGGTCCTGGATCTTCTTCTCCGCCTCTTCGGTGATGACGGTAGCGTTGGTGCCTTTGCGCTTGGCGAGCGTGATGGTCACCGCCGGCCAGTCGCCGCGCGTGGCCTGCTTTGGCGCACCTGCGGCGTTGGCATACAGAACGTAATCGCTGGGCTCGGAGGGGCCGTCGGTGATGTCCACCGCCACGTCGCGCAGATAGACTGGGTGGCCGTCATGCACGCCGATGACAACCTGCTTCAGGTCGTCGGCCTTGCCCAGGAAGCGTCCGGCTTCCACCTCGAATTCCTGATTGTCCTGCGCGAAGCCGCCGGCAAAAGCGCGCACATTCGCCGCCTGCAACTGCGCCGTCACCGCGCCGGGCGTCATGCCATAAGCCGCGAGCCTTTGCGTATCGAGCACCACGCGAACCTGGCGCGGCAGCCCGCCGATGATCTTCGTCTCCGAGACATCGGGAATCTGCTTGAGCTGCTCTTGCAGCTCACCCGCTATCTGCCGCAGCCGGTAGCTGTCATAATTCGGGCCCCACAAGGTCAGGGCCATGATGGGGACATCGTCGATGGATCGCGCCTTGATGATCGGCTGCGAGACGCCTTGTGGGATGCGATCGAGGTTGGCGTACAGCTTGTTGTACGTCTTGACGATGGCGTCTTCTTCCTTCGTGCCGACGTAGTAGCGCACGATCAGCATGGTCATGCCCGGCTGCGAGATGGTGTAGACATACTCCACGCCGGGAATTTCGCGCAGCAGCCGGGCCATGGGGAGACTCGCGCGCTGCTCCACCTCCGCGGGAGAGGCGCCCGGCATCTGCACGAAGACATCGAGCATGGGCACGATGATCTGCGGCTCTTCTTCGCGCGGCGTCATCAGGATGGCGAACGCGCCCGCGAACAGCGAAGCGGCAATGAACAGCGGTGTCAGCTTGGAATTGATGAAGCTGCGCGCCACCAGCCCGGCAACGCGCAGGTGGGACTATGGCTGCGGAGTTTGCTGCGGCTGCTGTGGCTGCTGTTGTGCTCAGCCATGCATCACCTCCGCCTTGAAGGGGCACGCCTTCAGGCGCGCCGAAGCAGCAGAAAGAAGGAAGGGCTTTAGCCCCTGAGGGAAATGGTCATTGTCCTTGCGCCGGCCGTCACTGCGCTCCCACCTTTTTGCCGGAAAGCTCGCGATCGTCGGGCTGCGCCACCACGCGCTCGCCGCTACTCAGTCCCGAGAGCACCTCGATCTCATTGCCGCTGGGCCTGCCCAGCGTGACATATCGCAAGCTGGCAATCTCGTCTTTGCCGACAACATAGAGCGCATCGAGCTGTCCGCGATGCAGCAGTGCCGTCTGCGGAACCATGATCGCGTCGCGCTCTCCCCGTGGAAAGCGCGCGCGGCCAAACAACCCGGTGCGAATCTGCGGATCGGCCGGCAGGTCGATCTTCACGGTAAAGGTCCGGCTGGCAGGATCGGCGGCGGGCACGATCTCCACCACCTTCCCGCTGAGGGTCTGACCGCCGAGCGAATCGAGCACCACAGGAACGCCTGCGCCCAACTTGACCAGGCCGATCTGGCTCTCGTCGACGTTGGCTTCGAGGCGGAAGTGGCTGGGGTCCTCGACCACCAGCAGGGGAACGCCGGGCGCGGCCATGGCGCCGGCGTCGGACAGCTTGGCGATGACCAGGCCATCAAAGGGTGCACGGATCCTGGTAAATCCGACGGTAGTGTTGGCTTCGGAAACGGCGGCTTGGGCTTGAGCACTGTTGGCGTGGGCGGCATCGCGGCGCGCCTTGGCGGCTTCAAGCCGGGCCTTCACCTCGTCGTACTCGTGCGGGCTGACCGACTTCTTGTCGTACAGCATCTGATAGCGCTGCATGGTCGACTGGGCGAGCGCGTAGTCAGCGTCGGCTGCTGCGATGGACTGCTGCGAAGCCTGCAATCCTGCCGTTGCGCTCTGATAAGCGGCGCGCGGCTGCGCTTCGTCGATGGTGATCAGTACCTGCCCGCGGCGAACGGCTTCGCCTTCATGCACGTTCACGCGGGTGATGGTTCCCATCACCTGGCTGGAAAGCTGCGCTGACTGGGCCGCGCGCACCGTGCCGGTGGCCTCGGTATAGTCGGGAACCGCCGTGCGTTGCGCCGTCAGCAGCGCTACGCCGGAGACGGTCTGGGGTGTGGGGGCAGGGCTTTGCTTTTCGCCCGAACATGCGCTGAACAGCAAAAGTGAAGCAACAATGGTGCTCGCCGCCAATGCACGCGCAAAGAAACGCCTTGTATCAGGGCACGGCTTCAGCCGTGCCGAAAGTGCGCTAGTGTACTTGGGCTTTAGCCCCTGTTCCGCAGCGGCTGAAGCCGGCATGCCGTGCGGTCGTGACGGCACGACTGAAAGTCGTGCCCTGTTACAAACCTGCTCCACAGTAGTCATCCTGTACCCGCTCATTGCGTCACCGCCGGAGAGCTTGCGCTGAGTGTGCCGGTGGCCAGCTCTAAGCCGGCATAGCTGGTATGCGCGCGGTACACGGCGTCCCAGTAATCCACCTTGGCCCGCTGATTGGCCTCCTGCACGCGCAGCAGGTCGCTGATCGTCGCCAGTCCGCCGTCGTAGCGGTTCTGGTTGATGCGCAGGCTCTCGTCCGCCTGGGCCACCGCGCTGCGCGCCACGTCGACTTGTTGCCGTGCCGCGTCATAGTCGTAATAGGCCTTGCGCACCTGGAGCCGTATCTGATCGCGGAAGCTGTCGCGCATGGCCGTCGCCTTCTCCTGCATCGCTTTCTGCATGGCAAGATTGGCCCGCTTGCTGTCGCCGTCGAAGAGGTCAAACTGAAACTCCGCCCCGGCGATCCAGTTGTTGCCGCCATTCCATCCGGGGTTGGGACTGTCCGTCTCCCATGATCCAAAGACGTTGAGCCGCGGAGCGAAGGCTCCCTTTGCCATGGAAATGTTTTTGGCCTGCGCGCTGCGCTCCGATTCCATGCGCTTCAGGTCGGGCCGCCTGTCGAGGGCCTCGGTCTCCAGATCGGCCAACGGCGCCGCAGAGACGGTGTGGTCGGCGAGCGCTTCCTGGGGCTCAGGCAGGCTGTCGGAGGTCATGCCGATGGCCAGTGCCAACTGCGTGCGCGCCAGCGAAAGCGCGTTCTGGGCGGAGATCAGCTCCTTCTTGCGCGCAGCGGTTGCGACCTCGGCGCTCAGCAGGTCCGATTCCACCACCATGCCGCTCTCGACACGCGCGCGGCTGCTGGTCTCGATGGCTTCCGCCGTGGCCAGTCCGGCTTTGGCGACCTCCACCTGCTGCTGGGCCAGCAGCGTGCCGTAATAAGCTTGCACCGCCTGATAGACCAGCTCCTGATCGCTGCGGTCAAGCTGCTGCTCCGCCGCTTGCTTCATGTACTTGGCGCGGCTCACGCCGTACCAGCTTTGCAGGCCGTCAAACAGGCTCCACGTCCCGGAGAAGCGGCTGGAGAAGTTGCTGAGGGGCGTCGGCGTGTTGAGCTGGTTCAGCGCGAAATCGGCCAGCGTGAAGTTCTGCTGACGCAGGCGAGACCCGAACACGTATACCGGATCGTTGCCGCGCTCGGCGCTTTCCGTGAAGGTGATCTTAGGCATCAGCGGTGCGCGCGACTCGCGAATGGCAGCGGTTCCGATGCGAACGTCAGCCAGGGCCGCTTTGTGCAACGGATTCTTGTCCAGCGCCATGTTCACGGCTTGTTGCAAGGTCAGCGGAACTGTGTCCTGCGCTACCGCCGATGAGCAAGCACCTGCGACGATCACCGTCAGGAGAGTAAGCGTTGCCAGCGCGAGCGCCATCCGTCGCCGCGCCGAACTGCCTGCCGCACGGGGCGGCGGTGTATCAGACGCCATCCCTATGCCTCAACCAACTCGGCGTCCATCACGGGCACAATCTCAAATGTGGTGTGCAGTTTTGCAGTCTGTTGCACCATGGCGCCCACCGAGCAGTACTTCTCTTCCGAGAGGCGAATGGCGTCCTCGACCGCCTGGGGCGAAACCTCGACGCCGCTGATCAGGTGGTGGATGCGAACCGCAGTAAAGACCTGCGGCGGAGTAGATACCTGATCGGCTTCGACCTTCACTTCGTAGGCGGCGACCTGCTGGCGCTTCTTGCGCAGAATGCCGATGACGTCAAAGGCGGTGCATCCCGCCAAGGCTATGGCGACCAGCTCTATCGGCTTGGCGCCGGTGTTTCCCGGCGGCGTCGTCGATCAGCAGATGGTGTCCCGTGCCGCTGGTGGCGACAAATTGGCGATGAGTGCTTTGCGGCTGAGTAAGAGTTACAGTTGCAGAAATCATTGCTTTCTCCCTGGACCGGGCCCGGCCCGACTCCCCATTACATTCGGCCCACAGGAATAAACGCAGTGATATAGCACACTGTTACAGGAAAAATTCCTGGTCTGGAAGCCGGCAAGGAAAGCCTAGCCAATAAGGACAGCTAGTCCTCTAAGCTGTGCCATCCATGGTCAGCACGATCTTTCCGCCGGGATGCGGTGTGCCCGCGAGCATCTCGTGCGCCGTGCGCGCCTGCTCCAAAGGGAGCACCGTTCCTACCCGGGTGCGCAGCTTGTCGGCGTCGAATAGCGCGGTGAGCGTATTCAGGCGCTCGGTTGTCACATTCACCAGAAAGAACACGGAACGAATGCCGCTGGGCCGCGCGTCGGAGGGCGTGGGCTGAGAGACGACCGACACCAAAATCCCTCCCGCTTTGATGACCGAGAACGAGCGTTGCCTCGTCTCTCCTCCGACCATGTCGAGGACCGCGTCAACAGGCGGCACAACATCTTCGAATCGCGTTGTCTTGTAGTTGATTACGGTGGCGGCGCCAAGGCTTTGCACCAACGGCAGGTCTTCGGCCGAGGCGGTCGCGAAAACCTCAACCCCTGCTTGCGCTGCAAGCTGCACCGCATAGGCGCCGACGCTGCCCGCCGCTCCATGAATCAGCACCGACTGCCCGGCCTTGAGCTGCGCGTAGTCGAAGAGCATTTGCCAGGCAGTAACCGCGACCACGGGAACCGAAGCGCTCTGGATAAAATTCAAGGCGGTGGGCTTCTTCGCGATCATCTGCGCGGAAGCGATCGCATATTCGGCATAAGCCCCAAGGAAGTTCGGATTGGTGACTCCGTATACTTCGTCTCCCGGCTTGAAAGTCGTAACGCCTGCGCCAATCGCCTCCACCTGTCCTGACAAGTCGGAGCCAAGGGTCAGCGGCAGATCGACCTGCACCATGCTCTTTTTCTCGCGGATCAGCGCATCCCAGGGGCCAACTCCGGCGGCGGCCACGCGCACCAGCACCTCATGCTCGCCCGGAGTTGAACGGGGCACGTCGTCGATCTGGATGACCTCAGGCGGGCCAAAGCGGTGAATTCTGGCTGCTCTCATGTCACTCGAAGAGGCTCTTAGTAAGCGCCCCTTGGGAGCATACAGCACTGTCTTTGGGGTATCGTAACGTGAGTGCTTTGTTTCAATTCAGCAACTGTGGTCGAACCGCAGTGGAGGCCGTCGTGCGTAGAGTTCTGTTCTCTCGGCAGGTTGGGCAATACGTCTTAGCTCTATTGGTGGTGTTTGGTCTTGCAAGTCTCTCCTCAGGCTGGGCGCAGACCCTGTCGAACGCTCCCAGCGCGCAAAAAGCCAAGACGCAAAGCGCGAAGAACTCCGACCCGGGTTGGCCGCGCACCTTCACCAGCGGCGCTGACAAGTTCCTCATCTATCAGCCGCAGGTCGATAGCTGGGATGGCAATCGCATTAACCTTTACTCCGCGGTCGAGGTCACGGCGGGCGAGAAGGGGCCGTCCAATTACGGCGTTATCTGGTTCAGTGCCCGTACTGAGGTGGACAAGGTCAACCGCTTAGTCACGCTCGACCAGGTCCAGCTCACCAAAATCAAGTTTCCCGCGGCCCATGAGAAGGAAGCTGAGCTCGACGGTTTGCTCAAGCAAAAGCTGCCTAATGCGACAAAGACCATCTCTCTCGACCGTCTGGAATCGATGCTCGACGCCGAGGGCGAACCCGTCAAGAGCGTCGAAGTCCGCAATGATCCGCCCAAAGTCATCGTTTCCTTCAAGCCTTCGCTGCTGGTGCTGATCGACGGGCTGCCGCAGTTGCGCGAGATCCAAGGCACGAAGTTGCAACGCGTCATCAACACCCGCGCCGTGCTGCTGTTCGAAAACGACAAAAAGCTTTACTACCTGCGCGTATCAGACTGGTGGTTGCAGGCGAAGGACCTGGAAGGGCCGTGGACACGCGCCAACAAACTTCCTGACGACATGAAGAAGGCCGAGGAGTGGGTGGTCGCGAACACGCCCGCGCAGACCCTGGAGAGCGAGCAGAAACCCAAGCAGGCTTCGCTGAAAGAGGCCGGCAAGAAGGCGGAGATTCCCGTCGTCTACGTCGTCTTCGGACCGGCTGAGCTGATCGAAACGAGCGGTGAGCCGCAGTACAATCCAATTCCCGGTACCGGTCTGGAATACGTCGTCAACACCAACGGGAACATCTTCCGGCGCGATAGCCAGTACTACATCCTGATCTCGGGCCGCTGGTTCAAAGCCGCTTCGCTCGATGGCCCGTGGACGTTTGTTGACGGCAAGGACATGCCGCCTGACTTCGCGAAGATTCCCAGCGACAGCCCGAAGGCTATTGTGCTGGCCTCGGTTCCCGGCACGCCGGAATCGAAGGAAGCGTTGATCGCCAATTCGATTCCGCAGACGGCCGCCATTACCCGCTCGGAAGCAAAGCTCACCGTGCAGTACGACGGGGAAGCAACGTTCGTGCCGATTCAAGGCACGTCGATGAACTACGCGAAGAACACTTCGGCAGCGGTAATCAAGGTTTCGGACAACAACTACTACTGTGTCGAGGCCGGCGTATGGTTCAAGGCGCCGACACCGCAGGGGCCGTGGCGCGTGGTCGATTCGGTTCCCGACGAGATCTATACCATCCCGCCCAGCTCACCGCTGTACTACGTCACCTACGTGAAGGTCTACAACTCGACGCCCGAGGTCGTGTACGTCGGATATACCCCCGGATATTACGGCACCGTCGTTTCCTCCAGCACCACCACGGTGGTCTATGGAACCGGCTGGTACTATCCGCCGTACATTAGTCCCACAGTGTGGTATGGATGGCCCTACACCTACGGCGTGGGAGCCGGCTTCACATACACGACAACAACCGGATGGAGCTTCGGCTTCGGCTACGGGTATGCCTATTATCCCTGGTATTACCCGTGGTGGGGGCCAATGGGTTACTACGGATATGGCTGGTATCCCTACTACGGCTGGGGAGCCTGGGGAGGCGCAGCAGTTGCCAACGTCTACGGCGTGTGGGGCAACACGGCGTATTCGCGTACCGGGGCAGCATGGGCCAATCCCTACACCGGCAACTACGGCGCCGCGAGCCGTGGCGTGTACCAAAACACGCAGACCGGGCGCACCACTGTCGCCGGACGTGGCACCAACACCAACATCTACACCGGCAACACGGCCGGCTATCGCGGCGGCGCGACCTATAACCCGAACACCGGCATCGTCGCGGGGGGCGGAGCCGGCTATGCAGGCAACATCTACAGCGGCCAAGGCACGGCCAACCGTGGAGGCTTCGCCTACAACACGAATACCAACACAGGCGTAGCAGCGGGCAAGAACAACGTCTATGCCGGCAAAGACGGCACCGTATACCGCTACAACCGCCAGAGCGGCGACTGGTCTTCCAACAGCGGCAGCGGCTGGCAGTCCACAACCAAGCCTGACGCCAACCTCCAGCGCCAGGAGCAGATGAGGACGCAAGGCGCGCAGCGCACGCAGAACTTCGACTCGATGCGCGGCAGCTACGGCGGCGCCAGAACGGGCGGGGCGCGGATGGGCGGCGGCGGGAGAAGGCGCTAGGCAGTGCGGCTATGTGTCGCGTAAGGGCACGATCTTGGAGGCTGCGGCAAAAATCAAAAGCAGATACCTCGCCGGCCTGAAGGCCTCCACGGGATCACAAATATAAACGACTTAAAACGGCGGACCTAAAGGTCCGCCCCTTCAAAGCTCTATCCCAACTAGTTCTTCAGCCTCCTGCAAGGTTGTGCCCGGACGCGGAACATTCCGCCGCGAGACAGTCTTTCTCCCTACGACGGATGCGGCTGCCCTTCGATGACGCGCACGGTATCCCGCGCGATCAACAGTTCTTCGTCGGTAGGAATCGCATAAGCCAGCAGCTTTGAGTCCTCCGTACTGATGAGCCCCTCGCGCCCGACGGTCTGCTGGTTCCGTGCCTCATCGATCTTCAGCCCGGCCCATTCCATGCCGGCACAGATCTGCGCGCGGATGTCTGGAGAATTCTCTCCAATCCCGCCGGTGAAGACCACGGCATCAGCGCCTCCCATGCAGGCGAGAAACGCTCCGATATATTTGCGCGCGCGATAACAGAAGATCTCGATCGCCAGCCGCACGCGCCGGTCTTCGTGCTCTTTCAGCTCCGATTGCAGCACCCGCATGTCGTTGGTCAATCCGGAGATGCCCAGCAGCCCGGATTGCGTGTTCAGCAGCGTTTCCACCTCAGACACCGACATTCCTTCCTTGGAGGCAATCAGAGCAACGATGGCGGCGTCGAGATCGCCGGAGCGCGTGCCCATCACGAGCCCTTCCAGCGGCGTCATGCCCATCGAGGTGTCTACCGAATTGCCGCCCTTGATCGCATCAGCCGAGCAGCCATTGCCCAAATGCAGGGTGATGATGTTGGTCTGCTCGCGCGTCAGGCCGCGGATGGCGCGATAGCAGAAGGCCACATAGCGGTGCGAGGTGCCATGGAATCCGTAGCGGCGAATGCGGTGCCGGCGATACAGGTGGTAGGGAATCGCGTACAGATACGCGTCCTCGGGAAGAGTGTGGTGGAAGGAGGTATCAAACACCGCGACCTGGGGAACGTCTTTGCCGAAAAGCTCGCGCGCTGCCTGAATTCCCTTGATGTTGTTGGGATTGTGCAGCGGCGCCAGGTCGATGCATTCCTCGATGCCTTGCAGCACCCGGTCGTCGATGCGCGCCGATTCCTTGAACAGCTCTCCGCCATGGACCACGCGATGTCCCACCGCGTGAATGTCGCCGGAGTTCTTGATGGCTTCGACGCCCGACTTATCGGAGGCGATGTAGCGCACCAGGTAATCCAGTGCTGCGCCAATATCGCGCAGGGGAGCGGTAAACTTCTGTTTGTCTTCCTGTCCCGCCTGAAAGGTGATGATGGCTTCGCCACCCAGGCGTTCCACCTCACCCCGGCAGAGCCGCTCATCCTTGAATGCCTTGATGCGCTCAAGGTCGGTTGCAATGATTTGAAACTTCAGGCTGGAGCTCCCCGAGTTGAGGACCAGGACGTTCACGGTGTCTCCCTTTCTAACGAATCGAGCGAAAAGGCTGCACCGATTCTCACCGAGTGGCGCGAAAAAAGGAAGCCGCGTGCGGCGGAACCTGCGTGAACACAACCCTGGGGGGGAAGTCGCCGCGAGCACTATGGGGTGCACCAAGCGCAGGCAATTCAAATCAAGAAAATGGGCCGGTTACCCGGCCCACGTCAGGCACAACGGCCGGTTTATGTTCCGGCGATACCTTTGTTCTGCAGAACTCGCACCACGACACGGCGGTTCTCAGCCTGCCCCTCAGCAGTAGTGTCTGGTGCAACCTGTCGGCTGGTCCCCATCGCTCCCGGTGCCAGGATATTGGTTAGAGGAATGCCGCCTTGCTGTTCCAGGAACTCAGTCACATTGGCCGCCCGCTCCTGGCTCAGCTTCTGGTTCAGGGCGGCGGAGCCCACGGCCGATGCATACCCCTTCACCTGGATCACGTAGCCGGTGACCGTCTTGGCCTTCTGGCACAGCGCCAGCAATTTAGCGTTGTATTGTGGCTCAACCTTGACCTCGCCGTTTCCGAAGAGCACCGTGACTTCATCCCAGATGTTGTAGTCTCCCAGTTCGCCAAAGCGCTTGTTGACGGCGGCGACGGCGGCCTTGTCAGCGGCGATTTCCTCTGCGTGCTCCTCTTGTATTTTTTGCTGCTGCGCAAGCTCGGCCTGCTGCTGCTGAAGCTTCGCTTGCTGCTGTGCGATTTCCTGCTGCTGCTGCTGGGTCTCTTGCTCCACCGGAGCCATGCCCGCCTGTATGTCACTGGCAGTTTGGAGGGACTTACCGTTGAATTGGACGGTATCTGCTACAAGCTGGTTCTGGGCGTTGTAACTCCCCTTCACCTTAACCGCCAAGCCCGGTACGAGAGCGGTCACTCCCATCTGCTTCTTGCGGGCGTGGAAGACGCCTGCAACATCCTCAACCTGGGTGTTGTCATTGAGGACGACCGTTACATTTCCGGAAGCCGTTTGCACTGACATGGTGGGACCACTGCGCCCGTTAATGACTCCCTGGACTTGCGTGCTTTGCGCTACAGCACTGCTTGCCGCCAAAGTCGTTACGAGCAGAATTGCAATAATTAAATGTTCTGTGTTAAGTGCTCGCCTCTCGGTCATACGTATTCCTCCGCTAGTTTCCGTTTAGAGTAAAGTTCAGCGCTACCGGCCGGTGAGTTCAACCGGAATTTGCATTTTATTTCCCGTTTCAGACAATGTACACCGAATTGCGCTACGGCTGCGATGGGCAAGAGCCGTCAGGTCGGCAGCGACAAGACGGGCGGTCCAGATTGGTCGCAATAATCTGAAACTTCGGGTAGCGCTTCCGGAATTCAGAACCAGAACGTTCATCGATGACCGTTCCACTCTCCCATAAAGGTAGCAAAATCAATAGCCTTATTCCGGAAGGGCCTGCTTCTTCGTGGCTGGTACCGCGCGGCGGCCCCCATCGACTCTCACCGACCATCGGCGAAGGGAAAGCGGCACGAAAGGCCGTCGTTGGAGTGTGACGACGGAAGGACGCAGAGGCGGTTCCTGGTAGTTTTGCCGGGGCTGGCGTGGGGGCGCCTTTGGTATTACAAAAATAGGGTGAATGTAGCGAATTAGCGTTCCAGGTGTTAGCCTCAGAATAGTGCAGAGTGTGGCCGCGTGTGCCGGCTGTGACGCACGGATTTTGTTCCCGAACTTTATTGAATTTTAAAATCTGGAGAAAAAAGCATGAAACGACACAACTTACTTAAGGTTGCAACTGTCTTTGCTCTGGCGCTGATCGTGCTCAGCCTGAGCTTGGCAGCGTCGGCGCAGGTGAAGGTGCAGGGCCTGATCAAAGGCCGCAATGGCGATCAGGTCATCCTGCAAACAACAGAAAACCCGAACCTGATTGTCATCCTGACCGAAAGCACTAACGTAGCTCAGGCGCAGGGTGCGTTTAAGGCCCGCAGGAAGGAAATGTCGATGGCTGCCCTGATTCCGGGACTCGCCATCAAGGCAGAGGGAACATACAACGATCAACAGCAGCTCGTGGCCAGCAAGATAGTGTTCACGGGCAAGAGTCTGGAACAGGCCGAGTCGATCCAGGCCGGCATGCACGAAACCAAGGTTCAGGCGCAGCAGAACCAGGCGGAACTGGAGAAGCAGAATGCGGCCCTGCAGGCCCAGAACGAAGCTCTGAAGTCGCAGCAGGAACAATTATCCGGTCAGCAACTGGAGATCCAAAAGAACAAGGCAGAGATCGCTGCGGCGGTGGCCCGCTTCGGTCAACTCGACGACTACTATATTCGCGACGAAGTCACGGTGTACTTTGCCAATGGCCAAGTCAAAGTCGATCCAAAATATAACCCTCAGTTGCTCGCCCTGGCAGACAAGGCCAAGAGCATTAATGGATACATGATCGAAGTGAAAGGCTATGCATCCGCGGTGGGCAGTCAGGCTCTGAATCAGAAACTGAGTCAGGAGCGCGCCGCTAACGTTACCAATATCCTGCTTCAGCAGGCTAATGTGCCGCTCACTCGCATGCTGGCGCCTGCCGCTATGGGCGAGAGCAATCAGGTCGGCAGCGACAAGACGGCAGAAGGACAGGCGGAGAACCGGCGCGTCGTAGTACGAGTTCTGCAGAACAAAGCCATCGCCGGAACCTAGGGTCCGCTGGGTACATGCTAGCTTCCGCTCTGGCCGGGACAGCCTCAGTTCCGGCCAGAGCGGGGAAGCGCTCCGACTCCGAACAGTTACAAACTGCGCAACAGCGCAATCTTTCCGAACAGTAGACTACGGTGGAAATACGCTCTCCGCGTTGTCACAGTCCCGCCGCTCCTATGTTGCTAAAATGAAAGTGTCATCGATCTCCCAGCCGCGGCTGTGTGCCTACGGCCGCAACCATGAACCCAGTGCTGCCCACAGCGAAGGAGTTTCATCATGAGTCCGACCGCCAAAAACAGTTCTCCTCTCGTCTACGAACAAGTCACCGAACAGAAACGATTGAACGACGCGCGTGAGCTTGGCATCCCCTGGAAGAAGTGGGGACCGTACTTAAGCGAACGACAGTGGGGAACGGTTCGCGAAGATTACAGCAAAGACGGAAACGCCTGGGACTACTTCTCGCATGATCAGTCGCGATCGCGGACCTATCGCTGGGGAGAAGACGGACTGGCGGGTTTGTCCGACGACAAGCAGCGCCTTTGCTTTGCGCTGGCCTTGTGGAACGGTCGCGATCCGATTTTGAAAGAGCGCCTGTTTGGCCTGACCAACAGCGAAGGCAATCACGGCGAAGACGTCAAGGAATACTACTTTTACATCGACAGCACGCCGACGCACTCCTACATGAAGTACCTGTACAAGTATCCGCAGCGCGAGTATCCATATCGCGACCTGGTGGAAACTAACAAGCGGCGTTCGCGAGAGGAGATGGAGTACGAACTGCTCGACACCGGCATCTTCGATGACGACCGTTACTTCGATGTTTTCGTCGAGTACGCCAAGGGCGATCCGGAAGACATTCTGATTCGCATCTCGGTTCACAATCGTGGTCCGGAAGCGGCCCAGCTGCATCTGCTTCCAACCTTGTGGTTCCGCAACACGTGGCAGCTGGAGCCTGGGGAGGCTAAGCCTTCTCTGCAAGCAGTGAACAACACGGATATCCATGCTTCCGTGCCTCATGTCGGAGACTACACCCTGCAGTGCGAAGGCGCTTCGGAGCTGCTGTTCACCGAGAATGAGACCAACAACACCCGCTTGTGGGGCCAACCCAACTCATCTCCCTACGTCAAAGACGCGTTTCATGAATACGTGATCTCGGGGAAGAAAGAAGCGGTAAATCCCGCGAGGACAGGAACAAAAGCAGCAGCCCATTACGTTCTCGACGTCCCCGCCGGACAGGCCAAGGTAGTGCGCCTGCGGCTGAGTGCCAAACCGGCTGCGGATTCCTTCGCGACCTTTGACCAGACCTTTGCGGCCAGGCTTGCCGATGCCGACGAATTCTACCAGCGCATCACCCCGCATACGCTGACGGAGGACGAGCGCCGGGTTCACCGCCAGGCCCTCGCCGGGATGCTGTGGAGCAAGCAGTATTACTTTTTCGATCTCGACAAGTGGCTTGAGGAGCACGAATCGCATCCCCTGTTGGGATCGGGCAAGGGGCACGCGCGTAATCCCGAGTGGTACCACATGTTGAACAGCGACGTGATCTCCATGCCCGACAAGTGGGAGTATCCCTGGTACGCCGCATGGGACCTGGCCTTCCATACCCTCGCGCTTTCGCTGGTAGATTTCGACTTCGCCAAAGATCAACTGCTGTTGATGCTGCGGAGCCTCTACGCGCACCCCAACGGGCAAATTCCGGCCTACGAGTGGAACTTCAGCGATGTGAATCCCCCGGTTCACGCTTGGGCGACAGTGTTTCTATTCAGGGTTGAGAGCGAACTGGGTCGCGCTGATCTGCGTTTTCTGGAACGCTCTTTCCAGGGGTTAATGCTGAACTTTAACTGGTGGGTCAACCGCAAAGATCCGGAAGGCCGTAACGTCTTCGCCGGCGGGTTTCTTGGGCTGGACAATATCGGCGTGTTCGACCGCAGCTCGCCGCTGCCAACCGGCGGACACCTTGACCAGGCCGACGGTACCGCGTGGATGGCGTTCTACTGCCTATGCATGCTGGACATTGCGCTGATCTTGACGGAATACGATTCCATGTATGAAGAGATCGCTTTCCGCTTCCTCGAGCATTTCGCCTGGATCACATACGCCATGGATCGCATTGGCGCCAACGAGGATGAAATGTGGGACACCGAGGACGGCTTCTTTTACGACCTGCTCCACTTCCCCAACGGCGATGCCATGCGTTTGAAGATCCGCTCCATGGTGGGACTGCTGCCGTTATGTGCCGCAACCATATTCGAGCCGGGGGCACTCGCGAATCATCCCCGGATTCTCGAACTGACCGAATTGTTCCGTAAGCGGCATCCGGAGGTCGTCAAGCAGATCGCGGTAACGGATGGTGGCTTTATCGGCTATGGAGACCGCAGGATGACCGCGGTCTGCAACAAACAAAAGCTGGAGCGCATCCTGAAATACATGCTCGACGAGAACGAGTTTTTCAGTCCCTACGGCATCCGCTCACTGTCGAAATACCATCTCGATCATCCCTTTGAATTCCAGTTCGGGGGACAGGAATACAGGGTGCAATACCTGCCGGCTGAGTCCAATACGGGCATGTTCGGCGGCAACTCCAACTGGCGAGGCCCCATCTGGATGCCAGTGAACGTGCTCATTCTACGGGGACTGCTGAGCATGTATGCGTTCTACGGCGATGACTTCAAAGTGGAATGCCCCACCGGCTCTGGGAAGTACATGACGCTGTTCGAAGTATCGAAAGAGATTGGCAACCGTCTTTCCCGCATTTTCTTGCGAGATGAAAATGGAAAGCGGCCCGTTTACGGCGGAAGCAAAAAGTTTCAGGACGATCCGCACTGGCGCGACTACATTCTGTTCTACGAATACTTCCACGGTGACAACGGCGCTGGCCTGGGCGCCAGCCACCAGACGGGTTGGACAGGGCTGATTGCTCGCACGCTTGACCTGTTCGCACGGCTGAAGTCCGACGAACTGCTGCGCGAAGGTAAGAAAGTCGTCGGCGAATTGACGCGGGAGCAGGTCGTCGGACAATAAGCACGTCGCTCCTGGAATCGAGAATCGAGTCGGCGCCTCGTCTGCAGCGGGCGGCCGAGAACGAAGGACGGCGGGTGAGGCAAGTCATTCCAATCTACCCGCTGCAGGGTCTGGGAAGGTGAGTATGAATCGGTCAAACCGAGTGATGCTGGGTGCGCTTCTCCCGGGTCTGTTGGCCCTTTGCGGCTGTCAGGACCTGGCTGTGCATGACACACAGAGCTTACTTGACCCCTATCTTAAGCGGTCAGAGGTGCTCGGCTTAGTGGCAGGGTTTGGTACGACCTTTGCCGCCATGCCGGACTTGATCGCGATGTTCCGGCGTCGATCCAGCGCGGGCATGAACCCAAGGATGGCGGCAATCATGGGTGTCTTTCAGATCCTCTGGGTGTACTACGGATTGTTGATCGCTTCGCGACCGGTGATCCTATGGAATGTGGTCGCGGTGTTGGTCAATTTTGTGAGCGTCGGCTCGTACTTTTATTTCGCCCGCAAAGAGAAAGCCAATCTTGCAAAAGACGCAGGCGGAAAATAGAAGATACGCGCATTGGGGAGCGAAATCGTGTCTCAAATGCCGGAGGTGGTCCGCGGGGTTGCTGGGGTTGCGCATGCGAGAGTTCAAAACCCCTGCCGGGTTCTCTAATATATGTTTGTGAAGTCTCAAGCAGTTCTGATTGCGGCCTTTGGCATATTCCTCGCCGGAAATTGTTGGGCACAAGCGCAGCAGCCAGTGGAGCAGGTTCCGACCGACAAGAACGCTCCTGCTCCTCAAGACAACACCGCCCAGCCTCCACGCTACGACCAGGCCGGTCCTGACGAGAGTTCCAGCAAACAGACCGAGATCGACATCTCTCCGCCGCTCGGTGACGCCAAGAGCCATCCCGGGGCGGATATGGATGTCGACAGTGATTCCGGCGAATTCACCACCTGGAACCCGATGAAGGCGATGAAGGACATCGAGGTTGGCGACTACTACTTCAAGGTAGATAACTATCCTGCCGCCATCAGCCGCTATCGCGAAGCCCTGGAGTACAAGCCCCACGATGCCGAGGCCACCTACAAGCTGGGCGAGGCGTTGGAGAAGTCCGGCGACCCGAAGGGAGCGATGGAGGACTATCAGGAGTACCTGAAGATACTTCCTAATGGGCCTTACGCAGTGAAAGCGCAGAAGGGAATTACGCGCCTCAAACAGAAGGGAATTCGCCAGCACCGCGCAAGCCGGGAACCAGCCCAAGTAAGCACAACCCGTTTTGAAAGGGCACGGCTTCAGCCGTGCCGCAGAACTGGATTTGTCAGATCTCAGCCTGTTTTGGTGTGGTCAAATCGGAATCTACAGCCTCTGGGTGTTTCCCGCCGAGTCAGAGCGTGAGTACCAAGAAGCCGCACCGGTGGCGGGAACGGCGTAAGGGCTAATTCTCAGTGGCCAGGGAGATGGAAGGCGTACAGGTTATGGTCGTTGGAACCGACGTACACCACGCCCTCAGCCACCGCGGGCGAGGAAAAAACATCGCTGCCGGTGGTGTAGCTCCACAGCTTAGCGCCGGTCGAGGCGTCCAGCGCATAGACGTTGTTATCGGGGTATTCGGAGCCGACATAGACCACTCCATTGGCCACTGCGGGCGAAGAATACACTCCGCTGCCGGTGATGTAGGTCCACAGGAATGCGCCGGTCGCGGCGTTAAACGCATAGACGTGGCGGCCGTCGACGCCGACATAGACCATCCCATTCGCCACCGCCGGCGAGGACCCCACAGGGAAGCCAGTGTAGAAGCTCCACAGTTTAGCGCCGGTGGCGGCGTTCAGCGCATAGATGTTGTCGTCGTCGGAGCCGACATAGACCATCCCATTCGCCACCGCCGGCGAGGAATACACCGGGCCGCCGGTGGTATAGCTCCACAGCTCAGCGCCGGTGGCGGCGTTCAGCGCATAGACGTTGTTGTCCTGCGAGCCGACATAGACCACGCCATTGGCCACCGCGGGCGAGGACTCCACAACGGAGCCGGTGGTGTAGCTCCACCGCAGCGTGCCGGTCGAGGCGTCCAGCGCATAGAGGTTTGCGGCGGCGCCGACATAGACCACCCCATTGGCCACCGTCGGCGAAGAATCCACCGAGAAGTTGGTGTTGTAGCTCCACAGTTTAGCGCCGGTGGCGGCGTTCAGCGCATAAACGTTGCCGTCGTCGGAGCCGACATAGACCACCCCATTGGCCACCGTCGGCGAAGAATTGCACCAGGGAGAGGGTGTTGTAGATCCACAGTTTAGCGCCGGTGGCGGCGTTCAGCGCATAGACGTTGCTGTCCTGGGCGCCGACATAGACCACCCCATTGGCCACCGCCGGCGAAGAATCGATTGGGTACGCCGTCGTGTACTGCCAATCGAGAACGAGGTTTCCGACGTTGGCGGGGCTCAGAATAACCTCATACGGGTTATAGCCCGTGAGGCAGTGGTCAAAGTGAAACTGCGGTACCCATTCCGCGAGAGTGCTGCTACCGTCGCACGTTGTGTTGGGCGGTGGAAGATTTCGTGGTTGTGCGAGGGCGCTAGAGCCAACGAGCAGGAGCATGCCCAAACAGCAGGTAGTTCTCAGCTTCATAGTCTCTCCTCGTGAAGGTATTTGCGCAGACGGACATCCTAGCAGCGGGGCGCAGAACCTAGCAATAGATAGCTTCTGTTCACTATTTGGGCGGCGTCTGCTGCACCGGCGTGCCCTGTTGCGGGCTGCCGTCGTCCGGGTTGCTGTTGGCCGGCCGATCGTAGATGGTGAACTGCTGTTGTGGCCGCTTCATCCGGATGTTAATGTCCATGTTCGGCTGGTTGATGTCGTAATCCTGCCCAAAGGTCTGAAACCCTGGGGCCAGCACCTGTATGCGCAACTTGCCGTAGGGCACACCTTCAGTCTCCGTCTTGCCGTCGTTATCGGTCTTGAGTTGATAACCACCATTGGACTGCTTGCCATCCTTGTTCACTGGATGCAGAACAACCGAAGCGTTGCGTATGGGCTTTCCGTTGTCGCCCTTGAGCACGGTGAAATGCAGGTTTGCCAGGCTCTCGGAAGCCTTCTTGTCTTTCGCGGCCAGAGCGATCGTGAGGGTTACGACCAGCAACGCCAGCAGGGCACAACGTGACTTCATGCGCCCATTATGGCAACTTGAGTACGCGGCTGCAAGTTTCGATAGCGTCCTGAACGTGCTGCCGGCGGCTTTGTGAAGCGCACGCGGGCATGGTTGAGGCACCGCTATAATCGAGATTTCCCATGGCCGTTCCTTCGACTCTGTCACCCCCACGCCGCAAGCAACCCAGCATTGCCTTGCGGGCGGTAGCTGCGCTGCTCATCTTCTTCCTGTTCCTGTTTGTGGTGGCCGACATCTGGTTCTTCCGCGCGGCCAAGGCTTCGTTGCCGGTTGTTGATGGAACGTTGAAGCTCTCCGGGCTCACGGCTCCGGTGATCGTGACGCGTGATTCGCTCGGTGTGCCCGACATTTCGGCAAGCAATCTGCATGACCTGTTTTTTGCCCAAGGCTTCGTCACGGCGCAGGACCGCCTCTGGCAGATGGACATGACGCGCCGCTACGCCTCCGGCGACCTGTCGGTAATCCTCGGTCCGGAATACATCAAAACTGACACGGAGCAGCGCATCCTCGGCCTGCGGCAGGTGGCAGAGAAGATGGCCGCTAACCTGAGTCCGGACGACCGTGCGCGCTTCCAGGCGTATGCCGACGGGGTGAACGCCTACATCGCCCAGCACGAGAAGACGCTGCCTCTGGAATTCCGCCTGATGACCTACTTCCCCTATACATGGACGGTCGAGGATTCCATGCTGGTCGGCCTGTCGATGACGGAGTTCCTGAACCACTACGAATACAAGAAGGAGTTGCAGCGGGAGACGATCCTGGCCAGGCTGGGGCCGGAGTTGACGGCGGACTTATATGTGAACTCGTCGTGGCGCGATCATCCGCCGGGGGCGGAAGGCCAGTCGATCGAGAACGAGCCTCCGGCGGAAGAAAGCCCGGGCCAGGAAGAGGAAGAGGCGCCGGAGAGTGGTCATCCGGAGAGTGGTCATCCAAAGAAGCGCTCGTCGTTGATCCCTCTCGGGCCAAAGCCCGCTCGGGATGACGAGAATTTTGGCGGTCCTAACGGCACACCTCAAGGTGCGCCCCTTCGAGAGGCATTGGTCGCGCTCCCCCGCGTGACTGAAGGTGCACCCCTCCCGTTTGCGCTGGCTGGCGGGATGTCCAGCGGGGATCTTCGCCCCGGCTCCAACAACTGGGTGGTGTCGGGTGCGCACACGGTCACCGGCAAGCCGATGCTCTCCAACGATATGCATCTTGACCTGCGCATGCCGAATACCTGGTATGAAGCGCATCTTACCGTCGGCGACTACGACGTTGTGGGAGTCACCCTGCCCGGAGTGCCGTATGTCATCGTGGGGCACAATCAGCATATTGCCTGGGGATTCACCAATCTCGGACCGAACGTCGAGGACCTCTACATCGAGAAGTTCAACGGCCGCGGCGAATATCTCACACCGCTGGGATGGCAGCAGCCCCAGCATCGCCGAGAGATCATCCGGGTGAAGGGCAAGCCGGACGTGATCATCGACGTCGTGATCACCCGCCATGGCCCGATCATCACTCCGCTGGTGCCGGGAGAGAAACGGGAGCTGGCGCTGAAGTGGACCATCTACGATACGGCGGGCGATGCCATCCCCTTCTTCGCCGTGAACTCGGCCCACAACTGGCAGGAGTTTCGTGCCGCCTTCTCCACTTTCGTTGCGCCGGGGCAGAACGCGGTCTACGCCGATACCGATGGCAATATCGGTTATCAGGCTACCGGACGAGTTCCCATACGCGCCGCGGGTGACGGCTCGCTGCCTGAGCCCGGCGACGACGACAGCCATGAGTGGACCGGCTATATCCCCTACGACCAGATGCCGAGCGTCTACGATCCGCCTTCAGGAATCATCGCGACGGCCAACGCCCGCGTCACGCCCAGGGACTATCCCTACACGATCGCCGTCGAGTGGAGCACGCCGTATCGCGTGCAGCGTATTTACAAGCTGCTCAGCGCGAACAAGAAGTACACGGCGGAGGACATGCTCGCGATCCAGACCGATGTTGTCTCCGAGTTCGACCGCTACTGCGCGGAACGCTTTGTCTACGCCGTCGACCACACACCTGTGGCGTCGCAGCGTGCCAGGGCCGCCGTCGACCTCATGCGCAAGTGGGACGGGACCATGGCAACCGATCTTGCAGCCCCCACCATCGCGTACTACGCGCGGCACAAGCTGGAGGAACTGCTGCTGCGCGGCAAGCTCGGCGACGACTGGAAGCTCTACCACTGGTTCATGGAGCCAGTGTGGCTGGAGAACGTGCTTACCTACCAGCCGCCGCGCTGGCTTCCGGCGCAATTTGCCAACTACAACGAGCTGCTGACAGCGGCGGTGGAAGGGGCGCTGTCGGATGAAGGGGCACCGCGAGCGCTCACCACCTGGCGCTGGGGAAAGGTGCACATGGTGGACGTGAAGCATCCGTTCTGGAGCAACTTCCCGGTGCTCAAGCGTGCAGGCCCGGGACCGCAACCGCTCTCCGGCGATGATCAGACCGTCAAGCAGGTGCGAAAAGATTTCGGCCCGTCCGAGCGCTTTACCGCCGACATGTCCGATCTGGACCACTCGACGCTAAACATTGTGAATGGGGAGTCGGGAAATATCTTTGATGATCACTTCAACGACCAGTGGGACGCGTATTACCACGGCCGCACCTTCCCGCTGCCGTTCACCCCGCAGGCCGTGCAGCAGGCCGCAGCGCATCATCTGCGCCTGCAGCCGCAATAGGGAAGCGCCGGCGCTGCGTGGAGCTGAAGCGAAAGCTCTCCCTGCCTTCGTTCTTGAAACCTCAGGCAGAGTTACTTGTGATATGGGGATTTGTCACTCGCAACTATATAAGTTCCGGTTTCACCGATCGATTCACTCCAGAAGGTATGTGGTTTCCCAGAAGCCGGTTTCTGGCCAAGTCCGATTGGGTATGCTCGCCAGGCCTCAAGGTAGCGCGGCCGATGTCAAGGAGCCACCGACCATCACGTTCCGAGTTTCTGGCGTTCGGGCGCGGAGGAATTGAGAGCGGCCACATTGCGGGCATAAATGCTGATGCCCGGCCTTGCGCTCAGCCCGTGGAGGAAGATGCTCAGGACCACAGTCGCCATCACGGCAGCTCGAATTGCAGGTTCGCCGGGGAGATGAAGTTCCTGCTCCAGGTACACCAATCCCAGCACGATCGACGCAAGCCCGCGCGGGCCAAACCAGCCCATAAAGATAACGGAGGGTCGGCTGAGGTGTGTCCCAAGGAGCGCAACTGCGACAGGTAACATCCGCACTACCGTCAGACTCAGGACGGCATAGACCCAACTGGCTGGCGTGAGTTGTGGCCAGTCGCGTATGACGACCATGCCGAACAAAAAGAACACCGCCAGATTAAATATCTGTCCCCACTCCTCGGCGAATTCGACGCTGTGCTTCCCGGCCTCTTTGAACGGTATCTGTATGGCGAGGCCCGCGACGAACGACGCAATAAACATGCTGGCGTCCACCATTTCGGCCAACAACAGGCAAAGCAGGGGCAAGGCGACGACGGCGATCTGTTGAAAGGATTCGGCCAACCAACCTCGGCGAGTGACGGTGCGCAGCAACCAGCCGCCGATCAGGCCGACCGCGATCCCTACAACCACACCTAAACCCAGTTGCTCCCCCATGAACTGCAGCAAGCTGGCCGCCCCGCCTTCAATCTTGGCCGCCGCAAGTGCCATGAAAAACAACAGGAACGGCACCGACAGTCCGTCATTGAGCCCGGCTTCAACGTTGAGCGCCTGGCGAACGGGCATGGGCACACGCGGGCTAGTCACGACAACTTGGCCGAGCCCGGCGTCGGTCGGGGCAAGAATGGCGGACAGAATGCCCGCTTCCCAAATTGACAGGCCGGGAAACACCAGTCGGGCGACAATGCCGCCGAGTAGTACGGTCAAAAGCATTCCCGCGCTCAGCAAGCGACCGGGCAGCGTTCCGATACTCCGCAACAGTGTGAGATCGGTTTGACTGGCGTCGGTAAATAACAGCAGCACCAAACCTAACTCAGCAAGTCGGAGGAATACATTGGGGGTCATGCCAGCCGCGGCAACCCGCATCCAATGCGAAGACAGTACCATTCCCGCAGCAGTGAAAAGAATAGGGGCGGTGATCGGTGTCTGCGATGCCCTTTTTGATAGGAGGGCATATCCAAAAAGAAGTAAGACGAAGATAATAGCAGTAGTCATGTTCTTGCGTTCTAATGCAGCAGCAAGTTAAGGGGAGCCCTTCCAAGTATCCGCCCAAATCCCTAAGGTTGACACCCAAAAGGCTGACCTCGACACCTTTCGCAATGGGAGTCGCTTGCAGCCAGCCAAAGAGTTGATCGCAGCGCTGGCGTGTGAAGGGTCGCGAGGATCGATGGCAGTGTCTAAAACCGTCGCTCCCGTAAGGTTGTGTTTTTTCTGGAATAGGACCGCCGCCGCCGTTAAGGGACTTCCATTGATGGATGCGGCTCAGGGCGACGAAAAAGTAACCTGCGCACAAGCCGCACACAATAACGCCAACCAAGGCCTCAAACGGTATGAGCACCTGCCGCGGCTTCGCCAGCACCACATCGCCGTAACCAAGGCTCGTGTAAGTGACGCCGGAAAAATAGAAGGCCGTTTCGGCATTGGGCAGGCAGCCACGCCACAGATAGAACCCTCCCCAGATCGAAACTTCCGCCAGATGGAGCAGGAAAAGCCACCAGATTAATGTGGGCAGCCTGCGGATGACAGGCCAAACGTTGTTGTCCGAGAACCCATGTCATGACTGGGAAATCCTGGCGATGTCCCTGACTAACAATAACGAAATCCCCGTCCCTTAGATAATCCTGAGCAACCGCCGATCGGCGAGTCTGCCCCCGAGGATTGTACTGAAGTCGCTTGTGGGAAGTTGACGTGTGATCGGCGGTCGAGCGACCGTTTCCGCATTACTAGCGGGAACAGGGGTTATCACTTCCGATCGCAGACCCTTTGCCTTTCCCCTGGAGAAACACCAGTTCCTCTACTGATCCACCTGTATGACACCGTACAACGCGCCGCGGAAGGACAGTGTCGGCATCTGCGTGTTGTTCGTGGTGTCGTAGATATTCAGCTTCCCGCCTTGGATCACGTACATCACGTTGCGATTGGGAATGGATTGCAGCCCGGTGACTGGTCCCAGGGGAGGTCCGGGCGCGACGGCCGTGTTGTTGTTCAGGTTGACGATCGACAGGCAGCCGGTGACGGTGTTGCTGCACGTCGAGGCGCCGATGTACAGCATATTGTCGTTCACCGCCATGATCGACTGCTGGCCGTCATTGATCAGCACGGAGGTCGCCGTGGTACGGGTCATGCTTGAGGTATCGACCACGTCCAGAGTTCCGTTTGCGCCGCCGGCGTACCCGGCAACGTAAAGGTTGGTGCCGTTCAACAGGCCGACAGTGGCGCCGCCAACCGTGACCGTGGCCTTAATCGTTTGCGAGGGAACGTCAAACTGCGAGACCGAGGGAGAGCCTGTGCCGCCGCACTGGTTGCCGCAGTTCAGCACGTAGGCCGTATTGCCGTCGCTGCTGAAAAAGGCGTTCACCGGACGCGAGAAGCCGGGAATTGCCACCGGCGCAATCGTAGTGGCCGTGAGGTCGATGAGCCACATCGAATCGGAGGTGTCGGAAAACGCGAGCATCAGCGTACCTGTTGGATTCAAGGCGATCCAGCGGACGGAAGGCACGGAATAGGAGGTGGTGATGGTTGCGCTGGCAACGTCGATGACCTGAATGGCGCCCGGCTGGCCCGAGGCGGGTGCATTTCCGGTGGGAACGTAGAGCTTGTTCGAGTCCGCCGAGAAGAGAGCCATCGCCGCCCAGGCAGGCAGGGTAATGTTCCCCGCATCGACCTGGGTGGAGTTGGTCACAAGATCGATGTCTACCGACGACGGATCATAGACCGCGGTTGTGGCCCGGCTCGGGCTCAGCGCCAGGAACGTTGCCGAGATCCCGACCGGGATGTTCACCGACAGGTCTGCGATCTGGTTGGTGGTCGAGGTGTTGGTATAGCTGGAATTGTAGAAGGCGGTTGAGTCGTTGGCGCTGTCGACGATCTGCAGATTGCCGGAATACTGGTTGCTGATGTAGGCCCGGTTCGTCAGCGTGCCTTTGGGATTGTTGATGGTGTTACCGTTGGGGGTGACGACCGAGGTAGTGCCGCTGTTTCCGCCTCCGCAGCACACCATGACCACGGCGCATAGAACAGCACCGAGAAGAGCCAGTACTCGCTTCAACCGTTCGCTCCGCAAATATCGACAGCAGGACGTAAATCGCTGGAAACCAAGATTATAGCAAAGCAAACCGGGCCCTCCTCCGCGGTTGGATAGCGCAGCTCCGCGTCATGTACCATAGACTTCAACCTGCCAAGGGAAGGCGGCAGTTACTACACATGGCGATCGATCTGTTAACTCGATTACAAGGTGGTCCGGTGCTTTGCGACGGCGCCATGGGCACGCTTCTGTATGCCAAGGGCATCTTCATCAACCGTTGTTACGACGAGTTGAACCTCTCGCAGCCTGACCTGATCCGTAACATCCATCACGACTATCTCCAGGCCGGGGCAGAGGTCATAGAGACAAACACTTTTGGCGCCAATTCGTTTCGCCTGGGAAAGCACGGATGTCTGGACCGTCTGGCTGACATCAACCGCATGGGCGCTCGCGTCGCTCGCGAGGCGGCCAAGAGCTTCGACGCTCTCGTGGCAGGCGCAGTGGGGCCGCTCGGTGTGCGCATCGAGCCGCTGGGCAAGATCGCCCTCTCCGAAGCGCGCGACGCCTTCCGCGAACAGATCGAGGCCCTCAACGAAGAGGGCGTCGACCTGCTGATTCTGGAAACCTTCGGCTATCTGGAGGAGTTGCACCAGGCCCTGCTCGCCGCGCGCGAGGTCAATCCAGAGCTGCCGGTCGTGGCGCAGGTGACCATCGATGAAGACGGCAACTGCCTCGATGGCTCCAGCCCCGAGCACTACGGCCCGCAGTTGCAGGAGTGGGGCGCCGACGTCGTCGGCTGCAATTGCAGCGTCGGACCGGTTGCCATGCTCGACGCCATGGAGCGGGTTCGCGCGGTGACGACGGCTCCACTTTCAGCGCAGCCCAACGCCGGCATGCCGCGCAACGTTGAGGGAAGGAACATCTATCTGTGCTCGCCCGAATATATGGCGAATTACGCGGAGAAGTTTGTCGGCGTAGGCGTGACGCTGGTGGGCGGCTGTTGCGGAACCACTCCGGAACATATTCACGCCATGAAGTCGCAATTGGCGGTCAGCAAGAGCCGCGTGCAGCGATTCAAGACGGCATCCGCTCCTGTCGCGCATCCGGTGGACCCCGTTCCGCTGAAGGAACGCTCGAAACTTGGGCGGAAGATCGCCGAAGGCGAGTTTGTCACCATGGTCGAGATCGTTCCTCCCAAGGGTATCGACGCGGCCAGGGAGATCGATGGCGCAAAGTTCCTGAAGTCGGTGGGTATAGACGCGGTGAACATTCCCGACAGCCCGCGTGCCTCGGCGCGCATGAGCAACCAGGCACTGTGCCTGCTGATCGCGCAGCAGGTCAGCATCGAGCCCATCCTGCACTACACCTGCCGCGACCGCAACGTGCTCGGCATCCAGTCGGACCTGCTGGGCGCCAGCGCCATAGGCATTCACAATCTCATCTGCATCACCGGCGACCCTCCCCGCATGGGCGACTATCCTGACGCAACCGCCGTTTTCGACGTCGACTCCATTGGGCTGGTCAACATCGTTCACAACCTGAACCGGGGGCTGGACATCGGCGGCAATCCCATCGGCACTGCCACCCGATTCGTAATTGCCGTGGGCGCAAACCCCGGCGCCGACAATATCGACGAAGAGCTGCGCCGCTTTGAGTACAAGGTCGAGGCTGGCGCCGAAATCGTCGTCACGCAACCGGTGTTCGACTTGCGCCTGCTCGAGCAGTTCCTGAAGAAGATCGAGCACTGCCACATTCCGCTGATTGCGGGTATCTGGCCGCTGACCAGCGCGCGCAATGCCGAGTTCATGAAGAACGAGCTGCGGGTGTCCATCCCTGACGCCATCATCGAGCGCATGGTGAAGGCCAACACCGCCGACGCTGCGCGCGCCGAAGGCGTCGCCATTGCCCGCGATATGCTGACCGCGGTGCGCGGCATGGTGCAGGGCGCGCAGATCGCCGCTCCCTTCGGCCGCTACTCCTGCGCCGTCGATGTGCTGGAAGCGCTGGGTGGAAGCGGCACCCGGCAAATGGTCACGGTGTGATTACTGCTCTGTGACCGTCACCTCTGCGGTCGCGGATTTCGCGGGATCGCCTTTGCTCGTAGCCACCACGTGATACGTGCCCGGCGTTTTGGGAGCGGCGTAAATCGCCATGATAGCGACACTGCCTCCCTCGGCCTGCGCCCCTCGGTTCACCACCTTTCCGCCAGTGTCACCTTCCGCTACAGACCAGGTGACATCGATGTCGCCGGTGCCTTTGACGGTCGCGGCGAAGTCCTGGGTCCCGCCAGCCACAACCTTGGCTTCCTCAGGAGAGAGAGTCACCGTGACATTGCCCGCGGCAGCGCTCTTCGCTGGCGGGCGCAGCATCAGGTAAGACACGACTCCAATCGCCGCCACGAGCACAACCAGCAGCACGATGAGCAGCGTGCGATTGCCACGGTGCGCCACTTTGTCGTCGTAGTAGTAGAAGAAATTGTCATCCTGAGCGGCGGCAGGAGTGGCCGTCGCAGCCGGCGCGGCTGGGGCTTCCGCAGGCGGTGCCACCGGCGCTGCGACGGGCCGCGAAGCCTGCTCCTTGTCATCCAGCCAGCTAGTCTGCGTAATCGGCGCTGGTACCGATCGCGCTGGAGCGGCTTGCAAGGCGCGGCCACAGCCTTCGCAGAACTGGTTCCCCGCCGGATTCGCCCGTCCGCATGAGGCACACGTCTGTGTCGCGACGGCTTGGGGTGCGGCCTTCCGCGCCGCCGCCGGTACGATCTCCGGGAGCAGATCGATGGGTGTCATGCCACGCACGGAAGCAATCTCCTCGGCCTCCAGCAGGACCTGCTGCTGTTCCTGGGGCGACAGAGCCGGTTGCGGTGGCTGAGGTACCCGCGCCGGAGCAGGGATCGCTTGCGGCGGCGCCGGTTGCCCTGCCGGGGCCGCGGACGCCGTCCGCTTCTTCGCTGGCCGCGGGGCCGCCGGAGCGCCACATTCGGCGCAGAACTTGTCAGTATCGCGCATCTGCTCGCCGCAGTTGGTGCAGAACATTGCTTCCTCTATAACCCCGCCAGTTTGAATTTCACTCCGCCCGCTGGTCTTTAATGAGCACCGCGTCGCTGTTGGACCGGCCACGGGTTACCGCGAGCTTCTTGTTGGCCCAGTCGTAAGAATAATCGTAGATTACGAGATCATCGAAGTGCGTTACCGGAACCGGATCGCCGCCGTCGACCGATTGCTTTACCAGGTTGGAAACCCCGTGCTCAATGACCGGATAGTAGAGGTATTCGCCATCGGGCGAGAACGTCATCAAGCCCGATATCGACTTGACCGGATGGATCGTCTTCGTTACCGGGCCGCCGTCGGCGTCGATGAGCTTGATCACGGTCTTGGTATCCAGGCCTTTACCCTCGAAGGTAAGTACGGCTGCGGTTTTTCCGTCGGCCGTTAAGCTGCCGAACTCGGCAAAGTCAGTGGAAATCTGCTTGGCTTCGCCTCCGTTGAGCGGCTGGCGCGTCAAGAGCTTCTTCCCATTCTCCAGCTTGGTGTAGAGGAAGAACGTACTGTCGGGCGAGCAGAACGCATTCAAATCAGCTTTGCCGAAAGTTATGGGCTTCGTGGTTCCGGCCTGCAGATCGAGCAGGAAAACGCTCAACCCCTTGGTCTCTTTGTTGGGCATGCTGAAAAGAACACGCCTTCCATCCTGGCAGACGGAGAGGTTGGTCATGAATAGCCGGTTGGAATATACCACGGTGCGATTGCTGCCATCGGCATTCATGCTCACGATGTGGCCCTCCCAGTCGATGGCCACGAGCTTTCCGTCATTGGTCCAGCCAACGTACGCGTCTTCCCGATTGTCGACCATGGTGGGAGCGCCCGGAGGGTTCGGCTCCGAACTCATCGTATAAATGCCGACATCCGGAGTCGACTGCACAGCGACCAATTCTTTGCCGTCGCTGGTGGCAGCCAGGGTAGCCACGCTGTAATCATTCAGGTCGTTGCTGATGCGCCGGAACTGCCCATCACGCGCGCTCACCTCTCCGATCTGCGCGTTCCAGTTGGTCGACACATCCTGAAAGATCAGGGCCAGAGTCTTGCTGTCGGGAAGCCATGTCGGCTTGCTGAGCTGGGCGGTCGCCGCGTAGAGGGTGCGCTCCTTGCCCGTCTCCGGATCCAGTCCCACGATCCTGCCCAGGTTCTCGCCGCCGGGATCGAGAATCGCAGCCGCGATGGTCTTGCCGTCGGGCGACCACGCCGGGTCCTTGTAGCCGGGCAAGGGAAGCGTGGCGAGCACGCGCTCATCGCTGCCGTCGGCATTGGCGATGATCAGCTTGGAGTTCGCCTCGACGCCGCTGTCGCGCAGGAACACGAACCGCTTGCCGTCGGGCGCGAAACTCACCGCACTGTCCACGTCGGTAATCAGTAACCGGGGAGTGCCTCCCAGCGTCGGGACCTGATAGAGAAAATTTATGTCCGGTCGCTGTGGCTCGTTGCGCACAAAGTAGAGATAATTCCCGTCAGGTGAAAACGTCAGGCCGACGTACCGCGCCTCGGTGGCAGGGATGATCTCTTTGTCGCTGCCGGTAGCGATCTGCCGCATCCACAAGCTCTGGGTGCCGCGGCCATCATAGTGAACGTTGAACAGGTAACGGCCGTCAGCGGAGATCGTAGCCAGCTTGACCTTGCCCGAGTCAGTGAGCTTCTCAAAGCTGACGTTCTGAAACGGCTGCGCACCGTTTTTTCTGGATTGGAAGAACGAGTAGACGCCGAAAGCGGCTGCCGCCAGCACCACGAGGGCGATGGCGAGCACCAGTCCCGTGCGGCCTTTGTGCTCGCGTGCCGCCTGGATGACGGGGGAGCTGGGATGCGCTTGCGCCGCGAGCATCTGCGCGCTGGGCGTCTCCGACGAGCTGGAAGTGGGCTGTGCAGGAGAAGAGGCTGGTGAGGTCCCTGCCGGGGCAAATCCGGTCGAAGTATGGGCTGCGACCTTGCCCGAGTCGCTGTCGCGCTTCAGCCGCTTCAAGTCGCCGCGCATCTCGGCTGCCGTCTGATAGCGTAGATCGACGTCCTTCTCCAGCGCTTTGCCGATGATCTCCTCCAGCCTTGGCGCTAGCGCGGAGTTGAACTCGGTCGGCGCCGGTGGATTGCGCGTGAGGATCTCGCTGAAGATCACGGCGGAGGTGTTGCCCGCGAAGGGAATGCGGCCGGTTGCCATCTCGTAGAGGATCGACCCCATCGAGAAGAGGTCGCTGCGGCCATCGAGTTCCTCGCCGCGTGCCTGCTCCGGCGACATATAGGCGACCGTCCCGACCGCAGTTCCGGGCGAGGTCAGGTGGGGCGCTGCATAGGTCGGCTCATCGCCGCCGATGGTTTCCATCGCCGCGCGGCGGTCGCGAATCAGTTTCGCAAGTCCGAAATCGAGAATCTTGGCCTGTCCGCGCGTGGTGATGAAGATGTTCGCGGGCTTCAGGTCGCGGTGCACGATACCTTTGTGGTGGGCCACGTCGAGCGCGTCCGTCACCTGAATACCGATGTCAAGGATTTTGTCCAGGGTCATCGCGTAGCCGTTGATCTTCTCGTCGAGGCTCTGGCCTTCGAGCAGCTCCATGGCGATGAAGCTGTGCCCGTCGCACTCCTCAATGGCGTAGATGGTGCAGATGTTCGGGTGGTTCAGGGCCGAGGCGGCACGCGCCTCCTGCTTGAAGCGCTCCAGCGCGTGATGTCCTGCTCGGCTTCGCCGGACAGAAACTTCAGGGCGACATGGCGGCCAAGCTTGCTGTCTTCGGCTTCGTAGACCACGCCCATGCCGCCCGCTCCCAGGCGGCGAACAATGGTGTACTGCAGAAGGGTGCTTCCGGCATCGATGTCCAAAGGCGGCTCTCCCGGTCTTGGCCCCTATTGTGCGGTGGAATGGGGCAGAGAAGCAAGAAGCGGCGGTTGCCGAGACACGCGCGAAACCGCCCCGACGAGGCGAGCTCAATTTCAAGCCGGTTTATAAAGCGAAGCGCTGCTTAGGCCGGGAATCATCTGGAAATGCGCGGGCATTCGGTTCATACCTGGTTTGCGCACGCCGAACATTCCAGCAGTTCCATGCGCCGTCACGGCCGCGTCGCCTTAAGATCGCTCCAATGCCAGACGAGATGCCGCTTCGCGGCTTGCCTCGGCGATGCGCGTACCCGTTCGAGTATGTGGGAAACAGTATGCCCACGCCTTTCGCCGGCGATCCCACAATGCTGACCGTCTCGAGGATCATTCGCCCCGATCCAGTCTGCGAGCGATTCCGAGGCTTGCGGTTACGAACGATCTCCTCTACCGTCGTCCGTCGAATTCCGGATCTAGGACTTGCGCTCCCCACCGGTCTCCTCTTCCGTGCTTCTTTTTGCGACCGCGATGCTACTCGGAGATGGTTCTACGTAAGCGGTAACCGGTGAATGGATAACGTCCACCGTGTAGCTGGCCATGGCTGTTACTCTCGATGACTATTTCTAGCCGCGCGCGGACGTGAGCTTCAGCGCCGATGCGCGAAGTTGACGTTGGCAAGGCTTCTTCACTCCTCGATGCCCTCGCACCAACTTGTTCGGCCATGGTGAGATTAGACCGTTGCGCGGACTGCCACCAGGAGCGGCATCGTCTCGTCCTTCTCTGGTTTCGACAAGCCACGCGGCATCTTGCCGGGCCACGCGCTGTGGATTATAACACAGGTAGGATATATAAAATCCGGTGTGAAGACATGCGATCCTTCACGGCCTCCACGCGTCACCCGGACGATCTTCTGTTGGAGTCGCCCTCAGCGTGAACTCGGAGCCGAGCTTCACCGCGGGAGCATATCAGTTTTCGATTTCTCCGTCGACGCTCCACTGGCCCTTTGTTTCAGCTTGCAGCACTCCATCACTGGCACTGGTCGCCAACGGCCGGGTGCGATGAAGCAACTTGTCGAGCCTTACCTGGGCAACTCCGTCTGCGGCCGACGCCGGTTCCCATGGGACAGCCACCTCTTCAAACTTCACACTGACAACGGCATGATCTTCCGGCGCCACCGCTGCTGAAACATGCTGCTGACCAATCTTGCTGCCGCATGCTCGGCCGCTTCGAATCCATGGAAGTCCGCGACGATGCGCTTGCCCAAGTCCTGCTTGAGCTTCATGGGGTGGGCTGTGCCCTTCGCCACCGCCTGCTCGAGCTGCGTCGATTTCGCGCGTCGTCAGGTCGGTGAGCAGCTCGTAATAGCGCCACATCAGCTCGTCGGATATGGACATCACCTTCCCAAATATCTCCTGCCGCGGCTCGGTGATGCCGATGTAATTCCCATACGACTTCGACATCTTCTGCACGCCGTCGGTGCCTTCCAGCAGCGGCATGGTCAGCACGATCTGCGGCGGCTGGTTATAGTCACGTTGCAGTTGGCGGCCCATGAGCAGGTTGAACTTCTGATCGGTGCCGCCGAGCTCCACATCGGCTTCGAGCGCCACTGAGTCGTAGCCCTGCGCGATGGGGTACAGCAGCTCGTGCATGGCGATTGGCTTCTCTTCGGTGAAGCGCTTGTGGAAGTCTTCGCGCTCCAGCATCTGCGAGACGGTAAACTTCGCCGCCAGCCGGATGAAGCCTTCGAATCCCAGCTTGCCCAGCCAGTCGCTGTTGAAGCGCACCTCAGTCTTGTCGCGGTCGAGGATCTTGAAGACTTGCGCCTTGTAAGTCTCGGCGTTAGCGTCGATCTGCTCGCGGGTAAGCGGCGGACGCGTAGTCGAGCGGCCCGAGGGATCGCCGATGAGCCCGGTGAAGTCTCCGATGAGGAAGATGACGGTGTGGCCCATGTCCTGAAAGTGCTTGAGCTTGCGGATGAGCACGGTGTGTCCCAGATGCAGGTCTGGCGCGGTGGGATCGAAGCCCGCTTTTACTCGCATGGGCTTGCCGGTGCGCAACGATTTCTCGAGGCGCTCGCAGAGATCACCTTCGCGAATGATTTCAGACGCGCCTTTGCGCAGGTATTCCAGTTGTTCGGCGACTGGCAGGAACGAGGGCATAAGGTTTGATTATAGAAAAAGGTGTCAGGGGCCGGGTGTCGGGAAGGACAGTTGTCAGCTATGAGCCGTTAGCTCAGAGCTACCAGCTTTAAGAGATTTGCCAACCGGCAAACGCGGCCACATCGAGCTTTGTATCAGGGCCCGACTTTTAGCCGGGCGGAAAATCGCCCTTGTGTCTTGTTTTGGGCTTTAGCCCCCTTCGCGCCTCTCGGGTCAGGGGGCTGAAGCCCGCAAGATTCCTGGCCTGTCACGGCCCGACTGAAAGTCAGGCCTTGATACAAAGCGGCGATCCGAGCCTCTGCACATCCCGGCAGCAAAAGCTGCGCGCCCTGGTATGGTACAAACCTCGCAGACACCTGATATCTGACACCCAATCCACGCGGCCCTGAAGCCCGGCCACCCTTCCCATCATCTACTGCTGCACGGCAACTTTTCATAGAGTAAGGATGGCCATGACATTGTCCGCGACTCTTCCTCCCAGCGCTCTCGACTACCAGGCCCAGATTTTTCCGCACCTCACTCCCGCGCAGATTGACCGCATTCGTCCTTGGGCAAGGGTTCGACATGTTGAGCCCGGCGACGTTCTATTCCAGCCGGGCGATGAGCACGTGCCCTTTTTCGTGCTGCTTTCCGGCAGCCTGGAAATCGTGCAGCCCAGCCAAGCTAGACCAGCCGGTGGTTGTGACCCACATCGCGGGCAGCTTCGCCGGAGAAATCACCACCATGTCGGGGCAGCGCGCCTTTATGTTGGGACGTGTGGCGAGCGCGGGCGATTTTCTGGAGCTGAGGCACGAGGACTTTCGTGCACTGATCGGACGCGATGCGGAGCTCAGCGAGATCTTTCTTCGAGCGTTCATCCTGCGTCGCCTCGCCTTAATCAGTGGCGGCCTGGGCAACGTAATTCTGCTGGGTTCGCGCCACTCGGCGGGCACGCTACGGCTGCGCGAGTTTTTGGGCCGCAATGGCTATCCATATCAGTATCGCGATCTGGACACGGACACCTCGTCGCAGGAGCTGCTGGATCGTTTCGACATTACGCCTGATCAGATTCCGGTCACCATCTGCAACGGCATCCACGTGTTGAGAAACCCATCGATTCAGCAACTGGCCGATTGCCTGGGCTTGAACGCGAACGTCGATCAAAGCACAATCCGCGATCTGATCATCGTGGGCGGAGGTCCTTCGGGCCTGGCGGCCGCAGTCTATGCTGCCTCTGAGGGGCTCAACGCGCTGCTGGTGGAAACCGCTAATCCCGGCGGACAGGCGGGCTCGAGCTCCAAGATCGAAAACTACCTCGGATTTCCCACCGGCATTTCGGGCCAGGAGCTGACGAACCGGGCCATGACGCAGGCAGTTAAGTTTGGCGCCAACATCATGGTCTCGCGCAGCGCCGTGCGGCTCAGTTGCCAGCGGCGCCCCTACCACATTCTTCTGGAAGACGATACCAAGCTCGCCGCCCGTACCGTGGTTATCGCAACCGGAGCCCAATACAACAGGCCACCCATTCCCAACCTGTCGCGCTTCGATGGTTTGGGGATCTACTACGGTGCGACGTTCATGGAGTCGCAGCTCTGCGAAGGCGACGACATCATCGTGGTGGGCGGAGGGAACTCGGCCGGACAGGCCGCGGTGTTTCTTTCGCAAACCGCGGGCAAGGTCTACATGCTGGTGCGCTCGGGACAGCTTGCCGACACCATGTCGCGCTACCTCATTCGCCGCATCGAGGAGAACCCGAAGATCGAACTGCACTACCACACCGAGATCACTGATCTGGAGGGCAATGCCCAACTCGAGCGCGTCACCTGGCAGGACAAAGCCACTGGCGAGAGCGCGACACGCGACATTCATCATGTGTTCATGATGACCGGGGCGTCGCCGCGTACTGATTGGCTGCGAGGCTGCCTCGCACTCGACAACAAAGGATTTGTCCTCACCGGCCGCGACATCGACACCGCCGTACTGCAATCTGCCGGCTGGCCGCTGCGCCGTCCGCCACAGATGCTGGAGACCACCCTGCCCGGTGTCTTCGCCGTGGGCGACGTGCGTTCGGGCAACGTCAAGCGAGTGGCGTCGGCGGTAGGCGAAGGTTCGATGGCCATCAGCCTGGTGCATCGGACGCTAGGGGAGATGTAGAGAGCGCGACTACCCGTCGCGGTGCACCGTGTTCATGTCGAATGCGGGCACGCAGACGGCGATGTACTCCGCGCCCTCGGGGCCGGGCGTGGAGTACTGCACCCACTCGCCGGCGTGAGCGATGACGGCCTGGCCGGCGTTCACGTCGAACTCACCTTTCTTGCTCTTCACGTGCAGCGTACCGCGCAACACGATGGTGAACTCGTCGAACTCAGGGGTCTGTCCCCGCTCGACCCATCCGCTGGGTGAGCGCATGTGAGCCACGCTGGCCGCAGTGGTCTGCGAGTTTACCCGGCCGATGTATTCGTCGATGAGCTTGGGCTTGTTGCCCGCGGCGGCGATGCGTGTGGGTTGTGCGATGAGTGTGGGCATAATTCAGTTGTCCGTTGTCGGTTGTCAAATAACCCAAGACAGCGCCTGTCACGTAGTCGCTCCGGAAGCGGGTCATTAGAATGGATTATTTATGAACTTGGCAACTGTTTTTCCATTGCTGGTGAGCAGCAAATAGTCGCCGCTGATTTTGTAGCCGTCGGCAGAATGCAGCATAGCAATGAACTTCTGCTCGCGCGTGCCTGCGGGGTCGGCGCAGGCCATCATCGTCATGCCGCCGGGATTGAGCTTGAGATGGCCATGGTCATCGGTAAAGGTGCCGAGATAGCTGTTACAGCCGGCCGAGCCGGCGATGCGCGTGCCCTCCGGACTGAAGGCCAGGGTGACGGGGCGCTGCGGCGGCGTGATGACCACTTGTTTCCCTCCGAGCTGCACCAGTCTCCACTGCGTGTTGGCCAGGGGAGTTGAACCGGTGACAGCAAGGGGACGCGGGCGTTCGGGCATGGGCTCCGGCGGCGGCTCGGCTTCTGTCGACTCCGGCGCTTCGGCTGCGAGCTCGGCACTCTTGGTGGCCGAGGGCGAGTCAGGCAAAGGCTGTTCGGGCTCAACAGTCTTGGCTGCGGGCGGCGTAGCCGCAGTTGAAGCTTGTGACGCCGGCGCGGATTCGGGTGCGGCAGCCGAAGCCGGTGACGATGGCACTGCCGATTCAGGCGCGGTGGATTGCGCTTCCGCGGGCGCGGGTGTTTCGGGCTGGGTGGAGGGCTGTCCGGCGGAAGACGACTCTGTGGCCGGCGGCGGCTCGTTGGCAGCGGGCGCGCTCTCCGATTGGGCAGGCGCGGTGGCGGCAGCTTTGGCGGATTGCTCAGGCGCGGATTCGGGCGGCGCAGCCGATTGCTCGGCCTTCTGCTTCGGCGCTTGCTCCGCGGGCTGCGAACCAGGGGCCTTTGTATTCGACGGCGGCGGCTCGGCGGCAGGTGGAACCGTTGTGGCACTTGTCGGCCCACCCGTCGCAGGCGTCGTTCCTGCCGTCGATGGCGCAGTCGCCGAAGCAGTCTCTGCACCTTCGGGTGCGGAAGGCTCGTGCTGCTTCTTCGCAGACGCACCCGGCTTGCCGCTGTGTCCCACCATGTGAAGCACCAGGTTCACCTTCGACGGTGCGCCGTGGGTGAGGACCGGGTAGGCCTGCGTGCTGCTGAACATCATCATGCCGTTGCCGGCGCGAATGGTGGCGCGCACCGAGTAATGATGCGCAGGCACGATTTGCGCCGGATCGTAGGTCAGCGTAAAGGGCACCGACACCTGTCGGCCTTCGGCATTGATAAACGATTCTGCAACTGTTTGCGCGGCAACATCGGCCACGGAGACATCGGCGAGTTGAACGTCGATGATCGCATCCGGAGGCAGGGCGATGCGCTCGCGATAGGTGACCGAGCCGGTCACCTGGGCGCTGCCGGCCTGAGCGAAGGCAAGAGATGCGGACAGCAGCAGAATGCCACATGTTAGGGCAGTGAGAACAGGCTTCAACATGAAATTACGAATGTAACACTTGGCCGTTAGTTGGCACTTAGCATTTGGCTAAGCGTAAAGGGCTACCTGCCAAGTGCCAACTGCTGTGGCTATTCCGTCTTTGGTGCTTCCGGCGCCACGGCGGTCGCCGCGGTTGGGCGGCGAAGTTCGGTCGGCATCCCCTGCCGCGCTTCCACCGGGCGCGGAGGCATGCTGGCGGCGCGTTCGTCATACTTGCCGAAGATCATCTTACCCGCAGTGGTCTGGAGCACCGACGTCACCGAGATGTCGATGTTCTTGCCAATCATCTTGCGCGCGTTGTCAACCACGACCATGGTGCCGTCATCGAGATAGGCGACACCCTGGTTGTACTCCTTGCCTTCCTTCAGGATGAAGACGCGCATGATCTCGCCCGGCAGCACGATGGGCTTCAGCGAATTGGCCAGCTCGTTGATGTTCAGCACCTGCACACCCTGGAGCTGCGCCACCTTATTCAAGTTGAAATCGTTGGTGACGATCTTGCCCTCATACAGCTTGGCCAGCTCGATGAGTTTGAGGTCGACCTCGCGCACGGAAGGGAAGTCGTCTTCCACAATCTGGATCTGAAGGCTGGCGATCTTCTGGATGCGCTGGAGAATGTCGAGGCCGCGGCGGCCGCGGTTGCGCTTCATGGAGTCGGCGGAGTCGGCGACCAGTTGCAGCTCGCGCAGCACGAACTGCGGGATCACGATGGTGCCGTCGAGAAAGCCGGTTTCCGCAATGTCGGCGATGCGGCCATCGATGATGACGCTGGTATCAAGAATCTTGTAGCTGCGCTTGGATTGCTTCTCGCCGCCAAAGATGCCGCCCAGCGCGGCCAGGTTCAGCAGGTCGCCCTTGCCCGCGCCGACAATCAGTCCGACGTAGGCCATGAGCAGCATGACAAAGATCTGAAGGAAGCTTTGGGTGTGCCCAGCGGGCAGACTGTTCTTGATGACAAGGCTGAAGAGATAGGCCCCGATGATGCCAAGGATGCTGCCGATCACAGCCCCGATCAGCCGTTTCAGGCTGACCTGGCGCAACCGGACCTCAAACAGGACAACAGCCACCCCGATGAGTGCCCCTGCGCCTGCAGCGGGCCAGCTCGAAAGTCCCAGGGGTTGAAGTTCGTAACCGCAAACTGCTGAAACCAGAATGAATATTACACGTATAAAAACCAGGTCCAAGCGACACCTCCCGGGGCCGGTTCCTGGCATCTGGGGCAGGCTTAGTAGGCCGGAACGGCTGGGACAACGGCCTGCAAGCCACTTTCCATAGACGCTGTTGGGCCTTTAGTAAGAAACTCGTCGGGGCTTATGAATAATGAGGCGCCCCGCCTTTGCCGGTAACACCATTCCGGCAGACTTTTCTTTGTGCAACTCCCTATTAGCCGAAGTATAACCCATGTTCGCGCCTCGTGGAGATGAAGGCGCGCCAATTCAGATGCCAGTTTCATTTGCGGAACTAACAGGCTCACCCTCTGGCCACAGGCTACCCTTGCCCAAGCTGGGGGCTCAGGAGAACAGGCTGCCGAAGGCTGCGCCGCCGAGTGTGACGACCGCCCACCAGGCAAACACCACTCCCATGCAGGTGCCGCGTTTCACGCGAGTTACGCAAGAGTAGCCAATCCCGGTCAGCACCAGAATCCAGATGTTGAACAGGTCAACGGAGGAGGCGACCGAATACAGAAAGTGCGAGCTGTTGGGATCGAACAGCACACCCAGATTGCTGGCCAGCTCGTTCTGGAAGGTGAAGTTCTCGCCGCCACCGATCACTAGCGTAAGGATGACCAGCAGCGCCTTGATCAATCCGGGCAGAAAGGCGTATATGCTAATGGCGAAACATTGCCAGAACCTGACTTCGGCGCCGAGGCCGAAGTTGAAGGTGCCCATGAGCACCGCGGCCATGATGGCGACGATGACCAGATTAAGAACGGGAAAGCCGTAAGCGAAGATGCGCGTTATCTTGGCCGAAAGCTCCATCCGCGAGGCGCGCTGATCGGCGGGGAGCTGGTCGAGCTTGGCCGCCTGCTTGGGCTGAAGCTGGATCTGGTTCTCGGCGACCTTGTCCATGCCGACTTTGGTGTCGACGATGTAAACCAGCGCGAGTCCGACGATGGCGCCTATCAGCCACGGCAGCCACCAACTGGCGCTGCGGCGAATGTCGGTGAAGGTCTTGGCCGGTGCAATGAAGGTGTCAATGACGCGCTCGACTTGGGAGAGCGCGGGAGCTTCTTCGGGAACGGCGGCGGTGGGCGCAGTGCTCATGGGGTCTCCGATCATGCGGCCGTCGCGGCGCAGACGGCACATTCGCCCAGAAGGGCAATGCGCGCGATTGTAGCATCGGCGGGAGTGGGGCGAATCAAAATCCTTGTTGCCGAATCGAACAACTTTCTGCTCTCGATGGATTGCGAATTCTGGATTTCTCAGTTCCTTCAGATTTATTCCCCACACATTCGAAATGCGCGAATGTTCAGGGGACCCGCCATAAGCGCCAGAGACTCTAAGGGGCGGTTCTCCCGTCGGGCGACGGCGATTTCATAAGTTCCGAAGGGATATCTGATTGCTGAGCGTAACTCGAACCGAGGCAGAGCATCACTGTGATCGCAGTCAGTAAGAGCAGTCGATGCCGCATAACAAGTGGAGTATAAGCCCTCCCCTGTCGTCCAGAAGAAGGCGACAAGGAAGGAAACAGCAGGTACTTCGCTCGGCCCGCCAAAGGTCGGGCGACCGAGCTCAGGATGGCAACCTCATAGATTCCTTGTTGTGGTATTAGCCCTGCAGTAACTGGCGCAGGACGTACTGCAAAATTCCGCCGTGCTTGTAGTAGAGCACTTCCTGCGGGGTGTCGATGCGCACGGTGGCGTCGAGTTCGACGACCGCGCCGTCGGCTTTCTTGGCCCGGACTTTCACCGTCTTGCCGGGAGCGAAGTTCTCCAGCACGTCCGTGAGTCCCACAATGTCGTACAGCTCTTCGCCGGTGAGGCCGCAGGTTTCGGCGCTCTCCTCGTCGAGGAACTGCAGCGGCAGTATGCCCATGCCCACCAGGTTCGAGCGGTGAATGCGCTCGAAGCTTTCGGCCAGCACGGCGCGCACGCCCAGCAGGCGCGGGCCTTTGGCCGCCCAGTCGCGCGATGAGCCGGAGCCGTACTCCTTGCCTGCGAGTATCAGCAGCGGCGTACCCTCGCGTCGGTACTTCTCCGAGGCTTCAAAGATGAACATCTCCTCGCCATCGGGCAGGTGGCGAGTGAAGGCGCCTTCGCGCTCGGGGGTGAGCTTGTTGCGCAGGCGGACGTTGGCGAAGGTCCCGCGCATCATGACTTCGTGATTGCCGCGCCGCGAGCCGTAGGAGTTGAAGTCGGCGGGCTTCACGCCATGCTCGATGAGGTATTTCCCGGCCGGACTGTTGTGCTTGATCGAACCGGCTGGCGAGATGTGGTCGGTGGTGACGCTGTTCCCCAGGTAGCAGAGCACGCGCGCGGCGCGAATATCGCCGACCGGAGCCGGCGACTTGGGCATGTTCTCGAAGTACGGCGGATTCTGCACGTAGGTCGAATCGGCGTCCCACGCGAAGGTCTCACCCTGTGGGACATTCAGTCCGCGCCAGCGCTCGTCACCCTTGAAGACGTCGGTGTAGGCGCCGCGGAAGAGGTCTCCGGTAACGAACTTCTGCAGGACCTCGTCAACCTCCTTCTCAGTCGGCCAGATGTCTTTCAGGTAAACCGGCTTACCGTTGCCTTGGCCGAGCGGTTCCTTGTAGAGATCGATATCCATGCGCCCCGCCAACGCATAGGCGACGACCAGCGGCGGCGACATGAGGTAGTTGGCGCGCACCTCGGAGTTGATGCGGCCTTCAAAGTTGCGATTGCCGCTGAGCACCGAGGCAACGACGAGATCTTTCTCCGTCACAACCTTCGATACTTCCTCCGGCAGCGGCCCCGAGTTTCCGATGCAGGTGGTGCAGCCGTAGCCGACCACGTTGAACTTCAGCTTTTCGAGATAGGGCAGCAGTCCGGAATGCGTGAGGTACTCGGTCACGACCAGTGACCCGGGCGCGAGCGAAGTCT
This sequence comes from uncultured Acidobacteriaceae bacterium, assembly GCA_963782505.1. Lineage (GTDB taxonomy): Bacteria > Acidobacteriota > Terriglobia > Terriglobales > Acidobacteriaceae > CAVVDY01. The sequence continues at coordinate 58,458 of CAWAKG010000023.1, read as the reverse complement.
TCACCCACGCGGGCACCTTCAGGCCTTTCTCGACAGCCTTCTTCGCCAGCAGGCCGGCGCCGATCAGCACCGACGGGTTCGAGGTGTTGGTGCAACTGGTGATGGCGGCAATAACCACGCTGCCGTGATTGAGTCCTCCATTGTAGGACACGTGTTCTTCGACTGTGTCCTGCTGCGAATCCAACCCGGCGGGGCGTCCGCCTTCGGCCTCCCAGCGCGCGCCCTGCTTGGGCGGGACCTGCTGGCCGGGCTTGAGCAAGGTGGGCAGCGCATCCTCAAACGACCGTGCGGCGCGCGACAGCGGCACACGGTCTTGCGGGCGCTTGGGCCCGGCGATGCTGGGCTCGATGGTTGCGAGGTCGAGATCGAGCACGTGGGTGTATTCGGCTTCGGGCGTGTCCTTGGTGTGAAAGAGGCCCTGCTCCTTGTAGTAGGCCTCGACGAGGGCGATAAGCTCTTCGCTGCGGCCGCTGAGGCGCAAATACTTGAGCGTCTCGTGATCGACGGGGAAGATGCCGCAGGTAGCGCCGTACTCGGGGGCCATGTTGGCGATGGTGGCGCGATCGGCCAGCGGCAGGTTGTGCAATCCGGGACCAAAGTACTCGACGAACTTGCCGACCACGCCGAACTTGCGCAGCATCTCGGTCACGGTGAGCACAAGGTCGGTGGCGGTCGAGCCGGCTTTCAGACTATTGCGCAGCCGCACGCCGATGACCTGCGGGATGAGCATCGACACTGGCTGGCCAAGCATGGCAGCTTCGGCTTCGATTCCGCCGACGCCCCAGCCCAGCACGCCGAGGCCGTTGATCATCGTGGTATGCGAGTCGGTGCCGACCAGCGTGTCAGGATACGCCATCGGCTTGCCGCTTTCGCCGTTGGCGCCGACGAAGACCACGCGCGCGAGATATTCCAGGTTGATCTGATGCACGATGCCGGTGTCGGGCGGGACGATAGCGAAATTCTTGAAGGCAGTCTGCCCCCAGCGCAGGAAGGCGTAGCGCTCTTTGTTGCGCATGAACTCCAGCTCGGCGTTGAGCTGCAATGCCTGCGGCGTTCCGAACTCGTCGACCTGCACCGAGTGATCGATAACCAATTCGGCGGGTTGCAGCGGATTGATCAGCGATGGGTTGCCGCCGAGCGTTCTTCATCGCGTCGCGCATGGCGGCGAGATCGACCACCGCGGGCACGCCGGTGAAATCCTGCAACAGCACGCGGCTGGGCATAAAGGCGATCTCCTGCACAGGCGTGCTTTTGCCCGACCACGACGCCAGCGCGCGGATGTCATCGGCTTTGACGGCCTTGCCGTCTTCGCGGCGCAGCAGGTTTTCCAGCAGGATGCGCAGGGAAAAAGGTAAGTGTTTTTGCGAGCAGCCGTGCTGTTCGACGGCGTTGAGGCGATAGATTTCGAATTCGTGACTACCGACGCGGAGGGTGGAACGGCTGCCGAAACTGTTCATGTATGAGTCCTTCCTTCTGAAGAAGACGAGTCAGGGCGCGGCAAAACGGCGGGCACTCTTTATCTTAAAGCCGCTGGCCAGCAGATGCCAGCCTTTGTCAGAAACTATCAGCTATCAGCCGCCAGTTAATGGGATGGGTAACAGGCATCGGCTGTCAGGGTGCCCGTCCCAGCCTTGTCTTGGCCTTGGGTGGGAGAGTCGCGCTAACGCACGTCGTACACCCACAGCGAGTGATCAAGCACCCGCGCCGGAGCATACGGCCCGAGCCACCGATAGGCGTCGCTGTCTTCCAGATTTTGGCCGGAGAGGAGAGTAGGGCTGACGATGAGCGTTCCTTTTAGCTGCTCGTTGGCTGCGAGGGGCGTGGCGTGGATGCCATAGAGCGACGGGTCGATTGATCCGAAGTAGGCCAAATAGATCGGCTCGTCAGGGTGTTGCTGCTGGTAGTCGCGCAGCGCGATCAAGCCTTGTCCCCAGTCGAGATTGCTGTCGGTGAGCAGATGCCAACTGTTTTGCGGGCGAACGAAGACGTTGAAGTACGCGAGATAGTCGGGAGCATAGCGCAGCGCGTCGGCGGCGTTGAGGCAAAGGGCCAGGATTACGAGTGTCCTGCCGAGGTTTGAGGCGCGAGCGCGCTCCCAAATGCCGCCTGCGAGCAATAAAGCGAAAGGATACAGCGGCAGAATGTGTCGCTCGCCGATATTGAACCTTGCGTTCAGCGCAAAGACGAAGAAGACGATGGGAAACAGCTGACCAAGAGCAGGTCAGACGGCGAGCGGGATTTCTTCCGGATGCGGACGCACAGGCCCGCACACAAGGAAAAGCAGCAGAACGGCCGGCCATTTCAGCGCGATGGCCACCGGATAGTACGCCAGAATTCCCCCATGCGGATAGAGCTTGCCCAGAAACCATGCCGGGCGTCCGCTATGGTTGCTGCGGGCGAGCTCACGCAGGCCTTCGACGTATTCTCCTGCGGGGACAAACGTGCTGAGGTGAAGTTTGGTGGTCGAGGGCCAGTCGCGCACCGGGCGGTGGGGGAAGCTGGCGCGAACGTGGCCATCGCCAACTTCGAGATGCGAGACATGAAAGAAGTAGCCGGCCCAGAGCACAAACAGGGCGATGCCCAGCGCTGCGAGAGCTGGCTTCCAGTTGAGCCTGCGCGAAAGCAGGCGGCTTTCATCGGGGTTGACGATCAGCATCAGGACCAGTGCCAGCAAGACCAGCGGCGGCGCATAGAACTTCGACAGCAGAAGGCCGCCGAGCGCGAGACCCATCAGCACGGTTTGCCCGGCGCTCCGGCGGTGTCGCCATCGGATGAGCTGTATCGCAACCAGAAAAATGAAAAGCGTGCCTATGCCGTCGGTGGTGGCGACGGAGAAATGCGCGATGAGCGATGGAGTGAACGCAAACAGCGTGAGCGCCACGTTAGCTGCGCCTTCGGAGAAGAGACGGCGCGTGGCGAACCACAATGCCACTCCGAGGGCCAGGCCGAGCAAGGTGTTCATGGGGCGCGTGCGCCATGCGAGCCACTCCGGCCCGGGGGCAAGGCGGGTCACGAGAAAGTTGCGTTCGCTGAATTCGACCTGGGCGTCGATTGCCGTGCACGCGACGGGCAGTGTCAGCCAGAGACGGCCGAGCGGCGGATGATCGTTCCAGCGTTCGAACTTGCCAGAGCCGCCACGCGTCGGAACCCGCGAGGATGTGCGCCGGCTCGTCATAGGTGAGCGATTGAGTCGCGACGAACCAGAGCGATTGCGCCGCGAAGAGCGCCAGCAGCACGCAGGGAATCAAGCGAAGGCGAGGCGAGTTGGATCGTGCGGCGATGGTGGCAGTCTCGATGGATAAGTCGCACTTAGCATTTAGCACTTGGCACTTGGCGTTTGGCAAATGGCGGTTCTTCGAGCCGGCCGCTAATTCCGGATGTCAAGGGCCAAAACATTCACCACGGAGGACATGGAGGTCATCGAGGACGACATATCAGGAATGCGGCTTCCTCCGTGATCTCGGACTTCTCCGTGGTGAGCGGTTCTTAATGCAGAGCAAGAGCAGGTCCCTCGCGTTAAAAGGAAGGCGCTCGTGGTTACAAGAGCTAAGAGCTAAGAGCCAAAAGCCAAAAGCCAAAAGCCAAAAGCCAAAAGCGGCCTCCCTACGCCACGTCGATGGCGCCGCGCTCGCCCAGCATGCGCTCCATCGCGATGGCGACGCCGCAGCAGAAGAACAGCAGCATAACGAGCGTGTCGTCGCCCAGGGACGACTCGACCAAAGAAGTAAGAAGGAATGCGACGAAGCCGGTGAGAATGCCGGTGACGGCCGCCCAGCCAAAGCGCGTTCGTTGCCACATTTGAGGCAGCAGGCGCAGCAGATAAACAGTGTAAGCGACGACGAACCACAACCACGCCGCGAGCGTCAGCAGGCCGCGCTCGGCGGCAAGCTGCACGATGTCGGAGTGGAAGTTCCAGAACTCATGGAAACGCTCGAAGCCGTGCAGGTTCCACTCGGGCCAGTGGTTCTGGATCGAGTCCATGCCCACGCCGAACAGAGGATGTTGCAGGACGAGGCGCGCACCGTCCTTCCACATTAGCACGCGATATTGTGTGCCGGGGTCGCGCATATCGACCCACTTCAGGCCGCGGGTGTGCTGAATCCAGAAGGCGGCGCCGAGCGCGAGCACAACCAGCGCCGCGATCAGCCAGAGACGCGCCCGCCGGGGAGCCATAAACAAGAGGGCGATCAGGCAGCCGGCCAGCAGCCCGCTGAGGGCAGAGCGGCTCTGGGTGGCGAAAACGGCAGCGGTGATGGCAAGGAAGGTGGCGGCGAAGAACAGTTGGCGTAGGCGCCGGCGCGCCGGCGTCCCCAGCATCAGCGCCCATGCCAGACACGCGATCGGTGCCAGCACCTCCGCAAGGATCCCTGGATGGCCGAGCGTGCCCTGGGCGCGCAACGGCCGGGCTTTGGCAAGGACGAGTGTGGGCGTCACTTGGTTGGCGCTGACGAAGTCGCCGGCGCGAGCAAAGGTGTCTTTTCGACGCACCGGAAACCCGCGAAGAAAGCGCACGGGCACGATGGTGTCGCCCGGGACCGCCGCGGCTGCCTTGACCACGTCGGAGGAGGAGTGCAAGGAGTAGCCGTTGATGGCGACTAGTGTGTCGTCGGGACGCAGTCCGGCGAGATGAAGCGGAGACTGGTAGACGACGGAGACGATGCGCAGACCGATCCCGCGCACGTATTGCCACGCAGTGAAGCCTGCAACCGCGGTCGCCGAGAGCAGCAGCAGGAGGACGAGAGTGCGGACCTGCGAAAGGCGGCGAAGGTTCTGGGCGAAGAGGGTCGCGATTAGCGCGGTCCAGCAGACCAATTTCATGTGCGGCCAACTCATGTAAGGCTCGTAGGAGAAGACGCACGAGACGACCGCTCAGAACGATGTAAGCCAGCAGAGGCAGCGCCAGCGGCTGCGGATAGAGGCGCTTGCGTTCGAGGATGAGGCCGACAATCCATAGACTAAAGGCGGCAATCCAGGCATAGCGCGCGCCCTTGATGGACCAGGGCAGCAAGATGGCAAACAGGCCGAAGAAGAAAAAGATGACGGCCGTAAGAAAACCGGTTGCAGGGCCATTGTAAATTCGGGGCGGTGGTGGCGCCTGTGCGGGTTGCGGCATCGAGACTCAAAGATTGTATCCGGGTTTTGGCCCTCGCGGGCCGCAACGCGGCCAGGCATCGTAACGATGCAATCCACCCCGGGCTTGCGCCTTGGGGCCGACCACGCAGTCGCTGCCCCGCAACGCGAGCTTTTGCGGATGAAGAGCGTTCGCTTACGATGACTCGATCGGGATGCAAGAACAGCAGGTCCTCCGCTTAGGATGGCAAAAGCTAAAGGCCAAGAGCCAACAGCCAAGAGCGAGGTCACTGCCGCAGCAGCAGTCCCTTCAGCACGGCCTGCTGCTTAAGGATGAGAGACTCGATCCCTCCGCGGGCCAGCGCCATCATCTTGTTGAATTGAATGTCATCAAACGGACGTTTCTCCGCCGTAGCCTGCACTTCGATGATGCGCTTGCTGCCGGTGACGACCAGGTTCATGTCAACATCAGCACGGGAGTCCTCTTCATAGGCCAGATCGAGCATGACCTCGCCGTCGACAATGCCGACACTGGTGGCGGCGACATAGTCACGAATCGGGGCCACGCTGATGGCGCCTGACTCCATCATGCGCAGCATGGCGAGCCCCATGGCAACGAACGCTCCGGTGATCGACGCTGTGCGAGTACCGCCGTCGGCCTGGATGACGTCGCAGTCGAGAAACAGCGTACGCTCGCCCAGCTTGTCCATCTCGGTGACGGCGCGCAGCGAGCGGCCAATAAGGCGCTGGATCTCCTGTGTGCGTCCGCTGGGATGGCCCTTGGCGACCTCACGCGGGGTACGAGTCAGCGTGGCGCGCGGCAGCATGGAATATTCGGCTGTGACCCATCCTTTGCCGCTGTTGCGCAGGAATTGCGGGACCGTATCTTCAATGGTGGCAGTACAGATGACGCGGGTGTTGCCCAGTTCGAGGAGGCACGAGCCCTCAGCGGTCGAGATGAAGTCGGGCACGATGTTAACCGGGCGCATCTGTTCGGGGGAGCGATTGTCGGAGCGAAAGACCATAAGAGGGGATTGTAGAAGAAAAGTGTTTGCCACAGAGGCGACGGAGGAATCCGAAAGTCTGGGTTCTCCGTGTTCTCGTGCCCTCGGTGGTGAAGAAGAGCATTTACCCTTAGGCGCGCAGGCGAAAAAGCAGATGCCTCGCTTCGCTCGTCACGACAATCCTGAGTAATGGATTGGGTTTGCTTACTTTAGTGCCTTGCCCAGGAGTTCGCCCTGGAAGGTCCGTTCGTCCACGCGGTGCAGGCGCTTGATCATGGCCGGGGTAAGTAGCGGGTAGTGCTTCACTTCAAAGAGGTAAATGGGGATGAACCAGATGGGCTGCTCGCTCGTCATCCAGTGGTGATCGTCGAAGCGCGCCAGGTTGACCGGCCGCGAGAAGGTGCGCAGCGAGCGTTCGCGCCGCATATTGAAGTAAATGTTGAAGTAACTCATGGCGAGCTCGCGCAGCGAGCGGTAGACGGGCTCGCGATACCGGCATCCGGTGTAGTTCGACTTGGCCAGCGCTCCCCAGTGGTTCTTGACCTTGAAGACAGCGAGGACGTGATCGGTGTCGTGCTCGGCTTCGAAGTCGACGATCAGCGGAGGATGGCCGAGCGCGCGCAATGCGGCGGCGGCGAAAAGGGCTCCTTCGAGGCAGTGGGCGGTGCCTTCGCGCAGCACGCGGCGCGGCGACCAGGCCGTGTCCTCGAGGTGGTAGGGCAGGCCGTCGAGGAAGCGCTGGATTCCGTAAGGCTCCTTGAAACTGCTCAGCTTGCGTAGCTCCGCCGGAGTAAAACCCAAGTGGTTGCTGTTCATGCGCGAATAGACAAAGTCTACAGGAGGACACCCGTTGTTTTTACGCCTCGGCGGAGCGGGACTTGCTCTTTTTCTTTTTGTGGTGATGTCTTGCCGGCTGAAGAGTAGCTTTCACCCGGCGCTCTGCGGCTGATGGGCTTTCGGCGTAGTCGGGGTCCAACATGGCGATCACGGTGATGGCGCGCGTCGAATACTTGCGCGCCCATTGGCTGTGGATCAGGCTGGCCTGCACTTCCTGCCAGTATTGGCGATCGGTTCCCGCGCCGATGGTGAAGGACGCATTTTCGAAGCGTGGATCTTGATTGATGAGCGACAGGAACTGGGTGAATTCCTCCAGGTTGATGCCCATCTGGTAGACCAGCTGGGTCAGGGCCATCTGCTGCGATGCGGTGAGCTGATCGAAGCTGCGGCAATAAGCGCGGGCGTTGTGGATCGCCTGCACTTCAGCAACCCGGAGCAGACTCAGGGCCTCATCCTCGGTCAGTTGGTCGGTTAGTTCGTGGGTGCGAATCTTCTTGCGATATTTGCGCGTGCCCCACGCCTCCAGGTTGGATTCGTATTGGTTGAGGATGGACTGGAGGCGCTGCGAATCGAAGCCGGCTGCCTGCCATAACTGCTCGGAGGAAGGTTCCAGGAATTGGTGCGGATTTAGGGGATCGCTTTGCGGATGCTCCCGCGCCGGCAAGCTGAGGGTGAAGCCGGCGCCGATCAGCGGATCGCTGGTCTTGGGATCGGGATAAGCGGCCAATACCCAGCCCTCATGCTTTTTGTCGCGCAGGATCTCTGTCAGATGGTCGAAGGAAAACTTGATGTCCGAGTTACCGAGCTGGAAGAAAGGCTCCAGCCCGGCGGGAATGCCTCTGGCAGGCACAGGAAGCAGAGCATCGTACGGGAGAGGAACGGTCGTAGTCTTGGGGGTTGATGACGTTGTTCGCGTGCGAGGCGAGAGCTTGGGAGAGGGTGTCAGCGTCTGACCGGCGGCATGGACATTCGCGGCGAGCAGCGCAAGCAGCAGCCCCATACAAAAGATTCGCAAACGTGTCCCGACAGCGATCACGCCAACAGAGTAGCGCAATTCGCCCCCGCTTTGAATGGCTGATTGAATTCCAGGCATTTTCGTTTTGGGGCGGAGAACACGAGCCTATAATCCGAAGCCGAGGAGCACTCCCATGTCTTACTCATCTGGAAAGTTCTACCGGAAAGGAAATGTACGGGCGGCAGTTTCTGCCCTCGCTCTGGTCTTGTTACTAACGCTGGGCGTAGCCCAGGCGCAGACATTTAAGGTGATTCATGACTTTAGCGGCGGTGCCGACGGAGCCAATCCCTATACCGGCTTGACGCCTTATGCCCCGGGAAGTTTTTACGGCACGGCGTACTTCGGCGGCACGGCCAACCAAGGCGTAGTCTTCAGTTTGAATCGAGTCGGTTCCAACTGGTCACTGACACCGCTTTACAGCTTCCAGGGCGGCAGTGACGGGGCGCAGCCTTTTGCTGCCATCACCATCGGCCCCGACGGCGCGCTGTATGGCACCACGGAGAACGGCGGTAATTTCGGATGTAATGGTTATGGCTGTGGCACGTTGTACAGCCTGCATCCCTCGCCGACCATTTGCAAGACCGCCAATTGCCCATGGAAAGAAACCCAACTGGTTCAATTCCAGGGCGGCGTTGACGGAGCAGACCCCTTTGGCGCTCTCATTTTCGACCAGGCCGGCAACATTTACGGCACGACGCAGGTGGGCGGCACATCACAGGAATGTCTTCCTGTGGGTGTCGGATGCGGCACGGTATACATGTTGACGCGGAACGGCAATAGCTGGATCAAGACCAGGCTCTGGAGCTTTGGGCAAGCGGTGCAGGGCAAGGAGCCCTTTAACGGGCTTGTCATGGACAAGAGCGGCAATCTCTACGGCACGACGTTCATCGGCGGCCAACCTGAGGAAGGCACGGTTTTTCAGTTGACGCAGGGCCAGTTTGGCTGGATGGAGAACGACATTTACGTTTTTCAGGGCGGGAACGACGGAGGCCTTCCGTATGTCGGGCTCATCTTCGATCAGGCGGGCAATCTCTACGGGGCCGCATCGGATGCGGGTTCCGGCGCGGGCGGTACCGTTTTCGAACTGACTCCTTCGGGATCCAACTGGAACTATAGCGTGCTCTATGGGCTCACCAACCCCGGCGGGGTGGAGTGCGGACCCTTTGGCACTCTCGTCATGGACGCCGCGGGCAATCTTTACGGCACCACGCGGTGCGACGGCGCCTACCATGGTGGCTCGGTTTTCAAGCTGACGCGTTCCGGCAATACCTGGACCTATAGCTCGCTGCACGACTTCACTGGCCTAGCCGATGGAGGCAATCCGTATTCCAGCCTGGTATTCGACGCCAATGGCAACATCTATGGAACGGCTTCTCGCGGCGGAGCCTATAGCAGAGGCGTTATTTTTGAGATCACTCCGTAGTGGAATTTTCTGGGAACGTCGCGTGTTCCAGAGAAATAGCTTGTAATCCTGAGCGCGCGCACGCAGTGAGTCGGAGCGAAGGATGTGCTGCTGTCATAGAAAAAGCAGGTTCTTCGCTTCGCTCAGAATGACAAATCGAAGAGGTTGCCGCAGGCATAGCGGTCCTTCGGCTCGTCCTCCTCTCGCTGCTCGGGTCCTCGCTGAGAATGACAACTCAGAACTGACACCTGATATCTGATACCCTCCGCGGTTGACCCTGTTTCTCGCCCACCCCTACAATCGAATTTCTTTCGTCGCATCTGAAAGGCTTCATGGCAATCGAGCTTTTTAACACCCTGTCGGGGAAGGTCGAGGAGTTCCGTCCGCTGGAAGACAACCTGGTCCGGATGTACGCCTGCGGTCCCACGGTGTATGACTACGGACACATCGGCAACTTCCGCACTTTTATCGTGGTCGACACCCTGCGCCGCTTCCTGAAGCAGAGCGGCTACCAGTTGAAGCACGTCATGAACATTACCGACGTGGATGACAAAATTATTCGCAACGCCGCGCGCGACGGCGTGACCGTGCAGGAGTACACCGCAAAGTACAAGAAAGCTTTCCTGGAGGACGCCGACTCGCTGAACATCCAGCATCCTGAATTGCTGGTGAGCGCGACCGACCACATTCAGGAGATGGCGCACTTCATTGCCGGCCTGCGTGACAAGGGCTACGCCTACCCGGCCGAGGATGGCTCGTACTACTTCCGCATTGCCAAGTTTCCCGAGTACGGCAAGCTGTCGAAGAAAGACTTCAGCGGCATGGAGGACGGCGCGCGCGTCGATGTGGACGAGTACGAGAAGGACAATGCGCGTGACTTCGCGCTGTGGAAAGCTCCCAAGCCGGGCGAGGCGCAGTGGGACACCGAGATCGGGCCGGGGCGTCCGGGATGGCACATCGAGTGCTCGCTCATGTCGATGAAGTACCTCGGCGAGAGCTTTGATATTCACGCGGGCGGGGAAGACCTGATCTTTCCGCACCACGAAAACGAAATTGCGCAGTCAGAGGCGATGACCGGCAAGCCCTTCGCGCACTTCTGGGTGCACTCGCGCTTCCTGCTGGTGGAAGGCGAGAAGATGTCGAAGAAGCTCGGCAACTTCTATACCGTGCGCGATCTGGTGCTGATGGGCCACAAGCCGTCATCGGTCCGTTTCCTGCTGATGTCGGTACCGTACCGCAAGCAGCTCAATTTCACCTTCGACGGCCTGACGCAAGCGGCCAATTCGGTTGAGCGATTGCGCAACTTCAAGCTCCGGCTGGAGACGACGCAGTGGCCGGAAGGTTCCAATCCTGCGGTAGCCGCGATGGCGACGAAGGCGTCGGAGGAGATGACGGCCGCGCTGAGCGACGATCTGAACACTGCGCGCGCCTTGGGCGCGATGTTCGACCTGGTGCGCGACGTGAACGCCGGGGCCGATACGGGCGAGGTGCGCAAAAACGATGTGGCGGACGTGTTGAAAGCCCTGGGACAGTTCGACGAAATTTTCGCCGTACTGCAGGACGACGATGCCGGCAAGGTGCGCGCCATCGTGGAATGGGCGCAGCAGGAAGGCTTGCAGGACAAGGTCACGCCGGCGGCGGCCGAGCTCGCCAAGGCTGCGGCGCTCTCCGACGCGGAGGTCGAGCGCCTGGTAGCCGAACATTCGCAGGCGCGTAAGGCCCGCAACTTCGCGCGTTCGGATGAAATTCGCAATCAGCTCGCGGAGAAGGGAATCATTCTGGAAAACACCAAGGACGGCGTGCGCTGGAAGCGGAAGTAAGAAGGTGACCGCGGATGAGCGCGGAGGGCGCGGATTCGGACAGGTCTGGAGTTTGAGTTGAGCCGTCACGCGCATCGAAGCGATCTGTGACGAACGGGAAAGTCTAAGTCATGCGCATCCTGAGCGTGGGCGAGATCCTGTGGGACGTCATCGGCCAGAGCGAACATCTGGGCGGCGCTCCGCTGAATTTTGCGGCCCATGCGCAAAAGCTGGGGCACGAGGTGGTTCCGCTCAGCGCGGTCGGCAATGACCGGCGCGGCCATCGTGCGCTGGAGCTGATTCGCCGCCTCGGCATCTCGACGGAATTCATTCCCGTGCTGCCGGGCAGGCCGACCGGCACCGCCGAAGTGGAGCTGGACCTTGACGGCAAACCAACGTTTCGCATCGTGCGCCCCGCAGCCTATGACTTCGTGGAGCTGTCGCGTGGCGATCTGCAGACGCTGTGCAAGCTCGATCCGCAGTGGGTCTACTTCGGCACGCTCTTCCATACTTCCAGCGCGGCGCTGAGCTCGACTTTGAGGCTGTTGCAAGCGCTGCCTTCGGCGAAGCGCTTTTACGACGTCAACATTCGCGACAACAACTGGAACCTGACGGCGATCGAGCAGCTTTCGTCACACTCGACGGTGGTGAAGCTGAATGATGGGGAGGCCGAGTGCCTCGACGCAAGCTTTGACGAGGAGGACGAGCAGGATTCAATCGCGGGCTTCGCTCGCCGCTGGGCCGGCCGCTTCGGTCCGGAGATCGTGTGCGTCACCTGCGGCGAACGCGGCTGCTCGATCCTGAAGGAAGGGCAAGTGACGCAGGTACCCGGTTTTCGTGTGCAGATTGCGGACACGGTCGGCGCGGGCGATGCGTTCGCCGCAGGCTTTGTCCATGGCCTAAGCCAGGGCTGGGATGTGCAGCAGATTGGACGCTTTGCCAACGCCGTCGGTGCAGTGGTAGCCAGCAAGGCGGGAGCGATTCCGGAATGGAGTATGGACGAGGTACGGGCGACGATGCAGAATTCGTGAAAAGAAATGCATTCCTGGGGGATGGTGCGTCCGGCTGTGCCTACGTTGCTCGATGGTCAAATATGGGGCGTAGGACTTCGATAGCCGCGTAATTCATTTCTGCATCAGCCGTGATCGAAGGTAAACTAAAGTGTGTCATGCGATATATGCGCTCAATCGCGAATGCTTGCCTTTTTATGGCCCTGATCGTAGGGCTAGGCAGTTTCTGTCTGGCACAGGCAGCCCCGACTCCTTCGCCAACGCCCGTTGCAGCGAGCGGAAATGTGCCCGCTAGCGCGACGTCAGCAGCGGCTCAGCCAGTCCAAGTCACCTCGCATGGCGACCAACTTGAGGTGAATGTGCCCGACCAGGCGCCGCTGAGCACGGTCATGTCATCAGTGTGCAGCGAGCAGAAGATCAAGTGCACGGGCACGGAGACGCTGACGACGTATCGTGGGCCCGCGATGTCGGTGGAAGGCACACTGCGGCAGGTGATCTCCAAGCTGGTGGAAGGCACCGACGTTAACTACGAGTTCTCGCGCTCGGCCGACGGGGGCGCGACTTCCATCGCGTTCCTGGGGCACGCTCCGAAGGGGAGCGCGCCGGTTCCCACACCGGAGGCGCCTCCGACGCCCGAGTTCAAGCCCCTGCACTCGCATCCGTTTCCTGGCAACGTTCCGACCCAGCCTCCCCCGCCGCCGCAGTCAGAATTGGAGGAGCCCACTCCAGATGTGAGTCCGGTTGAACCGGCAGGCGCGACGAATGCGGAAGCGCAGGCAAGTACCGGAGCTCCCGGACAAAGTGCGCCGAAGGGCGCCACCATGCTCTTCACCGGCAGCGGCGGCCAGCCGCAACCGTATTTGCCTTTTCCCGACGCGCAAGGCCACCCCATCCCGGTAAGCAACACGCCTGCGCAGTACTTGCCGTTTCCCGATCAGTTCGGCAATCCGATTCCTGTAAAGCCCGGCCCTAGTGGTTCACCGTTTCTCGGGTTAGGAACGACGAACAACTCGGGAGGTGAGACGAAGCAGTAGAGCATCCCTACGCCGCCCCGTGGTAACCCTGCAAGAACCCCGCAAAAGTGTTCTCATAGCGTCATGCGCAAGGAATCGGACAGCCATGGCGAAATCGAGGTCCCGGAGGAGAAACTCTGGGGATCGCAAACCCAGCGCTCACTGAAGTATTTCAGCATTGGCACGGAGCTGATGCCGCGCGAGATGATTACCGCCTATGCGGTGATAAAAAAAGCGGCGGCGATCGCCAACCACGAGGGCGGGCATCTGTCTGAGGAAAAATATCGCTTAATTTCGCAAGTGTGCGATGAACTCCTGGCCGGGCAGCATGAAGACATGTTTCCCCTGCATGTGTGGATGACGGGCAGCGGCACGCAGTTCAACATGAACGTGAATGAGGTCATCTCCAACCGGTGCTGCCAGTTGGCGGAGACGCCGCTTGGCTCGAAGCGGCCAGTGCATCCCAACGATCACGTGAACATGTCGCAGTCGTCGAACGACACTTTTCCCGCGGCGATGTACATTGCCGCCGCGATGGGTGTGAAGCAGCGCCTGATGCCCGCGGTGCAGGCTTTGCGCGACTCGATCGCTGCCAAGGCCGAAGAGTGGAAGGACATCATCAAGATCGGCCGGACGCACATGCAGGACGCGACGCCGCTTACGCTGGGGCAGGAGTGGTCCGGCTATGCGGTGATGCTTGGCGACGATCTGAAGCGAATCGAGTCGGCGCTGCCGGGCGTGTATGAGCTTGCGCTGGGAGGAACGGCGGTGGGGACGGGCATCAACGCCTGGCAGGGATTTGCCGAAGCGGCGGCGGAGGAGGTGAGGAAGATCACCGGTCTGCCATTCGTGAGCGCGCCCAACAAGTTTGCCGTGCAGGGAGCGCATGACGCGCTGGTGCAGCTCTCGGGCACACTGCGCACGCTGGCAGTGTCGCTCTACAAGATCGCCAACGATATTCGCCTGCTGTCGTGCGGCCCGCGCGCCGGATTCGCCGAGCTGCACATCCCCGCGAATGAGCCGGGATCGTCGATCATGCCTGGCAAGGTCAACCCGACTCAGATCGAGGCGCTGACCATGATCGCGGTCCAGGTGATGGCCAATGATATCGCGGTTGGCTTCGGCGGCGCCGGCGGCTATCTGGAGATGAATGTCTATAAGCCGCTGATGATCCACAACATCGCACAGTCAATCACTCTATTGACGGATGGCTGCACGAATTTCCGGCAATTCCTGATCGACGGCGCCAAGCCCAACCGCAAGAAGATCGCCGAGTACGTTGAGCGCTCGCTGATGCTCGTGACGGCGCTGTCTCCGGTGATCGGCTACGACAAGGCCGCGCACCTGGCGCACTACGCCATGGACCACGACCTCACGCTGAAGGAGGCCGCGCTGCAACTCGGCTACGTGACAGAAGAGGAGTTCGACCGCGTGGTCGACCCCAGAAAAATGCTGGAGCCGACCCTGGCAGAGAAAGGGAAGTAGTCGCAGCTTTCCATTGGTTCGACTACTCCTCGCTGGCGACTGCAGATCACGGGGCAGCCGCCTGCTACTGCGGGGTCTGCGGAGGCGCGCCGCCGCCCGGACCCATGCCGCGATGGCCCTGATGGCTCATCATCTGCTCCCACTTGGTTTGCTGCTCCTGGGTGAGGATCGGCTTGATCTGCTCCGCGGTATTCTGCCGGATCTCGTGCATCTTGCTCATGCGGTCCTGCTGCGAGAGCGACGTGTCGGAGCGCAGCGACTCCATCTGCTGCGACTCGTTCTCGAGGATCGGCTTGATCTGCGCCTGCTGATCGCTGGTGAGGTCGAGCTGCTGAGTAAGCATTTGCAGGTGCTGGTCGGCCGACATGGGTTGATGCTGGCCATACGGTCCGCCGCCCGGGCCGCCCATCTGGGCATAAGCGGTGGCGCCGCCGAAGACCACGGCAAGTGCAAGGGCGCTGCGCAGGAAAACTTGCTTCATGGTTCGAAACTCCTTGAACAAGGGGTGAAAAGTTACAGCCAGAATATAGAGCGTGAGAGTCCAACCGGGCGAACCCGAGGTCGCCATGAGAATCACTACTTCTTCGAACTTCTTGTGGAACTGGTTATACACGCTTCTGTCCGCGCCGGGAATTCGATCGCACAGGCTGAAACCCTGCGCGTGGGAAGATGTTCTCCGTCGAGTGTTAAGAAAGGTTGTGGCTTTAATTGCAGCGTGATCGGCGGTGAACGGATCAGTACCTCCAGGTCTTCAAGTCCGCGCCGGGAGGGGCAGTCTTCTCGATGCGGTCCAGGATCTTCGGCAGATACATGGTGTTGTAGTGCAGGCGTGAGAGATAGTTGGGCAGCTTGGGATCGCCGTTCCAGCAGTGCTCGGCGCGGTCGCCGTACTTGATCTCGCCGTCGTAGTAAGGATTCTTCGGGCCCTCCAGAAAATCCTGCATGAGGTAGACAGCATCGTTCAGGAAATACGTATCGGCGCTGCCGACGTAGATGTGAATCTTGCCTTGTAGCTTGGGACCGAGCGTCGCCCAGTTCTTCTCCAGGATGGCGCGCAGGTCGTAATGCTCTTTCCAATAAGCGGCAACGTTGTGGTCGATCTCGCCGGTCTCTTTATTGAAGATGGGCTGCGGATAGCCATCGGCCCCCACCGGCCCGTACACAGCCTGCCAGATGTCCCATTGCTCGCCCGAGCGGCCGTGGTCTCCCAGCGCAAGCTCGTAGGCGTTGGCGTCCTTGATGGTGATGAGCGTATTGCCAAGATAGTTGCGCATGCCGGGCTGCTCGACACGCTTATGCGCGCCTTCGAGATAGAAGGCGTTCGGGTCTTTGTAGATGTCGATCAAGGTGTAGGCGCGGAAGTCGATGGGATCGGGGCAGGCGCAGAAGACGCCGTTGTAGTGGTCGGGATAGAAGATCTGCGCCGCGAGCGATTCCCATCCGCCGGTTGAGCCGCCGTAGGTGAAGTGCGCCCAGCCGTCGGGAATGGCGCGAAACTTCTTCATGAGCGCGGGCATGAGTTCGGTCTCGATGGCGTCGCCGTAGGGCCCGAGGTTGGCCGAGTTCACCGCGTAGGAATCGTCATAGTAGGGATTGGCGTGCTGCAGCTTGACGACGAGATAGCGTGGGAAGTGGGGCGAGATCCATTGCTGATAGAACTTGTAGGCCTCCTCCTGCTGAATACGGTTGTAGCCGGAGATATGGAAGCGGTCGCTGTAGTCGGGCTTCAGGTTGGGATCGGGCGGCTCCGTTCGAAAGTCGTCGAAGGTCGAGACAAAGTGGTCATGAAAGAGCATCAGCGGATAGTGCGCTTCGGGGTGCTCGTCGAATCCCCAGGGCACCAGCACGATGGCGGAGAGATACATCGGGCGCCCCCAGAACCTGGTGAGTAGCTCGCTCTGGATGCGGATATGGCGAATGTATTTCGTATCAACGGGCGCAGGGATGGGCGGAATCTGCTGGTCGAGAACGATCTTGATGGGCGCGCCGCCGTGGCCGAGCGTGATCTTCACCGGCTTGCTGTAGAGGTTGCCGGGCGCCAGGTTCCAGTGCTGGCCTTCGCCACGATCCGGAGGCAGCTTGACGGTCTTGCCGTCGGAGCGATGGAAGGTCTCATAGATGTTGAGCAGCGCCTGTACGTAGTAATCGCCCGCAGGCACGTCGCGCAGGCTGCGGATCGGATAGCCCCATGCGTTTTCATCGACAATGACCGGCTCGCCGGGCTTGAGCCCCTCGACAGTTACGCCGAACACCACCTGCGTTTTGGGCGTGTCGTCGATCTGCATACGCGGCTCTTCCGAGGGATTGGTGGAGAGCAGGAGCAACATACGGCCGTCGAGCGCCTGCGCGCTGCGCGCGGCAGGGAAGGAGATGGAGAACTGCGGCGCCTGGGCGAAGGCAGCAAAGGAAAAGAGAACCAGCGTGGCGAGAACGACAGCGACGGAGAGAGAGCGGCGAGCAACCCCTATGACATTGGACATGGCAAAACAGTGTAAAGGAGAGGTGCCAGCGAAGGCAGCGCGAACGCTGCGATGGCTTCCGGAGCGGCAACCGGTGCTAACTTGTTGGTTACATATCTGCGTGTTCTTCGATTGCACTGCTTCTGGTGCAATGCCAGAGGTACCCCCTCCCCCCGTATACCTCTAAACAGATTATCCTTTTGACAAAAGTTTGTTCGAGGGGTTGAATGTTTATTAGGCCGCATCCCGAAGCAATCGCAGTTCTAGCAAAGCGGCTCAAGCGGAAGGAATTGCCGCCAGTGACCATTGCCTTAGGCGTGCTCTGCGGAGGTGGGCTGATCGTCGCTGCCGATACCCGTGTCGTTGGGGCGGACGGTTCCACATTCGATGCAACTAAGGTTCATTCCACCGTGACCGAATCAGGTTGCTACGTCATCGCCAATTCGACGGCAGACGGCAATGCGGCCAACACTCTAATACCACATATATTGCGCGATCTTGAGCAAATGGACCCCAAGACGCTTATAGAAGTTGAGGACGTACTAATAAACAGAATGACGCGCTGGGTATCAGCCTTCAGCACTGCTCCCGTTATTCAGATGGTTGTCGGGGCGTTTGTTGACTCCGTTGCGGGTGGAGGATTGGCACTCTACTTCTGCGAGCCGCCGAACACGGTGAGGCGGCATACTTGGTCGGACGATAGTTACGGCTATGTCGCAGTCGGAACTGGCGCAAGTGCAACCGACCCGCTCTATCGTTCACTTTTCTCTAGGATGGCACCGCCACGCACTCGGTTACTGGAAATCTCCTATCTCATGTACCGAGCCAAGAAGGATTACGGGGCGTTTTGCGGCGGCAGAACGAACGCAGTGCTTCTAAAGACTGAGCATGTACCGCCTATTCACGTATTGCCGCTTGATATGAAGTTTGCTGAAGATATGGGAAGAGGGCTCGATGTTTTACTACGGATGGCGGCAAATGCAGTTGTCTCTCAAACGGACGAACGTATTGAGGTGTTCAGCCAGCGGGTTGATACAGTAATTGCTTACCAAAGTCGAGAATATCGGGAGATGAAGTTCCACTCTCTAGGCGGAGAAGAGATCACGTAATAGCACCCCCTGGCGGTTCCTATTGCCCTGGACTCGCTTTACCCTTCGGCACGTATTCCGCGAATCCAATCGGGATGAACACTTCGTCGTCAATCCGCTGCTCGTTCGTTGTTTTGTTCTTCCCCATGAAGAAGGGTTGATAACGCCAGACCTTGCCGGTCTTTGTGTCCAACAGAAACAGCGTGTTTACCTCTCCGTTTCCGTTTTGAATCTCAACCTTTACAGGTATTAGCTGGTAGCGATCGGAGGGAGGGTTGTTAGTCGGCGTCGCAGTCGGCTTTTGAGCCTTCGCAAGCGGTATCCAGCAGAGCAGAAACAGAACGCACACAGCTATCTTTCTCGTCATGTCGGAAAGTGTAGTACTTGTCAGCCGTGCTATAAACATAAATAGAAAGGCCACGGTGCTAGCCGTGGCCATCGCAAACCGTTATTCCACCAGCGAGCCCGCTGTGGGTGCTTTCTGCGCGACTTCATTATCGCACAGGAGGCAAAGAGCCGTCGTGTCTACCCCTCTGGTATCGAATTCCAATCCAGACCTTCCTGCCCCGGATCAACTAACACCGCAAGAACGTCCCGAAAGACGGATTGGGGGTGTCCGTCTTCACACACGACATTGGATGGGGTGGCTTTCCCGATCATGTTCAACGCTTCTTCTCGCATGTCTTGAGAGCGGGCCACTCTCATTGACAGTCGAATGTTTACCCGAGATTCGCAACCTTGTTCACCGCATTGCATTCGTATGCAAACACAGACCTGATCTCCACGGAGTTGATCTCGGACAGTTCTTTGAAAAGACTTCTTGTGGAACTTATCGGGTGAATAGGCGGACACGCGGTTGCAGTGAGGACATAAAACGTTTCTTGGCAGCCCGCCCTTGGTTAACGGCAGTTGACGTATCACTGATTGTGGAGGCTTGGACACGGGGAGTCGAATGGTGTGCCCGCAATCACAGCGAACAGTGAGTTCCTCTGCCATCATGCAGCACTTTCCTTGTCCGCCGTCAGCTCCTCAAACGTCATCGGGTCAGCGGTAATCATGTGGCGCAAGGTATCTACAAACAGATTGGGGTTGTTGCGGCGGTCGAACCGGAAAGTCATTTCGTCAAGGTACGCTTGAAGATGTTTGGCGCTGATCTTGTGCCAGCTTCCGACTATGCCGCGCTTGAGCAGCGAGAAGGCGGATTCGATTGAGTTAGTATGGACCTCCCCATCGACATACACTCCGCTACTGTGATTGATACGCTTGTGCTTTCCAGCTTCGACTCCCGCCTTCGTCATGGCGAACGGATAGGAAGCGAAATCGTCGGTAACGATAACTTCCACGTCAGTGCTGACGTTCTCCTTGATGTAGGCCGCCAGCGTTCCAGACTTCACGTCCTGAGCGTGGAAGAAGCGCAGACCACCATCACGTTGCCGGATGCCAATGACGGTTTCCTTGCCAGCGCCACGTCCGCGAAGGCCAGCACCCTTATGACAACCGCCGATATAGGTTTCGTCCATTTCGCAAGTACCAGCCATCGCGGACTGTTGTACCTGCTTCATGGCGCGACGTATGCGATGGCAGAGATACCATGCAGTTTGATACGAGCCTTTATTGACGCCCCACAGGGTTCGCTTGAGTTGATGGGCGCTCATGCCTTTCTTGGCTTGGCAAAGCAGGATGACCGCAACAAACCACTTAATCAGCGGCAAGTGAGAATCATGGAAGATCGTGTTTGCAGTTACGGTAAACTGATAGTCGCAGGCTTTACAGTAGAACAGTTTGCTATTGAGCCGCGCCAGTTCTTGAGTATGGCAGCGAATGCACTCCGGGCCGAGCGGCCAGCGCAGGCGCTCTAACAATTCACGGCAGCGGTCATCGGAGTCAAACTTGGAGACGATATCCAGCAGCGTCATGGGAGCCTCCGCGATGGATGAGAAGCAGAAGAAGGAACAACTGAAGAAAATACCGACGCGACAGCTAGTTGCTTCGATAAAGCACGATATTCGCCGCATCTTGAAAGCGGCACCAGCGGATAAACCAAAGAAAAAGCAATAACTTCTGCGTCCATGCAAACATCCTCGCATGAACTAAAACTTTTGTCAACAGGATAATCTCGCCTCTAAAATCTTGATAGCATTGAGCGAGCTGAGGTAATAATTTACTTGACTAACCAAAGGATTAGGCATAGACTTTGAATCATGAAAGAGCCAATGACCTTACTCGAAGCGGTTCAATACTTTGCAGACGAACAGACTTGCATTGATGCCGTTGCTTCGCTTCGTTGGCCCGATGGCCCGATTTGTCCGCATTGCTTTGCGAAAGAGCATTACTATCTTGCAACCCAGAAGCGCTGGAAGTGCAAGGCTTGCCGCAAGCAATTCTCAGTGAAGGTCGGCACAATCTTTGAGGACTCGCCCATCCCATTGCAGAAGTGGCTCCCTGCGCTGTGGATGCTGGTATCAGCGAAGAATGGCGTCTCTTCATACGAGATTCACCGCGCACTTGGGATAACTCAGAAGTCCGCTTGGTTCGTGTTGCATCGCCTGAGAACAGTTCTGAAGCGCAAAGACTTCGCTTTCAAACTTGGGGGAAATTCTGGCCCGGTCGAGATAGATGAGACATTCATCGGCGGCAAGCTGAAGAATATGCACAAGGACAAACGGCTGGCTCTTAACATCGACTGGCAAGGCGGAACGAAGGGTAAAACCATCGTGATTGGATTGCTTGACCGCGATCTGCGCCAAGTGCGTGCGAAGGTTATTCCAAACGTAAAGCGCGAAACGCTTCAGACTGAAGTGCTGCACGAAGTAAAGCACGGCTCGAAAGTCTATACGGATGGCTGGCACGGTTACGACGATCTGCGTCACCGCTTCGTGCATGAGTTTGTAGACCATACTGAGCGCTATGTTGATGGACAAGTCCACACGAACGGGATTGAGAATTTCTGGTCGCTACTGAAGCGCACGTTGCGCGGAACGTATGTTGCTGTTGAGCCATTCCACATGGAGCGGTATCTTGACGAACAGATTTTCAGATTCAACAATCGCGCTACCAAAGACAATCCATTGACCGATGCTGACCGTTTCGTATTGGCTCTCTCGCAAGTCTCCAATCGTCGCCTGACGTTCAAAGAGCTAACTGGCAAGACTGGCAGTGAAGCGACAGCCGAACCCTTTTAGGAAGCCTCGCGGCCCGAAGCGGAAGTCTTAGGCTTTGGGCCGCGCTTCGGTTTGCCAGCATTGGCCGCTTTTTCGTCGGCCAGCATTTTCTTCATATCGGATTTTGATACCGAGAGTACACTTTTAAGCGCACTCTCAAATCTCTGCATTTCAGGCGACTTCGGTTTATTCATCATGCCGATTATACGTTGGGAGAAGCGTCTCCATGCCAGGAATATCTGACGCTAAGCTGAAGTTGAGTTGGGCGTACCAACATCTGCAACGACTCGACAGGGAAATTGAGGCCTTTGCCGCTTCCTCTGATGCTTGCACCGTTGTCCGCGAGGAAGACATTGAAAATCAGCGGTACATCTTGCACATGCAGCTCGTCGATTTGCCCGAAACCTTTGCGCTGATTGTCGGAGATGCCTTCTACAACATGCGATCTTCGCTCGACCAACTGATCTGGGCACTTGCTCGACTTAAAAGTATCCCCGAAAAGACCCAATTTCCTATTCTCGAAGTCAATACTCTCGAAAGCAGAAATCGCTTTCGTAATCAAACGGAAGGGCTGCCCAAGGAAGCTCTTTGTGAGCTTGAATTTCTTCAGCCATACAACAGAGGGACAGCCTACAAAACGCATCCGCTTTGGAGGCTTAACGAGATGTGTAACCTCGACAAGCACAGGCGTATTCCGGTTAATGGGCACGAGGTTCTGTTTTACTTCCCCAGCCTCACCGCTGGGGACTATGCCAGCGGATTGGTGGAAACGGTCACAACGAATGATTGCCATATAGTAAGCGTCCCGCTGGCCATGAAGTACAAACTGGATTTCTACCCAACCGTCTCCGTTACGATAAAGTTCGGCGGCGACATTTCTGGAATTTCTGAGAGTCCCCATGGTATCGCTGAGATATACCACTTCATTGCTACGGCAGTGATCCCACGTTTCGAGCGATTCTTCCCGTAAATCTATGGCTCCGTTTTCTTTGGACAAATACATGGTAATAATTCTTTTGACTAACCGATAAGGAGAAAATTATGGGCGATGGGTTGCATTATCAAATTGTTTGTAAGTGTCGGTGACCTGCCCCCCGGAAATTAGTCCAGCGGAAATGAGACTTCTCCCCTTAACATAGCCCGCTAGGGCGGAGGAGGAGTCGTGCGCAAGAGTCGATTCAACGAAGAACAGATCATCGCCATTCTGAGGGAATCGGAAGCCGGGGCCGATCCCGGCGAGTTGTGTCGCCGGCATGGCATTACGCGAGCGAGCCTGTACCGCTGGAAGGCAAAGTACGGCGGGATGCAGGTGAGCGAGGCGCGGCGGTTGCGGGCTCTGGAAGAGGAGAACCGGCGGCTGAAGCACCTGGTAGCGGACCTGACGTTGGACAAGCAGGCGTTGCAGGCGGTGGTCGCAAAAAAGTGGTAAGCCCGCAGATGCGGAAGCAGGCGGCGGTAGTGATGCGCTCGGAAATCGCGGTCTCGGAGCGACGCGCCTGCGGGCTGATCGGACTGCATCGGGGGACGTACCGCTACCGGGCGCGGCGCTCGGAGGACGGGCGGCTGCGGCAGCGGTTGCGCGAGTTGGCGCACCAGTTCCGGCGCTTTGGCTATCGCCGGTTGCATGACCGGCTGGTGCGCGAGGGCTGGCGGGTGAACCACAAGCGG
Organism: uncultured Acidobacteriaceae bacterium; assembly: GCA_963782505.1. Classification (GTDB taxonomy): domain Bacteria; phylum Acidobacteriota; class Terriglobia; order Terriglobales; family Acidobacteriaceae; genus CAVVDY01. Next base: position 35,447 of record CAWAKG010000023.1, on the reverse strand, counting down.
ATCTGCCGGCTCTACCGGCTGGAAGGGTTGCAGGTGCGGAAGCGGCGGCGTAAGCGTTGTGCAGGCGTGCCACGGCTGCCGCTGCCGGCGCCCACGGCACCGAACCAGGTGTGGTCGCTGGACTTCATGGCCGACACGCTCAGCTCGGGGCGCAAGCTGCGCACGCTGAACGTGGTGGATGACTATACGCGCGAGTGCCTGGCGATAGAGGTGGACACCTCGCTGCCGGGAGCGCGCGTGGTGCGGGTGCTGGAGCGGCTGGTCCGCCAGCGCGGACGAACCGCGGCAGATCCGCACCGACAACGGCCCGGAGTTCGCCGGGCGTGCGCTGGACCAGTGGTGCTTCGCCGAAGGGGTGGAGCAGCACTTCATCCAGCCGGGAAAACCGATGCAGAACGGCTATATCGAGAGCTTCAACGGCAAGTTCCGCGACGAGTGCCTGAACGAGAACTGGTTCGTCTCGCTCAGCGATGCGCGGCAGATCATCGAGCAGTGGCGGCGACACTACAATCAGGAGCGTCCGCACTCGTCCCTGGGCTACAGAACGCCGGAGGAGTTTGCCGCTGAAGTGAAAAGCTTCGACAGAACTGGAGTGGGGCCAGGGGCCTCAAACGCCGGCCCCTTGCCCCACACCCCCATCCCCGCTACGCCAGATCAGTGGGGCGAACAAAAACCGGAGAAAGTCTCATTATCCTTGGACTAAAAATGGGGGGCAGGTCATCGGCATACCATTGAACTCCCGCTTGAAAAGCTAGGCCCAGCATTTCAGCCTCTAGCATCCCACACCAAGGATACTGAGCACGTAGCTGCTTTATGTGTTTATTGCAAGCAATTGCAAAGGTACGATCTGGCAGTGAAAAGCCATAATCCACCGTGGGGGCCGCTGGTAGTCTTAACCTATACATCACCGTGGGATTACAGAGGATGGCTCGAATGCGAAGACAAAACCTGCGACCTTCGCCTGCCAGTATTTGCACCGATAACCACACCGATGTCTTCCGAAGAGTGGAGAGAATACGTTGCTTCTTGGACGTGGGAAGGGTTGACTTGCCCGAACGGGCACACGATTCCAAAGCCGCGATGAGCGACGCTTCGGAATCGATTTTGCCGGGAAAGCTGCCCTGTCTCTGCAATTATTAGTTGATTACTATGGGTTAGTCAAGTGTATTATTACCCGAGCTGAAAAGTTGGTCTGCAAAATCTTGAGCGCGTTAGACTTAGATGCAAAATCTTACAACAAAAGGACTTAAGTGCGGTTTTCTGAAGATGGACGAGTTGGATTGTTTTAGAAGTGGTTAACAGCGGCCAACAGGCGCTATGACGATTCCTGCGGGTCACGCCTCCCCGTTCAGGGCGCGATTCGGAGAGAGACAAACCTTCCTTCGTCCTCAACGTTGCTAGTTTACTGAACTGAGCGACTTTGACCAAGCGAGTTTGTCACATGTGTGTGTGACGTGGGTAAGAGCCAAGCGGCGAAGCGCGAAACAATCTATAGCCCAGGACGGAAGTCCTGGGTGGGAACCCACACAATTGGATTGAGCCGGTCTCAACCGGTGGCACAGACATGCCGCCCCTGAAGGGGCTCCAGAGAATTCGAAGGAGGATGCTTACCCAGGACTTCCGTCCTGGGCTACAGATTGTTTCGCCCTGCGGGCTTAGGGCCGGATCATTCCAGACCACTCCGCACGAGGTTGCACACGAATTGCGGATGAGCGTTGTCAACAGCCGGTCATTTCGGCGCCAATGAGTGCTATGGCGATTTATCACCATTTAGCGGCAATGTTGGAATCAAAGTAACGAAGGCGACCCGAAGGCTGCCCTAACGTTCAACAATTTGCAATGTGATCAGAACCCGACCTTGCGGCGCAGAACGCCCGCAAGGACAAGAACGCCCGGCCCCAGCATGACCAGCGTTCCGGGGTTCAGGAGTCGCAACGGCTTCGGATTGCGATATAGCCGCCACCATTATCTAGATAACGTTCCACACCTCAGTTCCGTTATTGAAGTAGATGTTTTTGAGGTTGGCGAACTCTCCGCTAAGCTCGCCGGGGGCAAAGAGCAGTCGGTCTCGCGAACAGCTTTCTCGTCGCAATAGAGTTAATAATTCAGGTTAGCTCTAAAATCGGGCACCTTGCCCTCACGTACGGTCGCGCTCCATTCATCCAGGCGCCCATGGTCACGCTTCCAGAAGTTTCTGCAAAGCGCGAAGTACTGCAGCACGACATCGGATTGGCCCTTGTCGAGTAGTTCCTTCGCCAGAACCATGTTTGGCCCAAAACTATCGAGCTGCGGCGAACCCGGCGTGTCAGCTGCGGCCAGAAGGTAGTGACCTGCTTGTTCCAAATTGCCACGCTGCAGGGCCACGTGGCCGAGCACCACGTTGCCATAGAAGATCGCGTTGCCGTAGTTCCAGCTCTTGGGATACTGTGGCGCCATTTGCAGGAGTTGCTTCGCATAGGCTTCCGCTTTGTCCGTCTCGCCGGCTTTCATGGCTCGCTTCGCGAGCTGAGGCAGGTGGTCGAAGAGCTCCATTCCAGTTGCACCGGAAGTTTGCTTTTCTAATGCAGCGAGCTGTTCCTGCGGGGTAGTGGGCTTCATGCCAAGCCGTGCCAGTATGGGGCGAAGGGCTGCAGCTGCGGACTGAGCTTGCTGCTGATCAGACGTGGCAATTGCTGCGGTAAGCGTATCGCAGGCCCTTGCCACAGCCGTGTCGTCATCGTCTGCTGGAATTTTCGAAGCTGGTATTGCCTCCGCTCGGTTTTTCATGCTTTGCCGAATGATCTCGCAGGAGCGCAACGAGGCTTTAAGGTCGTCAGAATTGGTAGCCGATTGAGCAAGCGCCGCTTCGCTGTACATTAGCGCCAAGACTAAACCATAGAATAGGACACGTAGGAAACTCATCACTACACCTCTTACTTCACTGAGACGCTCGGAACAAGAATTGGTCTACAGATACTCTAGTCGTCCATCTCGGTTTGGTTGTCCAGTCATCGCCACCGCATGCCTTAACGGCTATTGACCGCAGCCCACCGCTGCTGAACGTCGAATTTTGCGGGTGATTATGGGCGCTTTACCTCTCCGGTTCAATTGCCAAGAGGTGATTTCGAGATAACTTTCAGATGACCGTCTAAGAAGCCGACAACACAGGGAATGATCCGTAAACGACGACAATCAACAACGATACCGGCCTGACTGACTGGCGAAATCAGGCCATTACACTCGTGATTCCTACTCTCCAAGCAAGTACTTCAGAACCTCTTACGACACTCGCTTCAAATCTGCCGCCAGCAACCGGTGAAACAAATGTTCACCCGCCTCGCGGCGAACCGACAGACGTCCTGCATTGTAGGCCCGGGAATGCAAGCCGCGCTGCACGGCCTCGCAGATGGCGACGTCTTCATCGTTAACGCGCTCGCCGACGGCGACGCTCCGGCGATTGCGCTCAGCCACCGCATCGCTCACGTCATCGAAGTAGAAATCGAAGATTACCTTGCAACGATCAATGCCGTCGGGAAGCACGAGATTGGTATCCATGTATCCGCCATAGAGATTGATCATAAAATTGGGATACTGCCAGAAGTACCACGCGCGGTCGCCGGTGCGGGTGGCGGCGACATTCGCGTCTTCACTCGACGCGACCATCGGGCTCGATTGCAGGCAGTAGCGGTCTTCGGTCTCGATGGTGTACTGCCGGTAGTCAAGAACGCTGTTCAGGCCCTTGTGCAGATGCGGCACGTGATAGCCCCCGTCGAGATAGTTATCGATGAAGACCTTCCAGTTGCAGTTGAGGGTGTAGGTGCGGCGCTCGAAGAAGTGCAGGGAACTGACGTCGAGCGGTGCGACGCGCGGGACCAAACCTCCCAGAAATTCCGCCAGCGAGGGGGCGTCGGAATCGAGGTTGACGAAGACAAACTGCTCGAGGGGCTCGACTCGGACCGGAAGCAGGCCGTTTTGCGAGCGGTCGAATTCACAGACGCCTTCGAACTCCGGCGCACCTTTCAGCGAGCCGTCGAGGCCGTAGCTCCAGCCGTGATAGGGACAGCGAAAGAGACTCGCTATGCCCTGCTTATCGGTCGCGACCGCCGCGGCGTGATGGCGGCAGACGTTGAAGAAGGCGCGCAGTTGGTTGTCTTTGCCGCGAACGATGAGCAGCGGCTCGCCCGCAAGTTCCGCCGTCACGAACTCGCCTGGCGTTCGCAGTTGATCGGCGCGAGCCACCATCTGCCACGTCCGGCCGAAGACGCGCTCGCGCTCAAGCTGCGCGATGCGCTTGTCTGTGTACCACGAGCTCGGAATGGTGGACGCCCGATCGAGCGGCGCGTGATCGTCGTAGGAGGAGAGAAGGTCGTCGAGGACAGTAGCCATCGGAGTCGTTAGGGAGGGTCTGATTAAGTCCGCCCGAAGACCTCAGGGGCTAAAGCCCAGCTTTATTCCAGGCACTTGCGGACGGCCTGAAGGCCGTCCCCTTCAAAGCCGGACTTTAATCAAGCCTTCCTTAGAACGTGCGGCAGAATCATAGCAGGCAAGTTGGCAAAACGGCTGCCGGAGGGAACGAGGACGTTTTGACGCGTCATGATAATCTATCGCGACACGCAAGCACGATGGCGACCGACAACCTGCAAGGCTCACCTGAGACCCTCCTCCCGAATGAACCAGCTGTCCAGCCACGCCGCGAGCTCGGACTGCGCGACCTGGTGCTTTTCTACGTAGTCGTCACCTTGAGCCTGCGTTGGCTGCCTCTGGCGGCTGCCGCCGGCCCCAGCACCATCGTCATCTGGCTGGTGGGTGTCGTGGTGGTCTTTCTTCCGCTTGCGTTGTGCGTGATGGAGCTGTCGTCGCGCTATCCGCAGGAAGGCGGAATGTACATCTGGAGCAAGCGCGCCTTTGGCGATTCGGCGGGCTTCCTCACGGGGTGGATTTACTGGACCAGCAACCTGCCGTACTTCCCGGTGCTCCTCTATTTCGCGGCGAGCAACGCGTTGTATGTTGGCGGCGAACGTTGGCACGGCCTGCAAAGCAGCGCATCCTTCTTCATCACGTTTTCGGTGGTCGGGCTGGTGCTGGCGCTGATGGTGAATATTGTCGGGCTGAACATCGGAAAGTGGCTCAACAATCTGGGCGCGATCGGCACCTGGATCCCGGTGGCCCTGCTGTTCTGCCTGGGGCTTATGGCGTGGTGGAGATTCGGCCCTGCCAGCAGCTTTCGACCGCAGGCATTCAAGCCGAGCTTGACGGTTGCAAATTTCGGCATCTGGGCAACCATGCTTTCGGCGTTCTCCGGAGCGGAGGCGGCGTCATTCATGGGCAGTGAGATCAAGCGTCCCCGACGCGACATACCGCGCGCCTTGATCATCGCCGGGTTTCTGGTGGTAGCCGGATACGTCCTGGGCACAATCGCGATCCTGGTCGTTGTGCCGCGCGAGCAGCTCAACAGCCTGGAGGGACTCATGCAGGCGATCTCCGGCAGCGCTGCAGCGTGTGGGATGGCGCGGGTTGGGGCCGATGGTAGCGCTGCTCATTTGTGTCTCGAACCTGGGTGCGGTCGGGGCTTATCTGGCAGCCCTGGCGCGGCTACCGTTCGTCGTCGGCATCGACCGCTATCTTCCGCCGATATTTGCCCGGGTCCATCCGCGCTGGGGGACACCATACGTCGCGCTGATCGTACAGGCGCTCTGCTCTGTGCTGTTCGTTGTCTTGGGCCAGGCGGGCAGCAGCATCCATGGCGCTTACCAGGTACTGATAAGCACCACCGTCATCGCCACCTTCATTCCTTATCTGTTTATGTTCGCGGCGCTGATCCGCTTGCAAGGCGAGCCCGCAGAGCCAGGGGTGGTACGCATCCCGGGAGGCAGGCGGGGTGCGATCGCCGTTGCAGTGACAGGTTTCACGGCGACAGTGCTGGTGATCATGGGGTCGGTAATTCCTGATGCGAGCGAGCCGAATAAAGCTCTGGCGGTAATCAAGGTCGTCGTATTGAGCGCGGTGCTGGTGGGCGTGGGCGCGGGACTGTACTGGGTGGGGAAGAGGAGAATGGCGGGGTCAGCCTGAACGAAGGCGAATCGGCAACACACATGAAGAAGCATGCGTCGCCGCCGTAACCTGTCGTTGCCGCGCGAGCGTTATCTAGCTGTCTCCACCGGCCTGGGGTCCTCACCCTCCTCGGTGGTTTCGAGTTCCGCGTCTCTGCGCCGGGTCATGCGCGGCAGCAGGATCAGCACCAATCCGTAGAACAGAAGCGAGAGCACCAGCGATGCGGGATTGCCGAAGCGCAGGTCTTCAAACAGCAGCTTCAGTGTGCCGAAGGCCAGCGCGATGTATGCCACCCAGCGCAGTTCCACCCGATTGAAGCGCAGGCTGAGATAGCCAAGCCCGAGAGCCAGCGCGCAGTTCACTATGGTGCGCACCACCGACAGCCGGGAAGGGCTGAGCCCGAGATGACCATAGGCGAGCCCAACGACGGCCACGTCGAGCAGGGCCGCTGCGGTAAAGCTGAACAGAAGAGCAGGCACCAGCCAAAGCGCCCTCCGGCTGCGTTTCTCTTCCAGCCTGCGCGATCCGATGAGGTAACAGAAAGCAGAGGAAGCGGCGACGATCCAAACCGTCCAGCTCGGTGCGCCGGGAACAACAGAAGCCAGCGCCTTCAGCAAATATGCAGGCAAGGGGGAGACCGCGGCGGCTGCCAGCAGAAATAGCGAAGCATGCAGGCCGAGACTGATCTTTCCGCTGCGGGCGTACCACACCGCGGAGATGATCGCCCCCAGGGAAAGAAAGGCGATGGCGAAGTTGGCGGGCAGCAGCAGGAAACTGCCCACGATCAGCAGCGCGCCGGCCCAATTGGCGAACACGCGCCGATTGCGGTTGTATGGTTGGTCGAGGAAACGCGACAGAGTTCCCCAGTAGCAAACCAGAGCCAGCGCGAGATAGAGAACGCCAAGCACCGGAGCCACGGCGCCGTGCGTTGCAAGTAAGAGTCCGACAGTGGAAATGACGAACGCCAGAACGCTCTGCACGACTTCGAAGATGGTGATCCGCTGCCGCCGGCCGAGAACGCGAATTCCGATGCTCCCGCCGTATATGGCCAGCAGGCCGGCGCTCAAAGCGATCAAAGCAGCGGAACTGGCCGGATGAAAGCCCTGACCAATGCCCTCGGGAGAAGCGACCATCAGTAACAGCAGCGCCAGGGCAAAGTCGCAAGCGACAGCGGCCGCCGTGCGCGCTTTGAATTCCCGCCCCAGACAGGCAGCCAGTTCGGCAGCCATAGCGATGAATAACAGGGCACTAATGAGCGGGACAAATTCGCGGGTTTCGACGATGAGGGCCAGCGCAGTTACAACCGCCATCAGAATCGCGATCCAGGGAATAAGTTGCAACTGCCGACGCCAGGAGATCACGAAGCTCAAGACGACGAAGGCCGCCAGCATCAGACCCGCGACTGCCGGAGAAAGCGCCTGGAACCGGACCGTGGATTCCCAAAGCAACGGCGAGAGAATGAGGGCAGATGTTATCGCGTAAGTCGCGCTGGCGAAACGTTGACTCGACAGGCGCGCCGCCCACACCAGCCATCCGTAGGCATAGAGGATGGCGACGATCAGCACCAGGGTTCTGGGCATCAGGCTCGACTCGGCTACGGCGCGCAACAGGTAAGCCCCGGCCATGGCGAGCACCGCCTTGCCGAGCACAGGGATTGCTCCAGCAGGACGCTCTGCGGGCCGGGGGCCCTTCCGCGCGGCCGAAGGCTTGAGCCCCTCCAAGGCGGGTCGCGGCGTAGCAACTTTGGGCGGGGTAGCCTGACGGGCAGCCTCCAGGCTGGAGACGCGCTGCTCCAATTCCATCACTCGGTCGTTCAAGTGCTCGACGAGGGATGCGAGATCATGCGTGACTTCCGTCATTGGCGACTCCGTGTAGGGCGCATGGGAAGGCAGATGAGAGAAGGATGTGAGGGAAGCCGCCCCCACCTGAAGGTTGGGAGGCAAGGGAATGGGCAGAAGGCGACACACTCAGCCATAGGGAAAGCGCTCCTTTCCCTCTACCCGTTGCTGGAAAATCGTATGCTCGTCAGGAAGGCGAGTCAACAGAAACCGCAGGCAGGTCGATCACAAAGGTGGTTCCGGGGCGTGGGGGTCGAGTGCTGGAACGGAAACGGATGGAACCGCCATGTTTTTCGACCAACTGCTTGCTTACCCACAATCCGAGACCGGTGCCGGTGGATTCCTTGGTGGTGAACAGCGGTTCGAAGATGTGGGGCAAGGCCGAGCGGTCAATGCCGCCACCATTATCGGCGATGGTGACACGGGCGACCGGCTTGCCCTGCCATGCCGTCCCCGCAACACGCAGCGTCAAAGTACCGCCCTCGGGAAGGGCATCCAGGCTATTAGCGATCAGGTTGGCGAAGATCTGTCGCAAGTCTCCAGCCAAGCCGGTGATGCGGCGGTCTTCGGTGTAGCGTTTGTCAATCCCAATCCCCTTGGCGACGATTCTCGCCTCAAACAGGCACAGCGCCTCGTCGAGAATGGTGCAGAGAGAGACCGGGCCGGGAAGCCGGGAGTCGCGGTAGAAGCCGAGCACCTGCCGGGTGATATGAGAAACGCGCTTGAGCTCGGACTCCGCCCTCGCCAAGTCCCGCCGCACTGAGTCCGGGCAATCGGGATCATTCTGTGCAAGGAACAGGAGATTCATCACTGCGGCGAGCGGGTTGTTGATCTCGTGGGCGATGGTGGAAGCCATGCGTCCCACGGACGCCAGCTTCTCGCTGCGAATCAGGGCCTCCTCAGCCTTCTTGTGCGCGGTAATATCGCTGGCTGTGCCGAACCACTCAATGATCTTGCCGTCCCAGCTGAAAATCGGAACAGCTCGCGACAGCACCCATCCCAGAGTGCCGTCCATACGCCGCACGCGGTGCTCCAGTTCAAACATCCTGCGGGCCCGGATCGCGTGGGCAATCGCCTTCAGCATCTGTTTGTGATCGTCAGGGTGAATGTATTCGTGGAGCCAGTCTTGCCTGCAGGTTGCGGTGTCAGCGATAAGGCCGCGGCCTTCGAGTTGGCGCATCTCGCTCCAATCGGCGTTCATGCGGTAGACGACATCGGAGCTGGCATTGACGAAAGCGCGAAAACGCTCTTCGCTGTGACGGAGTGCATCCTCGGCGCGAATGCGGTCGGTGACCTCGATAACATAAGCGCCTATGGCACTGGGCTGGGAGTCCCCGCTGAAGACCGGGAAGAAGCCGGTCAGCCAATGACGCGTGACGCCGGGTTCTTTGGGAGTTTCACCCGCAACCTCGCGCATGACCGGCCGGCCGGTGCGAAAGACTTCTTCGAGAATCGGGTCGAGGATATGGGCGCTGACCGGCAGCACGTCGGAGACGCGGCGCCCAATGTGAGCTTCCGCTGGCACGCCATTGATCTCCGCGAGCCGCTCATTGAGGCGAAGATAACGGTGCTCGCGATCGAGAAAGGCAAGGCCCACGGGAGCGTTGGCGAACAGGGACTCCAGTTGAGCTGCATGCTCCTCGAGGCTACGGGCCATCTTTGATGCACTCAACGCTTCTTCACTTGCCTTGGATTCAGAGGACGGCATAGAGCAATCCCGGGACACTAGGCGGGGAGACCCAAATTATAGCAAGCGTTTGCCAGGTGAACGCGACTCCGACAGCGGCGTTCGTACTAACGCCTCCCATCGTGGGATTCGCCATCCAGCCATGAAGTTGCCAGCAACTACAAGCCCAGATTCCGCAAAAAGGACAAGGAGAGCAGGTCTAGTTCATCGGGCGGGTGATGGCTTCGCGAACATTCGCCAAAGGAGCGTTCTGCCGGAACTCGACAGTGCCGTCGGGCTGGTGCTGGATACCAAGTTTCTGCCAGAGGTCTTTCAGGTCGACCGGCGCCGGTTGGTTGCGCATCTGGTGGTAGAGATCGGTAAGCACGGTGGTGCCGGTGGCCTTATCTCCCTGGGCGAATGCCTGCTCAATCTCCCAGTCCTGCGTGATGTTGCCGCCGGCATTCAGAATTCCGCGGAGCGCATCCCGCAGGCCTTTGCGATTGTGCGTCTGTTCGCGGATATGGACATCCGCCATGAGACAGAACATGGCTCCGCCCCAGTAGGTGCGGCCCCACGTGGGAGTCTGATCGAGGCCACGGTCGCCAGCCTCGGGTTCGCCTTGCGGCATGTCGCGGACGACATCGCTCCACATCTTCGCCGCCGAGAGCTGGCCGGCCTGCACTCGGGCGATCGGCTCCACATAGGTCGAGATGCCTTCTTCGATCCAGTGGTGGTTTTCCGCCATGGAGGGAAAGGCGAGGTGGATCATTTCGTGCGTCAGCATCCAATCGTTGTCCAGCTCAGCCTGAGTGGTCGCGGCGCCTACGGAGATACGGATGAGTCCGCCGTTGTCGGCAGGGTAGGTCACACCATGCTGCACGCCGTCAGTGCCGCGCACATGCACCTGGAGCCTGAGCTGCGGAACGGGGAATTTGCCATAGTAGGTGCAGACCGCAGTCGAGGCACGCCGGATCCAGTTCAGCAGCACCTCATTGGAGAGGCTGGTGGAATCATTGTCGAAGCGGACATCAATCGTTGAGCCGCATGCGGATACGGTTTGCGTGGAAATTGCGGAAACGGGTCGCGACACAAAGGTAGCCAGCAGCAGGGCAGCGCCTACAGCGAAAATCGCCAGCAAGAAACGAACCTTCAAGTTACGGCTACCGGCCAATCGCTCGCGTTGGTCCGCCGGCGAGCCTGGGATTTGCGGCATCTACATTGGATGTCGAGAAGAGCGCATGCGATCAATCAAAGCGTCGAGCGAGTATTGTCCCGGACCGAAGAACAGGATGATCAGCGACGCCATCCAGTACGAAAACGGTGCCGCGGCGATGAACTTGTCGGGATCGGAGAAGAAGGACATCAATGCCTCGCGATCGCCGGTGATGTAGGCCACGGTCATGTTGCCCGCGAGCAACAGAGCGATGAAGCGAGTTCCGAGTCCTAGCGCAAGCAGAAGTCCGCCAACCAGCTCCAGGATTGAGATAAACAGTGCTGTGGGGCCGGGCGCCGGCAATCCCAGGGTGCCGAAGTATTCGGTCACTCTCCCGAGGTTGTGCAATTTACCCCAGCCGTCGACTGCGAACTGCCATCCCCAGTAGAGCCGCACAAACAGCAGAAACAACGACTGCAGGGAGTTGGCACAGGTTACGAGCAGAGAGTACAGCTTTTGCAATGCATTCATGTTTTATTCCCAGGGTGAGTTGCAGACGTGGGATTCGGAATTTCCCAGAAAGTTACTTGCAAAACCATCCTTGTGCGGACCAATAGGCGAACCAGTTTTGAACGTCGCCCATGGCTTCTTCGAGGTTGCGGCCGCTCCAGTCTACCTTATCGACGGCGTCGGAAAGACTCTTGCCGTCGTGCAGCGCAACCAGGATGGTGAACGCTTCTTCGTCGACCCGCTTAAAGAAGACGCTGTTGTCAGCGCGATGGACCGCGAGGAAGATCTTCTCGGGCCCGGGCAGCCGGCGCCGTCTCTGCCCGGAGTGCACGCGCTCTGCAACGGCGTTGCTCACGATGTCGGTTTCGTCCAGCTCGCGGCGAACGCGAATTAGCAGATCGTCCACCGGATAGCTCAAGTCGAGCAACCGGATGTGAGGTTGCAGCTTGAACCTGGGATCAGGTCCGAGCAAAGGCAGGTCGGCTTCGCTGAGACGTGGCCGGGCGGCTTCGTCGAAGGCCTCGATTTCCGCCCACTCCAGGCGCACCATGTCGAGCGCGATCTCTTCGTTGCCCGCGATGTGCTGGGGATGCAGGCGCAGCCACGATTCCAGGCGTGAGCCGAGATTGCGCAGCGTGAAGGAACACGACGGACATTCGTACAGATACTCGACCGCCATTTTGTCGAACTGCTTCTCGCCGATGATGGCGCGCAGGCCGGGGAAGTCTTCCGACAGCGCGGAGAGAATGCGGAACCAGTACTGACGGTTGTAGATCTCCAGACGCTCGAACGAGGTGAGCCGGTCGTTAGGCTTGATGATCTCGTCAGCCATCGCGCGCATGGATTTGCCATCGCGCGAGCGCTGCCGCATATTTTCGTCCGCGGTGAGGGGCTGGCGGATGGCGTCGAACATGCTGCGCTGGATGTGATCGAGCGACATTAGGCACCCACCTTTTCGGCGACATAGCGGTTTGCCTTGAGCGCCTCGTTGTGGACCTCGTCAAAGGAGGGAATGTGGTCGTCCCACTCCAGCAAAGTGGCGGTCGGGCCGATAAGTTCGATAGCGCGCGCGTACAGGTCCCATACCGGATCTATCACGGGATGATCGTGCGTATCGAGGATGTATTTCTCGTACTTGGAATGGCCGGCGATGTGGATCTGTGCGACGCGCTCATGGGGTACGCTGTTGACATATTCGTAAGGATCGAAGCTGTGGTTGCGCGATGAGACATAGATGTTGTTGACGTCGAGCAGAATGCCGCAGTCGGCGCGCTCCACCACCTCAGTGAGGAATTGCCACTCCGTCATCTCCGAGGCGTGAAACTCAGCGTAGCTGCTGACGTTTTCGACCACCACCGGAACTTCCACAAAGTCGCGCACCTGGCGAATCTTCTGCGCGGTCTTGTCCGCCGCCTCGAACGTGTACGGCATAGGCAGAAGGTCGTGCGAGTAGCTGCCGTCAACGCTGCCCCAGCAGAGGTGGTCCGACAGCCAGGGCGTATTGGTGCGGCGCACCAGCGCCTTCAGGCGCTTCAGGTGCTCGCGGTTGAGCGGCTCGACCGAGCCGAAGTACATCGACACGCCGTGCTGCACGACGCGGTACTGCTCAAGAATCTGGTCGAGGATGTGCAGCGGACGGCCACCATCGACCATGAAATTTTCGGAGATGATTTCGAACCAGTCGACGACCGGTTTTTTCTCCAGGATGTGGTTGTAATGGGGGATGCGCAAGCCGATCCCAACACCGTACTGCGTAAATCCGTTAAAGCGATTGGCTGGCATAAATGCTCAGAACAGGAACTTCGAAAACCTTAGAAGGCCGAAGCCTGCCAGCTCCGGCCCTGTGGTTGATGGACCGGGTTACTGCTGGTCAGGCGGCTTGGAGCCGTCGGTGGCGCAGCCGCCCTTGCCCTTGCAAGAGTTCTTGCCCTTGCAGCCGTTGTCGCCCGTCTTGCAGCCGCCCTTGCCCTTGCAGGAGTTCTGGCCCTTGCAGGCGTGCTTGTCCTTGGAAAAGTCAGCGGCGTACGAGCCGTTGTCTGCCGAGGAAACGGTGGTGCTGCTGGAATGGGTTTGCGCGACCAGGGTGCCACCAGCCATGAAACCAGCCAGTGCGGCGCCCATCATCAGGGACTTCATCGACTTCGTCATGTGTTACTCTCCTCTACCGTTCTTGTTTTTGGAGCGGGCCACAGTTGAAGTGACCTCACCCAGATTGAATACGTGCGGGGAATCTTCCGGGATTTGCTCCCGCAAGGCAAATGTTTTCTATCCGAGGTATTTCTACGATCCCCCACTTAGGTGGCGACCGCTGGATTTCGCCATGCGGTTGGTGTTCAGCACTGTACCACGCCAGACCGCTGGCCGTTAAGACGTATCTGGAGGGAGAAAGTTACAGCTGCCAGGAGTTTTCACAATGCGAAAGAGGCGTGTTGCTTTATGCTGCCGCCGGAGTCATACAGATGGTCACAAAAATAGTTTTCCACGATAAAGGAGTGCTGGAGAAACGATGATCCTGCATGCGCCGAGAAGCCGCCCTGAGCCGTGGCGTGAAAGACGTAAGGCACTACCACACTGGTGGATGGTTCCGCTGCACGCAGTCGAGTATCCGTTTGACTGGTTGGCTTACTTCCTGAGCCGGTGGGCGTTCCTTGAAACCTTGGAATATCTCGGTAGCTTTTCCATTCTGATCGCGGTGATCTTCTATTTCAGCGAGTCGGGTGACCGCTTGAAGCAAAAGCACTATCAGGCGTGGCAGGTCATCAATACTGCACAGGGAAAAGGCGGGAGCGGTGGACGGGTCGATGCACTACAGGAGCTGAACATGGACGGAGTTCCTCTTGTGGGAGTGGATGTCGCGGGCGCATTCCTGCAAGGTGTGCGTCTGCCGGGGGCCAAGTTAGTGCGAGCAAACTTCAATGCGGTCGATGCCCGCAACAGCGACTTCAAGCGCGCCGATTTCAGCACGGCGAACCTGCATTCGGGGAACTTTCGCAACAGCAACCTGAGCGATGCCGTTTTGGAGGACGCGGACCTTGGAGAAGGCGACTTCTGTGCGGCCAACCTGAGCGGCGCAGATCTGAGCGGCGCGACATTTGACGGGGCCGACCTGGGCAATACCGATCTGGCGCACATCAAGTGGCAGAAGATCAAAAGCGTGAAGGGAGCCAGCCTCCAGCAGGTGCGTAATGCGCCATCAGGATTCCTGGAGTGGGCCGCGGAGCACGGGGCGGTAACGACGGGAGGGCACTCAGACTGTCAGTAGCCAAGAAGCCAAAAAAGGGGGGATGGCTACTCACATCCCCCGGGTCTCGAGTTATAAAAGGCTACGCTCCGACGAAGATACTCTACTTCCGGCGGCGCCAGAAGCCCATCGACAAAAGCGAGGTTCCCAGCAGGGCAATGGTGCCGGGCTCAGGAACGGGGCTCTGCGCGTCCAGCGCACTCTCGACGAAGGGAACGGTCCAGTTATTGAAATCGCCCGGGTCGCTTGAGTACGGGCCCGGATCGAACGCCATGTAGTAGAAGAAACCGCCGTTCCCATAGCCGCGGATGGCGGCAATTTCCGCCGGCTCGTCGTCATGCCCCAGCAGCAGGGTGTTCTGCGTCGGCAGGAACGAGAGCATGTGATACGTCATGGACGGATTATTGAACGAGTAGTCGTTCGGCATGAACTGCGTCTGCTGGTAGTTTCCGTCCTTGTGCCAGGCACCGTCCTGGTACCAGCCGTTCTGCGTGTTGGTAATGTTGAAGTAATTACCAACCCAGCTGCGGTAGGGGTCATAGTTGCTTCCACCCATGAGAATGAGGTGTCCGCCGGCATTCAGGAAGTTGGTGTAATCGTAACCGTTGTCGATTCCGCCGTCTTCCGAGAGGATGATGGTGTCTCCTGCGCCGTAGCCGGTCGGATCCACGAACATGCTGTTGACGTCGGTGTACTGAACGTTGAGGGTTTGCAGGGCTTGCGCGATGTAGGTCTGGGCGGTGCCGCCAAGAACTACCGTTGCACTCGAGATGGTCGCGAACAACGCGATACACGTAACGAGCACGCACATCCGGACAAAGCTGCGATTCATCATAGTGTTCCTCCTCCTCGCACGAAGGCGGAAAAAGGCTACCACAAAACGGAGATTCCGGGAAGTTATTTCTTGATCAATATTTTGGGTTAAGAATGGACATTCGGCCGCGAGCTGCTTCCGTGTCTGGCTAGGCTGCCCGGCCGACGCGCCAAGGCTTCTCAGCGGCACGAAATGGAGCCGTCAGGAGCTATCAACGCGATTCTTGGAACTCGCAAGCATTTGCCCGATTAAACTCGTTCTGGATGAAACAGGCTTCCTTGACTTCCCAACGTGGCCCATCACATTTGCCATTCTCCCTGGGATTGTTGGCCGCCATATTGTTCGTTCTCAGCCTCTGCCTTCCAATCCAGGCAAGCGAGCGTGTCGCTGGCACGGTCAAGGACCGCAGTGGAGCGGTCATTCCTTCAGCCCAAGTCACGTTGAACGCCCGCGGAAGCGTCCTGAGGGCCACGACCAACGCGTCGGGAACCTTCAGCTTTTCAGACGTCGCCACCGATTCCGGCGAGATCACAGTTTCGGCGGCGGGATTCTCTGCCGTCACGCAGGCCTGGCATGCGGGTGGCAAGCCACTTCTCATCGTCTTGCCTCCGGGCGCCATTGTGCAGACCCTCGATGTGACGGCCACACGCACCGCCATCCTGCCCACCGGCGCCGAAGATCTTGAGCTTCAGCCCAGCACTACCATTCTTCCGTCCGAAAAGCTCCAGCAGTTTGGGGCCATCACCGTCGACGACAAGCTGCGCCAGGTACCCGGCTTCTCGCTATTGCGGCGTTCGGGCAGCATGACAGCGAACCCCACTGCGCAAGGCGTCTCGCTGCGCGGACTGGGAGCCAGTGGCGCGAGCCGTGCGCTGGTGCTGCAAGACGGGATTCCGATCAACGATCCCTTTGGAAGCTGGATCTTCTGGGGACGTGTACCGGTGGCTTCGCTGGATGAAGCGCAGGTAGTGCCCGGAGGTGTGTCGTCGTTGTATGGCAACGATGCCCTCGGTGGCGTGATCAACCTGGAGACGCGCTCTGCGGTGGAGACGAACTTCGCCGCCGAAGCCTCGTGGGGGAACAACAACACTCCTTTCGGCTCGGTGTACGGCGGTGTGCGCGTGGGGCAGTGGGCGATGTCAGGAAGCCTCGAAGCCTTCAACACCGACGGCTACATCGATGTACCGGCGAATGTGCGCGGCTCGGTGGATACTCCGGTGTCGTCTGAGCACGGCACGAGCGACGTGAAAGTGGAGCGTTTCTTGGGTGACCACGGCCGGATGTTTCTCGAAGGGTCGCTGTACGGGGAGAACCGCGACAATGGCACGCCGTTGCAGATCAATTCGACTACCCTGCGCAATCTCGGTTTCGGTACGGACTGGCAATCACAGAGCGCAGGCCTGTTCACACTGCGACTGTTTGGCGGGACCGAGAATTACCACCAGACGTTCTCGTCCGTCAGCCCGAACCGCAATTCAGAGGCGCTGACCAACAACCAATACGTGCCGGTGCAGCAGATGGGGTTCATCGGGCAGTGGTCGAAGGCGATTAATTCGAAGTTCAGCCTGCTGGCGGGCCTGGACGGCCAGGATGTGCAGGGCTGGAGCCTGGAGACGTCGTACGTGCTGAGCAAGCCGACGGCGAACCTCGCCAACGGAGGACGCCAGCAGTCGCTCGGCGCGTTTGTGGAAGGAATCTTCCAGTTCACGAATCGGTGGGCGCTATCGGTCTCCGGTCGCGAAGACCTGTGGAGCAACTTCGATGCCCACTCCTCGCGCACGCCGATTGGCGGCAAGACGGCCACTGTCTACTATCCCGCGCGAGGGCAGAACTCGTTCGATCCGCGTGCCACGCTGTCGTACCGCATGAACAACGGCGTGGTGTTGTATGCTTCAGGCTATCGATCATTCCGCGCCCCTACGCTGAACGAGCTGTATCGCAGCTTTCGCGTCGGCAATGTGTTGACGCTGGCGAATCCCTATCTTGTGGCCGAGCATTTCAAGGGCCTTGAAACCGGCGTGCGGGCCACCATGCTGCACGACCGGCTGAGCGTGAACGGCACGTTTTTCTGGGGATACGTGACCACGCCAATCGCGAACGTGACGTTGGAAGTGACGAATGCGCTCATCCTGCGGCAGCGACAGAACCTCGGCGAAATCTGGGCTCCCGGATTTCAGCTAGGCGCGAACTTACACGTGAGCGAGCACATTAATTTCTCCGCCGCGTATCAGTTCGTTGATTCGACAGTGATTTCCTTCTCTGCGAATCCGGCGCTGGTGGGCAACCTGGTGCCGCTGGTGCCGCGCAACAGCGTGACCTTCCAGGGAACGTGGGCCGCGCCACGCCACTTCTTTGTCGCCCTGCAGGGCCGAGCCGCCAGCAACGAATATGATGACGACCAGAACCTGCTTCCATTGGGCTCTTACTTCGTGATGAGCGGCAGCGTCACGCATTCCCTCCACAAGGGAATAGACATCTTTGTTGCCGGCGAGAACATCACTAACAGCAGCTATGAAATCGCACGCACGCCGGTCGTGAATCTCGGACAACCGATTCTGGTGCGCGTCGGGCTGCGCTGGCAAATGCCGCGATAAGTGGAACCGTTGTCCTCAGAGAGGGGAATTACCAAGTGGGCGATCTCCAGCCGGCCTGAAAATCCAGCTTACAATCATGCTTATGTCCGTTCGTGCGCGCTCGACCTTTACCAGCCTCGTTTGTCTTCTTCTGGCAGCCACTTTCGTCCAAGGTCAGACCAGCCAGTCTGCGCCATCCCCAACTCCTACAGTACTGCTGAGGAACGATCCTCTTCATGAGTTCAGTCAGTCAGTGCAGAAACTATCGAGCGTTGTAACGAAATCCGTGGTGCAGGTGCTGACAGTCGGTTACGGCCTCAGCACAGGCGGCAGCGGTAGCGACAGCAACAGCGATAGTGATAAGGCTGACACCTCGACCGCCTACCTGACTCCACAGCGCGGAGTGGGCGCCGGCGTGATTCTGAGCTCCGATGGCTACATCGTGACCAACGCGCACGTAGTGGAAGGCGCGCGGAAAATCCGCGTGCGCCTGCAGGGGATCAAGCAGGACATGGACGCGGTGCATGGGCCGCTGGAGGCCAAGCTGGTCGGCGTAGACCAGATCTCCGATGTGGCCGTGCTCAAGATCGACGTGAAGAACCTGCCGGCGCTCCAGCTTGCCGACTCCAGTCAATTGAGACAGGGAGAGGTCGTCTTCGCATTCGGCAGCCCGCTGGGGCTGGAGAATTCCGTCACCATGGGCGTGGTGAGCGCCACCGAGCGGCAGATCGATCCCGATAATCCCGCAATCTACATTCAGACCGACGCGCCCATCAATCCTGGCAATAGTGGCGGCCCGCTGGTGGACGTGGATGGCAGGGTGGTCGGCATCAATACGTTCATCCTGTCGGAATCGGGCGGAAATGAAGGCCTCGGCTTTGCAGTTCCCAGCAACGTAGTGCAGAACATCTACGAGCAACTGCGCACCGAAGGCCATGTGCATCGCGTGGAGATTGGCGTTGCGGTGCGTAGCATCACTCCCGATCTGCTCGAAGGCCTGAATCTGCCAACTGCCCGCGGCGTGTTGCTGGAAGATATCACCCCGGATTCGCCCGCCGACAAGGCAGGCCTGAAGGTTGGCGACGTCGTGACCTCCCTGGGCGGAAAGCCGGTGACCAATGTGCGACAGTTCGCCCTCGATCTGATGGAGTACAAGGTGGGCCAGACGACCAGGATCGAAGTGCTGCGCGGTGAGACAAAGCTGGATTACTCCGTGACGCTGATCGAACGCTCCGACGATCCACAGCGTTTTGCCGATCTGGTCACCGGGCCCGACAATCTCGTGTCACGGCTCGGCGTGGTTGGCGTCAGCCTCAAGGGCGAGTTGAAACAGATGCTGCCTGACTTGCGGATTCCCAGCGGAGTGGTGGTTGCCGCCAAGACCCCTACGGCCGCGTTGCTGGGTGAAGGCCCGCAGACGGGAGACGTGATCCACAGCGTCAACGGCCAGCCGGTAAAAGACGTGGCCGAGCTGCGCGAGAAATTGCGCGGGGTAAAGCGAGGCGCCCCGGTCGTTTTGCAAATCGAACGCGATGGCGCACTCAGCTACCTCGTGCTCGAGTCGGAGTAGCGGCTGGCAACCGTTCGGTAGTAAGTGATAGAGTGCGGGCACATCTTCCGAGCGGCTTCTGCCCGCTCCTCATCCGATCGAATATCGAAAAAGGAGTATCGCGTGATGACCTCCGATGAAGTGGAGAAGGGGCGCGCCGGGCTGCGCGCCAACAAGCGCACGCTGGAGTTCGCCGGTGGAGGCGCGGGCCTGGGCGCCATGTTCGGTGGAATCTTTGGCGGCGGCAAGGGCGCCGGCATTGGAGCAGCAGCAGGCGCGGTGAGCGGCGGTCTCACTCAGTTGTTTACTCGCGGCAAGCAGGTCAAGGTGCCGGCGGAGGCGGAGATGTACTTCCGGCTGGATCAGACGTTGGTGCTGCGCCCGAAAGAATAGGTCACAGCTCGACCACGCCGCGCGTGCCAAGCGCGGTGTCGTCCTCATCGTGTGGGCCTTTGGGCCCGCCTTCGCGCATCTTGGCGGTGACCTCCTCAATCACGACTTCGATCACCATCGTGGTCGCCAGGTGCGCCGGTGGCGCCGGAATGTAGTCGCGTCCGGCAGTGCGTCCGGGGAAGTAGCGTAGCGTCATCTCCTCGAAGATGGTGCGCTTGTCGTCTTCATCTTCAATCAGGCGTCCGCGCCCGAAGCACATCACAGAGCGGTAATTCGCGGAGTGATACTTCGCATCTCGGGAATACACCAGCCCGTCGAGTTGGGTCACCGTCGCACACACCGGAATGCCGGAACCCAGCGCATCCAAGATCCGGCTGGAAGGGCCTCCATGCAAGTACATCCGGTCGGGCCGCTTGGACGAATACTCGTAAAGCATGGGAATGACGTAGGGCAGGCCGTCGAACTCGAAGCCGACATGCGCCACCTGGCCGGTGGCGAGGAATTCCTGCGCGCGCTCGGGAACGGAGCGCTCGGGATGCTGGCGGACTTTCGTGGTCCAGGTGGTGGCGGCATCGGACATAGGAACCTCGCGAACACAACCGTATAGCATCGCTGAAAAGCAGCGGCGTGGGAAGAGGGCGTCTTCAGCCGCGTCGAGGGTTCGGTCTGACCCCGCCTTTAGCCTCTGAGGGAAGTCGCTCGTTACGCCGGAAATGATAAGAACCGACGAAGATCCTCTAACCTGACGGCAGCGGAAGTCGCGGAACGTCCCTCGGGTTACGCCACTTCATAGGTGGAACCGTGATCAAATCAGGCTCCGTTCCGATCTGCATATAGCAAAGCCGACTGCGGGGGCCGGTAACGTTCCACACAGCCTCCAAATGGTAGCTGCCATTGGCGAACACTGCCTCGCCAATTACAAGGCGCAACCGGGGGTCCGAGCTCTTCTCATGAGACTGGCTTTCACGAAAACTGTTCCAGCTTCCGAGATTGTGCCGAAGTTCGGCACATTGCCTATCCCAGCTCTCCGCCGACTGAGTTCGAAAGGCTGGGTCGGCTTCGGTGTAAATCGCTTCGCAGTTTCCTTTGTTGAAGGCTTCCCGCAAATCGTGCATATAGTCAGTGACCTTCGCTGCCTCGTCAGCGTGCTTGCATCCGCACAAAACTACAAGCAACAGAAGTATCGTTATGCCAAACGCAGGGCAGAAGAATTGGCGAAAATCACTGGCTCTTCCACTCGCATTCATACCAGCTCTTCCCTCAGCGCGACGACGCGCTCCCGTGCTCGATCGCAAAGCTCTCTGCGCGCCCCGGTCACGGCCAGCGGTTCTCCGAAGATCACCTTCGCGCTCACCTGGCGCTGGCCGAGCAGCTTCCAGGCGTGCGGCATGAGCGTCACGTCGCCCCACCAGGCGATTTCTTTTTCACTACCGCCGAGCGCAGTGTAAGAGAGGGCGCAGGGGGTCACCACAACTCCCGCGTCGATGGCCGACTGAAACACCGAGGGATGGAAGCGCAAAACGTGGGAGCCGTCAGTGGTGGTGCCTTCCGGAAAGAGCGCGACGGCGACACCGGCTCTCAGATATTCGGCAATCTGCTGATTCGCACGGCGCAAGGAGAAGCGGTCTTCGCGCTGTACGAAGATGGTTCCTCCATCTTTCGCAAACTGCCCGAAGATCGGCCAGCGGGCCACCTCGGCCTTGGAGACGAAGGCGCATTGCGTAAGCGAGCTATACACCAGGATGTCGAGATAGCTGAGGTGATTACTTACAATAAGGCCACCGGTTGGCGGGACACCCTCAACCTCTACTTTAACTTCCATTGCGGCCAGCGAAGCCGCGCACCAACCCTGCAAAAGCTGCACGCAAACAGAGGCTTTGGCCGAGGCCGAGCGTTTCAGGCGGACGGCTTGCACCCGGCAGCGCGACAGAACGGCTGCGAAGTGAACTATGCGGCGAACTCTACGCGATTGCCGGAGGAAGAACTCGATCATTCACCCATAAAGCGCACACGTGCGCCTTTGGGCACTCTACCTAAGTCCAGCAAAGTAAGAAAGTCGATGGTCCGGAACTCGCGGTCCATGGCCGGGGGCCCGCAGATCTGAGCTCCTGTTGCCAGGTAGGCCCGCAGCAGCTTGGGAATCTTGGCCTCTTCGCTGGTTTCGCCGTCGCGCAGCTCGAAGGCATAGGCCGGCCGCGGCACGGTCTGCATCTCCGTCGGGGCCAGAAAGTCCTGCATCTGGGTGTAGACTTTGGAGCCTACGATCGGGTCCTGCGAGGTCAGCGAGCTGCAGCCGATGAGGTAGCGGCAACCGCGTGTCAGGGCGTACTGCGCGATGGCCTTCCACAACAGCGTCAGCACCGGCGTTTTGCGGTGCGCCCGTTCGATGCAGGCGCGTCCCAGTTCCAGCACCTCGGCGCGCAGCGGATCATAGGGCGTGAAATCGAATTCGCGCTCGCTGTAGTAGCCGATGTTCTTCGCCGCCGATAGGCCGGTCTGAAGGCGATACGTGCCGATCACGGCATCGTCGGCGGTGCACTTGACAATGACGTGGTCGACAACAGGGTCGAACTCGTCAAAATCGTGGCCGGTGGAGTGGGAGGTCGCCAGTCCCTCGCGCAACTCAAGGTTAAAGACGCGATAGCGCAACCGAAGGGCTTCGCGGAACTCGTTGGCGTCGTTCGCCAGTTTAACTGTATATTTGCCTTCCTCGAGCGGAGGAACGTATCGGGGAATGGCGGGCTTGGGATGAAAGCGAATAGGCCAACTGAACTTATGCCACACCCGTTGTGGTTTCATGGCTACTGTTATTGTGCATTAACGATGTGAATAAGGGTTTAAGTGGGGTTGAAAACCGCGCGAATGCACAGGCGCATCACGATGATAACTGTGTGTTCTATACAAAGCACTTAGAAATGGCCAGAAGATCATGAAACGCCTCTCGCAACTTTCTTCGGTGGGCGAGGCGCGTCAAAATGTGATAAATAGCTTGTCGCAGGGTCACGTCTGAGTAAGTGAGTTTCGGTGAGCCTGAGTTCTGGCCAGTCACGAAAGAAGTATGTAATTAGGAGACATGATGGCCGCTGCGAGTTGGAAAATCGAAGAACTACTGGGCCTGCGACAGCGGATCGGTGGGGCCTTATCGAGAGCCCAGGGTTACATACGTAGCAGGTTCCAATACAAAGGAGAAGGGAAAAGCGGATGGTGTCAGTCACTGGAGACTTCAAAGCCTCCCAGTGTCAGTGGGACAGCCAACGCCATCATCTCGCTAAAGGCTTGCGGTGAGCGAGAAAATTCTCCCCAAATGTCAGCAGGGAAAGCACTGATCCTAGCTAAGGCGCGCGAAGATGGCGGATGGGGTACCAGTGATTCCAGCGATGAGTGCAGTTTTGCACGTGTTACCTACCTGGCCCTTCTTGCGCTGTTGGAAACTGGTGAGCCCTACGAATCACCAAAGGTGCAAAGAGGAGTCGAGTGGTTCGAGCGAGCTCAAAATGCTGACCACGGATGGGGAATCATCCCAGGCGAAAAAAGCGATACCACCAGTACTGCTTATGCCCTCAAGGCCCTGACGGCATACCCTGGGAGGGAAAGAGAGTTTGGCGACGCGATCAAGAGAGGTCGAGATTGGCTCAAGAACAATCAGAACAACGACTCGTCCTGGGGAGCACATCCCGACGAGCCGGGCGAACTGGCCTACACGGCCGACGCCACTATGGCGTTGCTGGCGTGCGGCGAGCGTAAGGGAGCTGCAATCTTCCTGCGAGCGATAGATTGGATGGTGCAATGCAAGGACGCTAAGGAACAGTTGTCGGAGACGTACGCTTGTAAGATTGAAGGCCGCAGCATTGAAAGTTATTGGACCTCGCCACAAAAGGAGCTTATGGTGCAGTCTTTGCTTAGGCTCGGGGTTGGCGTGGAAACCGACGCACTGGCAGCAGCCGCTATCACGATTATGAACCGACAGAATCCGCAAGGCTTCTGGGAGGTGAGTAGCTTTCCCAACTCACAGCCCCTTTGGGCTATTAAGGAGGCGGTGGTGAGCCTCGGCCCGTTGAGTGAGAGGCTGCAATCACAAGACCTGATGCTGCGACTGCTTTCGATGCAAGCCGAGCGGAGCGTAGTACCTTCGAGCCCGCCTCGATTCCCGGAGATGCACGTGCCTGAGCGTCCAGGCTCTGGTGAAAAGCAATGGGATGTCTTCATTTCTTATGCGAGCGAAGACAAAGGATTCGTTGAACCACTGTCTCAAGAACTCATAGCTAGAGGCCTGGAAGTCTGGTATGACCGTTTGGAACTGAAGGTGGGCGACCCTGTGCAAACAAGCATTGATGAGGCCCTGGCACAGTCTAGGTTTGGCGTAGTCATCGCAAGCCAAAATTACTTCGCAAAGAGTTGGCCGAAGAAGGAGTTAAATGCCCTGGCTGCCATGGAAACAAATGGTCTCAAGGTAATCCTTCCCGTGTTGCACGGGTTAGATCGCGCCGCCTTGGCGAAGCATTCGCCAGCATTAGCGGGCCTGGTTGCGGCGCACTCATCTGACGGTATTCCGGAAGTAGTAAGGCACTTATTGCGTGCAATCCGGTCAAATCGTGCCGGTGAACCTCGCGTGTACAAGGACGCAGAGGCTGAGCGACTGAAGGCAGAAATGCTGCTTGAGCAGGAAAATGTTTCCAAAACAGTCGACCGTCTGGAGGCTATAAGTGGAATTCTTCTGTTCCATGTGCGAACGTCTCCGTCGAACAGGACCGCGGGAGAACTCGTGCCCATATTTATTCTGCGATCGGGCCTATCCCTGCTGAGACCTTACAAAGCAGTGTTTCCCTCGTCTCCCCTCGGGATTCTCATGCCGTCACGGAGTGAGCGTACCGCAAATCCGGAGATCTGTTACGGCGACATTCCCCGAAAGCCGTCACACGGAAGATATCTTCTGCTAGACCTTATTATCGATAGCGGGGCCACCGTTCGAGTTGCCTTGCAGGCCCTTAAGGACCGAGCAGGCGAGGGGTTTGACTCGGCGAATGCTCCACTCGTTGTCGCGCCATTCTCTTCCGAATCGGGGAATCGCGCTATCCTGTCTGCTTTTCCGGAGGTAGAGATCCACACCCTTTGGGGCAACATGGTGTCGAGGAACAACAAGCTGGTTGATCTGAAGTTTGATGCCGGCGACTACGCCTTGGGGGGTGGCAGCGGAAATCGTATCAAGTGGGAATAGGAGCAAAGAGGCTCTCCTCGATTATTTCCTCGAAGGCTCGCCTTTTGGATATCACGGGGTTACGCTCGCCTTCTCGCCAGACTTGAACTCCGCCCAGGGGTTGCCCTTCATGTCCTTGAGCGAAGACCGCATCCAGTCGTATTCCGAGTGCGAGGCGAGAAACTTGTCGGCAATGAAGTCTTCGCCGCAGGGATGCCCGGCGCGGGCGGTGAACTCCATGTTCCTGGTCATGGTGCTGTCGGCGGCTTTGCCGCTGGTTGCGCCGCCGGGATAGTACGGCGTCCAGTCCCAGTCGGGCGCGCCGCGCGGCGATACGTCCGCATGGCCGCAGAGAGAACGCTCATCAGGCCCGGGCTTGGCTTCATAGCTGTCCCAATGATCGGCGACGAATTGCTGCGCCAGCTCGACGTCGATGCGGCCCTTGCTCTCCGCCACCAGTGCCTCCCAACGCTTGTGGCGAGCGTTCTGCGAGCTGCCCGCATTGTTCGGGTCGTAAATAGTTTCTTTCTTGATTAACTCAGGATCGCTGGGGAAGTTGGAGCCGACGAAATATCCGTCCTTGCTGCGCCACACGCGATGGATCTTCAACCCCAGCTCGAAGCGCGCGATTTCGCCGCTCTTGTTATCGGCCAGCAGCCAGTCGTTGGCGTAGCCGCCGTTGTTCCCATCGAGCATGATGCGCACGTAGTCGTCGATGGAGTTGGCATACTGCATGGCCTTGCGGGCGCGCACGAATTCAGGAACACCGTTGGGATCGAAGAGAGAAAAGCCGGTGATCGTGGTTTCGGTAATCATCATGCCGGCGGAGTTGATGCCGAAGTCGTCATCGCTGGCGATCACGCCGGGATAGCCGTCCATCAGGATGCGGTAGCCCTTGGCGGGAACGATGTCAAAGATCACCGCCCAGCGCTCGCCGACGGGATAGTTCGTCCAGGTATTGTGGGCGATGACCGGCTTGTGGTCTTTCGTCCACGACCCGGTGGCGACGAAGGCGCTACAGTTGCCCGGAGCTTTCTGCGTCAGTTTCGCCGAGGAATTTTGCTGCTTTTCGAGCGTCGGCACGTAATAGCCGGGGATCTCCTCCATCGCGTTCAGCGCGACGATGTCCCAAAGGTCGAGCGAAACTCCGCGGGCCTTGAGTCCGTCGGCAATGCCTTCGAGCTCCTGCCGGTATTCGCTCTCGATGTGCGGCCACAGGACGTTCTGCGCGGTCTCGCGAAAGAAGTTCCAATCACGCTTGGCGTCGTGCGTATCCATCAACTGCACGGCCTTGAAGCCGTCCTGAATCTCAGGGGCCAGCAGGTAGCCATGCTGGAAACCGATCTCGGAGGGCAAGCCTTCGAGGTGGACGTAGACCCATCCGGCGCGCTCGAAGCGATAGGCGTTCTTCAGCCGGGGATCGCTCGACGTATCGGCGCCCTGTTTGGCAAAGGCCGCGATTGAAACCATGACTGCAAGGGCAAGCAGCAATGCGCGACGCAGCGCGTTAGGGCGAACCATCCTGTCCCTCACTCGAAGCTGGAAGTTATTCGCGCCAGCTTGCCGCTTCAACACCAGATATTCAAATGCGGTGCAGTTGACCATCTGGAGCTGGCGGCGTGACCGATTGTTTACAACTTCGGCTGAAACTTTTGCAAGTTATAGGGTTCTAAACAATTACCTGCACCTGGGAACCAGAAGGACGACTAGAATCATTGCACAAGCGCAAGACATCTACACTGGCGTGCATTGTGACATCACATTGAAGCGAACCTGCAAAAGTCGATCGGTTGCTCTGGGGCTTCTGCTCCTCGCGCTGTCGTGCGCCAGTTTGCCTGCTTTCGCGAGCGCGTCCAACCTCGACCAGGGCTATCGCCAGATGTACAACCTCGACTTCAGCGGTGCGCACGCTACCTTTCGGGAGTATCAACAGGCGAATGCGTCGGACCCGATGGGCTATGTTTCCGATGCGGCCGCCTATCTGTTCTCGGAGTTCGGGCGGCTGCACATTCTGGAGTCCGACCTGTTCGTCGACGACAACCACTTCCAGAGCCGGCACAAGCTGATGCCCGATGCGTCTATTAAGGCCGAGTTCGATGCCAGCCTCACCAAGGGCGAGGGCCTGGCCGACAAAGCCCTGGTAAAGAATCCTAACAATGTCAACGCTCTGTTTGCCAAGGTCATGGCAAACGGGTTGCGCGGTGACTACGCGGCTCTGATCGAGAAGCGAAACGTGGCGAGCCTGGGATACATCAAGACCTCGCGCGAGCTGGCGCAACAGTTGCTGACCATCGATCCCACAATCTACGATGCCTACCTTTCGCTGGGAGCGGAAAACTACCTGCTGGGCGTGAACCCAGCTCCGGTGCGCTGGATACTGCGCCTTACGGGAGCGCAGACCGACAAGCAGCAGGGAGTTGAGCAGCTCCGCATCGTCGCTGCAAAGGGCCACTATCTGGCGCCATTCGCGCGGCTGCTGCTGGCGGTTGCTGCGTTGCGCGATAAAGATACCCACACCGCGAAGACCCTGCTCGCCGGACTGGCCATCGAGTTCCCCGACAATAAGCTGTATTCCGATGAGCTGGCGCGCATTCAGTAGCAAAGACAGCGGCCCCGCGCCCGCCAATCGCTAATTCGACGATTTTGGCGAGTGGTTGTGGCCTCCCGACTTCCCCCAGCTAAACCGTCTGCCGATGATGGTCTTGAAGAGCAGGTGATCGGTGCCGGTCGTGAAGCCAATGCCGGGCCCGAAGTTGATCTCCCACACCGGCGAGATGTTCAGGTCGATCACCGGATAGATGGCTTGCGCCTGGTCATGAAAGGGATCGATGTTGGCGACCGGCCCAAAGGAGCCGTAATACTCCACGCCGCCGGTGATGTGCCTGGTGAAATCCCATGACACCTTGATGGCGGGAGAGAAGGACCAGGCCTTGTCGTGCGGAGGCCCGGTGAAGCCGGTGTCAAATGCAGGATTGAAGGCCCAGTAGAGCCGGCCTTTTTGCTTGTCGACGATCGGGCGCAGCTCAAAGTCCCACGTTGTGGTAGCGTAGCTTCGCCGTTGGTAGCCGAACTCCGCCGACAGGCTCACCCCGACTGGCCAGTGCCAGCTCTCGGGAGCGCGCACCCGCGGCCGGATGTGATCGCCCACCCACTCCCACCCGTTCGAGCCGGTGATGGAGGTGAAGACGTAAAACCCGGTTTCGAACCAGGACGTGAAGCCCTGCGTGATCTCCAGCGTTTCGTGCATGGCGTGCTGGGTGGGAATTACGCCGTCCTGCGGCATCGTCGAGCCCTGAATGGTGAAGTTGCTGTGCAGTTCAACCATGGTGGTCTTCGGCGGAACGGTTTCCGACCCATACACCTGGATCTCGTAGTTTTCCTGAGCAATCAGGAGAGTTGACCAAAGCGAAGACGAAAGAAACAGGAAGATCAGCAGTGGGCGCCTTCTGCTGGACACAATAAGAAGAATACCTGATGGAGGGCCGGTTGCCAGGGCGCAAGTGAAATTCAATCCGACGCGTTTGAATGCTGGCAGCAGTTAAGAAGGTTCTGTCAGAGGCGTTACCCCGCGGAGGGTCCAGAAGTCGGCGGTGACTCGCGGATTGGCGATGTAGTCGTAAGGCATCCAGAAGTAGCCTTTGATGCCCCAGGTCCAGCCCCAGGAGTTACGCACCAGCACGCGGCGATGGTGATCGTCGTAGCCGACCGCCATAACAGCGTGCCAGCCCCTCAATCTCTCGCCTCGCTTCGGCATGGGCATCACGCCGGTCTTCGCCACATGATCAGTTTCGAAACTTTCGTGCACCAGGAAGGCGAAGACAAACGGGAAGCCTTCCGCCAGCCGGTGCTTCAGCAGACGCAGAAACTCCGCGCGGGAGCGCTCGCCCATCATGATGCGCTCGTAGAGTGTGATTTTGTGATGCTCCGCGAGGTGGTAGGCGCGTTCATTCGGCTTTCGCGCCATGGCGGCCCTGGTCAGCGAGAAAGGCCAATTCTTCTCCGGGCAGACACCATGCCGGGCCACGGCCTTGAGCGCAGCGCGCAGGTTAGCACCGTCTTTGTGCTTGGCGCGCATGACGGCGACAGTGTTGTAGTAGATGAAAAGCCGGGAAGGAGAGAAGTCTTTGATCCCCAGGCGCCGCTGTTCGACCTGAAAAGCGCCGGCGATGGCGTGCGCCGTGCACGTGAGCGGATGTCCCTGCTCGTGAACTCTTGGACACCAAGGCCGCAAATCAACGAACGGTGGCAGTTTGATGAGAGCAGCACCGGGCGAGTAGCGGCGGTCGCGCCGGTCGCGGGGATCTCTAATCGCGCCGTAGTAGGTGAGTTTGTGCGTCGAGCCCTTGACTGCGGAAGATTTTGCCATGCGAGAGGCAATGGTACCACTGCCGTTTGGCGGTCGCAGTGTTACTTGTGCGTGCGAGCTGCTTGAAATGACTCTACGCGTTCGCGCACGCTCATCACGTGAATCGGCAGTTCGAGCTGAGAACCCTCCTCAAGGATCGGAATCAGCTTGTCGAACTCGGGGCCGGAGTGCGAGCCGGTGATCACAATGCGAATGGGGTGAAAAAGTTCTTTTCCCTTCGCGCCGGTCTTCTCCTTGACCTCGTTGACGATTGTCTTGAAGCGCTCGGGCGTCATGGCTTCGTTGCTCGGCTTCGACTCTCCGGGCGAAGTCGGAGAGCACATCGTTAGCTTTGGGCAATGCCAGCACTTCGGCGTTGTCGGGCGCGGCGAGCGCAGCCGCGGGATCGACGCGAAAGATCAGATTGGCACGCCCGGGCAGCTCGTCGAGCTTGTTTACGGATGGCACCAGCAGCGCGATGACTTTGCTGAACCACGTGGGCAACGCGATGCAAGGATCGATCGGTATGGAACCAGCTTCAGACGAAGAATGGAAGTGCCAGGCGCTCGATGCGCTCCGGCGGGCTCTGCTTGATGTAGTGCCGGTTCAGCCAGTAGAGCTTTTCCATGTCGAAGACGGCGGCAGAAGGCGTTACGCGCTCCAGGCGAAATTCCTTCTTCAATTCGGCGGGCGAAAAGATCTCGCGCGTGCCTCCGCTGGGCGCCCAGCCCAGCAGCGCCAGGTAGTTCATCAGCGCCTCGGGCAGCACTCCCATGTCGCGAAAGTTTGCAATCGAAGTTGCACCGTGCCGCTTCGACAGCCGCTTCCCGTCGCTGCCAAGAATGGTGGAGAGGTGCGCAAACTCCGGCACTGGCCAGCCCAGCGCCTCATAGAGCGCAACCTGCTTGGGCGTGTTCGACAGGTGATCGTCGCCACGAATGACGTGCGTGATCTTCATCAGCCCGTCGTCGACCACAACGACGTAGTTGTAGACCGGGATGCCCGACGAACGCAGGATGATGGGGTCGCTGACCGCTTCGTTGGGAAACTCAACCGCTCCGCGCACGATGTCGTGGAAGCGAATCGGGTGCTCGGGAATGCGCAGGCGAATGGCCGCAGGCTCGCCGCACGCGCGCCGGCGCTGCGCCTCGGCAGGGTCAATGCTGCGGCAGGTTCCGGGATAAAGCGGCGAGCGGCCTTCCGCCATAGCCGCGTCGCGGTCCTGTTCCAACTCCTCCTGCGAGCAGAAGCAGAGGTAGGCCTTCCCTTCGCTGAGCAGGCGCTCGGCGTGCTCGCGGTAAATGTCGAGGCGATCACTCTGGCGATACGAGGTATAGGGGCCTCCGATGTCCGGCCCTTCGTCCCAGTCGAGGCCCAGCCACTTCAGGTCGTCGAGCAGCTGCGCCTCGTAGCGCGCCTCACTGCGCTCCAGGTCGGTGTCTTCGATGCGCAGCACCATCGTCCCTCGCCTCTGACGGGCAAAGAGCCAGTTGAACAGAGCGGTGCGGGCGTTGCCGACATGCAACTGGCCCGTCGGAGAAGGTGCGAAACGAACACGAACATCTTGAGAAGCGATCACTTTTCGATGGTATCAAGAAGGAAGGCGGGCCGCGGATTTACGCGGACTAACGCGGATTCAGTCGAAGACATTTCCTGAGAGTTCTCCAGGGGGAATCCCGTGTCTACCTAACCGCGGGAGGGTTGGGCGAATCAGTTACTCAGGCTCCCATTGCGATACGCGCCCGTCCGTGGACATCCCGGCCAAAGCTCTTTCCGCGTTCCTCCGCGTGAATCCGCGGTTAGCGCTTTTCCCTTACTTCCCGTCAGCGACGATCTGCCCCAGAATTTTGTCGATCGTGTCGAGGGCTTTCTTCGTGTTCATGTCGTAATTGTTCACTATGATGCAGAAGGCCACGTGATCGCCGCTCCGTGTGGTCGCATAGCCGGAGAGGGAATTGACGTGCGTCAGTGAGCCGGTCTTACCGCGCACCACACCTTGCAAGGGAGTGTTCTTGAAGCGATCGGCGAGCGAGCCATCGACGCCGGCAACCGGTAGGGTGTCTTCGAAGAGCACCCCCCAGCTTTGCTCGTGGGCGTAGATCAACAATTGCACTAGAGCCTCCGGCGTCACCAGGTCTTCGCGCGACAAGCCGGAGCCGTCATAGAAGGCGAAATCATCCGGCTGGATGCCGGCGCTGATCAGAAATCCGCGCAGCACCTCCAGGCCACCCTGAATTGATCCGGAGGTACCCCTTTCTTTGCCGAGCAGCCGGAGCATGAGTTCGGCATGAAGGTTCTGGCTGACTTTGTTGATGACGCGCAGGTCTTCCAGCACCGGCTGCGACTGGTAGCTGGCCAGCACCAGCGGCGCCTGAGTTGTACCGCCGGCCGCATCGCCGCCACCCCCGGAGGCTACCGCCGTGACCGAGAAGGTCTGGATTGAGGCGAGGTCGGTGTGGTGTGTACGAGGGCGGCCGTAAACGACAACGCCGCGCTGCTCCAGCAGCTCGGTGAACAGCCTGGCTGCAAAGTCAGCCGGATCTTCGATCGCCAAAGCTTCGCCCGCGCCGGGATCGTCCAGCGGAATATTGCCCCAGATGGTGAGCTGGTTCGAACCCGGCTCGCGGTTGATGTAGATCTTGCGGGGACCGGTTCCTTGCGGCGTGGTCAGAACCCGGTTCTCGACGCGATAGTACTCCGGAAAGGGAGTGATGTTGAGAAATGCACGCTCCCCGGGATGAGCTCCCGGGAGGATGTTGACGAAGATGACGTTGTCATTGATGGTCAGCGCGGAAACCGGCGCGCCCCATTCCCAGACCAGATCGTCTTGCGCCCAGCCTTCGCTGTAGCGTTCGAAGACATAGTATGAGTCGTCCGCCACAACGTCGCCGTCGACAAACTTCAGCCCTTTTTGTACCAACTGGTCGGCCAGCTCCTGCAAGACCTGGATGGGCGGCGCCTTACGTTCGGTCCGCAGATTGTAGGGCAGCACGCGACCCGAGAGGTTAGGGTCACCGCGTCCCACCAGCACCAGGTCCGAATCCAGACGGCCATACTTGTCGAGCGTGCCGGTGGTTTCCACCGTCGTCCGAAAGCGATAGCTTGGCCCGATCAGGCCCAGCACGGCGGCGGTGGTAAACAGCTTGGTGTTCGAGGCGGGTGTGAACAGCTTGTCCTGGTTCAGGGCATAAATCGTCTTGCCGCTATCGAGAGAGACAACGTCGATTCCCCAGGCGCCGCGAGCGACACCGGGCTCGGCCAGGATCTCTCCGATGGCGCGGTCAAGCTTGGAACCCTCGGTTCGGCTTTGCGGCTTCTTCTCCGCAAACGCAAAGGGTTGCGCCAGCAGCAGAAGCATCACCAAGGAGCCAAAATAGCGGGCCGGAAACATAGGGCTTTAAGTCGGATTTTACACCGCCTCGCGAGGCATTCCAGCGTTGTGGTCTTCGCAGGAGGTTAGAATCTGCTCCATGCGCCAACGGTTGTTCTGGCGTCTGCACAGCAGAAGCCTCGAACTCGGAGCACGCACGGTGGTGATGGGAGTCATCAACGTCACCCCCGATTCGTTTTCCGACGGCGGCCGATACTTTCCCGCCGATCGGGCCGTTGAGCATGGGTTACGGCTGCTGGACGAAGGAGCCCACATTCTCGATATTGGCGGCGAGTCGACGCGGCCAGGAGCGGTCTTGCAGGGCGATCAGGAGTCCAACCCGTCGATAAGCGCGGACGAAGAACTGGAACGCATTTTGCCCGTCATACATGCGCTGCGAAAAGAGCGCCAGGAGGCCGTGCTGTCGGTTGACACCTATAAGGCTGCCGTCGCCCGCGAGGCCGTGAATGCAGGTGCGGAAATCGTAAACGACGTAAGCGGCCTTCAGTGGGATCTCGAGATGGCTAGGGCATGCGCCGAGTTGGGTTGCGGTGTCGTGCTGATGCATACTCGTGGCAGGCCACGCGAGTGGCGAAACCTTAAGCCGGCATCCGACATTGTGAGCGAGGTTGGGCACGATCTCGCCAATCGCTTGCAGACGGCGTTCGAAGCGGGTTTAGAGCGGGAACGCATTGTGCTTGACCCGGGATTCGGCTTCGGCAAGAACTTCGACGACAACTATCCGTTGCTGGCGCAGTTTGGCCGCTTCCATCGCCTGGGATTTCCTTTGCTGGCGGGAGCGTCGAGAAAATCATTTATCGGCAGGACCATCGCTGAGCGAACCGGCCGCGAGGTACCGCCAGGCGACAGGCTGAACGGCTCCCTGGCAGCCATGGTCGCCTGCATCTTACAGGGAGCGCACATTGTGCGAGTACACGACGTGAAGGCGTCGGTGGAAGCGGCGGCGGTGGCGGACGCGATTCTGGCTGCTTCGGGCACGAATTCCTGACTATGGACAGAATCGAGCATCTTGCGTCCAACCCGCGCATCACTGTCCGCCGGGCCGGCCTACCCGATCCGTCGGGGAAGACGGTCGTGTACTGGATGCAACGTGCGCAGCGGTCGCTCGACAATCCTGCCCTCGATCTGGCCGTTGATGTAGCGAACGCGCTCCAGCAGCCGGTAGTGATCTTCTTCGCCCCGGTGCCGTTCTATCCCCACGCCAATCTTCGGCACTACGCATTTCTGGCGCAGGGTATCCCCGACATTGCAGAGCGCGCGCGCAAGCGCGGCATCGGATTCGTTCTGCGCGTCTGGCCCGATCATCGGCTGACGAAGTTCTGCGAAGAGGTGAGGGCATCGATTGTCATCGGTGACGAGAACCCGTTGCGCGAACCCGGGCGCTGGCGCGAGTTAGCGGCGAAGAAGCTCAGCGTCCCTCTCTGGACCGTCGACGCCGACGTCATCGTGCCTTCGAAGCTGCTGGAAAAGGAGCAATACGCGGCGCGGGTGATCCGGCCCCGATTGCAGCAAAGGTTCGGGCAATTCTTACGGCCGCTGCGGAATCCCAAAGCAAAGGTCGAGTGGCAGTCGCCGAAGGGCCTGCTCGCGCTGCCCGACGATGGCTCGCACGACATCACCCAAGGCTGGACGATGCTGGACCGCTCGGTCGCGCCGGTGGACTCGTTTGTCGGCGGCACCAGTGAAGCGCTCAAGCTGCTGCAAGAATTCGTGACGCACAAGCTGGCCCATTATCCAGAGCGCCATGGCAAGCCCGAAGTGGATGGGACCAGTCGGCTATCTCCCTATCTGCACTTCGGACACATCAGCCCCATCACAGTGGCGCTGGCGGTCGAGAACGCGAGCGCGCCGCGAACCGCCAAGGATGCCTACCTCAATGAACTGATCATCTGGCGCGAGCTGGCCATCAACTTTGCTCACTTCAACCAGCTTTACGACTCCATCGAGAGTGCGCCTGACTGGGCGCATCGCACGCTCGCCGCGCATGTGAAAGACGAGCGGCCTGTCGTTTATACGCGCGAGCAACTTGAGTTCGCCGCGACGCACGACGCGTTATGGAACGCGGCGCAGCAGCAGATGCTGCACGCCGGCTGGATGCACAACTACATGCGCATGTACTGGGCGAAGAAAATCCTGGAGTGGAGCCCGTCGCCGCAGGTGGCGTATCAGGAGGCGGTGTACCTCAACGATAAGTACTTCCTCGATGGCCGCGACCCCAACGGCTATGCGGGAATTGCATGGTCGATGGCGGGAAAGTTCGATCGCCCGTGGTTCGAGCGGCCCATCTACGGCACGATTCGCTATATGTCGGGCGAGGCCGCACGCAGGAAATTCGACGCGGAAGGCTACATCGAGCAGATGGCGAGATTAGCAGGGAAAGGAGAGGAGCAGGCGCAGCTGTTTGCAGAATAACAGCACGAAACCAAGCGCGACGTGTGGAGGCTTAAGGCGCAACGTGCAGGCTCACCAGCAGAGACACGCCCCAGACGA
The DNA here is from genome assembly GCA_963782505.1 of uncultured Acidobacteriaceae bacterium. Classification (GTDB taxonomy): domain Bacteria; phylum Acidobacteriota; class Terriglobia; order Terriglobales; family Acidobacteriaceae; genus CAVVDY01. Next base: position 257 of record CAWAKG010000023.1, on the reverse strand, counting down.
CGAATCCCGCGGCCGCCACGCCGAGATACAGGTTGCGCTCGCGATTGTTGTGCAGCGTGGGCAAGGGAAGCGGTGTCCCCAGCGAGCGATGAAACCATGCCGTGAGGAACCCGCCGAAGCCGATCAGCGCCATAAATCCCCCGAAGGCAAGTCCTGCGACAATCAACACGAAACTCAGATCAAACACAGCCCACCCCGACACTGCCCAATACCCTATCCTCTGCAGGGCGGATTCGCAAGCGTACCGGTTAAAGGTG
>CAWAKG010000022.1:0-188630 GCA_963782505.1 uncultured Acidobacteriaceae bacterium | reverse complement strand
CGATGACGCCGGCTGCCGCATGGATAATCGGCCGGCTGCACGGCAGGTTCGTAACCGCCCAGTCCCTGCCAAACTCCGTCTCCTTCAGGAGTCCTGAATACCCGTGAGAATCAAACACAGCACGTAAAAACCGGTCTTGCTTTCCGCTGGTCTCGGCCATCCAGCGGAAGACTCCACTTAGAAAAAAGTCATGGAGGACAACTACCCCAGGATAGCGCCGAAGGGCATCGAACATATAAATATGGAAGGGAGAGTTCCCCATCTGGTAGACGATGCGATCATATTCGGTGGCGTGCCGCTCAAAAAAAGAGACCGAGTGTACAGGGAAATTAGCTTCGATCCACTTATTGCTGACCACATCCTGATCGACGACTACTTCGATGTTGTAAAAACGAGCCAGTTCCGGCAAGAGCTCCGCGCTATAAGCAGATATTCCACTCTTCTCGGGAGGCAGCGGAGAAAAATACGCCAGCCGTGGCCTAGCATCAAAGCCTGGTACAACACTGAGAGAGTGTTGGTTTCCCCGCTTTCTTTGTACGACTTCTTCAAATGCGGACCAGGCAGTCCTTGCGGTTCTTTCCCATGTGAACTTCCTGGACTGCTCCAGGCCATGCTCGCGCAGCGTCTCACAAAACGCCCCGTCGGTGAGCACCTGCTCGATTTTCCTGGCAATGTCGGCCGGCTGATGGGGGTCAAACAGGGCGTCATCCCGCCCGACGACCTCGGGCAAGCTGGTCACACTGGATGCCACCGTCGCTGCACCGCAAGCCATGGCCTCGAGCGCCGGCAGGCCAAAGCCCTCATGGAAAGACGGCAGCACAAATAACGCACAAGTGTTGTAGAGGGCCAGCAACTCAGCATCCTCCACAAACCCGGTGAAGATAAGGCAATCCTCACGCAGGCCGTGGCCCCGCGCCAATTCCAGCAACTCTCGCCGGCGGCGAGCGTCGTTCTTTCCGGCCAAAAGAATTTGATAGCCGCTGCGAAGCCCGGAGGGCAGCAAAGAGAAGGCGGCCAGCAATCCCTCCATGTTTTTCCGTGTATCGGTCGCTCCCGAATACATTAAAAACGGCCGGGTGATTCCAAATTTCTTGAAGAGCGACGCGCGAGCCTGCGGACCGATGTCAATTTTCTCGAAATGCTCCTCCAGCCCGGTAGAGATATTACAAATGCGGTCTGCGGGAATGTTCAGAAACTCTATTGCCTCGCGACGTGAGGACGCGGAAATCGCCAGCAATATATCGACGCATTTCATCCACTGCAGCTTGCGCAGGTAGTAGGAAGTGATCTCGGGGCTGAACAAATATTGCTTAGGGTAGAGCAAAGGGATCGCGTCGTAAAACGTAGTTGCAGTGGAGAATGGAGAGGTGCGCGCTGAGACTGACGTCACAGAATTGTCGACAAACCCTTCCACCATACTGGACACATGTATCAAGTCCGGGTTCAGGCTGGCCAGGAAGTGTTCGCGGATCGCCTCGGCGGCCTTTCGCCGCCAGGCATTCGCCGGATCGAGCTCGGCGACTGGCCCGGGCAGGGTGAAGGTGACGATCCTCTCCTGCGGAATGATCCTGCTGAATTCGGCGCGCAGCGAGGCGGCCGTCTCGGGAAAGAGGCCGCTCAGGGCGATCCAGACTTCGTGCTCGCCGGCGGTGCGCGAAACCGCACGCGCGAAATTCAGAGTGTAGCGTCCAATGCCCCGGAAGCCGCTCTCGCCTTGCGCGCCCTGCAAATCGAACACACAGCGGATGCGCTGCAACTCAATCCTCTCCTTCGTTCCTGATGCTGAATGCCACCCGGACAGCCCAGCCTCCCCGACCGGAAACCGCAAACGCCCCAAGCGTCTGGCAGATACTGTAACAATTTAAGACAGATACATGCGGCGCAGCGTGTCATGCATAGGAGTGTCCGGCGCGAAGCCCGTGAGTTCCCACAGTTTGCGGTTGCTGCCCACCAGCCGCGCAATGTCATTTCGCCGCAGCAATCCCGACTCGACTTCCACTTCCATCGCGTAACCCGCTATAGCATTCATCTCCGTGATGATGCTCGCGATGCTGGTCGTTCGGCCACTGCATATATTTACAACTTCCGATCGCACATCGGCTTCCAGCAGCCGCATGTAAGCTTCGACGATATCGTCGACGTCTGAAAAATCCCGCTCCGCTGACGTATCCCCTAGTTTTATCCTACCCTCCCGCCGCCGGTAGTGCGCAACGATCTTGGGAACTACGAACCTTTCATCCTGTCCTGGACCCGTGTAGTTAAAGGGGCGTGTAATCACGATGGGCAGGCGATCAAACCATGTTCTTACCATATGTTCCATAGCAAGCTTGCTAGCCGCATAATGATTGACTGGTGCTGGACATACAGTTTCGGTAAGCTCCCTGGAATTATTTCCATAGACATTGGCACTGCTGGCGACCAGGACTCTAGATGGACCCGGCACATTTCCTGCAAGCGCTTCGATCAGGTTCAGTGTGCCAAATACGTTAACGCGATAGAAGTCTTCGGGGTTACCTTCGGGGACGAACGCCAGCGCCGCAAGGTGAACAACTATATCCGGTGCGACACGGGCAACTGCATTTCCAGTTTCTTCCTTATTCGTCAGGTCGCAGGCGATCCAATCGCTGGTTGACGGCGGACCCAGTCCAACGCCATATACCCGGTAACCGCGACGCACCAACGCATTTACCACGTACTTCCCCGTGAAACCCGCCGCACCCGTAACCAGAGCTGTCCGCATTTCTAGTAGAGAGACTGCCCGGTGGAGACTCGTTGCAAGTCAGCTTCAACCATGAGGCGGCACAACTCGGCGAGCTGCGTCATCGGGCGCCACCCCAGCAACCGCTCAGCCTTCGCCGAATTCCCCTGTAGACAATCCACCTCGGCGGGCCGGTAGTACTTGGGACTCACTTTCACCACGGTCCTGCCGGTCTTGCGGTCGATCCCGCGCTCTTCCGGTCCTGCACCTTGCCAGGCAATTTCCATCCCAATGGCCGCGGCGGCCAACGTAACGAAATCGCGTACCGTTGCGCTGTGGCCGGTCGCCAGCACATAGACATCGGGGACATCGTGTTGCAGCATCCTCCACATGCCCTCAACATACTCGGGGGCATAGCCCCAGTCTCGTTTTGCGTCCAGGTTTCCTAATTCGACGACGTCCAGGATACCCAACTTCAAACGGGCCAGGGCATCAGTGATCTTTCTGGTCACAAACTCCATTCCGCGAAGCGGTGACTCATGGTTGAACAGGATACCGCTCACCGCAAAAATTTCGTAGGCCTCGCGGTAATTAATGGTCATCCAGTGGGCATAGAGTTTCGCGGCACCATAGGGACTGCGCGGATAGAATCTTGTATCCTCGTCTTGCGGAGTGGTGTCGACCTTCCCGAACATCTCCGAAGTTGAAGCCTGATAAAACCGAATCCCGGGGTTAACCAGTCGAATCGCTTCCAGAATATTCACTGCACCCAGGCCAGTGATTTCGGCGGTCGTAATAGGTTGATCAAAGGAAAGCTTTACGAAACTTTGCGCCGCGAGATTATAGACTTCCTGCGGCTGCGACCGCTCAATGAGCCGAATACCGGCCCCCAGGTCCGTAAGATCGTAGTCCACCAAGTGCAGGTTGGCGTGATCGCGAATTCCAAGAGAAGCAATGCGCCAGAAATTTACGGAGCTGACGCGGCGAAAAGCTCCGTAAACGGTGTAGCCTTTCTCCAGCAGTAACTTCGCCAGATAGGCTCCGTCCTGACCTGTAATGCCGGTAATCAGCGCAGTTTTCCCGCTCGATGAGTCTTGCATCAGGTCCTCGGCTCCACTCCCGCGTGGCTGCGAGAATCCAAAAGCCTCGCGCCTGACCAGCAGGGATGAGCAAACAGTTCCTTTTTGTCAGTATTTGGTGGCGGCGGCTGGACTCGAACCAGCGACCTACGGATTATGAGACCGTCGCTCTAACCACCTGAGCTACACCGCCAACGGACCGGGGAAGTTTTCGCTCCACCCGGTGCGCAATCGCGGCCGACGGGCCTGTAAGCGAAAAGCTGGACACCATCGTCCAGCCTTCCCGATTCTAGATTTTCCACGAAAGCGCGTCAAACGACAAACGTTGTAATCCAACTGTAATACCCTTAACCGGCCCTTTCGCCAGCAGGTTAGGGCGCGCCGCTTCATGCGATACTGGCCACGGGAAAGGGATGAGAAAGTTGCCTATGCGTCGCTGTACTGTGCTCCTGCTCGCACTGCTGGGAATCGTGACGGCAAGGATGTTCGCCCAGGCCGACCCCAACGCCGGGGACACCGCGGAGCCGACCCAGAGCGCTCCTCCTGACACCTTCTTCAAGCATCCCGACGATACCAAGTGGTGGATCTCCGGCCAGGCCAACTTCGTATTTCAGGCCCACGGCGGCTTCTACGCCCTGTACAGCGGTCCCAACAGCCTGAAGAACACCTCTGAGAACGCTATCTCCCGCGTGCTCACGCTGTATACGGGCTACGAGTTCACGCCCAACACGGCGGTTTATCTCGACGTCGAGGAGGCGGGCTGGGGCGGCATCAGCGGAGCGCTCGGCCTGGCAGGATTCACCAACCTGGATGTCGTCAGAAATCCTCAGCTCGGATCGGCGCCGTACATCGCGCGTCTGATGTTGCAGCAGATCATTCCGTTTTCCGATGAAAAGATGCCGCAGGAGCGCTCGGCGCTCACTTTGCAGACGCAGCTACCCGTAAGGCGCCTGGAGATCCGGCTGGGAAAGTTTTCGACTGCTGACTTTTTCGACTACAACATCGGAGGCACCGACAGCCATTATCAGTTCCTCAATTGGGTGATCGATAACAACGGTCCATACGATTACGCGGCCGATACGCGCGGCTATACCATCGGCGCCATACTCGATTATGAGGACCGTAACTGGGGGTTGCGGTTTGCTGAGCTGGCAATGCCCAAGGTGGCGAACGGCCCTGACCTCAGCGCAAATCTCGCCAACAGCCGAGCGGAGAACATTGAATTCGAGCTGCGCCCTACCCTGCTGGCGGGTCGAGATACGAAACTTCGCTTGCTTAGCTATATCAACCACGGCGACATGGGGAACTATCGCCAGGCGATCCTGCTCTACAAAGAAGGCCTCACGCCAACCCCTGACATTGTCGCTACCCGGGTTCCGGGCTCCATCAAGTACGGCTTCGGAGTGAACTTTCAGCAAGAGCTCATCAAGGACGTCTGGGCCTTCGGACGCTGGGGCTGGAACGACGGCAAGACAGAATCCTTCTGCTACACCGAAGACGAGAGCGGGATCGAGGCGGGCACCTATCTGGTTGGGACTCGCTGGGGGCGCAGCCTGGACCGTGCCGGCGCGGTGTTTGTGTCGAGCGGTATCAAGTCGTATCACCAGCAATACCTGGCGGACGGAGGACTCGGTTTTCTGCTCGGCGATGGAGGTCTAACGTATGGAAGGGAGACGATCGAAGAGGCTTTCTATACGGTACACGCCTGGCGTGGGCTGTTCTTCGCCATCGATCTGCAACACATCAACAACCCCGGGTACAACCAGGTTCGCGGCCCGGTGACCGTCCCGGGAGTGCGAATGCACCTTGAATTCTAGCCGGTGTGCGTCCAGGTTGGGCGATCTTCGCCTCGTGTGGAAGCCACGGGTTCGGCCAACAGGCCGGAAACGAATGCCTCAAGAACTTTGTGGTCCTCATCGGGACTGTCATGCTGCCGCCCGTTGCGCCCGTTGACCACTTCCTCAAACATCAGTCCTTCGACGATGCCAACCAGTGCGGCCCGGGTTGAAGGAAGCTCCAGATCGGGCCGCAGAATACCCTGGTTCTTCAGCTCCTTCAATATGTTTTCCAGCAGGGAACCGAATTGCTGGCGCCCCCCGCCCAGGGAAGAACCTGATTTGTCCCGGTGGGCCCGTCGCGACTCAAGCACAAGCAGCGCTTTCATTTCTGAATCGTGCTCCAGTTCTGCGATGTAGGACTTAAGCACATCGACCAGAATCTGCGGCGAGCGAACCGGCACGCTCGACAGGGCATAAGCGCGATGGAGCACCACCGACCAACCTTGCTCGAGAATTGCGAACAGCAAACCTTGCTTGCTGCCGAAATGCTTCATCAATTGCGATTCACTTGTGCCGGCCTGGCGCGCAATGGCGACGGTGCTTGTATTTTCATAGCCGTTTTTGGCAAAAAGATCCTTGGCCGCCAGCTGGATCCGGTCACGAGAAGACAGGAGGGCCGTTATAGGTATATTCATGGTGATTCAGAAGGACGTCCAGAGCGTCAAACACCTTTCCGATGCAGGAGTTTCAATCTGGGGTTCCACTTGACTAATAATTGCTGCTGTAATCGCCGATAGTTCCACAAAGTTCTCGGCTCTCGCGCTATTGCGTCTTTGATCCCTTCCTGGAGCTGGACGACTTCGAGCTGGCGGTCTTGGTGGAAGGTTCCCCGGCGTCTTTTTCCACCTGGTCAATCAGCTGGTAGAGCTGGCTGCGATCGACAACTTCGATGAAAGGCTTACCGCGGGTGGTGTCGCTTACGACGTAGATCGTGGGGGTGTGGTCGATTCCAACCCGTTGGCCTATCTGGAAATCGGCCCGGACCTTCGCGGCGAACTCGCCACTGGGGTCGACGACAAAAGGCAGGGGAACCTTATGGTCATCGGCAAAGCGTTCGGTCATGCCGCGCAGATTGTCCTTCGTAATCTGGGGCTGGTTCGAGAAAATGAAGAGCCGGTACTCGTCGCCCAGCTTCTTCGACTTGGTGTCGAAATAGCGGGCATTCACCGCCGCCTCAAACGACCAGTTGTGCATCGGCAGGGGAAAGTCGTACTGCACCAGCGGAATGTTGTATTTCTGCGCGGCTTCATGGAGCAGAGGTGCGGCGCGGGCGCAGTCCGGACATTGCAGGTCTTCAAAGACAATCAGCGCCACCTTGGAGCCCTTAGGTGGGCGCAGAACCGAGGTGTCGCCCGCCCAGGCAAGACTAAGCGCCGCGATCAACATAAGCGCCGACGAAAACAGCCGAAGAGTAGTACGTGTCATTCTTGTTCCTTCAGTCGGTGTGCGGCACAGCCGCACGAACATTTTCAAATAGTACTCGAATAGACGGGTGAACGTCTCGGACGTACCGTTTTGCGAAAAGGCGTGTCATGCCGCCGCCGTGCCTTCCGTTGAGGGTTCAAAAGCGCTTGTGCTAGGATTTGAAACTTGTTCCAGCTTCACCATGCGCAGGCCGGCATGGTGCCCCGCCTTTCGGGGTCCCCTAAGGATGCCGGTTTTGCATCGTTTGGGGTGACCTGTTTGCCTCATCGGCAGCCCCGGGGAATCTGAGCACGACGACCCACGTGCTGCCGGGGAAGAACGCCTCTGAGACTGCGGAGTTGGCCGACCTGATTGCGATCGACAGAACTGTATCCCCTCTGCCGGTTGGCATGCATGGCCGCCGGAACGCCTCACATTTCAAGGAGTCGTACGTGAAGACTTACGAAGGCGCAAACGTCCGCAACGTCGCCCTGATTGGGCACTCGCACTCAGGCAAGACCTCTCTCGTCTCCGCCATGCTGTTCACTGCCGGCGCCACCCAGCGGCTGCTGCGCGTGGATGAAGGCAACACCATCACCGACTACGACGAAGAAGAAGTGTCGCGCGCCATGTCGCTGTCGGCGGCAACCGCCGTCGTGGAATGGGGCAAAACCAAAGTCAACCTCATCGACACTCCCGGCTTCAACATGTTCATCCACGAAGCCGAAATGGTGCTGCCGGCTGTCGACTCGGCGTTGGTCGTGGTCGACGCAGTGAGCGGCGTCGAAGTCGTGACCGAACGCATCTGGCACTATGCCGACCGTTTTGCGCTGCCGCGCGTCATCGTCTGCACCCGCATGGACCGCGATCGCGCCGACTTCGGGCGCGTGATGGAGTCGCTGACCAATAGCTTCGGACGCATGGTGATCCCCGTGCAACTGCCGATCGGCGCGGAGAAAAATTTCACCGGCGTGGTCGATCTGGTCAAGATGCAGGCCTACACCTACGAGATGGGCGGCAACGGCAAGGCCAAAGTCGGACCGATCCCCGACAACATGCAGGCTGAAGCCCAGACAGCGCATGAGAAGCTCATCGAGTCGGTTGCCGAAGGCGACGACGCTTTGATGGAGGAGTTCTTCGAAAAAGGCACCATCGACGAGGAGCATATTATCAGCGGCCTGCACAACGCGATCCGCGAAGACAAGATCTTCCCCGTGCTGTTCGCCTCCGGGCTCGGCAACATGGGAACCGACGAGGTATTGGACTTCATCGTCGACTACCTGCCGACGGCGGTGGAGAGCGGGCAGATCAAAGCTGCGCCGACGGCGAACAATGGCGAGCCCGCGGTCCGCAAGATCAGCGACACGGAGCCCGTCTCCGCCTACGTTTTCAAGACCATCAGCGACCCGTTCGCCGGCCGGATTTCGTTCTTCAAAGTCTTCTCCGGCGTGCTGAAGAACGACGCCACGCTGCAGAACTTCACCCGCAATTCCAGCGAAAAGCTGTCGCACATCTCAGCGATGCAAGGCAAGACGGCGGTGCCGGTAACCGAGTTGCACGCCGGCGACATTGGCGCGGTAGCGAAGCTGAAGGACACCCTCACCGGCGACACGCTGGGCGACAAGGGTGCGCCCATCCAGTATCCACAGGTGACGTTTGCCGAGCCGGCGATTACGTTCGCGATTGAGCCGAAGACACGCGCCGACGAAGACAAGCTGAGCAACGGCATTCACAAGCTGATGGAAGAAGATGCCATGCTGCGCTTCTTCCGCGACCCGCAGACCAAAGAGTTCCTGATTGCCGGCACCGGCCAGCAGCACATCGAGGTCATCGTCTCCAAGCTGAAGAACCGCTACCACACCGAAGTCAACTTGAAGGCGCCAAAGGTGCCGTACCGCGAGACGATTCGTGGGCGCGCCGACGTGCAGGGAAGACACAAAAAGCAGAGCGGCGGCCACGGCCAGTTCGGCGACTGCAAGATCAAGATGGAGCCTCTACCCCGCGGTGGCAACTTCGAGTTCGTCAACGAGATTTTCGGCGGCGCCATCCCCAAGAACTACATCCCGGCGGTGGAAAAGGGAATCGTCGAAGCCGCACAGCGTGGCTATCTCGCCGGCTTCCCGGTGGTTGATTTCAGGGTTGTGCTGTACGACGGCTCTTACCACGACGTCGATTCGAACGAGTTGTCGTTCAAGACGGCGGGCCGCATTGCGTTTAAGAAAGCCATGGAGCAGGCCAAGCCCACGCTGCTGGAACCGATCATGAACGTCGAGATCACGATTCCCGACGAATTCGCCGGCTCCATCATGGGCGATCTCAACAGCCGTCGTGGGCGCATTCAGGGCATGGACAACAAGGGCGGCAAGACCATCGTCAAAGCCGAAGTTCCCATGGCCGAGATGCTCACCTACGGCACCGACCTAACCTCGATGACGCAAGGCCGTGGCAGCTTCTCCATGGAAATGAACCACTACGACATCGTTCCGCAGGCCGCGCAGGAGAAGATCATCGCAGCCGCCAAGGCTGCCGGTGGAGAAGAAGTGGAGGAGGAGGAGTAGAAGTAGGGTGAAGCCTCGGGAGGAAGTTTCCAAATCAGCTTAACTGCTGGTCCAGCGTAGTTACGAGAACGGCCCCAAATCTACGGAGCCGGTAGTGGGTATTGGTATAACGTCATCGGCCAATGCACTGGCCAAAGTCGACAGGTCTCGAAACGGGCGGGCACCGAATATTGAATCGGTGCCCGGCGGCGCTTAGTATCCGCGGAACAGCGGCGCGGAGCCCGTTGTAGATTGCGTACATTTGCGTCACTGTCGGCTGGCGTTTCGATCGGACAAATGCGTTGACCATCTGCTCGAACAGTCCATTCAGAGTTCCACGGTGGATGTATACGTCAGTACCATCCAAGTCCCAAAGTGATTTGGACAGTCGGTGCTTCATCTCCTCAAATACATAAAACGTGTGTTGTGGGTCGTGTTTACCATCTGCGACTGCTAGTCCAAGCTCAAACGGCATGTTGAAACGGGGAGTCGATGGAGCCTTGCGGTCGAGCTGAACGCGGCAGAGATCGTGTATGGAATAGCGGCAGTCAGCGATGAGGCGAAGTATCCGCTCCAGTCTGCGTTCGCCGCCGGGGATTTCGAGTGTGGCATGAGGAACCATGCCGAACGCACTCACACTAGCAACATAGCCCAGAAACAGGCGCTCGAACTGGCGGTCGTACGGAACGTTGAGAAATACGGATTCTCTAGCTCGACTTGGAACGCTTGACTGCCCTGGCTGTGGTGTGGGCATTTCGCGTGTTCTTTTTGACCCGTGTGGCCGATTTCGATTTCGCAGTACCCGTACCCGCCACTGACTTCCTCTTCTGGCTGGAACCCAGACGCCCGTTCCCCATCGGCTGGTGGCGCTTCTTAGGGGCGAGCAGTTCTGCAGCAAGCTTTTTCAGCTGTTTGAGCCGCCGGGCGGAAACGCCTAATGCTTCTGCCGTGTCTTCAGCCGTGGCCCATTTACCGGTTAGTACTGCTGCGGGTGCCATATGTTGAGGATATCCCGATTCGCCGTAGTGAACAATACTACTGGTAGATCACCTTGCGGTCGCCCTTGACGACGCGTCCGATGGTGTAGCCCCTTTCGCTGCAGCGGTCGAGGATGAGCTGCGCTTTTTTGAACTTAGGGGCGGGCACCACGAGGATCATGCCGATCCCCATGTTGAAGGTGCGCAGCATCTCGTCTTGAGGGACGTTTCCGATAGCTTGCAGGTGCTCGAAGATAGGCAGCACCGGCCAGGAGTTGATCTCGATGATCGCGGAGCAATTCTTCGGCAGTACTCGCGGCAGGTTCTCGGTAATGCCTCCGCCGGTGATGTGCGCCATGGCAGTGACGGCCTCGGCCTCCGCCATACGGCGCATGATCGGCCAGTAGCTCTTGTGGGTCTTCATCATCTCGGTGCCAACCTTGCCCTTGATCTCGTTGACGTAGGTCTCAGGCGAGTAGTGCGCGGTTGAGAAGAAGAGCTTGCGCGCCAGCGAGTATCCGTTGGTGTGCAGGCCGGTTGAGGGCAGGCCGATGAGGACGTCGCCCGGCTTCACGTCCTTGCCGGTGATGATCCTATCGCGATCGACAACGCCCACGATGAAGCCGGCCAGATCGTACTCACCGTCGTCGTAAAAGCCCGGCATTTCTGCGGTCTCGCCGCCGATGAGTGCACAGCCATTCTGCTTGCAGGCGTCGGCGATGCCGCTGATTACCTTCTCGGCAACCTCTCCCTCAAGCTTCCCGGTTGCGAAATAGTCCATGAAAAACATGGGGGCGGCACCCTGTACGGCAATGTCGTTGACGCAGTGATTGACCAGGTCGGCGCCCACGGTGTGGTGCAGGTTCATCTCGAAGGCGAGTTTCAGCTTGGTGCCAACACCGTCTACGCTTGAGACCAGCACCGGGTCGCGATATTTGCGCTTATCGATGGAAAACAGCCCGCCAAACCCGCCGATGTCGCTCAGCACCCCGCGGTTGAAGGTCTTCTGGGCCAGATACTTGATGCGCTGTTTGGTTCGATTGGCACGTTCGATATCTACGCCGGCATCGGCGTAGGTGATGGGACGATTCTCTGTCATGGATTGTGCCAAAGGTCGGAATCCATCCCGGGAATCGGCATTCGCAGAAAATTCACGCGGGGAAGCGCAATTGTATCACTTGCATCCCGCGACGAATATTGAAGTTGCTGCCCCATCGTGACGCATATCACCGGACAACGTGACCACGTGCAAAGGCTGGGACGGGATGCGAGACTAGACTGTTGCAGGGCAGCACAGTATTCCTGCCAGCGAGGAGCTATGAGTACCGTTTCCAAACCCGGTCCTTCCAAAATCAAGACTGACCCGTCCGCTGACGTTTATCGCTCCGAAAGCAATCCCCTCGATCCGATTTTCGCGCCCCGCAGTGTGGCCGTCATCGGAGCCTCCGAGCGTGCCGGCAGTGTAGGACGTTCGGTGCTTTGGAACCTGCTTAGCAGTCCTTTCGGCGGCACGGTTTTTCCGGTCAACTCCAAGCGGCCCAACGTGCTGGGCATCAAGGCGTATCCCAGGCTCGCCGACTTGCCGGACAGGGTTGATCTTGTAGTTGTAAGCACGCCTGCGGATACGGTTCCCGATGTGATTGGAGAAGCGGCGAGCCTTGGCATTCCGGCAGCCATTATCATCTCCGCCGGCTTTAAGGAGCACGGCGAGCACGGCAAAGCTCTGGAGCAGCGGATCTCCGAGCTCATCCGGGGAAAAATGCGCGTCATCGGGCCCAATTGCCTGGGGGTGATGAATCCGGTCAAAGGGCTGAATGCCACATTCGCGCACAGCATCGCGCGCCCGGGAAATGTCGCCTTCCTCAGCCAGAGTGGAGCGCTGTGCACCGCGGTGCTGGATTGGAGCCTGCGCGAGAATGTCGGCTTCAGCGCTTTTGTCTCCACCGGCTCCATGCTCGATGTCAACTGGGGCGATTTGATCGACTACTTCGGGAGCGATCCTCGCACCAACAGCATTGTGATCTACATGGAGTCGGTCGGCGACGCCCGCAGGTTCCTGTCGGCAGCCCGCGAAGTTTCGCTCACCAAGCCGGTGATTGTCATCAAGGCGGGGCGCACCGCCGCGGCAGCCAAGGCCGCGGCCTCGCACACCGGCTCGCTCACCGGCAGTGACGAAGTGCTCGATGCCGCCTTTCGCCGCTCAGGAGTGCTTCGGGTCAAGAGCATTGCCGACATCTTCTTCATGTCCGATGTGCTGGCCAAGCAGCCTCGTCCGCGTGGCAACCGGCTGGCCATTCTGACCAACGCCGGCGGCCCGGGCGTGCTGGCAACCGACGCGTTGGTTGCCGGAGGTGGAGAGCTGGCTGAGCTCTCCGACGAGACCATGAAGGCCTTCGACGCGATCCTTCCGCCGCAGTGGAGCCACAACAATCCGGTTGACATTCTGGGCGATGCCGAACCGGAACGTTATGCCAAGTCGCTGGAGATCGCCGCAAAAGATCCTGCCATTGACGGCATGCTGGTCATCCTGACTCCGCAGGACATGACCAACCCCACCCAGATCGCCGAAAAGCTCAAACCCTACGCCAAGGGCCTCGGCAAACCGGTCCTGGCGAGCTGGATGGGAGGTGCAGAGGTCGCCGCGGGCGAGCAGATCCTCAACCAGGCCGGCATCCCGACATTTCAGTTCCCCGATAGCGCGGTGCGCGCGTTCAACTACATGTGGCGCTACGCCTACAACTTGAAGGGCCTGTATGAAACTCCAGCCCTCCCACAGCACGCCGATTCCGCCCTGCAACGTGAGGCGGCAGAGCAGATCATTCACACCGTCCGGGCAGCCGGGCGCACGATTCTCACCGAGGTCGAGTCGAAGGAGTTACTGAAGGCTTACGGCATTCCGACGGTTGAAACGCGAATCGCGACAACCGAGCAGGAAGCTGTCAAAGCCGCCGAAGCGATTGGCTATCCGGTAGTTGCGAAAGTTTACTCGTTCACCATCACGCACAAGACCGACGTTGGTGGAGTAATGCTAAACCTGAACGATGCCGAGGCCGTAGGCAGGGCATTCCGCCTGATTCAGTTGTTCGTGAGCGACAAGCTCGGCGCCGATCAGTTCCAGGGGGTGACGATTCAGCCGATGGTGAAGCTGAGCGGATACGAGTTGATCGTCGGCAGCAGCCTGGACTCACAGTTTGGACCGGTCATGCTCTTCGGTACCGGCGGCCAGTTAGTGGAGGTATTCCGCGATCGCGCGCTGGCACTACCGCCTCTCAACTCGACCCTGGCTCGCCGCCTCATGGAGCAAACCAGAATCTTCACTGCATTGCAGGGTGTGCGTGGCCGCAGGCCGGTGGATATCGCCGCCCTGGAGGAACTGCTGGTCCGCTTCAGCCAGTTGATCGCAGAGCAGCGCTGGATCAAGGAGATCGACATCAACCCGCTGCTCGCCTCGCCGGAAGGCCTGCTGGCGCTCGATGCACGCGTGGTGGTCCACGGACCCGAGATGCAGGAAGACGACCTGCCAGAGTCGGCGATCCATCCTTACCCTCAGCAACTGGTCTCCTCCTGGGTCATGAAGGACGGCAACAGCGTTACCATACGTCCCATCCGTCCCGAAGATGAGCCGCTGATGATCAACTTCCACCAGAAGCTTTCAGAGCGGAGCGTCTACCTCAGGTACTTCCAGCCGCTGAAGCTGACACAACGTGTGGCCCATGAAAGGCTCTCGCGTATCTGTTTCATCGATTACGACCGCGAGATGGTGCTGGTGGCGGAGAGGCCCGATGAGAGGGGAGAACCGGAGATCCTGGCCGTCGGCCGGCTGAGCCAACTGCACGGTCTGAACGAAGGAGAACTGGCTGCGGTGGCGATCGATGCCGCCCAACATAAGGGCCTCGGCACCGAGCTTTATCGCCGCCTGATCGAAGTCGCCCGCGAGGAAAAACTGGGAAAGCTCGTCGCCAACATGCTGCCGGAGAACAAGGAGATGCGCGGCCTGTGCGTCAAACTGGGATTCAAGATGTTCTCCAGTCTGGAGGACAACATGATACGTGCCGAGCTAAGTCTGTAGACCCAGTCCTGCCTGGCCTGGGCCGTCCTGGAGGATAGAGGCGTTCGTACAAGACGCTGCCAATGCAGCAGTGTTATATTCGGGGTACCGATTAGGGGCTTCAAATGCGCTTCGGCCAGGCTGTGATGACCGGGGCTCGAAGGGACATCCGCTAGACCCGTGCCAAGCGAAAAACAGGTGAGATGGTCTCAGCTGCGCGTTGGCTTGACCGTCATCTTTGCCAGCATCACGCTGGGCGTCTTGATTTTCGTGATGACCGGCACGACCGGTCTGTTCACCCGAAAAATCTCCATTCGCGCTTTTGTCGATAATGCCGGCGGGCTGCGCGTCGGCGCTCCTGTACGCCTGGAAGGCGTGGACATCGGCAACGTCACCCACGTTCGGGTCGTCCACAACCCCAAGCATGCCCTCGCTCCAGTCGAGATCACGATGAAGATCACGACCCGGTACGAAGATACGATGAATACCGACTGCGAGGCATCGCTCAACACCGCCGGGGTGCTGGGCGAGGTTTTTGTCGATCTGGATTGCCGCGAGGCCAAGGGCAGGCCCTTGCAGGCAGGGGACGTGCTTGCCACGCGCGAGGTGCCGCAGTTGCAGGATGTGGTGCGCGCCACACAGAGCACCATCGAAAACGTCAACGTGCTTCTAAAGCGCGTGGACGATATCGTTTCCTACATTCAGAACGGACAGGGGACCATCGGAAAGACGATCTACGACCCGTCGCTGTATAACCGCGCCGACGAGACCCTGAAGCAGTTACAGGCCATCGCCCAGCAACTGAACTCGCCGCAAGGCAGCATCGGAAGGCTGATCAACAGCGACGAGCTCTACAACAAGGCGAACATGGCAGTCGATAACGTCAACAAACTGATCGACGAGGTCAACAACGGGAAGGGCACGGTCGGAAAGCTCCTGAAAGACCCGGCACTCTACGACAACGCCAATCACACGATCAAGCAGGCCGATGATCTGATTGCCGGCATCAATCAAGGCCAGGGGACCCTGGGCAAGCTGGCCAGGGATCAGGCTCTGGCCAACAAGATTGACAGCACCGTGACCCGTCTGGATCACATCGTGGACCGCCTGGACAAGGGCGAAGGCACGGCCGGCAAGATTCTTGTCGATCCCTCCTTGTACGACAATGCGGATCAGATGCTGGTTGAGGTTCGTGGCCTCATTGCCGCCGTGCACAAGGACCCGAAGAAGTATCTGACCATTCACCTGAAGATCTTCTGAGCGATTACTCACCGGCTTCCGACATTTCGTCCTCACAAACCCGCAGTCCACCACGAACCCCTACATCCCCGCCGGTAGGCGCAAATAGGGTTTATAGTTGTTTGTTTGTCAAAGCTTGGCTGGTCATCACCGTACAGGCGTGCTGGTCGTGTCTGGATTCGGTGCAAGGGGTTGCGGCCGGGCCAGACCATGTCACTCCCAAGAGGCTTTTCATGCGTATCCGCATTCTTCTCTTCTCAGGCTTGCTTTGTGTGACTTTGTGCAGCGCTCAGACCTCCTCTTCCGGCCCGGCGGGAAACATCAAGGAAATCCCCGGCTTCGGTCTCACTGCGATTGACAAGTCCATCAATCCCTGCGAGGACTTCTACCAGTACGCCTGTGGCAACTGGATGAAGACCAACGCCATCCCCGCCGACAAGTCGCGCTGGGGCCGCTTCGATCAGCTCCAGGAACACAACTTCTATATCCTGCGTGACATTCTCGAAAGCGCACAGGCCAGGCCGCAGTCTCCCAGCGAGAAGAAGGTAGGCGACTTCTACGCCTCCTGTATGGATGAGGCAGCCATCGAGAAAGCCGGGGCCGCGCCTCTTGAGCCGGAGATGAAGCGCATCGCGGAAATCAAAACCCGTGAGCAGCTCATGGAGCAGGTTTCCGCGATGCATCGCGACGGACTGCAGGCGTTGTTCGCCTTCTACTCCCAGCCGGACATGCACGACGCCAACAAGACCATCGCCTACATCGACCAGGGCGGCATCTCGCTGCCCGACCGCGACTACTACCTCAAGGACGACGCGCATTCGGTCGAAACGCGCGAGAAATACGAGCAGCACGTGCAGAAGATGTTCGAACTGGCGGGCGATTCTCCTGAGGTAGCGGCAAAGGAGGCCAAGACCGTGCTTGCGGTCGAGACCGGCCTGGCGAAGGCGTCGATGGATCGCACCGAACGCCGCGATCCCAAGAATCGCGACCACCTGATGAAGACGTCCGAAGCTGAGACCCTGGCTCCGAACTTTGATCTGACGAAGTACTTCGCAGAGAGCGGAGCGCCCAAGTTCACGTCCCTGAACGTCACCAATCCGGAGTTCTTCAAACAAGTGAATGAGCAGCTCGGATCGGTCGCGCTTGACGATTGGAAGACCTATCTGCGCTGGCGGACGATTAACAGCTATGCGCCGAGCCTGAGCCAGGCGTTTGTCGACGAAGACTTTGCCTTCAACGGCAAGTATCTTTCCGGGCAGCAGGAGATTGAGCCGCGCTGGGAGCGCTGTGTGCGCGCCACCAACACAAGCTTGGGCATGGCGCTGGGCCAGCTCTACGTCGACCGCACCTTCGGCCCGGAGGGCAAAGCGCGCACGCTGAAGATGGTCGAGGCGATCGAGAAAGCCATGCACCAGGATCTTCAGCAACTCAACTGGATGTCCGACACCACCAAGCAGCAGGCGTACAAAAAGCTGAGCACCATCGTCAACAACATCGGATATCCCGACCAATGGCGTGACTACAGCAGCGTGGTGGTCGAACGGGACGATTACGCCGGCAACGTCAAGCGGACGGCTGCCTTTGAGTCCCATCGCACTCTGCAGAAGATCGACAAGCCTACCGACCGCAAAGACTGGAACATGACTCCGCCGACGGTCAACGCCTATTACCGGCCGCCGATGAACGACATCAACTTCCCCGCCGGCATCCTGCAGCCGCCCTTTTACAGCCAGGACATGGATGACGCCGTCAACTATGGTGGCATCGGCGTGGTGATCGGCCACGAGCTGACGCACGGCTTCGACGATCAGGGCCGCAAGTATGACGCTGAGGGAAATTACCGTGACTGGTGGACGCCGCAGGACGCCGAGGCATTCGAGAAGCGGGCCACCTGTGTCGCTGATGAATACTCCAGTTTCGTTTCGGTGAAGGACACTCAGGGCGACGTCAAGCTGAACGGCCGTCTCACCCTGGGCGAGAACACCGCCGACAACGGCGGCCTCAAGCTGGCTTACATGGCCCTGGGCGACATCATCGGCAACACTCCGGTGAAGGAGATCGATGGTTACACCCCGCAGCAGCGCTTCTTCCTGGCGTTTGGGCAGATCTGGTGCCAGAACGTCACCGACCAGGAGGCGCGCAAACGGGCGCTGACCGATCCGCACTCGCCCGGACGCTGGCGCGTCAACGGCGCGGTACAGAATTCGGCTGCCTTCCAGCAGGCCTTCGGTTGCAAGGCTGGCCAGCCCATGGTGCGTGAGAATGCCTGCCATGTCTGGTAGACGCCAGGAGCGGGTAACCGCATCGAACGAGACTTTTCACGCTGAGGCTCCTTCAGTGGGGCCTCATCTTTTGAGCGAGGTGTTATGCGAAATTGTGTCCTGATCTTCTCTTTGGCGTTGCTTGCGGCCATCGCCGGCCGCGCACAAACCACCACTCAAGCTTCGGAGAGCGTCCCGAAGCAGATCAAGAGCTTCGACCTCGACGCCATCGACAAGTCAGTAGATCCGTGTGTCGACTTCTATCACTACGCCTGCGGCAACTGGCTGAAGCAGAATCCCATTCCGGCAGACCAGTCGGGCTGGGGACGCTTTAACGAGCTTCACGAGAACAACCAGATCATTCTGCGGAATATTCTCGAGAAGCAATCTGCCGATAAGCCTGGCCGCAGCCCGAACGATCAGAAGATCGGCGACTATTACTACTCTTGTATGGACGAAGCCGCCATTGAAGCGAAGGGAATCAAGCCGCTCGAGCCTACGCTCGATCGCATTGCCGCGCTCAAAGACAAGTCCGAGCTTCCGGCTCTTCTCGGTCACATGCAAAGTGCGGGAGCGGACGCATTCTTCGCCTTCGGTTCTGAGCCGGACGCGAAGGATTCGAGCATCGTCATCGCCGGCGTTGACCAGGGCGGATTGGGCTTGCCCGACCGCGACTACTATCTGAAGGACGATGCCAAAGCGAAGGAGCTGCGCGAGAAGTACCAGCAGCACGTCGCCAACATGTTCAAGCTCGCGGGCGATTCCCCGGACAAAGCGGCCGCCGAGGCCAGGACCGTGATGCAGATCGAGACCGCGTTGGCCAGGGCATCGATGGACCTCGTCGCCCGCCGCGATCCCAACAACGTCTATCACAAAATGACGACGGCGCAGCTCCAGGAGCTGAGCCCCGCCTTCAAGTGGAACGAATATTTCACGACAATCAAGGCCCCCGAGTTCAGCAGTCTCGACGTTTCCGTGCCCGACTTTATGAAGGGCATGAACGAGGTCATCGCTGACAACGATCTGGACTCGATCAAGACCTACCTTCGCTGGCAGACCCTGCACGCGGCCGCTCCCCTTTTGCCCAAGGCCTTCGTCGAAGAGAACTTCGACTTCTTCGGCAAGACCCTGACCGGAGCCAAGGAACTGCGCCCGCGCTGGAAGCGCTGCGTCCAGTTCACCAATGCCGGCCTCGGCGAAGCCCTGGGCGAGGCGTACGTCGCCGTGGCTTTTCCGCCGGAATCGAAAGCCGCCACCCTGAAAATGGTCCACGAGCTGGAAGCCGCCCTGAAGCAAGACATCACGCAGCTCCCCTGGATGAGCGAGGAGACCAAGAAGCAGGCGCTCGATAAGCTGGAGCATATCCAGAACAAGATCGGCTATCCCAACAAATGGCGCGACTACAGCTCGCTGGAGATCGTGCGCGGCGACGCGTTAGGCAATTCCAGGCGGGCGAATCAATTCGAGTTCCAGCGGCAGCTCAACAAAATCGGCAAGCCGGTTGACCGCCAGGAATGGGGTATGACGCCGCCCACGGTCAACGCTTACTACAACCCGCAGGAAAACAACGTCAACTTCCCCGCCGGCATTTTGCAGCCGCCGTTCTATGACCCGAAAGCGGATGACTCCACCAACTTCGGGGCGGTTGGCGCCGTCATTGGCCACGAGCTGACGCACGGCTTCGACGACGAAGGCAGCCAGTTTGACGCCCAGGGCAATCTGCGCGAGTGGTGGACGGCACAGGACCGCGAGCGCTTCACCAAGCTGGAGAGCTGCTTCGTCAACGAATACGACGGCTTCGTGGTGGTCGATGATGTGCACATTAACGGCAAACTGACGCTGGGCGAGAACACGGCCGACAACGGCGGCCTGCGCATCTCGCACATGGCATTGCTGGACGTGCTGGCTTCCGCACCCGAGCAGGACAAATCCGGCTTTACGCCGGATCAGCGCTTCTTCCTCGGCTGGGGTCAGGTCTGGTGCGAGAACATGCGTCCGGAAGCCGCGCGCCTTCAGGCCCTGACCAACCCGCATTCCGATCCCCAGTATCGCGTCAACGGCGTGGTTTCCAACATGGAAGACTTCGCCAAAGCATTCGGCTGCAAGGCCGGCTCGCCGATGATTCGCAAGCCCGCCTGCCGCGTCTGGTAGGCAGCCCGATCTGCAACCCACGCGCCCGGCCCGCAAGGCCGGGCTTTCTTTTTGCCGTTGCACCAGATGGTTCCTGTCCAATTTCTACAGCAAGTACTTGAGTTCCCCGCCGCCAACCGTGAGCTATAGTGGATGTAACCTTCTGTGAAGGCGCCGTCTCTTTTGCCGAACCGCACAACTTGCCATCGCCGTTTTGTTCTGGGCCTGATCGCGCTTCTGATTTTCCTTCCCGGCTGTAAGCGCGCCCAAATCGAGCATCACGAGTACATGTACGTGTCCGCTGCCGAAACTACTCTGCGCGATCGAGTGGCCACCCTCTACGGCAAGCTGGGCATGGTGCACAACGGCGACCGGGTCGAGGTGCTGGAGAAGCAACGGCGCTTCGTTCGCGTGCGCACCGACAAAGGCCAGGAAGGCTGGATCGAAGAACGCAGCCTGGTCTCGCAGGAGATCTACGACGGCTTTCAGAAGCTGGCCAAAGACAACGCCAACACTCCGGTGGAGGCTCACGGAACCACGCGCGCCGAACTCAACATGCACATCGAGCCGGCGCGCGACGCCGAGCACTTCTACCAGTTGAAAGAAGGCGACAAGCTCGAAATCCTGAAGCGCACCACCGCCGACCGGAATGCCAAGGAAATTGCTGAGGCGGAAGCGAAGGCCGCAAAGGCAACGGCGGCGAGCGCTGCGAGTTCCACGAGCGGTCCGGCCAGCGGTTCGCAGCAGGGCGTTATCGCGGCGCAGGTAAAGCCGGCCCCCAGGAAAGAGGCTTCGGCGGCTAATGCCGCGCCTTCGGCCGAGCCTCAGATCCCTAAGTCCATCATGGAGGACTGGTACCTGGTGCGCGACCAGTCCGGCCACGTGGGGTGGGTCCTGCTACGCATGGTGGACCTCGACGTTCCTCTTGACGTCGCGCAGTACGCCGAGGGACAGCGCATCACCGGCTACTTTGTCTTGAACACAGTCGAGGAGACCATAGATGACGAGGCCAAGCAGGAGCCGCAATATCTGGTTCTGCTGAACGAGCCCAAGGACGGCATTCCCTGGGACTACAACCAGATTCGCGTCTTCACTCGCAACCGCGCGCGGCATCGCTATGAAACGGCCTATCGCGAGCGCAACCTGGAAGGTTACTTCCCGGTCCAGGTCGGCCATCAGATGTTTGACAAGGAAGGAGACCTGCCGACCTTCACCATCCACGAGAAGAACGATGCGGGCCAGATCGTCGCCGTCACCTACAAGATGAATGGCCCCATCGTGCGCCGCGTCCTTACCCCGGAAGAAGAGGCGGCGGAGAAGGCCAGGCACGAGGCTGATCTCGCGGCAAGGCAGAAGGCCAGAGAGCAGCAGCGGGCATCGAAGACGCAGAAGAGCACCTCTCACAAGAAGAAGCACCACTAGGCGAGCCTGACAACCACCTGATTCATAGCTTCCCCACCAGGCCGCCGAAGATTGCGTCTGGGCAAACCTCAGGAGCCTTGGACAGTCGAACAGAATCGGTTGCTGTATCATGCTGTGGACTTATCGAAAGCCAAAGGGGGCCACCTTGAACGAACAGTCGAAACTCGGAAGAACATCGTGGATCGGTGCGGCGATTTTGGCTGCCGCCCTTATTCTGCCCATCTTTGCCTCTGCGCAGGTTGAAACCATCGATGCCACCGCGCGCGGGACCAGCACGCAGATGGGTGCGATCCAGAACATCAAGATTGTCATCACGCAGTTCTCTACGCCCGAAGACAAGCAGATGCTGGTTGAGGCTTTTCAAAAGGGCCAGAATCAGGGGTTGGTCCAAGCGCTGGAAAAGATGAAACCGGTGGGGCAGATTCAGGTACCTGGCCGGGTGGGTTATGGTCTGGCTTATGTTTCATCGACCGAGACACCCACCGGCCGCAGGATTCGTTTCGTCACGAACCGCCTGATTTCCTTCGGCGAAGCTTCCCGAAATACACCGTCGCAGGCCTACGACCTCACTGCGGGGGAGATCAACATCGACAACCAGAACCCAAAAAACAGCGAGGGCGTTTTGTTTCCGGCAACCCAACTGGTGGTCAACAGCGAGGGCAACCTGCAGTGGGAGCTGCGCAAGAATCCCTGGGACTTGGCCAACATCATCGACTGGAACAGGAAGAAGGAAAGGTAGGACTCAACTCCAAAGCAAACGAAGCAGGTTTTTCCTAAGCAGGCTATGAAGGGCGCTCCATCAAGGGGCGCGGTTCGCAATCTCTCTCAGCCCGTTCTCCTGCTTGTGAACCGCGTCGAGTCCGACTGGCCCCTTCCGTGCTGCTTGTTGTAGATCGCCTCGACGCGTTCGACGGTGTCGATTTCAGCAGGAAGCTTGTCGCGGCGAATGCGCACGATGCGCGGAAAGCGCAGGGCAAATCCGCTGTCGTGCCGGTCGGAGCGCATGACCGCGTTGAAGGCCACTTCCAGCACGATCTCTGGTTCCACGGCGCGGACGTGGCCGTAATCGGCGATGGTGTGCGCGAAGAACCATTGCGTCATCTCCGCGATCTCGGCGTCGGTGAGGCCGGTATAGGCCTTGCCGATATTGACCAGCTCCTCCCCTTTGCGAACAGCGAAGGTGTAGTCGCTCAGTACCTGCGCGCGCTTGCCGTTGCCGAATTCGGCGCGGGTGACCACCACATCAAGCGTCGCCAGCTCCCGCTTCAGCTTCAGCCACCAGCGGCCACGGCGTCCGGGCATGTAGGGAGAATTGACGTCCTTGATCATCAGGCCTTCATTGCCGCGTGCCATGGCTTCCGCGAAGAGCTGTTCCAGTTGCTCAACTGAATCTGCGGGTGTGGCCGGTGCTCGCAGTATCCATCCTGAGAGAGCCGGCGGGGCGAGTTCCGGCTTCGAACAGCAATTGCCCCTGTGCATTGATGAAGCGGCTTGGGCTCGACCCTTCTCGCACCGGAGAAGACGCGATCGAGGATCGCACTGCGTTCGGAGAGAGATCTCTGTAGAGTCAATTCGCCTTCGGCATAAAGCACGTCGAAGACGACATAGGCGACGGGCACCTCCGCCATCAGCTTTTCGCTGACCTGCTTGCGTCCCAGACGCTTCTGGATCTCCGAAAACGGCATAGCGTGCCCGCCGTCGTCGGTGTGCTGCCAGGCGACGATCTCGCCGTCGAGGATTACCTCGCCCGGCAAATCGCTCAGCGGGGCCATCAATTCGGGGAACGACTGCGTCACCTCATCCAGCGTGCGCGAGAAGATGCGCACCTGACCGGCGCCGCAGTGTGCCTGGGCGCGAATGCCGTCGTACTTGTCCTCGACCAGCGCATGATCGAAGTACCCGAAAGCCTCAACAGCATCGGCCGCTGGGCTTGCCAGCATAAAGCCGACAGGATGAAACAGCCGCATGCGCGCCTCGCCGAGACGATGTTCGGCGGCCAGCTTCAGCGTCGCGCCGATGTCGCCCAGCAGCATGTTGGCGCGCTGCACTTCTGCCAGCGGCTCATCATAGGCTTTGGCGATCGCCTCCTCGACCAGGCTCTCTTTGAGCCCGATTCGCAGGTCGCCAGTGATGATCTTCAGGATGTACTTGGTTTCGAGCGGCGTCGCGCGTGCGAGAAGAGCAGCCAGAACTTCACCCTTTCCGTTGGCAGTGCGCGTGGCGGCGACCTGATCGAAGGCGGATCGGACGTCGGACAGCTTCAGCCGCGGTTTCGCCTGTGCCACGGGTTCGTCCTTCTTTTGGACTAACCCGGGATGGCTGGGATTACGCGCGACCATGACCTCGTATACCGCTGCACCAAGATCACCCGTCTTGCGATAGCCTGCACCAAAATCGGCATCCGATGCGCCCGTGACTTCCTTGACGACTTTCCACAGCAGCGAGCCGCCAACCTGCAATGTGCGTTCTTCGAATGCCGGAAACGCCCGGCCCGACAGAAACACCGCCGAGATCGCCGCCTCTTCGATGTCGCGCGAGCGGAAGTACTCGGCGACAATCGCGGTCTTCTCCAGCTTCTTGGTAGTCGCGCCAATGCCCTCGCAGATCTCGGCCAGTCGTTGCATTCATTCATCGTAATCGCGGAGGGTCATGAAAAGGCCTTTGTCGAAACCCGCGCCTGCCCACCAAGGCGGCAAGCGTCGCGCTCCATTCACAATTGGCTCAACAAATATTCTTCCCGAGCAGAGACGCCAGGAATATGCTATTGCGAACATTCCCCGATCTGGTCTCGCCGAAAGCGACGAAGCGAGGTATCGATTGAATTCCGCACATCCCGCCCGCAAGGAAAAGATCAAGCACGAGCTCTGGGAGATGGTCTGGCTCTTCCTTTATCTGGCCTTCTTCTTTTGCGCCCTGGTGGCTTATGACACCTTGTTACTGAATCAATACCAGGTCCAGTACTGGAACTTCGGCTTCGCTTTGCTAAATGCGGCCCTCATTACCAAGGTCATCATGATCGGGGAGTACGCCAAGCTTGGCTCGCGGCACGAGAGCAAGGCCCTGATCATTTCGATTCTCTGGAAGTCCCTAATCTTCGGGCTGCTCGTGTTTGCCTTTCACATTGTCGAAGAGCTGGTCAAGAGGCTCATTCACGGCGCCAATCTCGAAACCGCTTCGCGACATCTGCGATTCGACCAAGTCGGCGGGCGCGCGATTGTGGTGTTCTGCACGTTTGTTCCGTTGTTTGCCTTCCGCGAATTTCGCCGGGTGATGGGAGAAGAAGAGTTCCGAACGATGCTGTTTGGATCGGGGAAGAAGTGAGCACTCCGGCCGGCTGCGAATTACCCGGAGTCAGTGTCCTTAACGGATCGGCAGGCGCGAGATCAAGGCTTCACGCCTGCATAAGCAGGAATCGCATCCTTCGCCACGTTCTTGTACACCACGCCGCCCTTCATCACGAACACGACGCGCCGACCGCTGTGATGTCTTTGACCGGATCACCATCCAGCGCGATGATGTCGGCCTGCATTCCCTGAGCAATGGAGCCGATCTGGTCGCCCAGGCCCATCGCTTCCGCTCCCAGCGAGTTGGCCGAGATCATCGCTGACATAGGATCGACGCCACATTGCACGCGATCGATGAACTCTTCCGCATTGCGCCCGTCTGCTCCGGCGACAGCGTCGGTGCCGAAGACCATCTTTAGCCCTGGCGTCTTCGCCGCCTGCCGCACAAGATGGCAGTCCTCCGGCAGGACCTTCTCCATCGCAGCCAAACCTTCCGCCGTGTAACCCTCTGTTCCCAGATACTGTTCTTTGTGTTGAAGATAATTGTCGATCACCAGCGCAGCCTGCGGATCGAAGTACGTTCCCTTCTCCGCCATCGCCTTCAAGTCTTCACTGGTCGCAAAGGTCCCGTGCTCGACCTCGGTACATCCTGCGAGCGTCGCAGCCATGACGGCTTCTTTATACGCATGGACGAGGGTGCGCAGCCCTTGCTTTTTGGCCTCGTCGCAGGCCGCAGACAACTGCTCAAAAGACAGCGTCATGCCTCCGCCGAGACGAATCGACTTCGAGGCGAAGATCTTGATCAGGTCAGCGCCGGCTGCCTTCTGCTTTCCGATATAAGGCGCGAATTTGGTCCGGCGTGCCCGTGTCCTCGCCCTTTCCAACCAGAGGTTCAATCGCGGTGAGGATGCGCGGCCCGGGGATCTCTCCGCGGGCGATGGCGTCGCGCAGCGGAACATCGTTGGGGGCGCCTACGCTCTGCACCGTAGTGAAGCCGGCCATTAGCGTGACCCAGGCGTTCGACGCAGCTTTGTAAGCGTCGTATTGGCTGGTGCCGTCCGTGCCCGCGTTCTTGCCGTCTTTGCCGAAGATCCACGTGATGTGCACGTGCGCGTCGATCCAGCCGGGCAGCACGGTCAGCCCGCGCAGATCGTAGTCCACCGGCCCGCCGTTCAGAGGCCCGACCGCGACAATCTTCGAACCCTCAACGATGATGCGCTGGTTTTCAAGAACATGGCCCTTACCGTCCAGCACATGGCTGGCGGCAATGACGATGCGCTCGTTTCGGGACTGCCCTGGTGTCTGCGCAGCAAGGGTGGACGCCATGGCGAAGATAAGGAGGGCAGCAAGAATGTGCCAGGAAAAGTTAGGTAGTCGCATGAACTTAGCCCGTCGAGCTACCTATGATAATGGCTGGGACGTCTGGAGCAAGCGCTTGCGACATATGTCCTTGCGCCTGCTCCAGACTACGACTCTAATCGGGAACTTGCTTGGTGAAAAATTCGGGACCTTGCCTGGTGGTAAATCCGCTGGGTATCTGGAAGAGCGACGGATCAGGTTCCGACCGCTGAATGTTGGTCAGCTTGTAGACGGTTTCACCGATACGCGGATCGTTGCGCTTGCTCATCACTACCATTTGCAAGTCGGGCGAGGTCCATACTTCCGACGTAATCTCCAACGGCCGCTCATTTCCGATTTCGCCCGCGGGGATGGTGCGCGTAGTACGCGTCCCAACCGCCATGACTCCTTCAATCGTCTGCGTGCCCAGCGATTCAGTCTTGGATTCGGCAGGGTCTCCCGGATTGCTCACCCACACTCGCTGCTCGACCCCGGGACCGGCCCCGGCAACGATAATCCTCTTCTCGACGGTGACCGGCCCCGTGCCCGGCGGCACCGGCTTAGCGGAATCTGTGCTCGCAGAAGTGAAAGTACGCGCCCCCGCCGGAACCTTGATGACCTGCGCAGTCTTGTCACTCAGGTCGAGGAGGTAGCTGACCTTGTCGACCGGATCGTTGATAAAAGCGATCTTCGGCGCGTTTGTGGCCAGGGGACCGATGTTGCTCGTCATCTCCTGCCGCCGCGTGCGCCCCTGGCTGTCGCGAGCCAGTTGCGATTCTGTCTTGTTCATGATGCGGTTGCCGTCAGCGAGGACCTGCGTGGTCTCGGTGACGGCAGTTGCGGTGTAGGGAGCGCCGGTCACGGGTTTCATCGTGTCCGAGACCGCGATGTAGCCGGTGGTGACCTTGCCATCCATCTTCTGGGTGTGGAAGAACACATTGGGCGCTCCACCGGGAGGCGCCTCCACCTGCCCCGATTGCTGGTACCCCATGATGTCGGGCGTAGCCATGGTGCCGGCGCTCTGTCCGGCAGCCCATGCACCGCACAACAGAATGCTCGCGATAACGACGACGGTGTTTCTCATTCCTCTAGCTCCTATTCCTTAGTGAACGTTTGCGGTTTGAACCAATCTCACGGCGTATGGCAACCCGTCCTGGCCCACCAGTACGTCAGCCTCGACTCGACGATCCAGAAGCTGTCCGTCGATGGGATAGCCGATCAACTGCAGGGCTGAGCCGGGCATATCCACGCGTACCATGCGCGATACACCTAAGGGAATCGACGGATCGAATGTCGGCAGGGCGACGAAGTCTCCAGCTCCGAGGGTCACGGGTGGCGCTTCGCTGCTGCGCCTGCGAGCTTCTGCCGCCCTGGTTGTGTGGGTTCGAGACCTCGTAGCTACCTTCGTAACGGATGGCGCGGGAACCTCCGGACTCTCGGAAGCGGCAGTTTTCGGCTCGAATGAAGGCGAAGGCGTCTTCGCCGTCTGCGATGGTGGTTCCACCTTGACCGGTGCCTTTTGTTTTCCGCTGCGGAACAACACCACCGAGATCGCCAGGCAGGCGGCCAGTCCGATTGCAAACGCTGCGCGGTTGCGCCGGCGCCGCCGCGCATGATGGCGGGCGAACTCGCTGTTCAACCTGGCGCTAAGTTCTGGCGAGGCTTGCGGTGATGCCGCCGCAAGTTCGCGCAACGCTTCCGGTAATGTGTCTCGTTGCGGATTCATTGCACGCACCTCATATTTCGCAACCGCGATTTCAGCATCGTCCGGGCACGATGCAGCCGTGACGCAACCGTGCCTTCCGGACAGCCGAGGATGGCCCCTGCCTCGGGATAGCTCATCTCTTCCAGATCACACAGAATCAACGCCTCGCGGTAAGCAGCCGGCAGAGCCAGCACCGATTTGTGAAGCAAGTCGAGCCTCTCCTGCCGATCGAGTTCCGCCAGCAGGTCTGATTCTGCGGCAAACGCCGGATCGTCCTTCAACTCTTCATCTTCCAGCGGAACGTCAAGATAGCTGGCCGCCATCTGCTGCCGCATGACGTTGCGAGCGATTCCGAACAGATAGCCCGCCAGCGATCCTTTGGCCGCGTCAAACTTGCGCGGGTTGTGAATCAAGCGCAGAAAGACCTCCTGCGTCACTTCCTCGGCGGTGCTCTGGTTGCCCGTCATGTGCCACGCGAAGCGGAAGATCGGCCCCTGGTAGCGCTCGTAACAGTCATGAAACGCGGCTGGGTTTCCCTTGGCGAGCTGCCGGAGCAACTCCTGATCATCGCCTGCCGCGTCCGCCACTCGTCGCCCGACCCTCATCCCCGCTTCTAACCTACATTGCCGAAAATGCGGCGAACCCTTCCAAATAATCTCAGACCGGCCCTCCCAGCAGCGTGGCATGTCAAGGTGTAAGTCTTTCAGAAGTTGAACCCGCTATCTCCCGATTTGACACTCCTGCCCAAACTGCTACCCTGTATTCTGTATCGGTTTGCTCCGTTCATCGCTGAGGTACATCCAATCGTTATGATTTCCCTGCGTCGCTATCTGCGTTTTATGGCTGCCGTGCAACTGTTGCCCGCTCTGGAGAGCGGTGAAGAGACGCTGGTTGGCGGGCAGGCCGTGCTGGAAGGCGTCATGATGCGCTCTCCGCATGCGTGGGGAATCTCGGTGCGCAAGCCGGATGGGACGATTTCGACGCACTCCGAGCCGCTGGAGCGCCTTTCGGAGAAGCACAAATGGATGGGCTGGCCGGTGATTCGCGGCGTTATGACGCTGGGCCAGGCAATGGCGCTGGGCTTCCGCGCCCTGCGCTACTCCGCCGACGTGGCCATGGACCAGTTCAAGCCCGTCGAAGAGCAGGGCAAGAAGCAGGAGATGAGCAGCTGGGTGATGGCCGTCAACATCATCTTCTCTGTCGGGTTCTTCATCGCTTTGTACAAGTTTGTTCCCCTGGTCGCCGCCACCAAGCTGAAGGATGTCTATCCCGTCTTCGGCAATCAGGTGCTCTTCAATGTTGTCGACGGCGTGATCCGCATCGCGCTGTTCCTGCTGTTCATCTGGGGCACCTCGCTGTGGCCCGACCTGCGTCGCGTGTACCAGTATCATGGCGCCGAGCATAAAACAGTGTTCGCCTTTGAGTCGCGCGATCCGGTGACGATCGAGAGCGCGCAGAGCTACTCGACCTATCATCCGCGCTGCGGCACCAGCTTCCTGATGACCGTGATGCTCATCTGCATCGTGGTGTACATGATGTTCCCGGTACATGGGTTCTGGGCGAAATTCGGATTGCGCATTGCCCTGCTGCCGGTGATTGCCGGTGTGTCGTACGAAATGATTCGCTTCGCCGCCAAGCACGGCGCGTCGCTGTTCGCGCTGCTGACCAGGCCCGGCTTATGGCTGCAGCGGATCACTACCCAGCCTCCCAGCGACGACCAGGTCGAATGCGCCATCACCGCGCTGAACGAAGCCATGGAGCTGGAAAAAGTCCGTGGCGGCGAACTGGTAATTGCCTAGCGGCGCCCGCCGCGAAAAACTGCGCCTTCATTTCTTATCATCACGAGCGGCTTTCGCCGCGAGGGATCTGCTCTTGCTTTGCCTTAGAATGAACCTGTGCTGCTCGCCTGAGCGCGAGCGAGAGAATTCCCGATGTTTGAGCGTTTAGAACAAACCGAATCGAAATACGAAGCGCTGACGCAGGCTCTGGCCTCGCCGGAGATCGTCTCCGACTCCGCGCGCTACCAGAAGACCGCCAAAGCGCACAGCGAGTTGCAGCCTGTGGTCGAGAAGTATCGCGAGTACAAGGACCTGACGCGTGGCATCCGCGAAAGCAAGGCCATGTTGCAGGATGAGACGGATCCCGAGATGCGCGCCTATGCGCAGGAAGAGCTCGATCGCCTCGAAGAGCGCGTCGGCGCCGTCGAGGACGAGCTCAAGGTGCTCTTGCTGCCCAAGGACCCCAACGACGAGAAGAACGTCATTCTGGAAATCCGCGCGGGCACGGGCGGCGATGAAGCCACACTGTTTGCGGCGGAGATCTTCCGCATGTACAACCGCTACGCCGAAACCCAGCGCTGGAAGGTGGAAGTGCTGTCGACGTCGGAGTCGAGTGTCGGAGGACTGAAAGAAGTCATCGCGCTCTTTGAAGGCCAGGGCGTGTATTCGCGGCTGAAGTACGAGAGCGGCGTGCATCGCGTGCAGCGCGTGCCGGAGACGGAAACGCAAGGCCGCGTGCACACCTCGGCAGTGACCGTTGCGGTGATGCCGGAAGCGGAAGACGTTGACATCAAAATCGAGGCGAAAGACATTCGCATCGACACCTTCTGCTCTTCCGGACCGGGCGGGCAATCGGTGAACACCACGTATTCTGCGGTGCGCATCACACATTTGCCGACCAACACCGTGGTGAGCTGCCAGGACGAGAAATCGCAGATCAAGAACCGCGAAAAAGGAATGCGCGTGCTGCGCGCCCGCCTCTACGAAATGGAGCAGCAGAAGCAGGCGGACGCGCTGGCGAAGGAGCGCAAGGCAATGGTCGGCTCGGGCGATCGCAGCGAGAAAATTCGCACCTACAACTTCCCGCAGAACCGTGTGACCGATCACCGCATCGGTTTCACCGCGCACCAGTTGCCCGAGTTCATGGACGGCCGCCTGCAACCCATGATCGATGCGCTGATCACGCATTTCCAGGCCGAGAAGTTGAAGCAGGAATCGGCGGTAGTGGCGTAAAGGCAAAACTCACCACTGAGGCACGGAGGTCACAGAGGAAACAGGTCTTAAGAGCTTTTCTCCTCCGTCTTCGTGCCTCCTCGGTGAAATGGTTTTTCCGTGCAACTGAAAGCTGCGCTAACGGCGGCGGTTGAGCGGCTGGAAGCCGCCGAAATAGGCTCTCCACGCCTGAACGCCGAGTCGCTGCTGATGTTCGTCCTCGGTGTCAATCGGGCTTATCTATACGCGCATCCCGAACGCGAACTTAATCCCGAAGAGCAGGCGCGTTACGACGAAGTGATCGCACTGCGCGCGACGGGCATGCCTGCCGCAGTACATCACCGGCCATCAGGAATTCTGGGGGCTCGATTTTCTTGTCACGCCCGCCGTTCTCATTCCACGCCCTGAAACCGAGCACGTCGTCGAGACCGTGTTGGAACTGGTTCGCGAGGGCGATGACCACTCAGCCGCCGGAATGAAGATCGTCGATGTCGGCACGGGCTCCGGATGCATTGCGCTGGCGCTGGCCAATGAACTGCCATCGGCTGAGCTCTACGCAACTGACATTTCCCCCGAAGCGCTCGAGATCGCGAAGGCGAATGCCGCGCGCCTGCAGCTCGAAGGACGCGTGCAATTCCTGCATTGCGATGTGCTGCAACCTGTCGGCTCAACTTCCTTGTCATCTCGAGCCGGCGAAGCGAGCCTGGGGCCCCCTGCACTCGCAGCGCCGTTTCACGACCTCGACTTCGTTATCAGCAATCCACCCTATGTCGCCTATCGGGATGCCGACAAGGTGCAAAAGTCGGTGCGGGAATTTGAGCCTCTGCATGCCGTGTTCGCCGGTTTGAACGGACTCGATGTCATCAGCCGCCTGGTTGAGCAGGCGCAAATGGCATTGAAGTCTGGTGGCTGGCTGGCGGTCGAGATCGGCTACTCCATGCGGGATGAGGTGCTGGAGCTGCTGAATCCTACTCTGTGGGAGGATGTCCGGGTCGTGCCGGATTTGCAGGGGATACCGAGGGTGGTTGGCGGCGCGGCGGAGAGGTAGAGCGGGCCTTTAGGTGTAGGCCTGCGGTACGAACGCATTCAATCCAAGAGGGAGTGGCCGACGCAGAGCTGAAGCGCCGCTCTACCACGGCAGATCGCGCACAATAGAAAAGACCCGCTGCGATCGCACGCTGGCGGGTCTTTCCGGTTAGCTGTTGGGATTGGCCTGAGGCTGTCCACTCTGCGTGGCCCCAGCGGCAGACTCCTGGAATTACGGGTCTTGCGAGGTTTTAGAGCGGAAGCCCTAAGCCTCAGCCACCTCACTTGGGATACAACTATGACAATCAGATTTCATATATTTTTGGATCACCCTCCTTTCCAGTGTATGGGTACCATAGCGCGCCTTGGGTTGCCCCGTCAAATCCAGAGTTGATGACTCCCCATGCACCTTTGCTCGTGCTTGTAAGCGACGGTTCAGGATCTGAGCTGACAAGACCTTTCTGGCACTCGTGAGCCGCTCGAAGTTACCGCTCCCAAAATGGGAACGCGCGGAGGACAATGTCGAATTCGCTATTTGTTAACATACGGGAGAGCAGAGACACTGAAACGTCCCGGGCAAGGGAGTCTAACCGGTCGCATGCTCCGTACGCCGGTCATTGCCCGAGTCGCTCAGACGCTTAAAATTCAAAACTTTGACTGGAGAAGCCCTATGCGGCGTTCCACACTTTTCTTGCTGATCGTTTTCCTTTTCATTTCCGCCCTGTCCTCGTTCGCGCAGCAGGATTACATTGCGCGATATAGCGTATTCACCGCGTTCTCTTACATGAGCACTCCTTCGTTGAATCTGGTTCAGCGCGGATTCGACAGTGACTTTGGCGTCAATCTTCGGCCTTGGTTGACGCTGGGCGCCGATTTCAGCTACCAGTCGGGAAATTCTTCTCTCCTGCCGCATTCCCTCAGCTCTTCCGCCCAGGCCAAATTAGCTCCGATTCTGCCGTTGCTTCCGCCGGGGTTCGTCTTGGCCGTCCCGTTCAACTCCCGCACCTGGACGTATGAGGCGGGGCCTCAGTTCAACTATCGCAAAGAAAAGAAGTTTACCTACTTCGCGCGTCCGGCGCTGGGGGCCTTTCATTCCAGCTTCACAGCCAAGCCAGGCCGGTGCCAGCAGCCGGAACTGCAATGCCAGGCCATACTCACCAAGGTCGTCGCCGGCCTGGTGGGCCCAAGCTTGAGCAGTTCAGACACCGTGGTGTTCTATGGCTTCGGAGGCGGAGTGACCTGGGAGGCGACCCACAACTTTGGACTTCGCATCGCAGCCGACTATGTTCGTTACAATTTCTTTTCCGATCTGCTGAATGGCAGTCGCGGTACCGTGCGCGTGACGGTGGGAACGAAGTTCAACTTCGGCAAGAATATCGTGCACAAGTAGCTGCACGAATGGTTTGCGTTCGCCAGCCTTTTCCCGGTCCAGGGCGCGGAGTAATCCGCGCCCATGCCTTCACCGGCGCGTGCAATGAATCGGCGGTCCCTAGTGGCCTGTCGCAGAGAAATCGTTAGTACGAATGCGACGTGAATGGTCGGAGTACTTCCACTGGATAGGCTTGGCATGGGCGGAATAGGCGTTGATGTAGCGGCGAAGTTTGCGGGCCAAGTCAGGGACGGAGCGGAAGACGCCACGAGCGATGACATCACGCTCGATCTTGGCGAACCAGAGTTCGACCTGGTTGAGCCAGGAAGAGTAGGTGGGGGTGAAGTGGAAATGAACCCGCGGATTCTGCTCGAGAAACTGGCGAACGGCTGGAGCTTTGTGGGCCGAGAGGTTGTCGAGAATGATGTGGATCTGCTGGCGCGGCCCACACAAGCCAACCACTTCCTGCAGGAAATCGACGAACTCCCGGCTGGTGTGGCGGGCGGCGGTTTTGCCGTGCACTCGTCCGCTGGCGGTATCCAGGGCGGCGTACAACGAGAGGGTGCCGTGGCGGTAGTACTCGAATCCATGCCGCTCGGCGCGTCCCGGCGAGAGCGGCAGTACGGGGTCAAGTCGATCGAGCGCCTGAATGGCGGTCTTCTCGTCGACGCAGAAGACGGCCGCGTGCTGTGGCGGGTTGAGATACAGGCCGATGATGTCGGCGGCCTTACGTTCGAAGTCGGGATCGTCGCTGGCGATATAGCGTTGCAGTTGGTGAGGCTTGAGTCCGGCTTCTTTCCAGACGCGATGTACGGCATCTTTACTGATGCCCAGGTAGGCTGCCAGCTTGCGGCAACTCCAATGGGTAGAACCATCACCGGGTTTCTTGCGGGTGGCGGAGAGAATGCGGGCTTTGAGAGCGGGCGTCAACACCGTGGCCAATTGTCCGGGATGGTAGGTGTCGAGACCATTGAGCCCAGCCGCCAGGAAGCGCTGTTTCCAGCGCAGGATGGTAGGCGCGGTGGTCTGCAGGCGCTGCTGGATGGTGGCGAAGGAAGCGCCTTTGGCCAGCATCAGGATAAGCTTTGCACGAAAGACATATCCCGCAGGTAACGAACGGGACTGAGCAATGCTGGACAGTTCGGACTGCTGTTCTTGGCTAAGTACCACATCACTGGCCATGCACAGTTAGACGCAAATACTCTTACTAACGTTTACTCTGCGACAGGCCACTAGTCGCTTTCCGCGAGCGGCAGTTTACGCGCAGGAGGAAAGTTTCCCGGCCCACGGAGGCTGAACTGCAATTGGCAAGCCAGGTAGATGATGAGTTGCAGCGCGAAAGCCCCGCTGGTATCCAGAACCACATCCTGCCACCGGCCCGTGCGGAAAGGCAGAAACGTCTGATGGATCTCGTCCATTGACGCGGTGACGACGGTCAGCAGAATTGCGATGAGGGACCACTCCATTCGCCAGAAATCGCCGAAAGCTCGTCCCCAGGGCCTCTGCAGCAAGTTGCGGACGCGATCACGATAGGTGTTGCGCAGGGCGAGGAACGTCAGTCCGCTCAGAACTGCGTATCCGATGAAGTGGCCGCTCTTGCGCAGGACATGATCGAGTTCCCATACCAGGCGGGTATCGACTCGACCGAAAAAGAAGACCAGGACCCGATACAGAAGCAAGTACGTGTTCTGCGCGGAGGCATAGCCGGTCGATTCAACGCGGATGATACCCAGCCAGACGGCGACCGGCCACCAATTACGGACAATGGTTCTGGAAGTTGCCTTCAAGCCAACCGACCCTTCATTCCGCAGAGACGCGAGCTACTCAACGCGATAATTGGGCGCCTCACGAGTGATCATGACATCGTGTACGTGGCTTTCGCGCAGGCCGGCGCCACTGATGCGGACAAAGCGCGCCTTCTGCTGCAGCTCCCCGATGCTGGAGCAACCCACGTATCCCATGCCGCTCTTGAGCCCGCCAACCAGTTGGTAGACGATCATGCCGGCGGTTCCACGATAGGGCACGCGGCCCTCGATACCTTCGGGCACCAGCTTCGCCAGACGATTACTCTCTCCTCCATCTTCTGACGTGACAGGAATGGAAGAGTCACTTTCGGCGTTCTGGAAATAACGCTCGCTGGAGCCCTGCGCCATGGCGGCCAGTGAGCCCATACCGCGATAGGCCTTGAAGGACCTGCCCTGGTACAGAATGGTTTCGCCCGGGCTCTCCTCGGTTCCGGCAAAGAGCGAGCCGATCATGACGCAGCTTGCGCCTGCGGCGATGGCTTTGGTTATGTCGCCGGAGTACTTGACGCCGCCGTCGGCGATGACCGGAATGTTGCTGTCACGCGTGGCGCGAGCGGCTTCGGCAATCGCCGTAATCTGGGGAACACCGGCGCCGGTGACAATGCGAGTGGTGCAGATCGAGCCCGGCCCGATGCCGACTTTGATCGCGTCTGCCCCGGCGCGCGCCAGCTCGCAGGCGCCTTCGAAGGTGCCCACGTTGCCGGCAATCAGGTCGACCTCGGGGAACCTGGCCTTGACTTCACGGATGGCGTCGATCACTCGCGTCGAGTGGCCATGAGCGCTATCGATGGCCAGCAGGTCGACCTTGGCCCGCACCATCTCCTGCGCCCGCTCCAGATAATCGCCGGTGGCGCCGATCGCCGCACCCACCCGCAGGCGGCCGTGGCTGTCCTTCGCGGCATTGGGATACTTGAGCCGCTTCTGAATGTCTTTGACTGTGATCAGGCCTTTGAGATGGAACTGGTCGTCGACGACCAGCAGCTTTTCAATGCGGTGCTGGTGCAGAATCGCTTCTGCCTCGGTCAGCGTGGTGCCCACAGGAACCGTGATCAGGTTCTCCTTGGTCATCACTTCGCTGATGGGAATGTCGGTGCGGGTCTCAAAGCGCAGGTCGCGATTGGTGAGGATGCCGACCAGCTTTTTGTCTTTGGTAACCGGCACGCCCGAGATGCGGTAGTGCCGCATGACCTCGAGGGCGTCGGAAATCTTGGCGTCCGGCGGCATGGTGAACGGATCGACAATCATGCCGCTCTCCGAGCGCTTCACCTTGTCGACTTCACTGGCCTGCTGCTCAATGCTCAGATTGCGATGGACAATGCCCAGGCCACCGTGCTGCGCCATGGCGATCGCCATCCGCGACTCGGTCACCGTATCCATGGCGGCGCTGATAAGGGGAATGTTGAGCTTGATGTTGCGGGTCAGGCGAGTCGAGGTGTCTGCCAAGGCCGGAACGACATCGGACTTGGAGGGCAGCAGCAACACGTCATCGAAAGTAAGCGCCTCAGGGACAGGAAAATGAATCATGATGATGAATCCGCGGAGGAATAAGCATTCATTGTAGAGTCGCGGCGAAGAGGAGGCAAACGCGGGAACCTCGGAGCCCGAAGGGTGCGAGATGATAGCCCACTCTTAGGCTCGGCTCAGGGCACGCGAGGACCCGCTCCGGGCTCGCACGTGTCAGTAAGGTCGTAGCACCGATAGGTTTTGTAGTGGCCTGAGGCCCGTTTTGCGAGTACAGTCAGCGGAGCGTCCCGAACAATTCTGCGTGCCGTTGTCACCGGGGGGGACACGTGTGGGCGATGTCTTCGCTCGCTGCCCGGCGGGAATCGTATATCGTACCTCGGCCACAGAGAACCATCGCAAGGAGAAAATATGGATCTTGGAGCAAGCGTAAGAAAGGCGGCACTTGGAGCCGTTGCCATCTCCAGCTTCATGCTGGCCGGGGGCAGCACGACCGCGTATGCGCAAGCAACAACCGCTAAGCAGCCTAATATCGTCGTCATCATGGGTGACGACATTGGCATGTGGAACATCGGCGCGTACCACCGGGGGATGATGGCCGGGCGTACGCCAAACCTCGACAAGATGGCGAAGGAAGGGATGTTGTTCACTGACTACTACGCCGAGGCGAGTTGCACGGCGGGTCGCGCGAACTTCATTACCGGCGAGCTTCCGGTCCGCACGGGCATGACCACGGTGGGTCAGGCCGGCGCCAAAATCGGAATTCCCGCCGAAGCAGTGACCATTGCCACGATCTTGAAGTCGATGGGCTACAACACCGGTCAGTTCGGCAAGAACCATCTTGGCGACAGGAATGAGTTCCTCCCCTGTGTTCATGGATTCGACGAGTTCTTCGGCTACCTCTATCACCTGGATGCCATGGAAGACCCGGCGCATCCCAACTATCCGCAGAATCTGTTGAATGTGGTCGGCCCACGCAACATGGTCCATTGCTGGGCGACTACCACGAACGACACGACGGACATGCCCCGCTGGGGCGTAGTCGGCAAACAGAAGATTGAGGATGCCGGCACGCTTTATCCCAAGCGGATGGAAACTGTGGACGACGAAATTCTCGACTGGACGCTCAAGTTCATCGACCAGTCCAAGCAAGCCAATAAGCCATTCTTCGTGTGGCTGAACCCGACCCGCATGCACATCGTCACCCACCTTTCGCCAAAGTATGAAGCGCTGCGCAACGCCGAGAATGGCTGGTCGGAAGAAGAAGCGGGCATGGCGCAGATCGATGACATCGTGGGTTCGGTGATGCAAAAGCTGAAGGACATCGGCGAGGACGAGAACACCATCGTCGTGTTCACCACCGACAACGGCACCGAAGTCTTCACCTGGCCCGATGGCGGTCAGACCCCATTCGCGCAGTCCAAGGGAACGGTCATGGAAGGCGGCTTCCGCGTGCCCGCGATCCTGCGCTGGCCCGGACATGTGCCGGCGGACTCGGTGCAGAACGGAATCTTCTCCGGCCTGGACTGGCTGCCGACGTTTGTTGCAGCCGCCGGTAATCCGAACATCACCGAGGAATTGCTGAAGGGCAAAACCATCGGCGACCGGACCTATAAGAACCATTTGGATGGCTACAACCAGATGGCTGCCATCACCGGTAAAGGCCCGTCGGCGCGCCATGAAATCTTCTACCTTGGAGAAAGCTCGCTCGGCGCGGTGCGCATTGACGATTACAAGTATCGCTTCATTGACCAGCCGGGTGGCTGGCTGGGCGTCAAGGCCCATCCTGACGTGCCTATCATCGTCAACCTGCGTCTCGATCCGTTCGAGCGCACGGCCTGGCCCAACGATCTGACCAAAGAAGGGTCCGAGCAATACTTCGATTGGTTCAAATTCCAGTTCTGGCGCTTCGTGTTGGTCCAGCAGCTAATGGGCAAGGAAATCCAAACCTTCCTCGAATACCCGCCAATGCAGCGGGGCGCGAGCTTCAACCTGGACGCCCTCAAGGCGGAGATGTCTAAGAAGATGGCCGAAGCGGAGGCAGCGACAAAAGGCCCCAGCAACTAACAGGAATGATCTTCAGAACGGGCGGCTCGCAGGGCCGCCCACGCTAAGGACCTTCCAGGAGAAGGATTTGTTTGCAGTAACCAAACATGTGTGACAAACGTCACATACAAGCGTTACCCGCATTGTCTATTCTAGTTCGTCGGACTTGGCAGGCAGCAGCAACACGTCATTAGTAAGCGCCTCAGGCACAGGGAAATGAATCATGATTTCGTTCCGCGAAGGGTAAATCCCAGCGGGTAAGAGTCTGTTACGAAACTTCGCGTGAAGACTGGGCAACACGCGGGTTCCGTCGGTTCTCGCCCCAAGCATCGACTTTTCTGAGTCAGGTTCCATTGCGCTAAGACCAAAGCTCGCCTTACGACGCCAGCGCTGCTCGCAAGGCGCAGCCGCCCATCACCTTCCGCATGCGTTTCAGGTTGTAGACCAGCGTGGCCAGGCTGGTCTCGGTCTGCGCCCCGGCGACTCCGTTATTTTGGAATGCGGGGCTGGTTGCGTTCCAATCGCGAATGTCGGAACGGGATCCAGCCCCACACGTTCGGCAACTTCCGAATCATTGCGTACGGCCATCGCTGTTCAGGCTACGCGATTAGCTCCAATAGGGCTTGGCGCCGTAATAGGTATAGACTTTGGCACCCCAGGTGTGATCAGCCATGTTCGGCCAATGATCCTTGTCGAAACCGGGAGCAGCCTTGAGCAATGCCTTGTCGACGTTCAGAATGAACTGATGTTCAACCGTGTCGACCTGCAGGGAACTCCATGGAATGGCAAATAACTTGTCACCCATGCCCATGAACCCGCCGAACGAAAGAACCGCGTAAGCGACGCGGCCGGACTCCAGGTCGATCATCAGATGTTCGATCGTTCCGAGATCTTCCTTTTGAAAATTTACGACCTTATCGCCCGTCAGGGTGTCGGCCGCGATTATTGTAGGTGTTTTTTCCATTGTTGCTGTCATGGTATCTCCTCTAGTTCTGCGTATTCACAGTTGTGAATTCCGGATATTACCTACCCATATGTACGCCCCCGAGAATCCTGTGTCTGGTCAAGATTGACCATTTCGCTAAAGCCTAAATCGCGAGATCCGGCAAGCGGCCAGTCCACAAATCAGCAGTCTTGAGCAAGATTGACCAGCGAAGACTCTTCTTCTTTCAGCATAATTGGTTAGGTCTCATATTCTTAGGACTAGGAGGGACTATGTTAGGTTACGGTTTGTTAGGAACAATTATCGTAATTCTGGTGATTGTTTTTGTCGTTCGCAGTCTATGAACCCAAAACACTGGGCGCGCCCGCAAAACGCGTCCTTGTCCACTCACAATTCACTGTGACTGAGGAGTTCGCAAACAAAAACAAGTTCCGCATGTTGTTCCGTCAACTGATCGAGGCTGGAACCGGCTTGTTGGAGATTACTCCCGAGAAGGCCTCCGGGAAGTGTGAAAATTGCCAACTCGTAAGTGATGGCTGGCGGGGTTCCGCCCATTCCCCGACTTTGGAATGATTAGATGTGACGAAAGACGATGGTCGTAGTAACCAAACATATGTGACGACCGTCACATACAAGCATTACCAACGCCGTCTACTCTAGTCTTGCGACCATTAGGCCCACTGCAGGTGGCGATCCGTGCGGCTCCATACTAGTCACTGAGCCCATGCCCTCCCCTGGTATCGACCTATTGACAGTTCGCAAAGGCAAGGGAGCGCGCTCCACCTATTGATTCTGGTAATTGGGAAGAATCAGGACTAAGCGAAAGCAGAAACGAGAGAGCCAATCGAGCGAAGATCGAAGCCGTGCAGTTAGAAGTGTGGTGAGCATTTAGAAGAGCAGTAGCCAGTCAGCACCCCGTTTTGTCATCACGAGGCCAGCCTTTGGCCGAGGGATTCTCTGGGTTGGCGCACCGCAGGTGTGTTCTCCGACCACTGCGCTGACGTGCATCCTTCGTCCCTGTTTTCCATCCAATAAGTACAACTGGATTTGGGGCGGAGCAAGCGGCCGAACTTGGCCGCTACTTCGTTGTAAAGGCGTCCTTTTCGGCGTATATTTGTTTAGGACTGTTGTGTTTTGAGGTTCCCCTTCCGGCGGGGCGCCCAGCGTTTGGCGAAGCACATCGGTGGGCGAGAGCCCACTTTTTATTTCCACCTGCAATTCGCTGGAAAGTGGCGAGTACAGGCGGCACTAAAAGCCTGATGCTCGGGTTGCGTAAACCCAAGGGATGATTTCATCCTGACACGGACGGAAGAGAAATGTCAGCAGGTTTGGACAAGGTCCGGGAGATCGCGCAGCGCGTGGCCGATTCCAGCGGCCTTGAGCTGGTGGATGTCGATCTGCGCGGCGGCGGTAACGCCCGCATGCTGCGCATCTTCATCGACAAGCCCGGAGGCGTGACGCATGACGATTGCTCGAATTTTAGCCGCGAAGTGGGAACCATCTTTGACGTCGAAGATGCGGTGCCGGGCGGGTCGTACACGCTGGAAGTTTCGTCGCCGGGGCTGGATCGGAAGCTGCTGAAGGCCAGCGATTATGAGCGCTTCACAGGCAGCCTCATCAAGCTGACCACGTGGGAAGCGGTTGCCGGCAATCGGCACTTTGAAGGACGGCTGAAGTCGTTCAACAACGGGCGCTTGGAACTGGACGTCGCTGAGCGGAAGAAGAGCAAGAAACAGGAAGCGGCTGAAGCAGGCACGATCGAAATCGAGTTGGCCAACGTCGAGAAGGCGAACCTGGTTCCCGAGTTTTAGGTGAGGGATGCCACTGATTTGAAAAACCGCGAATGAGCCGGGCATCCGCAGAGGCTAAGGTGACAAAGAACTATGGCAAGTGAACTGTACAACGTAATCGACGCGCTTAGCCGGGAGAAGGGCATCAACCCTGACATCGTGGTGAGCGCGGTGGAAGACGCCATTGTTGTCGCCACGCGCAAGGCCTACAAGACCCAGGAAACTCTGCGCGCCGAACTCGACAAAGAAACCGGCGAGATTCGCGCCTATGCGGTCAAGAGCATCGTCGAGACGCAGGACCAGGTCGAGGACCCGAATCTTCAGATCTCCCTGGAGAATGCCCGTCGCGTCGACCCGAATGCCGAGGTTGGCGGCGAGCTGCGCACCTACAAGTCGACCGACGTACTCGGCCGCATCGCGGCCCAGCTTGCCAAGCAGGTCATCTTTCAGAAGGTCCGCGAAGCGGAACGCGACACGGTCTACAACGAGTACATTGGCCGCGTCGGAGAAGTTATCAACGCCACCGTCAAACGGCAGGAAGGGCAGGATGTCATTGTCGACATCGGCAAGGCCGAGGCGCGCATGCCCAAGAAGGAGCAGTCGCGGCTGGAGTCGTTTGCCCCTGGCGAGCGCGCTCGCGTGGTGATTGCGCGCGTCGAGAAGGCTTCCAAAGGCCCGCAGGTGGTTGTCTCGCGCGCTGTGCCGGAGCTGGTCACGCACCTGTTCCAGACTGAAGTGCCCGAGATTTACGACAACACGGTGGTGATTCGCGCCATTGCCCGCGAAGCCGGCGAGCGCACCAAGATCGCCGTCATGTCCAAAGACAAGGATGTCGATCCGGTTGGCGCGTGTGTGGGTATGAAGGGCATGCGCGTGCAGTCGATCATCCGCGAGCTGCGCGGCGAGAAGATCGACATCATCGAGTATCAGGAAGATCCCGTGGCCTTCGCAGAACGCGCTCTGCAGCCGGCCAAGGTCAGCCGCGTCAGCATCCTCGAAGGGCACGAGAAGCACCTGGAAGTTATCGTCGATGACAGCCAGCTTTCGCTCGCCATCGGCAAGAAGGGGCAGAACGTTCGCCTGGCGGCCAAGCTGTTGGGATGGAAAATCGACATCAAGAGCGAGGAAGAGAAGCGGCAGGAAGTCGAGCAGGCGATGTCCGGATTGATGACCCAGCAGGTCACGCCGCTGGAGAGCGTTCCCGAGCTGGAGGGAAGCATCGTCGAGAAGCTGCATGCCGCCGGCATCACCAGTGTGGAAGCGCTGGCCGATATGACACCCGAGCAGCTTGAGGAAGTCCCCGGCATCGGGCCGAAGACGGTGGAGAAGATCAGTATCGCGGTGAACAATTACTTCTCGTCGCTGGAAGCGGCGGCGGAAGCGGATGCCGAGGGCGAAGCCCTGGCTGCTGCCGAGGCTGACGCTGTGCCGGTCGTTGGCGATGAGCCGATTCCGGGAGAAGGTCTTCCCGGCAGTGATGAGACCCCGTTGCCCGAGAACGAAATGCTGGAAGGCGGCGGCGATGAGAGCGCCGAGGGCACGGAATCCGCAGGACAATCGGGAGATACCGAAGGTTTGTCCGACGAGGCCGAGGCCAGCGACCAAAGCGTTGAAGAGCTGGTCGAAGACGGACAGTATTTCGAAGCGGAAGTCGTAGACGGAATCGAGAACGCTCCTCTGGCCGACGAAGGGGAAGTAGTCGTACACGAACGGCCGGAGACGCCGCAGGATCGCGAAAACATTTCGGACGAAGAGTTACCGGGGCCGCAAAAAACAGGGTTGCGCGACTAACCTCGCGCTGGATGGTTCCGCGTCAGGGCGCGCTTCCAGCCCTGCCGCAGAGACGCCAAAACGATCTGGGCTTTAGCCCAAATAAACCAAAGCGATTTCGGCACGGCTCGAAGCCGTGCCCTGACGCGAGACAACTGGTATTTGTGCGATATTTTCCGGCTTGTGGTTCCCGCCGCAAGCCGAATGAGACATCAAGATGAGGATGCTAATGACGGCTTAACGGGGCGGCACAATACGGAGGAAAACAGGGCGGAATGCATCAGCAGAAGATCAGAATCAATGACCTGGCACGGGAGCTCGAGGTGAAAAGCAAAGTCATTCTCGATATTCTCGCCAAGGTCGGAGTTACGGAGAAGAAGACGCACTCAAGCTCGATCGAAGTTGACGAGGCGGAGCGCGTCAAGCACTACTACCATGAGCATGGCGAGCCGGGATCTTCGCGTTCTTCGCGCGCCACTGCTCCGGCCGACGAGTTCAAGCCCAAGATCGACCTCTCCCACATCTCCAAGCCAGGAGACGTGCTGAAGGCGATCACG
Organism: uncultured Acidobacteriaceae bacterium; assembly: GCA_963782505.1. Taxonomy (GTDB): domain Bacteria; phylum Acidobacteriota; class Terriglobia; order Terriglobales; family Acidobacteriaceae; genus CAVVDY01. The sequence goes on along the minus strand of CAWAKG010000022.1, from coordinate 144,913 downwards.
CAAAAGGCCCAGCAGCCGCCGCAGCCGCGGCCTGCCGTACCGGTCGCCCCGCTGACAGCCCGACAAGCTGTAACTCCGCCGCTCGTTGTTTCTGTCAAGACGTCCGCTCCGGCCGCACCCGTCGCGAGCGGGGCTCCCGCTGGTCCCGCCGAGTCCAAACCGGGTCCTCGCTTTATTACGCCCCAGTCGGTTGCCCGGCCTCCGGCCGCCGTGATCCTTCCGCCCAAGCCAACGCCGCCCGCTGCCGCCGTACCGCCCGCAGCGGCAATACCGCCGGCGGTAAAGGTGTCGGAACCTGTCATCGAAGACCAGATCGCCGATGCCGAGCCTGGCATCACCGCAGAAGTTGCCAAGCCGGAAGCAGTTCTACCGACCGTGAGCGAAGCGGCGCCGTCGGCGCCTCTCACAGCGGCGCCATCTGCGCCGGCAGTTCCACCTCCGGCCGCTCATATTGCGCCGCCGAGCGTGCGTCCGGGATCGCCGTTATCGCCCGATCAGGTCACCCGGCGTCCCTCTGCGCCGCCTACGGTGCGGCCCGGCCAACCGATCGGCGGTCCGCAACGCCGGCTGATCGTTCCGCAGACGGGACCGCGTCCCGTATACACTGCGCCGCCACCGGCGCCTGCCGCTCCACGTCCGGTCGCGAACGCCGGAGCCGGTGCTCCTCCTCGCGGCGCAATGCCGGAGCGCGGCAAGCCAATTTTCCAGCGTCCTCGTCCCGGTGCCCCTGGGCAGGGCGCTCCTACGGGACGCCCGCCGATGCGCCCGGGCGAGCGTCGTGGTCCGCATCCTACCCGCACAGGCGCGCCCGGAATGCGGCCTCCGTTTGGAGGCGGCCCGGGTGTTGGAGCTCCGCCGCCGCCGACCGGCCAGCGTCCGCAAGGACGTCCTGCAAGGCCGGGGCAGCGTTATGTTCCGCGTGGGGTGAAGGAAGGCCCGATGAAGGGCTTTGTTCCGCCGCCGCGCATGTCGTTGTCCAGCGAGCCGCTGCCCATCACGCGAGCCATCACCATCTCGGAAGGCATCAGCGTCAAGGACCTCGCTGAGAAGCTGGGTATTCGCGCCAAGGACTTAATCGCCCGCCTGCTGGCGCGTGGCGTCTTTGCCACCGTCAACCAGACGCTCGATGCCGATTTGGCGACCGACATGGCGCGTCATTTCGGCGCGACCACGGACGTTATTACCTTTGAAGAGCAGTTGGCGCAGGAGAACGTTCCTGCCGACAGCAGCAGCGAGGACGCCAGCCAGGCTGTGCCGCGTCCGCCAGTGGTTACTATCATGGGCCACGTCGATCACGGTAAGACCAGCCTGCTCGACGCAATTCGCTCTACCAACGTCGCCGGAGGCGAAGCCGGCGGAATCACGCAGCACATCGGCGCCTATAAGGTCGCAATCACCGACCCGAACTCTCCGGCCTATGGCCGCGAGATCGTATTTCTCGATACCCCGGGCCATGAGGCGTTTACCCGCATGCGCGCCCGCGGATCGAAGGTGACCGACATTGTGGTACTGGTTGTCGCTGCCGACGACGGTGTGATGCCGCAGACGCTCGAAGCCATCGACCACGCTACTGCTGCGAAGGTGCCGATCATCGTGGCGGTGAACAAGATCGACAAGCCCGATGCGACTGCCCGAACGCGTCAAGAAGCAGCTCGCCGATCGCGGCTTGATGCCGGAAGATTGGGGCGGCAGCACGGTGTTCGTCGATGTTTCGGCAAAGCAGAAGACCAACCTCAACCTGCTGATGGAAATGGTCTGCCTGGTGGCTGACCTGCAAGACCTGAAGGCAACGCCCGATCGCCCGGCGACAGGAACGGTGCTGGAAGCCAAGCTCGACCGTGGCCGCGGGCCGGTGGCCACCGTGCTGGTCCAGAACGGCACCCTGCATACCGGCGACAACTTTGTCGTGGGCAATGTGTTCGGCAAGGTGCGCGCCATGTTCAACGATCGTGGTGCGGCAATGGACTCTGCTCCTCCGGCCACTCCAGTCGAGATCCTCGGCCTGGAAGGACTGCCGCAGGCCGGCGATCAGCTGGTAGCGGTGGCCGACCGCGAGAAGGCGCGCGACATCTCCGAGTATCGCGAGCAGAAGGCCCGCGAGGCTCAACTGGCGAAGAGTTCGCGCGTGTCGCTGGAAGGCCTGGCGGAACAGTTGAAGACCGCGGGGGTCAAAGAACTGCCCATCATCCTGAAGGGCGACGTTGGCGGCTCGATCGAGGTGTTGACCGATCTGTTGACCAAGATGTCCAACGAGAAGGTCAAGATCAACATTATGCGCGCCAGCGTAGGCGCCATTACCGAAAGCGATGTGCTGCTGGCTTCGGCATCGAATGCCATCATCATCGGCTTCAACGTGCGGCCGGAGCGCAAGGCGCAGGAGATGGCCGAGCAGGAGAACGTCGACATCCGGCTGCATTCGATCATTTACGAGCTGCAGGACGAGATCAAGCGGGCCATGACCGGCATGCTCGAGCCGGTGATCAAGGAGACCTACCTGGGACGCGCCGAGGTTCGCGAAACCTTCCGCATCCCGAAGGTGGGCATGGTGGCGGGCTGCTACGTTTCGGATGGCACCATCAAGCGCGACTCGGAAGTTCGCCTGTTGCGCGATAACGTGGTGGTGTTCACCGGCAAGGTGGCGTCGCTGCGCCGCTTCAAGGAAGACGCCGGCGAAGTACGCAACGGCATGGAGTGCGGCATCTCCATCGCGAACTACGGCGACATCAAAGTGGGGGATGTCATCGAGGCGTTTGTCACCGAACGCGTCGCGGCCGAGGCGCTGGTATAAATCAGTTGTCAGTTCTCAGTGGTCAGTTCAGTTGGCAAGGATCGGCAGGCAACTGGAGCATCTGCTGCCCAATAGGCCACCGCTTTTCAGGCGCTCAATCCTGCGAAGATTAGCGTCAGGGCACGACCTTGGCCGTGCCGAAAGTTTCTTATCCTGCTTGGGAGCCTCCCGGCCCGGCTGAAGCCGTGCCCTGATACAAAGCGCTTGCCATGATCGCCTATCTCACGCTGGAGATTCGCATAGAAGCGGCGCATTCGCTGAAGGACAAACGTCACGTGGTGCGCAGCATCAAAGATGGGTTGCGTTCGCACTTCAACGTTGCTGTGGCGGAGGTCGATCCCAGCGACGCCTGGCAGCGGGCCACGCTGGGAGTGGTGAGCATCTCGGCGTCGCGCTCCTATCTGGAAGGCCTGATGCGCAATGTGGAACGGCACGCCATGCGTGTCGCCAACAACAGCGGCGGAGACGTGGTCGATTCGTTTCTCGACTTCCTGAGCGAAGCCGAGGTTGGCGGCCGAACGAACGAAGTGCCGTGATGGTTATCACCGAATTATGCGCAGATGGGCGTATGCTCTAACGTTCGCCTGTTGCCGGAGCAGTAGATGGAAAACAGGGGACTGAGACATCATCGCGAGCGCCGCCGTGAGGCCTTGCGGGAAGAGATTGCTACGCTGGTGGAGGGCGAGCTCGAAGATCCGCGCATCGGGCTGGTCACTGTGAACGAGGTCCAACTCGCGCCGGATGGCAAGGTTGCCCAGGTGTATGTCCAGGTGGACGGCGACGAGAATGAAGTCGCCGAAAGCATGGCGGGCCTGGAAGCTTCGATTGGTTACATCAAGCATCACCTGGTGACCAACCTGGGATTGCGCCACTCTCCCGAGCTGGTGTTTATGCTTGATCGTTCGCAGCAGTACAGCAGTCGCATTAACGAGTTGTTGACCAGGATCAAGAAGAGGAAGCGCAAGAGTTGAGCGGGCTTTCAGGCGTGCATTGATATGAATAGTTTGCGTCCGGGCACGACCGAGTTCGTGCCCGGAGGCGAGTGACCGCAAAATCGAGTTTTGCAGCGGCGCTGAAGCGCCGCACTACCACGGGATGCTGAACGAAGTTCTCAATCAGATTGGCAGACGGAACCGTTTTCTCCTGACCTCGCACGCGCGGCCCGATGGCGACGCCGTCGGCTCAACCCTCGCCTGCGCGCAGATTCTCCGCAGCATGGGTAAGGAAGCGTCCGTCGTGTTGAGCGATGGTGTGCCCGTTATCTATCGCCGCCTGCCCTTCAGCGACTCTGTGTTGCAGAGCACCGACGAGGCACCGGAGGCCGACGCCGCCATTATTCTTGAGTGCGACGGCCTGGCTCGCACCCGGCTCACCGGGCTGGAGCGCCATTACCTGATCAACATCGATCATCATGCTACGGCCCGACCCTTTGCCGACGTCAACTGGATCGACACCAGCGCCTGCGCCACGGCGGAGATGATCTTTCTGCTCGCCCGGCACGCGGGCGTGAAGATCTCGCCGGAGGTGGCAACCTGCCTCTATACCGCCGTGCTGACCGATACCGGCTCGTTCTGCTTCCCAGGGACCACGGAACGCAGCTTTGGCCTGGCGCAGGAGCTGGTGCGTTGTGGGGCCGATCCGGTGCGCATCGCCCATAACGTCTACTTCTGCAGGGCGCTTTCCAAGATGCGCCTGCTGGGCTCGGCGCTCACCACGCTGCATCGCGAGGGCAACCTGGTGTGGATGCACGTCACGCAGGAGACGATGGAGCGCTGCGACGCGACCGAGGAAGACTGCGAAGGGCTGGTCAATTACGCGCTGGCCATTGGCGGCATTGAGGTGGCTCTCTTCTTCCGCGAGCTGCCCAGCGGGAACTTCCGCGTAAGCCTGCGCAGCAAGGGCAACGTAAATGTCGCGGCGGTGGCGGAATCGTTCGGAGGCGGCGGACACGAGTGCGCCAGCGGCTGCGCGGTGCAGGGTCCGCTCGCTAACGCGCTTGAACAAATACTCGGCCAGTTCCGCGTTCGCGGTTACGATTTGAAGGTGCAATAGCCATCGCTATCCTGCGCAAGAAGCCCGGTCCTGCCGTAAGCGAGCGGCTGCGCCGCTCAACCGAGATCCTTACCATCATTGTGGTTTGCTCGTTTCTGTTCCTGGCCGGAGTGCAGAGCGTAGGCTTGGTTGGCGCCGACGAACCTCGTTATGCGCAGGTCGCGCGAGAGATGCTTCAGCGGCACGACTGGGTGACTCCCACGTTGTGGGGCAAGCCCTGGCTGGAGAAGCCGCCGCTCTACTACTGGCTGACCGACATCGCGTACAAGGCGGCCGGCGGAGTACATGACTGGGCGGCGCGCCTGCCGTCGGTCGTGCTCGCCACGCTGATGGTCTTCTTCATCTATTTCTGGGCACGGCGATTTTATCGCGGCATGCAGCTTGACGCTGCCTTGATCACGGCCGCATCGGCGGCGGTGATCGGGTTCTCTCGTGGCGCCAGCATGGACATGCCGCTGACAGCGGCCTTCACCATGGCGATGCTGTCGTGGTTCGCCTGGTATAAAGCGCGGAACCGCCTCTGGCTGCTCGCGTTTTACTTCCTTCTTGCGCTTGGGACCCTGGCCAAAGGGCCGGTTGCGGTATTTCTCGCTGCGGTCATCATTGCGATCTTCGTCGCCTTGCGGCGCGATTGGAAGCTCCTGCTGCGCACTCTGTGGCCGGTGGGAATACTGCTCTTCCTGATTGTTGCGTTGCCCTGGTACATCGCAGTGCAGCGCGCCAATCCGGAGTTCTTCCGCGTCTTCATTTTGCAGCAGAACCTGGCGCGCTATACCTCAGACCTGTATCGTCACGCGCAGCCCTTCTGGTTCTATCTGCCGGTCGTGTTGCTGGGACTGGTGCCGTGGGTCGTGTTCGTCGTCGCTGCGGTTGTCGACGCCATCCGCGATTGGCGCTACTCCATCGAGCACCCTGCCGGCGAAGCCGACCTGGGACCGTTCCTCGCAATCTGGTTCCTGTTTCCGATCCTGTTCTTCTCGTTCTCCCAGTCGAAGCTGCCGGGATACATCCTGCCGTCCATTCCTGCCGGCACCATTCTGCTGGCCGACTTCATTCGCCGGCGCGAGGAGGAAGGCGACAAGCCGTCGTTGTGGATGATCTTGTCTCACGCCCTCGTTTCCGCTGCGCTGATGATCGCGGCCTTCGTTGTGCCGTTCAAAGTGTTGCACTTGACGCTGCCGGTAAGCGTACTGATCGTCGCGACGCTGCTGGCGGTCTGTACCCTCGCGTTCTTTACCTCCATGCTGATCAGCCGCGGCTATCGGGTCCTGCGCTTCGCTACGCTGGTACCGGTCGTGATCGCGTTCGCCATGGTTCTTCGCGGCAGCGCCCCGATCATCGACGCCTTGCTGTCGGCGCGCACGACGCAGGCGGAACTGCAGACGACTGCGCTGGGGCAGCTGCCCGACCTTGCCGTCTATGATGTGCCGCGCGGCATCGAATACGGCCTGGGCTTCTACCGCAATCACGTCGTCGCCAACTACGGCAGAAACGAGATTCCCGACAAGACCCATGTAGTGGTCGCGGCGGCCGGCACCGAGAAGGAGCTGGAATACAGGCTTCCCCAACGGAGGGTAACGCGCATTGGAGGCTGGGCCCCGCAGCACCTCGATTTCTATCTGGTCGCCGCGAAGCCCACGGAGCCATAGCCGTGGAAATCATCGATCTCAGGCACTTCGCATCTCCGGACCTGCGTCCGCTGCTCGACGATGAAGTCGAAGCCTGGGGCGGGCTGCTGTGTTGGGATTACCGCAGTTCGGCGGACATGATCCTACGCTACGTCGATGCCAAGATCCTGCCGGGATACGCCGCGGTCGAACGCGGTAGCATCATCGGCTATTCCTTCTTCGTGTATGAAGGGAGCAAGGGAGTCATTGGCGACCTGTTCGTTTCGCCCTCCCGTCCGGACGCTCGCGAGATCGAAGTTCGAATGCTCGAACACGTCCTGGCAACGCTACAGGAATCGCCGGGCGTGCATCGCGTCGAAGCACAACTGCTCACCCACTCCACCGGAGAGCTGGCGGAGCCATTCATCTCCAAAGGTTTTCAGCGCTATCGAAGGCTGTTTCTGTCGTTGCAGCTCACCGGCGCGGGAGCGCCCTCACTTGCTGCCGTGCGCCCGCTGAACGACGTTCAGATCCGGCGTTGGGTGGAGCAGGATTACCAGCCCGCGGCCGGGGTGATCACCGCTGCGTACCGCGCGCACATCGACTCGGAGATCAACGACCAATACCGCACCAATGCCGGCTCCATGCGCTTTCTGAACAACATCGTGCGCTTTCCCGGCTGCGGGGTCTTCGACAACGATTCTTCCTTTGTTGCCATTCACAAGCCTTCGCACGCCCTGATCGGAGTGATTCTCTGCTCGCGAATCCGGCACGATGTCGGCCACGTCACGCAGGTCTGCCTGCTGCCCGAGCATCGCGGACGGGGTATTGGGGAGAGCCTGATTGCAGCCAGCCACAACACGCTCCGAATGCGCAATCTCTCCCAACTCTCGCTCACCGTTACCGAAGCCAATCGCAACGCGGTCGAGCTCTACCGGCGCATCGGCTTTCGGGAAATCCGAGTCTTCGATGCCTTTGTCTGGGAAGGCTAACTCAGTTGGTAGGCGGCGCAAAACATCTTTCGCCCGGGAGAGGGGAACAGGTCCCTCGCTCCGCTCGTGATGACAAAACGAGAAGCGAGTGGATTAGGAGCCTCGGTAACGTCGATGTCCTCGATGGTGAGTTTTCTTTGGATTACGAATTCGCCGCTTCAGCGACTACAGGCGACACCGGTTCAACCCCAAACTCCCCTTCCCATTTCGCCATGACCACCGTCGCCAGACAGTTGCCAAGGACGTTGACCGCCGTCCTGCCCATGTCGAGCAACTGATCGATCCCCAGAAGCACGAATACCGGCTCCGTCGGAAGGCCGACAGAGGTAGCGGTTGCAAGCAGAATGACCAGCGCCGCGCGCGACACTCCTGCAACGCCTTTGCTGGTGAGCATGAGAGTGAAGGCAATCATGAATTGCTGCCCCAGCGATAAATGCAGGCCGGCAACCTGGGCGACGAAAATCGCCGCCACCGAGAGATAGAGCGAGCTGCCGGTGAGATTGAAGCTATAGCCGGTGGGGATGACGAAGGCCACGATCTGCCGGGGCACGCCCATGGCTTCCATCTGCTCCATGGCACTGGGCAGCGCAGCCTCGGAGCTGGAAGTGGCGAAGGCAATCGTGACCGGCTCGGCCACGGCTTTCATAAAGCGTTTGAGCGGCACGCGGCATAAAGATCGCAATCGGCAGCAGCACCGCGAAGATGAACACGACCAGCGCTGCATATAGCGTGAGCAGTAACTTCAGCAGACTGCCCAGAATCGCGAGGCCCGTGTGTCCCACAGTGTAGGCTATGGCCGCTCCCACGCCGAGTGGCGCCATATACATAACGATGTTGGTGAATTTGAACATCACCTCGGCCAGGCTCTCGCAAAGCGTCAGCATTGGCCGCCGCTTTTGTTCGCTGATCATCGCCAGCGCAATCGCGAAAATCAGGCTGAAAACCACCACTTCCAGCACGGCGTTGTCCGCCACTGCCTTGGCGATATTCTCCGGGAAGACGTGCAGGATGGTGTCTTCGGCGCTGAGCTTGCCGACACCCGCGGTGTCTGATGTTGTAGTACTTGCGATCTGCACGCCCACGCCGGCCTTGCTCAGATTAATTGCCGCCAGGCCAAGCACAATGGCGATCGTGGTCACAATCTCGAAGAAGATGATCGACCGCAGGCCCAGCCGCCCAACCTGTTTCAGGTTCGAGTGTCCGGCGATGCCCACAACCAGGGTTGCGAACAGCAGCGGTGCGATGATGGTCTTGATCAGGCGCAGGAAAATCAACGCCAGCACGCGCAAATGCGTGGCTACGGTTGGGAAGTCGTGCCCGATCTCCGCGCCGAGAAACATGGCGACGAAGATCCAGGCCGAGAGCGTTCGCCGGATGCAGGCGTAGCCGACAAGCGCGAGCAGTCCTATCCAGCGCAAGCTTAGGTTTAGCGAAGCTGGCCCAGAGAGTTTCCACACCAGCAGCGCCACCACCGCTGCAAGTCCGGCTGTGATCAGCAGTGCTCTCTCGCGGCCAGGGTTGGATCTCGTCATCGGTGTCAACGCAGAATGTCTTCGAGTTCGACGCCGCGGTCGGTGCGCTCGTCGCGATACTTCACGATCACCGGAGCATACAGCGAGAGTCCCCACTCGGCAGCTTTGCCTCGATTGATGGCTCGCGCGCCCGGCACCACAACGGCTCCTTCCGGCACGCGCAAGGGCTGCTCTACGGTCGCGCGATAGACCTCGCCGCGCGCTACATCGAACAGCGGAGTCGAGCGCGTCAGGATCACTCCGGCTCCCAGCACGGCTCGCGACCCCACTTGCGTGCCCTCATATACGCCGCAATTGCCGCCGATCAGCACGTCATCCTCGATGATGACCGGAGAAGCGTTGATCGGCTCCAGCACGCCGCCGATCTGCGCCGCCGCGCTGATGTGCACGCGCTTGCCCACCTGCGCACACGAGCCAACCAGCGCGTGAGAATCGACCATCGTGCCTTCGTCCACGTAGGCTCCCGTGTTGATGAACATGGGAGGCATGCATACCACGCCGGGCGCGACGTAAGCCCCTGCTCGAATCGACGAGCCTCCCGGCACAACGCGCACGCGATCGCCGATGGAAAAGTGGTGGAGGGGGTAGGTGTCTTTGTCGACGAAGCTGAGGGCGTTGGCGTCTCCCGACCTCGCCAGCTCGCCGAGGCGAAAGCCCAGCAGGATGCCCTGCTTCACCCAGGCATTGGTTCGCCAGCGTCCGTCGATTTTCTCGGCAGCGCGAATCTCGCCGCTGGTGAGAGCGTCGCGGAACTTCAAGAAGAGCTGGCGCGCGGAGGGATCATCGTTGGCCCGCGCACCCGCCTCGTAGTATCGCTCGATGGCCGTTTGTAAGGGATGCATCTGGCGGGCAGTATAAATGCTCGGCGCATCGCCTCCAACGCGGGGCTGGGGTCCAGGGATACTCTGATCAGGTGCTGCTTTGAAAGGGACGGCCTTCAGGCCGTCCGCTAAGAGCTAGCCGATAGAGCCGGCTTTTAGCCGCTGAGGGCGCCGGCCGTGACTCAAATCAGAGTCTTTCCAGATGATGGATCGCCTTCGGCTCGCGGGAAGTATCAGCGAGTGGGCGTGGGCTGTAGCAGCCCCAGTTCGCTGATTACCTTCTCGAGTTTGCCGCGCGTATCTTTTTTCATCGGCACAAGCGGCAGGCGATAAACCTCTTCGATTCGGCCCATCATTGCCAGGACGGCTTTCACCGGCCCTGGGTTCGACTCGATGAAGTTGGCCTGCATCAGCGGCAGGTATTTGCGGAAGATTTCGCGCGCCGTGTCCCACTTGTTCGCCAATGCCGCGCGTGTCATGCGTGCCATTTCCGCCGGGATTTCATTCGAGCAGACCGACACAATGCCGGCGCCGCCCAACCCAATCACAGCAAGCGTGATGGCATCGTCGCCGGAGAACACGAGGAAGTGCTCAGGCAAGCTGCCGCAGACTTCGGCGATTTGCGCGATGTTGCCGCTCGCTTCCTTTACCGCGATGATGTTGGGAATCTCCGCCAATCGAAGCAATGTCGGGGTTTCGATGTTGGTGCCGGTGCGTCCCGCGATGTTGTAGAGCATCAGCGGCTTCTCGCTGGCTTCGGCAATGGCCTTGAAGTGCTGGTAAATGCCTTCCTGCGTCGGCTTGTTGTAGTAAGGCGTTGCCGTGAGCACAAAATCGACGCCGGATCGCGTTGAAACCTCTTTCGCCTTGGCTACGGCTTCGCGCGTGTTGTTCGACGTGGCTCCCGCCATGATGGGCACGCGGCCCGCGGTGACTTCGATGGTGAGGTCGACCACGCGCAGCCATTCGTCGCGCGTCAGGGTCGGCGTCTCGCCTGTGGTGCCGCAAGGCACGAGGAAGTCGATTCCCGATTCAATTTGCCACGCGACGAGGCCGCGCAAGGCCGCTTCATCTACGCTGCCGTCCGGTTTGAAGGGAGTAACGAGTGCCGTTCCGCAACCGCGCAATTTCACATTCGTTTACCTCTTGGTCTGCAATTCTACAACTCGTCCTGCGGTGATGTGGCTTCGTATCAGGGTACGACTTCAGTCGTGCCGAACAGGAGGACCACAGAGTCGGCTTCAGCCGCTGAACTCTCCGCAGGGGCTGAAGCCCGCAACATTAGAAGCGTCGAACGGCACGGCTGAAGGCCGTGCCCTGATACAAAACAGCACCTGCACCTTTATCTCTCCAGCGCGGCGGCAAACGAATCCAGCGCGAGACTGCGCAGCAGGTTCCGTCTCATGCCGCTCTCCAACTCGCCCAGCCGCTGCGTAGCGGAGACGATCCAGTCGAAATCCACCTGCTCGCTCATGCGCGCCAGCTCGGCTTGCATGTCCGTATTGCGCACCATCTCCGGCGTGCCCGATTTCACGAAGAGCAAATCTTCCAGCAGTGAATACAGCACGCGAATAGTGGCATCGAGCTTTGCCTTGCCGTCGGCGCCCGAGCGATAGCTCTCGGTAACTTTGAACAGTTCCGAGTGATCCCGCGCGCCCATGGCCGGCGCAAACAATGCCAGGGCATCCTGCCGCGCGGCGAGATACTGCGCCAGATCGAAGCTGCGCGCCCGCCCCAATCCTCCGCCACACAAGCGGGCGACGAGTCCACGCTCGCGCGCCTTCCACTCGGGGCGCACCTCAGCCAGATAATCTTCAACTTCCGCCGGCGAGAGCGGCGCCAGCCGCAGCGTCATGCAGCGCGAACGAATCGTTGGCAGCAAAGCCGAAGGATTGTCGGTCAGCAGGAAAATCGTGGCGAAGTCCGGCGGCTCTTCCAGTATCTTCAGCAGCGAATTGGCCGCCTCTTTCATGAAGTCGGCATCGCTGAAGATGTAGACACGCTCGCGTCCCTCCGACGGCCGGTAATACATTTCGCCGATGACGTGCCGCACCTGATCGACCTTGACCAGCATCTGCGGCGGATCGGGCGGGATGATCATCACGTCAGGATGGGTCTGCACCAAGATGCGCGTCTCGCGCTTGTCGGCCTCGCGCAGGTTCTCGCGCGTCTCGACGGCTTCGGCAAATCGGCTCTCCAGGTTGTCGGCTTCGGCAATGCGAACGCAGTTGGCGCAGCTGTCCGCAGAAATCGGGCAGGCCGTCGGTGATCGTCCGCTGCAGACAGTTCATTGTCTTGGCGATCATCTGCGCCAGCGTGTATTTGCCTGAGCCCTGCGGCCCCGCGAGAATTACCGCATGGGGAAAGCGGTCGTGCGCCAGCATCTCGCGGATGGTGTGCACGACGTCGGGATTACCGTGAAAGTCGGAAAAAGACATCGAGTATCATCTCCGCCCGCGAAGGCCCACCTCATTTTACAGATCCCGAGGAGCGCAATTGATCCACAAATCCCCCAGGCGAGTAACGTAAAAAATCTGCGAAGCCGCCGTGCTGATCATTCAAACGTGATATGAACAACATCAGTGTTGTAGCAGAAGCTGCAATGAATACCACACCCAGCAGTATCTTCCCCGAGTAGCCTATCGAGCGAACGCAGCATGCGCTCCGCTCGTGCGATCGCTCTTCTTTTCCGCTCGATTCAAGAGCAGGTCCTTCGCTGCGCTCAGGATGACAAATCTAAATGATGCTACGTAGCAACACGAGCTACCATCAGCCGCTCCCGCACGATGCTTACAATCTCGCCATGCACTTCTGCAATCGGTCGTCGCGCGTCGATCAACACGACGCGTTGTTTCTCGCGTTCTGCGATCTTCAGGTACTTCTCGTGAACGCGGGTGAAAAACGCCTGGTTCTCGCGCTCGAAGCGGTTCTCATCAGGTGCGTCGCCGGAAGTGGCGATCTTGTTTCGTCGTCGCGCACGCTGCACGCTGTAGGCAACGTCGGAATCCATCAGGATCGTCAGGTCGGGCCACAGGTTGCGGCAGAGCACTCGATGCGACTCAAGCACGGGCTTGCTACCCAGTTGCCGACCTCCGCCCTGATAGGCTTCGGTCGAATCCGTGAAGCGGTCGCACAGCACCCACTTCCCGGAGTTCAGCGTGGGCAGGATCACCTGTGCGATGAGTTGCGCGCGCGAAGCGAACATCAGCGCCATCTCGGCCCAGGGATCAAGCCCAGCGGTACGCGAATCCAGCAGCACGGCGCGAATGCGCTCGCCAATTTCTGTGCCACCCGGCTCGCGCGTGGTCAGCACCTCGATCCCCTCGGAGCGCAGTGTAACGGCAAGCTTCTCCATCTGCGTGGTCTTGCCGCAGCCGTCGAGACCTTCAAAGGTGATGAATTTTCCGGATATAGCCTTGGGCACAGGTAAGTAGGGTAACAGCTTGAGGACAGCGTCAGAACTATGGCGTCCCTGCGGGACTCGGGGGTATTTTCCGGCTTTACCCAGCGCTGAAGCGCTGGACGGTCTGCTGCGCCTGACGGCGCGGTTTCTTAGGTTGTCCGTACCACTTCGCAAACCAGGGAATACGTTGCGACACGGTCTCTTCAGGCCCGCGTCAAGCGCGCCACTCGAACGGCGGGCCTCAAGGCCCGCACTAACCCGATTCGCCAAGTTTTCCAGTTGTCGCCGCCAGTCGGTTTCTTCGACGAAGGCGCGCGACTCGCGCCAGTTAGGCTGGACTTTGACGAACAGTTCGAGGAAGACTTTGTGGTTGAGCAGGCGCTCGATTTGCAGGCGGGCAGCGGTGCCGATCTTCTTCAAGGTCGCGCCCTGTTTGCCGATCAGGATGCCCTTCTGTCCCGCACGCTCGACATAAATGGTTGCCGCGATGCGGGTCAGCTTCTCGCCCTCCTCGTACTGGTCGATCAGCACCGTCGTCGCGTGCGGCACTTCCTGCGAAGTGTTCATCAGCACCTGCTCGCGGATGAGTTCGGCTGCGAGGAAGCGCTCCGGCTGATCGGTGATCTGGTCTTTGGGGAAGTAGCGCGGACCTTCCGGCAACGCTTTGATCACCGCGTCGAGCAGGGTATCCAAACCCTGGCGCTTCAGGGCTGAGAGCGGAATCACCTCCGCGAAGTCGTGCAGCTCTTTGTATTGGGCGATGAGCGGCAGCAGCTTCTGCTTGTCGATGGCGTCCACTTTGTTCAGCAGCAGAAAGATGGGCAGCCCTGTCTTCTTCGCCAGGTCGAGCACGAACTGGTCAGCCGGCCCGAACCTTGTGGTCGCATCGACGATCAACAGCAGCAGGTTGCAGCCCTCCAGCGCATCGTAAACTTCCTTCATCATGCGCCGGTTGAGCGAATTGATGGGCTTGTGAATGCCGGGAGTGTCGATCAGCACGATCTGCCCGGCGGGACGTCCAGCCTTGCGCTCAACATTGACCATGCCCAGGATGCGGTTGCGCGTGGTCTGCGGCTTGCGCGTGACGATGGCGACCTTTTCGCCCACCAGCGCGTTCAGTAGCGTCGACTTGCCTGCATTGGGTTTGCCGATGATGGAGACGAAGCCTGATCGGAAGGCCATATCAAGCCTTGACCTGCTGCGCGGTAGGGCTGCTTTCCAGGCTTATGCGCACGCGATCGACGCGGCGCTCGGTTGACTCCAGCACCTCGAATTTCAAACCATTCTCCTCGAAGACTTCGCCAGCCTTGGGAATGTGTCCGGCCAATTCGCTCACCAGCCCGGCTACGGTCGTCGCGTCTTTTTCATCAGGGCGAACTCCAAACAGCTTCTCGATCAGGTCGAGATCGGTGTTGCCGTTGAAGACATACGAAGTGTCGCTCTCTTTCACGATTTCGGCCTTCTCGTGTTCGTCGCGAATCTCACCGACGATCTCTTCCACCAGGTCTTCAATGGTCAGCAGGCCGCTCACGCCGCCGTATTCGTCCACCGCGATGGCCATGCGGATGTTCTCGCGCTGCATGTCGCGCAGCAGATCGCTGCCCAGCTTGGTCTCGGGCACAAAGCAGACATCGGTCTTCATGATGTCGCGCACGGTTTTCGTGGCTGCCTGTTCGTCGGTGAGCTGCAACAAATCCTTGGCGTAGACGATTCCTTCGATGTGGTCGATATCCCCTTCGAAGACCGGAATGCGCGAGTAGGGATACTTGTTGATCAGCTCGATGAACTCCTGGAGCGTGGTAGTGATAGGCACGGCGACGATTTCCGGCCTCGGCGTCATCACCTCCCGTACCGTCTTGTCGCCAAACTCGACGACCGAGTGAATCAGGTCGCGGTCGCTCTCTTCGAGAATGCCCTCCTCCTGCCCGGCCTCGATCAGCGCGTCAACTACCTCGGCAGACGTCTCCGGCGCTTCCTCGGCGTGCTCGCGCGTAAGCCTCGCCACCGATAGCGCGAAGCCCAGGACGAGGGTTGCCGGCATTGCCAGATAAATAAGCGCGCGCAGCAGCGGCACAAAATGCACCAGCCATTCTCCCCTCGTGCGCACAAAAAATACGTAGGGCAGCAGCCGATTAAAGATGACGATGATGAATACCAGACTGACGATGGCCTGTAGCAAATCGAGCGCCACCCAGCGGTTGTCCATAAACAGCAGCCAGCCGATGACCAGCCCAATGCCTGCCATGCAGAGTTGTGTGAGCATGGCCATGGACAGTGCGGCGCGCTCCGACGTCACTTTCAGGCGCGGCTCGACGCGCTGCTCGTAGGCTTCAATGTTTTCCTGAAACTCGCGGGAAAGGAACTTGCCCATCTCAGCGTACAGGCGATCGACATAGGAGACGAGCGCCAGTAGCGCCATGAGAACCAGCAGCGCAATGGATAACGGAAGGTTCACGCGCGGCCGCCCCCGCGCTTTGCAATTCCGGTTGCCGGTCTCTTTTGAGACTTGTTGTCACGAGGGGACTTCAGTCCCCGAGGGGCCTGCTTTTTGGGCTCTTTCTGCGGCCGGTTTGCGGTGCTGCTTTCCGTGCGCTCGATCAATCCGAAGGGCAAGCCAAGCTCCCGGCGAAGCTGCGACTCCCGCTTTGTCATTTCGCCGTTATCGGATTCGTGGTCGTATCCCGCCAGGTGCAGCAATCCATGAAGGATGAGGATCTTCAGCTCAGTGTTGAGCGAATGGCCAAGTGTGCGAGCGTTCAAAGCGGCAATCTCGCGCGCAATCGCTATGTCTCCGCCAGGACCGGCGAGCGAAGGGAACGACAGCACATCAGTGGGCTCGTTTTTGCGGCGGAAGCGGCGGTTAAGTTGCTGGAGTTCGCTGGAAAAAGTGATGCGAACGCTGACCTCGCCACCGAGCCCGACGGCACGACGACCTTTGCCCGTAAACAGGCTGAGCTCACGTTGATTGATTTGCTTCGATGATCGTTCGATTGGGGTCACGTTGTCTAAGAACAAATGGGAGGGCCGCCTGCCCTCCCATTCCATGGTACCAAGCCTCTACTCTGCTATGCGATCCGACAGCGCGGAGCCGTCGGTTGGCGGCATTTCGGCCAGCGACGCCTCGCGATCGACGCGCTCCGGCAAGGCTGGCGTCTGGACCGTGCGCGCAGCCGCGTAGCCGTTCGCAATCTTTGGCTCGAGAGCCAGCGATAGCTGCTCATTGCGCCCCTTCGCATCCTCGTAGGCGCGAATGATGCGCTGCACCAGGTGATGGCGAACCACGTCGCCCTCGTCGAAGTAGCAGAAGCGAATGCCTTCGACGTTCCTCAGAATATCGGCCACCTCGATCAGGCCGCTCCGCTGTGCGTTGGGCAGATCGATCTGCGTCACGTCGCCGGTAATGACCGCCTTGGAATTAAAGCCCAGCCGCGTGACGAACATCTTCATCTGCTCAGAAGTGGTGTTCTGCGCTTCGTCGAGTATCACAAACGCATCGTTCAGCGTCCGCCCGCGCATAAAGGCGATGGGCGCGATCTCGATGATGTTCTTCTCCAGATAGCGATCGACTTTGTCGGGCTCCAGCATGTCATACAGCGCGTCGTAGAGCGGGCGAAGATAGGGATCGACCTTCTCCTGCAACGTGCCGGGCAGGAAGCCCAGGCGCTCGCCGGCTTCCACCGCTGGACGCGCCAGAATGATGCGGCTCACCCTCTTCGACACCAGCGTCGAGATCGCCATCGCAACGGCAAGATAGGTCTTGCCGGTCCCGGCAGGTCCGACTCCAAAAACCATGTCGTGCTTCTCGATGGCCTCCAGATAGCGCCGCTGATTGATGCTCTTGGGCTGCACGCTGCGCTTGCCGAAGGAGCGCTGCTTGCCCGCCTCAGCCAGGCCGCGCAGCGTGGCTGCCGAATCGGCCGTCAGCACGCGCAGCATCGAGCCAAGGTCGCCATTCACAAAGGTATATCCGTTGCGCAACAGATGTTCATAGTCGGTGAAGACCTGCTGGGCCCGTGCCACGTCGCTGGGCTCGCCTTCGATCTCGATCGAGTCAGAGCGCATGACGACGGTGATGTTCAAGCCGTCTTCCAGCAGGCGCAGGTTTTCGTCGCGGGTTCCAAACAGGGTTTCGATGTTGGGGCTGATCTCGATGTTCTTCTTCATTAGGCTAGGGCGCTATCCTCCGATGACCCATTGCTTCGCCCGCCGAAGGTCGCGGCAGGGCGTGACATTTTTCGTGCATGACACTGTGTTGGCGTGGTGGAAGAAGTACGGCCGGGATGTTCGCCGAAGCGAAAGACTACCATTGGCCGTAAGCGTAACCCCGTTTATCGCGGGAGTCAATGCCGTTTGCACGGGTGGTGACGTCAAGCTGCTTGTGTAAAAAGGCGGAGGGTGCGGTTTTTCCATTCCAGGTTGAAGCGCTGGAAGATGGAGTAGATGATCCGGTCCACGCTTTTGACGTTCACAAAGCAGACCATGGGCCGGGTGCGCCGTCGCACTTCCACGAAACAGCGTTCGATGATGTTGGTGGTGCGCAGCTTTTTCCATAGATGCCGGGGAAAGCTGAAGAACGACAGCAACTGCGGCAAGTCGCGTTCCAGTTGCCCCACCATCGATCGGTACTGCGCTTGCCAGCGGCGGCGGAAGGTGCGAAACGCGGCTTGGGCTTCACGCCGGCCGTCGGCACGATAAATGGCCTGCGCGTCGGCTTTCACTGCCTCGTAGTCGCGGCGGCGAACCTTTTCCAGGAGGTTGCGCATTTTGTGCACCCAGCAGCGCTGATGCAGCGGGCGCGGATACACCGTCTCGATGGCGGCGGCCAGTCCGGCACAGCCATCGGTCACGATCAGCAGCAGGTTGTCGCCTTTCAGTCCGCGGCGGTACAGATCTTGCAGCAGCCCTTCCCAGGCATTCTGGCTTTCGCCCGAGCTGCGCATGAAGGCCAGCAACTGGCGCGTGCCATCCTGGCGTACGCCGTAGGCCACCAGCATGTGCACGCGCTGCCGACCGCTGGGACGGCGCATGCGCAAGCTGACGCCATCGAGGAACAGATAGGCCCACTCGTCGGCCAGCGATGCCTGATGAAACTGTCGCACCGCGTCGTCCAGCTCCCGGGTCAGCCGGGAGACGGTTTGCGGACTCACTGGCTCGCCCGTAAGGATCGCCACCAGCCGTCCCACTTGCCGCGTGCTGATGCCGCGCAGAAACGCTTCCCGGATCAGCAGCGACACCTCCTCGGCCCGGCGCTGAAACTTCTGTAACACCTGGGGAAGAAAGCCCCGCTTGCGAGTACGCGCAATGCGCAGCCGCAGGGTTCCGAAGCGGGTGACGAAGTCGCGCTCGTAGTAGCCGTTGCGATAGTCTTGCCGCGACTTCTGCCGGCTGTGGCGCGGGCTCACCATATACAAGTCGCGCTGCCGCTCCGACAGCAACTCGAACAGCCGACGCATGCTCTGCTGCACCTGCCCCTGCAGATCGCCCCAGAAACTCTCTTGCAACTCGCTGACGAAATGTTGGAACTGCTCGGTGATCGGTATAACCTTGCCCATGGGTGTAAGTCTCCTTTCGAGAAACGGCTTCTGCTTGTGAGGCAAAAAGCCAACTTACACCCTCTCGCTTTTACACAATCGAGGTTACGTCACCTGCACGGGTCGACGTGCAATTGACGGCACTTTCACATCCCTGCAGTCCCCTTCGGACCACCTACCAAATTAGATGTCCGTTTGCGAAAAATGGAGCACCGGGAGTTCCTGGAGATAGTTCTTACAGGGCCGTTTTTGGCCAGTTCTCGGGGAGGCCTGGGCTGCCGTCCACAGCGCCAGGGCCGCTATCCGTGAGGCGTGCCGGGGCGACTGTCACATTCCTGCTCACCTTTGCCGGCCCCCGGCTTCCAACCAGCGGATTTGCTGTCGGGGCTGTCGTCCATTCCATCACTGAGGACGTCCGCGCCCGAATAGGAGACACCATGCGAAACGTACGTCTATCCCTTGGGGTTATCTGCCTGAGTTTGCTGGCAACCCTTTGCGATGCCCAGTCGCAGGAGCTGAACCTGCCGCGCCAAAGCCAGCATGCTGTCCTGACTCAGCGCATCGGCATCACCGATATCACCGTCAACTACCATCGCCCGCTGGCTAATGGCCGCAAGATTTGGGGCGGGCTGGTTCCGTACGGACAGGTTTGGCGCGCCGGCGCCAACGAAAACACCACCATCACCTTTACCGATCCTGTCACGGTCGAGGGCAAGCCACTCGCCGCCGGTACCTACGGCCTGCACATGATTCCCACTGAGAACGAGTGGACCGTGATCTTCTCGAAAACATCGACTGCCTGGGGAAGCTTCAGCTACAAGGAGGACGAGGACGCACTACGCGTCAGCGTCAAGCCGGGCGCGACGGACGAACACAACGCCCTGACCTACGACTTCGACCAGCTCAAGCCTGACTCCGCCGTGCTCACGTTGTCGTGGGAGAAGCTGGCAGTGCCGATCGCAATTTCGGTCGATGTGAACAAAGTTGTTGCCGCCAGCTTGCAGAAGCAGCTCCGCGGTCTGGCGCAATACGATTGGCAATCCTGGAACGATGCCGCCAACTACTTCCTCAACGCCAAGTTCGACTATGAACAGGGTCTGAAAGATGTCGATCAGTCGATCCAGAACGAGGAACGCTTCGACAACTACATGACGAAATCGCAGTTGCTGGATGCCATGGGTAAGACAGCCGAGGCCAAGACGGCGCGCGAGGAAGCGTTAGAGAAGGCCAGTGCGGTGCAACTGTATGCTTATGGCCGGCAGCTCCTGAAGGTGGATCACAAGCCACAAGAGGCGTTCGCAGTGTTCCACCAATTGACCAAGAAGTATCCGGACGCCTGGATATCGCACCTGGCACAGGCGAGGCTGGATACCGGCGACGGCAAGTACGACTCGGCGATTTCGCAGATGAAGCTGTCGTACAACGGCGCTCCGGACAACATCAAGCCGCAGCTCGACGCGCTGGTGAAACAGTTGGAGGCGAAGCAGGACATCAACAAATAGGGGACTTGGATTCTCCTCGATCGACCAGGGAACCAGCGGATTCCCACAGGCAAACGTTGCCATGGCGAAGATATGGTTTGGAAACCATATACTGAGAACAACCATGCCTGATAGCGAATCCAAAGGTTTGATGCGACGAGTGCTTGAGACGGCCGTTCGCAAGGCCTTCACGCGGGCCTACCAGACCATCAAGGTCGACCCCGACAAATATATGGAGCATCTGCGAATGGCTTACGGATTGCCGGCCATTACCTATGACGGCGTGTTCGGGGTTGAGCTGTATGCCCTGGATCACATTGCGGAAGAAACCATTCGCGCCAGCATGAAGCTGGCGGCCGCAGAAGGCGCCGGGCTGGGTATGGGAGGCATTTTCACCATGTTGCCCGACCTGGGCATCCTGGCGGCGATCACCATGCGCATGATCCAGAAGCTGAGCCTGGTGTACGGCTTTCCTTATAACACCGAGGAGGAAGAAGCCGAGCTGTGGGTGGCGGCGGCCAGCGCCGCCGGCGTGGACATTGGCCGCGAGCTGGTCGAGAAGCAGGTGGTCTCCAAGTTTGTGCCCAGGGTGATTCAGCGCATTGCTGCCCAGGCCAGCGCTGATCTCGTCGAAAAGTGGGCCGGACGGCTGATCCCGGTCGTGAGCGGTGTCATCGGCGCAGGGCTCAATTACTACTTCGTGCGGGTGTGGGGCGAGCGGGCGCTGGGCCACTTCCGACAGCGGCACCTTGCAGCGCGTCGGCAGCACGAGCGAGAGTCGGCGATCCCGCTATCTGCATCCAGCGCCTCGTAATACGGGAAAAGCATTGCCACGCAGGACCCAGGTGTTGCGTTTTAGAGAAAAAGCGCTTTTTGCTCTCGCTTTAGCCAGGGAGTTGAGATATTATCAGAGACCCCTCACAAGGGCTCTGGTCCGAGTGCGCGCATTAGGAGGAAACAAATGAAACGCATTGCAATTCTGTGTCTGGCGTTGGCCTGCTTGTTCTCCACGGCTGCTTTCGCTGACACTCTCTACACTCTCACCCCACCCGCTAATGACGATCTCGGCTATGGTGCTGGCGCCGGCGGAACGCGCGGCGACATTGTCCAGATGACGGGCAACTACAACGTGACGTCTATCGGGATCGATGGCATCCTTGCGAACGGCTACACGACGGATTTCACCGCCTACGTGTGGTCCTCGGATGGCGTCAGCGGCCTGACCCAGCTCGCAGCCAACACCATCTCGGTGACCGGTAACGGTCAAAAGGAGTTCATCACCATCCCGCTCACGTTCACACTGCAGAGCGGCACGTACTACGACATCGGAGTCGGTTGGACGAACTTCAACGATCCCAACTGGCAGGTCCACTACTACAACTTTCAGCCCCCGCAGCCGCCGTTTAGTGATGGACCATTCACAGTACTGGATGGCGAAGAGAGCCACTGCGGCCCCTGCAACGCCTATACTCCGAATCTTCAGCTAGACGCTAGTGTTCCGGAGCCCGGAACCCTGTTCATGCTGGGCACGGGAATCCTCGGCCTGGCCGGTACTCTGCGCCGCAAGCTGTTCTAATTCGACTCTCAGGATTCGATCATGGCCGGCAGGTCTTCTGCCGGCCGTTTTGTTTGGAGGGGAAGGCGATGGCATCTGCCATTGTGCCGTGTATCAGGGCCCGACCCTTCGACAAGCTCAGGGCAGGCTTTCAGTCGGGCCGAATCGGTCGTCGTAATTGGGACGGGCATCCACTGGTGCTCGGCTTCCAGGGCGAGAGCATCAGGCAAGGCGAAATTGTGACTGTTCTGCCCTACAATCCCGCGCCCGCCACCGGAGCCATATTGCTGCTCTCCAGCGCGCGGTTCAGTGCGGGCAGATCATCCTTTACCAGCTTCTGATACTGCTCCCTCACTTTGGCGTACTCACCTTCGTACAGCTTCAGCAGCTCCAGTTGATTGTCCGTGGGAGCGAAGTCCGCCCCGCCGGCAACATCGCCGCCGCCGGTGCCGACCGCCGCATTGAGCCAGATCAGGTTCAGGTACAGCTCGTAGGGCTCGACAAAGTACTTGTCGTCGCTGTTGGTCAGCGCCTTGGACGTCAACTGGTACTCGATGGTCTTCAGCTTCTTGTTCATGGCCTCGACCTGCTTCAGGAGTTCGGCCTTCTGTGCTGCCTTTGCTTTATCTGTGTTGGCCGAAGCCGTCGCCGGTTCGGCGTCGTAATCGTCATCATCTTCGTCCGAAGCCGCCGCCTGAACAGCGCCTGTCTCTTTCTTCTTTTCCGGGCGCAGCATCGTCTCCAACACTTCGAGCTGTTTCCGCAGCCATTCAATCTGGTTGATGGAGTCGGAGACCTGGCTGATCAGGCCGGTGATGCGGAGCAGGGCTTGCACCGATTGCTGAATGTCGGCATCCGAGCCGGGAGCATGCGGATCGCGCAGCACGGTCAGCGGCTGTGTATAGGTCTGCCCATCGACCTTCAGCCGTACGGTGTATTTTCCTGGAGACGACGATGGGACCAACCTCTGCTGGTCTGGTTCCCCAATGCGTAATAGGCCGTGAATCGGCGCCACGGAAGCGCGGCTCTTCCCAAATGTGGGGATTGTCCGGGGCCACGGTTCGCAGGGCCACCAGACGCGGCGGCTCGTAGCGCATGTCCCACTTCACGCGGTTGATGCCGGGCTGGCCCTTTGCTTCGAGCTTCCGTACCAGCTTGCCCTGCGAATCCAGAATCTCAAGCTCGACCTCGCCCTTCGGTTTGTCCTTGAGCGAGAAGTTCAGCATCGCCTGTCCGCCTTGCGTGAAGCGGAAGGCCGGCCGCGGCTCGAACAACACCACCGCTGCATCGGAATGGTTCTTCGCCATCTGCTCCAGCGGCGTGATGTCGTCGAGAATGTAGAGACCACGGCCGTAAGTCGAAATCACCAGGTCACGAAACTCTTTCTGCACGACCGCCCAGCTCACCGGAGAGTGAGGCAGCCCAGTTTCTAATGCAGTCCACTTCCCTCCGTCGTCGAGCGAGTAATACAGACCGTCGCCGGTTCCTGCGAACAACACGCCCTTCGCATTCGGGTCTTCGGCGATCACGCGCACGTACGATAATTCGCTCTTAGGCAGATTGCCCATGATCGGCGTCCAGCTCTTGCCGAAGTCGGTGGTCTTGTAGATATAGGGGTCGCGGTTGTCCACGAGATGGAGATCGACGCTGATATACGCCGTTCCCGCGTCGAACGCAGACGGCGCGATGCTGGTGATCGTGCCCAGCGGCGGCATGCCAGCGATGTTCTTGCTGACGTTCGTCCAGTTTCCGCCGCCGTCTTTTGTGTACCAGACCTGGCCGTCGTTGGTGCCTGCCCAGATCAGGCCCTTCTGAATTTTCGACGGCGCGAGCGCGAAGATGACCTCTCCGTAGAATTGCCCCAGGTTATCGCCTACTATGCCGCCCGATGGAACGATGTACGCCGGATTTTGCGTCGAGAGGTCGGGACTGATCACGGTCCAGCTTTGTCCGGCATTGGATGTCTTGAAGACGACCTGGCAGCCGTAATAAACAGTGTCGTGGTCGAAGGGATCGATCGCCAGCGGCGAAGTCCAGTGGCAGCGGTACTTGACATCGTTGGGCGGTGAGTCGAGCGTGATCTGCCACGGGCTCACCGAGTGCGCTTTCTTGTAGCGCGCGTCCCAGCGCGTAACTTTGTTCCCGTAGCAGGTAGCCCACACCACATTCGGATCGGCGGTATCAGGAACGGTGAAACCCGACTCGCAGCCGCCCATGCCGTGGTCCCATCCGGCCTCGCCGTAGCCCTGCTGCACGCTGGGTCCGCGCATGTTCCCGTCGTCCTGCATGTTGCTGTAGAAGTAGTACGGGACCTGGTTGTCAACATCGACGTGGTACATCTGCCCGATCGGCAATGACACACGATGGAATCCGCGGCCGTGCACGGTCGTGATATTCAGGCCGCCGTCATCCGTAATCACAAAGCGGTCGGGGTTCTTGGGATCGAACCAGATGTCGTGGGTGTCTCCGCCCCAGTGCTTTTCGTCGAAGTTCATGCCTCCGTCGAGCGACTGAAAGAACGAGCTGTTCGCCACCAGGATTTCGTTTTCGTTGGTCGGCGAGACCGCAAGGCGGATGTAATATCCGGCGCGGCCAATCAGTTGACGCTGATAGTTGACGGCCTTCCAGTTTTCGCCGCCGTCATCGGAGCGCCACACCGAGCCCTGGTCGGCCGTCTGAATCAACGCATACAACACGATTGGAGTCCGTCGGCGCGACTGCCACGTCGATCTTGCCCAGCGGCGAATGAGGCAGGCCGTGGCCTTCGATGCGCTTCCAGGTGGTGCCGCCGTCGTGCGAAACCCAGATGCCGCTGCCGGGCCCGCCGCTTAGCTCCGCCCAGGTGTGCATCTCCACCTGCCACATACCTGCAAACAGCGTGTGCGGATTTTGCGGGTCCATCGACAGATCCGGAGCAGCCTGTCTTCTCGTCAGCAAACAGCACGCGGTCCCAGTGCTGGCCGCCGTCGGTGGTGCGATAGACGCCCCGCTCCTGCTGCGGCCCTGTGGTGCGGCCCAGCACACAGGCGAAGACAATGTCAGGGTTGGTGGGATGGACGATGATGCGGCCGATGCGCCCCGACTGCGGCAGTCCCATGTTCTTCCATGTCTTGCCCGCGTCGGTGGACTTGTAGATACCGTCGCCCATCACGTCAACATCGCGGATCACCCACGCCTCACCGGTTCCCGCCCAAACCGTTGTGGGTTGCGAGGGAGCTACCGCCAGGGCGCCAATTGCGGCAGCCGGCTGCTTGTCGAAGATGGGGTCCCAGCGATTGCCGCCGTCGGTGGACTTCCATACGCCACCTGAGGCCGCGCCCGCGTAATAGGTGCTCGGATCGCCGGGGATGCCGGTGATCGAGGCAACACGGTTGCCCACTCTGGGTCCGACGAAGCGGAATGCGAGTTGATTTTCATTCTTGTCGGCGTTCGGTTGTTGCGCGGCGGCAGAGAGAACAGTGCAGATGCAAACGACGAATACGCTCAGTCTTGGGACGAGCATGGATGCAGACCTCCAACGCGCAAGCTGCTTTTGGACAAGCCTGCGTGCGGTTCAGTTGTTACGAAATCATTTCGCAAACGCAGCAGTGTACCACCGGAAGAAACTGGGCGCCCCACTCGGGCTGGTGTTGCCCGGGTGGGAGTATCGAATCCCCACCCCGGCAAACGAAGCCGGGATGGGGCACCCGAACTACTTGCTAGCTGCCAGCTGCTGCTTCTTCTTCCTCCAGCATGAACTCCAACACCTCCTGCGGAGCCGACGACGTCCACACCGGCGCGAACGACAGGCGATGCAACGGCGTGGGTCCTTTCTCGCGCAAAACCCTCAGGTGTTTGGGTGTGCTGTAGCCTTTGTTGGAGGCGAGGCCGTACTCGGGATACACCGGGTCCCAGGCGCTGACCATCGCGTCCCGCTCGACCTTGGCGATGATCGACGCCGCGGCGATCGACGCGGAAAGGGCATCGCCGTGAATGATCGGCGTTTGCGCGCAATCGCAGTTGAGACGCAGAGCGTCGATCAGCAGATGATCCGGCCGCAGCACGAGCTTGGCGACCGCCTCTTCCATGGCGCGCTTCGAGGCCCAGTAGATGTTGATCTGGTCGATGGTCGAGACATCGACGGCGGCAATCGCCCATGCCAGCGAATGCTCGCGAATTTTCGGCGCAAGTTTCTCGCGCTGCTCGCGGTCCAGCAGCTTTGAGTCGCGCAGCCCGCGAATGCGGTAGCCGGGATCGAGAATCACCGCCGCGGCGACGACCGGACCGAAGAGCGAGCCGCGCCCCACTTCGTCGACTCCGGCGACCAGCGTCGCGCCTCCGTCCCACGCGAGCTTCTCGTATTTCAGCGTGCACTTGAGCCGTTTGAGCAGGCGCAGCTTGAGCGTGGCCTTCGAGACTTGCTTGTCGGACTCAGCGCATTTCGATTTTTTGGAACTTCGAGGCACAGCAGAGTGCTTCGATTCTAGCGCAGAGCGGACTCAATCTTTGTGCTCGTACCAGTCGGAATGCGGCGAAACTCTGCCGCACGCAATGCACTGGGTCTCTTTCCATTGATACATGCAGGCAGGACAGACGCCGCCAGTGTCGAAGGTGTTCCACACGTGGCCGCACGTGCAAATCCAGCGATCATGCGCGCGCGGCTGCCATCCGCACAGCGGACAGCGAATGCGCGGGCCGCCCGATCCGCCGCCTTTGCCGGTCTCGGTCGAAACCGCCGGTTCAAGAGTTGTCGAGGCAAAAGGCATACATCAATGGTCGAGTTCCGCGGCTATGACCTCATCGACATAGCACCACACCCAGGTCTCGCCCGGCTCGATAGAGCGTGCCAGCGGATGCGACGTATGTTTGGCGTGCCTGGTGGCGTGCCGGTTCTTGGAAGAATCGCAGCATCCGACATTGCCGCAGTCGGTACACATGCGCAGATGGACCCAGGTGTCTCCCATCTTCACGCACTCTTCGCAGACATGTGATGTGGGGCGGGTTAAGCGCAGGTGGTCGAGGTGCTTGCATGGCGAGGCACTGGTCATGGAAAAACTCCTGCTGAGATATGCACCGCGTGAGATGCCAAAAGCGCATTGATCGATTCATGCGGGGTCTCGCTGCGGCTATTTTCCAGTTCAGCCGCTCTGCATCAAAATAAGAGATATGTGGAAGTTGACGCCGCGGTTCGCGGGTTGCCTGGCAGTTTTGCTTCTTGCTTCCGTTAGCCTTGCCTATGCGGATGCTGCAGCGTTTGACTTGGCCGGTCCCAAGATCGAGGTTCGGGTGCAACGCGACGGCAAAGAACTGCCGATTGGCCAGGTCCCTAACCTGCAGCCGGGCGATCGCCTGTGGATCCATCCCGATCTGCCGGAAAGCCAGTCTGCGCATTATCTGATGGTGATTGCTTTTCTGCGTGGCGCCACGAATCCGCCGCCGGAGAACTTCTTTACCAAGTTCGAGACCTGGTCGAAGCCGGTTCGCCAGGAAGGCGTGATGGTCAAAGTTCCCCATGACGCACAGCAGGCTCTGATCTTTCTTGCGCCTGAAACCGGCGGCGACTTCGGTACCTTGCGCTCCGCGGTGCGCGGCAAACCGGGGGCCTTCGTTCGCGCGGCACAGGATCTTCAGCAGGCCAGCCTCGAACGCGCACGCCTGGAAATGTACCTGGCCCAGGTACGCGAGACGTCTCAGGAGAACGCCTCCGATCTGCAAGCGAAGACCAACCTGCTGGCACGCAGCCTGAGCATCAAGGTCGATCAGGCGTGTTTTGAGAAGCCCACGGCGCAGCAGTTACAGTGCCTGACCCAGAACAGCGATCAGCTCGTGCTGGAAGATGCGCACAGCCAAAGCATGGTCGCAACGCTGACTTCGGAAACTTCCGTCGACTTGCTTACACAGATCAGCAACACCCCGCACCTGGGCGGTGCCTCCTATAGCCCCTACGTCGGCGCGGTGGTGGATGTCGTGCGCATCCTGAGCAGCGCACACACGGCGAAGTATCAGTACCTTCCCGCCCTTGCCGTCCCGCAGGGCGATTCGCTCAACCTGAAGCTCAATAATCCGCCGTCGTTTCAAGATCCGAAGTCGGTGATCGTAGTCGGGCTGCCGCCCATCGAGAAGCCATCGCCGCCGCCAGTGCGGGCTGTCGATCCGAAGCAGGTCTTCTGCGCGGAGAAGCCGAAGCTGGTGCTTCCGGCCGACGGCGCACCGCTGATCTTCGGCACCGAGCTGGGTCACGACTTCACGCTTGAACTCGCGGATCATGCAGGCAGGCCCATCGCGCTGGCGGCAAAGGCGGACGCCGCGCTTGGGGGCTTTGTCGTGGACACGCATTCGCTAAGCAGCGTGACGCTACCGCAAAGCTTTACGGCCACTGTGCACGGCGTCTGGGGATTCGACAACTTTAAGGGCCCTTCGTACCACCTGCGCAGCTCGCAGCCCGCTACCTGGACGGTAAGCCCGTCCGATGCGAGCGCACTGATCGTTGGCCGTCAGGATACGATTCATCTTCATTCTCCCGAGGCGGTTTGTGTGGAAAGCCTGACCGCACAAGACGAAGGCGCGACTCTGCAGACGACCTGGAAGAGGACTCAGCCGGACACATTGGAGGTGAAGGTCACGCTGCAGGATGCGGCTCCGGGCCCGCTGCAGCTTCAGGTGAAGCAGTATGGCGCGAAGCAGTCCGACATCGTCAGCCTGAAAAGCTATTCGGAAGCGGCACGGCTCGACGTCTTCGATGTGCACGCGGGCGACAGCGCGGGCACGCTGAGGGGCACGCGGCTCGACGAAGTCGCAGCCCTGGAGCTGAACGGCATACACTTCGCGCCCGGCGATCTTTCTCGCAGCAATCAGCAGGATGAGCTAAAGATGTCGGCAAGCTCGGCAGGATCGGCGCAAAAGTTGACGCCTGCGCCGCAGGCGACTGCAAAGGTCACGCTGAAAGACGGCCGCACTCTCGATGTGAAAGCTTCCATTGAACCGCCCCGGCCTGAGGTTGTGCTGCTCGGCAAAACGCCTGTCTCCGCATCACCAACGGAGAGCGACGACAACATTCAGCTTAGCGGCCCCGATGAGATGGCGCAGGACCAGGTCCTGCGGTTCTCGCTGAAGAGCGTTGTCCCGCAGAAATTCGCTCCGGCAGAGAAGATACAAGTAGCCACTTCGGACGAATCGTTCCACACCGAGTTGAGCACGGAGAAAGGCGCCCTCACCTTGCAGGATCCGCAAACCGTGCTGGCGGTCCTGAACCCGCTGCACGACCTGGGGCCCTCCGCCTTCGGGCCGCTGAAGTTCCGCGTCATCGATGCCAGCGGCTCGGCGGGCGATTGGCAGCCATTGGTTACTCTGGTTCGCGTTCCCACCCTGTCGGAGGTGCAATGCGTCAAGACCCCGGACATGCAATGCAAGCTCCTGGGAGAAAAACTCTTCCTGATCGATTCCATCAGTACCGACGCGCAGTTCAGCGACCCGGTGCAGGTCCCGGAAGGCTTCTTTGACGACGCGCTCAGCATCCCGCCGCCTGCTGACAAGGTTCTGTACCTGAAACTGCGTGATGATCCGTCCGTCGTCAACACGGCGACCGTGCCCGTGGTCAGCAAGCCGAAGCCGCCCGCAGGCCGTTAACGTACGTTGACGTACTTTGTTCAGGCCGCGTGATTTTGTGGATACGACGCAGCCTTGTATATAGTTTTCTTCAGACTACTGGTTGAGTGCGAGGCTAGAGTGTCTCCAGCTCTTCGAATACTTTGCATTGCCGTCGTCCTGGTTTCTTCCCTCTCGCCATTGCTCTCGCAGACGGCATCAGGTGAAGCGTCTGGTTCCTCCGCCGGTACAATCTCGCTGACTTTGGCAGATGCGCTCGCCCGGGCCAAGGCGAACAGCCCGCAATTCCAGGCCGCGGTGACGGAGTTCGGAATCGCCCGCGAGAATCGAGTACAGGCCCGCGCCGGACTGCTGCCCGGCGTGACCTACAGCAACAGCTTCCTGTACACGCAGGGGAACGGCATTTACAACTCCGACGGCAGCAGTTCCGGAATCTTCGTCGCCAACAACGGCGTGCATGAATACCTCAGTCAGGGCATTGCGCACGAGGGCATAAGTCCGGCGCAGATCGCCGATTATCAGCGCACCGCCGCCGCCCTGGCGCTGGCGAATGCACACAGCGAGATTGCCGCTCGCGGGCTGGTGGTGACGGTCGTGCAGGACTTCTATGGGTACCTCGCCGCGCAGAGCCGGGCCGTGACCGCACAACAGGTGCTGGATGAAGCCCAGAAGTTCCTGCGCAACACGGAGCAGTTGGAGCAAGGCGGCGAGGTTGCGCATGCCGACGTGATCAAGGCGGAGATTCAGGCTAACGATCTGCAACGGGCGCGCGACCAGGCGAAGCTGGCTGAACAGAATGCCAAACTCGCGCTGGCGGTCTTGCTGTTTCCCAACTTCTTTCAGGACTTCACGTTGGTTAGCGACCTGTCCACAGTTCCGATTTTGCCGCCGATGCCTGATGTGCAGCAGTTGGCCGAGAAGAACAATCCGGAATTGAAAGCTGCGTACGCGGCGCTGGAGGTCGCCGACAAGGAGGTCTCCATCGCATGGGCCGGATATTTGCCCTCGCTCTCCATCGACATGTTCTACGGCATCGACGCCAACCAGTTCGCCGTTTACGACCGCCAGGGTGCGCGCAACCTGGGCTATGCCGGGGCTGCCACGCTCAACATCCCAGTCTGGAATTGGGGAGCGACACAAAGCAAAGTGCGTCAGGCGCAACTGCAACGCAATCTTGCCAAGGTGGAGCTAAACGCCGCGCAGCGCACGGCCGTCGCCGACCTGCAATCCTTCTACGCCGAGGCTGAGACCGCTCGCGCTCACTTGGACCTGCTCCAACGCACTGCGGATCTCGCGGCTGACAGCCTGCGACTCACGACTCTTCGTTACCAGTCAGGTGAGGCGAGCGCGCTGGAAGTCGTCGACGCGCAGAACACGCTGGCCGCCGCCCGCAACAACCTCGACGACGGTCAGGTACGATATCGAGTCGCCTTGGCTAATCTGCAAACCTTGACGGGTCCCTTCTAATGCGAAACAGCACAAATCGCAAAGCCGGAGTGTTGCCCCTCGCTACTATGGCGGTAGTGACGGCGCTGAGTCTGATTGCCTGTTCGAAAAAGGAAGAGGCTCCCCAGCCGGTCGCCAGCGTGCAAGTCGCGAAAGCCGAGCGCGGCGAAATCCGGCAGATCATTCAGGCCGAGGCCGTCCTGTTTCCCAAGAACCAGTCAGCCATCACTCCGAAGGTGTCTGCGCCGGTGAAAGAGTTTTACGTCAATCGCGGCAGCCGGGTACACAAGGGCGAGCTTCTTGCTGTGTTGGAGAACCGTGACCTGGCCGGCGCTGCCGCGGACAACAAGGGCGCTTATGAGCAGGCGCAGGCGAACTACGGTCTGGCGACTTCATCTTCTCTTCCCGAGGAATGGAAGAAAGCGGAAGACGACTTGAAGACGGCGAAAGAGGCCTACGAGGCGCAGCAGAAGATCTACGACAGCCGGCAGTCTCTCTATAAAGAAGGCGCCATGGCGCGCAAAGAGCTGGATGCCGCAGGTGTTGCCCTCATCCAGGCTAAATCGCAATATCAGCTTGCCCAGCAGCATCTTGAGGCGCTACAGAAGTCCGGCAAGAAAGATCAACTGCAGGCAGCGAAGGGACAACTGATTTCCGCACAAGGCAAGTACGAGAGCGCCGCGGCGCAGTTGTCGTACACGGAGGTTCGCAGCCCCATTGATGGCATTGTTACCGACCGGCCGCTATATGCCGGTGAGACCGCATCGCCAGGCACACCGCTGCTTACCGTGATGGACACGTCGTCGGTCATCGCCAAGGCCCACATCCCGCAGGAGCAGGCAGCCGCGCTCAAAGTAGGCGATCCGGCCACCATACTCGCGTCCCGGCGACTTCAAGGCCGACGGCAAGGTTACGCTGGTCAGTCCGGCACTCGATCCCAACAGCACGACCGTCGAGGTCTGGATTGAAGCGCCCAATCCCGATGGTAACCTGCGTCCCGGAACGACGGTTCGCATCCAGGCCGTCGCACAAACGTTGAAGGACGCGATTGTCGTGCCCGCCTCTGCCGTGCTGAAAACTCCCGACGGCGCAACCATGGTGATGGTGGTTCGCGACAATGCAGCGCATCAGGTGCCGGTCGAAGTCGGCGTTCGCGAGGGCGATCGCGTACAGATTGCGAAAGGGCTGAACGCCGGTGAGACCGTCATCGTCTCGGGAGGCTATGCGTTGCCCGACAACACCAAGGTGAAGATCGCCCAGTCGGCTGACAGTGCCCAGCCGGAGGCTCAAGCGGCAGCCAGCAAGAACTGAGCCACGCATGAGCATGCAATCCATTCTCGAACGCGTTCGCACCCGGCCGCCCGCCGGCGAGAACTACTGGTTCACGCGCTATGCGAAATCGCTGATCTTTCTTGTCCTGATCCTGTCGATCGCCGGAATCTATCTCGCTACCACCATCCCGATTTCGGTCTTCCCGGCAACCAACTTTCCGCGCGTGGTGATCGGTGTCGACAACGGCGTGATGCCGATCGATCAGATGATGGTGACCATTACGCGTCCCATCGAGGAGTCGGTCAACAGCGTTCCCGGATTGCAGCAGGTGCGATCCATCACCAGCCGCGGCTCGGCGGAAATCGACCTGTTCTTCGACTGGCACGTGGATATGGTGACCACGCTGCAACTGGTCGATGCCGCGTTGTCGCACATTAGGAACTCCTTGCCGGCGACTGCCGTTATTCGAAGCGATCGGCTGACCTTCGCCAGCTTTCCCATCATCGGCTACAGCCTCACCTCCGACACCGTGCCGCAGACGCAGCTCTGGACCATGGCGACGTACGATCTGAAGCCACGGCTTAACCGGCTCGATGGCGTCGCCAGCGTGCTGGTGCAAGGCGGGCAGGAGCCGGAGTTCCACATCACGCCCGACCCCGCCAAGCTGCTTGCGGCCAATGTTACCGTCCCGGACATACTCGACGCGGTACGCCGCACCAATCTCATCGACTCGCCCGGTCTGCTGCCGCAAAATCATCAGCTCTACCTCGGGCTGATCGATGCGCAAGTGCATGATCCGCAGCAGATCGGCAATATCGTGGTGAAGTCCACGCCCGCGGGCGTGCCGATTCACATCGAGGACGTGGCATCGGTTGAACCCGGAGTGAAGCCGGTCTACACCATCGTCACTGCCAACCAGAAACCTGCGGTGTTGCTGAACGTCTCGCGGCAGCCCGACAGCAACACCGTCGAAGTGGCCAACGAAGTACATGCCGAGGTCGAACGAATCCGGCAAACGCTTCCACCCGGCGTGAAGCTTGAGCCCTTCTACGATCAGTCGCAGATCGTTACCGAGTCGATCAAGAGCGTGCGCGATGCCATTTTGATCGGGCTCATTCTCGCGTCGCTCATCATGGTGCTGTTCCTGCGCGACTGGGGAACTTCTCTGGTGGCTGCGCTCGTCATCCCCGTTACCATCTTTGTCACCTTCATCGCGCTGAAGGTGCTGAACCAGAGCTTCAACCTGATGACGCTGGGCGGGCTGGCAGCCGCAGTCGGTCTGGTGATCGACGACGCCATCGTCGTGGTCGAAAACGTCTCCCTGCACCGCGATGCCGGACAGGGCCGCCTGGAAGCGATTCAGAGCGCACTGCGCGAGATCACCGTTCCACTGATCGGCTCGACCATCACGCCGATCGTCGTCTTCCTGCCCCTGATCGCTACGACCGGCGTCACTGGCGTCTTCTTCCGCGCGCTGGCCATCACCGTTGCCGCCTCGCTGCTGGCCTCGCTTGCTCTGGCGCTCAGCTGGACGCCTACCCTAAGCCAGTACTTCATTCGCAAGCAAGAAACTGCCGACCACGAGTCCCTTCCAGGCGCCAGCGAACAGGAACGCCTGCTCGCGGCCGAAGAAGCTTCCCTCGGCCCGCTCTTCCGTAAAATTGTTGACTTCTACGAGCGAGCTCTGCGCTTCGCCCTGGAGCGCCCGAAGTGGATGGCTGTCTTTGCAATTGTGCTTATCGCCGGATCCTTTGTCTGTTATCGCGCTCTTGGCACCGACCTGCTGCCGGCGATGGATGAAGGCGGCTTTATCATCGACTACATCACGCCGGCCGGGACTTCGCTGGAAGAAACCAATCGCATGGTGCTGGAGATCGAGCGCATGCTCTCGCAAACACCCGAGGTGCAGAGCTTCTCGCGTCGTACCGGGTTGCAACTTGGCCTCGCGGCGGTTACCGAAGCCAACACCGGCGATATCGCGGTGAAACTGAAGAGCAAGCGCGACCGCAGCGTGGACGGAGTCACCTCCGAACTACGCGCTGAAATTGCCAAGAGGCTGCCTGGCATCGACGTTGAATTCATTCAGGTCTTGCAGGACATGATCGGCGATTTGTCGAACGCTCCCGAGCCGGTGCAGATCAAGCTGTTCTCACCCGACGCCGCGCTGTTGAACGAATGGGCGCCGAAGGTCGCCGACGCCATCGGCAAGGTCAACGGCGTGGTCGACATCCTCAACGGAGTCGACAACACCATCAGCAATCCGGCGACCGTGTTCAACGTCGACCCGGTTGTAGCTGCGCGCGCAGGGTTCACGCCGGAAGAGGTCGCCATCGACGCCAGCGCCATCCTCGAAGGCGAACCCGCAGCGACTCCCGTCATCGCGCAAGACAAGGCCTTCACTATTCGCGTGCGCTATCCCGAGGCCAATCGCAGCTCGCTCGCAGCCATGAGCAACACGCTGCTGAACAGCGCCTCGGGCCACACGGCGACTCTCGGCACGCTGGCGACGATCACTGAGCTTCCCGGCCAGACCGAAATCCGCCGCGAAAACCTGCAGCGCGACGTCACCGTCACCGCGCGCCTGGAAGGCCGCGACCTGGGCAGCGCCATCAAAGCCGTGCAGAAGGCGGTCGACGATCTTCACCTGCCGCCGTCGATTCGCGTCGTCTATGGTGGAACCTACGAGGAGCAGCAGCAGTCGTTTCACGATCTTCTGCTTGTGCTCATTCTCGCGACGCTGCTGGTTTTTCTTGTTCTGCTCTTTGAGTTTCGAACCCTGGCCGCTCCCCTGGCGATTCTCGCCTCGGCACTGCTGTCGAGCTCCGGCGTCTTGCTCGCGCTGCTCATCACCGGCACGGGGTTCAACATCGCATCCTTCATGGGCCTGATCATGGTCATCGGCATCGTCGCCAAGAACGGCATCCTGCTGCTCGATGCCGACCAGCGCTTCCGCGCCCAGGGAATGCCGGCGGAAGAGGCGATGATCCAGGCCGGTCGCCGCCGCCTGCGGCCTATCATGATGACCGCTCTGGCCGCGGTCGCCGGAATGCTGCCGCTGGCCTTCGCCCTGGGCTCGGGCTCGCAGATGCTCCAGCCGCTGGCCATCGCCGTCATCGGCGGCATCACCATCTCGATGGTCTTGTCGCTGATCATCACCCCGGCTGTGCACTACTATTTAAGCCACGAACCGGTCCGAAATCAGATAGGGTAGTCTCGACGACCCGGCTTCGATGACAGATACTGGGACATATGCCAACAAAGGCGATACATAAACGGCACGTAAAGCTTTTCCGGAACGGTCGTAATCAGGCAGTGCGAATTCCCCGTGAGTTCGAGCTTCCTGGCAAAGAAGCGATTATGCGCAAGGAGGGAGAGCGGCTGATTATTGAAATTCCTCCGTCCAAGTCCCTCTTATCGGTCCTGGCGAAGCTGTCACTGCTAGAGGAAAGCTTCCCGTCAATTCCCGACCGGCCTCCGGAGCGGGTGGATTTCTGAATGCGCTATCTGTTGGATACCGACATCGTTTCCGACCTCGTGCGTCATCCTCATGGAGTGGCGGCGCAGCATATTGCTGAAGTCGGCGAAGCGCAAGTCTGTACCAGCATCATCGTGTCTGCGGAACTGCGTTATGGAGTGGCCAAGAAGGTCTCGGCGCGGCTGACGGCACGACTGGAAGCAGTGCTCGGGGCACTCGAGTCCTGCCTCTGAAGACGCCTGTCGATACCGTCTATGGCGCTCTGCGCGTACGCCTTGAGCAACTGGGCAGGCCCATCGGCGCTAATGACTTGCTCATTGCCGCCCAGGCAATCGCCCTTGGCTATACAATCGTGACCGATAAAGAGAAAGAATTTTGCCGTATCAAGAACCTTCGATGCATGAACTGGCTTCGTTGAAGATGGAGAGGAAGGGAGATCATATTGCTCATGAAACGCATTCTCATACTGTCGCTTGCGGCCGGCATCCTGCTCTCGCTGCCCGCCTTCGCCCAAAAGCAGTACAAACTCGTCAACACCGTCAAGCTGGGAGGCGAAGGTGGCTGGGACTACCTCACCTACGAGCCTGGCGCGAACCGCCTCTTCATCACCCGCGGCACGCACGTGATGGTGATCGACACCAACACGCTTAAACAGGTCGGCGACATTCCTGACCTCGTGGGCATTCACGGTGTGGCTCTCGCTCCCGAGATGAACAAGGGCTTCGTCAGCAACGGAGGCGATGACACCGTCGCCGTTTTCGACCTGAAGACGCTGAAAGTCACCGATAAGATCAAAGTCGGCACCCGTCCCGACGCGATCCTCTACGAGCCCTTCTCCAAGCACGTCTTCACCTTCAACGCCAGGAGCCAGGATTCCACGGTGGTCGACGCCGCATCGGGCAAGGTCGTGGCCACCATTCCGCTTGGCGGCAAGCCTGAGTTCCCTGCCAGCGATGGCAAAGGCAAAGTCTTCGTCAACATCGAGGACAAGAGCGAGCTGGCGGTGATCGACGTCAAGAGCAACACCGCTACGGCGCACTGGCCGCTGAAGGCTGCGAGGAACCGAGCGCGCTCGCCTTCGATGTTGCGCATGGGCGGCTGTTCTCCGGATGCGGCAACAAGGTCATGGCCGTGACCGACGCGGCCTCGGGCAAAGTGATTACCACCGTCCCCATCGGCGGCGGAGTCGATGCCGGCCGCTTCAATCCCAAGACGCAGGAAGTCTTCATGTCGTGCGGCGATGGCACGCTGCCCGTGATTCACGAAGACTCGCCCGACAAGTACACGGTCGTGCAGAAGGTGGAGACCGCGCGCGGCGCGCGCACCATGGCCCTCGATCCCGACAGCAATACGATCTACCTGGTCACGGCGCAATTCGGCGAGAAGGGCCCGAACGACCGCCGACCTCCCATGATTCCCGGCACGTTCCAGTTGCTGGTGGTGAAGCCGGAATAAGCTTCAGTGGTCAGTTGCCGGTTGTCAGTTGCCAGTTGTTGAGGTTGTCATCCTGAGCGAGGAGCGTAGCGACGAGTCGAAGGACCCCTATCACAACGTCAGGCGTCACCCCTTAGCGCAAGGCATAATGTCTGGATGAACGCCTGGTTCAAGCGCCACATTCGCCGCCTGGTCAACTACTGGCCGCCGCTGCTGGGAGCGGGCATCCGGGTCACCCGCTGGGACGCCGACTGGCGCGCCGTCGACGTTGAAATGCGCCTGCGCCGCCGGAACGCCAATTTCGTCGGCACCCACTACGGCGGCTCGCTCTACTCCATGGCCGACCCGTTCTACATGCTGATGCTGATCGAGAACCTCGGGCCGGACTACGTCGTGTGGGACAAGTCGGCCAGCATTCGCTTCCGCCGCCCGGGCCGGGGCACGGTGCGGGCCAGCTTCCGCCTTACCCAGCAGCAACTCGACGACATCCGCCGCGCCCTAACCACTCAGGAGAAGATCGAGCCGACGTTTACCGTCGAGATCAAAGACGACTCCGGCACCCTCATCGCCGAGGTGCAGAAGGTGGTGCACATCAAGAAGCGGGAGGCGGCGTGAGGGCTGAATGTCCCAAATGGTAATGCTTGACCGTCACAACTTAGCTTCGGCAGAAGTCCCTGATGAGGACTGCGAGCGGCCGAATCTCGCTCTTTGACAGCGCTCGGCGGCGCAGAAAATAGCAGGCTCAGGGTGCATTCTGGCCAACGCGCTATCCGTTTCCCTGATAGTGCGACTTGCCGAAAAAAGTGCGCTTGGCGGTTCCTCCGTTTGAGATCCGCGCCGCGCTCTCCTTTCCTGTTGCCGAAAGTGCGCGCGCAGTCCCTTGATGGACCAAAGAACTGCAGGCTCTTCTACTTCGACGCGAGGCCCGTTACGCGCTCACCACCGCCTCCGGCTGCGCCGCGCGGGCTGCGACCTTGAAGGTCAGCTTGCCCGTCTTCTTGTCCGCATCAACCACGACCTGGTCACCGTGCAGCACTTCGCCGTCGAGGATCTTCATTGCCAGCGGGTCCTGCACCAGCCGCTGGATGGACCGCTTTAGCGGACGCGCTCCGTACTGCACGTCGTAGCCTTCGGTGAAGATGAGCTCCTTCGCCGCGGGCGTCAGCTCGAGCGTGATCTTGCGATCGGCCAGCAGGCGCCGCAGGTCTTCCAGGCGCAGATCAACGATCTTCGTCAGCTGCTCCTTGCCCAGCGGGTTGAAGAAGATGATGTCGTCCACGCGGTTAAGGAACTCGGGCTTAAAGTGCGCCTGCAAGGCTTCCATCACGCGCTTGTGGGCTTCCTCCAAACGTTCGGCGCGAACCTCCTCGTTCACCCGGTCGAGTCCCGCGCCCGCTTCCTGCAAGTAGGTTGAGCCGATGTTCGACGTCATGATGATGATGGTGTTCTTGAAGTCGACATTGCGGCCCTTGCCGTCGGTGAGGCGGCCATCGTCCATGATTTGCAGGAAGATGTTGAACACGTCAGGATGGGCCTTCTCGATCTCGTCGAATAACACCACGGCGTAGGGGCGACGGCGCACGGCCTCGGTGAGCTGTCCGCCCTCGTCGTAGCCAACATATCCCGGGGGCGCGCCGATGAGCCGCGAGACCGAGTGCTTCTCCATGTACTCGGACATGTCGATGCGCACCATGGCGTGCTCGTCGTCGAAGAGGAACTCAGCCAGCGCGCGCGCCAGCTCGGTCTTGCCGACGCCGGTCGGGCCGAGGAAGATAAATGAGCCAATCGGCCGGCGCGGATCGCTGAGCCCCGCGCGCGAACGGCGGATGGCGTTGGCCACGCGCGCGAGCGCCTCGTCCTGCCCGATGACGCGGTGGCGCAGGCGGTCTTCCATGGTGACCAGCTTGTTCACCTCGCCTTCGAGCATCTTGGAGACGGGAATACCCGTCCACTTGCTGACGATCTTGGCAACGTCTTCTTCGTCGACCTCTTCTTTCAACATGCGCGACTGCTTGCCTTCCATCTGTGCTGAGAGCTTCTTCACCTCGGCTTCGAGTTTGGGTACCTCGCCGTACTGGATCTCCGCCGCGCGATTGTAATCGCCCTTGCGGGTAGCTTCCTGCTCGGCCAGCTTGAGCTGCTCGATGCGCTCCTTCAGCTCGCGAATTTTGGCGATGGCTTCCTTCTCCTGCTTCCAGCGGGCCTTCAGCGCGTTGGCTTCTTCCTTGATGTGCGCCAGCTCCTTCTCGACCGCGGCGAGCCGCTCCTTCGAGTTGGGATCGTCTTCGCGCTTCAACGCCTGGCGCTCGATTTCGAGCTGGGTGGCGCGGCGCTCGAGCTGGTCGATCTCCGTTGGCATGGAGTCGATCTGAATGCGCAGCGAGGCGGCGGCTTCGTCGATCAGGTCGATGGCCTTGTCGGGCAGGAAGCGGTCGCTGATGTAGCGATGCGACAGCGTAGCCGCAGCGACGATGGCGGAGTCCTTGATGCGGACGCCATGATGCACTTCGTACTTCTCGCGCAGCCCGCGCAGGATGGCGATGGTGTCTTCGACATTGGGCTCGCCGACGAAGACGATCTGGAAGCGCCGCTCCAGGGCGGCGTCCTTCTCGATATACTTTCGATACTCATTAAGTGTGGTTGCGCCGATGGCGCGCAGCTCACCACGGGCCAGCGCCGGCTTCAGCATGTTCGAGGCATCGATAGCGCCTTCAGCGGAGCCAGCTCCGACCAGGGTGTGCAGCTCGTCGATGAACAATATGATCTTGCCTTCGGACTCTTCGATCTCCTTGAGCACCGCCTTGAGGCGGTCTTCGAACTCGCCGCGATACTTCGCGCCGGCGAGCATTGCTCCAAGATCGAGCGAGACGACGCGCTTGTTGCGTAGCTGCTCGGGCGCATCGCCGGAGACGATGCGCTGCGCCAGGCCTTCGACGATGGCGGTCTTGCCCACGCCAGGCTCGCCGATGAGCACGGGGTTGTTCTTGGTGCGGCGCGAAAGCACCTGAATTACGCGGCGCACTTCTTCATCGCGGCCGATCACTGGATCGAGCTTCCCGCGACGTGCGAGTTCGGTCAGGTCTTTGGCGTACTTGTCCAGCGCCTGGTACTTGGCTTCGGGATTCTGGTCGGTCACCTTCTGATTGCCGCGAACCGCCGTGAGCGCCTTCAGAATGTTGTCGTAGGTAGCGCCCCCGCGGCTCAGGATCTGCTGCGCGGCATCGCGCTTCAGCTTGGTAATGCCGAGCAGCAGGTGCTCGGTGGAGACGAAGTCGTCCTTGAAGTTCGCCGCTTCTTTGAAGGCGTTCTCCAAAGCTTGCGTCGCGGCATCGGAGAGATGCGCCTGCGTCGCTCCGCCGCCCGACACTTTGGGCAGGTTGCCGATCTCGCGCGTGGCTTCGGTCAGCGCTGTTTGCGGAGACAGGCCCACGCGCTCCAAGAGTGGACGGATGATGCCTTCCTGGTCCTGTAGCAGGGCTGCCAGTATGTGTACCGGTTGCACCTCAGGATTGCCGTATTCGGAGGCGAGGTCGTTCGCCTTCTGCACGGCCTCCTGGGCTTTAACGGTTAGTTTGTCCCATCGAATTGCCATGGTGTACCTCTAAAGACGCTCTTCGCTATTGGCTTTTGGCTCTTCGCTCATGCTGAGCTGCCAGCTTCCAGCCGCCGGCTCCCAGTGAATCGCTATTTCGCTTTTCGCCCGTCGATTAAAGGCTAGCAGCCGGCGGCTCCCAGCGGTAGCGAACAGCGGCTGGGTTTGGGCTCCCCTCTGGAGCGAAGAGCCAAGGGCGAAAAGCGGACTCTTCAACAAAAAAGGAGGCGATTGCCGCCTCCCTTTCAGGTGCTGCGAAACTGCCGGTCGAGCGAAGTGTGCTCAGGCCGCGTGGCCCTTGCTGCCGGCGCTTACCGCGTCCTTCTTACCTTCGATCGGCTGGCTGGCAGCGCCCTTTCCTTCCATCGCCTTCTGGCCGATGCTGACTTTGATCTGCTTCGGCTTGGCCTCCTCGCGTTTCGACAGATGAATGTTGAGCACGCCGCTGTTGTAGTCGGCAGTGATGTGCTCCGTGTCCACGGTGTTGGGTAGGGTGAACGAACGGGTAAAGCTGCCATAGCGCCGCTCGATGCGATGGAAGTTCTCTTCCTTCTGCTCCTTCTCGAACTTGCGCTCTCCGCTCACGGTCAGAACGTTGTTCTCGACCTTAATGTCGAGGTCTTTCTCGTCGATGCCCGGCACTTCGAGCTTGAGCTGAATGCCGTGCTGGTCTTCATAGATGTCCACCGGGGGAACGAATGCGCCCGAGGTCATCAAGGCCTCTTCGCGGCCGCCACCGTACTGCTGTTCGAAGAGGCGGCTCATACGGCTCTGAAGGGTTTCGAGTTCACGGAAAGGGTCCCAACGGGTCAAAACTGTCATGGTCATTAACCTCCAAGATGGTGATTCTGAACTTCTTAGGCCGTCGTTACTTCGGCCTTTATTGATTTGGATGCTTTAATTAGCATAAACGGAGCATAAAATATGAGTGTGTTATTGTCAATTAAAATCTGCACGGTGGGCGCGTATGTCTCTTTCCCCCTTCTAAGCCAAAGAAAATAAGTGGTTTCTGGCGTAATGTTGCGGTAGCATCACCAACGTGCTCGACTCCGTACTGAGACACATTCGGAATCAAAAGCTGATCGCAGCCGGCGACCGTGTGCTGGTGGCGGTCTCGGGCGGAGCTGACTCGGTGGCACTGGTGCGAGTCTTGCGGGAGTTGCGCTCACAGCTGGGGATCGTACTGGCTGTTGCTCATTTCAATCACGGTTTAAGAGGCGATGACTCAGATGCCGACGAACATTTCGTAGTTGACCTTGCGCGGCAATATGAGCTGGATTTTTTTGTGGGGCGCCGGGACGTGGCGGACGCGGCTGCCGCAAGCCGAATTAGCCTGGAGGCGGCCGGCCGCGAGCTTCGCTATGAATGGTTGGCGAAGATCGCCGCGCAACACCGATTCGATTCCGTGGCCACCGCTCACACACTCGACGATCAGGCCGAGACGGTGCTGATGAAGTTCCTGCGCGGAGCAGGGAGCAAAGGTCTGGCAGGAATCTATCCTGAGATGCGGCGAGGTGATGACAAGAAGATGCGCTTCATTCGGCCGCTGCTGAGCACCGCCCGCGCCGAAGTTGAGGCTTATCTCGCGTCCATCGACCAACCCTGGCGCGAGGACGAGAGCAATCTCGATCACCGCTTCCGTCGGAACCGCGTGCGTCATGAGCTACTGCCATTGCTGGAGCGCGAGTACAACCCAAACATCCGCCAGTCGCTGAGCGAGCTAGCCGAGATCAGCCGCGCAGAGGAAGAGTTTTGGATCTCCGCCGCCGGCAGGCTGCTCGATGAACTGCGCGCCGACGATCAGCGGCTCCGCCTTGGCAGCTTCTCCGGCATTGCGCCTGCTCTGCAACGGCGAGTGCTCAAACGATGGTTAGAGGATGCGGAGATAGCGACGGACTTTCGGCACATCGAGAAGCTCCGAGTCTGTGCCTTGGGAGCGTTGCCGCAGGTTGAGCTCACCGATGGGTGGCACGCCTGCGCGACGGGCGGCTACCTGACACTAAAGCAGCGCAGACAGGAGCCTCCGGCCAAGCGCTACCAATATCTATTTCGCGTGCCAGGAGAGGTGGTGATCCAGGAGATCGGCTGCCTTCTTCGAGTCATGCCGGTGCCGGCTGGGTATGCTATAGAAGGCGAGCCGGGAACTCTGCTCAACGCCGACCTCATTGGGCCAGAACTGAGAGTTCGCAACTGGGAGCCTGGCGACCGCTACCAGCCGGCCTATAGCGGCTCCGAGCAGAAGCTTAAGCGGCTGTTCCACGAACGCAGGATTTCTGCTGAAGAGCGCGCCTCGTGGCCGGTGGTTTTGCAAGGCGAGGAAATCATCTGGGTGCGCGGCTTGGCCGTGGCCGATTCGTATTGCTGGCGTCCAGGCGGTGGAGAGGCGCTGAGCCTCCAATGGGCACCCGTGACGGATGCCGAGGGCCTAAGCCACTGCTACCCCGGAGGCGGAAGCGGTGTCTAAGAATTAAGTGAGAACCGCCAGGACGCCGCCCGCCGGCCAACCGAAGGACCAGAATGGCGCGCCGGACTTTTCCTCGTGTTTTTTGTTAAGTCTCTCGTGCGGCATCGCTTAGCGAAAGAGTTACAATCAGGTTGAGCCGGATTCGTACATCCGGCGGCCTGGGCCGGCATCTAACGAGGTTGAGCCGATGGCTGTTCGCGGCTTGGTTCCATAGGAGTAGCGAGTGAATTCGACAGTCAAAACCGTCGTGTTCTGGCTGGTAATTGTCCTCTCCGGCGTCCTGCTGTGGCAGGTGGTGAAGGTAGGCAATTCCGGTCCGAAAGAACGCGCAATCAATTTTTCGGAGTTCATGTCCCAGGTTGACCAGAACAACGTCAGCAAGGTGACCATTACCAGCTCCGAGGTCAGCGGTGAGTTCAAGAATGAGAAGGCTGGGTTCCACGTCACCGTTCCGTCCAACTACCCGGACATGTACAAGGTCCTGCAGGACCACGGTGTCAACATCACGGTCAAGGATGTCTCCAGCGGAAGCTGGCCGAACTGGATCATGACCCTGGCGCCGTTCGTGCTGCTGGGCGCCCTGTGGTTCATCATGATCCGCCAGATGCAGACCGGCGGGAACAAGGCGCTCTCGTTTGGCAAGAGCCGAGCCCGATTACTGTCGATGCAGCAGAAGAAGGTGACGTTTAAGGACGTTGCCGGCGTGGACGAAGCCAAAGAAGAGCTGAAAGAAATCAT
Organism: uncultured Acidobacteriaceae bacterium; assembly: GCA_963782505.1. Taxonomy (GTDB): domain Bacteria; phylum Acidobacteriota; class Terriglobia; order Terriglobales; family Acidobacteriaceae; genus CAVVDY01. Next base: position 101,146 of record CAWAKG010000022.1, on the reverse strand, counting down.
CGAATTCCTGCGCGAGGCGCAGAAGTTTCAGAAGCTCGGCGGACGCATCCCGAAAGGCGTGCTGCTGGTTGGGCCTCCGGGAACCGGCAAGACCCTGCTGGCGCGCGCGGTTGCCGGCGAAGCCAACGTTCCGTTCTTCAGCATTTCGGGCTCTGATTTCGTTGAGATGTTTGTCGGCGTGGGCGCGAGCCGCGTTCGCGACCTGTTCGAGCAGGGCAAGAAGAATGCCCCGTGCATCATCTTTATCGATGAGATTGACGCCGTGGGCCGCCACCGCGGCGCGGGCCTGGGCGGCGGACACGATGAGCGTGAGCAGACGCTGAACCAGTTGCTGGTCGAGATGGACGGCTTCGAATCGAATGAAGGCGTCATCCTGATCGCCGCTACCAACCGGCCTGACGTGCTCGATCCGGCGCTGCTGCGTCCGGGACGCTTCGATCGCCGCGTGGTGGTTTCGCGTCCTGATGTTCGTGGCCGCGAAGAGATCCTGCGCGTGCATACCCGCAAGATTCCTCTGAACGACGATGTCGATCTTCCCGTGCTGGCTCGCGGTACACCGGGCTTCTCCGGCGCCGATTTGGCCAACATGGTGAACGAGGCTGCCTTGGTGGCTGCCCGCCAGAACCGCAAGACGGTACTGATGTGGGACTTTGAGCAGGCCAAGGACAAAGTGCTGATGGGCGCCGAGCGCAAGTCGATGCTGCTCTCGGACGAAGAGAAGAAAGTCACGGCCTATCACGAGGCCGGGCACGCGCTGGTCGCCGCCATGCGCGAGCACGCCGACCCGCTGCACAAGGTGACCATTATCCCGCGCGGTATGGCGCTGGGCGTGACCATGCAGTTGCCCATCGACGACAAGCACACCTACACGCGCGATTATCTCGAAACGCGGCTGGCCATCATGATGGGCGGGCGCGTAGCTGAGGAGCTGTTCCTGAACACCATGACCACGGGCGCAGGCAACGACATCGAGCAGGCGTCGGACCTGGCGCGCAAGATGGTTTGCGAGTTCGGCATGTCCCAGCTCGGGCCGATCACCTACGGCAAGAAGGAAGAGCAGATCTTCCTGGGCCGCGAGATCAGCCAGCATCGCGACTTCAGCGAAGACACGGCGCTGAAGATTGACGCCGAAGTTCGCCGCTTTGTCGACGAAGGCTATCAGTCGGCGGTGAACATCCTGGGCGGCAATCGCGACAAGCTGGAACGGATCGCGATGGCGCTACTGGAGCGCGAAGTGCTCGATGCCAACGAAATGCAGTTGATCATCGAAAACAAGGAGCTGCCGGCGCGGGTAAACCCGAACGCGCCGCCGCCGCAAAAGGACGAAGTCCAGCAGGTGCTGAAGCCGGCCCCGGGACAAAGCCAGCCGAACATCTCACCGGGCGAGCATCCGGCGCAGGCCTGAGTCAGTTTTCGGTTGTCAGTGATCCGTTGTAAGTGAAGCTGGGCGGCCAAGTGGCCGCCCAAGTTTTTCCCGGTTTGGAACTCCATCTTTTCCCAACGCCCGTTTCGTCCTCCCCGTCCCAATACATCGATGTATGCTGCTGGCGAATGCAGTGACATGGGGTGAGCATATCGCTGTTGCAAGGAGACCCTCATGATTAAGACGAGGACCGTAGTTCTGGCTTTATTGCTTTTATTTGCCCTCCAGGCGCTGGGCAGGACAACTAAGAACAGCTATCCCGTTGCCTGCAACGATCTCTGGCCCGCTGTGAAAGAGGCCCTCAGCAATCCTGACGATTACACAGTGGTTAGCAATGACGACGCCAAATGGACCGCTTCCTACGATGTGAAGCACACGGTTCACACCAACATCAGCGGAGCTCTCCTGCAGCGAACGAACAAAGTGACGTTGGTGACGCAAGGAACCGGTTGCCAGATGCAGGTTGTGTCCAACTACAGCGGATGGGAACACAACGACCGCAATGATTTCGTGAATCGAGTGAATGCCGTTCTGGCTAAGCAACAAGGAGCGGCGAAACCTACGGAGGCAGCTAAGCCATAGGATTCTCAGCAGGGACTCGATCTAGTCTTCCCGGTCGGTTCGCGCCACCGAGCCTTTCGGAGCGGCGCGCAGATACTGCACCGGCCATTGCGCTGTCTGGTGCAGCTCCTGCGCCGCGTGCAGCGGCCAGTACGGCTCGCGCAGGAACTCGCGGGCGAGCAGAACAATGTCCGCCTGTCCGGTGCGGATGATGTGGTCGGCCTGTGCGGCGGAGGTGATCATGCCCACGGCAGCCGTTTTGATTCCGGCTTCGCGCCGAATGCGCTCGGCAAACTCTGTCTGATAGCCCGGCCCGAGGGGAATTTTTGCGTCAGGAACTAGCCCGCCGGACGAGCAGTCGATGAGGTCAGCGCCATCGCTCTTCAGCAGCTTTGCCAGGGCGACGGAATCGTCGATTGTCCATCCGCCTTCAACCCAGTCGGTGGACGAGATGCGTACCAATAGCGGCACCCGGTCCGGCATCACCCGGCGCACTTCACTCGTCACTTCACGGAGAAAGCGGATGCGGTGCCGGAAGCCGCCGCCGTAGTCGTCCTGGCGCTGGTTGCTGAGCGGCGAAAGGAATTCGTGGATCAGGTAGCCGTGAGCGGCGTGAATCTCGATCACTTCGAATCCCGCTCGGATCGCCCGAGCGGCAGCGGCGGCAAAGTCGCGAAGGACATCAGCAATGTCTTCGCGCGTCATCTCGCGCGGCGGGCAATACTCTGGCGTGAAGGGAATGGGCGACGGCGCGATCGGCTGCCAGCCGCCTGCACTCTGCGGAATACAGTCATTGCCTTCCCATGGGCGCTGTGTGCTGGCCTTGCGTCCGGCATGGGCAAGCTGAATGCCGGCCACACCGCCCTGATGGCGTATGAAACGAACAATTGGCGCGAGCGCATCGGCGTGCGCATCGGACCAGATGCCCAGGTCTTGCGGCGAGATGCGGCCGTCGGGCGAAACGGCGGCGGCTTCCGTCATCACCAATCCGGCACCTCCCACGGCGCGGCTGCCGAGGTGAACGAAATGCCATTCATTGGCCAGCCCCTCGTGCGCCGAATACTCGCACATGGGCGAGACTCCGATTCGATTGGACAGATTGATGCTGCGCAATTTCAGCGGTTCAAAGAGATGAGGCACAAAGATTCCTTTCTCAGGCGAAAAGATATGGATGCGCTAAGCCGGCCGCCCGATTGCGGCCCGCAGCTATCAGCTCTCAGCCCTGAGCTCTCAGCTAAACCAACAACAACGGAGCACCTTGTCTCTGGAGGCTTTTCCTTTGACCTTTCGCGCATACGCGGCGCACCGCCGTGCTCATATAAACTGACGGCTGGCAGCTGATAGCTTCTTCAATGGAGGAAGAAACCCCCAACACGCAGGAAGGGCTGGAGTCGTCGCCTCCGCGCCGTGCGCCCGTCCAGATGCGCAGCCAGCAGACGGTGCAGCGTGTACTCGATGCGGCAAGCGCGTTGCTGCAGCGCGTTTCGTTGGAAGAGATAACTACGACACGGATTGCGGAGGAAGCCGGCCTTTCAATTGGCGCTCTGTATCGCTTCTTCCCTGACAAGCAATCGATCATCGACGCCATCGCTGTGCGTCATGTCGAGCAGTTCAAGGCCGAGGTTGAGCCGAAGCTGCTGAAGCTGGTGGTGCGCGAGGCCGTGAGCCTGAAGTTCGATCCCGCGGTCGTGCTCGATGCCGTAATCGATGCCTACGTGGTTTACCTCGACGCGCATCCCGACTTCCGCACCATTTCGTTTGGCCGCCATATCAGCCCTGCGACAAAGGAGCGCGAGGCATCGCCACAGGTCGGCCTTCCGGGGTTGCTGAAGAAGTTCATAGTGTGGCGCCTCGGCATGGCCGATTCGTCGGTGCTTGATCTGCGGCTCCGCATCGTGAGCGAAGCCGGCGAGCGGCTCATCGCCTACGCCTACGAGCAGAGCACACGCGAGGACCGCGATCGCATCATCGCCGAGATGAAGCTCATGTTGGCGCGGTATCTGTTCGCGGCGTGACTGCGTCCCGCCTCTCGCTTTTGGCTCTTCGCTCTTGGCTTTTGGCTCAAGAGCGGCCGCGAGCCACCAGCCAAAGGATTGGTTGCTACCAGGCGTTGTCAACTCGCCGCGCACCGCCAAGTGTTCAACCCGAACAGCAAATTTCCTACTCCAGTTCATAGCTGGGGGCTGGGAGCTCGCATCCCCGACTCACAGGACCTCAGCCGGCGCAATAACTTTTTTGAAAAAAACTGTTGACAATCCCCGGAAGGCACCGCAACATATGGTGCTAGACATAGCGCTCGTCCAAGTAATGGGGCGGCTATGGCGACCATGGGCGCGAGCCCAACCTTCAAGGGAGAAGGTATCCAACTAGGAGGCATAAACATGCCGGTTAAGAAAAAGGCTGCCAAGAAGGCTGCTCCCAAGAAAAAGAAGCACTAACTGCGACGAGGCTTTCAGCCTCGTTTTCCTTTGCAACCAACAGCGGCCTCCGGTTTCATTTCGGAGGCCGTTCCCGTTGTGTTAGCCTGACCTTCCGACCCCACCAAAGCAGTAAATCTCATTGGCCGCCGTGAACTCCTCCGCAGCGCCGCCTGGCTCGCCCACCTCGCGCGCTCGTGCGAATACCGCCAGGCTGAGCTTGTGGCCGCTCGTCATCGCCACCTTCTTCATGGTATCGGGCGGGACTTACGGAACCGAAGACATCGTTCATGGCGCCGGCTATGGCGCGGGGATTCTTATCCTGCTCGTCACGCCGCTGCTGTGGAGTCTCCCCACCGCGCTGATGATTGGCGAGCTCTCCAGTGCCATCCCGGCTGAGGGCGGCTATTACGTGTGGGTGCGGCGCGCGCTGGGGCGCTTCTGGGGATTCCAGGAGGCATGGCTATCGCTGGTGGCCAGCATCTTCGACATGGCGATCTATCCCACGCTGTTCGTCGCCTACCTGGTGCGGCTGTTTCCCTGGTTCGACACGGGACATCGCGGCTTGCTGGTCGGGATCGCCGTGGTGGCAGCTTGTGCCGCGCTCAACCTGGCGGGGATCCGCGTGGTGGCGCTGACTTCGGTGTGGCTGTTCTTTCTGGTGTCATCGCCTTTTGCGGCGATTACCTTGCTCGCGCTCTTCAAATCCGGGAGCCTGGCCAATGCGGTGACGCATCCCACAACGTCGCATATCGACATTGTGGGAGGTATCGTGGTCGCCATGTGGAACTACATGGGCTGGGACAACGCCTCGACCATCGCGGGCGAGGTGCAGCAGCCGCAACGAACATATCCCCGCGCCATGCTAGCTGCCGTGTCGCTGGTGGCGGCCACCTATGTCGTGCCTGTTGCAGCCATGTCGCTCACTAAACTGAGTCCTGCAGCGTGGGAGACTGGTTCATGGGCCGAGATTGCCGGCCTCCTGGGCGGGCCATTGTTGCGCGCCGGGCTGGTTCTTGGTGGGATGATGAGCGCCTTCGGCATGTTCAATGCCCTGGTCCTCAGCTATTCGCGCCTGCCTTATGCCATGGCTCTGGATGGAATGCTGCCGGCGGCATTCGCCAAGACCACGCGCTGCGCGGGCGTGCCTTGGCTGTCGGTTGTGGTGCTTGCCACCGCCTGGGCTTTATGCCTTGGGCTCGGCTTCGAGCGCCTGGTGACGATCGACATCCTGATCTACGGGGGCAGTCTGATGCTGGAGTTCGTCGCCCTGGCGGTGTTGCGCTTCACTCAGCCGGGACTGCCGCGCTCGTTCAGAGTTCCGGGAGGCAAGGCTGGAGCGATTCTGATCGGGCTGTGTCCCATGCTGTTGCTGGGTTTCGCGCTCTTTGCGAGCGGCAGCGAGCGAATCCTGGGACTGAACGCGCTGGTCTTTGGGGCAATGCTGGTGGCAGCGGGATTTGTGGCCTATGGCGCAAGCTTCCTGTTCAGGCGAAGAGCGCTATTGCCGGTTGGGACAGAAGAGTAGAACGGTGGAACCTGTTTTCCCTCAGGGACTGAAGCCCGCAAGCATTTTCGGAGGCATGGACGCTGGCCTGAAAGGCCAGCTCTACCCATAGCTTCCAGAATCTCGAAAACAATGTGACTACCGGCCTGGCCGCTTCACGCGCGCCTCAATGCCGTTGCCGCCAATTTCGCACCAGATGTCGGTTGCACCCAGCTCCTCCAGCGAACGCCGGAATTGCGGCTGCGTGCGAAAGCGCTTGTACCAGTCGGTTAGATAGTCGTGGGTGTCGAGCCGTGCCCATTCCCACTGCAGCTCTTCCGAAAGCTCAGGCAGGTCGCGGTAGTAAGACAGGACCGGCGAGATGTGCGCGAGCAGCGAGTGCAAGGGTTTGATGCCGGCCGTCTTCTTATGCAGAGGAAGCAGGACATCAACCATGCGGTTGGTGAAGCGCAGCGACGTGTCCGCCGGCAGCCGCTTCAGGACTTGGTGGAAGAGGGGAGCGGTCTTGGTGTACCAGCCGAGAACCAGGCGATAGTGGTCGACTACCAGGCTTCCGCCGGGAGCCACCTGGTTGTACAGAGCGGTAAGGGCTTCCTCGGAATTCGGCGTGTGCTGGATTACTCCCAGGCAGATCACGATATCGAACGACTGCGGGCGGAAGGGCAGGTAGCGGATATCGGCCTGGGCCACGGCGTGGGTGCTGCTGAGCCCGCAGTTGGCCACGTTGGCGTCGACGGCGTGACTCAAGTCGATGGAAACGACATGCGCGCCTTCGGCGAGAAGCACCTCGGTAAAGCGTCCCGCGCCGCAGCCACACTCCAGCACGCGGCTTCCGCGGAGCCCGCCCCACAGCTCCTCTCCCAGGCAGCGGCGCAAGCGGGTCCGCGAAATGGGTAGCCCGCTGTAGGAATCCAACTGGGTGCGGCGGAAGAAATTCCACTGCTCGCCGAACGCGTCAGCATAAGTGCTGCCTTCCACGAAACGCGGGATACCGTAGCGGAAGGGAACCTCATGACCGGCCGGGCACAAGAGGCCGTCAGATTCCAGGGAAAACGACGCGCCATGTTTCGTGCAGTACCAGTCGACGGCGGCCGCGGCCTCCATCGCGTGTTCCACCGCGCGCTGGTTATCGCTCGGGTTGAGTGAGCCAGCTCCGCGTTCCGGTACTGCATCAGGCCGCATCAAAGTTTCTCCTGCTATGCTGAGTTTATGGTGACGAAAACACCTATTATGCTCCTGGTTGCGGAGCTGGGAATAGGCGGGTGCGAGCGCGACGTCACCAACATTGTATTAAACCTGGACCACGACCGGTTCACTCCTCACGTCGGATGCTTCGCTGCGCGCGGCCTTCGCTATCCGCAGATCGCCGGGGCAGGCATTCCAATCGCCGAGTTTCCCGTCACGTCGTTTCGCAAGCCGTCGATGCTGGCGCATATGCGGAACCTGCGGGCTTATCTGAAACGGCATCAGATTGCGTTGGTTCACAGCTGGGACATCCCCACAGAAATGCTCGCCGTCCCGGTAAGCTGGTTCTCAGGCATACCGGCCATCAAGAGTCACTTGTGGCTCTCTGAATACGTGCCCAAAGCGTACAGTCCCATCGTCAGGCTGAACAATCACCTGGCGAGCAAGGTACTGCTGAACTCCGAGGCTACACGGCAGGATTTTCTGCGCTGGTCGGGCATTCCGGCCGCGCGCACCTATGTGTCGCACAACGGAGTCGATACCCGGATGTTCAACCCCGAAGGGCGGGCGGCCAATCCTGAAGTGGTGGTGGGGACCGTCTGCGCCCTGCGCTCGGAGAAGCGGCTCGATATTCTTCTGCGGGCATTCGCCGCCGTGCGCGAACAACGAGGCGGCGGCGTGAGTTTGCTGATAGTGGGCAGCGGCCCGATGGAGGCTGAGCTGAAAGCGCTGCGCGACGAGCTTGGTATCGCCGATGCGTGCGAATTCGTGCCCTCGCAGAGTGACGTGCCTCCCTTGATGCGCAAGATCGATGTCTTCGTAATTTCCTCGCAGGGGGAGAGCCTTCCCAACGCCCTGCTGGAATCAATGGCCAGCGGCTGCTGCGTCGTTGCCTCGAACGTGGGAGGTATCCCGGAGGTCCTGCTCGACGGCGAGACCGGCCTGCTGGCCCAGCCCGGCGAGCTGGACGGATTCGTTCGTCAAGTTGGCCGGGCGGTAAACGACTCGGAGCTGAGACTTCGCCTGGGACGCGCGGCGGCGGCTCGGGCGTCACAGGAGTTTTCGATTCAGAAAGCGGTCGGCCGAATTGAGCGCCTGTACGACGAATTGCTCTTCGCCAAGCGCGCCCCGCAAGCCAGCAGCGCGCAATCGCCCGCCGTTTAGTCGAGCGATAACCAGGTTGCAGGCGCGAACCGGGGGCACTCGGCAAATTTGTTTCGGGGGTCGGCGACACGGTACGGCAACGTCGCCAGGCCGCATGCCACGTTTGACACCCCCGTTACAACGTTAGCTCATTTTCCCCCGGCGATGCGCCTTGGCTCCCGAGAACGCAATCTTCCTGTGCGCTCCGCCCCACGAAGGAGAGAGGCTTATTACGAGTTGAAGCGCGCGCGGAATCAGGCATCGGAATACGGCGGCCGGGTGTGCCGGCACGCCGTATCGATACAGCTTAATTCAGGTCGAAGAGCAGGAATTCAACTTCGCCGTTGCCGGTATTGGCGATCTTCAATGCGGACTCGCCGCTGACCGCGGCGCCGTCGCCCTTGGCGACCTTGGTTCCGTTGAGGGCAAGCTCACCCTTTATGAGTTGCAGCCAGGCGTGGCGCCCGGGTTCGAGTTCGTGCTCCAGCGACTTGCCGCCGTCGAGCACGGAAGCGTAGACGCTCGCGTCCTGATTGATTTGGGTCGAGCCGTCGCGCGCGTCCCGTGAAGCGATCAGGCGAAGCTGGTTGCGCTTCTCCTCACGCTTGAAGGTGCGGTCTTCATAACTCGGCTTCAATCCGTTGGCTTCCGGCATGATCCAGATTTGCAACAGGTGCGCGGGCGCATCTGAGTCGTTGTACTCGCTGTGCACGACGCCCGTCCCCGCCGACATGCGTTGGACATCATCGGGCCGGATGGTAGCTTCGCGGCCGGTGCTGTCGCGATGGCTCAGTTCCCCGTCGACGATGTAGGTAAGGATCTCCATGTCATTGTGAGGATGCGAGCCGAAGCCTTGTCCGGCCGCGATCCAGTCTTCGTTGATCACGCGCAGGTCGCGAAATCCCATGTGCTTGCGATCGAAGTAGTTGGCGAACGAAAAGCTGTACCGGGTGTCGAGCCAGCCGTAGTTGCCATGTCCGCGTTCGGCTGAGGGCCGTAGTGTAATCATTTGGTTCTTCCTCCAGTTCGCTACAATAGATGCTTTAACGTTGAAGGAAGTTTCAGAGCGCTGTATCACCGCGGCGCCGTGCTCTCCAACTGCCGCAGCAGATCGTCGATTTTGGCCTCCAGGATGTGCCGTAAGGAGAGGATTCCCAATACCTTGCCCTGCTCATCCACCACTGGCATGTGGCGGTAGTGCCGCTCCAGCATCACCCGCAGCGCCTCCGCCGGAGTGGTCTCCTCGGTCGCCATCTCGACCATGGGGCTCATCAGCTCGCGCACCGGCGTCTGGTGCGGCGCACGCCCGCTGAGGACAAATTTCTCCAGCACGTCGCGTTCGGTGAACATGCCGGCGACGATGCCTTGATCGTCGACAACGGCGACTGCTCCCACCTCGTTGTCGATCATCAATTGGACGGCCTCCGCGACCGTCGCCAAAACCGGAACCGTGGACACGCGGCGCCCGCATATCTTCAATACGCTCGTCATTATTCCTGCTTTCCGAAAGGGATCGATGAACTGCGACTGTATGGTTTGCACAGCCTCGAGTCAAGCTGTCCTTGCGGGATGAAACCGGATTTCCCGGATCTTCGGCCCGTAACCTGGACGGATTTCGCGGAGCGAGCAACTCCCGGCAATCCAAGCCGGTGCCCTGAGCCGTATGTGAATCATGCGGCCTGAGGCAAAAACGCGGTATGATTTCGCGGCTGCCGGGCCGCACGGAAAGAGGAGCCTATGACGCCACGACGGATATTTGTTACCGGAGGCAGTGGTTTTATTGGACGCGCCATCGTCCACGAGTTGTTGCAGCGCGCACATCAGGTGCTTGCGTTGGTGAGGCCTGGATCGGAGCACAAGCTGCCGGCCGGCTGCGAGTTCGTGTTCGGTAACGCGCTCGATAACAGCAGCTACACCTCGCATGTCGCCTCCGCCGATACCTTCGTGCATCTTGTCGGCGTGTCCCACCCCAGCCCCAACAAAGCCGCGGAGTTCCAGTCGATCGACTTGCAGTCCATTCGGCAGGCGGTGCCCGCCGCCGTGCAGGCCGGTGTCCGCCACTTCATCTACCTGAGCGTCGCGCGGCCTGCGCCCATCATGCGCGAATATCAGGCGGTTCGGGCGGAAGGCGAAAATCTGATCGTGCACGCGGGCCTGAATGCAACCTTCGTCCGTCCGTGGTATGTGCTGGGACCCGGCCATCGCTGGCCCCTGATGTCAGTCCCAATGTATGCCATTGCCCGAATGATCCCTGCGACGCGCGATGGAGCCGTCCGGCTGGCGCTGGTCACGCTAGATCAGATGGTGCAATGCCTGGCTTGGGCGGTTGATAATCCCGCCGAGGGTGTGCGCGGTCTGAACCCGCCGGACATCCGCCAGGGGCGCAGTCTTGACCTGGTCGTGAGCCAGGACGCTGCCGGAGAGCAATACAGTGGCTCAGCCACAATTCAGAGTTTCGGGCGGTAATAATACGATTTCTGAAACGGCACTCGTTCGTAGCTGTCGTCAAGATTCAGTGTGGTTTCGGCCGCACCCAGAAAAAGAATCCCGCCTGGCCGTAGCACCTTCCGGACGCGCGAAAGAATCTTGCGACGTACATCGAGCGGAAAGTAAATCAGCACGTTGCGTAGAAAGATGACGTCGAACTGGCCCAGCGGGGACCACGGGGAAGACAGGTTGATCGAGCGAAACCCCGCCATCTCGAGGATGTTTTTCTTGAGCTGCCCTTCGCGGCCTATCTGCTGGAAATACTTCGCCAGCAGGATGGCAGGGAGCCCGCGGTTGACTTCCAACTGCGAGTAGATGCCCGCCCGTGCGCGCTCGAGTATCTACAGACCGTTCATGACCGGCATGTTCCAGTCCAGCAGTACCAGATCGATCTCCTGCTCGCGAACACATTCCAGTCCCTCACGTCCGTTCCTGGCTTCGACGACTTCGAAACCCTGGGGCGACAGAATCCTGCGCAAGTACAGGCGCATCGTTGTCGAATCGTCCACTACCGGAGCGCGCATGTGCTGCCCTCATTCGGGAACTGCGAAATTGCGGAGTTGCAAAACTCCTGCTGGCTCTATCGGCGTTGGACGAGGGGACTTGAGGAACTCGCCACAAAGCGCTCAGTGGTGGAGGAACGCTGCACGTCCGGAGGCGAAGGCGGGCCTCACGAGACGGGTCTTCCCCTGGAGGCGAAAACCATCACGAAGATGCAATTGGCTGGCTTTACACGCTTAGTATCGGTATGGCCGGGAGGCGGCTGTGAGCCGCTCAGGCGGCGTTGCCGTTCCGGTAGGGGTTACCCACATAAACAAAGGGATACTTTTTCAATGCGTCGAAATTCTTGGCTTCAGCTTCTTCTTCGACCTGGGACATCAGCCGCGATACCTCGTCCTTGGACATGCCCTTCGTGACCTGCCAGAACTTGTGCGGGAAAAACCATACTCGGTCGCGCTGCGGCGTCTCGGTTGTATTATTACTGCCACTTTCTGCCTGCATTTATCTCCTCCCACATTGTCAGACGGGCTTTCTTGTTGCTGAACCCAACTTCAAATTGTGGAGTGAAGGTTTTGTCGTGCGATGTACTTATTATGGACTTTCGGCGAAGCGAAGTAAACGGGGAAGCCGGACTTTGTTTTGAATTCGGCAGCGGAACATGACGCAAGCAGCTTGCCAAATGACTCGATATGCAACTCCCACAAAATAGGGCGCAAACCGGAACGGTCTGTTTTACCGCGTTCCGCGACGAGTGTGGGAGTTCGCGTGCTGTCGCGGTGGTTGCGTCCCGATTTTCCACAGACTATGTTTTCGCTGTGAGCGTTGGTGGCGCCGGTCGTCAAAAACAATTCTATACCACATTGTGAGATTAAAAATGGAGGGTCTAATCAAGGAGACGAGTGAGCCTAAGTGTGGCTCATTAAACAGTTGCTTAGTTTTAAGACTATAATGAGGCTTAATATCAAAGGCTGATGGCCGTTCTTTCGAACCGATTAGAGGGCCGCTGTTCTGTTGACTGCCTGCAGCCAGCACTTCCGCGGTTCTAATTTCTTGCCGGTGGTGGTGCTGATGACGTGCTTGATCTCGCTCTGCGGACATCGAGCAATCTGACGTGCTAGTCCGCTTGGAACATCATGCACGGAAGCCAACCGGCTTTCATCGGAAGCACAAGAGCGAACTGCGCAACAACCGACAAAGCCTTCGGCGCTCTGCCTTTCCTTCGAGGGAAGTGATCAACACGACTTTGCGGTCCTTGCCCGGATCGTGGCTGGCGAGACATATACAATTGGCTGCGGTTTCGACGACCGGCGAGGTCCAGCTTCCCTAGTGCGGGTGTACGGCGGCGGTCGGCTTCCGCCCCAACCTAGCCCGCAATCGAGTCGGGCCCGGTTGGCATAGACTGTTCCCGTACGGCGATCAAGGCAACCGGCACGGGGGCAATGCCCACCGACCTGCGGTTTGCACGGGGACGGTTCTGCAATTTTCGGAACATTTGCGCTGGAATTTCGTCTATTTGACAGAGGGGGATGGATGCCCCTGTCTTGCCGGTCCCACATTCCGGCACGGGAATCTCACATGGCAAAGCGGTGGGGACGCGTTTGGGCAGTAGGGTTTGTTCTCTGGACCCTATTGGCCTTTCTCAGTGCTGCCGGGGCGCATGTATACACGGCGTCGACGGACGAGCCCATCTCCTGGGGACAGCTGCTCGCTTGGAATCTCACCGTCGCGACGGTATGGTCGGTGCTTACGCCTGTCGCCTACGAGCTTGGCAGGCGGTTTACCTTCGATCGCAATAGCTGGAAGCGTTCATTGCCGGTTCACTTGCTGGCTGGAATTATTTTGACCTGCCTGGGTGCAGCGGTAGTGGTTGAACTGGAGCCGCTGGTGACCTGGACGAAAGAACCGCACGTTCCCTTCCATGTCCACATGCTCTCGCGTGCTCTTCTGGACCTGCAACGCTACTGGTACATCGTTCTGATCACCCAGGCCATCGCGTACTACGGAAAGTATCGCGAGCGTGAGCTGCTGTCTTCACAACTGGAAGCGCAATTGGCCACGGCACAGCTCGATGTATTGAAAAGCCAATTGGAACCCCACTTTCTGTTCAACACCCTGAACTCGATTGCCGCGCTGGCGCGGAACGACGGCCCTGCCGCGGAACACATGACCTTGCAACTCGCGGACCTGCTGCGCGCGTCGCTCGACGCCGCCGGCGTACACGAGGTCACGTTGCAGCAGGAATTGTTGTTTCTCCAGAAGTACATCGACATTCAGCAGACGCGCTTCCAAGACCGGCTGCAGGTTGAGACGGACGTCGACCCGGTGGTTCTCGCGGCGCTGGTGCCCAACCTGCTTTTGCAGCCGCTGGTTGAGAACGCCATTCGGCACGGCATCGCTCCCCGCAGCGCGCCGGGGCTAATCCGCCTTTCGGTGTGGCGCGATCCGGATGATTTGTGGATCGAGGTGCGCGACAACGGTGTCGGCCTGTCGCGTGGACGCGGCCACGCCGCCGTGGAAGGCGTCGGCCTGCGCAACACCCGCGCCCGCCTTACCCAACTTTATAACGAAGATCACATGCTGATACTGGACGATGCGCCAGGAGGGGGATGCTGCACTCGCATCCGGCTGCCGTATCGTGAGCACCCACGACAGGAGGCAATGGCAAATGTCGATTCGAGTTTTGTTGAGCGATGATGAAACGCTGGCACGGGAACGCTTGCGCAGTTTGTTGGACGAAGAGCCGGACCTGGAAATCGTGGCGGAATGCGGCGACGGCAAGAGCGCCATCGCCACCATCGAGCGCGAGCGGCCGGACCTGGTCTTCCTCGATATTCAGATGCCGGAGGTCGACGGCTTCGGTGTGGTACAGGAGTTGCGCGACGTCATGCCGCTTACCATCTTCGTCACCGCCTATGACCGCTACGCGATGAAGGCATTCGAGGTGCATGCCCTCGATTACCTGCTGAAGCCCGTAGGCAAAGAGCGGCTGCACGAAGCCGTGGCGCGGGCCCGCCGCCAGCTACAGCATCCGCCGGACGGAAGCTTCCAGCGTCGCGTTCTGGAGATGCTCGCCGATATGGAAGCCCGGCAGCAGGCGCCGGAGCGCATCGTCATCAAATCGGATGGTGAGATCGTCTGCCTGAAGCCGAACGAAATCGACTGGGCAGAATCGGCCGGCAACTATGTATGCCTGCACGTAGGAGGGGCCACGCACATCCTGCGCGAAACTATCACCGCGCTGGAGTCGCGGCTGGGGCCGCGCCAGTTCATGCGCGTGCATCGCTCCACCCTGGTGAACGTCGACCGCATCAAGACCCTGAAGCCGTCGTTATACGGAGACTATTCAATACTCCTGCGCGATGGCACCAAGCTCACTTTGAGCCGCGGCTTCCGCGAGAGCGTGCTGAAACGTTTGGGAACGGCTTGACCGGGAGAGGAAACCGCTACCCAATAGCGTTGTAAGTCACGACGACGACGCCTTGTGCCTCAAGAAGATCCGAGGGTCAATCGGCATCCCCTGGAGAACGGGCCTCCCAAGGCCACCCTTCGATGAGGGAGTTGCTTTTGTTGCTGCGTCCGCCGATGATATGCTTATTCTCTCAGTCGGTTCAACCTGATAATGAAAGGGTAGATACCTATGCTACGCACCAAGATAGCAGTACGTTGTTTGCTCATCTCACTTGTTCTGTCTGTCGTGACCATCCCCGTGTGGGCTGCCAGCAAGGCGAATGACGAAGAAACCATCCGCAATGCTGCCACCGTCTTGCAGGCCATGCTTTCCAGCGATAGCGTTCCGCCCAGCGTGCTGGCTAAGGCTGATTGCATAATGATTCTTCCCAACGTGAAGAAATTTGCTGTCGGCATTGGCGGAACCGGTGGACGGGGCCCAATGTCGTGCCGCGAGGGCAGTGGCATGACTGGAAAATGGTCGCCGCCTGCCATGTACTCCATCGGTGGCGCCAGTGCCGGCCTTCAGGTCGGTGGCAAGTCCAGCGACATCGTGATTGCCATCATGGCACCCACTGCCGTGGAGAAGGTGTTGAACGGCAAAGTGAAGGTGGGCAGTGATGTGAGTGCGGCGGCGGGCCCGGGCGCATCAGCCGGCACGCTGAGCAATCAGGCCGATATGTTGACCTACTCCCGCTCCTCGGGACTCTTTGCGGGTGTTTCGCTCGACGGCTCTTCGCTGAGTCCGGACGCCGACGCCAACCAGCGGCTTTACGGAAAGCCGGCCAGCGCGAAGGAAGTCGTATCCGGAGATGTGAAGGCTACTACAGCCGGAGAGTCCCTGGTACACTTGCTCGACAGCAAAGCTGGGAAACACATACAGTAAGAAGCTGCGCACCCGGCACGCCCGGAGGTGAAGCGCGGGCGCAGAAATCCGCGTCGGAGGGTCAGGCCCGCGACAGGTAGGCCCCCTCCGACGTATCCACGCGGATCGTCTCGCCCTCATTGATGAACGGCGGCACCTGGACTACCAATCCGGTCTCCGTGGTGGCGGGCTTGGTGACGCTGCTGGCGGTGGCCGATTTCAGGCCCGGCTCGGTCTGGATGATCTTTAACTCCACCGTCTGCGGCAGCTCCACGCCCACCGGCTTGCCGTCAAAGAACTCGACCTTGATCTGGAGATTGGCGGTCAGGTAGTCCACCGCATCGCCCAGTACGTCCTTGCCCAGGTAGAGCTGTTCATAGTTCTCCGTGTTCATGAAGACGTGATTGTCGCCATCCTGGTACAGGTACTCCATCTGGACTTCATCCACCGTAATCTTGTCGATGGCATCGCTGGATCGAAAGCGATGCTCGAACATGGCGCCGGTCCGCAGATTGCGCAGCTTGGCCTGAATGAAGGCGCGAAGATTGCCCGGGGTGCGGTGTTCCACGCTGAACACCGAGTGCAGATCATTGTTATGCTTGATCACCATACCGGGACGCAGTTGTGTCGCGGGAATCGCCATTGATTGCTCCTTGTATGTAAAGGGAGAGCCGCACGGAATTTGCGAAGCAGCTCGAAGGATCAAAGCCTAATCTTACATGGCGAGTACTGGGTTTGGAAAATGGCCGCCGCTGCGGGTAGTGGGTCCGTCTGCGAAATCAGACTGACCCACTACCCCGCTGCGACATCATTTGCCGCATCTGCGCCATCCCAAGTCTGATGGGATTATGATTTGTATGTCTTAGCCAACGAGTTGCGATGAAAGGAGTCCCTCATGAGCGATCCTGAAACCTACGATGAATACCGTTCGCCGGATCGAAGCGGTGCGACCTTGGGATTGGCCCTGTTGTGCCTGGGCCTGGCCGCCGGAGCGATCACGGCGCTCCTCCTTGCTCCGCAGACCGGCAAGCAGTTGCGGCGGCAGATCCGCCGCAAATACGAAGACGCTCGCGACGTTGTCGACGACTGGAGCGAGCAGGCCGGCGACTGGATTGAGCGCGGATCAGACCTGGCTGGGAAGGCTTCCGGTTGGGCCGACAAAGCAAGAAGCCGGGTCGAAGAACCCGTGCGCAGAGTTTTTCGGCGATAGGCTTTGCAAAAAAGAGCGCGACAGGCGCCATGCACCTGTCGCGCATTGTTCATGCCCTCTGGACCTGCCCGAGGGCCAGCAGGAGGAGACGAGCCACCGTGTTGCTGCTCACATCGGAAGTTCGAAGAAACTCGTAAAAGCAGGAATCGATATTAACGAACTGTGAAGTGCTCGTCAATTCCACATAAGTGCCCGGCAGTCGGAATAAATATCGGACCGTTGGCTACAAAATGCTCGGCGTTGCGAGCCTTGTATCAGGGCACGACCTTTAGTCGTGCCGAGAAGGGCCATTAGATGATTCGGGCTTCCGCCCCTGCCGCTTCTACCCCCAGCCAACGAGCCAAAGCAATTAACGCCCCCCTGTGGTTTCATGGTTAGCAGGGGCTAAAAGCCAATTTTACTGCGCATCTTTTCGGCCCGACTGAAAGCCTGCCCTGAGCACAGTCGAAGGGTCTGGCCCTGATACAAACCTCTTTGCGCACTAAGAAAAAGGGCGAGGTGCAGAGCACCTCGCCTTTCATGTAACTGTTTGCTACTGCAAAGTTCGATTACAGGGACATACGACGGCGAATGACGCCGGCAACGCCCAACAAGCCGGAGCCCAACATGATCAGGCTGGACGGCTCAGGAACGGTCTGGTATACGCCGCTGGAGAAGGTCTGGAACACACCCTCGTTGTTGGCGTTGGTGAAGTTCGCGCCAAAGAACGAGCTGTTGAAAAACTGCTGGTTGCTGTTCTGGGTGCCCACAGAGTTCAGGCCAAAGGTGTTGCTGTTGAATGAACGGCCATTGCAGCTCGTGCAGA
The DNA here is from genome assembly GCA_963782505.1 of uncultured Acidobacteriaceae bacterium. Taxonomy (GTDB): domain Bacteria; phylum Acidobacteriota; class Terriglobia; order Terriglobales; family Acidobacteriaceae; genus CAVVDY01. Next base: position 83,595 of record CAWAKG010000022.1, on the reverse strand, counting down.
CGGGAACGACTGCTTCCCAGTAGGTGCCGGCCGCCAGGCTGACGCTCAGCCCGCTAACCAGGTTCTGGTACTCGGTGTAGCCGAAAGCGCTGCGGCCAGTCGGGTTGTTGGTGACTGCGCCCGTACCGGAAGCGATCAGGTTGCCACCATTGCCCTCAGAAACGCCAGAGCGGATTTCCCAGTAGCCGGCCGTCGGCGAGAGCTGGCTCAGGTTGTTGGTGAAGAGACCGCCAACGGTGATGGGAGAGCTCACGACGAAGTTCTGGTAGGTCGCAGCGCCGTAGGGGTTGCCACCGACGATGGCGTCGTTCTCGTTCGCCAAGCCGTTAACGTTCGGGTTGTTCGGATCGATATCGCCGCCGTAAAAATACAGTGTGTCGGCGAACGCGCTGACAGTGAAGAACAGCACGACGAACAGGGACAGCAGAGCAAGTTTCTTCATCTAGTTTCCTCCTTGGAATTGTTGACTGCCCGCCTAGGACGGAAGCAGTCCTCCTGACAAAGTTCGCAACTTTCCCGGAACGCACCGGGGAGTAAAGAGTATCGCCGACGCCTATGGGCGTCAATAGCCTATTAGTGGTGTATCGCAAATAAAACGAACGTGCTTTATTGTGTGGGCATCGATTCGTGACATGCGCCCTCTAATTGTGTTTTCCGTAGTTGTCTGACGTGCAAATGACCCGTGTGTGGCGAACGCATCCGGTCATCGTGGCAGCGCAGCGCGGACAATTTGTGTGGGGTTCTGCGGCAGGTCGAGCACTTCGATTGTGTCCTGGGAGGGCTTTCAGCCCTCGAGGGAACAGCTTCTGTGCCTCCCTGCGGGACTCTGCGCTCGGGTAGCGCGAGCCAATTGGCCCGACTTCGGGCCCTGATACGAGGCGAAACGCTACACCTGCTGCCGCCCTTCCTCCTGGAGCACCACTTTCGCATCCATCTTGCGCTTGCCCCGGAAGAAGGTCACGGTCACCGTATCGCCGGCGTGATGCTTGTTCATGACGTTGGTCAAGTCCTGCTGGTCGGCCACGTTTTCGCCGTCGATGGCGACGATGAGGTCGCCGCCTATCATTATCGGCGTATTGCCGATGTACGCGCGCTGATTTCCGGCGCGAAGTCCGGCCCGGTCAGCAGCGCCTCCCGGCTGGATCCGCATGATCAGGACTCCGTAGTCCGCTGGCAGTCCCATCTCCTGGGCGAGCTCTGGACCAATCGCCAGTGTAAGAATCCCCAGCGAAGGCCGCCGTACCCTACCGTAGGTGACGAGGTCGCTGATGACAGCTTTAGCGGTGTTGATGGGAATCGCGAACCCGATGCCGGCGCTCTGGTTTGAGCCGCCGGTGGCAATCATGCTGGTAATGCCGATGACCTCGCCGCGCGAGTTCAATAGCGGCCCGCCGGAGTTGCCGGGGTTGATGGCCGCATCGGTCTGAATGGCTTCGTCGATGAATGCGCCCTCCGGGCTGCGAATGGGACGCAGCGAACTGATGATGCCGCGCGTCATCGTGCCGTTCAGACCAAAAGGATTGCCGATGGCATAGACCTTTTGCCCAACCACCAGGTTCTTCGAGTCACCCAACGTGGCAGGAACCAGGCCGGGAGCCTTGATTTGAATAACCGCCAGATCGTGCGAGCGGTCGCGCCCAATGATTTCGGCGGGATATGTCTTCTTATTATGTAGCGTTACTTTGACCTGCCGCGCCCCCTCGATCACATGGTAGTTGGTGAGAATGTGGCCTTCCTTGTCGATGATGAAGCCCGATCCCTGGCCCTCTTGCGGTATGGGCCCCCAGAAAAAGTCCATGCTCACCGCCGTCGACGTAATGTTCACCACTGACGGAATGCCTTTCTTGTAGACGTCGATATTGGTCTGCTCTTCCGCGTCGTAGGTCTGCGGACTCGCCGCTTCGGTCAGTTCAACCTTGCCGGGTTTGCCAATCCAGTCGGGCGCGGACGAAGAGCCGTGGTGGTGGGTCGTGTAGAAGTAAAATCCTGCTGCCAATAGCAGGCCAAGAAGTACGGGACGGGCGATTTTCATGATGATCTGAGACACCGCTGCTGCATCTTGAAATTGGACGAAGATCCTGCTTTAAGTTTAGCGGATACCTGCTGGAATGGGCCGGACGCGACCCTTGATGGTCGTGTCTGAAATCTGCGGATTTCAGACATACTCCGGATCGTGGCTTGCAGAACGCCCCGGCTAAGGGGCGTATACTTCTCGATTTGGCCGCACGAGGTCAGGTGCGGTTTAACTTCTATACCAAGGATGTTCTTGCCCGCGATGATGCGCCCAAGATTTGCCGCTCTGTTCCTGCTGTTTCTCTTTGTGAGCCCTCCTCTCGTTGCTCAAACGCCCATCAACACCAGCGCTCTCGGTGAGATGCAGTGGCGTAGCATTGGCCCGCTGCGCGGCGGAAGGACGCGCGCAGCGGTCGGGGTTCCCAGCGAGCCGAACGTGTTCTATATCGGAGCCGTCGACGGCGGGGTGTGGAAGACCACCGACTTCGGGCGGACGTGGCAACCGATCTTCGACAGCCAGCCGACGGGCTCCATTGGCGCCATCGTGGTTGCACCCTCCGATCCCAACATCGTCTATGTCGGCAGCGGTGAAGGATTGCACCGCCCCGACCTCTCGGTCGGTGACGGCATCTACAAGTCCACCGACGCGGGCAGGACCTGGACGCATCTCGGCCTGCGCGATGGCCAGCAGATCTCTCAGATGGCGGTCGATCGACATGATCCCAATCGCCTCTTCGTCGCCGTGGCGGGCCATCCTTATGGCCCGAACAAAGAGCGTGGCATCTACCGCTCGACCGACGGCGGCCAGACGTTTCAACCTGTGTTGCAGAAAAACGAAAACATTGGCGCTGCCGGTGTGGTGATCGATCCTGCTAATCCAAACATCATTTATGCCACGCTATGGGAGGCCCGCGAAGGCCCCTGGGAGAATGCCGAATGGAGCGGCACCAACGGCGGCATCTTCAAGTCGACCGACGGCGGGCAGAATTGGCAGCAGCTCAGCGGCGGCTTACCGAGTGGAATCGTCCAGGCTTACGTCGCCATCGCGGACAGCAACCCGCGGCGGCTATTTGCTTCCGTCGCGACCAAGGACAAAGTTGACCTCTACCGCTCGGATGATGCCGGCGCGACCTGGACCATCGCCACCAACGATCCCCGTCCGCGCGGCCGCATCGGTGGCGGCGATTTGCCTGTGCCCGCCATCGATCCCAAGAACCCCAATGTCATCTACATAACCTCGACGGTCACCTGGAAATCAACCGACGGCGGCAAGACGTGGACCGGATTTCGCGGTGCGCCCGGCGGCGACGATTACCAGAACATCTGGATCAATCCCAACGATCCGAAGACCATCCTGATCGCCAGCGACCAGGGCGCGATCATCACGGTTAACGGCGGCGAGTCGTGGAGCTCCTGGTACAACCAGTCCACGGCGCAGATGTACCACGTCAGCGCCGACAATGCCTTCCCTTATCGCGTGTGCAGCGGCCAGCAGGAAAGCGGCTCCGCGTGCGTCTGGAGCCGCGGCAACGATGGTGAGATTACCTTCCGCGAATGGCATCCTGTGGCCGCCGAAGAGTACGGATACGTCGCTCCTGATCCTCTCGACCCCGACATTGTTTATGGCGGCAAGCTGACGCGCTACAACCGCCGCACCACGCAGGCGCAAAACGTGATGCCGGTTGTTGGCCGCCCGCCGGACTTTCGCGTGGTTCGCACCGAGCCGGTGCGTGTTCTCGCCGGTCGATCCTCATCTTCTATTCTTTGCCGCCAACACGCTGTGGAGCACGCGCGACGGCGGACAGACCTGGAAGCAGATCAGCCCTGACCTGACGCGCAAGACCTGGGAGGTACCGGCATCGGTCGGCATCTTCAAGTCAGAAAAATCGGCGGAGCCTTCGCAGCGTGGCGTGATCTACGCCGTGGCCCCGTCGCCGAAGAATGTCAACATCATCTGGGCAGGCACGGACGATGGGCTCATCTGGCTCACCACCGATGGCGGCACGCATTGGAACAACGTCACTCCTCCGGAGATGAGCGCGTGGCAGAAGGTTTCCGTCATCGAAGCTAGCCATCACGATCCGCAGACCGCTTACGCCGCTATCAATACGCTGCGGCTCGACGACCTGCATCCCTATATCTATCGCACGCGCGACGGGGGCAAGACATGGACGAAGATCACCAACGGCATCCCCGACAACGAGAACGTCAACGCAGTTCGCGAAGACACCCAGCGCAAAGGCCTGCTGTTCGCCGGGACGGAGCGCGCCGTCTACGTTTCGTTCGATGACGGCGACCACTGGCAATCGCTGCGCTTGAACATGCCCGCCACCTCGGTGCGCGATCTCGCCATCAAAGATGACGACTTGCTCGCGGGTACGCACGGCCGCGGCTTCTGGATTCTCGACGACATCACGCCGCTGCGCCAAATGGATGATAAGGTCACATCGGCCAACGCCTACCTGTTCGCGCCGCAGGCGGCAATGCGCATTCGCTGGGACACCAACACCGATACGCCGCTGCCGCCCGATGTTCCCGCGGGAAAGAACCCGCCTGACGGCGCTATCGTCGACTATTACTTGAAGGCCGACGTGTCGAGTCCAGTGACCCTGGAAATTCTCGACAGCTCGGGCAAACTGGTTCGCAAGTATGCCAGTAACGATCCAGTACCACCGCCCAATCCCGAGCTTGCCGATTCCGACTTACTGGCTGCGCCCGCCGCAGGTGCTCTCCGGCAAGGCAGGATTCCATCGCTTCCTATGGGATGTGCACCTGCCGCCGGTGCCGGGCATGGCGCCGGATGTATCCCATCGCAGCGGTCTACAAGGACACTGCACCGATGCCAACCTCGCCGTGGGCGATGCCCGGAAAATACACGGTCGTCTTAACCGTCGATGGCCAGCGCTACACCCGCGACTTGACGCTGGTGATGGATCCGCGCGTGAAGACCTCGGTCGCGGACCTGCAAAAGCAGTTCGATTTTTCCAAGCAGCTTTATGAGCAACTGCTGCAATTACAGCCCGCAGTGGAGGAAGCAACTAAGCTACGCGAGCAACTGAAGGTGCAGGCCGAAAAAGCCAAAGGAACGCCCGAGGAAGCGAAGGTCGAAGCTCTGAGCCAGAAGTTGAACGCGTTGCTGGGAACCGTAGGATTCTTCCGCCGCGGCCCGCAGACGGAAACCCTCAACGGCGTTCACGGATCGATCTTCTTCCTCCTGCTGACTGCGCAGGAGACCGACGCCGCTCCCACCCCGGTACAGATGAATGCCGCGCCGGCGCTGGAGAAGTCGGCAGCCGCCGTGCTGCAGCGCTGGAAAGAAATGCAAGAGAACGAAGTACCTAAGTTGAAGTCGCAACTGGGAATCCGCGAGCTCCCAGCCGTTGCGCCGGAGACGTTGCCACGCGTTAGCGGAATGAATCGCGACGAAGAATGACAACCAACGCTGCGGTCCATGCCTTGTATCAGGGCACAGCTCCAGCCGTGCCGCAAGACGCCGGAGAAGCTTCGGACTTCAGCACCCTGTATTGAGGGCTGAAACTCGATCAATGTTTATGGGTCGCGAGCGGCGTGACTGAACAGGCCTCTGATACAAAACCCATCATGGTTCTCCATCTGTACCTCTACAGCCTTCTTCCAGTCTTCTCCCAGCGTCCTTCTGCAAACCGACCTTTTCCAGTGTCCACCTACCTTTACCTGGACACTTCTCCCGATCCTCTGAACCATGCCAGAGCCTCACGACACCGCGTTTAAGGTGCTAGAGACCATGCCACTGTGTTTGAAGGATAGCTTTCGGTCCTATAGACCAGCACGTTTCCGCTGCAACCAAGAAGTTGATGAAACGGGAAATCTCCGGCTTCTTGGTCCGATGAGGAGACGGACCCGGATGCCATAACCCAGCTAGGCTTATCCGGAGAACTCTCCAGCCTTGCCAAACCCGACAGCGATGCGTCCTCTCCTGGCGCAAATAGACTAGCAAAAACATTGCCTGAATCTGTATATGCTATCCCTGTAACTTGGATCTTCTCGGAAAGAGGAGTAATCTTTTGACGAACTATCGAGTGGCTCTTTAAGTCTACGGTGATCCACTCTGATGTTCGCGCTGAGTAGAAGCCCAAAGTCTCGCCGTGATTCCCGACCGTTAGGCCGCCGGGAAAGCCCGCGTACCACGGAATGTCTGACGCCGCAGCACTCTTTGCCTGAAATGTTGTCGAATCTAGCGCAGTACTTAACTCACCTTTCGCAAAGCTGTACTGGCGAAGTACGGCACTTTCTTTTGCGTGAAACTGATTATCGCGCTCTAGACCCAATGTCCATACGGTTCCATCAGGGGTGGGACGGATATAATAGGCAACGTAGGGTGAAGTCTGCACTACGCTCTTTACAATACCGTCGCGACTAACCTTCGCGAGGAAATTTGAGATGGTACCATCTTTGCGGTGGGCACCACCTGACAAAACGACAGAACCGTCGGAAGCCACAGCAGCATCTGTGACATTAACTCCGTCGGCATCATCGAACCAGAGGGTCGCGTTGAGGACGATATCCCCGTTGCGATCATTTACCACGACGACTGGATTCGATCGTGAGGCATGCAGTCCACTCGAAACCATATATTTTCCGTCCCACTTATGCCTGAAATACTCGTTTGATGAGAGAATAGGGAACTCTGCTTGCCTATAAGGTGCGGACAGTTTCAAACTTGCTGATTGTGGTCTGTCTTTGGCTGTCGTGGTTCCAACTAGTATAGAAAGTCCGGCCAACTGGAGCACAAGTATCGTCTTAGCGAATCTCATTGCTTCTCCTTCTACAGACAGCCTTCATCATCATTCCAGCACGGTCTGACAGTATCACAGCAGTATATGCTACACTGCCACGGCCACGCTCCATTCTCATAGAGGGCGTCATATGGGTCGTCTTCGGTATTGTTCACTTGGCAGGCATTCCTGTAGCACCCGCCTTGTATGGGGATGATAACTACAAAATGACCTACGCAGCAGTATCCCGGATCGCAAGCTACGGGCTTCAATCGGGCTTGATTCGAGGCCCAAGGAAGGGCGTCCGCAGAGGGCAAAGGGCGTGACGCGCCCTTACATTTACCCGCTGCAACTGCATAGGCAACTTACGCAAGTTTGCACCTGCAAAGACACTGTCGATTTGCTCACCGTGAGAGTTGATGATTGTTGGAGCACCCAAGCAGGGGGCAGCATAAGCAGCGATGACCATCGTGAGGGTTAGAACGCGGACAGAGAGAATCCTCATAACACCTCCAAACGCGCACGGTGCCACAAAGGCGCCTCGGCTACAGAGCTTAGCCCAAGTTATGCCTCATGGTCAATGGCCCATTAGTGGCGGCCGACTCCTGTATTCTAAGTTTTTCCCCAACCCATGAATATCGCCCACGCCGGCCTGCTCTTTTGCGCTGCGGTGGCCGCCGGCGCCATTAATTCCGTAGCCGGCGGCGGCAGCTTCATCTCGTTCCCTTCGCTACTCTTCATCGGAATCCCGCCGGTGAACGCCAACGCCACCAACACCGTCGCGCTTTGGCCGGGACAGGTCGCCAGCATCGGGGCCTACCGCGGCGAACTGCAAAAGTTGCCCTGGCGCAGCGTGATGCCGCTGCTGATCACGGGAATCGTCGGTGGCATTCTCGGCGCATGGGTGCTGCTGATCACTCCGCAAAAGACCTTCATGAACCTTGTGCCCTGGCTGATGCTGATCGCAACGCTCATCTTTATGTTCAGCGGCAGGATCACCCGCTGGATCCGCCGGCGCACCGCCACGCACCACACCACCGAATTCGCCACCGGCCGCGGCATCTTCATCCAGATCTTCATCGCCTTCTACATCGGCTACTTCGGAGCGGGTGCGGGCATTCTCATCCTGGCCATGCTGGCACTGCTGGGCATGGACCAGATCCACGCCATGAACGCGCTGAAGGCGCTGCTCACCACGGTGTCCAACGGCGTCGCCATGCTGTTGTTTGTCGTGTCGCACGCGGTGTACTGGCCGGAGACCATCCTGATGATTGTCGGCTCCAGCCTGGGAGGCTACTTCGGTGCTCACTATGCGCAGAAGACCAAGCCGGAGAACGTGCGACGGGTTGTCATCGCAATTGGCCTTGTGCTGGCGGCCTACTTCTTCGCCAAGCAGCTACGAGGGTGACGCCCGGTTCAGTCGCCAGATTCCGAAGTTTAGATACATTGCATAGGTCACCCACAGCAAATAGGGAACCAGCAGATAGGCCGCCCACCGCGTCAGCCGGGAAAAGACAAAGATGTTGAAGGCGATCGCCAGCCACAGGACAATGATTTCCATCAGCGCGGGGCCTGGCAGTCGCGCGCCAAAGAAGATTCCCGACCACGCCAGATTCAGCGCGAGCTGCGCGAAGAAGATGAGCAGTGCCGCCCGCGCGCCCCAGCGATACTCTCGCCACACCAGCCACGCTGAGACCGCCATCAGCGCATAGAGAGTCGTCCATACCGGGCCAAAGATCCAACTCGGTGGCGTGCCATTCGGTTTGCGCAACGTGGGGTACCAGGTGCGCACGCTCTTGTCGGTAACAATCGCTCCGAGCCCGCCGACACCGAGGCAGATGGCGAGAAAGAGAAGCAGTGCGAGCCAGGGAGTGGTTGTCATGGTTAGCAACTAGCAATTAGTGTTTGCCGGTTAGCAGTTAGCTGTTAGCGGTTAGCACTTAGCCATTGGCCTTCTGTCGGAACCCAGCAAAACGCGTGACCATCGACCGATTGCTAGTCCTAGTCTAGTTTCGACGGTTACAGTATGTCTAAAACGTGTTGACGGTGACGAGGCGAGACTTCCGTCTGCCTCAACTGCATTGTGGTAAGTTGAACTGCGGCAGGAATGCAACGCAATCCGTATCGGTTGCGTCCAAACCGAAATCCGGCCAGCGCAAGACGTCGGAGGAGAGATGAAGGGACCTCACCCCACGATGGAGAACTCTGACAAATTGCAGAGTGACACCATAACCAGACTGCGCAGCCTCGCGCATGATCTCAGCAATTCGATTGAAACCGTGATGCAGGCTTCCTATCTCCTGGCCCAGGCAAAGTTGGAGGAGCCCAACAAGAAGTGGCTTGATCTGATCGACCAGGCCACACAGGAAGCCGCCCGGATCAACCGGGAAATCCGCGACATACTCCGCTCACTGAGTTAGCCTCCTCGGGTCGAAGCCGTTGTCTCCGCCCGGGTCGGGCGATTTTCGCACGATCTCGCTGACAGAAAAGGGATTGGCTGCCCGTTATTCCGGGCAGCCAGCGCTAGGTGCGATTGCCGCACAAGTTCGCGCTCAGGAGTTGAGCGTGGCGGTCATGCTCACTTTGGCGTTCAGGACGCGCGAAACCGGGCAGCCAACTTCGGCATTGTGCGCAGCCTCCTGAAACTTGTCCCGGTCAGCTCCTGGGATCTTCGCCGTCACCTCCAGATTTGAGTGGGTGATGGTCGGCTTACCATCAATGAAGTCCAGAGTCAGAGTGGCCTTCGTGTCGAGGCTCTCGGCTGTCATGCCGAGTTTGCCCAGCTCCGCCGAGAGCGCCATGGTGAAGCACCCGGCATGGGCGGCTGCAATCAGTTCCTCCGGGTTGGTGCCGATTCCTGATTCGAAGCGCGTGCTGAAAGAGTACTGCGTGTCTTTCAGGACCCCGCTTTGGCTCGAGATGGTTCCCTTGCCATCCTTCAGGCCGCCCGACCAATGGGCAGTTGCTGTACGCTGCATTGTTAATACACCTCCTGACAAAAAGTAGCTTTGCTCCAAGGTACACGAAGAACGTGAATCCGTGCCCGCAACCCGGCGTCACTTTCAGAGCGGTTTACAATTGGGAAAGTCGTAATAGCCTCTTCGTAACCCCTTGATACCACATGTGGGCCTTGTGATCTCGGCCAATTTGCGACAAAGTGAACCTTGGTTCATTGGCCGGTTCAAGGGTCTTAGTGTCTATGACGAGCGTGAGTAGTTCCTAATCTGCATGACCCGGGCGTGGGATTGAGTTTGCAGGAATCAACGTTGCTAATGCGAGAAGGAGCTTGAGTCATGTTTGGCGGTGATTGAGTTAACTGGTTCCCTTGTTTTGCTACTCGCTTTTGTGCAGAACGTTCTTATAATGCGATCAGGTGTACTAGGCTCCGAGGAGAACACGGCAACCCCATTCCAGCAACGGCAGGTGCCGTCCTGATACTCAGAATAAGTATAGGAGATTCGAAACAATGAAACAAGCTCTCATTGCTGCGCTTGCAAGTTTAATGTTGGCCGGCGTCCTCGCCGGGGCCAGCGAGCCTATCTTCCACGTTGCTCCCGCGGCGGCCTTTGTACTTAATGAGGGCTCTTCACCGGTATTGGCCAATGCACCCTTTGCCGCTTCGTACGGCGACTCAATGTCGCATTAGAAATGACGCTTTATCAACGAAGGTCGTCCCCAACGACCAGGAGACATGTCATGAAGAAAGTATCCGTGTGTGCTCTAGTGGTTAGTGTGATCTCGTTCGCGATTGTCGCCGGCGCCGTTCAGGTCTCTCCTATGGCTCCCGTCAACGCTCAGGCAGTGCAGGCCTCGCAACCGGTATCGGTCTCGGCCAATGTCGTCCCTGGAGACGGTGCGCCGGTCCCGAGCTGCTATCCCGGCAAGAACTGTGGTGACAACAACCAGCAGCAGGTGATTGCCGGCGACGGCGCACCCGCCCCGACCTGTTATCCCGGCAAGAACTGTGGTGACAACAACCAGCAGCAGGTGATTGCCGGCGATGGTGCGCCCGCCCCGACCTGTTATCCCGGCAAGAACTGTGGTGACAACAACCAGCAGCAGGTGATTGCCGGCGACGGTGCGCCCGTACCGACCTGTTATCCCGGCAAGAACTGTGGTGACAACAACCAGCAGCAGGTGATTGCCGGCGACGGCGCGCCGGTGCCGAGCTGCTATCCGGGCAAGAACTGTGGCGACAGCAACCAGCAGCAGGTGATTGCCGGCGACGGTGCGCCCGTACCGAGCTGCTATCCCGGCAAGAACTGTGGTGACAACAACCAGCAGCAGGTGATTGCCGGCGATGGTGCGCCCGTACCGACCTGTTATCCCGGCAAGAACTGTGGTGACAACAACCAGCAGCAGGTGATTGCCGGCGACGGTGCGCCCGTACCGAGCTGCTATCCCGGCAAGAACTGTGGTGACAACAACCAGCAGCAGGTGATTGCCGGCGACGGTGCGCCCGTACCAAGCTGCTATCCGGGCAAGAACTGCGGCGACAACAACCGGCGGCAGGTCATTGCCGGCGACGGCGCGCAAGTCGAACGCCGTGTGACGATACCGAGCTAGGGTGGCATGGTGCACCATTAACGTCCCATCTCTCTGCGGCATGTTTGTGCGAGCGCAAAAAGTTCGTGCTTGTGTGTGGTCGCTACTAGAGATATCCTTGAGGATGCATGCAGCAATTCACGCTACAGAACCTGCTTTGGTTTAGCGCGCAGATTCTTCAACTGGGCGTGTTGGTGTGCATGTACAGACGCCGGATTCATGAATATTACCCGGCATTCTTCTACTACATCATCGTGCAGGTCCTGTCCGATCCGTTCTTGACGCTGGCCAAACCGCGGTGGCCTTTCACCTATTACTTTGGTTATTGGTCTATCGCAAGTCTCAGTGTGGTCCTGTCTTTTTATGTCTTGCAGGAAGTATTTCGGGATGCTTTCCGACCCTTCGAAGCGCTTCGCGATCTGAGCACGATTCTCTTTCGATGGGCGGCTCTGGTGCTGCTGCTTGTCGCCGGAATGTCGGCAATTACCGCGGCCAACTCCAATAACCCTGACGTTATCACCAGCACGATTTTGATGGTTGATCGAAACGTGCGAGTAATGCTGTGCGGCCTGGTGTTCTTCCTGCTGATGTTCAGCGAATACCTCGGGATTTCACGACGGCATGTCATGTTCGGGGTGGCGGTCGGGTTCGGTTTTTTCTCTGCTATTCACATGCTGTTTGCGACTGCCGTCGCGCACCCGACGGTTCTACATCGCAGTACCCTGACTGCCATCAACAGTGGCGGGTACGTGATTGCCTGCATGATCTGGCTGGGGTACATGGCATACCCCAAGACACTGCTGGCGGGGGAAGCTGTATCTGAGGCGCGTCCGAAGGACTGGAACGAGGCCTTGGAGGAGGCCCGGGCGAAGATACCTTCGGAAAGCCTGCTCGACACGATGGACAAGACCGTGGCCCAGCTTCTCAACCACCGCGAACATCGGAAAGTCTCGGTTCATAAGTAGATTCGCCCGGGCTACTACGACTGATAGTATTTGGGAGCCCCCGGAAACGCCTAGACTGGTGTCTTTGTCTTCCGCGGAGGGCTAAAGAACGGCAGCGGGCGCACGCGCGCTGTCACCTTCCTGCGGACCGCTTCCACTGTCGCCTCCACTTGCAGCTCTGTTCCCGGCTTTGACTGCGGCCGTTCCACACTGGCAAGTGCGATGAGCTGTTTCAGCAGCGGTGACCACGTCGTCGAGGTCGCCTTGCCCACCTGCTTCGCGCCCTTGTAAACCGGAACGTGTACGCGCGAGGCGACGCTGGGCGTTTGCGGCGCCAGGCCCACTTCATCGAAGAGAGCTTCCATCTCGTTCCAGTCGATCTCCAGCCCCACCAGCTGCCGGTCGGAACCTTGCTTCGACTCTTCCAGCAAAGCTTCGCGCCCAATGAAATTGTCTTTTTCGAAGTGCACCAGCTTGCCCAAGCCGACTTCGAACGGCGAGTATTTGTGCGAGGCAATGAGCGCCTTCTTGCTGCTCACGTAATCGACATCAGCCAAAATCAGTCCAGCCTCGATGCGGGCCACATCCAGGGCCAGCATGCCCGTCGGGTGAATATCAAACTGGCCGCCGGCACGCATCAGCGCATCCCACACCGCCACCCCATCGCTCCACGCAATCCAGATCTCGTATCCCAAATCGCCGGTGTACCCTGTTCGGGAGATATCGACCTGAACACCGCCAATCCTGCCGGACGTCTTGCGAAAATACTTAAGATTGGCGATGTCGGCTTCGGCAACGCTCTTCAGCAGAGCGCCGGATGTCGGTCCCTGGAGCGCAAGAGCTGCGATCCGCTCTGTGACGTCAGCGATCTCGACATTGAAGCCGATTGCGTTCTGCCGGAACCATCGCAGATTGGGATCAGCGGCTGTCCAGCGATAGCGGTTCTCCTCCAGCCGGGTGATGGTGCCATCATCGATGACTTTGCCCTCCTCATCGCACCAGCAGCAGTAAATCACTTGGTCGATAGCAATCTTGTTGATATCGCGGGCAATGACCCGGTTCACGAAGCGGGTCGCATCGGGGCCGCTGATCATGTACTTGAAGAGCGGAGTGACGTCGATTAGCGCGGCAGCGTTGCGGATCGCGTTGTACTCGTGCTCGTGATGCGTCTCGTAAACGCTGACCGCGTAATAACCTGACCACTCCCGATAGTTCAGGCTCTGGCAAAGGGGAAACGTCCTGTCGTGAAACGCGGTTCCGATGGGCAACGCCAATCTCCCAATTTAGCGGCTGTGGGCGGATTATAGTAATCGCCGGGAGGCTACGGCAACCGCCCAATGCACGGTCGAGGGCGATCGGGCTGCACGCCCGATTTTGCTTTGCGCGCAAGTCCCGGATAGGTGCTTATACGGCTCCGGCGCTAGATTTGCATCATGCAAAACGAATTGAAGTGGCAACAAGTTCTATCGCGCGACGCCCGCCAGGACGGGCGCTTCGTGTTTGGTGTTCGCACTACAGGCGTGTACTGCCGCCCGTCGTGTCCGAGTCGCCGGCCGCGCCGAGACGCGGTCGAATTCTTCACTTCACCGCAGGCCGCTGAATGCGCCGGATATCGCGCTTGCCTGCGTTGCAAGCCCACCCAGGTCTCCGAGCAGGCGCAATACGTGCTGCGCGCCCGCCAACTGCTGGACAATTCTGACCGCGTACTGACCCTACAGGAACTAAGCCGGCGCATCGGCGTAAGTGCCTTTCATTTACAACGGCTTTTCAAGCGGGCAACCGGACTGAGCCCTCGCGAATACCAGGCGGCACGGCGCACCCAGCAGGTGAAAGCGCGCCTGCGCGAAGGTGCCGACGTAACGACTTCGCTCTACGATGCGGGTTACAGCTCGCCCAGCCGGCTGTATGAGAGCGCAGGCAAGCAGCTCGGCATGACTCCGGCCACCTATGGTAAAGGCGGCGCCGGGGAAAGCATTGCATTCACCATTGCTGACTCGCCGCTCGGCAAGATGCTGGTGGCTGCCACCACGCGCGGGCTCTGCGCCGTCAGGTTTGGAGATGAGGCCAGGCTTCTGGAGCATGAACTGCGTCAGGAATTTCATGCGGCTGAGATTCGGCGGAACGACGCTGCTCTGCGTGAATTTGCGACTGTCATTCTGTCCGTGCTGACCGGGCCGAAGACGTTTATCGATCTGCCGCTCGACATCCGGGCGACGGCCTTCCAATTGAAAGTGTGGAGCGCTCTGCGCCAGATCCCTGCCGGAGAGACCCGTTCGTACTCCCACGTCGCAGCGGCAATTGGCGACAAATCGGCCACCCGGGCGGTAGCGCGGGCGTGCGCTGCCAACCCGGTCGCGGTCGTCATTCCGTGCCATCGCGTGGTTCGCGAAAACGGAGACTTGGCGGGCTATCGCTGGGGTGTGAAACGCAAGGAACAGCTCTTGAGCAAGGAACGCAAGGAGCAGAGCAACGCTTCTGGCCGATAGCAGCCCTTACAAAATTGGGCCCAATGCGTCCAAACCAGTGCTAATATTTCTCCGATTGGGAGGGTCCCGTGGGCACTGTTCTGCTCCTCTCTTTGTTTTTCTCTCCTGCCGGCAGCTCTGGCCTGCTCGCCGCAAATCCGAACGCCCCTCCACCGGCAGACAACTCCAGGGTAGTGCTCTCTCAGCCGGTCGCGGATGCTCAGGATGGCGTTGGAAATTTCGATCCAATGCAGATCGATGGCCCTCAGGTAACGGGTCGCATCTGCATGAAGATTCGCGCCTTCATTTTCGAAACCAACGATGACCAGGTCCCGAAGTTCGTGCGTGAAACGACCTGCCTGCCGGTGACTTGGGGCGCGAAAAAAATCAACGCGGACACGCAGCCGAAACTGATTCCGGCTGACGGCGGAAGCCGCTTCTAACTCGGAGCCGGGAGCTGCGGCCCTTTTGTTCTCGCGGCCGGCGATCTCAGCCCGCCAGGTGCCGGCCTCTTCCCTGCGACTGACAAGTGACCAAAGCGGAATCGAGCGGTATCACTCTTTTCTAATTGAAGAATGAGCCTGAAGGGAGAAGGTGCAGGCGCTGAGAAAGCTCCTTTCGGGCAAAGGTTTTGAAATCTATACAGCAGTTGTCGCGCGGTGGGAATGTGGGAATCGCGCAGCGATTTCCAAGGTTGGGGGAAGCCCCGCCTTTTGGGCTTTCCACAACCGTCATTTCCACCGCGATTCTTGGTGCCGGACTCATTTCCATCGTCCTAAAGCCGCCGGCCGAAACTGCTCGAAGAGCTGGCGCTTGGCGTGTTGCATCTGTTGCGCCGCCTCCGTGTCACTGCGCCGTGCAGCAATGCGTTTCAGGGTAGCCAGGGTAAGTCCATGGCGCAGGTACTGAGCTGGCTGGGGCAGCGCCAACAGCGTTTCCAGCGGAGTCTGATAGCGGCGGTAATGGCGCCGTTGCCGGCCTTTGTCGTCAACTTCAACCTCGGCTTGGGCGCAGGGACGATGGTAGTTGAGATAGGGATTGAGGTGTTGGGCATAAAAGCGATGAACGGCCTGCGCGTGTTCGCCGGCTATGTAGCCATAGCCCATGTGCTTGCGGATGACGGCGCCATTCTTGCTTTCCACCAGCCCGTTGTCGTTGCTGTGGCGGGGCCGGCTTTTGGTCTGCTCGATCAGCAGCTTGTTCAGCAGTCGGGCCACGGTCTGGTTGATGAACTCGCTGCCATTGTCGGAGTGAAAGCCGCGAATGCGGAAGGGAAACTGGTGGAGCAGGGCGGCCAGTACCGGCTCCAGGTAGGTCTCGCTGATGCGCTCGCTAGCGGCCACGATCTGCCACTGGGTGACTTCATCGACGGCGTTGATGTGGTAGACGCCTTTGGCCGAGTTCTGATCGCCCTGATGCACCGTATCCACCCGCAAATACCCGGGTCGGCCTTGAGGATCGGGTCGCCGCCGATCGCCGATACGCACCGCTGTGGGCTTGGTTTTCTGATAGCTCAGACGGCGCGCGCGATAGCGCTGATGGCGGCGCAGATTGTACAGGTGGGCCACCGAGATGGTGGCCAGCCGCTCATACTCCGGCTTGCTGTACTGGTATCATGCCAATATTGCATATTTTGTGATTCAATCTGCCTTTTGCCGAGGCCCTTATGCCTGACCAAAAAATCCGCGTACTGGTTGCCAAGCCTGGTCTGGATGGCCACGATCGCGGTGCCAAAGTGATTGCCCGCGCGCTGCGCGATGCCGGAATGGAAGTCATCTACACCGGGCTGCGTCAGACCCCGGAGATGATCGTCAACGCATCGCTGCAGGAGGACGTGGATGTCATCGGCCTCAGCATTCTCTCCGGAGCCCACAATGCCATCGTCCCCCGGGTGATGGAACTGCTCAAGCAGAATCAGATGGACGATGTGCTGGTGGTCGTCGGCGGCATCATTCCCGATCAGGACGTCGAAGGCCTCAAGACCGCAGGAGTCGCTGCCGTCTTCCAGCCCGGCACGCCAATGGACTCCATTATCGACTTCATCCGCGCCAACGTGAAGCCGCGCGGCGTTACGGCCGGGTAGCGGCGTGCGCAGCGCTTGGCCAGTCTATGTCGCACCTTGTCATTCTGAGTGGACACGAGCCCGCGAAGGACCGGCTGCTCCGGTTCTCGCTCCCGCTCCGCAGTCTTTTCCAGTCCCGCTTGAAAGCCCTAGAGCTTCCGCGCAACTTTCTGCCCGTCCTTGGTCTCGATGACGATGCCGTGGGCCTCGTGGCACTCCGACTCGCTGGTCTGTGTCCAGTTGAGGATGCCTGACGCTGCGCCGCAACTCGCGTGATGGCCGCAACTATGGGTTGTGGTCTTGCCGAAGCTGGCCTGAAAATCTGTCTTACCCAGCAGTTTCTCGACGGCGGCGATGTCATCGCTCTTGACGGCGCAACTTGCGTGCTGGCCGCAGGAATTGATGCCCCAGCATTTCACCGGAGCAGTCTCGTCAGCATGCATCAGCACCGGAGTGCTGAAACCGAGTGCCAGTCCCGCCATCGCCGCGAGAAGCAGTTTGGAGTTTGCCGGCATTATGAAACCCCACCTCCCAATGCATAAGAGAATTGCAGCGAAAGTAACACATTTTCTCGCCCGGCGCTCGTACGCAATTGTTTGCACTCGCGCGACGTCCGGCTGAGGGTACACCTGGCCGCTGCAACCGCGGCCCGCGGCCTACCATTGATCTTCGGATGATCTTTGGATGATCTTTCATTTCCCGATGCGAATCCGCAGCGGCGAAAGCCCCCTTGCCGTTATTCTATATTTCTACTAATATAGAAATATGCCGCAGGCGCCGCCGTCCATCTTCAAGCAGGAAGACATCACCAGGTACGCGGATAGGTTCTCCGCCATGGGCGCGGAGCCCCGCCTGCGTATCATGCGGCTCCTGCTGTCGGCGCATCCCGATGGACTGGTGGTGGGTGAGATTCAGGAAGAGCTGGACATTCCGAACTCGACCTTGTCCCATCATCTCGACAAGCTCAAGAGCGAAGGACTGATCACTGTCCAGCGCGAGAGCACATTTCTGCGCTACAACGCGAATATTGAGGCGCTCCAGGAGTTGTTGCAGTTTCTGTACGCGGAATGCTGCACCCGGAACAAAGCTGTCAAGCCGCAGGCCATCGTTCAGGTCTGCAAGTAGGAGGCAATCATGACTACGACCGATATCAAGCAGGTTGTCAAAGAGAAGTACGGACAGGCGGCGTTGCGTGTAACCAGTGGCGGAAGCGGTTGCTGCGGAGCGACCCCGGCCAGCGACTGCTGCGACCCCATCACCTCCAATCTGTACGACGTCTCGCAGATCCAGCAAATACCCGAGGAGGCCCTGCTTGCATCCTTGGGATGCGGCAATCCCACTGCCTTGGCACAGCTCAGTCCCGGCGAAGTCGTTCTCGATCTGGGCTCCGGCGGCGGCATCGATGTTCTGCTTTCGGCGCGCCGCGTGGGCCCGACGGGCAAGGCCTATGGTCTCGACATGACTGACGAGATGCTCGCCCTGGCCACCGAGAACAAGCGCAAGTCCGGCATGCAGAACGTCGAGTTTCTGAAGGGTGAAATCGAGAACATTCCTCTGCCCGACAACACCGTCGACGTCATCATCTCCAACTGCGTCATCAATCTCTCGGCAGACAAGGACAAAGTTCTGCGGGAAGCTTTTCGTGTGCTCAAGCCAGGTGGCCGCTTTGCCGTCTCTGATGTAGTCACGCGCGGCGAAATCAACCCTCAGATCCGGCAAAGCATTTTGCTCTGGGCAGGTTGCGTGGCGGGAGCGCTGGACGAATCCGAGTATCGCGGCAAGATGGCCGCCGCCGGGTTCGAGCAGATCGATATCGAGCCAACCCGAATCCACAAGACCGAGGAGGCTCGGGCCATTCTCTCCGCCGAAGGCATCGACGTCGATGCGGTTGCCGCAGAAGTCGACGGCAAGCTCATGAGCGCCTTCATTCGTGCTGTGAAACCCGCGAACACGGACAAGGCGTGTTGTGGTCCGACCTGTTGTAACTAGCGCCAGAGGAACGAATATGCAAGGACATTACAACGTTCTGTTTCTGTGCACCGGTAATTCGGCGCGCTCCATCATGGCCGAGGCCATCCTGAACTTCAAGGGGAGGCCCAACTTCACCGCCTACAGCGCCGGCAGCCAGCCCAGCGGACAGGTGCGTCCTGAAGCGCTGCAACAACTGGAAGCGGCCCACATTTTCGCGCATGGCTTGCGCAGCAAGTCGTGGGAAGAATTCTCGCAACCGGGTGCGCCGAAGCTCGACTTTGTAATCACCGTCTGCGACAACGCCGCCAAGGAAGTGTGTCCCATATGGCCGGGGCAGCCGATCTCTGCGCATTGGGGAGTGCCTGATCCGGCCGTGGTGCAGGGCAGTCCGTCCGAGGTGCAGCGCGCTTTTCGCGAGGCTTTTTTTTTGCTCGACCGCAGGATCAGCCTCTTCCTGTGTCTGCCGCTGGCAAGCTTGGACCGGCTGGCGCTCAAGAAAGAGCTCGACGACATAGGACAGACATCGGCGGCTGTAACCCAGCCGTAGTTCTTCGCAGCCAATGAGGTCAGCAATGCAGGATGGGCGTCGGCTTAGCTTCCTCGATCGTTATCTCACTGCCTGGATTTTCGCCGCGATGGCATTTGGTGTGGTCTTGGGCTGGCTTGTACCAACGGTCGTGCCGTTCCTCAATCGATTCAGCATCGGCACCACCTCGATTCCGATCGCGGTTGGGCTGATTGTGATGATGTATCCGCCCTTCACCAAGGTCCGCTACGAGGAGCTGCCGGAAGTTTTTCGCAACAAGAAGGTGCTGGGTCTGTCCCTGGTGCAGAACTGGGTCGTCGGGCCGATTCTCATGTTTGTGCTCGCGATCGTGTTTCTGCGCGGCTATCCCGAATACATGGCCGGACTGATCATGATCGGGCTGGCGCGGTGTATCGCGATGGTCATTGTGTGGAATGAACTTGCCAAAGGTGACACCGACTACGCCGCCGGGCTGGTTGCGTTCAACTCGCTATTCCAGGTTTTCTTCTATTCGTTGTACGCGTGGATTTTCATCACCGTCCTGCCTGCGCACTTGGGCCTCAAGGGAGCAGTGGTGGATGTTTCCATCGGACAGATCGCGAAAAGCGTCTTCATTTATTTGGGTGTTCCGTTCCTTGCCGGTTTTCTTACCCGCAAGTTTCTGCTACGGGCGAAGGGGCAAGAATGGTACGACCACACCTTCGTGCCTCGCGTAAGCCCATTGACGCTGATCGCACTGCTGTTCACGATCGTTGTGATGTTTTCGCTGAAGGGCCAGTACATCGTGCAGTTGCCGCTCGACGTGCTGCGCATTGCCATTCCGTTGCTCATCTACTTCGTGGTGATGTTCCTGGTGTCGTTCTACATGGGACGCAAGCTGGGGGCGGACTACTCGAAAACGACGACGCTGGCGTTTACGGCCGCGTCCAACAACTTCGAGCTCGCCATCGCCGTCGCCGTCTCGGTGTTCGGCATCAACTCGGGAGCTGCGTTCGCAGCGGTGATAGGCCCGCTGGTCGAAGTGCCGGTGATGATCGCGCTGGTGAACGTGGCGTTCCATTTCCAACGTAAATATTTCGCAACTGGCTCGCTTATGCCGGTTGAGGCAGGGTGTGTTGACGAGGAAGTAGACGCCGGCCTGGAAATTGGGGCGTGAATGCTCTTACAGTTTATTTAGCCCATCCAGCGCTGCGACCTTGTAGGCCTCCGCCAATGTGGGATAGTTGAAAACCGTGTCCCGGAAGTACTCGATGGTGCCGCCCATCGTAAGCACCGCCTGCCCGATATGCACGATCTCCGTCGCGCGCTCGCCGATGATGTGGACGCTGATTAGCTTAAGAGTTGCAGGATCGAAGATCAGCTTCAGGAAACCATCGTCGTCGCCCAGCATCTGCCCTTTGGCGAGCTCTGCGTAGCGGGCGGTCCCTACCTCGTACGGGATCTTCTCGCGCGTAAGCTGCTCCTCTGTTGGCCCGACCATGGAGATCTCGGGGATGGTATAGATCCCGTACGGGATGAGATTGGAAGGAATGTTGCCGGGTACTCCAAAGATGTGGCAACTCGCCAGCCGGCCCTGCTCCATCGACGTGCTGGCCAGCGCCGGGAATCCGATCACGTCGCCCGCGGCGTAAACGTGCGGCACAGACGTCTGAAAATTTTCATCGACCTTAAGCTTGCCGCGAGCGTCGGGCGTGATTCCCAATGCTTCGATGTTCAGCTGATCGCTGTTGGCCCGCCGTCCCACTGCGTACAGCAGCGCTGAGCCGTGCACCGTCTTGCCGCTCTCCAGCTTGGCGAAGACGCGGTCGCGGTCTTCGTCGAAGCCCACCTGAACGACTTTCTCCCCCAGCCGGAACACCGTTCCCAGCTGGCGAAGCTGGAAGCAGAGGCTCTCAACGATCTCCCGGTCGACAAAGTCCAGCAGCACCGGTCGGAGGTCGAGCAAGGTGACTTTCACGCTCAGTGCCGCAAACATCGACGCGTACTCCAGGCCGATAATGCCGGCGCCCACAACGATCAGTTCACGCGGCAGGTCTTGCAGTTCGTGGACCTGGTCAGAGTCGAAGATGCGCTTGCCATCGATCGGAATCTGCGCGTCATGCGCCGGCCGCGTGCCACAGGCGATGACAAAATTCTCGCCGCGCAGCAGGGTGTAGCCGGTGTCGCTGGTGACTTCGACCGTGTGGTCGTCGATGAACTTCGCGTTGCCCTCGTGAACCGCCACACGGTTGCGGCGCAGCTGCGACTTGATGACCTCAATCTCGCGTGCCATGACCGCTTCGGCCCGAAACGTCAGGTCCTGCATGCTGATGTTGTCCTTCACCGCATAGCCGCGTCCGTAGAACGTCCTCTGTCGCAGGCCGCTGAGGTAAAGAATCGCCTCCCGTAACGTCTTGCTGGGAATAGTTCCCGTGTTCACGCACACGCCGCCCATGCTGCGTTTGCGCTCGACCACCGCCACTTTCTTGCGTAGCTTCGCGGCGCAGATGGCGGCTTTTTGGCCAGCGGGGCCGCTGCCGATTACCACCAGGTCGTAGGTGCTGTTGCTGCCAGGCGTGCTACCGGTGCTCATGAACGGGGATTCCTTCAGTTGAGCTGGTGTGAGCCTTGAAATTAACACCAAATCGGCGGCTTCGGAAGCTGCCGCTGGCCGCCGCTTCCCGCTGCCGCGAGAATTCACCAGCCTTTGACATCGCTCCAGTGCGTTATACTTCTTAGTTTGCCCATCCGCCTTATTCGAACTCCGTAAGGCTTTCTACTGGAAGGAGAATTCAGTCATGTCTTCCGCTGCCGTATCCTACGCCCAAAAAAATCAGAGCCGATTCCTAAACGAACTCAAAGATCTTCTCAGCATCCCCAGCATCAGCACCCTGGAAGAACACAAAGGCGACATTCAAAAGGCCGCCCAGATGTGCGCCGACGAACTCAAGCGCATTGGTTTTGAAAATGTCGAAATCATCAAGACCCAAGGACACCCGCTGGTCTACGCCGACTGGCTGCACGCCGCCGGCAAGCCGACGGCACTGTGCTACGCGCACTACGATGTGCAGCCCGCCGAGCCGCTGGACGAGTGGAAATCTCCGCCTTTCGTGGGCAAGGATGCATATCCCGTCAAGCCCGACGAAGCACAATCGAAACAAAATTGGACATTGTCTCCCGAGCGCGACAACAACATCTATGCCCGCGGCGCGGTCGACGACAAAGGCCAGCTCTGGATGCAGATGAAGGCCTTCGAGTCGCTGTTCAAGGCCGACAATGGTAAGTTGCCCATCAACGTCCGCGTGCTGCTCGAAGGGGAAGAAGAGGTCGGCGGCGAGAGCATCGAAGCCTACGTCAAGCAGAATGCCACTTCACCCAAGCTGAAGGCCGACTTTGCCCTGGTCACTGACACCGAGCTGTTCGCGCCCGACCTTCCCACGCTATGCGTTGGCTTGCGCGGGCTGGTGTACACCGAGCTCGCGGCCCAAGGTTCCAAGAGCGACCTGCACTCTGGCATGTACGGCGGCGCCGCGCCGAACCCGATCTTCGGGCTGATCGAAATCATCAGCAAACTCAAAGATGCCGACGGCAAGGTCCAGATCCCCGGCTTTTACGACGACGTGCAGAAGCCGACTGACGCCGAGCTGAAAGCCTGGGAGAGCCTGCCCTTCGACGAAGAGGAGTATCGCAAGAACGAAGTCGGCTCCAGCGTGCTCACCGGCGAGCCCGGCTATTCGGTGCTCTATCGAACCTGGGCGCGGCCCACGCTGGAAGTGCATGGCATCGTCGGAGGATTTGTCGGAGCCGGCGCCAAGACGGTCATCCCTGCGCGCGCGACGGCAAAGGTCTCGATGCGTCTGGTGCCCAACCAGGATGCCGACGACATCCTGAAGAAGTACACCGACTACGTGAAGAAGCTCACGCCCAAGGGCATCCAGACCAACATCAAGGTCCTGAGCAAAGGCCCAGCCTGCGTGGTCAGCACCGACAACAAGTACGCCAAGGCGTCGGTCGAGGCCATGCACGAGGTCTTCGGCAAAGACACCGTCTACATCCGCTCGGGCGGCTCGATTCCGATTGTCACCCAGTTCGAGAAAGACCTGAAGATTCCCAGCATCATGATGGGCATGGGTCTGCCGGACGACAATCTGCACGCCCCGAACGAGAAGTTCCATATCCCGAACTTCTACCGCGGAATCGAATCGCTCATCCGCTTCTTCCAGAAGCTCGGGGAGTAGTACTACTGAACCTTAAAAAGCGGGTCACAAGGGGAGAGTTTTCATGGAACTCTCCCTTTGTTTTCGCTATCATCATCAGAACCCCCGGAGCTTTAATACCGTCATGGGAGCGCAGTTGTGCGTTTGTTAGGGAATCGAACTGCACTCAAAAACCTTTCTTGGTGTCCGCTGTTCCTGACGATCGGTTTGATCGTTTTTTCGTCGCTGCTTGCGGCACAATCCGGGCAGGACGGAAGCTCCCGGCAAGCCGATGCTCCAGCTTCTATGCCAGCGCCTGCGAACAGCAACCCGGCTTCCTCCTCTGCCGCTGACGGCGGTGGCCAGCCCGACACATCCAGCTCTTTGGCCGGCAAGAGCGTTGCCGAGAGCGCGGGCTCAGAGGGCAAAACCCCGGAAGACCCGGCGGGGCAGTCCTCAAGCCAGCCACAATTGTTGCCAAGCCCGGCGGCTACCGCTGAACCGAGGCCCGCACCTGGCAAGTTCAACCTGAAGGGAGCTCTGCTCCAGTCATTTGAATTCACCATGTTCAACCACGCCTGGCGTGTGGCCTGGGATCCTTCGTTGCGCTACCAGCTTGCGCACAAGCCCTTCTTTCACGATTGGTTCGTGTCTTACAAGGGCTACAACCTGACACGCTGGAGTGACGGCGACGATTTCTTGGTGAATGACGTGGGGCATCCCTTGCAGGGAGCCGTGTTCAGCCGAATCTACTTGCAAAATGACCCGCGAAGCTGGGTATCAATCGGGAAGAACCGCAACTATTGGATTCCCCTGCTCAAGAGTATGGCGTGGTCCGCCGCCTGGGAAGTGCAATGGAAGGTCGGTCCCTTCAGCGAAACGTCGCTCGGCAACGCCGGCGGGTGGACGTACGTGAACGGCTGCGGCACCGCTCTTTCCTGTCTGAATAACCCCAAGTATCCCAGCGCTCCGACCAACAACACCGGGTTGACCGACTGGATCGTTACCCCGGTGATCGGCATGTTGTGGGTCATGGGCGAAGACACCTTGGAGAAGTACATCGTTGTTCCGATCGCCAGGAATCATCGTATTTTCGGCGGTCGAATCTTGCGCTCCTGTCTTGAGCCCAGCAAGGATTTTGCTGCCGTGTTCGCGGGCAAGTTTCCCTGGATGCTGCCTAACGCGGAGAACAATTTTGTAGTTTCCACTAAGCCCAAACCGGCGAAGGTGAAACCCGCCAAAGACGCGTTTCAGCATTGGGAGATGGGGACGCAATATACCTACATTAGCCTTCCGGCCCTGACCACCAGTTGTGCCAAGCCCTGCCGCGAAGGCTTTTCCGGCATGGGAACGAGTTTCGACTACAACTTCACTCGCGGCTTCGCCTTCGACAGCAGCTTCAATTTCCTCCCTGCCCAACAGGGCAGCCAGGCCATGTTGCAGGGTCTATTTGGCGTGCGAATGGGACAGCGTTTTCAACACTTCGGGGTTTTTGGTAAGGTTCGCCCGGGTTTCATCTACTACAACAAAGCGTTGCCCGGCGGAGGGGATCCCAATCCAAACAGTCTGTCGCGTTTCGCTTGGGACTTTGGCGGAATCGTCGAGGTCTACCCCCGGCGCGAGTCCAGGTCAACGATTCGTTTCGATGTGGGCACCACCTTGGTTCGCTATCTGACGGACCATACCGATCCCCGCCTCTCGCAGATCGGTAATCTTCTTTCGCCCCAGTACATTGTGACGCAGGGCAACTTCCAGTTCTCCACCGGCTACACCTATCGCTTCTGAGCAAGCTCTCTTAGCTGATGACCGACTGGATACCACCCCGAATTGACGGTTGATTCCTCCGCGGCCTGCACCTAAACTGAGACAAGTTCTCTGGCTCTCCTCGATCTCCTCGTAAAATCCTCCCGTTTGATTTTCGGGGATCTGCTGCAATCAAGGTGCAATATGGTGTGGTTTCCACAAGTCAGGCACAAAATATAGGGTTTTATATCTTGACCCTCCCCCCCGAACACCAGTACATTGGCCTTTGATACAGTGGCCTTTGATCGGGTGTAGGGTACCCAATATTCGTCCAACGTGTGCCTCTTCTGCGCAGGTTTACCCTCTACAGAAACAGGCACGTTCTCGACCGGGAAAGCATCCAGAAGTCACATGCCCCCGGCGAGTGTAAGGAGTGAAAGTTGCTCAAAATAAAGAAGCTGCATATCCTGGGATTCAAGTCGTTCTGCGACCGCACGGAGCTGCGCTTCGAGGGCGAGGGCATCTCGGCAATCGTCGGGCCCAACGGCTGCGGCAAGTCGAATATCGCCGACGCCATCTCTTGGGTATTAGGCGAGCAGTCAGCGCGCTCGCTGCGCGGCGTCAACATGCAGGACGTCATCTTCGCGGGCACGCGTGACCGCAAGCCCACCGGCATGGCTGAGGTCACGCTCACGCTGGTCGATCCCGCCGTCTACGGCGATGTTGGCGAACCCGAAATCGACGTCCAGGACGACTTGCGCGAGGACTGGGACGAGTCGGCAGTGCGCGCCGCTAGCGCCGAAGACGCGGAGCGCTACAGCGAGGAAGTCCATCCCGGCCAAGGCGACGAAGACGAAGCAATCATAGCCGCAAGCGTCGAGCAACAGGAGGTGAGCTGCACGCCGGGCCACACGTGGTGCTCAAGATTCGCCGCCGCAAATTCAAGCGTACTTTCAAGGCGGGTGAGATTGCCGTCACGCGCAGGCTCTTCCGCACCGGTGAGAGCGAATACCTGCTCAACGGCAAGCTCTGCCGCCTGCGCGACATTCAGGACCTGTTCATGGGCACCGGCCTGGGGCCGGAGTCCTACGCCATCATCGAGCAAGGCCGCATTGGGCAGATCCTGAGCAGCAAGCCCACCGACCGCCGCGCCATCATCGAAGAGGCTGCCGGCATCACCAAGTTCAAGGCCCGCAAGCGCCTGGCCGAAGCTCGCCTGGAAGATGCAAAGCTGAACCTGTCGCGCATCAACGACATCTTTGACGAAGTCACTCGCCAGATGAACTCGTTGAAGCGGCAGGCGAGCAAGGCTGAGCGCTATGCCAGGCTGCGCGATGAAATGCGCGCCAAGCTACGCCTGGTTCTGGCCAGCAAGTTCGCCCAACTGGATTCCGAGGCTGCGGCAGTCGAGGCGCAGCTCACCGCGCTTGCTGACGAAATGCGCGCCAAGCTCGAGGCTGTGCAGCAGATGGAAGGCGGACACAGCGATCTCACGCAGCACGGCTACGCCGTTGAGCACGATGCCCAGACCAATCGCGAGCAACTCAACACGCTGGCCATGGAGTTGGATCGCGCTGCCGCGCGGCGCCGGACCAACGAAGAGCGCTGTGCCGAGTTGGAGGCCCGCTCCGCCGGCGCGCAGGCCGAGATCACGGCAAACGAAGCGCAGCTTCTCAACTGAACCAGGAGCTGCGAATCCAACCGCGCCACCCTTGAGTCGGCCAACGCCGACGTTGAAGGCGCGCAAGCCGAACTGCAGCAGCGCCAGGCCGAAGCCTCTGCCGCATCGGCCAACCTGATGCAGTTGGAGCGCCGCCAGGAACAGCGCCGCACCGACATCATGCGGGCGGTTTCGCAGAGCTCCTCGCTCCGCAACCGCATCACCCAAGCCGAAGAGCGGCTGGCGGCACTCGATCGCGATGCCCAACGCCTGAACTCCGAAGTTGCCGCCGCGAATCTGCAATTGGAGACCTTCGGCGGCCAGCGTGGTGAGCTCGGGCTTGAGTTTGAATCGGCAACGCAGCGTCTCGCGGAATTGAACGCTCGTATCGCCGAAACCCGTCAGAAGCTCGACGAACTTCGCCGGGCGGAGAGCGACGGCAAGCGCCAGCTGGATTCGCTTGCGCTCGGAATATGCCGGGCTCATGGGCCGTCGCGGCTCACTGGAAGCGGTTATTGCCGAGCACGGCTACTCCACCGAGTCGGTGCGCCGGCTGTTCAAGTCAGGAGCGATTACACGGCGGACATGCGCCCGCCGGCGTTCTCGCCGATTTTCTCGAAGTCGAAGACCGCTATGAACATGTGGTCGAGGACTTTCTGCGCGACGAGCTCAACTTCGTCGTGGTGAAGTCGTGGGACGCCGCCGACGAGGGCCTGCGCCTGCTGCGCAGCGACGTCGATGGCCGCGCGACGTTCCTGGTCCACCCGGAAGATTCGCAGGCGAAGTTCTCATTCATACAGGGTGAGACCACCTACGAAGGCACACGTAACGACAGCGTGGTGCCGCTGAAAAACTGCATTCGTGTGCTCAACGGCTTCGGCAAGTCGCTGGAAGTGATCCTGCCCAAGCTGGGGAATGGGTACATCGTTCCCGATCAGAACGTCGGCCGCGAGCTGGCGCTGGAGAATCCAGACGCCTTCTTCCTCTCGCAATCGGGCGAGTGCTTCCACAACGTGACCGTCACCGGCGGTAAGCAGCGTAGCGAAGGCCCCCTCTCCATGAAGCGCGAATTGCGCGACGTGCTGAAGCAGATGGCCGATGTGGAAGCCACCATTCGCGAGAAGGAGCTTCATCTCGCGACGGTCGCGCGCGCGATCGGCGAACTCGGCGGACTCTTAGAGCGGTTGGAAGAGGAAAGGCGCGAGGCCGAGCGTCACGCGATGACGTCCGAGCACACGCTCAAGCAGCTCGGCAACGAGATGACGCGGGTGCGCGAGCGCCTCGCCACTTATGAAGGCGAATTGCAGCGCTTGTCGGCGGAACATGCCGAGCGCGAGGCCTTCATCGCGGTCCAGGCGAGAGAGCTTCAGCAACTGGAGCAGACACAGCGTCAGGTCGAAGAGGAACTGCAGGCCGCGCAGAGCAGCTTCGAAGAGCTTCGCATTCGACGCGATGAATCCGTGCAGCTTGCGACGCGACGCCCGTGCGCTGGTTGCCACGCTGGAAGAGCGCCGGCGCGGCGCCATCGCCAGCGTACAGCGGCTGGAGTCCATGACCTCGGAAGCTTCCGCGCGTCTGGCTAAGCTCAAGGCACAGATCGATTCCGCTGCCGCCGAGATGCAGCAACGCGAGTCGGAAAACGTTCGCCTTGCGGAGCAAGTGGTTGTGTGGGAGATCGGAGCGCGAGGCGGCACAGCAGCGTGATCAGGACATCGCCGAAGAGTTGCAACAGGTACGTGCGCGTCTTGCGCAACTGGAAGAGGAGCTGAAGACCGCGCGCACTGAGTTGGACGCGGCTCGCGATCGTCGCGGCGAGTTGGCTGCCGAGCAGGCGCGTCTGCACTCCGACATGCAGCACATGGCTGACACCTGCGTGCAGGAGCTGAGCGTGCAGCACGATGAACTGATGGGCGATGCATCGCTTGGTGCGAATCTCGGGCGACGAGTTGAACGCCGAGGAAGAAGCTTACAAAGAGATGCGGACCCGCCTGGAGAACATGGGCCCGGTCAACATGATGGCGCTGGAAGAATATAAGGAGACTGCGCGAGCGCCACGAGTTCCTTGAGACCCAGCGCAAAGACCTGCTGGAGTCCATCGAGAACACGCAGAACACCATCAAGGAGATCGAAACCGTTTCACGCCAGAAGTTCGAAGAGGCCTTTGCCGCTATCAACGAGAACTTCGGTCGCACCTTCAGTAAGTTGTTCGGCGGCGGCCAGGCGTTCATGCGGCTCACCGATCAGGAAAATTCAGCGGAGAGCGGACTCGATGTCGTGGCTTCGCCTCCCGGCAAGAAGCTGCAAAACGTTCTGCTGCTTTCCGGCGGCGAGAAGGCGCTGACGGCGTTCGCGCTGCTGGTCGGGCATCTTCCAGTATGTGCCCAGCCCGTTCTGCATTCTGGACGAAGTCGACGCGCCGCTGGATGAAGCCAACATTGGCCGCTTCACCGAACTGGTTCGCGACATGAGTTCGCAGACGCAGTTCATCATCATCACGCACAGCAAGAAAACCATGAGTATGGCGCCCACGATGTACGGCGTCACCATGCAGGAGCCCGGCGTATCCAAGCTGGTCTCCGTGCGCATGCAGGGCAATGCTCCGCGGCTGGTGGCGGCGGGCGCGTAGTCTTACGAACAATATTCTGAGGCAAGCAAGAAGGGAAGCCGAAGCCTCCCTTTTGGTTTTCTGGGGTTGGTATTGCTTACTTGCCGGACGACATCGATCCGCCGCCGTCAGCGAGTACCAGCGCCTGGTTCGACCCACCGAACTGGATCTGCTGCAGTTTCCGGGTCGAGCCCTCGCTGTTGAATTCGACCGACGTAGCATTGACCTTTGTGGCGGCCTGTTTCACTTCCGCAGACGCCGTGGCGACATCCTTCTTCCCCTTCTTGAAGGTTAGCTGGGTCGTCGGGGCGTTGTCGTTGAACGTCACTTTGTAATCGCCAGGCTGGAGGGTAGTGCCATTGACCTGGACTGGGTCCGTAAAGGTTAACGTCTTCGAAACTGTGCCGGCAAACGCTGCGCCTGTCAGCAACAGAGTTAGCGCTGCACCACACATTAGAGTTGAGATTCGCTTCATCGCTATTACACCTCACTTGGATTCATTGGGGTTTACTTTTTATCTAATTTCAGAGCTTCTCATATATTGACTATGGTGCACGAAAAAGGTCGCATGAATATTGACAAGTAGCTAATACGAAGGGTTAAGTGCCAGAGTTCCGATTATCTATGCGAGAATGGTTAATTAGTGTTAAGCGTGCCTGGTCCCAGATGGGACGTTTCTACAAAATTGTGGGATGAATCGCAGTTTGGAAAATAGATGAAAAAATCCTCCTCGGCGAAACGAATATTGTTAGTCGCAGGGCAGACGCAACTATTCGGCGTTCGCAAATGGACAACCGATTCAATTCTTGATGAGATGCCTGGCTGGTGAGATGAGTTACCAGCCCATGCGTTCCCGCAAGCTGGTAATGTGCGCCGTGTGATGTCCCGAATGCCACGCATACATGGCCAGCATCCGGTCCAGCGATAGTACTCCCATCTCCGGATGCCGCAAGGTCCGGGCAAAATCATCCGGAGCCATCGACCGCAGCAGGGTTACCCAGCGCCCGTGCAAGCCCTGAAGCAAGCGCAATGAGGTTTCGACTGGAGTCTCTTGAGAATCCGGCAGCTTCGCCCAAAGGTCCTCTTTGTAGGTTTTGATCTCGGGTTCGGATTCGGTCAAAGCCAACTTGAATCGGATATAAGCATTCAAGTGACTATCGGGGAGATGGTGCACAACCTGCCGCACCGTCCAACCTGCCGCACGATAAGGCGTGTCGAGCTGCTGCGCGCTCAGGCCTTCTACTGCGGTGTTCAGGTTCGCGGGAAGGTTGTACAGCACGGCGATGTAATGCACGCGCCGCTTCGCCATCTGCTCTTCGTTCTCCGAAGCAACCCATTCGAACTCGCCTATCGGGTACCGCAGGTCTGACACACCGCACCTCTGCTGTTACTATGACACACTACTCGAGGCCTCGGACGTCGCTCGTGGGAATCCATTCGAGCGAGCAGGGACCGGGCATGGCCGTCCCCTTGTTGTCCCCTCGCTCCCCGTCCTTGGTCTTCGACACTGTTGGCTTGCCGCAGGTGACGCGCACCCGGCGGACAACGTGGACCTTTGAGGACGGCGGAAACTGCATCGGCACATTGAGGCTCTTCAGCATGTCGGTGAACGTGCGAAGACTCTCTTCGCCATTGATGAATTTGACGTCCTCCACCTTGCCCGGGCTCACCAGCAGGAAGAAGTCGGCCGTCCCGCTCTGCACCACATTCAGCTTTTGGGTTCGCTCACTCACGCGTTCCTTGGCCGCCTTCGAGATCAGGGACTCCAACGCGCCGCCGCTCACGCCCAGCTTCTGCAGCTTGTCGCGCGCCGTGGTGCTCGGACTGTTGCCCAGCAGCGACAGCGCGTACCACTTTACCGCCTGGTCGCGCTGCCCTTGCTTGTCTGCGATGTCGCCCAGGTGCTCGGCAATGGCGCCGGTCTGCGTGCCCTGCCATGCGGGTAGAATATATGCTTCAGCCTTGTCCAGGTCTCCGGTCTTGTACAGCACCCAACCCTTCGTGTCCCAGACATTGAACAGCATCTGCGTATTGTCCAGGTCCGCGATTCGAAGTGTGGCCAGCGAAACATCCCGCAACTGCGTCTCCAGTGCGCTGATCGCAGTGTCGGCATAACCGTCGGCGCGTTTCAGTTCGGTATCCTGCTCGGCGAGCGAGTAGGCCACGTTGTTCCATACCAGCGGCGACGGCGCCATGTTGATCGCCTTGTCGAACGACTCCATTCCTTTCTGCGTCTGACCGGCCCCGAGGTAGGCCTGCCCCAGGCTGGCCAGCATCAGGGGGTTATTCGGCTGTACCGATACCGCTTTCTCGAGTTCCGGCACGGCGTCGTTGAAGCGTTTCAGATTCACATAGAGCACGCCCAGGCTCGCATGGGCCGCGCCATCCAGCGGATTGATCTCAAGCTGCTTCTTGAATTGCTCGATGGCTTGGTCGTATTTCTGCTGATTTTCGTAAGCTTGCCCCAACTCGCTGTATGCCGACTCGTCGTACGGATCGGCGGCAATCTGCTTTTGATATGCCTCGACCGCCTTCTTGTCCTGGTCAGTAGCCAGATATACGCGGCCCAGATACTTCCAGATGTCCTTGTGACTGGGATCAGCGGTTTGCACTCGCTCCAAAAGTTGGAGGGCCAGATCGAAGTTCCGGTTGCTCAACGCCTGAACACCCGATTCGAACCACTCCTTCGGCGTTCCCCCGCCGCCGAGGCCCGACATCCCGGGCATCTTGTTAACCAGCCGGATGACCTGCGCCTGATCCGATTCCACCACCCTGACGAACGCCATGTAATCGGAACGCCGGTCCGCTGGAATCTCCGAGATTGCCACCTTCAGACTGCGGCCGGCGACCAGCTTATTGTTGTCCATCTTGTAACTGGAGTGATATTCCACGTAATCGCGCTTTACGTCGACGCCGATCGGCAATTGCACCGTGTACTTGATGGGAATGTCGATCGAGGCCTGCGTCTGCATCTCTTGCGGCGGACCCAGCTTGATGGGATTGTTGTCCTTGTCCTCCTCGGCGGGCGCGGCCATACGCAGGGTGCTTATGGGCAACACAAGGCGTGCCTCGGGAGCAGACCAATCAAAGTAGTTGGGAGCGACGAGATCGTAATCGATTTGCAGAGGGTTGTCGGTGTCGCTGGGATCGCTCACATTCAGATTGTCGATGTCCGCGTCGCGCAACGGCGAATTCTGCATCGACGCTTCCATCAAATCCTTCCAGTGGTTCCTGGGAATCTGCCGAAGGGCGAACCGCAGTGCCAGCTCTTGATCGCCGCGAATGCTGGTCGCGACGTGGATCGACAACTTTCCCGTGTCGCTCAGCGAACCGTTGATCCAGCTGCGGTCGTACGCCGGAAAGGGAAGCTCCGCCGGAGTGCGCACCAGGCCGGGCTTGCCTTCCGGAGGCACGGCAAGCGCCAGCTTGTCGCGCAGCGAAAAAGAGAGCATGCGAAAGGGCGCTACGCCCGATGTGCTGTCCAGCCAGATCTCCTGGCCGTCCACCGGAACGCGCGTGATGACGTGATCGAACTGCGATGGAGACGGAACGTCGGGATCCAGCTTCTCGCGGGCGTTGATCAGCACCGAGGTCGACTCGAAGCCCTCCGCCTGCAGCAGCGCGGCCAGCAGCGTGTTCTTGTCCTTGCAATCGCCGTAGCCAACGCTCATGACTTCGTCGGCGGCGTGCGGCTGATAGCGCCCCAGGCCCAGGGACAGGCTCACATAGCGGAAGTCGCGCGACACATAGTCATACAGCGCCTTGACCTTCGCCATGTCGGTGGTCTTGCCCTCCACCAGGCTGTCGGCCTTCGCTTTGATGGCCGGCGTCGGCACCCGGCGGTCCTTCTCCAGCGAGCGGTACCAGTCGCCGAGCTGCTCCCAGCTCTGGAACGTCGTGAGCTGGATCGAGGGTGGCGGCGGCTCCTCCCCATTGCTTCGCAGCTTCAGGGACGATTCCGGTGGTTTGGTTTGCGAGTGGCTCCAGCGATAGATACGCCGGTCTCCTTCATCGGTGATCTTGGGATCGTAGCCCGGCTGCGTCTTCAGCTTGATGGCGCGGTCCTTGGGGACATTGATCTCCACCTGCTCGTCGAGCACAATGCCACGCTCAGTGAAGCTGTAGCTGGTCCAGAATTGTCCCGGGATGAGCGGATTCACGATGGTGCGCACATAGCGGAACTCCAGCGTGTCGCCCGGACGTAGCGACGGAACGCTGATGTGCTTCTGGTGATAATCGGTGTAGACGGGAGCGTCGGGGATCGTCAGGTCCTGAATGGCCGACTCCTGCGCTGTGACCACCGTCCCGTCGGGCTTGCGGACGCGCACGTAGTCGATCTGCAGCTTGTCGCTGAGCGCGCTGTAACCAATCTTCAACTGTCCCAGCGCCTGCACCCCAGACTCGCTGGTGACCTTGACCACGGCTTCATGCGTCTCGCTGCCGGTGCCGTCGTTCTCAAAGCGCATCGACTGGAGGGAATGTTCCACCACGAACGACTGTTGCGAATAGTCAGCAGACGGGGCAGCCTGCGCGCCAGGTACTGCCTGCGCCTCTTTGCCTGGCGTGGGGGGACTAACAGGACTGGGAATGGGTACCTGAGCCAGAGAAAGAGCCGCGACCAGGAGCAGACAAGAGACCGCAATACCGCAAAGAGTGCGTTTCATAGAAAAGAGCTTCATTGGAATCGTAACCTATTCGGCTTGCCCGCAGCGGAAGGCTATCGAAGAAATGCTCAGGTCTTGCGGGTCAGGCGGGGCGCAAGCGCATAATTGAGCTGTAGCAGCACGATACACGCGATGCTCAGCCGGGTGTCGATAATGCACAGCGCTGCAGCGAAAGCGTACAGCGACTGGGCTACGACAATGCGGCGCTTCATTGCTCTGGAGATATCAGGCGAAAGGTCGGCCTTTACCAGGCCGCTGCCCAGGGCGCACACCCAGCTCCAATACAAGGTTGCTCCAAGCAGCACAATGTTGACCCAGTACGCCAGCAAAGCGACACGGTAGCGCGTGTATTCGGCCAGCATGCCAGTCGAAAACGGCACGAGCGAGACCACTCCCAGAAACGCGATGTGGATCCACGACAGGCTGCGGTCCGAGCGCCGCAGATGATTCAGCTGGGTCTGCTGGCCCACCCAAAAGATGCCGAGCGTCAACACGCTCATGCCGAACATGAGCAGCCTGGGCGACAAGGCGATCAGGGCGAGCCACAGGTCTTTCTCATCGTGGATGGCTTCCGACGCGGGCACACGCAGGTCGAGCACCAGCAGAGTCATGGCGATGGCAAAGACCCCGTCGCTCAGCGCTGCCAGGCGTTCGACGCTCTGTCCGGCAATGCGGTTGTAGCTGGTCGGCATCGCTGCAAAAATTCACCAGGGCGAGGCGCTGCAAGAACTCCTCTGCGCCCACAAAAAAGGAGGGCGTGACGCCCTCCTCATCTCTCGCGTGGCCGGCGGACCGCTTACGCCTTTTTCGGTTCCAGCAACGAGGGTTGCGAAGACGGCGGAACCGAGGCCGGACCCGGCGCTGCGGCGACGGCCTGGGGCTTGGGCTCAACGCGCGCTGCTTCCGCCTTCTGGATATCTATGGTTCCCTTGAAGTACGCGCCGTCGTCGATGGCGATGCGGGCCGTCGTGATGTCGCCCTTTAACGAAGCGCTCTTGCGGAGCTCCACGCGGTCACTGGCAGTTACATTTCCGTCGACCTGGCCGTGAAGAATCACGTTGCGGGCTTCGATGTTCGCGCGCACGCGCCCGTTGGGACCGATCGTCAGGCTTTGGCCGCGCAGCGCAATCGAGCCTTCCACCTGGCCGTCAACGTAAAGGTCTTCGCTACCGGAAAGCTCGCCCTTCACCACCACCGACTTGCCGATGGTCGCCACATCAACATTGCGAACCGGTTCGCTGCGCACAGGCTCGCTCGGACGAGGCGGCGCAACTGTATGGGACGAAGAAGTGCTAGGTTCCTGTATCGGCATAGGGGTTTCATCTTCCTTGCGTGTTGGTTTCCACATATCATGCTCCGGACGCGGTCCTCGGGCCAAAATTCAGGGTCATCGCAGGAAAGCGCCTAGGCCGCT
Organism: uncultured Acidobacteriaceae bacterium; assembly: GCA_963782505.1. Lineage (GTDB taxonomy): Bacteria > Acidobacteriota > Terriglobia > Terriglobales > Acidobacteriaceae > CAVVDY01. The sequence continues at coordinate 48,054 of CAWAKG010000022.1, read as the reverse complement.
GGCAAGAGGATACCGAAAGGCGGGCAAATGTGGGAAGCCTTTTGGAAATAAATCTGAGGTTAATTCAGGACAGTCATAACAAAGGTAAACTCCCGCAATGATAAGAACCCCTGGGACTCACACCATTACTAAAGATCAAAACGGGCGCGCGATGCACACCCGTTCCCATTCTCTTAAATGACAAGCTAAGGCACTTCAATCAGCTCGATCTTGCCGTCCTTGCGGCGATGCAGCACCTTGGCCTTTCCCTTGGGATCGCGGAAGACGAACACATCGCGGTCGCGGAACTCGCATTCCTTCACCGCCTCTTCCACTGTCATCGGACGCAGCGCGACGGAATCGGTAGCACGTACCAGGTGTGCCTCCGTGGTGCGGGACACCGACGGAAACTTGTGCACCAGCACCGGGACGGCGGTCGCGGCATTGGCGCCGACGGCAATCTGCAATTCCGCCTCGGCCTCTACTGGCGCCTTCCAGGTCTTGTCCTTGGGCTTGCGATGGGTGGTGCGGCGGCGTCCGTTGTGCCGCAGGGCCTGGGTTTCGATGTGCTCCAGTGCCTGGCCGATGGCGCTGATCATGTCCGTCGCCTCCGCCAGACCGACCAGATGCCCCCGCCGGCGGCTTACGGTGATTTCGGCGATGTTGCGGTGTTTCTCGAGGGTGAGAATGACCTTGCTCTTGATATTGTCGCCGAGAATCTTGGTGAGTTTGCTGAGGCCGGATTCCACTTCATCACGTACTGCGGGAGTAATTTCGTACTGCCTGCCGAAATACTCGATATTCATTGAGCTCCCTCCTGCCGCTGCCTGATTGGTTGCTGTTCGTTTGGCCGCGGCGGCTTTCACCACAACGGCGTCACGTTAAACCGGCAGCCAACCCCATGTTTGTGTCACGGATGGACGCCGTGGACGCCGGTACAACCCTAACTCTTTACTCTGCGCTGGTGGGTGCTCGGGATGCGCATATCTTCCCTGTACTTCGCGACCGTGCGGCGAGTGACCTGGATGCCCTGCGCTTGTAGGATGCGGGTGATCTGCTCGTCGGTCAACGGCCTGGCGGGATCTTCCTCCTCGATCAGCTTCTTGACCCGGCGCTTCAGAATCAGCAGTGATGTGCTGCCGCCCTCCGGGCCGTTGACGCTCTCGGTGAAGAAGTATCGTAGTTCGAAGACGCCTTGCGGAGTGTGCGCGTACTTGTTGGCGACGGCGCGGCTCACCGTCGAGGGATGCACCCCGATCTCCTCCGCAACCTCCTTGATCATCATCGGCTTCAACTGGTCGATGCCCTGGTCAAGAAAATCGCGTTGCCGGTCGAGGATGGCGTGGCAGACGCGTAAAATCGTCTGCTTCCGCTGCTCGATGTTCTTGATGAGCTGGATCGCCGACTTGTAACGCTCTTTGACGTAGTTGCGCACTTCCTTCTCGGCAGCATCGCGATGCAGCAGCCGCCGGTAGGAGGAATTGAGACGCAACTGCGGAACTTCCTCATCGTTCATCACGATGATGTATTCATCGCCTTGCTTGACGAAGGCCACGTCCGGCTCGATCAGCCGTGTCTCGGTTTTGTTGTAGCGAAGGCCGGGCCGGGGATCGAGCGTGCGGATGAAATCCATGGCCCGCATCACCGCTTCCAGCGGGCGATTGATCGCCTTTGCGACTTCCTTGTAGTGCTTGTTCTGCAACGCCGGAAGGTGATCACTCACCAGCGTGATGGCGTCCTCCAGCGCTTCCTGCTCGGCGACGTGGTTGGTCTGCCCGTTCTTGCGATGCAGGGTCTTCAGGTTCAGGAGCTGCGCCAGCAGACATTCGCGGAGATCGCGCGAGCCCACGCCCACCGGATCCAGTTGCTTGACCAGATCAATGGCTTCCATCAGTGCGTCGCGGCTGAACGGCACACGCGCCGGCATCGTGCGACGTGGCACCAGGTGCGGACGCGGGTTGGCGTCGAGAAGCTTTGAAACGGTTTGCAGCGGTGGGGCTTCCTCTTCGCGCTCTGCCACGGCAACATCCGCCACGGCAATTTCTGTCGCCACCGCAGCCTCGGCATGCGCCGGCTCGGAGGTGGGCACGGTTTCAGCCAGCACAGGCGCAGTGGCTGCGGAGGTCACATCGATCCCCGGCATCGGCGGCTCGCTTACCGCCGGCGCCACACGCCCCATGTCCTCATCCATCAGCCCAAGCAGCTCATCTTCCGTCGCGGTCAGGTAGCCTTCTTCGTTCAGATTGCCGATGACCAGCTCCGCCGCGCGGTAGACATCTTCCTTCACGTGCAGCGAGCCGAGCTGCCACAGCAGGTGGTCTGACAATGTGGTAGGTTTGGACAGGAAGTTCTCAAACGAGGGCCTTTCGTTATCCTCCATCTCCACCGACGTGCGCAGACCGGGGTCCAGATATTCCTTAAAGAACGAACCGAAGTCGATTTCCTCGAACGGATCCTTCTCTTCCGAAGGCAACGCCTGCTCTTCCTGGGCTGCAGGAGAGCTGTCCCGGTCCATCTTTTCTTCTTTGGCCGAAACTTCGTCGAGCAGGGGAACGGAGTCGTCCAGCTCTTCAAGCACCGGGTTCTCGGTGAGCTCGGCGGTGATCATGTCCGCCAGCTCCAGCTTGTTCAGGGCCAGCACGCTGACCATCTGCACGAGCCCGGGCGTCAGAATTTGCTTCTGTGCGACCTTGAGGTTCAGTTTGGGCTGCAACAACACCATTGGAGACTGGTTTCGCTGAATTGATTCTAAACCAACGAGAAGCTCTCGCCTAAGTAAACTCGCTTCACTTCCGGATCGTTACCGAGCTGTTCCGGAGTACCCGCGCGGAAGATTCTTCCCTCGTTAATAATGTAGGCGCGATCGGTCACCGAGAGCGTCTCCCGTACATTATGATCGGTCACCAGAAGCCCGATTCCACTGGCACGCAGGCCCGCGATGATGTTTTGCAAATCGAGTACCGCGATGGGATCGATTCCCGAAAATGGCTCGTCCAGCAAAATAAAACTTGGCGAGATGCACAGGCAACGGGCAATCTCTACCCTGCGCCGTTCGCCGCCCGACAGCGCATAGCCGCGGTTCTTGCGAATCACGCCCAGGCCCAGCCGCTCGATCAGGTTCTCCATGCGCTCACGGCGCTCGTGCCATGAGAGTGCCTGTGCCTCCAGCACCGCCAAGATGTTGTCCTCCACCGTCAGCTTGCGAAAGATCGACGGCTCCTGGGGCAGGTAGCTGATGCCGAAGTTGCGTGCCCGCAAGTACATCGGCACCGTGGTAACATCCTGATCGTCGACCATCACCCGTCCGGTGTCGGTAGGAATCAGGCCGACGATGATGTAGAAGCTGGTCGTCTTGCCGGCGCCGTTCGGTCCCAGCAGGCCGACCACCTCGCCCTGTTTGACCGTCACCGTGACGTCGTTGACGACCCGGCGGCCGCGATAACTTTTGCCGATTTGCTCAGCCGTTAAAGTCTGCATTTACTTCGTAATTCGTGCCCGAGTGACGGTCGGGGAAGCATTCTTGCTATCTACCAGGACCTCGTCATCGTGGCTGTAAAAAGTCAGGGAATCGCCCCATACTGTGCCACGGGTCGCGTCGAAAATGCTAGGGGATTTTCCCGTGAGGTGGTACTTGGCGTCGTCAGCAGTGTAGACGAGCTGATCGCCGACGGCGCGCCGGTTCGGCTCGGTCACTACGACCTTGCCCGTAGCTACCATGTGATCGATCTTGCTCGGTCCCTCGGTGCCGGGAATGATTGCAGGCGACGGTTTGGTCGAGTTCGAAGATGAGGCTGGTTGATCGCCGGCCTCCTTCAGATACACGTCGATCTGCTGCGCGGTGATGGTGCTGTCCGGGCTCTTAGCGATTACGTTGCCCGTGTAGCGCGCCCGGCGCTCCCCATCCGTATAGGTGAGCTTGTCGGCGATGACTTGCACGGGCGTGAGTTTGCCGTCCGCCGACTGCTGGACGAACAGGCTCAGGACGTGATGGTGCTCGTCGCCGAATGCGGTCATCGTGCGGGTGTCCTGATCGAAGTCGATCTTGGGCGCGCGCACCACATTCGCTCCCTGCCACAGACGAACGTTTCCGGTGTAGTGCGCGATGCTCGGCTGCTGGCGCGATGCCATGTGCTCCGCCGTGACGTGGATCGGGTCCTGCGTCGCCAGCAAGGCCCCGTTGGGCTGCGGCTTCAGGTCGCTGTAGGTCGTCTTCACGTCCCCGTCGGCCCAGGCATCGCCGCTCTCGCGGTTCATGCGCACCACACTGGCCGTGGTCGTCATGCCCCCGTCAATCACCCGTGGGGAACCGTTGAGCACCAGCAACTGATCGGCTGGAGTGTATGTCGCCTTCTCGGCAAGTGCGGAGCGGCCGCCCGTGTCCGGCTTGGCCGGAGGCTCGTGATACTGGAAGTTGCCGGTCTGGACCAGCTTCTTCACCCCGCCGTCGGCATCGAAGGCAACGTCGAGTTTGTCAGCCGTGCTGACCTTTTCGGGCTGATCCGGAGAGGTGGACACGATGCGCGAATCCGGCTCGCCGTGTAGTGACTGCATCTGGTTCCCATCGCCAAAGATGGCGTGAAACTTTCCTGCGGTTGCCACCGTTGTGGCATTGCCCATGTCTTGCGCGTTTTTGTCGCTGGGCTTCTCGGCGGTTTTGGGCTTGGTGGGATTCGGCAGGATCACGATCTGCGCTTTGCCAATCGTGTCCGCAGTTTTCAGTTCGTTACCGTCTGCCAACTGAAAGTCCAGGGCATCGGCAATGACGTCCATCGGTTGCCCGCTGGCCGGCCCAACCCCCGGCTTTCCCGGATTCGGGTCCTGATGCAGGCGTGCGTTCTTCACCATGTGGAAGCGCAGCGGCTGGTTCTGGTCGTCGAAGTCCATGATGAAGGTGTCGGCCGCGCCGTTGGTACGGTTGTCGCCGTGGGTGACGAACTTCGCCCCTCCCGTCAGGATCGTCTGCAGCACGCTGTTGTTCGGTCCCATGTTTACGTCGCCGTGAGGACCATAGATGTCGACCACGGTGGGGCCGCGGCTCTCGATATGGACGTTGCCTTCGGCGACCGCGTGCTTCACGGTGTTGTCCGGCTCGAAAAGCATGGTGATCTTGTCCGCAGTCAAGGTACGCGTGGGCTGCTCAATACGGGCATCGAGCAGGATGGCCTCCCGCGGGTCCTTCTGCATCACGCCGCTGGTGCCGGTGATGACCGCCGACTTGTCTCCCGTGGTGACGATGTGCACATCGGACTTGAGCTGCAGCTCGTTCGCCTTGGAATCGTAGTAGGCGCCCCTGGCCGAGCCGGTCGCCTGCGCGCTGCGGAAGTCCACGATTTCGCTGGTCTGGGCCATGCCCGTCTTCTGGTTGAACGTCAGGTTCTGGGTAAGCAGATGGACCGGATTCTTCAACTCCTCCGGCGGCGCCTGATCGGGCTTCATCGGCCCTTCGGCATAGCCCTGAATGTCGATATGCACCACGCCCGTACCGATGATGTCTCCCGACTGCGGATCGTAGCTGAAGTGGTCGCCGTAAATCTCATCGTAGCGGTCGTGCTCGTGGCCATAGACGACGACGTGCACATTGCGCAGCTCGGCGTGCCCGCCCTGCTTGAATTGCACGGCCTTGGACGCGCGTATGGTGTATAGCGTGCGTCCGCCCTCGGACTTCGACAGCGAGAAGCCCTCGCTCGTCTGCTGAATATCGATCCCCAGTTGCTCCGGAACATTGTGCAGGGTGGGCTTTACCCGCGACCTGGCGACGTAATAGGAGATGCCGACAATAGCGATTACCCCAATGGCGGCGGCCACTAGCCACTTACGGGCTTCGATCAGAGCTTGCAACATCGATACTCTGATCTTACCTCTTTTCCCTTGTCCCTTAAGCCTTCAGGCGCATAAGGAGTAGTGAACGCAGGCCGTTCGCCCCTCCACCCCGAGCGTACAAAAGCGGCCTGTCACCGGCGTATGATAAATCTCATGTGTTCGGCCCAGCCGTGGCCGGACTTGCACCGAGGAACTCCGACAATGCCCGACGATCTAACCTCCCTCAAAGACGACATGGTGGCGTTCATCCTGGGACACGGCATGAGCCGCTTCCAGGGCTATGTCACCGAAGATGTTCATAGCGTCATGTGGGACCCGCGCGACAATCCTGAAAGCTGGAAGGACTTCGTCGAACTCGCCAAGAAAGCCGGCTCGTCCTTCCTTTCGATGGACGAAGAGGTCCTGCAGCGGGACGAGATCGACTACCTCGTCCAGCGCTTGCAGCACGCCAATTATCCCAGCGATGACGACATCGAAGAGGCGCGCTGGCTGCGCAACTACACCGGCAAAACCGGATTCATTCAGCTTGGCTGGCCCCACCAGGGCATCATGTTCCTTTACGAAGTTTCCACCGAATGGTACGAGCGCTATCAGCACTTGCTTGATCTGGTCGAGGATTTCGGCACCCTGGCCATCGACGAGACCGACCAGGACGACGATCGCTGACGTGCGCTGGGTCCTTCGCAATGCAGATGCCGGACAGGTCGAGCGTCTGACTCGCGAGGCCCAATTTTCCCCGACGATCGCACGATTGCTGGTCGCGCGAGGCATCGATTGTCCCGATGAGGCGCAGCGTTTCCTCGCGCCTTCGCTCGCCGATCTGCATTCCCCTTACCTGATGAAAGGCCTGCGCACAGCGGTGGGGCGCCTGCAGAGGGCCATCGAGCGCAACGAGACCGTGCTCATCTACGGCGACTACGATGTCGATGGCACTACCGCCGTCGTCATCCTCAAGACCGTCATCGAGCTGTGCGGCGGCAAGGCCGAATATCACGTGCCGCATCGCATCCGCGAAGGCTACGGCATGCGCGACGAGGTCATCGAGCAAGCCGCCGCGCGTGGCATCCACCTCATCATCAGCGTCGATACCGGCATTCGCGCCTTCGCCGCCGCCGAAGCCGCCGCGCGTGGCGGCGTTGATCTCATTGTCACCGACCATCACCTGCCGCAGGCCGAAGGCGTTCCCAAGGCCTTGGCAGTGGTGAATCCCAACCAGGCCGACTGCGACTATCCCTGCAAGGAGCTCTGCGGCGCAGGCGTCGCCTTCAAGATCGCGCAGGCCCTGCTGGAAGCCACTGGCCGCGAGCGGTTGATCCCGTCGTTTCTGAAGATGGTAGCCATCGCCACTATTGCCGATGCAGTGCCGCTTGTGGGCGAGAACCGCATCTTCGCACAGCTTGGCCTGGAAGGCTTGCGCAAGCCGGTAAATGCCGGACTGCGCGCCTTGCTCTCCAATTGCGAGCTCGACGGATCGCGCCCCCTCAGCGCTGGAGATATCGCCTTCCGCGTTGCTCCTCGCCTCAACGCCGCCGGACGCATGGACATCGCCGACCGCGTTATCCGCCTCTTCACCGAGCGCGATCCGGCGAAGGCTGCCGAGATGGCGATGGAACTGAACCAGCTCAACGGCGACCGCCAGCAGCGCGAGCAGGGCATCATCGAGGAAATCCACAAAAAGGTGGCCGATTCCGCCGAGCTGCAAGACGCCTACTGCATGGTGATCGACGGCGACGCCTGGCATCGCGGCGTGATCGGCATCTGCGCTACGCGCGTTGTCGAGCGCTATCATCGGCCCGCGCTGGTTTTCTCGTGCGAAGACGGCGAGGCGCACGGCTCGGGCCGCTCGATTCCTTCCTTCCATCTGCTCGAAGCCCTCGAGACCTGTCCCGAGCTTTTCACCCGCTTCGGTGGACACGCGCATGCCATCGGCTGCTCGCTGCCCGCCGAGCGCCTTCCCGAGCTGCGCGCCCGGCTTGACGCCTTCGCCCGGCAGAAACTCACGCCGGCGGATTTTGTCCCGGTCCTCGACTACGACGCCGAGCTCGCTCTCGAGGCCATCGATGAGAAGCTTTGGGTGACGCTGCAGAAGCTGGAACCCTATGGCGCGGGGAATCCTCTGCCGGTTTTCGTGAGCCGCCAGACACGGCTGGTGCAGCCACCAAAGGTCCTGAAGGACAAGCACGTCAAATTCCGGGTCGTTCCCGAGCTGAACGGCGGCCGGTGGCGCAAGGCACACGAAGCCGTTGGCTGGCGGATGGCAGAGCGATCGGCGCAAGAGGCGCTCGCCCTCGGCGATATTCTGAACATCGCCTTTACCCTCGATTACAACGACCACCCTGACTTTGGAGGCCTACAGCTCACGCTGATCGACTTCGCGCGTAGCACAGGCGCGAGCCACGCTTAACATTCCCGACGATGTGCAAAGGGAGTGAACGGCACGGGCATTCCCAACAAAAGAAACCCCGCCAAAAAGCGCGTCTTTACAGCCCCTCCGTCCTGGAGTTAGTATTCCCCGGTCAATGCACAGCGGCATTGCCCCCGAGGTTTGCGGTAGCTGCGGCAGTCAAGCTCTGCCCGATGGTGAGTTCTGCCTATTTTGCGGCGACGTTCTCACCGAATCCGGCAGGCTGGATTCCCGCGCCGCGGCCCTCGTTGCTGACACCCGCTTCGACCATACTGTGCCGATAACGGAAGCCAGAGAATACGCAGGGTTTTGGCGACGGGTCTGGGCCGGTCTGATCGACGTCGGCCTGGAAATCACCGCCGCCTTCCTGCTTGCGTTGTTGATCGACACAGCGTTCAGCCTTGTTGGCCGGGCCATCGGCGTTGAGCACGAGAGCGCCGCCTACGTTACCGGCTTCACCTTCATTGTGCTGCTCGCCGTGGGAGGCTGGCTCTATGCCGCCTTCAGCGAAAGCTCGCGCTATCGTGCCACGTTGGGAAAGCGAATCATGGGCCTGCAGGTGGTCAACGCGGCGGGCGGCAAACTGACATTCGCCCAGGCCAGCGGCCGCCACGTCATGAAGTTTTTGTCGCTGTTTTCTCTCGGCGTCGGGTTCCTGATGGCCGCCTGGACCAAACGCCACCAGGCGCTGCACGACCTGCCCCATGACTGCCTCGTCATCCGCGTTCCGGAGGAACACTTCTCGCTGTTGGAAAAGTAAGCCGCCAGCCTTGCGATGCTCCGCGTCAGGGCACGACCCTTTGACTTCGCGGGCTCAGGGCAAGCTCTTGGTCGGGCCGGATAACGCTCCCAACACGATGTGGGCTTTGGGCCGCAGGAAGCAACGGCTCAAACCCGAACTGGCCGTTCTGCATGGGAGCCGACACGTGTGCGAACGCCTGCAGGATGGCGGCTTCCAGGGTGAAGGTAAGCGAGGCAATGCGGCGGCGGCCAAGGCGGCCCACGAACTTAGAAGTTACTCGTGGCGAGCGCAATCCTCTTTCTCGCCTAGCCAAACGAAGGTATCCTTAGCTACTGAACACGATGGCTACCAGCGCTGCGGGAAAGAAATTTGCGAAGAAAGCGGCTTCTGCCCCGCCCATCATTCCCGATAAGCTCTACTTCCGCATCGGCGAGGTCGCGGAGTTATGCCGGCTGCCGGCTTATGTGCTGCGCTTCTGGGAAACGGAGTTCCCGCAGCTTAAGCCGGTCAAGAGCAGTACCGGACAGCGCATGTACCGGCAGAAGGATGTCGAAAATGTGCTGCGAATCAAGCAGCTTCTGTACGACGAAGGCTTCACGATTGCCGGCGCCCGCCAGCAACTAAAGGCCGAAGCGAAACCCGCCAAACGCCAGGCCGGGTTTCAGTTTCCTCCCGAGAAACGCAGCGAACGAATAAAGAAAGTGCGCCAGGGACTGCAGGAGATCCTGGGGATACTCTCCACTAAGCGCTAGCCTCCGACGGCCCGGAGGCCAACCGACTTCACCCGGCAGACATTCGTCGAGCAAGATTCCGCGTCACAGCGGCCTGTGATTGAACTCACCGCGCTCCCGTTCGCGGATTTTGTATTACCCCAAGGCAGGGGAGACTTTCGAAGTGATGAAGGACCTCAAGGACGCCGGACACCTGCTTCGCCTGGTGGCCGTCTTTTGCGCCGCGTTCCTCATATTTCTGCTGATGCGGGGCGCATTCGTGCCGAAGAGCTTCGGCCGCTACGGACATTATCGCGGTGATGCCCTGGCGGAGATCGCCTCGCGGCCCATCGCCTATGCCGGCCATCAGGCCTGTGAGAACTGTCACAGCGATGTGGTCGAAGTGAAGAGCAAGGGCAAGCACAAGGGCGTCAACTGCGAATCGTGCCACGGCCCGCTCGCTGCGCACGTTGACAATCCAGCGTCGGTGCAGCCGGCAAAGCTGGATACGACCTCCCTGTGTCCGCGCTGCCACACCGCCAACGCGGCCAAGCCGACGAACTTCCCCCAGGTCTCCCCTGCAGACCATTCCGGAGGAGTGCCCTGCGACACCTGTCACAAGCCGCACAGCCCTGTGATCGAAGAGGCGGAGGCAAAACCGTGACCATGACGCGTCGACATTTCCTCCTCCTGACCGCCGCCGCCGCGGCTGCCTGGGACTCGATCCTGGCGGCGACACCTGAGTTGGCGCCGAATTACACTCTGACCGCGCACTGGTACGGCATGTTGATCAACATTGAGGAGTGCATCGGCTGCGGCAGTTGCGTGCGCGCCTGCCAGTTGGAAAATGGCGTTCCCGACGGCTACTTCCGCACCTGGGTGGAACGCTACCACGTGGCCGACTGGACGGTCGAAAATCCGCAGGTCGATTCGCCCGACGGCGGGATGCACGGCTTTCCCGAGCTGAAGGACCCCGGTGGGAAAAACTTCTTTGTCCCAAAACTGTGCAACCATTGCGCCGATTCGCCCTGTACCCAGGTCTGCCCCGTGGGAGCGACCTTCGACAGCCCCGACGGCGTTGTGCTGATCGATTCCACCTACTGCCTGGGCTGCCGCTATTGCATACAGGCTTGCCCGTATGGCTGCCGGTTCCTGAATCCCAACACTCACACCGCCGAAAAGTGCACGCTCTGCTATCACCGGATCACGAAGGGCCTGACTACCGCGTGCTGCGAGAACTGCCCCACGGGCGCGCGGCAACTGGTCGACTTCAAGAATCCGAACGACCCGATCCACGAATTCCTGAAGACGCATAGCGTGCAGGTGCTGAAGCCCTACATGGCGACGAAATCGAAAGTCGATTACTACGGGCTGGACGGCTCGGTGCGATAGGAGAATCCATGCACGTTCCGGTTGAAGGCTTCATGTATCCCAACGAGGTGGAACTCCAGTGGAGTGTCCTCATCGTGCTTTATCCGTTCATCACCGGCCTGGTAGCCGGCGCATTCATACTCGCGTCGCTAGAGCGGGTGTTTCGGGTCGACGCGGTAAAGCCGACGTACCGGCTGGCATTGCTGACCGCTCTGGCTTTTCTTATCGTTGCCCCGCTTCCGCTGCAATTGCACCTTGGACGTCCGGGGCGCGCGTTCGAAATGTACCTGACGCCACACCGCTCGTCGGCGATGGCTATGTTTGGCTTCGTCTACCTGTGGTATCTGATGGGCGTGCTGGTGGTGGAGATCTGGCTGGAGTACCGGCGGGACATCGTCGAATGGGCGCAGTCGAAGATTGGCCCAACCAAGTGGCTGTACAAGGCCATGACGCTGGGCTCATACAACCTCAGCGAGCGCTCATTGCAGATTGACGACAGGGTAGGCTGGGTCATCACAGTCATCGGCATTCCTTCAGCCTTCCTGCTGCACGGCTATGTGGGATTCATCTTCGGTTCGGTGAAGGCGAATCCGTGGTGGTCGTCGCCGATGATGCCGGTGGTGTTCCTCTTCTCGGCCATGGTGTCGGGAATCGCCGTGGTGATGCTGCTGTACATGTTGACCTGCTACTTGCGCAAGCAGGCGATCGACATGCGCTGCGTCGACACCATCGCGATGTACCTGTTCTATACCTTCCTGATCGACTTCACGCTGGAAATGGTCGACCTGATTCATCGCATCTACGAGGCCGACGAATCGTTTCGCAGCCTGGACTTCATGGTCCACACCAAGTTGTATTTCTCGCAGATCCTGCTGCAGATTGGGTTCGGGACAATCACCCCACTGATATTGCTGGCGCTGACCCAGCTTATGCGGCTGCCGGAGACGCTGCGCAAGTACATCTATTCCGTCGCCGGCGTCCTGACCCTGATCGGCATCTTCGCCATGCGCTGGAACGTCGTGATCGGCGGGCAGCTGTTCTCCAAGAGCTTCCTGGGATACACCACCTACAAGATGGGCTTCGTGACGAGGGAGGGATTGCTGCCGGCTATTGTCCTGACGCTGCTGCCGTTTGTCATTTTGTATGTTTTGGTGAAGGTGCTGCCGCCCTGGCACGAGGCGACGCCCCCGGAGAGCGCCGCGCACGGAGACTGAGTTGCTAAAAGCCGTGCCCGAAGTTGCGACTGCGTACCTCGTCTCGGCCCTGTTTTGCTTTAAACTAGGCATTCGTGCGTATTCTCACCCGCTACATCCTGAATGAAGTGATCTCACATGCCTTCATAGGGCTGGTGGTGTTCACCTTCATCATCTTCATGCGGGACCTGGGCCGCCTGCTGGAGCTGATCGTGCGCAACAGTGCGCCGCTGCCCAGCGTTGCGGAGATTTTCTTCCTCACACTTCCCACGACCTTTACCGTTACGCTGCCCATGGGCGTGCTGGTGGGCATCCTGATTGGCCTGAGCCGCCTGGCGGCGGACAGCGAAGTCACCGCCATGCGCGCCAGCGGTATGGGGGTTGGGCTGTTCGTGCGCGCGGTGTCGGTGTTTGCCATTGTCGTGTGGGGGCTGGCGATGCTGAACAGCATCTACATCGCTCCCAGGTCCGCGGCTGCTTTGGCGGCGCTACAGGACCGGCTCAAATCGTCGCAGGCGTCGTTCGAGATCCAGCCGCGCGTGTTCTACGAGGAATTCAAGAATACCGTTCTCTACGTGCAGGACGCGATTCCGGAGAGCAACCGCTCTTTGTGGCGGGGCGTGTTTATCGCCGACACGACGGATCCATCTTCGCCCAAGATCACGGTAGCCGATCGCGGTGTGCTGCTCAGCGACTCTCCCGACAACTTGCGCTTCCACCTGGAGGATGGCAGCCAGCAGGAGCTGGTACCCAAGGTGCAGGACCAGTATTCCATCACTACGTTCGAAAGTACTGACATACCGATCGCAGTGCCGAGCTCGGCCGAACGTGGTCCGCAAGACCTGCTGCCGGTGGCGCAACTGAGCCTGCACGAATTGCTAACCAACGCCAGGCGCGAGTCTAAGACCGCGACAGACCTTCCGATTCCGGCGGCGCCGCCGGAAGCCCGCGATATGGCGTTCCGGGCCCGCGCCTACGACCAGCTCAAGGCGCGCTACTACGAGATCGAATTCCAGCGCCGCTTCGGTCTGCCGGCGGCCTGTCTGGTGCTGGCTGTGGTGGGAATTCCCTTAGGCCTTTCAGCCCGCAAGGGTGGAAAGAGCACCGGCTTCGTACTGACCATTGCACTAGTGTTTGTCTACTACGTGCTTTCGCTGCTGGGCGTCTCCCTGGCACGCCAAGGCAAAGTCTCTCCCTGGCTCGGAGTCTGGGCAGGCAACGTTCTTTTCTTCCTGTGCGGCCTGTTGTTGCTGTGGAGATCCGACCGCATGCCCGGCGAGGTTGGCACCCTGGGCGAGTTCTGGAGCTGGCTGGTCAGCCAGTGGCAAGCGCTCGTAAGCTTCTGTTTTCACCGCTGGCGCCAGGTGGACTTCACCAGCCGGCGCCAGGGGAAGAAACGCTTCAGTGCCCGCTTCCCTCTCATCCTGGATGACATGATCCTGCGTGATTTCCTCATGTATCTGGCGATGATTCTCACCACGTTGCTGATTCTCGCGCTGGTGTTCACCTTCTTCGAGCTGTTCACCGACATTGTGCGCAACAAAGTGTCCGTTCTCCTGCTGACGGAATATCTCCTCAACCTGAGCCCGTCGCTCATCTACCAGATGGCGCCTATTGCCGTAATGCTCGCCGTGCTCATCACTTTTGGCTTGATGCAGAAATCGAGCGAGTTGACGGCGATGAAGGCCACCGGCATCAGTCTGTACCGCGCTACGATGCCGGTGATTGTGCTGAGCGCGCTTTTTGCGGGAGGATTGTTCCTCTTCGATCAGGTATACATTCCGCATACGAACAAGCGGCAGGAAATCCTCCGAAATGAGATCAAAGGCAAGCCGGCGCAGACCTACTTACAGGCGAACCGTCAATGGATTGTTGGCAATAACAACGAAATCTACTACTACCAGTTCTTCGACCCAGATACCAATACTTTTCGCCGAATCTCGATTTTCGAGTTTGATCCGAAGACTTTTCAGTTAACTCGCCGCATTTCCGCCGCCCAGGCGCACTGGGAACCAAGCCTGGACACATTTGTATTTGAGAATGGGTGGGTTCGGACTTTGAACGGAGCTTCCATTCATGACTATCGAACCTACGACGTAGCTACCTTCAAGGAGCTACACGAAGATCCGGGTTACTTCAAGAAAGAGGTCCGGCAGTCATCGGAAATGGACTATCACGAGCTGAGCAACTATATCGAGGACCTGCAGCAAAGTGGATTTGACACTGTTCGGCTCCGAGTGCAACTTCAAAAGAAAGTATCATATCCTCTAATTACGCTGGTAATGGCCATTCTAGCCATTCCTTTCGCAGTTAGCGGCCGGACTGGTGGGGCATTGTCCGGGGTCGCCGTCGCCATCAGCATTGCGGTGGTCTACATCGGCATGGCAGGGCTATTTGAAGCCATGGGAAATGCCAACCAGCTTCCGGCGATGTTGGCGGCGTGGTCGCCGGACATCATATTTGGACTCGCTACCGGATATCTGATGCTTCGAGTTCCTACCTAGTCTGGTATATATTCCTCCACAATGCCAACTACCAGTTCTCCAACCCGTGTCAGCCGGCAAGAACCTAAGCCTGAATTATCGGTAATGAGCCAGCGGGTGGCTGTCTGGACAAGCCTGGCTGTTATCACAGCCTTTGGCGCTCTGCTGCAGCTTCATGCTATCGCTGCGAAGAGTCTGTGGCTGGATGAAGGCTCCAGTATCACCATGGCGAGGCTTGACTGGTTCAATTTCCTGCGCATCCTGTGGCGGCGGGAGATGAATATGGTGCTCTACTATCTCCTGCTCCGTGGATGGTTGCACTTGGGAGATTCGCTTACGTTCATTCGCGGACTTTCCGTAGTATTCGCGGTGGCGGCGATTCCTGCGATTTTCCTGCTGGGAAGGAGGATGCAGGGCACGGGCTTGGGGCTGATCAGCGCCTTATTACTGAGCGTCAACGCATTCCAGGTACGCTATGCGCAAGAAGTACGAAGCTATAGCCTGCTGGTCTTGCTGGTTATTGTCTCGACCTATTGGTTTGTCAGCGCTGTCGAAAGCGGCAACCGACGGGACTGGAACTGGTACATAGCGACAAGTTCACTGGCGATCTATGCGCATTTCTTTGCGGTGTTAGTAGTCGTTTCACACTGGGTTGCGCTTCGCATGATGAGGCAAATTGATCCCGCAGTCTGGATCCAGGACACTCAGACGCAATTCCGGCGCGCAGCCCGACTTACCGCACTATGGACTCTGCCCATTTGGCTCTTTATCGCTACCACCGGAGCCGGGCCGATTGCCTGGATTCCACGGCCTCACCTTGGTGATGTGATAGGTCTGCTGAAGAAGCTATCCGGCAATGCGGAAATAAGCCTGCTGACTTTGTATTCGATATGCGTGATAGGCGGTTTGCTCTTGGGCGGGTTGGCTATCGCACGCCAAAAGAAAGGTGCGGCTAGCTATGTGGTTCTCGCTTGCTGGCTTTTTGTACCCCTCACCATCGTGCTGCTGGTCTCGATCGCCCGACCCATGTTTGCCCCCCGGTATCTCATTATTTCTATGCCGGCATGGATCATGCTGGCAGCTGCGGGTATAAATGCTTTGCGGCCACGGCTGCTGGCAGTTCCGGTGACGGCCGCCGTCCTGTGGTTCGGCATAGCGGGAGTGCGTTCCTACTACAAAATTGATTTCGATATTGGCAGAAACGATGTGCGGTCTGCCACTTCTTACATTCTTGAAAACTGCCGACCGAGCGACGGAATCGTGTTTTATACCGTCTCAACCAGGTTTCCTTATGACTACTATGCGGCGCATACAAGCACATCAACTAAGCCTGATATCCTCTGGCCGGGAAGTAATGCAGGCGTCGGATGGCGTGATTTCATGGGAGCGCCTTCTCCCGCGCGGGTACCCGATTTCGCCGCGGGACACGGCAGGATCTGGGTGGTGACGACGCCCATGCCGCCGAATGATCCAAAGTTTGCCGCCTTCGAGGCTGCGCTGAATCGCCAGTACAGACTTACCAACACTCAGGATTTTCCATTTGTTCGTGTCACGTTGTTTGCGCAACAGTAGCCGGCTGCTCAAAGACTCGCGGGCTGAAGCCCGCTCGGTGACAAAATAGAGGAATTGCGACTGCGCAGCTAAAGCTGCGCCCCTTCCCATGAAGACCAACGCGGCACGTCTGCTCGATTCGCTGGGGATCGCTTATGAATTGCGGACCTACGAGGTCGACCCCGACGATCTCGCAGCGGAAACGGTGGCGGCAAAGGTCGGCTTGCCTGCGGAGCAGGTATTCAAAACGCTGCTGGTGCGCGGCGATACCAATGGCCCGTGCTTCGCCGTGGTCCCCGGCAACTATGAGCTCGACTACAAAGCATTGGCGTCGCTCACCGGCGATCGCAAGATCGAGCTGGTTTCCTTGAAGGAAGTGCAGCCGCTCACGGGCTACATTCGCGGCGGCGTGACTGTGCTGGGGGCAAAGAAGGACTATCCTGTCTTTGCCGACGAGACCATCGAACTATGGGACGTGATCTCAATTTCCGCCGGCGTGCGGGGCACACAGATTCTGCTCGCTCCCGCTGACTATCTTCGCGTCACCAAGTCTACGATTGGCAGCATCGCACACGAGAAGAGAGCTGAACATCGCTGATCCGCGCGCGCGGGGAGCACGATTCACGCTGTTATAATCGTAGTTAACAATGCAAAGTAAGCGTTTGATTCGTTCTACTACCGTTCTCTGCGTGCGTCGCGATGACAAGGTAGTGATGGCCGGAGACGGGCAGGTCACGCTCGGTGAAGGCGTCATCAAACACACCGCCCGCAAGATTCGCCGCCTCTATCAGGACAAGATACTCGCCGGTTTTGCCGGCTCGACCGCCGATGCGTTTTCGCTGTTCTCCCGCTTCGAGTCGAAGCTGGAGCAGTATCACGGTAATCTGGGCCGTGCGGCTGTGGAGCTAGGCAAAGATTGGCGCACCGACAAGATGCTGCGACAGTTGGAAGCTCTGCTGCTCGTGGCCGACGAGAACCAGACCTTTCTTATCAGCGGACAGGGTGATGTCATCGAGCCGGATTCGGGCATCGCCGCCATCGGCAGCGGAGGCCCATACGCGACGGCAGCCGCAACCGCGCTGATTGAGCATACGGACATGCCGGCGCGGGCGATTGCCGAAGAGGCCCTGAAGATTGCGGGCAAAATCTGCATCTATACCAACGATCGCATTACGATCGAGGAATTGTGAGCTCTTGCGCGTAGTCCCTCACCATGCAGATCATCGAGATCTATAAATCCTTGCAAGGCGAGTCGTCGTACGCCGGACTTCCTTGCGTCTTTGTCCGCCTTGCGGGATGTAATCTCCGCTGCGTGTGGTGTGACAGTGAGTATACCTTCAAGGGCGGCTCGCGCATGACGCAGGAGCAGGTCGAGGCCGAGGTGCATCGCCTGTCGCCGGGAAAGGGAATTGTGGAGATTACCGGCGGCGAACCTATGTTGCAGGAGCGCGAGGTGGTACCGCTGATGGAATGCCTGCTGGCGTCGGGATACACCGTGCTGCTCGAAACCAGCGGCGAGCGTCCGCTGGGAAACGTGCCCAAAGCGGTTGTGAAGATCGTGGACGTGAAGTGTCCCGACTCGGGTGAAGGGGGGACCTTTCTGCCGGAAAACCTGGACGCGATGACCGAACGCGATGAGATGAAGTTCGTGATCGCCAGCCGCAAAGATTACGAGTTTGCCCGCGACTTCGTTCACGATTTGCCTTCCAGTCTTCGGGCTGGGGCTGCCATCTTCTCGCCTGCCTTTCGCAAAGACGCGACCGGCACCCGTAGTGCCGATCATTGTTTAGTTGATCCGCGCGATTTGGCAGAATGGATACTGGCCGACGACCTGAACGTGCGATTAGGATTTCAGATCCACAAATTCATCTGGGAACCTTCGCTCAAAGGCGTGTAGACCTTGGCATCGACGCAACATAAACCGGCAGCGGTGGTAGTGCTCAGCGGCGGCATGGATTCGACGGTTTGCGCAGCGCTCGCGGTTCGCGAGCACGGCGCGGATGCCACCGCCGCGCTGCACATCAGCTATGGCCAACGCACCGAGGCCCGCGAGCAGCAGGCGTTCCAGGCCATCTGCGATCGGCTGGGCATTCGCGCGCGGCTGATGTTTCACACCCCGTTCTTTCGTGCCATCGGCGGCTCAGCGTTGACCGACGAGACGCTGGACGTTCCCGAAGCAGGCCCGGAGATCGGGGCTGAAATCCCGGTCACCTACGTTCCTTTCCGCAATGCGCACCTTCTTTCGGCGGCCACAAGTTGGGCGGAGGTGTTGGGAGCCCAGCGCATCTACATTGGAGCGGTGCAGCAGGACAGCTCCGGCTATCCTGACTGCCGGCCGGAGTTCTACCAGGCGTTCAACGAGGCGATTCGCACCGGGACGAGGGACGGAGCCATTCACATTGAAACGCCGCTGATTGGGTTGCGTAAGTCTGAGATTGTGATGCTTGGCCTTGAATTAGGCGCTCCCTTCGATTTAACGTGGTCGTGTTACAGCAGGGTGGACCAGGCATGCGGTATCTGTGAGAGCTGCGTTTTACGATTACGCGCTTTCGAAGCGGCGGGCGCTCGCGATCCGATTTCTTACCTTTCGCCCGCCCCAATCGGGAAGTGATAAGGTCCACCGAAGTAACACACCGAGAAGCTCGCGCGGGCGCTTACAGTTGAGTTCCGCGCTGGAGGCATAAATGACGAAGAGATTTCTTATCCTGGTTACATTCTTAGCGCTGCTAACAGGCTTGGGCGTCATTCCCGCCCTGGCACAGAATTTGGGAACGATCAAAGGCACCGCCAAGGACGAGAACGGCAAGCCTATCGCGGACGCTAGCGTCGAGTTGGACAATACCGACAACGGCAGCAAGCAGACGGTTAAGACCAACGGTAAAGGCGAATATTTTTCCCAGTCTCTCGAGCCCGGAACCTACAACGTAATCCTGGTCCGCGATGGCAAACGAGTAGACGCCTTCGGCAAAGTTCCCGTCGCTGCCGGGCATGAAACGACCGTCAACTTCGACCTGAAAAAAGATCTGGCCGGAGCGATTTCTCCGGAAGAGCAGAAGAAGATTGATGAAATCAAGGCCCAGAACGAAAAGATCACGAACCTGAACGCCTTGCTCAAGCAGGCGCACGACCTGGAGAAGGCCGGCAACTACGACCAGGCGGTCACCATGCTGCAGCCGGCAGCCGAGCAGAATCCCAAAGAGGACGTAATCTGGGGCATGTTGGGGGACGGCTATCGTGGGGCCAAGAAGTACCCTGAGGCCATTGACGCTTATAGCAAGGCATTGGCAATCAAACCGGACAACGCCGGTTATATGAGCGGCTTGGCCGACGCCTATGCCAAATCTGACCAGATCGACAAGGCCGTCCAGGAGTACGACGCCGCTGCCAAGGCAGCTCCGGCAAATGCAGGAGTTTATTACTTCAACGAAGGCGTGGTCTTTACCAACAAGCAGAAACCCGATCAGGCAGTAGCGGCGTTTCAAAAAGCGATCACGGCTGATCCCAACAAGGCAGAAGCGTACTACTACAAAGGCGAGAACATGATCGGGTTGGCCAAACTGGAGAATGGCAAGATGGTGGCCCCTCCAGGTACTGCTGAGGCATTCAACAAGTATCTTGAGCTCAAGCCCGATGGTCCCCTCGCTGCCCAAGCTAAGGCATACCTTGAGGCCCTCGGCTCGAAGGTCGAGACGACCTACGGCAAAGGAAAATCGGCTCCCAAGAAGCAGTAGGAAACAAATTTTCCGGCAGGGGCGGCCGCGCGCCGCCCGTTTTTCTCTGCCACCCAAAAGGTGCTTCGACAGCCAATCTAGCCCAGGTGTGCGAGCCAGGCCCCGACAAAAACAAGTGGCCGCGAAATGCGTTTACACCGTAAGTTCCAACCCAGATTATGATGAGAAAGATTGATTCACGCTCGGACAGAACTCCGTAATGTCTCGGCGAACGGAGACATTCTCCCGTCTGGCCCGGGGAAAAGGATCTTGATGAATTGGGGCGCTTCGTTATTATTCAGATTTCGTGGTGAGAAAACCGCTCGCGGTATCCTTCTTTTGGCGTTGCTGTCGCTCGTGTCTCCCGCGTGGGCGGTGCTCGGCAACAGTGCGGCCTCAGTTCAGGTCGATTCCATGCACATGAATGGCACACTGCGCAGCATTTCGAGTGGGCGTTACACGATTGAGGAGATCCGGACTTCGAGCGGGCAAACGGTACGGGAGTTTGTTTCTCCAGGCGGTTCGGTCTTCGGCGTGGCCTGGGAGGGACCTACCACGCCAGACCTGCAGCAGCTCCTGGGTTCGTATTTCGAGCAATTCCGGCAGACTTCCGAACAACGTCAGCACCAACCTCGCGGACCGCTGCTCATCGAGACCCCCACGCTCGTGGTTCAGCAGAGCGGTCATCTGCGGTCATTTCGCGGACGAGCTTACCTTCCAGCCGCGCTGCCCAGCGGTGTGCAGTCGAGCGAGATCCAATGAGGAGAGTTGCGGTGGGCAAATGTTTTTTGCTGGTGGCGGTCTTGGCCTCGCTCGCCCTGCTGGCCTCCTGTGGCAGTACAAGCCCAAGCGTCACAGCGGTGTCAGTGACCTGCTCACCGTACACAATCAGTTCGGGGGGAACCAGCCAATGCACCGCGCTTGTGACCGGCGCGGGAAATTTCAGCCAGAAGGTAGCATGGGGCGTGAACCAAGGCTCCATTTCTTCGACCGGATTATTCAGCGCCCCGATGGTTACGTCCCAGCAGAGGCCCGTCATCATTGCTATTTCCACCCAGGACACGACCAAAAGCGGCAGCTACCAGGTAACCGTGAACCCGACGGGCCCCAGCATCAACTCCGTGAGCGTATCTTGCTCGCCGAGCATCATTCAGTCAGCACAGACCAGTCAATGCTCGGCCATGGTTAACGGCACCGGCGACTTCGACCAGACGGTCACGTGGAGCGTTAGCTCGGGCACCATCTCCAGCTCCGGACTGGTCACCGCGCCAATTGTGCCCACGAATACTCAGCTGATCGCGACTGCCACCTCGGTGGAGGACAGCAGCAAGTCGGCATTCGCGATTGTGAGCCTCAGCCCGGCGGGCACGATCAGCTCCGTCACCGTAAACTGCGCGTTGCCTGCGATTCAATCCAATCAGGACAGTCAATGCTCAGCTACGGTGAACGGCACAGGAAATTTCAGCCCCGCTGTGTCGTGGGCCGCGACCCCAGGCACGACGACTCCGTCCGGGCTTTATGTGGCGCCGACTGTGAGCACCAGCACCGCAGTTCCGGTGACAGCAACCTCGGTGCAGAATCCGGCTCAGTCGGGCTCGAGCTACGGTGACGGTGAATCCGGTCGCGCCGGGAAATAACGTTGTGCCGGTTACGGTCGATGCCGGGTCGGCGAACTCCTATGTGAACGGCGCGTTCGCCAGCGTCACCATCTGCGTTCCGGGAACCGCTACCTGCCAGACGATTGATCATCTGCTGGTGGACACCGGCTCCGCAGGCGTGCGGCTGCTGGCTTCCGGCGCGGCCGGAGGCGAGCTGAGTTTGTCGTTGCCGCAGAAGCTCGCTCCGGATGGCAACCCATTGCAGGAATGCTTCCCGCTTGAAGATGGATTCGTCTGGGGCCCCGTCGTGCAGGCGGATGTACAGCTGGGCGGCGAACAGGCCTCAAACCTGCCAGTACAGGTGATCGGACAGGCGGGCGAATCGACGGTTCCGGCCACCTGCAGCAACGGAACAACCGACCTGAGCACGTTGTCCGCTCTCGGCGCCAACGGCATCCTCGGAGTCGGACTATTCATGCAGGATTGTGGTAGCGCCTGCACCCAGGCTCCAACCAACGTCTATTACTCGTGTCCCTCAGGCGCAGCTTGCAACCCGATCACGCTTTCGACTACCAGCCAGGTGCTCAACCCGGTTCCATTTCTCCCTGGCGATAACAACGGCGCGCTGCTGCAATTGCCCGCCGTGAGTCCGCCGGGAGCTGCAACGGTAAGCGGCACGCTCTTCCTGGGAATCGGCACGCAGGCGAATAACGGTGTTGGCCCGGCTGTGGCTTACACCACGGACGCGAATGGCAACTTCTCCGTGATGTACAACGGCGCGAGCTACCCTGGCAGCTTTATCAGCAGCGGCTCGAACGCAATCTATTTCCTTAACTCGACAACCGTGCCGCAATTACCCACATGCACCGGCAATTTCAGCCAGTACTATTGTCCGGCGTCAACCCAGCCGATCACCGCGACCAATGTCGGGCAGAACAACGCCAGTTCGGCGATCACGTTCAGCGTCGATAACGCCATGGACCTGTTCACCAACAACCCGACGTTCGCGGTCTTTCCTACGCTCGCCGGACCGTCGAAAACAGTACCCCAGGTGTTCGATTGGGGCTTGCCCTTCTTCTATGGAAGAAACGTCTTCACCGCGATTCAGAACGCAAATACTCCCTTGGGCCCGGGGCCGTTCTGGGCTTATTAGGCGTGCCACCTTCAGCGTAGCGAAGACCCTAAGCCGGTGCACTGAGAGAGTGCCGGTACTCTTTTCTAATTGAAGAATGAGCCTGAAGGGAGAAGGTGCAGGCGCTGAGAAAGCTCCTTTCGGGCAAAGGTTTTGAAATCTATACAGCAGTTGTCGCGCGGTGGGAATGTGGGAATCGCGCAGCGATTTCCAAGGTTGGGGGAAGCCCCGCCTTTTGGGCTTTCCAGAACCGTCATTTCCACCGCGATTCTTGGTGCCGGACTCATTTCCATCGTCCTAAAGCCGCCGGCCGAAACTGCTCGAAGAGCTGGCGCTTGGCGTGTTGCATCTGTTGCGCCGCCTCCGTGTCACTGCGCCGTGCAGCAATGCGTTTCAGGGTAGCCAGGGTAAGTCCATGGCGCAGGTACTGAGCTGGCTGGGGCAGCGCCAACAGCGTTTCCAGCGGAGTCTGATAGCGGCGGTAATGGCGCCGTTGCCGGCCTTTGTCGTCGACTTCAACCTCGGCTTGGGCGCAGGGACGATGGTAGTTGAGATAGGGATTGAGGTGGTGGGCATAAAAGCGATGAACGGCCTGCGCGTGTTCGCCGGCTATGTAGCCATAGCCCATGTGCTTGCGGATGACGGCGCCATTCTTGCTTTCCACCAGCCCGTTGTCGTTGCTGTGGCGGGGCCGGCTTTTGGTCTGCTCGATCAGCAGCTTGTTCAGCAGTCGGGCCACGGTCTGGTTGATGAACTCGCTGCCATTGTCGGAGTGAAAGCCGCGAATGCGGAAGGGAAACTGGTGGAGCAGGGCGGCCAGTACCGGCTCCAGGTAGGTCTCGCTGATGCGCTCGCTAGCGGCCACGATCTGCCACTGGGTGACTTCATCGACGGCGTTGATGTGGTAGACGCCTTTGGCCGAGTTCTGATCGCCCTGATGCACCGTATCCGCCCGCAAATACCCGGGTCGGCCTTGAGGATCGGGTCGCCGCCGATCGCCGATACGCACCGCTGTGGGCTTGGTTTTCTGATAGCTCAGACGGCGCGCGCGATAGCGCTGATGGCGGCGCAGATTGTACAGGTGGGCCACCGAGATGGTGGCCAGCCGCTCATACTCCGGCTTGCTGTACTGCTGGTACTCGCGCTCGAGAATGCGCCGGGTCGCCGGTCCGCTGAGCGTCTCGTGGGCCTCGTCGACGGCGGCTAACAGCTCGATGTCGGCCCGCCTGTAGCGCTGCGCAAAGCGGTGCCGGCGATAGTTCACCGCTTCGACCGTGCCGTGGGCCTGATAACGGGCAATCAGTCGCGTCACCTGCGCCCGGCTGAGGCCGGTCATCTTCTCCACATAGCGACGCAGCAAGCCGCGCCCCTTACGGCCTTGCTGTATGTACTGCTGTTGCCGCAAGACCTGCTCGATCCAGGCATAGACCTGCTGGCGGTTTTCGCCGAGGAAGTGGATTTCTTCGCTGGCCTGAAGAAAGGCCGCGATCCCCTCCAGACTCAAGTTCTCTGCTTCGTGCACGCTGATCATCCATTCTCAGCATGCCTGCCTTCTCCAGGCTCATCTTGTGTTAGAAACTCATTCCTCCTTCAGGCTCATCTTGTATTGGAAAAGGGTGACGTAACTTCGATTGTGTAAAAGCGAGAGGGTGTAAGTTGGCTTTGGCCTGACCAGCTAAAGCCGGAACTCGAAAGGAGACTTACACCCATGGGCAAGGTTATACCGATCACCGAGCAGTTCCAACATTTCGTCAGCGAGTTGTAGATGCTCCAAGATAATGTCACCCCATAACTGCAACGAGACTTTGTCACCCTGTAAGGATGGTGGCGATGACTCAGAAAGAGTTTCAACGGGTGAAAGTGATTGAGAATGCAGCGGGCGGGAGGCTGAGCGTACGCGAAGCCTCCCGTCTGCTGCAATTGAGCGAGCGCCAGGTACAGCGGCTCAAACGGCGTTATCAGCCGGATGACATCGCCTGGGTGAAGCACGGCAATTGCGGACGCGCCATGCCCTGGGCCGTTTCTCTTCCCCAGAAGCAGTTGATCGTAAGCCTGGCCCGCGGCAAGTATCAGGGTTTCAATGATTCCCATCTCGCCGAAAAACTTCAGGCCGAGGAGAACCTCGCCCTCAGCCGCGAAACCGTGCGCCGCATCTTGCGGGCCGCCAAACTGCCCTCTCCGCAGAAGCGTCGGCCCGCCAAGTATCGCTCCCGCCGGCCGCCCCGCCCCTGCTTCGGCATGATGGCGCTCACCGATGCCAGCCGCCATCGCTGGCTCGAAGACCGCGGTCCCCAGCTCACCCTGATCGGCTTTCAGGATGACGCCACCAGCCAGATCCTGGCGGCTCACTTCCAACTGGAAGCCGAAAATACTCTCGGTTATCTCCGCGCCTTGCAGGCCATGATCACCACCCATGGCATCCCGCTCAGCCTCTACCGCGACCGCCACAGCATTTTCCAGCGTAACGATTCCCACTGGACCGTCGCCGAACAGCTCGCGGGAAAACAATCGCCCACCCAGCTGGGACGCGCCCTGGAAGCCCTCGGCATCGAGCAAATCCCCGCCTACTCGCCCCAGGCCAAGGGCCGCATCGAACGCGCTTGGCGCACCTGCCAGGACCGGCTGGTCAGCGAACTCCGCCTCGCCGGCGCCACCACCTTGGAGCAGGCCAATGCCGTGCTCCAGCGCTTCTGCGCCGACTATAACCAGCGCTTTGCCCGCCCCGCCGCCCAGCCAGCTGGCCAGTTTCGCCGCTTGCCCCGCGGCTTCGATCTCGCCCGCTGCGTGGCCCTGCGCTACGAACGCGTCGTCGCCGCCGACCATACCGTCACCTTAGGCGAGCACTCCATCGCCCTGCCGCCCTTGCCCCGCGCTCGCGGCTACGCCGGAGAAACCGTCGAACTCTCCCATCAACTGGACGGGACCCTGCGCGTCTATCGCGGTGACCGTCTGCTCTATGCCCAGCCTCTGCCTCTGGCCGAAGTCCCCGATCGCCGCCCTGCGCCCCGCACCACTGCGCAGAAAAGAAAAACCCCGATGCCCCGCATCTACAACCTCTCCGGCCGCCCTGCTTTAGCGGCCGTTACCTAAACCACAGGGGGTGACAAAGTCTGGTTGCAGTTGATACGACATTTTCTGGTTGCAACAACACATTTCGTCAGCGAGTTGCAAGAGAGTTTCTGGGGCGATCTGCAGGGGCAGGTGCAGCAGAGCATGCGTCGGCTGTTCGAGTTGCTGTCGGAGCGGCAGCGCGACTTGTATATGGTGAGCCCGCGCCACAGCCGGCAGAAGTCGCGGCAAGACTATCGCAACGGCTACTACGAGCGCGACTTCGTCACCCGCTTCGGAACCCTGCGGCTGCGCATTGCGCGTACTCGCAAGCGGGGCTTTCTTCCCCAGGTGTTACAGAAGTTTCAGCGCCGGGCCGAGGAGGTGTCGCTGCTGATCCGGGAAGCGTTTCTGCGCGGCATCAGCACGCGGCAAGTGGGACGGCTGGTGGCGATCCTTACGGGCGAGCCAGTGAGTCCGCAAACCGTCTCCCGGCTGACCCGGGAGCTGGACGACGCGGTGCGACAGTTTCATCAGGCATCGCTGGCCGACGAGTGGGCCTATCTGTTCCTCGATGGCGTCAGCTTGCGCATGCGCCGTCCCAGCGGTCGGCAGCGCGTGCACATGCTGGTGGCCTACGGCGTACGCCAGGATGGCACGCGCCAGTTGCTGGCCTTCATGCGCAGCTCGGGCGAAAGCCAGAATGCCTGGGAAGGGCTGCTGCAAGATCTGTACCGCCGCGGACTGAAAGGCGACAACCTGCTGCTGATCGTGACCGATGGCTGTGCCGGACTGGCCGCCGCCATCGAGACGGTGTATCCGCGCCCGCTGCATCAGCGCTGCTGGGTGCACAAAATGCGCAACCTCCTGGAAAAGGTTCGCCGCCGCGACTACGAGGCAGTGAAAGCCGACGCGCAGGCCATTTATCGTGCCGACGGCCGGCGTGAAGCCCAAGCCGCGTTTCGCACCTTCCGCCGCCGCTGGCAAGCGCAGTACCGATCGATGGTGGGGCAACTGGAACGCGACTTGCCGCAGTTGCTGTCGTTCTTCAGCTTTCCCCGGCATCTATGGAAAAAGCTGCGCACCACCAACATCATCGAACGCTGTTTCGTGGAAGTGCGACGGCGCACCCGGCCCATGGTCTGCTTTGTGAACGTCAAAAGCGTGGACCGGATCATCTACTCCATCTTCCAGCGCTTCAACCTGGAATGGAAAAACCGCACCCTCCGCCTTTTTACACAAGCAGCTTGACGTCACCGGAAAAGACTCCGGTTTGCCCTTTAAACTTGGCCCTGCTACACTTTTCTTTCGCCTTCCTGTCGGCAACTTCCACCTAAGGACCATGCGTGCGCAGTTCCACTCGACATCAACTGAAGACAGACGAGTTTAGAGAAACCACCGTTGAAACCCTCAACTGGGCGTCCGAACACCGCTCCACCCTGATCGTCAGCGGCATCGTCGTAGCAATCGTTCTGGCCGCGGTGATCGGCGGATGGGCTTACGTCAACTATCGCAACCAGCAGGCCCGCATCATGCTGGGAGCGGCCATCGACAGATACAACGCTCCTATTCTTCCTGCGGGTGAGACAGCGCCTCCTAATGTATTGGCTTATCCCTCAGCCCAGGAGCGCGCCAAGGCTGCTAACGCTGCCTTTGCCCAGGTTGCGAACCAGTATTCCTTCACCCAGTCGGGGCGCATCGCGCGCTATTTTGAGGGGATTACCCTGCGCAACATGGGCGACAACTCCGGCGCGGAGAAGCTGCTCAGCCAAGTGGCCTCCAGCCACGACCGGGACATGGCTGGACTGGCAAAGCTTGCCCTGGCCAACTTGTATCAGGACATGAACCAGACCTCCAAAGCGATTGACCTGTACAAGCAGTTGATCGACCACCCGTCCCCCGCAGTTGGCAAATGGACGGCGCAATTCCAGCTTGCCGAGCTCTATCAGGCGAACAATCAGTTGCAGGATGCCAGCAAGCTGTATCAGGATTTACAGAAGGAAAGTCCCACCTCTCAGGTTGGCCAGGTGGCGACACAACGCCTGCAGGCGCTGCGCGGGGGTGCGCCGGCACCTATGCAGCCGTAGTTGCTGGGCTATTAACCCGACAGACTGACCTTACGCCGCTCGTCCTGCGAGATATAGAGCTCAGCGACTTCAAGGTCGGCAGGTGTGGTGATCTTGATGTTGCGGGGCGAGCCCATCACCACATGCACGGTCCCACCGGCACGCTCTATCAACGACGCCTCGTCTGTGCCCTGAAAGCCATCTGCCAGCGCCTCGTCGAAGGCTTTCTTCAATAAAGCGAACCGGAAGCCTTGCGGCGTCTGCGCCATGACCATGCGTTCGCGCGGGACCGTGGCCACCACCACTGCGCCATCTGCGGTCCGCTCAACTTGCTTGACGGTGTCGATTGCAGGTATGCCTGCGATTACTGCGCCGTACTTCTGCACTCCCGCAATGACCCCCAAGATCGTCTCTTGATCGACGAAGGGCCTGACTGCGTCGTGCACGAGGACGATGTCATCGTCGGCCGCTTCCAGTGATCGTAGCGCGTTGGCGACGGAATCCTGGCGGTGCTCGCCGCCCTCCACCACACGAATCGGCTTGCGGAAATGTTCATGGGCAATCAGTGCCTGGAACCCGGCAGCCTCGTTGGCCCTCAGCGCAACTACGATCTCGGTGACTTGTTCGCACTCGTCGAATTTGCGCAAAGTATGAACGAGTATGGGAGTGCCTTGCAGCTCGAAGAACTGCTTGCTCTTCGTTTTCAGTCCCGCCGCGACGGCTGACATACGTGTGCCGAAGCCCGCCGCGGGGATAACGACAAATACCTTCATGATGGGGAACGCAGTATAAACCGGTCGAACTCCTCAGCACAAATTCCCGGGTTGGCTGCCAAGATGCGCCCGGAAGACGACGGCTATCCCGAGGATTGGGTGGTCACCGGAAAATCCAACCTGTACTACTACCCGAATGGGCAGGAGCCCGCGATGCTGTGGTATCACGACCACGCTATGGGCATTAACCGGCTCAACATCTTCGCCGGTCTGCTGGGCTCCTACATTGTTCGCGACCAGGTTGAGGACCGCTTCCGTATCCTCAATGGCTCCAATGCACGCACGTACCGCCTTTCCTTCGGCGATGACATTACCTTCCACCAGATCGGCACCGATCAGGGCCTGCTGCCGTCGCCCGTGCCGCTGAAGAAACTGATCCTGGCTCCCGCTGAGCGCGCCGACCCGGTCTTCGATTTCAGCGAGCACAAAGGCCAGCGGATTATTTTCAAAAGCGACAGCTTCAGCATCATGCAGTTTCGGGTTTCACCCAACAAGGTCAGGGACGAGAGCTCGCTGCCGTCCAAGCTGCGCGCAGTTCCGAAGCTGAAGGAATCCGATGCTGTGAAGACGCGCATGCTGACGCTGAACGAGTATATGAACCCGGCCGGTGAGTCGGCGCTCATGCTACTCAACGGCACCTACTGGCATCAGCCGATCACGGAAAACCCGGTCATCAACACAACCGAGATCTGGTCGCTTGTGAATCCCACGGATGACACGCACCCGATTCACATCCACCTGATCAAGTTCTAGGTCCTCGACCGCAGGCAGTACATCCCCGGCTATCCCAGTGATACCGATACCAGCAACCTGAAGACCTTCGGCGACCCTATACCGCCCGATCCCAGCGAAGCCGGCTGGAAGGATACAGGCCGCGCCGAACCACGCGCGATTACGCGCATCATTATCCCCTTCGTGGGCTATAGCGGACGCTACGTCTGGCACTGCCACCTGCTGGAACATGAAGACAACGAAATGATGCGGCCGTACGAAGTGTTGGCAGCCGACGAGCAGAACGCGCCGGAGCCGAAACACCCGTCGCAGGGAACCAGGTAGAGACAGGCCGGGCCTGCTGGGTAGAATTTCAGTGGATGCTTCTTTACTACATCACGAACCGGCGTGCGTTTCCGGGAGACGAAATGTCTCAGCGCCGATCGCTGCTGGGACGAATAGCGGAAGCTGCCGCGGCGGGAGTCGACTACATTCAGCTGCGCGAGAAGGACCTCTCCACGCGAAAACTGCAGCGGCTGGCGAAAGATGCGACCGCCGAAGTGCGCGCGAACTCATCAACCACGCGCTTGCTAATCAACGGCCGCGCTGACGTCGCTTTGGCTTGCGGCGCCGACGGAGTCCACCTGCCCGGCGACTTTCTTCCCGCATCGGAAGTGCGCGCCCTTTGGATGTGTGCGTCGGATCGAGCTCCCATAATTGGAGTGTCCGCGCACTCATCGGAGGATGTCCTTGCGGCTGAAGCCCAAGGCGCAGACTTCGCGGTATTGGCGCCCATCTTCGAGAAGCCTGGAACACAGTTGCCAGGACTCGGCCTGAATTCAATTTCGCTAGCCTCTCGCTGGGCAAGTTCGCCCGACGACACAGCATCCGCCCCGAAGATTTCCGTGCCCGTCCTTGCGCTGGGCGGAGTGAAGCTTCAGAACGCGGCCCGGTGCCTGCGCGCCGGGGCATCGGGCGTAGCTGGTATCCGCCTGTTTCAACAAGGCGATTTACGGCAGACCGTGCGCGCCCTCAGACAATTGGACAACCAACCCTGACCACGTTCAGGCAACCGGTGCCTGCAGTTGTGCGTCGCCTTGATAAAAGTGGGTGTGGCGTTGGACTGCGTGGGCAGCGATTAGCAGACTGAAGCGCACCCGGTCTCCGCACTGATGACAGTCTGGAAACCGTTCTCCCGAGAGACAGGTTACCTCGTGATCATGATGGTGGCCGCTATGGCTGACCTTATAAATCCCTGACTTGGGAACGTCTTCTCCAGGGCGGAATTGCTGTACTTTGAAGCTAGAGCGCATTGAACTCCCCGTGCCGATATATCGTCAAAAATATCGTCAAAAACATAGATCCGCCCTGGATACAGCACGCGACGTTCCAAACTGCTTCAGTACGCCTCAATCTCTGCGAAGGCGCTCTACCGAGACCCAATACCCAAAGTTGCCCCCCGGGTACGACAGTGAACCATAGTGGAAACAAGCATTGATAGGCCCCGGCCACCCCGGCTGGGCTGCTCTCCTCTATTCCTCCTCCGTTCCTGAGAAATCTCCCATCATTTAGGATAGCTGTCGCAAGGGAGGAGCCTGTGCACTGCTCGCATTGCGGATTTGAGAATCCGGCGATACATCGTTTCTGCGGCATGTGTGGCACACGTCTGCCCCAGCAGCCGGTCTTAGCTCCCGAAGCGCGCAGTACGCTAAGTTTCAGCGCGTCAACACTCGAAGTCCTTCGTAGGACCTCGCCCACTCTTTCAGGCCCCACTCCTGCGATCAGAGGCGCTGCCCTCGAAGAAGCTGCTTCAGAGCCTTCTACGCGTGCCGTGCCCAGCGCACCGCCGGATGCGACCGCGCCGATATCAGACCACCCTTCCGGCGCGCCTGAGTTGCGACCAGAGGCAGAGCCAGCCAGCTCTCCACCGGTCGAAAACTACTTCACTAAAGCCCAGGAAGCTGAGTCGCTGGAGCAGTTCATCGCGGGATTTCAGTACACGCCGCCATCGGAAGAGGACGAGGTCGACATGACCGGCGAAAAACCGGTCCTCGACGGAAGCGGAGAATACAAACCGCCAGAACCAGCCAGCTTGTCGGAAGAACAGGCGCCTGTCGTTCAAGTAATGGCTGGTGCCGAGGAGCCTGTTGTCCCAATGGCAAGCGCTGAGGAGCCCGCTGCGCCGCCGATCACGCCTGAGAGCTTCGCCGAGCAGCCGCCTCCCTTCGCAACTAAGTCTCTGCGCGCTAAGGCTCCGGAGCCCGCCCGCGTTCCCGACTTGTCCGTGCCGGTTGCGAAAGAAGTTCCCGGCAACCGTACGTCCGGCAGTCCGGGATTGTCGGTATTGGGGCTAAGCGATCCGGCGCCGGTGCCAAGTTCGGAGGCCGACAACGCCCTACCCCGGCGGAAGCATTGGTGGGCATGGGTTTCTGTGATCGTCATCCTTTCGCTCGCCGCTTTGGGATTTCTCGAGTGGCGAGCCGAGACGTTCCAGACGAGCTATGGCCCAATCAGCATCTTGAAGACGGAGCTCGAGCACCTGAGAGCCCGAAAAGGCGCCGCGGTCACGACGCCGGCCGCTCCCACTAAGTCTTCGCCTCAAGCCGCGCCGGCGGGCCCGAATCCGCATCCAGACACCGCTGTACCTGAGCTGCAATCGGCTCCTTTTCCGCAGCCGACCACCAACCCTAATCCGGGAAATAGCCCCGCTCCTCCGGCGAACACGCCGGCAAATCAAGGGTCAGCGAATCCTTCCGCGCCCGTCACCCACTGATGGAGATTTATGAATAATAGCGTTAGCGGTCCGTTTGAAGTGAAGCTCACGCCGCAGCCCATGGCGGAGGTGGGAGCGGAGTCCGGCCTCGGGCGCATGTCGCTCGCCAAGCAGTTTCACGGCGAGCTGGAGGCCACCAGCCAGGGCGAGATGCTCAGCGCCATGACGAAGGTTGAAGGCTCAGGCGTATACGTCGCGGTTGAGCGGGTCACGGGATCGCTTGCGGGGCGTCGCGGCAGCTTCATGCTCCACCACGCTGGAACCATGAAGCGCGGCGTACCGCAGCTCACCGTCAACGTCGTGCCAGATTCCGGCACCGACGAGCTCACCGGCCTCACGGGCATGATGAATATCAGAATCGAGGAAGGCGGCAAGCACTTCTACGATTTCGAATATTCTCTCCCCACGCAATAACGAAGCCCGTTTATCGCAAGAATTTCAGGAATGGGTTTGCGAAAAAAAAGGATGGCTACTCTTCGCCCTTCTACAAAGAGTAGCCAACCGTGTGCGAAAGGAGGAGACAATGAGTTGCGGTGCCCGGGGCACGTCGTTCCAGCGGAAGGAACGTTACATGCCCCGTTTAAGCATCGCTCCCTGCTTGCAATAAAATAGACGGGCACATTAAAAAATGGTTAGCAAAATCCGGGGTGCGCTCCGACGGGTCGCGTTTCCGGGAAAGCAGAGCACGTTTTCATCTCGCATAGCGGTTCAGCTTCTTTTCGGCATGGCGCTCCAGGCCTAGTTGAATCAGGCGGTCGATCAGCTCGGGATATTCAATTCCTGAGGCCGCCCACAATTTCGGATACATGCTGATCGACGTGAAGCCCGGCATGGTGTTGATCTCGTTGACGAAGATCTTGCCGGTGCGCGGATCCATCAGGAAATCAACGCGCGCCAGTCCGGCGCAATCGACTGCCTGAAACGCCTCGACCGCCAGCTGCTGGACTTCTTTCTGCTTCGCTTTGGGCAGCTTGGCCGGAATGATCAATTCCGAACCTTCAGCGAGATACTTTGCGTCGTAGTCGTAGAACTCCTTGATGGGCACGATCTCGCCCGGTACCGATGCAATCGGCTCATCGTTGCCCAGCACCGAGCATTCAATTTCGCGCGCCTTGTCTTTCACTCCGCCGACGCCCTGCTCGATGACGATCTTGCGATCGAAGCGCGCGGCGTCGTCCATCGCCGCGTCCAGCTCACTGCGATCATGCACCTTACTGATGCCGACCGACGATCCCAGATTGGCCGGCTTGACGAAGATGGGATACTTCAGCGCAGCCTCAATCTGCTTGCGAACCTTCTTCGGCTCCTTCCGCCATACAGTGCGCAACACCGTGATGTGCTTCACGATGGGCAGGCCCGCATCACGGAAGAGCTTCTTCATGATGTCCTTGTCCATGCCTGCGGCGGAGCCGAGCACGCCCGCGCCGACATACGCAATGTCGGCCAGCTCCAGCAGCCCCTGGATGGTGCCGTCTTCGCCGAAGGTGCCGTGCAGGACCGGAAAGATAATGTCAACGTCGATGGAGTTGGCGGCGGCGTGCATCTCATGCGCGCTGGTTTCAAACGGCACCAGCGCGGAGTGGTTCTCGCCCGGCATGGGCGGGACAACCACACCTTCGCCTTTGGCGAGAACCGCAGCGCCGTAGGTTGCTTCGGGATCTCCCGCGCGCAGGTGACGTGGCTCAACCGCAGGCGTGTGATCTCCCTTGAGCAGCCGCTCGGCGTGAGAAGGCGTCAGCCAGCGCCCTTCTTTGGTGATGCCGATGGGCACCACGTCATACTTCTTCTTGTCAATTGCGTTCAGGACCGAGGCCGCCGACAGCAGAGACACCTCGTGCTCGCCGCTGCGCCCGCCAAACAACACTCCCACCCGGGGCTTCTTCATGATTGCAGTGTAAACTCAAAACCTTGGAGAGCCTTCCCCAGCGCATAGGTTTGATTGCCGGTAATGGCAAGTTCCCTTTTCTTGTGCTTGATGCTGCGCGCTCGCAGGGAATGCAGGTCGTCGTGGCGGCGATTAAAGAAGAAACTTCGCCCGAAATCGAAGAGCGCGGTGCCACGGCCGTTTACTGGCTTTCGCTGGGCGAGCTGTCGAAACTGATCGACACCTTCAAACAGGAAGGCGTCACCCAGGCCATCATGGCAGGGCAGGTGAAGCACAAGCGCATCTTCAGCAGCATCAGACCCGATCGGCGCCTGGCGCAGTTGTTGTTGACGCTAGCCACGCGCAACACTGATTCGCTGATCGGCGCCATCGCCAAGGTGCTCGCCGACGAGGGCATCACGCTAATGAGCTCGACCGCACTGCTGGAGCCGATGCTGGCAACCGAAGGCGTAATGACCCGTCGCGGCCCGAATGATACCGAGCAAACCAACATCACCTACGGGCGCGCGGTGGCGCATCATCTCTCGCGCTTCGACATCGGCCAGACGGTGGTCATTGCGGAGACCGCCTGCGTGGCCGTCGAGGCCATGGAGGGTACGGACGCGACGATCCTGCGCGCAGGCGAGATCATGCGGTCGCCCTCGCTGGGCCAGGAGCCGTCGACTCTGAGTCGCGCGCTGACGGTGGTGAAGGTCGCCAAGCCAAATCAGGACATGCGCTTTGACGTTCCCGTGATTGGGTTGCAGACTATCGAAACCATGAAGCGGGCCGGCGCAACTTGCCTTGCTCTGGACGCTGGACGCTGCCTGATCTTCGACAAGCCTGCCGTCATCGCCGCCGCCGACGAGGCCGATATCTGCATCGTGGCCGAGACGCCCGTCAGCCATATTCCGCATAAGGATATGTGACGGACGTTTGTCGGCAACGATGCGAGATGGTGGAGGGCTCTCAATGAGGGCAGTGTCGGTCGTAGTGATGGTCGCATCCATTTGGATGGTCCCCGCGTGCTTTTCGCAAAATCGACTAGCGTTACAGGCCGGAGGAGCACCAGTCACGGACGACCGGCTATCGTCGCGACTTGATTCGCAATCATCCTCATAAGAATACTGAGATTGGGAGGGGTTTTTAGAATTCCAGATCACTGCTCCCGACCAAGAAACTCTCAAGAAATATTTGCGCAGTTCGAAGTGGAGCTGGCGTCCTTCAAGTTCGACTGTAAGTAGCTTTCGACAGTGGCTTTGCCACCCTTCTCGCAATAGGCGACAATCAGCTCATGCCTGACAAGAACGGCACACTGCGCGTAGGCGTCGTCGGCGCTGGTGCATTCGGACGCAACCATGCGCGTGTCTATCGCGAGCTGAGCAGCGATCCCTCGCAGCGCATCGAGTTCGCCGGCGTAGCCGACACCAATTTCGGACGTGCACAGACCATCGCCGCTGAATTCAAAACACGCTCCTTTCTATCTGCAGCCGAGCTTATAGCCCAAGGCGTCGACGCGGTCTCCGTCGCTGTGCCCACGCTTCTGCATCTCCCCGTCGCCCGCGAGTTGATGCAGTCTGGCGTGGACGTGCTGATCGAGAAGCCGCTGTCCTCGACCGTGGCCGAAGCCGACGAGTTAATAACTGTGGCTGGAGCCTACGGCCGCGTTGCGCAGGCCGGGCATCTGGAGCGATTCAATCCTGCGGTTCGTGCGACGTTTCCCTTGCTGACCAGGCCCATGTTCTTCGAAGTGCATCGGCTGAGTGTCTTCACGCCGCGTTCGCTCGACGTCGACGTTGTGCTCGACCTGATGATTCACGACATCGACATCGTGTTGGCGTTCGCAAAGTCGCCGGTCAAAGAAATTCGCGCCGTAGGCCTGCCGATCCTGTCGAAGAAAATCGACATTGCCAACGTGCGCGTGGAGTTCGATTCCGGCTGCGTGGCTAACTTCACCGCTAGCCGGGTCAGCACTGAGCGCGTGCGCAAGCTGCGGTTCTTCCAGCCACGGCAGTATGTCTCGCTCGATTACTCGCGCCAGGACGTTCTGGTTCTCACCGTGCAGGACCCGGGCCCTGCGTCCCCAGAAGACGATCCCTTCAACCCGGCCAGCGTGGCCGCGAGCGCGTTCCCCGGCATCACACCCTTCAAGCCGAAGGTTGAGCAGCAGGAGCCGCTCAAGGCCGAGATCGTCAGCTTCCTCGACGCGGTTCGGCGGCGCGCTCAGCCGGAGGTGACACTCAGCGACGGGCGGCAAGCGCTCTCGATTGCGACCCAAATCGTGGAAGCCATTGCGGCACATAGCGAGCGCGCCCATCTCAACCAATTAACTCGCGCAGGGAATTGACGGGCGCGGTAAGCTAGACCTACGCTTTTTTCATCTGCATGCCCGATGAACTGATCACCATCGCCAAATTCCACAACCTGGGGGAAGCCAAGCTCGCTCAGGGCAAGCTGAATTCTGCCGGCATCGCCGCCCGTGTGCGCGATGAGAACATGATCAACCTGCACCTTGGCATTGCCATTGGCGGCATCCGGCTGCAGGTGCCCGACAGCCAGGTGGTGCGAGCCCTCGAAGTACTCGACGACTTTACTCCTGAGCCGACCGACGGCGGCGAGGAAGAGGAGGTCGAATCGGTACCTTGCTGCCCGGAATGCGAATCGCTGGAGATCCGCGAGATCGCCGACGGCCCGCGGCAGATTGCGCTGTGGTCGGCGGCGATTCCGTTTCCCGATCCCCAGCAAGGTGAGCTGCTGCACCGCTGGAAGTGCCTGGCCTGCGGATATCAGTGGGAAGAGGCAGACCAGTGAAGAGGTCCGGATTCGACTGCGACTCCGTGAAGCGGAGGCCACAGTCTAGCCCGGCGCACAGCCGAAGGCGCAGTGCTGGGTAAGTGTTTTATTTTGACTCGCCGAGTGCCCGTAGGGGCGGCACCACACATGTTATTCCGGCTGAGAAGGGCGATTGCTTGTGAACGCCAGCAATCGGTGTCACTTCACTTCTACCTTGATGATGTCCTTCCCTGTGTAGGTGATTCCGGCCTCGACGCCGTTGTGGATGAAACCCTTGTTCCACTGCGCATTGGCGCACTCAAAGCGAACACCATTTACCACAAAACTTTCGGTGGCGTGGCCGCACGGAGGCATTGGTATGAAGTCCCCGGCCACACCTTCGCCAGTTGCGGCCGTGGATCCATTTGCCGTCCCTACCGAACTCTCAATTTCACTAATCACCTTGCCCAGCATTCCGGCGCGCTCCATGCTGGGCTAGATTATTGCCTCCGCTTCGGGGAGTCTCAGCGTCGGCGCGGCACAGTCCGTTCCATTGCATGCTTCGAGCTGCGCTAAACTAGGGCCGCCGGGAGTCGGAGGTGGCGTCCCGCAGATTCGCCTGACATGCTCACCAGGATCACCTTTCTCCTTATCGCGCTCGCCCTCGTCGCCGGCGGCGTGTGGGCCTACCATCACGATCAGATGCTCGACCACAATGCCGTGCTGGTCAATCTGGGTGATCCCAACGAGACAGTGCGCGCGTTGCTGGGCGAGCCCTCTGGCCAAGGCGACTGTGGATCGTTGACCCTGGCCCCGCAGTCCTGCGAGACGGAATACGTCTATCGCTACTACTACTCGGTCTTCCACCCGCAGTATGAAGTCGTTTGGTTCGACCACTCCGGCAAGGTCATCGGCGAGCAGCATGTGGAGCGGCCCTTCTAGAGAATCGGCACCTCGGGCGCTGCGTCGCGGGGAAGGTCGCCGGTAAGGCGGGGATCGTCGGCAATCTCCAGTCCGCGCTTGTAGGGAACGAAGCCGGCCTTGATGTAAAACGCTAGTCCTTTGGCGTGGTCCCATGTGCATGTGTGCAGCCAGATACGGTTCGGCCCGTGCGCCCATTCTAACGGCAGGCAGTGTTCCAGCAACGCACGCCCCGCGCCTTTGCCGATCAGCTCTGGCGTGACACCGAAATACAGGAGTTCGATGTCGGGCATGCACCGGCGATCGAACTCCAGCAAACCCCGATCTACCCCATTGTGGGATAGAACGAATATGTCGACATCCGGGTTGTGCAGGATGGCGCGCAGCTCTTCGTCGCTCATGCGCAGACGGCTAAACCACAGCCAGGGCCCGCCGATTTCGCGGTAGAGGCGACGGTACCAGTCCAGGTCAGCCTGCTCGACGCGCCGGATGACGAAGTCCGACAGTGTGGTATATGCAGTCGCTGGCGACGGTGTTCGCATCTCCAGATAGGTGACCACAGCAGCCAGCTTGCCGGGCGGAAGATCCGTGTAGCCGTCTTGCATGAAGGAGAGAGTATAAGCGAAGGAATAGTCATGATGGGAAGAGGCGAGGACCGTGCGGGCGGTCCTACGAAACTGCAGGGTGCTCGGCAGCCTAGCGACCACCCTGTGCTAGCTGTTTCATCCCCTGCAGGGCAAGCTTCTGCCCGAGCTCCGCGGCACCTTCGGCCTTGACCCTGGAAAGGGAGACCGCGGCCTGCAGTTCGCTGACTGCCTGGCGCGTTTCGGGGTTGTTGCCTGGATCAATGTGAACGTGCCCACTGGCGTCGATCCAAAAGACGCCGGCGTCTCCGCCGCCCAACAGAATGAACACAACTCTTTCGACCGCGATTGGATGTGCCATTTTTCGTGCTCCTTTGCCCCGGCCCGATTTCTGCAGAGCCTGGAGAGTCGAATTTTGAGCCATTCCCGAGAGAATGCAAGCACAATCGAGGGCTGCTGTTACAGGTGCCGTGCCAGGCGGGATGAACTGCTGAGTTATCGCTTCCAACGCGCCTCGGTGTAGTTCACCGCTTCCTGCACATTGAGCTCGCGGGTGCTGACGCCAGTGCGCACGTACAGCTTGGGCGTCTCGCCCGAGCGCAGGTACACCGGGCGATGCGCCGGCCCGGCAATCACCCGGCAAACGTCCTTCTGCTCGACAGATTGAAACATTATCTGCACGCTATGGCAGGCATCGCCGCCGAGTTGCGTGGCCACCGCGGTCATCAGCGCCTGCTCGAAGCCGTCGCGGTCCTGCTTCTTCAGGGTCTTGTAGTCGTGCTCCAGCCCAACGATCGAGCCATCGTCCGCGACTCCGATCAGCAGCGTGCCGCCATTGCCGTTCATGTAGCCGGCAAGCGTCTTGAGGACGACTGCCTCCAACGCGCGGTTGACTTTGTTCTCCTTCAGGTCCCAGCGAAACGTCGATTTGAATTCCAGGTTGGCGCTCTCGCCCTGGGCAATGAGTGTCCGCAGGTCGCCTTCAAGCGCGCTGCTCAGGCGTGCGATCTCCCGCTGGCGATCGGCAAGCGACGAGAAAACTCCCGCCGCCAGCAGGCTCAGCACCATGCCGGCGATCCCGTAGACCACGGCCTTTTTCGGCCGGTCACCGTGCATCGCGCTGGAGACCTGCGCGGTCGCAAAGCCTATGCCGGTGGAATAACCGGGACTGCCGTACTCCTTAAAGTAGACGAACTCGTTGAGGGGGAAGAGAACGAAGATCCCGGCCGCCAGGCCCAGCAGGGCAGCGATCAAGAAGAATCGGATTCGCAATCGTATCTGCCAGGACAGGTGCAAACGGTAGCTCCGCGTTCTATGGTGAGGGTCGGTCGACAGAACGTCAATGGGGTGAAGGCCCGCGTTTCGCTCTTCGCTGTTCGCCTTTCGCTTATCGCGAGGGCCCGAGGTTTCTGCGTCATTCTGAGCGAAAGCAAGGCCTTACCAAAACCGATGCCGCTCCAGCCACCGACTCTGCAGACCGGACAACCAGGAAGTTTGTCTGACCAAGAGCGAACAGCCATCACCGCATTGCGCATCGATGTCGTTTACCATTGAGCTGCCATGCCTCTCGGCCCATCAGCCCGCGCCCTCTTTCGTGAAGGGAGTTCCGCCAGCAAAGTGCAAAACGAGCGCTCCGCCCAGCAGCACATTGCGGCGCTGGCCGAGCTGCGGTGCGTACATCAGGCTTTCGCCTGGTTCCGCTCGCACAGCCGCGAACTGGAAGATCGGCAACTGGAGGTTACCGCCATTCCCGCGCCCTATCTGGGAGAAGCGGCGCGCGGCGACTGGCTCAAGGCGCGCTTCGAGGAGTTGGGATTGGCGGAGGTCCATCAGGACGAGTTGGGGAACGTCTTCGGAATTCGTCCGGGCACGGTCGCTGAAACTCCTTATGTTGCCCTCAGCGCGCATCTCGACACGGTCTTTCCCGCCGGGACCGAGATCAACGCCCGCCGCGAGGGGGACAAGCTGTACGGCCCGGGGATCTCCGACAACAGCTCGGGCATTGTCGCGCTGCTGGCCATCGCCGGCGCGATGCGCGACGCGCCGATCACGAACGTCGCGCCGATCCTTCTTATAGGCACTGTGGGCGAAGAGGGCGAAGGCAACCTGCGAGGGATGAGGCATATCTTCCAGCAGCGTCGCTGGCTGGATTCGATCGGCATGCTCATCGCCCTCGACGGCGCGGGAAGCGACACCATTATCGCAGAAGGTCTGGGCAGCCGCCGCTACGAGGTCACGGTAAGCGGCCCGGGAGGCCACTCCTGGAGCGACTTCGGGGTAGCGAACCCAATCGTGGCCCTGGCACGCGTCATCGAGCGGTTTGCCCGCACGCCAGTGCCGCCTTCGCCGAAGACGACTTACAACGTGGGAACGATTCAGGGAGGTACGTCGGTCAACTCGATCCCACAGGTGGCGACCATGCGGGTCGACACGCGCTCGGCTTCGGTCGAGGAACTCGACAAACTGGAACGAGCGCTGCGGGAGGCTCTGGATCACGTCGTCAACGCAACGCCCGGTCGCAATCGCAAAGAGAGCCTCACCAGCGAGATGAGGATCATCGGCGACCGGCCGGCTGCAGACCTGCCGCTCGATTCGCGCCTGCTGGAAACGATTCGCGCAGTCGATGCCCATCTCGGCAACGTTGCCAGGATTCAACGCGCCTCGACGGACGCCAACATTCCGCTATCGCTGGGGCGCGAGGCGGCCGCCATCGGCGCGGGCGGCAGCGGCGGCGGCGCGCATACCGTCAATGAGTGGTACGATCCCGCCGGGCGCGATCTGGGGTTGAAGCGGATTCTGCTGCTCACACTGGCGCTGAGCGGGATATCGGAATAAAGCTTGAGCTGAAGCATATCGGAAAGTCTCAAACAGGAAGCAAAAGGTCAAATTTATGTGCAAAAACGAGAGTTTTTGATATGACGCAGAGTTATGGATCTGGTGCCACTCATAATCTAAAGTTATGAGCGGTGTTGCAGAACACACATGAAAACCATGGTCAACGTGCCGAATATTGCCCTTTTTTTGCTCTTTTTCTCTTCTCTTATGGCTTTCGCGTCACCCAACAACGCTCCGCCGGACACGATCTTCGTGAACGGCGATATCTACACCCAGGCGACGCCGGCACGGGTGCAGGCGATCGCGGTCCTCGATGGTCGCATAGTTGCTGTAGGGACGAACGATGACATCAGCAGACTGAAAGGCAGCCACACCCAGGTCATTGATCTCGGCGGGCACTTCGTCATGCCGGGCTTCAACGATGCGCACTGCCATCTGCAGTCGGGCGGCTTCGAGCAGATGAACATCAACCTGGTGGGCGCAAAGTCGCTGGCCGAGATGCAGCAACGCATTGCGGCGCGCGCCAGGACTTCTGCTCCGGGCGACTGGATCATCGGCGACGGCTGGGACCACACCTTGTGGCCAGGGCAGCAGCTGCCGACGCGGCAGGACATAGACGGCGTGACAGGCGGGCATCCGGCGATCTTCGTCCGCGTCGACGGACACATTGCAGTCGCCAACTCCGCGGCGTTGGAGGCGGCAGGCATAACGGCCAAGACCGTGCCTCCGCAGGGCGGTGCCATCGATCACGACGCGCAGGGCCAGCCGACGGGAATCATTCGCGAGTCGGCGCAAGGGCTCGTCTTTTCCAAAGTGCCACCGCCGACAACCGCACAGCGCCGCCGTGCGGCGGAGCTGGCGCTGGCCGATGCTGCGCGCTCGGGTGTCACCTCCGCGCAGGACAATTCTGACTGGGACCAGTTCCTGGTCTACGAAGAGCTGGAGCGCGAAGGCAAGCTCACGCTGCGCATCAGCGAATGGCTGCGCTTCAAGGATTCGGTCGCGCTGCTGAAGGAACACCGCGCCCACCATCCGGCGAGCGACCCCATGCTGCACACCACGATGCTCAAGGGCTTCATGGATGGCTCGTTGGGCTCGCGCACAGCGGCGTTGCTGGCGCCGTATTCGGACGATCCCCGCAACTCGGGCCTGCCGCAGTACACGCAGGCAGAGTTGAACCCTATGGCGGTCGAGCGAGCAGCGGCGGGATTTCAGATGGGCTTCCACGCCATCGGAGACCGCGCGGCGCAGATGGCGCTCGACGCCTTCGCGGCGGCCGAGAGCAACCTGCAAGCGAAGGACCTGCCGGGAGGAAAAGACCCGCAGCAGCTTCGGCTGCGCATCGAGCATGACCAGGTCATCGCGCCCGATCAGTTTGCGCAGTTTCGCAAGCTGAGCGTGATTGCCTCGGTGCAGCCCAACCATCTGCTGACCGACATGAACTGGGCGGAGGAGCGCATCGGACCGGTGCGCGCCAAGACGTCGTATCCCTGGAAGGAGTTCCTCGACAACGGCGTTCGAATAGCGTTTGGCACGGATTATCCGGTCGAGCCAATCACCCCATTTCGCGGAGTCTACGCCGCGGTGACGCGGGAGAACGAAGCCGGAACCAAGTCGTACTTCCCTGAACAGAAGTTGAAGATCGAGCAGGCGCTCGCGGCGTACACAACCGGCTCGGCCTATGCCGAATTCATGGAGAAGGAGAAGGGCACGCTCGCTCCGGGCATGCTGGCCGACTTCG
This sequence comes from uncultured Acidobacteriaceae bacterium, assembly GCA_963782505.1. Taxonomy (GTDB): domain Bacteria; phylum Acidobacteriota; class Terriglobia; order Terriglobales; family Acidobacteriaceae; genus CAVVDY01. The sequence goes on along the minus strand of CAWAKG010000022.1, from coordinate 5,273 downwards.
TGGTGCTTGACCGCAACCTGACCAAGGTCGCGCCGCCGGAGATCCTGAAGACCAAAGTCCTTCGGACGGTGGTCGGCGGGAAGACCGTGTACGAAGCGCAGTAAAGCTTAAGGAGAGTCTGATTAAGCCCGATCGAAAATCCTCCGGGGCTAAAGCCCAGATTTATTCCAGGAATTTGCGGACGGCCTGAAGGCCGTCCCCTTCAAAGCGCGGACTTAACCACACCTTTCTTAACCACGGATTTATACGGATAAACACGGATCGGACTTTAACCGCGGATTGCGCGAATGAATGCGGAGCAGGACTGAACCCCGACTCCTTAGTGCAATACGGCTCCTTGGTTGGAGCCGGTAGTGACGGTGAGAGTGGCGCTGACTTGCGATCCACTTGCCGAGGCGGTGATGTTCACCAGCGTCTTGGCTCTCACCACTGATGTCCGCACCGCAAAGCTCACCGAGGTTTTTCCGCCGGGAATGACAACCCACGATGGCGGGTGTGCAACCTGAGGGTTGTCGCTTGTGATGCTGACGCCCACGCCACCCGGTGGCGCAGGCGCGCTGAGCGAGAGAGTGGCCACGGAGAGCTGGCCTCCCTTCACCGAAGTTGGATTCAACAGCAGCGAAGTCAGCATCACCGTAGCGGTATCGAAGCTGGCTGTCACATTGCGTGCGCTCGACATCTTGACCAGACAGAAACTGTTCTGCGTGTTGTCGCAACCTGTCCATCCGGTGAAGGTCGAGCCGGGGGCGGGGATGGCGGTCAAGCCAACCTGCGTATCGTGCACATAAATGTTCGAGCAGGTCTGGCCGCAGTAGATGCGGTTATCGCCGCTAATGACGGTGCCGTTGCCGGTCTTCGTAATGGACAGGGGGACGAAACCGACGTCCAGATTGAACACGGTGCCAAACCCGTATACGCCGAACTGGTATGAGGTGGCATACAACAGACCGTCACTGCCTAAAGTGAGAGCGCCTTCCGGGCCTTCACCATCCTTGCACAAATTCTGCATGCAAAATTTATACAGGGTTGTAAGAACGCCCGAAGGCGTTAACTTGAAGGCCCGGTCGCCAACTCCCGCTGTAAACAAAGTTCCGTAGAAATCACCGTCTGGCGCTTGCAATAACTCACCGTCTGCGCCTTCGCCTTGAGCAAACGTGGTGATCGTGGTCAGAGTTCCATCCGTACTCATCCTGAATACCGTGCCCGCAGAGATGACTGAGGATGTCACTCCGTACAGGTAACCATCCTCGCCTTGGATCAGACCATGCGCAGGATTGCTGCCATCAGGGCAGCCGCTCTCTAGACAGAAGACGTGCAAAGTCGTGAAAACGCCGTTCGGGGTGATTCTGAATACCGTTCCACAACCCGGTGCGTAGTTGTTGTTGCACCTGCCCTGCGTGCTTCCGCCGTGGAAGGTTGTTCCATAGAAGTTGCCGTCATTGGCAAGCATCAAGCGGGCATGAGGATTTGCGCCGTCGGGTCCCTGGAATGAGTGCAGCGTGGTAAGAACTCCCTCAGGCGTCATTCGAAAAATCGTGCCGCAGCCATAGCGGCAATCGGTGGTTCCACCCGTCCCGGTTGTGCCGTAGAGGTTCCCGTCCGCACCTTGTATTGGTGGCGCCCATGGGAATGTTCCGTCGGGACAGTTAGCCCCCAGCGCACAAAAGCTATACACGGTTGTGACGTTGTCTTCCGGAGTTACTTCGAAGACCGTGCCGGAGCCGTAAAGGCCCCCTCCGCCAGCTCCATAAAGGTCGCCGGTTCGGACTCGTACCAGACCGCCGATAGGGCCTGCCGGTTCCAGAGGGTTATTGCTGTCAAAGTGATGAACGGTTGTGAAGGTCCCAGATGATGTGATCTTGAATATTGCGCCCGGATCATTGTTCTGAAAGATTCCCTGGGCTTCGCCATAATAGCTGCCGTCAACCCCCTGTACCAGCGAGGCCCACGGATAGCCACTGTCGGTGAGTCCCTGGAAGTCGTACAGCTTGGTGAACGTCTGGGCGGGCGAGACGATGGCAACTGCGGCGCAAAACAGTAACAACCCAACAGTCCGGCGCATGGGGTCTCCTGAGCGACTTTCAAATGACCGTGAATCCTGAACCGTCCCCCATGCAGCATTGAGTGTCAAGCAAAATGCATGGCGCAGGTCGTCTGAAGGTAGCGTTTATGGCGATGAATGTCGGTGAGCAGCATCACGAGGACGTGTGCGGGTTTAAGCTCCTGCCGTTTCACGCCACCGATTCGCACGCATGAACGCAGATCGTGTTTCAACCTCCGACAACGCACTTCCGCCACGGTGGACATGTGAAGAGTCACGTTAGCAGTTGATGGCGTCTAATGGGGAGAGCATAATGGCACTGTTATGAGTAAGGCCGTAAAGAACGGGAAAGCTTCCTCCCGCAAGAGAGCGAAATCCTCGACCCCCAGGAGAGCGGCTAAGCTCTCGTCGTCCCGAGCGGCTAGAAAAGCATCGCGCCGTGGCAGCAGGGAGACGATCGTGTCCGGCCCCCTCTCCGAAGCGCTGAACACGCTCTCGTATTTCTACTCCTGAGCCGCGCTCCGGATGCCGCGCAGAATCTCGCAATCCGAGCTTCAGTCGTACTTCAAAGATTGGCTCGATACCAACTTCACAAACGGACTGATTACCAGTAAAGAGAGACAGGTTAGGCTGGAGGAGTTGCGGCGTGGCTTACCCAGGCTGGTTGCGGAACTGAACTGTAAAGGCCGGTCGGCGCTTCGCTTCAAAGGCGGTTCGAAGACCCTAACGATTGTGCCGCATGAAGGATTGGATCCTACGCGAGGGAAGTTCACCATTTTCGCCCTTCGCTTTTCCGGAACACCCCGTTCGCGACGGCTCACGTGCTTTGTTGGACACAGATTCTTGCCGCGAATCAATAAGACCCTGCGGCCTAATCTGCGTTTCGTGCTGGAGCCCTCCAATATCCGCCCGGTGTGGACCGACATGGACATGTCGGGAGTGGGGTTCTTCGCGAAAACCATCCGGGAGATTCGGCGCGCCGATTTCTGTATCTTCGACAACCGCGACGCCGACATCCGGCCCAATGTGTACATCGAGGTTGGCATTGCTTACGTGCTGAAGAAGCCGTTCATCATCGCCGACTATAAAGGCAACCGCCTCGAGGTTCCCAGCGATCTTCAGCACATCAACCGCGTTCAATACCGTGACTACGAAGACCTATGCCGGCGGATCTACTTCCGGTTGCCGGTTTTCCTTCGCGACAATCGGCTGCGCGGTCTCCGTTAGAGAAAGTTTCGGCGAAATCCGTAACCATCCGCACCAATCCGCGTACTCGGCGTCAATCCGCGGCTGCCGTTTCTTCATCCGCGCTCGTCCCCGTAACTCTGTAGCTGAGAACGCCTCTGTTGACCTGCGCCTCTCGGCCTGCGTCTAATCGCCTGAAGCTTCGACTCCTGGGAACTCTCCTGCCTGACTCGAAGAATGCTAAAAGGTCGGCCCTGCCGAATAACGGTATAATTTTTGTTTGGCTTTCAAGTTAGCCGGAGGACAGTAGATGGATTCGCACGAAACGGGTTTCAGGCAGCAGATGAAGTCCAACCGCTTTGCCTCAACCCTGGTGATTTTGGCGACACTTTCGTTGGGCATTCTTATCGGCACCGTGGTATCGGCGGGGGTCAAGGGCAAAGAGAAGAGTTCGAGCAGCGATGCCACCCCGCTAACCCTTCCGTCGCCGCAGCAGCTATCGAATCAGTTCTCGCAGATCTCCCGCCAGCTTGAGCCGGCAGTGGTCAACATCCGCACCGAGTCGACCATCAAGAACCCGCATCGCCGGCGTATGCCCGGCTCACCGGATGACAACGGCGGCGGTGATCAGGACAATCCCTTCCAGGATTTCTTTGACCGCTTCTTTGGTGGACAGGGCGGAGGGCAAGGCGGCGGCCAGATGCCCGGCGGACCGGACGGCGGTGACCTGCGCGAGCGTTCGCTGGGTTCGGGCGTGATTGTCGATCCCAAGGGTTACATCGTTACCAACCGGCACGTGGTCGATGGAGCCGACCGCATCCACGTGAAGCTGATGAACGATCCCGACACGGTTACTTATGACGCTACCGTCGTGGGCACCGACCTGGAAACCGACCTGGCAGTGATCAAGATCGATCCTAAGGGCAAGACGCTGACGGCGGCCAAGATGGGCAACTCCGACAGCATGCAGGTTGGCGACTGGGTGCTGGCTATCGGCAGCCCGTTCGGCCTGGAAGAGACCGTGACCGCCGGTATCGTTTCAGCGCGCGGCCGCAACATTGTGCCGCAGCGGCAGTTCCAGTCGTTTATTCAAACCGACGCGGCCATCAACCCCGGCAACTCCGGCGGCCCGCTGGTGAATATGAACGGCGAGGTCATCGGCATCAACACCGCCATCTTCACCAGTGGAGGCGGATACCAGGGCGTTGGCTTCGCCATGCCTTCGAACACGGTGGTTGCGGTTTACAACCAGTTGATCGGGCCGGAGCACAAGGTCTCGCGCGGCTCGATCGGCGTGCAGTTTAATGCCGTTCCCAATCCCGCGGTGGCTCGCGTTTATGGAGTGACCAGCGGCGTAACGATTGCCGACATCACTCCCAACGGGCCGGCGGAGAAGGCGGGCCTGAAGGTTGGCGACACCATCACCTCGGTCGACGGCAAAGGTGTGAAGAGCGGTGACGAGCTGGTGGCAGAAATCTCCGCGTTAAAGCCGGGCACTGCCGCGAAGATCGGCTACGTGCGCAACGGCAAGCCGGAGACGGCCACCGTGACCATCGCCGACCGCTCCAAGTTGTTCGCCACCCGCCTGGGTGAGGATGAGGGCGGCGAGGAGCAGGCACAGCCGCAAGAGAGCAAGTTTGGCATCACCGTTCGTAACATCACCCCCGACCTTGCTGACCGCCTGCAGTTGCCGAACAACAAGGGCGTGATCGTTCAGGAGGTCAAGCCCGACGGCTTCGGTGACGGCATCGGTCTGGGCCGGGGCGACGTGATTCTGGAGATCAACAAACAGCCGGTGAACAGCGACGACGACTTCCGCCGCCTGGAAAGCCAGATGAAGAGCGGCCAGGATGTGGTCTTCCTGGTGCGCCCGCGCGGCTCCGGACCGCAGGGCGGAACCGTCTTCATGGGCGGAACTTTGCCATAACCGACGATTCCGCAAGGACTTAGTTGGTTAACACCCGGTTAAAACTTCACCCGGCCCACGGCAAGGAAGTAAGCTATGATGTCGTGGGCCGCGGTTCCTTTTGCGGGAAGAAAAGTTTCA